>NZ_REFK01000001.1:0-1889421 GCF_003688535.1 Enterobacter sp. WP_7_1 | reverse complement strand
GATGAGGTGGTGGTGGACTTTATCAACGGCGACCCGGACCGGCCGATTATCACCGGTCGCGTGTACAACGACGCGAGCATGCCGCCGTGGGCGCTGCCGGCTGCGGCGACGCAGATGGGTTTTATGAGCCGCTCTAAGGGGGGCTCCGTGGACAACGCCAACGCCCTGCGCTTTGAGGACAAGGCGGGCGCAGAGCAGGTGTGGATCCAGGCCGAACGCAACATGGACACCAGCGTTAAAAACGATGAAACGCACAGCGTCGGCGGGGCGCGCAGCCATTACGTGAAGAAAAATGAACTGCATCGCGTGGAAGCGAACCAAACCCAGGCCGTGAAGGGCGGAACCGAGATCCTGACGGGGAAAGGCAAGCTGGATGCGGCGGTGGAGCAGTACGTTATTGCTTCCGGGACGAAGCTGCGGCTGGTCTCCGGTGAGAGCGCCATTGAGCTGAATGCTAACGGCAAGATTAACCTGATCGGCAAAGAGTTTAACTTCTTCGTGGAAGGGGATGGGTATATCACCACGGGCGGTAAGCTGCATCTGAATACCTCGGGAACCAAGCCGGGCACAACGGCACCGGGTTCGGGGCATAAAGGGGATATTGATGCGGCGGTGCAGGCGAAATTTACGCCGGGAAAGGAGAATAAGGCAGGTGCGGCTGCCAGCGCACCTGCCGAAGCCTCTAAAACCGCTACGCCTCCAGCCTCCAATGCTCCTTCAAGCGGATATGGCAAGGATGTAGATAGTCTTGTCGATAAATCACCGACCATGAAAAATGACATAGCTACGTTAAAGAAACGAGGCTGGACATTTGAAGAAGGTGAAGCAGGTAAGGGGACGTTTGCCAATCGTCAAAAGCGAGTTATTACCGTTGATAAAAACGAGCTCGGTAATCCGAATGCGGTTGTTCAGTCTCTGTCACATGAAAGTGGTCACGCTTTATATGAACCCAACATTGATTTTTCTTCGCGCGACGCCTATCTCAACAGCACACTCAGTGATGAAGGCGCTGCAACGTTGAACAATATCCGGGTCCAACGCGAAATCATAGCCAACAAGGGTGGAGATATCGGTATTGCGGGCAATCCGGCAAATCAGACACAATATAATAGTATCTATGATTCTCTCGAACGTGGGGCTATAAAGGAAAGTGAAGCGCGTACGCAGATAGGCCGTATCTTTGGCAAAGGCGAACAAACGTCTACCACAGGGCAATATTACGAAGATTATTATGGCGGTTGGTATGATAAAAATTATCCATAGTCTAAAAACGGGTGCGGTGCTTGCGGCTTTATTAACGACGGGAATGGCAGGAGGTAACATGCAGAAACAGGATCTTTGGCAGTTCATTGCACAAATGAGCGCATCACTTAAAACGTTGTCCGTTAACAGTCTGGATAACGCTCCGTTGTCGTTCAGGCTGACGAAACAGAATGAATATATCAATTTCTACAATGCCGACGATATCAAACTGGCGGATGGAACGAGCATTACTGCAATCGATTTACGCTTAAGTAAAGAAAGTGACGGTATGGCACCCTTACTGAATTTTTCACCGTCCGGCCAGTGCATCACTCTCGATACCGTTAAAAAGCATTATCCGCAACTGACGTTAAGTGATTATCCACGAGGCCGCTCTGAGAACGAAGTTACCAGCTATACAGCGCCAAAAGATATGAATGGACAAAAGGTGAGCTTCAGTTTCACCGTGAAAAATCCTGACTGTCTGGGTTCAGTCGTCATAAGCGCCGAATAAGAAACGCTGCTTCCATGTCCTGGCGGTGTTTCCAGTGGCGAGAAGTGCAATAAATATTCATTGAATGACAACTAATGTGAAAAAACACACACCTACATTTCTTTGTTGTGCCCTGATGTTTACCTGTCTGAGCAGCAATGTGGTTTTGGCAGAAGCTATGCCGCCCGTTCTGACAAAACAGGATTTTTCCGTCAATGTCAAAGGCCAGCCTGTCGCTTTAGGCGACAGATGGACTCCTGATATTGCCCGTAAAATTGACGTGCCGCTTGAAGGCCATTTTGTCGGTGAGGTTCCTTTTGACGGAACGGACTATAAATTCTACCAGCATCAAAAGGATGGTTTAGAAATATTCACTTCCAATCTCTGGTGGGATAAAGCAGAAAGAAGCGTTGATGATTATATCGTCTCCCAGATTACGCTGACTGCCTCAGATATTTTAACGCCGCGTGGAGTTCATGTGGGTTCAACAATCAGAGCACTGAACAATGCATACGGCGATGGCCAGGTCGAAAATGATTCCGCGGAGCAGTGGGTTTCCTATGAATTGGGTAAGAAATTGCTCTCTTTTGAGGTTAAAGACAGTAAGGTTGTGAAAATTACAATGAATTACGAAAATGGTTCTTCAGAATAATTTATGACCAAAAAGTATCTGGCAGCCGTATTGTTCACTGCTTTATTGACAGGCGTTGTTGAAACGTCATCGGCGCTTGAATTATCGCAATACAATAAGCTCGAAACGGTTAGCCGCATCGTTAACGACAGCGAAGTGACAGACAATCTCAGGGCGTTGCTGGGAAATCATTACCAGATCTTTATTGATAACTTTGATGTCTTTGGTGAACCGCATACCAGCACAGGTGGCGGATTGTTTGTTGAAGGCTGGCTAAAGGATCTCTACCAGGAGAATGCGTCAGCACTGGTCATCAATCCTGACGGCAAAATCTTTGCGGCTTGGGTGGTTCCGGAATCGGACGTTATACGATATCGGTCATCTGATAATAGCCCGGTTATAAATGCCGATATTCAGCAGTGGGCCGCCAGATTCAATGCGATGCATTTTGCAACGAACAGCCAGTCAGAACTTGCGTTTGACGGGGAGTGGGCTGGCGAATTCGGGGACGACTCGACGTTAACCCTGCGGTTAGCTGAATCAGGCAACCGTATCACCGGGTCTTATTGCTATATCTCCCAGAGAGGAAACCGCATAGATTGCCCGGAAGATGATGAGCGTAATCTTACAGGTACTATCGCTGGCAATCGTGCCAATATTAAATTCAACTCATCGTTTGGCGGCCCAGGCGGACGTGCTGTTCTGGAAATAAAGGGGAGTGAAATGGAATGGCGTTTAGCTACTCCTCCTCAAAATGGAAATTATTATGCTCCGCTGCGTTATACGTTACGTAAAGCCGCTTCGGTTCATAACGCTGAAACCAGAAAACTGGATACCGAAAAGTTCGTTATTTCGCTGATAAACAGGTGTGGCCATTTTGATAGCGAATGTGACCAGATGGTTTATCTCGGCGTGCGCAAAAGCGATAACAGTACGATCTCTTTAAGGGGAAAAACGCTGCACGACTCCGCATGTAAAATAATCGGCTCAACGTACAAGAATGGCGAGATCGTTTATACCGTGACGTATGCACCTGAGAAATTGGTTGTCAGTAAAGGCAGCCAGGTTTTAGTCGAACAGTCAGGTCAATGGCGTAAATAATAAAAAAGCCAGCCAAAGGGCCAGCATGGATTGGCCTTTTTGTTTCTCACAATATTAATCATCCCGAGTTCACTTATGAAATACACCCTCCAGGAAGGTTCGTTTTCCCTTTTTCCTGCTGCCTGGCAGGATAACAGCATGAACATTATTCGCGATGACGAAAGCGGGCTGTCCGTGGTGGTCAGCCGCGGCGTTATCCCCGATGGCAGCGACTATGAACAAGAGTTCCACCGCCAGTGGGATGTGCTGCGTCCTCAGATGGGTGAAATTGCCCAGAGCGAATTCCGGAACGTAAAAGCCGGGCCTGACGGAAAAATTAACGGGCTGGAAGTTGAGACGACGTTTGACCGTAACGGGCAGCGCCTGTGGCAAAAACAGCTGGCCGTGCAGACGCCGGGCAAACCGGTATTGATGATTTTTACCCTCTCGGCACTCAGGGCATTCACCGAAGAGGATGAGGTGCGCTGGAGCGCGCTTAAGCAGAGTCTGACGCTAAACGACAACCGGAATGTGTAAGGCATGAGCGATAACAACGCGGCCCGTAAGGGCGACGAGATTATTCACTCCAGCATTTTTGCTGACATCACCAGCATTGTGGCGGAAGGTGCCGCCTATGCGGTGATCGGCGCGGCGGTAGGCGCAGCAGCAACCGTAGCGGCGCCATTGCTGGGGGCGGGGGCAGCCGCAGCGGGCGTGGCGGCAATTGGATCCAGCTGTCTGTTAAGCGGCATCATTGGCGGCGTGCTGGCGAACGTGGCGGGGATCACCGACGATATCAGCAACGCCGCGGAAGGATTAGGCAATGCGCTTTTCCCGCCGTCGCCTGCGGGTAAAATCACCACCGGTTCCAGTAACGTGCTGACCAACGCAATCCCCGCCGCGCGGGCGGCAGGAACGCTGACGCCCGCCGATACGCCGTCTCCTGAGCCGCAGTCGCCGGGCAGCTTTGCCGATTACGCGGGCATGCTGCTTTCCGCCGCCGGACAGTTTGGCAGCGAAATGTGGCAGCCGAGCGTGGCCTCTGCCGCAGCGGGAACCTCGCCGCTGGAAGAAGACAAGGTGGTGTGCGAAAAGCACTCCGGGCCGCAGTATCTGGCGGAAGGTTCTAAGAGCGTCTTTATCAACGGGCAGCCCGCGGTGCGCGCGAAAGATCGTACCACCTGCGAAGGCACCGTTTCTGACGACGTCTCCCCGAACGTGATCATCGGCGGGGACACGCTCACGGTTCGCGATATCAAAAGCGGTAAAACGCCGGGTCTGGCGCTGGGGATGATTGCGCTCTCCCTGCTGCGCGGGCGTCCGGGCAAGATCCTGAAAAACATGCCCTGCGCGCTGGCGGCGGCAGGCGGTGGGATGCTGGCCGATATGGCAGTGAATGCCGTGTTTGGCTCCTCGCACCCGGTTCACGCCGCTACCGGCGTGAAGGTGCTGAATGACGACGACGAGCTCGATTTCTCGCTGCCGGGGCGCTTCCCGCTTCGCTGGCAGCGCAGCTACAACAGCCTGACCACCCGCGAAGGGCTGTTCGGCCTGGGCTGGGCAACGACCTTTGACAGCTATCTCACGCTGGAGGACAACAACGCCACCTGGTTCGACGAAACCGGGCGCGAGCTGAGCTTCGAGCTGCCGCCTGTCGACCGCGCGTTTTACAGCATCAGCGAAGGCATTATCATCCGCCGCAATGAGAACGGCGACGTGGCGATTGCCGACGATGACGGTGCGGTATGGCGTCTGTATAAACAGACCCGGGCGAATCCATCTATCCTGCGTCTGACCTCCCTCAGCGATGAATACGGCAACGCGCTGCTGACGGAGTGGGACGAGCACGGCAGGCTGGTAGGCCTTCACGACGAGCCGCGGGCGATAGACGTCACCCTGCGCTATGAAGATGAACGTTTCCCGCAGCGCGTTACCGCTGCCAGCCATTTCGACGGTAGCCAAACCTGGCCGCTGATGCAGTGGGGCTACGACGCGCGCGGCCAGCTGGCGAACGCGACGGATGCCTCCGGCGTGGTGACGCGTGAATACCGCTATAACGAGCACGGGCTGATGGTCTGGCACCGGATGCCGGGCGGTCTGGAGAGCGAATACCGCTGGAAAAAATTCGACCACTGGCGCGTGGTGGAAAACCGCACCAGCACCGGCGACGGGTGCCGCTTTAGCTACGATTTAGCCGCCGGGCTGACGACCGTCGAGCACTACGACGGCCAGACGCGCCGCCACTACTGGAACGCGCAGAATCTGATCGTCCGCTACGTTGACGAGCGCGGTGAAAACTGGCGCTACGAGTGGGATGAGAACGAGCTTCTGACGCGTCGCATCGATCCGCTCGGAAACGCCGTCACCTTCGTCTACGACGAGATGGGCAACCGGGTTCAGGAGATCGACGCCGACGGCAATACCCGCACCACCGCCTGGCTGGAGCACCGCGCGCTTCCTGCGGCCATTATCGAAGCCGACGGCAGCGCCACCCGGTTCTGGTACGACGAACATCACGGGCTGAAGCGCGTGGTGGACCCGATGGGGCAGACCACGCAGCTGCGCCGGGACGCGTTCGGCCTGGTCGTTGAAGAGGTCGATGCCGCCGGAAACAGCCGCTACCAGGAGTACAACGAGGCCGGGCAGATCGTTCGTTCGACGGACTGTTCCGGGCGTATTACCCGCTACCGCTATCACCCGCTGGGCTGGCTGGTGGCTGAAGTTAGCGCCGACGGGGAAGAGACGCGATATCGCTACGACGCCGCAGGGCGTCCGGTGCAGCTCGATCGCCCGGAAGGCTGGACGGAATCGCTCAAATGGAACGAACGTGGTCTGCCGGTGAAGCATGCGGGCGCCGACGGGAAAGAAAGTGAGTTCAGATACGATGAGGCAGGGCGCTTAACCGCCACCCGTAATACCCATGGTGAAGAGGTCCGTCGCCGCTGGGACAGCCGCGGGCGTCTGATTGCCCTAGAAAACGAAAACGGCGAAGCGTATCAGTTCCGCTGGGGCGCGGACTCGCTGCTGCTGGAAGAGGTGGGGCTTGATGGCGTAGCCTCGCAGTATCGATACGACGCCTGCGGGCGCACGATAGCGCGCACGCTTGCCGCAGGTCATCCGGAGGCCATCACCCACGCCTTCGCCTGGAGCGCGAGCGGCCAGCTGGTCGCCCGCACCACGCCGGAAGGGCAGACCCGCTACCACTACACTCCGGCCGGACTGTTAAGCCGGATTGGGCTACATCCTGCGCTTGCAGCCGACGCGTGGACCACCGAGGCAGAGCAGGAGCTCGCCTTTGACTATGACGCGCTCGGTCGCGTGACGCGCGAGGCGGGCGAGCACGGCGAGCTGGCGTGGGAGTATGACGCGCTGGGCAACCGCACTTCGATTACTTTGCCCGATGGACGCGAGCTGAAGCAGTTCTACTACGGCAGCGGGCATCTGCTCAGCATTGCTCTCGATAAGCTGTCGGTCTCTGATTTTACCCGCGACGAACTCCACCGTGAGACCAGCCGCACCCAGGGGCTGCTGACCACACGCAGCGAGTACGACCGCCTCGGCCGACTGCATCGCCGGGACGTCTTTACCGGCAATGCGCAGCGCCCGTCGCCGCGCCGCTGGTCCCGCCGCTGGGATTACGACTACCGCAATAACCTGGTGCGGGAAGAGCGGGACGATAATCCGTTCAGCTGGTACCGCTGGCAGTACGACAGCGCCGGGCGTCTGCTCGTTCAGGACGGCACGCTGCCCGGACAGGAGCAGTGGCGCTGGGACGCTGCCGGTAACCCGCTGGAAGGTGCTGCTGAGAAGGTCACGCACAACCGCCTGACGCAGCTGAACGGCATTCGCTGGCGCTATGACATCCACGGCCGCACCGTGGAAAAAGATAACGGCCAGACCCGCTGGCACTACTGCTACGACGGTGAACATCGCCTGACGGAGGTTATCAGCCAGCCGCGGGACCGCAACAAACCGCAGACGCAGGTAAGCTTCCGCTACGATCCGCTCGGGCGACGCATCAGCAAAACGCGACGCCAGATGCTGGGCGGACAGCCAACCGGCAAGCCGGTCACAACCCGGTTTGTCTGGGAAGGGTTACGCCTGCTGCAGGAGGTGCACGGGGATGTGCCGCTCACCTACGTCTACAGCGATCAGGACAGTTACGATCCGCTGGCGCGTATCGATGGCGTTGATTCCCCGGAGATTTTCTGGTTCCACTGCCAGCCCAACGGCACGCCGGAGCGGATGACGGATATCGAAGGGCAGGTGCGCTGGGAAGGGGTGAACAGCGCCTGGGGCAAGCTGCTGCGGGAAAGCGAGACGCAGGTATCAGGATATTCTCAGAACCTGCGCATGCAGGGGCAATACCTGGACCGTGAGACAGGGCTGCACTACAATCTGTTCCGGTATTATGACCCGGACTGCGGGCGGTTTACGCAGCAGGACCCGATAGGGCTGGCGGGGGGGATAAACCTTTACCAGTATGCGCCGAATGCGCTGGGGTGGGTGGATCCGTGGGGGTTGACGAAATGTAGTAGTGGTGGACCTAATAAAAAAACCAGTTATGAAGGAGTTAGTCGAAGAGATGCATTCAGGCAGGCTAAACGTGATGCGGGAATTCCTATGAATCAGCACCCTAGAGCTATTTCCAGACCAGACCTATTAGATGGGGAAGGCAACAAAATACTAAACTCAAAAGGATTGCCGATAAAAACTCGACAATATGAATTTAGGGATTCAAATAACAAGCCTGTTTTTATTCAGGAACATAGTTTGGGGCATGATAAAGCGACCACTGGTCATGGTGCTGAACCCCATTTCAATGTTAGGCCGCCACAAAACTTGAATACAGGTAGTGTTCCGGGTACTCATGGTCATTATAATTTTGAGGGTTTATAAATGTGGTTTGACAACGCAATAGGGAAAGAGAAAATTAATTTCATGTTTGGTGGGGAATTAAGCATGGAATTAGTCGAGTTCGATGGTTTTACCTTTGAAAGGTTTTCTGATATTTCATGTCGTTTTTTTACAAGAAAAATTCCATCTAACTACCCAAAAAAATGGAAAGAGAGTGAATTCAATGCCCTTTGTATTGTGTTGACATTTGGGGATGTGGTTAAATTTGATGTTAAAGGAATGAGGGTGGGTTTTGTTTGCTCTCCTGTGATTGTTTCGACGGAAAATTATAGTGAAATATCTATAAAAGATGAAAAATTAAATTTCCATTGTCAATCAAGATTTCTTACAATTGAAGGTATCACACCTTATCTTGACGAACGTTGGGATTGACGAGAATAAAATTGTAGAGCCAATAAATGGATATGTATTCCATGTTGTCCATCTGAGTTTTATTATTATTTTTTGTGTGTGAGTTCGCAACTATTCGTAAAGTATTATCCCCTCTGCAATCGCGCGTCATTTACACTGTGGGATGACCGCGAGTTGAAGCAATCCAACTACGAAAGAGGGGGATTACTCAGTATGGTCACAGCGATTACGGCTATCCTGATTTACTGTATCGACGCGGCATCTCTCCCGGCAATATGGAATGTTTATCATCAACGAAGTTAACCCTCCCGTGGATATTAAACTTACCTGTATTTAATGCGATTATAAAATATGCAACTATGTTTAGGGGGATGATTTTCCAAATAAAAAAAGTAAACATGCCGCCAGATAGAATATTAATTTGAGATGCAGTATAGACGCTTTGTTGTATGAATATATATGAAATTTAATGTGGAAAAATTAAGTAAGAACGTGAGGGTTTCGCATTTAAAAATAAACGGGTTAACCTGAATTATTAGGTTATATAATCTTAGGTTGGGGAAATATCCCATAGTTATGATGCAGTAAGCTGATTTGTTAAGCCTTGTGGTGTGAATGAATGGGTGTAAGGCGTACGCCATTGACTATTTTCTCAAATTATACAGTGGTCGTACTTGATACATATAAAGTAAAGATCGGTGTAAAGGATAATGAATATTACCGATGGCATTCGCTTTAATAATTCTAATCAAACTATTATTTTTAATCACTATAGCTGGGTTGAGTTAATTAAAGCGATTATTGTTGGATATGCTAATAAAACAGAGAGTGAGGCTGAGCGTATAGTATTAGCCTCTCCACTTGTTTGTATTACGGAAAATGATTACATGTCTGTGGCTTTGCGCAGTCATGAAAGTGAATATCATTGGGCAATGTTAATTGTCTATGGCGATCAATATTGGACCAAAGGCGTTTCTTCAAATGAACCTGAGGGTTACTTCGAGTGGGAAAAGGAATACAAGGAAAAAAATAAACTAGCGGAAAATAACTTTATTTTTAGTGATTAAATAAAATCTTAAGAAGAAAGAGCTTGCCAGTTTTTAATGTATGTTATGGCATTATTATGGTTAAGCATAAAGTAATATCTCATAGCGATCCCTTTTTAAGATTAAAATCTCCGCTAAAAAGTATTATGTTAGCTTAAGGCATAAGAGGATGTATTTCTGTAGAACCAACGAACGACTTAATTATTACTTTGAGATAATCCTAACTTAGGGGCAAAGGATGACCACGGTTTACATTGTTATTTTGACCTATATAAAACCACTCGATGAAATCGATGCAGCGATACCTGCTCATGTTGAGTGGCTAAAAAAGGGGTATGCAGAGGGGATTTTTCTGGCGTCCGGTAGACGGATCCCAAGAAACGGCGGTGTCATTCTCGCTAAGTGTGAGAGTCTTGCCTCTCTGGAAGAGCGCTTGCGCGAGGATCCTTTTCAGAGGTTAAAACTTACGACTGTTGAAATCATTCCCTTTGAACCCAGCATGAAGGCAGAACTTTTAGACAATGTGTTTTAACGCCGCAATAAAAAAATCCACGCCAGGGCGTGGATTTTTTTCATTCAAGACGACTCAGACGTTAAACAGGAAGTTCATCACATCGCCATCTTTAACGATGTAATCTTTCCCTTCCGCACGCATCTTGCCTGCTTCTTTCGCGCCTTGCTCACCCTTGTAGGTGATAAAGTCTTCAAACGCGATGGTCTGCGCACGAATAAAGCCTTTCTCGAAGTCAGTGTGGATTTTACCAGCCGCCTGAGGTGCAGTCGCACCTACAGGAATCGTCCACGCACGCACTTCTTTCACGCCAGCGGTGAAGTAGGTCTGCAGGTTCAGCAGCTCATAGCCTGCGCGAATTACGCGGTTCAGGCCAGGCTCTTCCAGACCCAGCTCGGCCATGAACTCTTCACGGTCGGCGTCGTCCAGCTCGGCAATATCGGATTCAACGGCAGCGCAAACAGCCACAACCACAGAACCTTCAGCCGCTGCGATTTCACGCACTTTGTCCAGGTACGGGTTGTTTTCAAAACCGTCTTCGTTAACGTTGGCGATGTACATGGTTGGCTTCAGGGTCAGGAAGCTCAGGTATTTGATCGCCGCCTTGTCTTCTTCAGTCAGGTTTTTCAGCGCGCGCAGCATGCCGGCGTTTTCCAGCTGTGGCAGGCATTTTTCCAGCGCAGCCAGTTCCGCTTTCGCGTCCTTGTCGCCGCCTTTGGCTTTCTTCTGCACGCGGTGAATAGCGCGTTCGCAGGTGTCGAGGTCAGAGAGCGCCAGCTCGGTGTTGATAACCTCGATGTCGTCAGCCGGATCCACTTTGTTGTTAACGTGGATGATGTTGTCGTTCTCGAAGCAGCGCACAACGTGGCCGATCGCTTCGGTTTCACGAATATTGGTCAGGAACTGGTTACCCAGGCCTTCACCTTTGGATGCGCCTTTTACCAGGCCCGCGATGTCCACGAATTCCATGGTGGTTGGCAGGATGCGCTGCGGCTTCACGATTTCCGCGAGCTGGTCCAGACGCAGGTCCGGCATTGGCACAACGCCGGTGTTAGGTTCGATGGTACAGAACGGGAAGTTCGCCGCTTCGATACCCGCTTTGGTAAGCGCGTTAAACAGGGTGGATTTGCCCACGTTTGGCAGACCGACGATACCGCATTTGAATCCCATTTCTAAATCACCTTAATATCTTGATAATCAATCCGTTAACGATAACCGACTGATGAAAAGTAAATAACTACGCTTATTATACACGTAACCCGCATGACGCGCGGTAAAAAAGCCGGATCGGGCGGATTATTGCGCTTTGAAAGCGTGCAAGCGGTTTGTCGCTTTGGTTAACCCATCTTTCAGCCAGATTTCAGTGCAGCGCGCCGCTTCGTCTACCGCCTCGTCAATCAGTTTCTGCTCAGAAACCGGGGGCTTACCGAGTACGAAACCGACAACTTTGTTTTTATCGCCCGGATGGCCGATTCCAACGCGCAAACGGTGGAAATTCGGGTTATTACCCAGCTTGCTGATGATGTCTTTAAGACCGTTGTGGCCGCCGTGCCCGCCGCCCAGTTTGAATTTTGCCACGCCGGGCGGGAGATCCAGCTCATCGTGAGCCACCAGAATTTCATCCGGATTGATGCGATAAAACGTTGCCATTGCCGCCACCGCTTTACCGCTCAGGTTCATAAAGGTGGTGGGCACCAGTAAGCGAACATCCGCGCCAGCAAGGTTGATACGTGAGGTATACCCGAAGAATTTAGGTTCTTCACGCAGGGGAGCACGTAACCGCTCGGCCAGCAGATCGACGTACCAAGCCCCGGCGTTGTGGCGGGTGGCCGCGTATTCTGCGCCCGGGTTGGCGAGGCCGACAATCAGTTTAATCGTCACGATTTAATTCCTAATGGGTTCCAGATCTGGCGCGTAGTTTACTGTCTGGCGCGCCGCTTGACAAAATTCTGCGATCTTCTCAGCGAAATACGAATAATTTCTGATTTGAACAATTAGAATTTCAAGCTGTTCAAAGTGTTATTTGTAAACTTTTGTTTGGGAGTTATCTGTAATTGTGATCATTCACGCAACTCATAAAAGGGGCGTTGTCTATACTTTACACACAAGGATTAGGGGCTTTTCCCCTGACAACCCAAAGTTCCGGAGGTGACACATGAAACGCAAAAACGCTTCGTTACTCGGTAACGTACTGATGGGATTGGGGCTGTTCGTGATGGTTGGCGGCGTGGGTTATTCCATTTTAAACCAGTTACCTCAGATTAACCTCCCGCAATACTTCGCGCACGGCGCGATATTGAGCATCTTCGTTGGTGCGGTATTGTGGCTCGCCGGGGCGCGCATGAGCGGCCATGAGGAAGTCTGCGATAAATACTGGTGGGTGCGCCACTACGATAAACGATGTCGTCGCGATCAGCATAAGCACAGCTAGTGCCTGAAAAAGAACGCCGAAACGGCTCCCGCGGGAGTCGTTTTTTTTTGCATCAAGGGTTGACCCTCACGTAACGTAAGGCTCCAGAGTGGCACCACTGGCAAAGAAAAAGGAGCAGTTATGTTGATTCAGGTGGGTGAGCTGGCGAAACGCGCCGGGATCACCGTGCGGACATTGCACCACTATGAGCAAACAGGGTTGTTGCTGCCTTCTGCCAGAAGCGCGGCAGGTTACCGGCTTTACAACCTGGCGGATGTCCAGCGTCTGCACATGATCCAGACGCTGGCAAAAGCGGGGCTGGAACTTGCTGAAATCAGGGATTTCCTGGAACAGGAGTCGCTGTCGTTAACCGAGTTACTCGATGCGCAAATCACGCTGCTGGATAAACAGCTGCGCAGCATACATACGCTGCGCGACCGGCTGGTGGAGCTGCGAACCGGGCTTATCGACGATGCGACGCCGGATCTGGAATCCTGGCTACAGACTCTGGAGTTAATGAATATGTACGATCGCTGGTTTAGCAAAGAAGAGTTACAGCAGCTGCCGTTTGCGGTGCAGAAGGATGCGCTGGCGGCTATTTGGTCGGGGCTGGTTGCAGAGGCCAGTGCGCTACTGGAGCAACATATCCCCGCTACGGACGCTCGGGCGATGGATCTGGCGACGCGCTGGATGGAGCGCCTTGAGCAGGACACGGCGGGCAAGCCGGAGTTTCTCACCCGGCTGAACGAGATGCACAGCGTTGAACCGCAGATGCAGGTGCAGACCGGTATCACGCCAGAGATGACGGATTACATCACGCGCGCGTTTGCTGAGTCTAAGCTCAGCATATGGGAGAAGTATCTCACTGCCGAAGAGATGGCCTTTACCCGGGCACACTACTTTGACCGCATGATGGAGTGGCCGCCGCTGGTGGCGAAACTGCATCAGGCGCAGCGGGATAATATCGATCCCGCTTCGGAGGAGGCGCAAAAGCTGGCTGAAAACTGGCTGGCATTGTTCCAGTCTTACGCGGGCACCAACCCGGAAACTCAGCAAAAGTTTCGTACTGCCATGCAGCAGGAGCCGCACCTGATGAAAGGAACCTGGATGACGCCTGCCGTGCTTGCATGGCTCCAGCAGGCGATCGGGGTGTTGATGCAGAGACGTTTCTCTGCATCAGGTCACTCACAGATCCGCTAACGCGGCTTCACGGTTAGGGTAGAAGGAGAGTCGGCCAGGGATAGGCTGCACGCCGGCGCGCGCCATGGTGCGCAGCGGCTGAAACTCCAGGTTACTCACCCGCAGCTCGCAGCCTTCCGGCAGACGTGCCACAAAGCGCTGGAAGGCATCAAGGCCGCCTGCATCCAGCACGGGTACGGCATCCCACTTCAGCACCACAACCCGTTTGCCAGCGATGCGGGACTCCAGATCGCTGAACAAACCTTCCGCCGCGGCGAAGAACAGCGGGCCAATCACGCGCAGCACCAGCACATCGTCAGGCACCTCGACGTTAACCGGGGAAAGGCGCGTCATCTGCGCGATGCGGCGCATAAACAGCAGGGAAGCCAACACGATCCCGACGCTGATGGCGATAACCATATCGAACAGCACGGTCAGCGACATACAGATCAGCATCACGATGATGTCGTCTTTCGGCGCGCGACGCAGCAGGTTCACCACCTTATGCGCCTCACTCATGTTCCAGGCCACCATCAGAAGCAGGGCAGCCATGGCGGAAAGCGGTAGCCATGATAGCAGCGGGGCGAGGATCAGCAGGGCGAGGATCACCAGCACGGAGTGGATGACCGCCGAAACGGGTGAAGTTGCCCCTGCGCGCACGTTGGCAGCAGAGCGGGCGATGGCTGCCGTTGCGGTAATACCGCCGAAGAACGGCGCGACGAGGTTGCCTAATCCCTGACCAACCAGCTCGCTGTTGGCTTTGTGTTTGGTGCCGGTCATGCCGTCCAGAACGACGGCGCAGAGCAGGGATTCAATCGCCCCCAGCATTGCCATAGAGAACGCGGCGGGAAGCAGGGCTCGCAGTGAATCCCAGCTTAGGGTGAAGCTGGAGCCGGGCATGTCCCACGGCAGCACCAGCTGCGGTAGCAGTTGCGGAATGCCGCTACCCTGTGAACCGTCCGCCAGAACATAGTGGAACTGCGAGCCGATAGTCGCGACGTGGCCACCGAACATATTGACGAGGGCCATCACCGCGCAGCCCAGCAGCAGCGCGGGCAGATGGCCCGGCAGACGAATACCGAGGCGAGGCCAGACGATCAGCGTGCCCAGCGTCACAATCCCGATGGCGGCGTCGCCCAGATTGGCCGTCGGCAGCGCCATAAACAGCGCCCCCACTTTTTGCAGATAGTGCTCTGGTACGTGGTGCATCTGCAGGCCGAGGAAATCTTTGATCTGCATGGTTCCGATGGTAATACCAATCCCCGAGGTGAACCCCAGCGTCACGGAAAGGGGAATATATTCAATCAGGCGACCAAAGCGTGCCAGACCAAACAAAATCAAAAAGACGCCGGACATCAGGGTGGCGACCAGCAGGCCTGCCAGACCAAACTGCTGCGAAACCGGGTAGAGGATCACCACGAAGGCGGCGGTCGGGCCGGAGACGCTGAAGCGCGAGCCGCCCGTCAGGGCGATGACGATCCCGGCAACGGCCGAGGTGTACAGACCGTACTGCGGCGCAACGCCGCTGCCAATTGCCAGCGCCATCGCCAGCGGGATGGCGATAATGCCGACGGTGATCCCGGCAATGAGGTCACGGACAAAGCGTGACGAGGTGTACTTCTCTTTCCAGCAGGCGTCGATGAGGGCGCGAAAGGGCAGAACATGTGAGGAGGCTACATTTTTCACAATTATCTATCATCCGTATGCGCATCATCTGTCATGTGAATGGCAGGTGAAGGAGGCATTAATCATACAAATAAAACCCGGAGACAAAAAAACCCGCCGCAGCGGGTTTTTCGGCCGTGTTCGATTAGTGTTCGAACATTGCTGAGATGGATTCTTCGTTGCTGATACGACGAATCGCTTCGGCCAGCATCCCGGACAGGGTCAACGTACGCACGTTTGGCAGTGCTTTGATCTCGTCGCTCAGTGGGATGGTATCGCATACCACCACTTCGTCAATGACGGAGTTGCGCAGGTTGTTTACCGCGTTACCGGAGAAGATCGGGTGAGTCGCGTAAGCGAACACGCGCTTGGCACCACGTTCTTTCAGCGCTTCAGCTGCTTTACACAGCGTACCGCCGGTATCGATCATGTCGTCAACCAGCACGCAGTCACGGCCAGCAACGTCACCGATGATGTGCATCACCTGAGAAACGTTTGCGCGCGGACGGCGTTTGTCGATGATTGCCATGTCGGTATCGTTCAGCAGCTTAGCGATAGCACGGGCACGTACCACGCCGCCGATGTCTGGAGAAACCACGATTGGGTTATCCAGGTTCAGCTGCAGCATGTCTTCCAGCAGTATTGGGCTGCCGAATACGTTATCAACCGGGACGTCGAAGAAGCCCTGGATCTGCTCTGCGTGCAGGTCAACGGTCAGTACGCGGTCAACGCCGACGCTGGACAGGAAGTCAGCGACAACTTTAGCGGTGATTGGCACACGTGCGGAACGGACGCGACGGTCCTGACGGGCATAGCCGAAGTAAGGGATTACAGCAGTGATACGGCCTGCTGAAGCGCGACGCAGGGCGTCGACCATAACAACCAATTCCATCAGGTTGTCGTTTGTTGGAGCACAGGTGGACTGGATGATGAAAATATCACCACCGCGTACATTTTCGTTAATTTGTACGCTGACTTCGCCGTCGCTAAAGCGACCTACGGCGGCGTCGCCGAGGGAAGTGTACAGGCGGTTGGCAATACGTTGTGCTAGTTCCGGGGTGGCGTTACCAGCAAAAAGCTTCATATCAGGCACGAGAAGAACCTCAGGCATGCGTCCAGTGGTGGATAGCGCTCGCCGCAAACTGTGCGGGCCAGGCGAAGGCTATCCAGGCGGTGTATTAAAGAGCGCGATGCAACGTCTGGAACAGGGTGACGTTGTCACCGAAACTCAGTCTGCGCCAGAATGGTCTGCTGTAGGGGGGAGGTGTTCATCCCGCGTGCTACAAAACCATGCAGCCAAACCGGCGCTTGCTCAAGCACCTGACGAGCGGCGGATTCGGTGTCAAATTCAGCAAAGACACAGGCCCCTGTACCAGTCAGGCGCGACGGCGCGTATTCTAACAGCCAGGAAAGCACCGCATCAACCTCGCGAAAACGTTTTCTTGCGATATCCTCGCAATCGTTGCTGAATTCACAATTTAATAACGTTTCTATTGACCGAACCGGGGTATTCCTTTTCAGGTCAGGATCTTTAAAGATGACCGGCGTCGGAATACTCACGCCAGGGTGGGCAACCAGATACCACTTCTCTGGCGGTTCAGCCGGGGAGAGGATCTCACCCACGCCTTCAGCAAAGGCCGCATGACCGCGCACAAACACCGGGACATCCGCCCCCAGCGTCAAGCCCAGGGCTGCCAGTTCGTCCTTTGACAGCCCGCAGCCCCAGAGGTGGTTCAGCGCAACCAGCACGGTGGCGGCGTTGGATGATCCGCCGCCCAGACCGCCGCCCATCGGCAGGCGTTTCTCGATACGGATATCCGCACCGCTTCCCGCGGGCAGACGGCCCGATTCCGCCGCGGCTTTCATCAGCAGACGCGCGGCGCGCACGATCAGGTTGTCCTCATGCGCCACGCCTTCGACAGGCGTTAGCAGGCAAATCTGCCCGTCCTGGCGCAGTTCAATGGAGATCGTGTCGCCATAGTCAATAAACTGAAACAGCGTCTGCAGGGTGTGATAACCGTCAGCACGCTGGCCGGTGATGTATAAAAACAGGTTCAGCTTTGCCGGAGAGGGCCAGTGGGTCATCATTTAACGATCCAGTTGTCCATTTTCAGCTTGATACGCTGGCTGCCCTGGGTCAGTTCCATGTTTGATGGCAGCGACGGTTTACTCTTGCTGTCATAGGCGCTGTACACCACTTTCCAGGTTTTGCCGTTCTGCGTGTAGTTCACCTGGCTCAGACGGTACTGATCGTCAAGGGTGTAGTCAGTTGCCTCGCCCGGCAGGCCAAGGATCCACTGGCGCAGGCTGTTGAGCGGGATTGGCATCCCGGTCAGCTTGCCAATCATCTCTTCGGCATCGGTCGCGGTATAGTGCTGGCCTTTGTTATCGGTGATCTGCGCTTCGCCCGGTTTGGCGATAAGCTCCAGCTCGGTGCTGCCCAGCGGGTTCAGCAGCAGCAGGCGGTAGTTGTCCTGCCCCGTCTGCTGCCAGAAGAAGCGGGCATAAACCTTTTGTTCGTCAGAGAGATAAGCGAAAGCGCCGCGGGTCTGGTACTGGTTCAAATTACGGACGTCCTGCTGGTGCTGACGCCACTGCGGTGAATCAGGGCTTTTGCCCGGGCCTTTTGGTTGGGTGACGGTACAGGCGGTCAGAACCAGTGCTGCCAGCGGCAGCAGGCGAATCAGTCGGGTCATAATGAGGACAAATCCTTGAGATACGTTGCAGTTATAACTGTTAATGCTAGCGTCGAAGGGGGCGACCGTCTACGTTCAAATTATCTCAAAGGGTTATGTAACCTATTACTCCGAAAGGGGGCAGTCCCTTTTATTGATCTCGCGCATCCTGTATGATGCGTTCTGCTAACCTTATTAACGCTGGTACTACTCCCGCTCAACATGACCCTATTAGCACTCGGCATCAACCACAAAACGGCTCCGGTTTCGCTGCGAGAACGCGTGACGTTTTCGCCGGATACGCTTGACCTGGCGCTGGACAGCCTGCTTGCACAGCCGATGGTGCAGGGTGGCGTGGTGCTCTCGACGTGCAACCGTACCGAGCTGTATTTAAGCGTGGAAGAGCAGGACAACCTGCACGAAGCGCTGATCCGCTGGCTATGTGACTACCACAACCTCAATGAAGACGAGCTGCGCAACAGCCTGTACTGGCATCAGGACAACGATGCGGTCAGCCATCTGATGCGCGTCGCCAGCGGGCTGGATTCGCTGGTGCTGGGCGAGCCGCAAATTCTGGGTCAGGTGAAAAAAGCGTTTGCGGATTCGCAAAAAGGGCATCTGAAGGCCAGCGAGCTGGAGCGCATGTTCCAGAAGTCGTTCTCCGTGGCGAAGCGTGTGCGAACCGAAACCGACATTGGTGCCAGTGCGGTTTCCGTTGCTTTCGCGGCCTGCACCCTTGCACGCCAAATCTTTGAATCCCTGTCTACCGTCACCGTGATGCTGGTGGGAGCGGGCGAAACCATCGAACTTGTTGCGCGCCATCTGCGCGAGCATAAAGTGAAAAAGATGATTATCGCTAACCGCACCCGCGAACGCGCGCAGGTGCTGGCGGATGAAGTGGGTGCAGAGGTGGTTGCCCTGAGCGACATTGATGAACGCCTGAAAGAGGCGGACATTATCATCAGTTCTACCGCCAGCCCGCTGCCGATTATCGGAAAAGGGATGGTGGAGCGTGCGCTGAAGTCCCGCCGTAATCAGCCGATGCTGCTGGTGGATATCGCCGTCCCGCGCGATGTGGAGCCGGAAGTGGGCAAGCTGCCTAACGCCTATCTCTACAGCGTGGATGACCTGCAAAGCATCATTTCGCACAACCTTGCCCAGCGTAAAGCGGCGGCGGTTCAGGCGGAAACCATCGTCGAGCAGGAAACCAGTGAGTTTATGGCCTGGCTGCGCGCGCAAAGCGTCAGCGAGACCATCCGCGAGTACCGCGGGCAGGCGGAGCAGGTGCGTGATGACCTGACTGCCAAAGCGTTAGCAGCCCTTGAACAGGGCGGCGACGCGAATGCGATTATGCAGGACCTGGCGTGGAAACTGACCAACCGCCTGATCCATGCACCAACCAAATCTCTTCAGCAGGCTGCCCGTGACGGGGATGATGAACGCCTGACCATTCTGCGCAACAGCCTCGGGCTGGAATAGCGCCCTATACCCATTTTCTAAGACAAGGTGCACTTACGCCTATGAAGCCTTCTATCGTCGCTAAACTGGAAGCTCTGCACGAGCGCCATGAAGAAGTACAGGCGCTGCTCGGGGATGCCGGGACCATTGCGGACCAGGAACGTTTTCGCGCGCTCTCGCGTGAATACGCGCAGTTAAGTGATGTTTCTAAATGCTTTACCGACTGGCGACAGGTTCAGGAAGATATCGAAACCGCGCAGATGATGCTCGACGATCCTGAAATGCGCGAGATGGCGCAGGAAGAGTTGCAGGATGCGAAAGCGCGTTCTGAAGAGATGGAGCAGCAGCTTCAGGTGCTTCTGCTGCCGAAAGATCCGGACGACGAGCGTAACGCGTTTGTGGAAGTGCGCGCCGGTACCGGCGGTGACGAAGCGGCGCTGTTTGCCGGGGATCTGTTCCGCATGTACAGCCGCTACGCCGAATCGCGTCGCTGGCGCGTGGAGATCATGAGCGCCAACGAAGGCGAACATGGTGGCTACAAAGAGGTTATCGCCAAGATCAGCGGCGACGGCGTGTACGGTCGTCTCAAGTTTGAATCCGGCGGTCACCGCGTGCAGCGCGTGCCGGCCACCGAATCTCAGGGCCGCATTCACACCTCCGCCTGTACGGTTGCGGTGATGCCGGAGCTGCCGGAAGCTGAACTGCCTGATATCAATCCGGCTGACCTGCGTATTGATACGTTCCGCTCCTCTGGCGCGGGCGGTCAGCACGTTAACACCACCGATTCCGCCATCCGTATTACCCACCTGCCGACCGGCATCGTCGTCGAATGTCAGGACGAGCGTTCGCAGCACAAAAACAAAGCCAAAGCGTTGTCCGTGCTGGGCGCGCGTATCCACGCAGCCGAAATGGCGAAACGCCAGCAGGCGGAAGCGTCTACGCGCCGTAACCTGCTGGGCAGCGGCGATCGCAGCGACCGTAACCGCACCTATAACTTCCCGCAGGGGCGCGTAACCGACCACCGCATCAACCTGACGCTGTACCGTCTGGACGAGGTGATGGAAGGGAAGCTGGATATGCTGATTGAGCCTATCGTGCAGGAATACCAGGCCGACCAGCTGGCGGCGCTGTCCGAGCAGGAATAATGGATTTTCAGCGCTGGTTACGTGAGGCGGCCGGTGAGCTTTCAGAAAGCGAAAGCCCGAAACGCGACGCCGAAATTTTGCTTGAGCACGTGACGGGTAAAGCCCGCACGTATCTGCTGGCTTTTGGCGAAACCGAACTGACCGCGGAACAGGAAGCGCAGCTCGCCGCGCTGCTTGCCCGTCGTAAAACCGGCGAGCCGGTGGCGCACCTTGTCGGTGAGCGCGAGTTCTGGTCGTTACCGCTGTACGTCTCGGCGGCGACGCTGATCCCACGTCCGGACACCGAGTGTCTTGTGGAGCAGGCGCTGGCGCGTTTACCGGCGGCGGCCTGCAGCATTCTCGATCTCGGTACCGGGACCGGGGCTATCGCGCTGGCGCTGGCCACCGAGCGGCCCGACTGCGCGGTGACGGCGGTGGATGTAATGCCCGATGCGGTGGCGCTGGCGCAGCGTAACGTGGAACGTCTCGGGCTCAGCAACGTGACGGTTCTGCAAAGCAGCTGGTTTGAGGCGCTGGAGAATCGCTCATTTGCGATGGTTGTCAGCAATCCTCCCTACATCGACGAACATGACCCGCACCTTGCGCAGGGAGACGTGCGCTTCGAACCGCTGACGGCGCTCGTGGCCGCCAACGCGGGATTAGCCGATCTCGATCACATTGTGACAACGTCACGAAAACATTTGCTTCCCGGCGGCTGGCTGCTCGTGGAGCATGGCTGGACGCAGGGAGAAGCCGTGCGGGCACTGTTTACGCAAGCAGGCTACGGCGCTGTCGAAACCTGCCGCGACTACGGCGGCAACGAACGCCTGACGCTGGGGCAGTGGCTATGAGCCTGTTTACCGTGCTCATTACCGTCCACCTCATTTCCGTTGCGCTGACCGTCAGCTTTTTCATCGTCCGTTACTGGTGGCGCTACAGCAACAATCCGCTGATGGATGCCCGCTGGGTGCGTATCGCACCGCACTGCATCGATACGCTATTGCTCCTTTCCGGTGCCGGGCTCATGTGGAAGACCGGCTATCTGCCATTTACTGATAAAGGTGCATGGCTGACTGAAAAGCTGTTTGGCGTTATCATCTACATCGTTTTGGGTTTTATCGCGCTTGGGCGTCGTCGTCCGCGCAGCCAGCAGGTCGGGTTTATCGCCTTTCTGCTGGGTCTGGTGGTGCTGTACATCATCATTAAACTCGCCACCACAAGAATACCGTTACTGGGGTAAGTCATGAGGTCCTTAGCCGATTTCGAATTTAATAAAGTGCCGCTTTGCGATGGCATGATCCTGATTTCTGAGATGATTCGCGACGATTTTACGTCGCAGTTTGTCTACGATGAGCTGGAGAATCTGGTCAGCCTGGCGCGTGAAGAGATTAATCAGGCTCGCCCGCAAGACTGGCAATTAGAGAAGCTGCTGGAGCTTTTCTACGGCGAATGGGGTTTCTGCGACACGCGGGGCGTGTATCGCCTGTCTGACGCGTTATGGCTGGACCAGGTCTTAAAAAATCGTCAGGGCAGCGCCGTGGCGCTGGGCTCTATTTTGCTGTGGGTCGCGCACCGTCTGGATATTCCGCTGGTCCCGGTCATTTTCCCGACGCAGATGATCCTGCGTGCAGAGTGGCTGGACGGCGAAATGTGGCTCATTAATCCCTTCAACGGCGACACGCTGGATGAACATACGCTGGACGTGTGGCTGAAAGGCAATATCAGCCCAGTGGCCGAACTCTTCAACGAAGATCTCGACGAGGCGGATAACGCAGAAGTGATCCGCAAGCTGCTGGATACGCTGAAGTCTGCGTTAATGGAAGAGCGTCAGATGGAGCTGGCGTTGCGCGCCAGCGAAGTGCTGCTGCAGTTCAACCCGGAAGATCCGTACGAAATTCGCGATCGCGGGCTGATCTATGCCCAGCTCGACTGTGAGCACGTTGCACTGAATGATTTGAACTATTTCGTCGAGCAGTGTCCGGAAGACCCCATTAGCGAAATGATTCGTGCGCAGATCAACGCGATCTCGCACAAACAAATTACACTGCATTAATCTTAATTCCGATTCACACCTGAATAAGGCGATCCTATGAAACAAAAAGTGGTTAGCATTGGTGATATCAATGTAGCAAACGACCTGCCGTTCGTACTGTTTGGCGGCATGAACGTGCTGGAATCCCGCGATCTCGCCATGCGTATCTGCGAACACTACGTGACCGTGACCCAGAAGCTGGGCATCCCGTACGTGTTTAAGGCCTCTTTTGACAAAGCCAACCGCTCCTCCATCAACTCTTACCGTGGCCCGGGCCTGGAAGAGGGAATGAAGATTTTCCAGGAGCTGAAGCAGACCTTTGGCGTGAAAGTGATCACCGACGTGCATGAAGCCTCACAGGCGCAGCCGGTGGCAGACGTGGTGGACGTGATTCAGCTTCCGGCGTTCCTGGCTCGCCAGACCGACCTGGTTGCAGCGATGGCGAAAACCGGCGCCGTGATTAACGTGAAAAAACCACAGTTCGTCAGCCCGGGCCAGATGGGCAACATCGTCGATAAGTTTATCGAAGGCGGAAACGACAAGGTGATCCTGTGTGACCGTGGCGCAAACTTCGGTTACGACAACCTGGTTGTCGACATGCTGGGCTTCAGCGTGATGAAAAATGTCTCCGGCCAGTCTCCGGTGATTTTCGACGTGACCCACGCCCTGCAGTGCCGCGACCCGTTCGGTGCCGCGTCCGGTGGCCGTCGTGCCCAGGTGACCGAGCTGGCGCGCGCCGGTATGGCGACCGGTCTGGCCGGCCTGTTCATTGAAGCGCACCCGGATCCGGCTAACGCGAAATGCGACGGCCCATCCGCGCTGCCGCTGGACAAGCTGGAGCCGTTCCTGAAGCAGATCAAAGCGATTGACGATCTGGTGAAGAGCTTCGACGAGCTGGATACCAGCAACTGATAAAAAAACCCGCTTCGGCGGGTTTTTTGTTCTCCCTCTCCCTGTGGGAGAGGGTTAGGGCGAGGCATCAGCCCGCGCCGCATAAAATTACGCAAATATCGTCATCAGATACGCAATAAACAACGCCATATGCGCCGCGCCGTTCAGCACGTTGGTACGCCCGGTTGAGAACGAAATCTGGCACAGCAGCAACGAGGCGACCATCACAATCATCTCCGGCGCGCCCAGCGCAAACTGCAGTTCGTTACCCGTCATAAAGGCAATCAGCGTCACCACCGGGACGGTGAGTGAAATCGTCGCCAGTACGGAGCCGAAGAACAGGTTCATTGCGCGCTGCACCTGATTATTCAACACCGCTTTCAGCGCGCCCAGCCCTTCCGGCGAAAGGATCAGCAGCGCCACCAGGAAGCCAGTAAACGCCACCGGCGCGTTCAGCTCGGTTAACAGCGTCTCCAGCGGGTTAGCGTTCATCTTGGTGACGGCAATCACCGCAATCAGATGCACGATCAGCCAAACCGTATGCCACGCGCTGCTGTGGGCCGACGGTTTGCCGTGGTGCGGGTCATCATCGTCGCCGTCATCTTCATGCTCGTACACAAACAGGCTCTGGTGCGTTTTGGTCTGAATCAGCAGGAACACGCCGTACATGGCGGCGGAAATCAGTGCGACCAGCAGCGCCTGCCCGGTAGAAAAATTCGCGCCCGGCAGCGCCATCGGGAAGACCAGCACGATAATGGCCAGCGGGAAGAGGGCAATTAGATACTGTTTAATGCCGAACAGGTTCATATACTGGGTCGCAAATTTGCGCCCGCCCAGCAGAAGAGAAAAGCCCACCAGGCCGCCCGTCACTATCATAATGATCGAGTAAAGCGTGTCGCGCATCAGCGTCGGCGCGGCATCGCCGGTTGCCATGAGCGCGGAAATCAGGCTGACTTCGAGGATAACAACGGAAAGGCTGAGAATTAACGATCCGTACGGCTCGCCCAGACGGTGGGCCAGGACGTCCGCATGGCGAACGACGCTAAATGCGCTGGTTAAGATGCCGACCAGGGCAAGAATATTGATACCAACCACCACTGGCAGTGACTGACTGCTTCCCCAGAAGAGCAGCACAGCCAGTGCCAGAACCGGGAAAATGAGTGACGTCTCCTTGTGGCGGGTCTTTACCGCCTCGTGTGTTGCTGTCATGTGCTTCTCCATCAATGCAGGTGCTTGTAATTATAGATAGATTTTTGAGGTCATTAAACTAACAGATCTCTGTTAAATACCCTTTATTTTTTACTTAATTTTACCCTTTGTCATGATTTTTTTGTTTGATGTCTATAATTTGCTGTCTTTATTTAATATTCATTAAATAACAATGAATTATAAATGGTATATATTCATAAATTATCGCGGAGTGGCACGCTGCCATATCGTCGTCCACACTTATCTCTTTAGCCAAAAGAGAGGTCAGTGATGCCCTATAAAACGAAACGCGAATTACCCGATAACGTACAAAACGTGCTGCCCGTCCACGCGCAGGATATCTACAAAGAGGCGTTTAACAGCGCATGGGATCAATACAAAGATAAGGACGATCGCCGGGATGATGCCAGCCGTGAAGAGACGGCGCACAAAGTCGCCTGGGCCGCCGTAAAACATGACTATGAGAAAGGAGACGACGATAAATGGCATAAAAAGAAATAGCCGTGAAATAATTCGCTGCCTTCATTTTGACTTTTCAGGCGGTTGAACTTCCGTTGTATTGCAACTGGTCCGCTAATTGCTTATCGTTATTTAACTGCTGGCAAAATGACCAGCAAAAAATGCCGGGAAGGCGAATTACAGATGTCGCAAGGAAGCATGCAGTGGCGGAGGTGGAAAGTGTTAACGCGTGATTTCTTAATGAAGGCAGATTGTAAGACGGCATTTGGTGCTATTGAGGAATCGCTTCTCTGGTCAGCTGAACAACGTGCGGCGTCACTCGCTGCCACGCTTGCCTGCCGCCCGGATGATGGCCCGGTATGGATTTTTGGCTACGGTTCTCTGATGTGGAACCCGGCTCTGGAATTTGTCGAATCGGCAACGGGAACGCTGCCTGGCTGGCATCGCGCATTCTGCCTGCGCCTGACGGCCGGACGCGGCAGCGCGTGCCAGCCGGGGCGCATGCTTGCACTGAAAGAGGGCGGGCGCACCACGGGCGTGGCGTATCGCCTGCCGGATGCCACGCTGGAAGAGGAGCTCACGCTGCTCTGGAAGCGCGAGATGATCACCGGCTGCTATATGCCGAGCTGGTGCAAGCTGGAACTGGACGACGGTCGTACCGTCAATGCGCTGGTGTTTATTATGGACCCGCGCCATCCGCTGTATGAAGCGGATACACGTACGCAGGTGATTGCCCCGTTGATTGCCGCCGCGAGCGGGCCGCTGGGCACCAACGCGCAGTATCTGTTCTCCCTCGACCAGGAGCTAACCCGCCTCGGCATGAAGGACGACTGTCTGAATGAGCTGGTGGTGAAGGTAAAGGCGCTGCTGGAAGGGAACCCGCTCAACGGCACGCTGCGACCGGGTTTTGCCTGACAATACGCCCGGCTTGCCGGGCGTTTAAACTTATGCTGCCACGTAGCTGACGGAATGCTCCAGCGACTGGCTGTGGCTATCGATCAGCACATCCCACGTGCCGGTATACGGCACGGTAAGCCAGGCCTTATCGTCCTGTACGGTGAGAATATCCGCCTGGGACTGTTTTTGTGCTTTCGAACTCATCAGATGAATACGACAGCGTTCTGAGCAACGCACCACTACCGTATCCCCGCCAAACAGTTTCAAACTTGTTTTTACCAGTGCCATTTTTTACCCCGTAGTCTCAAACAACGCTCTCCCTGCAACCATATCCGAGCGTGATGTTGTTCACAATTCACTCATGGCATAACACCAAAGGGGAGGGGGCGGGATGCTGATTTTGATCAAAAAATGGCATAACGATTAAACAAAAATGACAAAATTCCTCAAAATTTACGCTGGCGCGCGTTTTACCCGCTAAACGCGCGCCGGAAGAAGATTAAATGCGGAAATGACCGGCTGTTTCAGCAAGGTCGCCCGCCTGGCTCTGCAGGGCACCCGCGGCGGCGGCGGATTCCACCACCAGCTCGGCGTTCTGCTGAACCATTCTGTCGAGATGGGTCACCGCGTGGTTGATTTCATGAATCCCTTTCATCTGCTCGCTGGTGGCGATGGAGATTTCGCGCATAATGCCGGAGACGCTGCCGATGCTGGAGCGGATCTCATCCATGCTTTCCCCTGCCAGATGCACGTAGCGGGAGCCGGTTGCCACGCTGTCGGTGGTGGAATCAATCAGGGATTTGATCTCTTTCGCCGCCTGAGCGCTGCGGCTCGCCAGGTTACGCACTTCGCCTGCTACGACCGCAAACCCACGCCCCTGCTCACCCGCTCGCGCCGCCTCGACGGAGGCGTTCAGCGCCAGAATGTTGGTCTGGAAAGCAATGCCGTCAATCACGCTGGTGATATCGCCAATTTTTGCCGACGCGACTTCAATGGACTGCATGGTGCTGATCGCCTGCGATACCACCTCGCCGCCGCGCGCCGCGGCCGCTGAGGCCTTGCTCGCCTGGTCGTTCGCTTCTGCCGCCGATTCATTCGACTGCGTCACGGAGGCGGTGATCTGCTCTACTGCGCTGGCCGTCTCGCGCAGGCTGGATGCCGCCTGCTCGGTACGTCCGGAAAGATCCTGGTTACCCGCGGCAATCTCCTGCGCCGCGTTTTTCACCGATTCACTGGCATCCCGGAGCTGCACCATCACCACCGACAGCTTATCGCTGAAGGCGTTAAAGGCCTGGGCAATCTGCGCGACTTCGTCCTCGCCGCTGTCCGGCAGGCGCTGGGACAGATCGTTAGTCCCGTTGGCAATGTTGTGCATCGCGTCGCGAATGTCGGACAGACGCTTCAGCAGGCGGGCAATCAGGAAGTGAACAATGGCCGCGCTCAGGAGTGCCAGGATCACCAGCGAAATCGCCGATGCTTTGAGCAGGGAACGCATGCCGGAGGTGGCGTCACCGCTGTCGAGCGCGACGACTAGCAGCCAGTTAGTGCCCGGTACGGCTGTCGCCACGAAGGTTTTTTCAGCGTCGTTCAGCGTTCCGTCGACGAGGTTACCGCTTTTCAACGCAGCAAAATCAATGCCTTTGATCGTCTCAGCAAAGGGTTTGAGCGTCAGGGCCGGATCGTTAGCGGCAATCACGCTGCCGTCACTGTTCAGAAGCAACCCGCTGCTGGCCGGAGTTGGATGGATCCCGCGCACGTTTGCCACCACGCTGTCCATCGCCACATCGCCCGCCACCACCGCTTTAAGGGTGCCATTTTCTTTCACCGGCACGGCGAAGGTCACCACCAGTTTACCGGTCCCCGCGTCAACGTAGGGCGCGGTGACAACCGGACCGTCCGTGCTGACTACCTGCTGATACCAAGGGCGAATGGTCGGGTCATAGTCCGCCGGGACGCCCGCCGGCTCAGAGAATTTCGCCGTTTTGCTGGCGTAGCCAACATAGACGTTGGTAAAACCACCCGCCTGCGCAAGCTGTTTAAACACCGGAACCGGATCGTCATTCAGCGCAACGGTCTGCGCAGAGGCAATCACCGTCATCTTGCTTTTGACCCAGTCGGCAATCGCCATGTTATGGCTGGCGCTGGTGCTGGTCAGGATATCTCGCTGGGACTGCTGGTTATCCTGGCGCGTGACCTGGAAGTTGATAACGGTGTTAAGGAGAAGGGCGACGACCAGACAGCCTGCCGTCGCAGCGATGATGCGTGCACGAATCGATCTGAACATAAGTGAAATACCTGCTGTGTTGTTTCCATGCCTATCGGCAACCCCGCAGGTAAACTTGATGCTGAAACCGCGTCCATAAGAAAATAATATTTTTACGAGTTTATTATTAAAAAGTTAATACTTTATCTGCGGACAGCGTCCACTCGGCAAGCTCAACCAGCGTACCAATTTCTACCCCCTCAATCAGCGGCAGTCCGGTAATGCCGCGGCCGTCGGTGCAGGTCTTGCACAGCTTCACCGGCACGTTTTGCGCGGTCAGGATTTCAATCATTTGCTGAATGTTATAGCCCTCTGCCGGTTTTTGACCCTTCAGCCCCGCGGTGACCGCGTCCGACATTAAAAAGAGCCGTAACGCCAGGTCGCTCTCTTTTTCACGCAGCGCAATGGCCAGGCGCAGGCTGTTAAAAAGGGATTCGCTGCCGTAGGCCGCACCGTTGGCGACGATCACAATCTTTTGCATGTTGACTCCTGTTCTTATAAAGGCACGAATAATATAGGGTTTAACGAGTTTACGCTGCTTGCAGCCGACAATAAACTTCAGGTTATTCCTGGAATGTCCCGTAAGGCTGCAATTCTTTCCCAATGACGTTAAGGTAAGAGGGTCTTTAACAAAACTCAGGCGCAAATCCCGACGTTGATGGCTGTATCGTCCCGCATTCGTTTGCTGTTATTACTCCCCCTTCTTACGGCCGGAGCCGTTCACGGTGCGCCGAATTCCTTTATCCAGCAGGCACAACATCCCTTCGATAATAATGGGGACAGTTTGCCTGACCTCGGCATGGCGGCACCCACCGGGGAGGGGGAAAAACATCTGGCCGAAATGGCGAAAGCCTTCGGTGAGGCCAGCATGACCGACAACGGCCTGACAACGGGCGAGCAGGCGCGTCAGTTTGCGTTTGGCCAGGTGCGCGACGCGGTGAGCGGCGAAGTGAACCAGCAGATTGAATCCTGGCTTTCGCCATGGGGTAACGCCAGCGTGAACTTGCTGGTAGATAACGATGGCAAATTTAACGGCAGCAGCGGGAGCTGGTTTATCCCCTGGAACGATAACAACCGCTATCTGAGCTGGAGCCAGCTTGGCCTGACCCAGCAGACGGATGGCCTGGTGAGTAACGCTGGAATCGGTCAGCGCTGGGTCGCCGGAAAATGGCTGCTGGGTTACAACACCTTTTACGATAACCTCCTGGATGAAAACCTGCAGCGTGCCGGACTGGGCGCGGAAGCGTGGGGGGAAAATCTGCGCCTGTCAGCCAACTATTATCAGCCCTTTGCCGGCTGGCGCGACCGCTCCGACGTCCAGGAGCAGCGCATGGCGCGCGGATATGACGTCACCGCTAAAGCCTGGCTGCCGTGGTTTCATCACCTGAACACCAGCGTTAGCTTCGAGCAATATTTTGGCGATAACGTCGATCTCTTCAACAGCGGAACTGGCTATCACAATCCGGTGGCGGTGAATCTGGGGCTTAACTATACCCCCGTTCCGCTGGTCACCTTGACCGCCGGGCATAAGCAGGGCGAAAGTGGCGCGAGCCAGAATAACCTCGGACTGAAGCTCAACTATCGCTTTGGCGTGCCGCTGGTTAAGCAGCTTTCCGCCGGTGAAGTTGCCGCCACGCGCTCCCTGCGCGGAAGCCGCTATGACTCGCCGGAGCGCAATAGCCTGCCGGTGATGGAGTTCCGCCAGCGTAAAACGCTGTCCGTGTGGCTGGCAACGCCGCCGTGGGATTTGAAAGGGGGCGAGACCGTTATGCTGAAGCTGCAGGTTCGCAGCGCGAACGGTATTCGTCAGATCCACTGGCAGGGGGATACGCAGGCGCTGAGCCTGACGTCGCCGACTAAAAGCAACAGCAGCGACGGCTGGAGCGTGATTATGCCTGCCTGGGATGACCGCGAAGGGGCGACAAACCGCTGGCACCTGTCGGCGGTGGTGGAAGATGAGAAAGGCCAGCGCGTCTCGTCCAATGAGATCGCGCTGACCGTCGTGCAGCCGCTGGTCGCATTGCCGGACAACGACCCGCGCTGGAAGCTTCTGCCGGAGGAGTAATCCTTAAAAAATGCGTTCCTGGTGCACCCACACCGCGGCTTCAACGCGGGATTTGAGCTTCATTTTCTTCAGCATATGCTTCACGTGCACTTTGACCGTGCTTTCGGTGATGTCCAGGCGGCGGGCGATCATTTTGTTCGGCAGCCCCTGGGCAATGAGTTTGAGAATATCGCGCTCGCGCGGGGTTAACTGACTCACGTCACGGTCAGAGGTGGCGCGGTTGGCGCGCAGGCTGGCGGCCAGCACCGGCGTTAAGGCTTCGCTGAGAACCATTTCGCCCGCCGCAGCCTGCTGCAGCGCCTTAAGCAAGTCTTCCGGCTCCATATCCTTCAGCAGATAACCATCCGCCCCGCGCTTCAGCGCCGTGACCACATCCTCTTCATGGTTTGACACGCTAAAGACGACGATGCGCCCGGAAAGCGATTTTTCCCGCAGCTTGTCGAGGGTTTCCAGCCCGTTCATGCCGGGCATATTCAGATCGAGCAGGATCAGATCGGGATCGAGGGATTCGGCAAGCTCAATGCCCTGTTCACCGTTGCTGGCTTCGCCCACCACGGTGATATCGGGTGCCATGCTGACCAGCTGTTTCACGCCAGTACGCAGCATCGGATGGTCGTCGATCAACAGAATGGATGCCGGTTCCTGATTAGTCATGGGTTTCTCCTTGAGCAGTTGTAAGCGGTTTCTCGGGAATAAAGGTGACGACAACTTCCGTGCCGCCCGTCTCTCTCCGGCGAACCTGGCAATCACCGCGCAGGCTTTGGGCGCGGTCTCGCATAATAATTAAACCATAGTGGTTAGTGCGTTCGGCATTTTCCGGCACGCCGCGGCCGTTGTCGTGAACCGTGAGCTTCACCTGATTGCCGTGCTGGCTGACGGTGACCGTTACCGCCGTCGCGCCGGAATGCTTGAGCACGTTGCTCAGCGCTTCACGGGCAATCTGCAGTAAATGTATGGCCTGGTGGGAGGGGACAAACCGCGGCGGCAGCTGGTAGTCCAGCTTCACCAGGAACCCCAGCCGGGCGCTAAATTCGTGACAGCTCGCTTCCAGCGCCGGGCGCAGGCCCGGCTCGGTCAGCTGCAGACGGAAGGTGGTCAGCAGCTCGCGAAGCTGTATCCAGGAGGTGTTCAGCTCGTTGCGGATCTGGCTGAGCAACTGCTTATTGCTTTCCGGCATCTCCGCATCCTGCATCTGCAGGCAGCTCACCTGCATTTTCATACAGGAGAGCGACTGGGCGATAGAGTCGTGAAGCTCGCGGGCAATAGTCGCGCGTTCTTCCATGACAATCAGCTGCTGCTGCTTTTCCTGATGCCTGTCGAGCGCCAGCGTGGCCGTGAGCTGTTCGACCAGCGTATCAACCAGCTGCTGCTGGTCGTGGCTCAGGTGACGCCCGGCAGGCAGCGTTGCCAGCAGAATACCGTACTGGGTGTGGCTGTCGGTCAGGCGCCACTTCAGGGTGGTGCCGCCGGACGTCAGCGGCGGCAGGCCGCGAGGGCAAAGATGGCAGCCTTTGTCATCGCAGGACATATCCGACTGACAGGTAAATTCCTGATGGTTATCTTCGTCTTCAACGTCGTAGACCCGCAGCTCAAGATCGTGCAGCAGGGTCAGATTTTGCAGGCCGTTCAGCACCGGCGAAAGGCGTTCGCATAGCGGCACCTGCATGTGCAGACGACGGTTAGCCTGCCACAGGAAGGAGAGGATCTCGTTTTTCTGCTCCAGCCCGGCCGTTTTTTCCTGAACGCGCTGCTCCAGCACCGCGTAGCTCTCGGAGAGCTCTGCCGACATGGTGTTGAGCGCCTGGCCGAGCATGGCCATCTCATTGCGCCCGCTGATGTGCGTGCGCTGGGTAAAATCGCGTGCGGTGACCGCGCGGGCCATTGCCAGCAGCTGTTTCCACGGGTTCAGCAGCCGCGCGCGGAGCCAGACGATGGTGAAGATCAGCAGCAGACCCATAAACAGCGCCATCGCGCGGTGCACCATCACCACCCGATCGATGCGGAGTTCGGTGGTTTGGTCAAAAGAGGAGACCAGCGCATCAATGCGTGAGACGAACCCCGCCACGTCCTGCGCAACGGTTTCTGTGCTGCGCGCCTGCTTCAGCCCGGGCTCCAGCTGGCTGTGCCAGTAGCCCTGAAGGGCATTAAGCTGGGACTGCTGACCGGCGCGGATGGCGGCGTTTTCCAGTTCGGGGCTGAAGACCGTGCGCTCCATTTCATCAATCAGGGGCCGATCGTCCTGCGTCAGGGGAACCGATGCCAGCAGGCGATAACTCTGCATGCGTAGCGAGCCTGCCTCGTTGATGGCATGCGCATTACCCTGTACTCCCTGCACAAGCCAGCCGGAGATCGCCATGCCGGTCACGCCGATGGCGGTGGACAGCAAAACGATAAGGGCTAGCTGATTCACGAGCGTCAGCGGAGATAAACATCTTTTTAACATAGAGGTGGCGTGCTCCTGACGTGGCCTGCTTGCAGGAATGGCGCTATTCTGGTGCATACCCTGGAGTATACCCATACCAATAAAGGATTACCCCTAAATTGCCAACGGAGTAGAGGGAAGGAGGTGGGGGTAGCGAGGAACCGTCAGTGCCGTGAAAAACCACGTCTTTTTTACCGAATTAGCCTACTCACTTAGGGTGAGGCCTTATTTTGCGCCGCAAATCCTCCCACTTTTCCTTTGATTTATATCAACTTACCGCCGCCCTAAAACCCTAATGTTTGCAGCATCATTCGAGAATCAGAGGTGTCTATGAGTCACTCATCCGCTCCCGAAAGGGAAAATGGTGCCGTTATTACAGACTGGCGTCCAGAGGATCCGGCGTTCTGGCAACAGCGCGGCCATCGTGTAGCAAGCCGGAATCTATGGATTTCCGTGCCCTGTTTGTTATTAGCGTTTTGCGTATGGATGTTGTTTAGCGCGGTGGCGGTCAATCTGCCGAAAGTTGGGTTTACGTTTACGACCGATCAGCTGTTCATGCTGACCGCGCTGCCGTCGCTGTCAGGCGCGCTGCTGCGTGTACCTTACGCGTTTATGGTGCCGGTATTTGGCGGTCGTCGCTGGACGGCGTTCAGTACGGGCATCATGATCGTCCCCTGCGTCTGGCTCGGCTTCGCGGTGCAGGATACCTCTACGCCGTTTAGCGTATTCGTGATTATCTCCCTGCTGTGCGGTTTTGCGGGCGCGAACTTCGCCTCCAGCATGGCGAACATCAGCTTCTTCTTCCCGAAAGCGAAGCAGGGCGGCGCGCTGGGCATTAACGGCGGTCTGGGGAACATGGGCGTCAGCGTGATGCAGCTCATTGCCCCGCTGGCGATCTCGGTCTCCATTTTTGCGGCCTTTGGCGGCGGTGGCGTTGAGCAGGCGGATGGTTCTTCCCTCTATCTGCAAAACGCCGCCTGGATCTGGGTACCTTTCCTGGTAGTCTTCACCCTCGCAGCCTGGTTCTTTATGAATGACCTGTCCGCGTCGAAGGCGTCGCTGAGCGAACAGCTGCCGGTGCTGAAGCGTGGACACCTCTGGGTGATGGCGCTGCTGTATCTGGCCACCTTCGGTTCGTTTATCGGCTTCTCTGCGGGCTTCGCGATGCTGTCGAAAACGCAGTTCCCGGAGATTCAGATCCTGCACTTTGCCTTCTTCGGGCCGTTTATTGGTGCCCTGGCACGTTCGCTGGGCGGCATGGTGTCTGACCGTCTCGGCGGCACCCGCGTGACGCTGGTTAACTTCGTCGTGATGGCAATCTTCTGCGCGCTGCTGTTCCTCACGCTGCCAGCCAACGGGCAGGGCGGTAACTTTATTGCCTTCTTCGGCGTGTTTATGGTGCTGTTCCTGACGGCCGGGCTGGGGAGTGCGTCTACCTTCCAGATGATCTCCGTGATCTTCCGTAAGCTGACGATGGATCGCGTGAAGGCGCAGGGCGGGAGCGAAGAGCAGGCGATGCGCGAAGCGGCGACGGATACGGCTGCGGCGCTGGGCTTTATCTCTGCCATCGGCGCGATTGGCGGCTTCTTTATCCCGAAAGCGTTCGGTATCTCTCTGGACCTGACCGGCTCTCCGGCTGGTGCCATGAAGGTCTTCCTCGTTTTCTATATCGCCTGCGTTGTGATTACGTGGCTGGTATATGGCCGAAATACTAAGAAAAATAAGTAAGTGTGATTATCCGTTTACGCGGCCTTCGGGCCGCGTTTTTTTTAGCCTGAATAATAGTTACAACATACTTATGGCTTTTACGGCAGACGCCTGCGGTGACACTGCGATCGCCATCGCTCTGCAGGTGGGTCTACCCCTTAATACCTGAGATGTTAAATTTTGACTGGATTTTTGTACGATAAAATAAAAATAACTTTATATTTCATATTGATAAGAATTTTTCGAAGATACCGCTTTGGTGGTATTCGGTATAATCCCTCACCTGAAAGTCCCTCCTCGTCTTGATCGTTATCAATTCTCCCCCTCTTTCAGGGCGTTACCTTCGCTGCAAATCAGCAATGTCGATTTAGAGAGCCACAGGCTCCACACAGGAGATACCCGATGAGCAAATTTTTGGACCGGTTTCGCTACTTCAAACAGAAGGGTGAAACTTTTGCCGATGGGCACGGCCAGGTTCTGGATACCAACCGGGACTGGGAAGACGGTTACCGTCAGCGCTGGCAGCATGACAAAGTCGTCCGTTCGACCCACGGCGTGAACTGTACTGGCTCATGCAGCTGGAAGATTTTCGTTAAAAACGGTCTGGTGACCTGGGAAATGCAGCAGACCGACTATCCGCGCACCCGCCCGGATATGCCAAACCACGAACCGCGCGGCTGCCCGCGTGGCGCCAGCTACTCCTGGTATCTCTACAGCGCTAACCGTCTGAAATACCCTCTTATGCGCAAGCGCCTGATGAAGATGTGGCGTGAAGCGAAAGTGCAGCACAGCGATCCGGTGGATGCCTGGGCGTCCATCATCGAAGACGCGGACAAAGCAAAAAGCTTCAAGCAGGCTCGCGGTCGCGGTGGTTTCGTTCGCTCCTCATGGAAAGAAGTGAACGAGCTGATTGCCGCCTCCAACGTCTACACCGTTAAAACCTACGGTCCTGACCGCGTGGCGGGCTTCTCGCCAATCCCGGCGATGTCGATGGTCTCTTACGCCTCCGGGGCGCGCTATCTGTCGCTTATCGGCGGGACCTGCCTGAGCTTCTACGACTGGTACTGCGACCTGCCGCCTGCGTCTCCGCAGACCTGGGGCGAGCAGACCGACGTGCCGGAATCCGCGGACTGGTATAACTCCAGCTACATCATCGCCTGGGGCTCTAACGTTCCTCAGACGCGTACGCCGGACGCGCACTTCTTTACTGAAGTCCGTTACAAAGGCACCAAAACCGTGGCGGTGACCCCTGACTACGCGGAAATCGCCAAGCTTTGCGATCTGTGGCTGGCGCCGAAACAGGGTACCGATGCCGCGATGGCGATGGCGATGGGCCACGTCATGCTGCGTGAATTCCATCTTGATAAGCCAAGCCAGTACTTCACCGACTACGTTCGCCGCTACACCGACATGCCGATGCTGGTCATGCTGGAAGAGCGTGATGGCTACTATGCCGCTGGCCGCACGCTGCGCGCCGCAGATCTGGTGGATTCGCTGGGCCAGGAAAATAACCCTGAGTGGAAAACCGTTGCGTATAACAGCAACGGCGAGCTGGTGGCGCCAAACGGCTCTATCGGCTTCCGCTGGGGCGAGAAGGGCAAGTGGAACCTTGAGCAACGCAACGGCACCACCGGCGAAGAGACGGAGCTGCGCCTGAGCATGCTGGGCAGCCAGGACGAGATCGCTGAAGTCGGATTCCCATACTTCGGCGGCGAAGGTTCAGAGCATTTCAACAAGGTTGAACTGAAAAACGTTCTGATGCACAAACTGCCGGTTAAACGCCTGCAGCTGGCCGACGGCTCTACCGCACTGGTCACCACCGTTTATGACCTGACCATGGCGAACTATGGTCTGGAACGCGGTCTGGGCGATGAAAACTGCGCAACCGGCTATGACGACGTGAAGGCCTACACCCCGGCCTGGGCGGAGCAGATCACCGGCGTGCCTCGCGCGCACATTACCCGTATCGCACGTGAGTTCGCAGAAAACGCGGACAAAACGCACGGCCGTTCGATGATCATCGTCGGTGCGGGTCTGAACCACTGGTATCACCTCGATATGAACTATCGCGGTCTGATCAACATGCTGATCTTCTGCGGCTGCGTCGGTCAGAGCGGCGGCGGCTGGGCGCACTATGTGGGCCAGGAAAAACTGCGTCCGCAGACCGGCTGGCAGCCGCTGGCGTTTGCCCTCGACTGGCAGCGTCCGGCACGCCATATGAACAGCACCTCGTACTTCTATAACCACTCCAGCCAGTGGCGCTATGAAACGGTCACCGCGCAGGAGCTGCTGTCGCCGATGGCGGATAAATCCCGCTACAGCGGCCACCTGATTGACTTCAACGTGCGTGCTGAACGCATGGGCTGGCTGCCGTCTGCGCCGCAGCTGGGCACTAACCCGCTGCGCATTGCGGAAGCGGCGAAGAAGGCGGGCATGTCACCGGTGGATTACACCGTGAAATCCCTGAAGGATGGCTCTATCCGCTTCGCGGCAGAACAGCCGGAGAACGGTAAAAACCACCCGCGTAACCTGTTCATCTGGCGCTCCAACCTGCTGGGCTCGTCCGGTAAAGGCCACGAGTACATGCTGAAATACCTGCTCGGTACCGAAAACGGTATCCAGGGGAAAGATCTCGGCAAGCAGGGCGGCGTGAAGCCGGAAGAGGTGGAGTGGAAAGACAACGGTCTCGACGGCAAGCTGGATCTGGTGGTGACGCTCGACTTCCGTCTGTCCAGCACCTGCCTGTACTCCGACATCGTGCTGCCAACCGCGACCTGGTACGAAAAAGACGACATGAATACCTCGGATATGCATCCGTTTATTCATCCGCTGTCTGCGGCCGTTGACCCGGCGTGGGAATCGAAAAGCGACTGGGATATCTACAAAGACATCGCGAAGAAATTCTCCGAGGTCTGCGTAGGGCACTTGGGCAAAGAGACCGACGTAGTGACGCTGCCCATCCAGCACGACTCCGCCGCCGAACTGGCGCAGCCGCTGGACGTGAAGGACTGGAAAAAAGGCGAATGCGACCTGATCCCGGGCGTGACCGCGCCGCACATTATTCCGGTTGAACGCGACTATCCGGCAACCTACGAGCGCTTTACCTCTATCGGCCCGCTGATGGAGAAAATCGGTAACGGCGGGAAGGGGATCGCCTGGAATACCCAGAGCGAAATGGATCTGCTGCGCAAGCTCAACTACACCAAAGCGGACGGCCCGGCGAAAGGCCAGCCAATGCTGAACACGGCGATTGATGCGGCAGAGATGATCCTGACCCTGGCCCCGGAAACCAACGGCCACGTTGCCGTGAAAGCCTGGGCGGCACTGAGCGAGTTCACCGGCCGCGACCATACGCACCTGGCGACGAATAAAGAGGAAGAGAAAATCCGCTTCCGCGATATTCAGGCGCAGCCGCGCAAGATTATCTCCAGCCCGACCTGGTCAGGCCTGGAAGATGAGCACGTGTCTTATAACGCGGGCTACACCAACGTTCACGAGCTGATCCCATGGCGCACCCTGTCAGGCCGCCAGTCGCTGTATCAGGATCATCAGTGGATGCGCGACTTCGGTGAAAGCCTGCTGGTCTACCGTCCGCCAATCGACACCCGCTCCGTGAAAGCGGTGATGGGCGCGAAATCGAACGGTAACCCAGAGAAGGCGCTGAACTTCCTGACGCCTCACCAGAAGTGGGGTATTCACTCAACCTACAGCGACAACCTGCTGATGCTGACCCTGTCGCGCGGCGGTCCGATTGTCTGGATGAGCGAAACGGACGCCAAAGATCTGGGTATTGAAGATAACGACTGGATCGAAGTGTTTAACAGCAACGGTGCCCTGACGGCGCGTGCGGTGGTGAGTCAGCGCGTACCGGCCGGGATGACCATGATGTACCACGCGCAGGAACGTATCGTTAACCTGCCGGGGTCAGAAATTACCGAGCAGCGCGGCGGGATCCACAACTCCGTGACCCGCATTACGCCGAAGCCGACCCACATGATCGGTGGCTATGCGCAGCTGGCCTACGGCTTTAACTACTACGGCACCGTAGGATCGAACCGCGATGAGTTCGTGGTGGTACGTAAGATGAAGAACATTAACTGGTTAGACGGCGAAGGTAATGACCAGGTACAGGAGAGCGTAAAATGAAAATTCGTTCACAAGTCGGCATGGTGCTGAATCTGGATAAATGCATCGGATGTCATACCTGCTCGGTCACCTGTAAAAACGTCTGGACCAGCCGCGAAGGTATGGAGTACGCCTGGTTCAACAACGTGGAAAGCAAGCCGGGCACCGGCTTCCCGACCGACTGGGAAAACCAGGAGAAGTGGAAGGGCGGCTGGATCCGTAAAATCAACGGCAAGCTGCAGCCGCGCATGGGTAACCGCGCGATGCTGCTGGGTAAAATCTTCGCTAACCCGCACCTGCCGGGCATTGACGATTACTACGAGCCGTTTGACTACGACTACCAGAACCTGCACAACGCGCCGGAAAGCAAGCACCAGCCGATCGCCCGTCCTCGCTCGCTGATCACCGGTCAGCGCATGGACAAGATCACCAGCGGTCCAAACTGGGAAGAGATTCTGGGCGGTGAGTTCGAGAAACGCGCCAAAGACCAGAACTTCGAGAACATGCAGAAGGCGATGTACGGCCAGTTCGAAAATACCTTCATGATGTATCTGCCGCGCCTTTGCGAGCACTGCCTCAACCCGGCGTGCGTGGCGACCTGCCCAAGCGGCGCCATCTACAAGCGTGAAGAAGACGGCATCGTGCTGATCGACCAGGACAAGTGCCGCGGCTGGCGTATGTGTATCACCGGCTGCCCGTACAAAAAAATCTACTTCAACTGGAAGAGCGGCAAGTCTGAGAAGTGCATCTTCTGCTACCCGCGTATCGAAGCCGGGATGCCAACCGTCTGCTCCGAAAGCTGCGTGGGCCGTATTCGCTACCTCGGCGTGCTGCTGTATGACGCGGACGCAATTGAAAATGCGGCCAGCACCGAGCACGAGAAAGATCTGTATCAGCGTCAGCTGGACGTCTTCCTCGATCCAAACGATCCGAAGGTGATTGAGCAGGCGCTGAAAGACGGCGTGCCGCAGAGCGTCATCGACGCGGCGCAGCAGTCTCCGGTGTACAAAATGGCGATGGACTGGAAGCTGGCCCTGCCGCTGCATCCGGAATACCGTACCCTGCCGATGGTTTGGTACGTGCCGCCGCTGTCGCCGATTCAGTCTGCCGCTGACGCGGGCGAGCTGGGCAGCAACGGCATCCTGCCGGACGTGGAAAGCCTGCGCATTCCGGTTCAGTACCTGGCTAACCTGCTGACCGCAGGGGACACCCAGCCGGTACTGCTCGCGCTGAAGCGTATGCTGGCGATGCGTCACTTCAAACGTGCGGAAACCGTAGACGGTGTGACCGATACCCGCGCGCTGGAAGAGGTCGGACTGACCGAAGCGCAGGCGCAGGAGATGTACCGCTATCTGGCGATTGCCAACTACGAAGACCGTTTCGTGGTGCCGAGCAGCCATCGTGAGCTGGCCCGCGAAGCCTTCCCGGAAAAAAATGGCTGTGGCTTTACCTTTGGTGACGGTTGCCACGGGTCAGACAGCAAATTCAACCTGTTCAACAGCCGCCGCATCGATGCCATGGATGTGACCAGCAAAACGGAGCCGCACCAATGATTGAACTCGTCATTGTTTCGCGTCTGCTCGAGTACCCGAATGCTGCGCTTGCGCAGCATCAGCAGGAACTCTTTGATGCACTCGCGTCATCTGAAAACCTGGATAAAGAGGATGCCCAGACGCTGGGCGTCTTCCTCCGCGATCTGCTCGCGTGCGATCTTCTGGATGCCCAGTCGGACTACAGCCAGCTGTTTGACCGGGGTCGTGCGACCTCGCTTCTGCTGTTTGAACACGTGCACGGTGAATCCCGCGATCGCGGTCAGGCGATGGTGGACCTGATGGCCCAGTATGAACAGCACGGCCTGCAGCTCGACAGCCGCGAGCTGCCGGATCATCTGCCGCTGTATCTGGAGTACCTGGCGCAGCTACCGAAAGAAGAGGCGCTGGGCGGTCTGCAGGACATCGCGCCGATCCTGGCGCTGCTCGGCGCGCGTCTTCAGCAGCGGGAGAGCCGCTATGCGGTGCTGTTCGATCTGCTGGTGAAGCTGGCCAACGCTGCGGTCGACAGCGAAAAAGTGGCGGAGAAAATTGCGGATGAAGCCCGCGATGATACGCCACAAGCGCTGGACGCGGTCTGGGAAGAAGAGCAGGTGAAATTCTTTGCTGACCAGAACTGCGGCGAGTCTGAAATCTCCGCTCACCAGCGTCGTTTTGCCGGCGCGGTTGCCCCGCAATATTTGAATATCTCTAACGGAGGACGGCACTAATGCACTTCCTGAATATGTTCTTCTTTGACATTTACCCGTATATCGCGGGCACCGTGTTCCTGGTGGGAAGCTGGCTGCGTTACGACTACGGCCAGTACACCTGGCGTGCTGCCTCCAGCCAGATGCTGGATCGCAAAGGAATGCATGTGGGATCTAATCTGTTCCACATCGGTATTCTGGGGATTTTTGCCGGCCACTTCCTGGGAATGCTGACGCCGCACTGGATGTATGAAGCGTGGCTACCAATTGAGGTGAAGCAGAAGATGGCGATGATCGCCGGCGGTGCCTGCGGGGTGATGACCCTGGTAGGCGGCCTGCTGCTGCTGAAACGTCGTCTGTTCAGCCCGCGCGTGCGTGCAACGACAACAGCAGCGGACATCCTGATCCTCTCCCTGCTGATGGTGCAGTGCGCGCTGGGCCTGCTGACCATTCCGTTCTCGGCGCAGCATATGGACGGCAGCGAAATGATGAAGCTGGTCGGCTGGGCGCAGTCCGTGGTGACCTTCCACGGCGGCGCGTCCGCGCACCTGGACGGCGTGGCGTTTATCTTCCGCGTTCACCTGGTGCTGGGGATGACGCTTTTTGTTCTGTTCCCGTTCTCTCGTCTGGTGCATATCTGGAGCGCGCCGGTAGAGTACCTGACGCGCAAATACCAGATTGTGCGCGCCCGCCGCTAATTCACCGTTTTGACACTCACCCCGCACTCGCGGGGTTTTTTTTCGCCCCAGCCCAGGTTGTTGCCCGCTGCAGCAAACAGGATCAGCGCGCCGCCCGCGAGCTGCGTCAGGTTCAGCGAGTGTCCGAACACCAGATTATCGACAACGATCGCCACCACCGGATAGATAAACGACAGGGAGCCGGTTATAGGCGTAGGCAGCTTCTGAATTGCGCTGTAGAGCAGCTGGTACATAATGCCGGTATGGACGATGCCCAGCGTCAGCAGGATCGGCCAGGGGAAATCACCGGAAAATGACGGCATGCTGGCAAACGGTAAAAGCATCACGACGCCCGTCAGCACCTGGATAAAGGCAATATGCTGCGGCGCAACGGATCTGAGTTTGCGCGCAATAATGGCCGTGACCGCATAGAAGAAAGCCGCGGCCATCGCCAGGCCGATTCCGGCGAGCCATTCACTGCCATGCGCGCCGGTCAGCTCGCTGGAGAGCAATATCACCACGCCGCCGAAGGCGAGGAACAGCCAGCCCCATTTCACGAGGCTGACGCGTTCACCTAAAAACATCCCCATCAGGACCAGCATAAACGGCTGGGTGTTATAGACTACGGTCGAAAGCCCAATAGAGATCCGCTCATAGGCCGCGAAGAGCAGCAGCCAGTTCACCACTAATGCCACGCCGCCGAGAATGGCCAGCAGCAGCGTGGTGCGGGTGAGGGGACTGAAGGGCTTTTGACTTATTCGGATAAAAATAAAAAGCGCCATTGCCCCAATAAAACAGCGCCAGAACACCACCTCCGTCACCGGCAGACCGCTGAGTAAAACAAACGCACCGATTGAGCCGGAAATTAACATCGCCAGGCTCATTTGCCAGACGCCTTTATGGAAATCACGCATCATCCACCTCCTGATTGTATGACGCTATTGTCGAAAATCGCTGTCGGGTTTTACAGGGATGAGATAAGGTGAAATGCAATGATGGCTTTTTAAAATTAGGTGAAAACGATGGAATACCTTCTCGATGATATCGACCGACAAATTTTAGCCTGTCTGGTTGAGGATGCGCGCATGTCTTTGAAGGTGCTCAGCGGACGCATCGGTCTGACTTCCCCCAGCACGGCAGAACGCCTGAAGAGGCTGGAAGAGCGCGGTGTGATTCAGGGGTATGGCGCACGGGTGAATCTGGCGGCGCTGGGGTATACGCTGCAGGCGCTGGTGCGCGTGCGGCCTTTGCCGGGGCTGTTGCATAAGGTGGATAAATACATTCAGGCGATGCCGGAGTGTATAGAGAGTGACAAAGTCACCGGGGAAGATTGCTTTGTGATTAGGCTGGTGGTGCGATCGATAGAGCAGCTGGATGTGCTGCTGGACGGCCTGGCGGAGCATGCCCAGTGCAATACATCCATTGTGAAAAGTTCGCCGGTGAAGCGTCGTTTGCCGCCGATGTAGGCTTCTGTCGCCGGGTGGCGGCTGCGCCTACGAAGGCTTCCCCGTTACGGAAATGCATGATGCCTGGTGCAAAAAGGAGATTCAGAGTTATTTGGAAGTGATGGTGGTGGGGGAAGGATTCGAACCTTCGAAGTCGATGACGGCAGATTTACAGTCTGCTCCCTTTGGCCGCTCGGGAACCCCACCAGGGGTAATTCAAATTTTGAGGTCGTGCTGAGAGATGGTGGTGGGGGAAGGATTCGAACCTTCGAAGTCGATGACGGCAGATTTACAGTCTGCTCCCTTTGGCCGCTCGGGAACCCCACCACGGGGTAATGCTTTTAACTGGCCTGCTTCCTGCTGGAAGCGGGGCGCATCATATCAAATAAGACGCCCCTGTAAAGCATTCCTTTAGGGAAATGAAGCTGTTTGCCTGCTTTTTATCCGTAAAGGCGCAAAGCTAATCAATTCATTTTCCGAAAGATTAAAGAATGATGGTTCTGTTGCCGTAGACAAAGACACGCTGCGCCAGCACCTGATACAGCGCACGGCTCAGCACGTTCTTCTCAACGTCACGCCCCGCACGCATCATGTCCTCGGCAGTGTAGGTGTGATCCACGTGAATCACGTCCTGCATGATGATTGGACCTTCGTCCAGGTTATCATTCACGTAGTGCGCGGTTGCACCGATGATCTTCACCCCGCGCTCGTACGCCTGATGATATGGGCGAGCACCGATAAAGGCCGGCAGGAACGAGTGGTGAATGTTGATGATCTTGTTCGGGAAACGCGCCACGAAGGAGGGCGTTAACACGCGCATATATTTCGCCAGTACCACGTAGTCCGGGTTATGCGCTTCAATGGCCTGGGCCATCAAATCGTCGTGTTCTTCACGGGTATGGCCTTCGTGGCTAACCAGCTCGAACGGAATATCAAAACGCTCGACCAGCGAGCGCAGCGTCTCATGGTTGCCAATAACGGCAGCTATTTCCACGTCCAGACCGCCGTAGTTTGCTTTCATCAGCAGGTCGCCCAGACAGTGTGCTTCTTTGGTCACCAGGATCACAATGCGGCGTCGACCGGCTGGGGTCAGCTCGCGTACGGAACCTTCCGGAAGCGCGCTGTCGAGATCGGCAAGCAGGGTGGTGTCGTTGAAAATACCTTCGAGTTCGGTACGCATAAAGAAGCGGCCGGTACGGTGGTCAACGAACTCGTTGTTCTGCACGATATTCAGTTCATGTTTGTAGCAAATGTTGGTAATTCGTGCGATCAGTCCTTTTTGATCGGGACAGATGGTGCGCAGAACTTTACGTTGTAATGATTGCATCGCCGGGAAATCCTGTTTGTATTTGCGAAGTCTGGGTTGTCAGGCATTACTGCCCGCAACACTTTTTAAATTTTTTACCTGAACCACACGGGCAGGGATCGTTACGACCAAACTGTGGGCGCGTTCCGTCAATATAATACCACTGCCCGCTTTCCTTTAAGAACCGGGAACGCTCGATAATAGCTCCAGGTTTATTATTCTCGCTAAAGCGGGCGACGAAGCTGACGTAACCTTCATCAACATGGCTGCCCGTTGAGGATTCATAGACGGTAAGGCCGAGCCACTGCGTGTTCGCGAAGCCGGCTTCGATGTTCTGTCTGAATTCGTCAGCGTGGCAGGAGGGATGCCAGGTTTTAATCAGGTAGTCTGCGTCTTTGATCACAAAAGCAGTGTAACGTGAACGCATGAGGTGTGACGGGTCTGGTGCAACCTGATCGCCAGACAGATATCGCTGGCAACATAGGCTATACTCCAGAGCGCTACCACAAGGGCAGAGTTGAGACACGATTCTCTTCCTGGAACAAATAATAAAGGCGTAAAACGCTTCGGGTAGCACTATGTTAACTGAGCTGTTGCGTTGACGCTATGTCAGGAATCCAGGGGAAGTAAAACAGGGCTAATGAGAAAGGTTAAAATTGGACTGGCGCTGGGCTCAGGTGCAGCCCGGGGATGGTCACACATCGGCGTGATTAATGCCTTGAACAAGATGGGCATTGACGTAGATATTGTCGCGGGTTGTTCAATAGGATCGCTTGTCGGCTCCGCTTACGCGTGCGGGAAGCTTCCGGAACTTGAGACCTGGGTGCGTTCATTCAGTTACTGGGACGTCCTGCGTCTGATGGACCTCTCGTGGCAGCGTGGTGGGCTGTTGCGCGGCGAACGCGTCTTTAACCAGTTCCGCCAGGTGATGCCTCTCGAAGACTTTACTGATTGTCAGATGCCCTTCGGCGCCGTCGCGACGAACCTCAGCACGGGACGCGAACTGTGGCTAACCGAAGGGGATATTCATCTTGCCGTGCGCGCCTCCTGCAGCATGCCGGGGCTCATGGCGCCTGTCCCACACAACGGTTACTGGCTTGTCGACGGTGGCGTCGTGAACCCGGTTCCCATCTCTCTGACCCGTGCAATGGGGGCGGATATCGTAATTGCCGTCGACCTGCAGCACGATGCCCACCTGATGCAGCAGGACCTCATGCCGGTCAATCTCCAGAGCGAAGATGCCGAGGGCGAGAAACTGGCCTGGCATGAGCGCCTGCGCGGCAGAATCGGGCGCATGGCCGCGCGACGCTCGGTTGCCGCGCCGACGGCGATAGAAATCATGACCACGTCAATCCAGGTTCTGGAGAACCGCCTAAAGCGCAATCGTATGGCAGGCGACCCGCCAGATATTCTTATTCAGCCTTACTGTCCGCAAATCTCTACTCTTGATTTCCATCGGGCTGAGGCCGCCATCGCAGCGGGCTCGTTAGCCGTCGAAAAGAAAATGGACGAATTGTTGCCTTTTGTGCAAACAGCACGTTAAGCACCTTTTTTTGACTACTTCAGCAAAATCTGACAGGCGATAGTGCCGATCGCATGCCACTATTTAGTTACTGTCAGCCAGGGGAGGAACCATGACGCAGCCATTGGCCGGAAAACACATTTTGATTGTAGAAGACGAGCCCGTTTTCCGATCGCTACTGGATTCGTGGTTATCCTCGCTGGGAGCAATCACTTCACTCGCTGAAGATGGTATCGACGCCCTGGAAAAAATGATCAGTATTACGCCCGATTTGATGATTTGCGACATTGAGATGCCGCGCATGAATGGACTGAAGCTGGTTGAACATCTGCGTAACGAAGGCAACCAGACGCCGATTCTGGTGATCTCTGCCACAGAGAATATGGCGGATATCGCCAAAGCATTGCGTCTTGGCGTCCAGGATATTCTGCTTAAGCCGGTCAAGGATCTGAACCGGCTGCGAGAAACAGTCTTAGCGTGCCTTTATCCGAATATGTTTAATTCCCGGGTCGAGGAAGAGGAGCGTCTTTTCCAGGACTGGGATGCCCTGGTGAGTGATCCTCCTGCTGCGGCGAAACTGTTGCAAGAACTTCAGCCGCCCGTACAGCAAACTATTTCGCACTGCCGCGTAAATTATCGCCAGCTGGTGGCGGCTGACCAGCCGGGACTGGTGCTGGATATCGCACCATTATCTGATTCCGACCTTGCGTTTTATTCTCTGGATGTCACCCGTGCGGGGGATAATGGCGTATTAGCCGCGTTGCTTCTTCGCGCGCTATTTAATGGTTTGCTGCAGGAACAGTTATCGCATCAGGGACAACGGCTGCCGGAGTTAGGCAGTTTGCTCAAACAGGTAAACCAGCTTTTTCGTCAGGCTAATTTGCCCGGACAGTTCCCGCTGCTGGTCGGCTATTACCACAGCGGTTTAAAGAATCTGATCCTCGTTTCAGCAGGTCTCAACGCTTCACTGAATACCGGTGAACATCATATTGAGGTGAGTAACGGTGTGCCCCTTGGGACATTGGGTACGGCGTATCTTAATCAAATTAGCCACCGCTGTTCCTCCTGGCAGTGCCAAATTTGGGGCGCCGGGGGACGGCTACGCTTAATGTTGTCCACGGAATAAGCAATTGGATCTTAATTTTAAGATTGCTTTACCTGTGTTTTACGGGGAGTGCTACTATCGCTGCCCAGTTTCATGCGTATTTATCCTAATTGATCGGCAACGCGTTCTTTTCAGACCCGAACTGCGGGGCGAGGCTGATATACTCAACGCGTTATTTATTGCATAAAAGTTCAAAACTTGAACAGCTCAGGAGAATTTGAATGGCTGCCCTAAATTCGAAAGTCAGAAAGGCCGTCATCCCGGTAGCGGGATTGGGGACCAGGATGTTACCAGCAACTAAGGCAATTCCTAAAGAGATGCTGCCTCTGGTTGATAAGCCATTAATCCAGTATGTCGTTAATGAATGTATCGCAGCCGGCATCACTGAAATTGTGCTGGTTACGCATTCATCAAAAAACTCTATCGAAAACCATTTCGATACAAGCTTTGAACTTGAAGCCATGCTGGAAAAGCGTGTTAAGCGTCAGCTGTTAGAAGAAGTTCAGTCTATTTGCCCGCCACACGTTACCATTATGCAGGTTCGTCAGGGCCTGGCTAAAGGTCTGGGCCACGCTGTTATGTGTGCACATCCTGTTGTAGGTGATGAGCCTGTAGCGGTAATTCTGCCTGACGTAATTCTGGACGAATACGAATCCGATCTTTCTCAGGATAACCTGGCTGAGATGATCAAACGTTTCGACGAAACCGGCAGCAGCCAGATCATGGTAGAGCCTGTTGAAGACGTGACGGCATACGGTGTGGTTGACTGCAAAGGCGTTAACCTTGATCCGGGAGAAAGCGTGCCAATGGTTGGCGTGGTAGAGAAGCCTAAAGCCGACGTAGCGCCTTCAAACCTGGCCGTTGTAGGTCGCTATGTTCTGAGCGCTGAAATCTGGCCTCTGCTGGCGAAAACGCCTCCAGGAGCGGGGGATGAGATTCAGCTGACGGATGCCATTGATATGCTGATCGAGAAAGAGACCGTTGAGGCTTACCATATGAAAGGTAAGAGCCATGACTGCGGTAATAAGCTTGGTTATATGCAGGCGTTTGTTGAATATGGTATTCGCCACAATACTCTTGGTGAAGAATTTAAAACCTGGCTCAAAGAGAGCGTAGGTATTAAGAAATAAGCCACGGTTACATATGTCCGAAACCGGTGAGGCGCTGCCCACCGGTTTTTTTATGCCCTAAACACTTCTGAAACCTGTCTCTAAGTACAGTTATTAAAATTGCCAAATAATGCTTTATGACAGAGTGTAAGGGGATGTTTGCCACAAATTTAGGTTAAAAAAAATCCCGCATTACGCGGGATTTTTCTGAATACGGCTGGATTAATCCTTGATCAGGAAGTCGTCCAGCTGTTTACCTTGTTCGTCCATGGCTTTCTTGATAACAGCAGGAGTGCGGCCCTGGCCAGTCCAGGTTTTAGTTTCGCCGTTCTCGTCAACGTAGCTATATTTAGCAGGACGAGCAGCACGCTTGGCTTTAGTACCGGTTTTAGCTGCAGCCATGCTGTTCAGCAATTCATTTGGATCGATACCATCAGCAATCAGCATTTCACGATATTGCTGCAGTTTACGAGTACGTTCTTCGATTTCAGCAGCAGCTGCGCTTTCTTCTTCACGACGTTCATTAACTACAACTTCTAATTTTTCCAGCATTTCTTCAAGCGTTTCGAGGGTGCATTCTCTTGCCTGCGCACGAAGAGTACGGATGTTGTTCAGAATTTTAAGTGCTTCGCTCATTGTAGTAATCTCAAACTTATAATGGGGGTGGTTTGTTGACCTAATAATAGAGCCATAAATTCAGTTGTGCAATAGCCAGGAATGTAAGGAATTCAAAAAATACTAAATAATGCCGCTATTATTAATTACGCTAACTTAAATTTCATCACCCAACAGTGTCGTTTGTTATCACGTGACCCGGCAGAACCCGGCCGATTGCATCTTTTTTTTGTGACATTTACCGCAGGAATTATAGTTGCGGCGGAAAAATATCAGCCTTTTGTATTAGTTCCCCAGCGTGATGTTAAGACAGTAATAGTTAATAAATAGTGAATTTTAAAGAACGGGGATTCCACTATAAAAAGCAGTGTTATGTTTGGCTGAACATATAACATATTGGCCGGGCAGAAGGAGTTTACCTCATGTTTTAACGGGCTATTTTCTTAAAAAGAAGGTTGTGAACTCCGCGCTGAAACGCTTCCCCAGCTTGCTACATCGCTGATGACCAGACAAATTATGGTACAATGAATCATCGGGAATATTACACATTGATTAGGGTTTTACGGCCAATGGCACAACTTTATTTCTACTATTCGGCAATGAATGCCGGGAAATCCACCGCGTTGCTGCAATCCTCGTACAATTACCAGGAGCGCGGGATGCGAAGCGTTGTTTATACGGCTGAAATTGACGATCGCTTTGGCGCAGGGAAGGTGAGCTCAAGAATAGGGCTCTCGTCGCCTGCCAGACTGTTTAACCCGAAAACCGATCTGTTTGAGGACATTCGTACAGAACATGCGTTGCAGCCCATTCACTGTGTTCTGGTAGATGAGAGCCAGTTTCTGACGCGTGAACAGGTTCATGCCCTTTCAGAGGTGGTCGATGAGCTTGATATTCCCGTGCTGTGTTACGGCCTGCGTACGGATTTCCGCGGTGAGCTCTTTGCCGGTAGCCAGTATTTGCTCGCCTGGTCGGATAAGCTTGTCGAATTGAAAACAATCTGCTTCTGCGGTCGCAAAGCCAGCATGGTGCTTCGTCTTGACCAGGCCGGGAAACCTTATGCAGATGGCGAGCAGGTGGTTATAGGCGGTAATGAACGCTATGTATCGGTATGTCGTAAGCATTATAAAGAAGCGTTGTCTGTAGGCTCGCTGACGGCGATTCAGCACGACAACAGGAAATAACGCCAGCCTTGTTATACAGACATAAAAAAACCCGCCATAAAGGCGGGTTTTTCATCTGCTGCTAATTAAGCGCTTTTCTTCGTTTTCTTATCAGCTTTGATGACAGGAACTTCTGTTTTCACAGCGGCAACGTCACCTTCTTTGAACTCACGACCGTAGAAGGTATCCAGCAGAATCTGTTTCAGCTCGGAGATCAGTGGGTAGCGCGGGTTAGCACCAGTACACTGGTCATCGAATGCATCTTCAGACAGCTTATCTACGTGAGCGAGGAAGTCAGCTTCCTGAACGCCTGCTTCACGGATAGATTTAGGAATACCCAGCTCAGCTTTCAGGCTTTCCAGCCATGCCAGCAGTTTCTCAATCTTCGCAGCAGTACGGTCACCCGGTGCGCTCAGACCAAGGTGGTCTGCGATTTCAGCGTAACGACGACGCGCTTGCGGACGGTCGTACTGGCTGAAAGCAGTCTGCTTGGTTGGGTTGTCGTTAGCGTTATAACGGATAACGTTGCTGATCAACAGGGCGTTCGCCAGACCGTGAGGAATGTGGAACTGAGAACCCAGTTTGTGCGCCATAGAGTGGCAAACACCCAGGAAGGCGTTCGCAAACGCGATACCAGCGATGGTAGCTGCACTGTGAACGCGTTCACGTGCTACCGGGTTTTTAGACCCTTCGTTGTAGGACGCTGGCAGGTTTTCTTTCAGCAGTTTCAGAGCCTGCAGAGCCTGACCGTCAGAGAACTCAGATGCCAGCACAGAAACGTAAGCTTCCAGGGCGTGAGTTACCGCATCCAGACCACCGAACGCACAGAGTGATTTCGGCATCTCCATGACCAGGTTCGCATCAACGATAGCCATGTCTGGGGTCAGTGCATAGTCAGCCAGTGGGTATTTCTGACCTGTTGCATCGTCTGTTACTACCGCGAATGGCGTAACTTCTGAACCGGTACCGGAAGTCGTGGTTACCGCGATCATTTTCGCTTTTACGCCCATTTTCGGGAACTTGTAGATACGTTTACGGATGTCCATAAAGCGCAGCGCCAGTTCTTCGAAGTGGGTTTCAGGATGCTCGTACATGACCCACATGATTTTCGCGGCGTCCATTGGGGAACCGCCACCCAGTGCGATAATCACATCTGGTTTGAAGGAATTAGCCAGCTCAGCACCTTTACGCACAACGCTCAGGGTCGGGTCAGCTTCAACTTCAAAGAACACTTCTGTCTCAACGCCAGACGCTTTCAGAACAGAGGTGATCTGGTCAGCGTAGCCGTTGTTGAACAGGAAACGGTCAGTCACGATGAGCGCACGTTTGTGGCCATCAGTAATCACTTCATCCAGCGCGATTGGCAGTGAGCCACGGCGGAAGTAGATAGATTTCGGAAGTTTGTGCCACAACATGTTTTCAGCTCGCTTAGCAACGGTTTTCTTGTTGATCAGGTGTTTTGGACCAACGTTTTCAGAGATGGAGTTACCACCCCAGGAACCACAACCCAGAGTCAGGGAAGGTGCGAGTTTAAAGTTGTACAGGTCACCGATACCACCCTGAGAAGCAGGGGTGTTAATCAGGATACGTGCAGTTTTCATCATCTGACCGAAGTGGGCAACGCGTTCTGGCTGGTTATCCTGGTCGGTGTACAGACAAGACGTGTGACCGATACCGCCCATGGCAACCAGTTTCTCGGCTTTCTCTACCGCGTCTTCGAAATCTTTCGCACGGTACATAGCAAGCGTTGGAGACAGTTTTTCATGTGCAAACGGCTCGCTTTCGTCGACAACTTTCACTTCACCGATCAGGATTTTGGTTGTTGCCGGAACGGTAAAGCCTGCGAGTTCAGCAATTTTGTAGGCCGGCTGACCCACGATGGCAGCGTTCAACGCGCCATTTTTCAGGATAATGTCCTGAACTGCTTTCAGCTCTTTGCCCTGCAGCAGGTAGCCGCCGTGGCTGGCGAAACGTTCACGAACAGCGTCGTACACGGAATCGACAACAACAACAGACTGTTCAGATGCACAGATCACGCCGTTATCGAAGGTTTTAGACATCAGTACAGACGCAACGGCACGTTTGATGTCAGCGGTTTCGTCGATAACAACAGGGGTGTTACCCGCGCCCACACCGATCGCTGGTTTACCGGAGCTGTATGCGGCTTTAACCATGCCAGGACCACCGGTCGCCAGGATCAGATTAATGTCCGGGTGATGCATCAGCGCATTGGAGAGCTCAACGGAAGGTTGGTCGATCCAGCCAATCAAATCTTTTGGTGCGCCAGCAGCGATCGCCGCCTGCAGGACAATATCTGCCGCTTTGTTGGTCGCGTCTTTCGCACGTGGGTGTGGAGAGAAGATGATTGCGTTACGGGTCTTCAGGCTAATCAGTGATTTGAAGATAGCTGTAGACGTCGGGTTAGTTGTCGGAACAATACCGCAGATGATGCCGATAGGTTCAGCGATGGTGATGGTACCGAAGGTGTCGTCTTCGGACAGCACGCCACAGGTTTTCTCATCTTTATAGGCGTTGTAGATATACTCGGAAGCAAAGTGGTTTTTGATCACTTTATCTTCCACGATACCCATGCCGGATTCGGCAACGGCCATTTTAGCGAGAGGGATTCGAGCATCTGCAGCAGCCAGTGCGGCCGCGCGGAAGATTTTATCAACCTGTTCTTGGGTGAAATTGGCATATTCACGCTGGGCTTTTTTAACGCGCTCGACGAGGGCGTTCAGTTCAGCGATATTAGTAACAGCCATAATGCTCTCCTGATAATGTTTAAACTCTTTTAGTAAACCAGCGCTCGATACGTCACACAGTATAGACAGAGCCGATACGACTTGCGTAACACAAAGTAAAACAAAGAGTTACTTTCTGCGTCAGCACACTAATTTACTAAAAGAGCCTTACCTTAGCATCATCCCTTTTTGTCAGGCGATCTCCCTGGGGGCGTAACCAAGATTACTCACTTCTGAGTACGGAAATCATGATCTGCGTCAATTTTCCCCCAAGCTGATACCTTTCAGCAGGGTTATTTCGTTGAGGTTTTTCAAGTGTTAAATAATTACGTAAGTAATGGAAGCGACGCCGTCATTGATTATACATATATTTAACATCCTGAAATGATAACGTTTTGCCGCAGATTTCGAGTGAAGTATGCTAATAAAAAGGGTATCTTCAGCGCGATTTCTCATGACAAAGTGTCAGTCCCGGGCATGTGTATAAGCGGAGCAAAACGTGATCCAAACGCTCTTTGATTTTCCAACGTATTTTAAATTTTTTATTGGTTTGTTTGCCCTGGTCAACCCGGTGGGGATCATTCCTGTCTTCATTAGTATGACGAGTTATCAGACGGCGGCGGCCAGGAATAAGACCAACCTCACCGCTAACCTGTCAGTAGCTATCATATTGCTCACCTCCCTTTTCCTGGGTGACGCCATTCTCCAGCTCTTCGGGATTTCGATTGACTCTTTCCGCATTGCGGGTGGGATCCTGGTCGTGACCATCGCCATGTCAATGATCAGCGGTAAGCTGGGCGAGGATAAACAAAACAAGCAGGAGAAGTCAGAAACCGCCATCCGCGAAAGTATTGGCGTGGTGCCGCTGGCCTTGCCGCTCATGGCTGGCCCTGGCGCCATCAGTTCAACCATTGTCTGGGGCACGCGTTACCATAGCCTGATGCACCTGATTGGCTTTTCCGTTGCCATTGCACTTTTCGCGCTCTGCTGTTGGGGAGTATTCCGCATGGCACCCTGGCTGGTGCGACTGTTGGGGCAGACGGGCATTAACGTCATAACGCGTATTATGGGCCTGCTGTTGATGGCGTTAGGGATTGAATTCATCGTTACAGGAATTAAAAGCATTTTCCCCGGTTTGCTGCACTGATATTTCGTATGAAAGAACGGAGCCACGGCTCCGTTTTTTTACGTCATTATCAGTAAATCCTATAACTAAAGTTGAAATGCTCACATATCATAATAAATTCTACTAATAATGTTCATTGCTTGTATTTCAACAAGTTATTAATTCCCGCCAAACACGCCTGCGCAGAAAACCTTCGATCGATCTGTTATTTTACTCACATGATACTCTGGGGCTTGCTGAGAGATAACCGAAATGATATTAGTAAATTCAACATTCCCCTAGATGAATGTGCTAAATAATAACCAGTTGTTAATTTTTTGTACAAAATCACTCGATGATAGCGCAGCGACGCGCTTGTAGAGAAAATTTTCTCTATCTTATTGAATGTCATGATTTTTAAGTGGTGTTCGATGTCCGGCAGGGCTGCCCTCAACGATGCGGTACTCACCGTAAAAGAGAATTGCTTAACAAATTTGCAAAATGTATTGGCGCGCGTTTACGCCATTTGATACTTTCCGGCCTAATATTTTGCAGCATAAAACAAGCAGATGAGAATTATTTTCATATGGTTCTCTTCTCAGATATCCAGCGCAGGCCTCAAACAGGGGAGGCCTGTAAAGAATCGACGCAAGACGGCCATACGAGCGGTCAGTAATAAAAAAGTCGGTGATAGCAAGCAGTAAAAGAAGAACCTGACAGCAGCTAAAAAAACTCCTGCGCTGTACAGGCCCCAACAGGGGATTACACAGCTGGCGAAGGCCAGTCATTATAATGAGTGGAGTACCAACACAATGTCCATCATCACAAAAAAAAATCTGGTAGCGGCGGGGATTTTAACTGCGCTAATCGCGGGCAACGCTGCAATGGCTGCGGACGTTCCTGCAGGTGTTCAACTGGCGGAGAAACAGACGCTGGTGCGTAACAACGGTGCGGAAGTTCAGTCTCTTGACCCGCACAAAATTGAAGGTGTTCCTGAGTCTAACGTTAACCGCGACCTGTTCGAAGGCCTGCTGGTGACAGACGTAGACGGCCACCCGGCACCGGGTGTAGCAGAAAAATGGGAAAACAAAGATTTCAAAGTCTGGACATTCCATCTGCGTAAAGATGCGAAATGGTCCGACGGTACACCGGTTACGGCCGAAGATTTCGTTTATAGCTGGCAGCGTCTGGCGAACCCAACCACCGCCTCTCCGTATGCGAGCTACCTGCAATATGGCCACATTGCCAATATTGATGACATCATCGCGGGCAAAAAACCTGTTACCGACCTGGGCGTAAAAGCGATCGATGCCAATACCTTTGAAGTGACGTTGAGCGAACCTGTTCCGTACTTCTATAAGCTGCTGGTTCACCCGTCCGTCTCCCCGGTACCAAAATCTGCAGTAGAAAAATTTGGTGAGAAATGGACGCAGCCTGCCAACATCGTCACCAACGGTGCCTATAAGCTGAAAGACTGGGTGGTCAACGAACGTATGGTGCTTGACCGTAACCCGCAGTATTGGGATAACGCGAAAACCGTCATTGACCAGGTGACTTACCTGCCAATCTCTTCCGAAGTAACTGACGTTAACCGCTACCGCAGCGGTGAAATCGACATGACCTATAACAACATGCCGATTGAACTGTTCCAGAAACTGAAAAAAGAGATCCCTAAAGAAGTTCACGTCGATCCGTACCTGTGCACCTATTACTATGAAATCAACAACCAGAAAGCCCCGTTTACCGACGTACGTGTTCGTACCGCGCTGAAGCTGGCTCTGGATCGCGATATCATCGTGAACAAAGTGAAAAACCAGGGCGATCTGCCGGCGTACAGCTATACCCCTCCATACACCGATGGCGCAAAACTGACCGAGCCAGAGTGGTTCAAACAGACTCAGGAACAGCGTAACGCAGAAGCGAAGAAACTGCTGGCCGAAGCGGGCTACACCGCAGATAAGCCGCTGACCTTCAGCCTGCTCTACAACACTTCCGATCTGCACAAAAAACTGGCTATCGCCGTTGCCTCAATCTGGAAAAAGAACCTGGGCGCGAACGTGAAGCTGGAGAACCAGGAGTGGAAAACCTTCCTCGACAGCCGTCATCAGGGCACCTTTGATGTGGCTCGTGCTGGCTGGTGTGCGGACTATAACGAACCGACCTCCTTCCTGAACACCATGCTGAGCGACAGCTCGAACAACACCGCTCACTATAAGAGCCCGGCGTTTGACAAGCTGATTGGCGACACGCTGAAAACCACTGACGAAGCACAGCGTAAAGAACTGTACTCTCAGGCCGAGCAGCAGCTGGATAAAGATTCCGCGATCGTTCCGGTTTACTACTACGTTAACGCCCGTCTGGTGAAACCGTGGGTAGGTGGGTATACCGGTAAAGACCCGATGGATAATATCTACGTTAAAAACTTGTATATTATCAAGCATTAATGGCAATGAGTGGGGCGGGCGTGCTCGCCCCACGGTGTCTAACCAACGTCACATAATATAGGCACACGCCAGAAGGTACGGGCAATGTTGAAATTTATCCTACGTCGCTGTCTTGAAGCGATTCCAACGCTATTTATTCTCATCACGATTTCCTTCTTCATGATGCGCCTTGCGCCGGGAAGTCCATTTACCGGTGAGCGTACGCTGCCGCCTGAAGTCATGGCGAATATCGAAGCGAAATACCACTTGAACGATCCTATCTCCACCCAGTACTTCAATTACCTGAAGCAGCTGGCCCACGGCGATTTTGGACCGTCATTTAAATATAAAGACTATTCCGTTAACGACCTGGTCGCGTCCAGCTTCCCGGTTTCGGCTAAGTTGGGTGCTGCGGCATTCATTCTGGCCATCGTTTTCGGGGTCACCGCGGGCGTTATCGCCGCGCTCAGACAAAATACCAAATGGGATTATGCCGTAATGGGGGTGGCAATGACCGGGGTAGTGATACCCAGCTTCGTTGTCGCGCCATTACTGGTGATGATATTTGCCATCACGCTGAAGTGGCTGCCTGGCGGCGGCTGGAACGGCGGGGCATTGAAGTTCATGATTTTGCCGATGGTGGCATTATCTCTGGCGTACATCGCCAGCATCGCGCGTATCACCCGTGGTTCAATGATCGAAGTGCTGCACTCGAACTTCATTCGTACCGCGCGCGCTAAAGGGCTGCCGATGCGTCGGATTATCTTCCGCCACGCGCTCAAACCGGCGCTGTTGCCCGTGCTCTCCTACATGGGACCGGCATTCGTCGGGATCATCACCGGCTCTATGGTTATCGAAACAATTTACGGCCTGCCTGGCATTGGTCAGCTGTTCGTTAACGGTGCGCTCAACCGCGACTATTCGCTGGTGCTGAGCCTGACGATTCTCGTCGGTGCGCTGACCATTCTCTTTAACGCTATCGTCGATGTGCTGTATGCCGTCATCGACCCGAAAATTCGTTACTAACGCTGGAGCACGCCATGATGTTGAGTAAGAAAAACAGCGAGGCGCTGGAAAACTTCAGTGAAAAACTGGAAGTAGAAGGTCGTAGCCTCTGGCAGGACGCGCGCCGTCGCTTTATGCACAACCGTGCAGCGGTTGCCAGTCTGGTTGTTCTGGTGATTATCGCGCTGTTTGTGACCCTGGCGCCGATGCTGTCGCAATTTACCTATTTCGACACCGACTGGGGCATGATGTCGAGCGCGCCAGATATGGAATCAGGCCACTATTTCGGCACGGACTCCTCGGGACGCGACCTGCTGGTGCGTGTCGCTATCGGTGGCCGTATTTCGCTGATGGTCGGTATTGCTGCCGCGCTGGTGGCGGTGATCGTGGGTACGCTCTACGGCTCACTTTCCGGCTACCTCGGCGGCAAAATAGACTCGGTAATGATGCGTCTGCTGGAAATCCTGAACTCCTTCCCGTTCATGTTCTTCGTCATCCTGCTGGTGACCTTCTTCGGCCAGAACATCCTGCTGATCTTCGTGGCCATCGGGATGGTGTCCTGGCTGGATATGGCGCGTATCGTTCGCGGCCAGACGCTGAGCCTCAAACGCAAAGAGTTTATCGAAGCCGCACAGGTAGGCGGTGTGTCCACCGGGAATATCGTGGTTCGCCATATCGTTCCTAACGTGCTGGGCGTGGTGGTGGTCTATGCCTCACTGCTGGTGCCAAGCATGATCCTGTTTGAATCTTTCCTGAGCTTCCTGGGCCTCGGTACACAAGAGCCGCTGAGCAGCTGGGGCGCGCTGCTGAGCGATGGCGCAAACTCGATGGAAGTTTCACCGTGGCTGCTGCTTTATCCGGCGGGTTTCCTGGTCGTCACCCTGTTTTGTTTTAACTTTATCGGCGATGGCCTGCGTGATGCCCTCGACCCGAAAGACCGTTAAGGAGCGCCGTCATGACAATTATTGAAACGGCCACTGCGCCACAGGTGCAACAGCAGAACAGTCTTCTGCTGGATGTGAAAGACCTCCGCGTGACCTTTAAAACGCCGGACGGGGATGTTACAGCCGTCAACGATCTCAACTTCAACCTGCGCGCGGGTGAAACGTTGGGGATCGTAGGGGAATCCGGTTCCGGAAAATCCCAGACTGCCTTTGCGCTGATGGGCCTGCTGGCTGCTAACGGCGTGATTGGCGGCTCCGCTAAATTCAACGGGCGTGAAATCCTCAACCTGCCGGAACACGAGCTGAACAAGCTGCGCGCTGAGCAGATCTCGATGATTTTCCAGGATCCCATGACCTCGCTGAATCCGTATATGCGCGTAGGCGAGCAGCTGATGGAAGTCTTGATGCTGCACAAAGGCCTGGGCAAAGCGGAGGCCTTTGAAGAGTCGGTCAAAATGCTGGATGCGGTGAAAATGCCGGAAGCCCGCAAGCGTATGCGCATGTTCCCGCACGAGTTTTCTGGCGGTATGCGTCAGCGCGTGATGATTGCGATGGCGCTGCTGTGCCGGCCAAAGCTGCTGATTGCCGATGAACCTACCACCGCGCTGGACGTTACCGTTCAGGCGCAGATCATGACCCTGTTGAACGAGCTAAAGCGCGAATTCAACACGGCGATTATCATGATCACCCACGACCTGGGCGTGGTGGCGGGCATCTGCGACAAAGTGCTGGTGATGTACGCCGGTCGAACCATGGAATACGGTAAAGCGCGCGATGTCTTCTATCAGCCTGCGCACCCGTACTCGATTGGCCTGCTGAACGCGGTACCGCGTCTTGATGCGGAAGGGGAATCCCTGCTCACCATTCCGGGCAACCCGCCAAACCTGCTGCGTCTGCCGAAAGGCTGTCCGTTCCAGCCGCGCTGCCCGCACGCGATGGAAATCTGCAACAGCGCTCCGCCGCTGGAAGAGTTTGCACCAGGCCGTCTGCGCGCCTGCTTTAAGCCGCAGGAGGAGCTGGTATGAACGCATTAGATGAAAAACGCAACGTGCTGCTCGAAATCGCCGATCTTAAAGTGCATTTCGACATCAAAGACGGCAAACAGTGGTTCTGGCAGCCGCCGAAGACCCTGAAAGCGGTGGACGGCGTCACGCTGCGCCTGTACGAAGGGGAAACCCTGGGCGTGGTGGGAGAGTCCGGCTGCGGTAAATCGACCTTTGCGCGAGCCATTATCGGTCTGGTCAAAGCCACCGACGGTAAAGTGGCCTGGCTGGGTAAAGATCTGTTGGGCATGAAGCCTGACGAGTGGCGCGAGGTGCGCAGCGATATCCAGATGATTTTCCAGGATCCGCTGGCATCACTTAACCCGCGTATGACCATCGGCGAGATTATTGCCGAGCCGCTGCGCACCTATCATCCGAAGATGTCTCGTCAGGAAGTGCGCGATCGCGTAAAGGCGATGATGATGAAAGTCGGCCTGTTGCCAAACCTCATCAACCGCTATCCGCATGAGTTCTCTGGCGGTCAGTGCCAGCGTATTGGTATTGCCCGTGCGCTGATCCTCGAACCGAAGCTGATTATCTGCGATGAGCCGGTTTCCGCGCTGGACGTCTCCATTCAGGCCCAGGTGGTTAACCTGCTGCAGAAGCTGCAGCGCGAAATGGGGCTGTCGCTGATCTTCATCGCGCATGACCTGGCCGTCGTGAAACACATTTCTGACCGCGTGCTGGTCATGTATCTGGGGCATGCCGTGGAGCTGGGCACCTATGACGAGGTGTACCATAATCCACTGCACCCCTACACCAGAGCGCTGATGTCCGCGGTGCCGATCCCCGATCCGGATCTGGAAAAGAATAAAACCATCCAGCTTCTGGAAGGGGAATTACCCTCACCGATTAACCCGCCGTCGGGCTGCGTCTTCCGCACGCGCTGCCCGATGGCCGGGCCGGAATGTGCTAAAACGCGACCGGTTCTCGAAGGCAGTTTCCGACATGCGGTTTCCTGCCTGAAAGTAGACCCGTTATAATCGCAAGGGCTGACATGATGTCAGCCCTTATTTTTTGCGAGGTAACCGTGTCGCGTTTATTCACGTCAGCCCGTCGGCGGCTATATCATTTTTTATTCGATCCTGAAACGCTTTCCGGACGACGCTTCGAAGGTCTTTGCGGTTTATTTGCGCTCCTCAGCGTAGTTGTCATCTTTATTGAATCGGGTGCCGGGACGCAATACCACCTGACGTTTGATGAATGGCATATCTTTGTCTGGCTTGAGCTGGCGATTACCCTGGTTTTTACCGCTGAATATCTCCTCCGGGTAATAGCCTGGCCTAACCCGGCCAGATATGTTTTCAGCTTCTGGGGATTTATCGATTTAGCCACCATCCTGCCGCTCTATGTAATGTGGCTGTGGCCGGAGATTAGCCTGAGCTATGTCTTTGCCTGGCGAGCGATGCGCGTGATTCGGGTATTACGTATTCTGAAGCTACTGCGTTTTATGCCGTCATTACGCGTGTTCTGGAGTGCGATCGTCAGCGCCCGCCATCAGCTTATTTTGTTCTACTCGTTTATTGCCATCGTCATGATTGTTTTTGGCGCGCTGATGTATTTAATAGAAGGGCCCAAATATGGCTTTACGACGCTCAATGCGTCCGTCTACTGGGCCATTGTGACCGTCACCACCGTGGGTTATGGTGATATCACGCCCCATACGCCATTGGGGCGCATCGTGGCATCAGTGCTGATTTTGATTGGCTATTCGGTGATTGCGATCCCGACGGGACTTATTACCACACACATGAGCAGCGCGTTTCAGAGCCGCAAGCAGCAGCGCAAATGTCCCGATTGCCAGCAGGGCGAACATGAACACAGCGCGCGGTTTTGTTACCGCTGCGGCAGTGAATTGCCGGAGTAAATAAAAAAGGCTGCAATCGCAGCCTTTTTTTTATTCGCGCCAGAGTATATGGCACAGCTTGTGGTCTTTCTCCCGACAGAGCAGGACGCGGGCGAAAATATCGTTAATTTCGCCGCCGTCTTCATCGGCCAGCCCAATCACCACTTCGGCAAAGAAGTCAGGATTCAGGTCGAAATCCACATGCTCAGCCCAGTCTTCTGAAGGGTCGAACAATTCAGCGCCGCCGCGCTCTTCGAACTGCAGATTAAAGAGGATCACGTCTGCGGGATCGAGGTTATCAACCGCCAGTTCGAGAAAAATGTCATAGGCCTGCTCGAGCGTTTCGTCTTCGGTCAGGCGATTGTTCAGATCCATTTCCATGATGACTACCTGTTTAACATCGTTGGGCACGTTTTACAGCAACGGACTAAAGAAGTAAAACAGTCGTTCGGCAATTCTCTGCCACATCGGACGTTTTACCCACAGTCTGGCATCCAGCAGCCGCGAGCGGGAGATATAATCATCCTGCACCGCAGCGAGGTCGCCGCCAAAGCCGGCATCATCAATGACCAGCGTGATTTCAAAGTTTAGCCACAGGCTGCGCATATCCAGGTTGACCGTTCCCACCAGGCTCAGCTCACCGTCGACAAGAACGCTCTTGGTGTGGAGCAATCCGCCTTCAAACTGGTAAATTTTCACCCCTGCGGCCAGCAGTTCGCTGAAGAATGCCCGGCTGGCCCAGCCCACCAGTAGGGAGTCATTTTTGCGTGGCAAAATGATGCTCACATCGACACCGCGCTGCGCGGCGGTACAGATCGCGTGCAGGAGGTCGTCGCTGGGGACAAAGTAGGGCGTCGTCATGATCAGATATTCACGCGCCGAGTAGGTTGCCGTCAGCAGCGCCTGATGGATTAAGTCTTCCGGGAAGCCCGGTCCGGAAGCAATGGTATGAATGGTATGACCGCTCGCCTCTTCAAACGGCATAATATTGCCGTCCGGCGGTGGCGGCAGGATACGCTTGCCGGTTTCAATCTCCCAGTCGCAGGAATAAACGATGCCCATCGAGGTGGCAATCGGCCCCTCCATTCGCGCCATCAAATCAACCCATTGACCTACGCCCGAGTCCTGTTTGAAGAAGCGCGGGTCAACCATATTCATGCTGCCGGTGTAGGCAATATAGTTATCGATCATGATCATTTTGCGATGCTGGCGGAGATCCATCCGGCGCAGAAACACGCGCAGGAGATTCACCTTCAGCGCTTCAACCACTTCGATACCGGCATTACGCATCATGCCCGCCCAGGGGCTACGGAAAAATGCCACGCTACCCGCGGAGTCAAGCATCAGGCGGCAATGAATGCCGCGACGCGCGGCGGCCATCAGTGATTCAGCGACCTGGTCAGCCATCCCGCCGGGCTGCCAGATATAAAAAACCATCTCGATATTATGACGCGCCAGCTGAATATCGCGGATTAACGCCTGCATGACGTCGTCGGACGAGGTCAGCAGCTGCAGTTGATTGCCCTTAACGCCGCCAATCCCCTGGCGGCGCTCGCACAGCTTAAACAGTGAGGAGGCGACGCTGCTGTTCTCCTCGGCAAAAATATGTTTGCAGGCCTTAAGATCGTTCAGCCACTTCGCGGTGGAGGGCCACATGGCGCGGGCGCGCTCGGCGCGGCGTTTACCCAAATGAAGCTCGCCGAAAGAGAGATAGGCAATAATTCCCACCAGCGGGAGGATATAAATGATCAGAAGCCAGGCCATGGCAGAGGGTACGGCTCTGCGCTTCATCAGGATGCGTAATGTCACACCCGCGATTAACAGCCAGTATCCCAAAATGACCAGCCAACTCACCACGGTGTAGAAGGTTGTCATAGGTAAAAAAATCCTTTTGAAAGCGTATTGTTATGAGTGTACGCATCAGGATTCATCTGGCAAATAAAAACGCCAGGTAAAAGCGCTGGTTTGCTGCCGGGTTGGGTTTATAATGGCGATTCTGTTAGTTAAAGAGTTGTAGACATGAAGCGCAGTAGAACAGAAGTAGGGCGCTGGCGCATGTTGCGACAGGTGAGTCGTCGCAAGGCTCGTTGGCTGGAAGCACAATCCCGCCGCAATATGCGTATTCACGCCATCAGAAAATGTGGATTGACCAGGCACCGCAATGCGTTGCTGTTCGCAGTCCAGGATATCTGAAACCATGAGGGCACCGTAACGGGTGCCCGCTGATTTTATAGCGTCTGATTTTTTAGGAATAGCGTATTTGCAGCGATATTCCTGTTGTGTTTAGCAAAAGGAGGGAGAAGTGTTTGCGGAGTTTGGCGTACTGAATTTCTGGACGTATGTTGTCGGCGCATTTTTTATCGTGCTGGTGCCAGGGCCGAATACCCTGTTTGTGCTAAAAACCGGGATCGGTCACGGTGTTAAAAAAGGGTATCTTGCCGCCACAGGCGTATTTATCGGCGATGCGGTGCTGATGTTTCTGGCCTGGGCGGGCGTCGCGGCATTAATCCAGACCACGCCGGTACTGTTTAACATCGTGCGCTATCTCGGGGCCTTCTATCTGCTCTGGCTGGGCGGCAAAATGCTCTGGTCAGTGGTGAACCGCCAGAAAAATGCCCATGAGAGCGGCCCCGAACCGGCCAGTATGATCATGAAACGTTCGCTGGTATTAAGCCTGACCAATCCCAAAGCGATTCTGTTCTACGTATCGTTCTTCGTTCAGTTCATTGACGTGAATGCACAGAGCACGGGCACTTCTTTCCTGATCCTCGCGACGACGCTGGAGTTAATAAGCTTCATGTACATGAGCTTCCTTATCTTCTCCGGCGCGTTTGTGACGCGTTATCTGAAAACCAAAAAGAAACTGGCAAAGCTGGGGAACGGTCTGATAGGTCTGCTGTTTGTCGGGTTTGCGGCGAGGCTAGCATCGCTACATTGATGGTTTGAAAGGCTCCCGAGGGAGCCTTTTTATTATGTTTGACAACCCCTCAGCATTTAGTTGTATAGTACAACTAAATGCTGAGGGCACAACATGCACAGCGAAACCCCGCTAGTCAGTGTTATTCGACGTTCCTCGCGCCTGATGGTGCGAGAGTTAGGTTTTATGGGGTCTACCCTGGCCTCAACAAATTACTCTCCTTCAGCCGTCCATACCCTGGTCGAAATCGCCTTACGCAAAGAGATGACGGCGAGTCGGCTGGTACAGCTGCTGGGCCTGGAAAAGTCCAGCGTCAGCCGGATGCTGGCTCGCCTGATTGCCGCGGGCGAACTCGAGGAGGTGATTTCACCTGAAGATGCGAGAGCGAAGAGCCTCAGACTGACCGCGAAAGGTCATGAGACGGTCAGTAAAATTAATACCTTTAGCAATGAGCGCGTGGCCTCAGCAATAAAGAGTCTTGCTCCTGCCCAGCAGCAGACCATTTCTGAAGGACTCTCCCTTTATGCCAACGCGCTGCTGGCGTGCCGTGAAAAGGGCAACGACACGCCCCCCGATGAGCTCACGATAGTGCAGGGGTATATTCCCGGCATGATTGGCCGTATCGCGGAGTTGCACGGGGTTTACTACGCGCGCGAGCACCATTTTGGCCGCTTTTTTGAAGCCAAAGTGGCCGCAGGGGTTGCAGAATTTAGTGACCGCCTGGATAAGCCATGCAACCAGATCTGGCTGTCGGTGATGAACGGCAGGATAGTGGGGTCAGTGGCGATAGACGGCGAGGATTTAGCGCCGGGTGAAGCCCATCTGCGCTGGTTTATTCTCGACGATGGCTGCCGGGGACACGGGGTGGGGAAAAAACTGCTTACCGAAGCGATGCGCTTTTGCGACAGCGTAGGTTTCTCTGCCGTGCATCTCTGGACATTCAATAAGCTTACCGCCGCACGACGTTTATACGAATCGTTTGGATTTACGCTCGTCAAAGAGTGGGAGGGCGATCAGTGGGGAACCCTTATAACGGAGCAACAGTTTACCCGGCGCAGAGACGCGTAATCTCTACTATAAAAAAGGCTCCTTTCGGAGCCGCTTTGGTATCAGAACACTTTCTTATACGGTCGAACCGTCACTTTCGCATACACACCTGCTGCGACATACGGATCTGCGTCAGCCCATGCCTGAGCGGTTTCCTGAGATTCAAACTCAGCAATCACGGTGGAACCGGCAAAACCGGCGGCACCCGGATCGTTGCTGTCTACTGCAGGCATTGGGCCGGCGGTCAGTAAACGGCCCTCATCTTGGAGCAGCTGCAAACGTGCCAGATGCGCAGGGCGCACGGCCTGGCGTTTTTCGAGCGAATCAGCAACATCTTCAGAGTAAATCACGTAAAACACGGCGAAGCTCCTTAACCGGTAAAAGTGTCAGTTACGTTATGTGAAAGGGCAAACGACTGCAATGTAAAATAAAAACAATGTTAATACCCTGATCTGAATGCGCCTTTTTTGGCCTCTCATGCGCTAAAGTTGCGTCAGAACAAAGTGTCTTATTGAATATGATTGCTATTTGCATTTAAAATCAGTGTTCGGTTTTTTAACGTTGATGATTATGACTTCGATGACCCTTGATTTACCTCGCCGCTTTCCCTGGCCGACGCTGCTTTCTGTCGTGATTCACGGTGCTGTTGTGGCGGGATTGCTGTATACCTCGGTTCATCAGGTTATTGAAATGCCCGCGCCCGCGCAGCCGATTTCGGTGACGATGGTATCGCCAGCGGATCTCGAACCGCCGCAGGTTGCACCTCCGCCACCGCAGCCGGTGGCTGAACCTGAGCCAGAGCCCGAGCCTGTTCCGGCGCCACCGAAGGAAGCGCCGGTAGTGATCCACAAGCCTGAACCGAAGCCAAAACCTAAGCCGAAGCCAAAGCCGGTTAAGAAGGTCGAGGAGCGTCCAAAACGCGAAGAACGTCCGGTTGAACCGCAGGCGACCCAGACGGTCGAGAATGCGGCGCCTTCGCGTCCGGTGATGAATAACACCGCAACAGCGCCTAAGCCGACAGTCAGTGCCCCGGCGGGCCCGCGCGCGCTGAGTCGCAACCAGCCTCAGTATCCGGCACGAGCGCAGGCCTTACGTATTGAGGGTCGCGTACGGGTAAAATTTGACGTCACTGCGGATGGCCGCGTGGATAACGTGGAAATATTGTCCGCTCAGCCTTCTAATATGTTTGAGCGCGAAGTGAAATCGGCGATGCGCAGATGGCGCTATGAAGCCGGAAAACCGGGCAGCGGACTGATTGTGAATATTGTTTTCCGCCTGAACGGCGGGGCGCAGATGGAATAAAAAAAGCCTCCTGATGGAGGCTTTTTTTTGCCTGTCGATCAGGCCTGCGGAAGTTGACGAGGTTTACCCTCGCTATCTACGGCGACATAAATAAACAGCGCTTCAGTGGCCTTATAACGCTGCCCAATGGGTTCAGAAGAGACTTTCTTAACCCATACTTCGATGTTGATTGAAATAGAAGTGTTGCCGCGTTTGACGCAGCGCGCGTAGCAGCAAACCACATCTCCCACCGCAACCGGGCGCAGGAAGGTCATGCCGTCCACTCGCACAGTCACTACGCGCCCGTGGGCAATCTCTTTTGCCAGAATTGCGCCGCCCATGTCCATCTGCGACATCAGCCAGCCGCCAAAAATATCGCCATTGGCATTGGTGTCAGCGGGCATTGCCAGTGTGCGTAAAACCAGTTCGCCCTGCGGGGCGTTAGTTGTTGTCATTGTTTTAACTCGTAACGGAAGACTTCAGGCGGGATGCTACTATGATTTCACAGCGGAGAGAATAGACCAGAACGCCTGTCGTAGACGTTCTGGTCAGTCGTTAATCAGTGGTTGTCATCCTGGGGCATGTGGCGATAGATGTATACGCCGCTTAACAGCGTGAAGATAAGCGTCAGCGCGGTCAGGCCAAAGACCTTAAAGTTGACCCAGATATCCTGCGGCAGCCAGAAGGCGATATAGATATTAGCGAGACCGCAAAGTATAAAGAAGATTGCCCACGCGGTATTCAGACGCGACCAGACTACCTGCGGCAGCGTTAGTTCTTTACCTAACATGCTCTGGATCAGGGGCTTTTTCATGAACCATTGACTGAACAGTAACGCTGCTGCAAACAACGCATAAATAACGGTAACCTTCCACTTAATAAATTCAACATCATGCAAGGCAATGGTCAATCCACCGAACACCGCCACTAAAATGAACGTGATAAGCGCCATTTTTTCGACTTTGCGATAGCGAATCCAGCTATAGATCAGCACTACGGCGGTCACGACGATTAACGCTTTTGTTGCAGCAAAAATGTCATACAACTTATAGACAGCGAAAAAGACCGCGAGCGGTAAAAAATCAAGTAACTGCTTCATTCTGTGATTCCATCTTCTGAGCGGGGCGGGAGGCAGCGATGCCGCCCGCCTCAGGTTTACTGACGAATTAACATATACAGGCGGAACAGATAGACCAGCAGCACCGCTGAAATCAGATTGCTCAGCGTATTCGCCACTACCGCGCCAACATTGGGCGTTAATACCGCGAAATTCGGTGCAAACAACAGCAGGAGCGTTTTGGCGAGCAGCCAGCCGATCACGGCGGGAGCCACCAGACGCATATTCGCCCATGCCAGTCTGATGCTGCTGCGCATCGCGGTAAAAATCCCCATCTTATCCTGCACCACCATCACAGGCGCAAATGAGAGCACGATAGCCAGTAATACGCCCGGCACCACGACCAGCATAATCCCCATTTGCACCAGCAGGGTGGTTAAAAAGATCAGGATAAACAGCTTAGGTAAGACTGGCGCACTCGCACCAATCGCCCGTAAGGCGCTGACCCGGTGACCCGCCGAGACCAGTTGAATCATCAGCAAAACGCCGCCCGCCAGAATTGCATTACCAATCAGGCCTGAGAACGTTGACGCGGCAGACGCCCGCAGCAGAATTTGCTGCTGCTCCGGCGTCATGTTTTGCACCAGTTCAAATAGCCCCACGCTTCCGGCAAGGTGGTCGCCCTGGCTCAGGCTGGCAATCTGTTCATCGCTCGGTGAGAAGGCATGGCCCAGCACCACCGTGATAAAGGCACATAGCAACGCGATCAGTAAAAAGGTTATGAACTGATTGCGGAAAAAGTTTCCCGTGTCACGGTAGACAGACTTCGCCGTGATAGACATGCACTCTCCTTGAGTATTGCAGGTGTTAATTAGCCGGCAATTGTACACCGGATGCGCCTGCTGTGGCAGCATCAAGGCTTGTATGGAAAAGCATATCTTTGTAAAGCGGCGGTAATCCAACGCGCGCCCGGGCCCGATTGCAGGCTTCGTTGACCTGCCCATCTTCCCCCGACATGGCAAATTCCCGGCACGGACTGGGCCGATCCTCATAGATAGAACATCGGGTAGAGACCCCGGGCTCACCCTGTAGCGCTACGCAGCGGGCCTGCTTTTGGTTTGTGCCGCTCATGCAGCGTAGAAAAGGCGTTAGCGGCTCTGTGAAATGAACCGGAACGGTACCGCCGCCATCGCTGGCTTCGGCCCAGTAGAAAGAGACTCGAAAATACGCACAACAGGCTCCGCACGTCATGCACGGGTTGATATCACTCATGGCACACCTGCTAAAGAAGAACGCATCAAATCAACTTGTGAGAGCGATAAATTATCCAGCCGCCTGAGGAAGAGCAAGAGGGGGAAAAGGGAAAATTTTGTAACCGTGAAATGCCAAAAATTGACATGGAAACAACTTATCGCTTTTGGATGCGCAACAAAAAATTAATCCAGATCAATGAATGTTAAGTTACTGGTTTTAATGTGATCTGTAGCAGATCACTTATTACTCATTTGTGAGTATATTCTCATCCGCGATTAAAACCACAACGATGGAGCGGATATGAAAAAATTAGCGGTGGCAGCCCTTGTATTAAGCAGTCTCTCTGGCGGCGCGTATGCGCATGAAGCAGGCGAATTCTTTATTCGTGCCGGTTCGGCTACGGTTCGCCCGACTGAAGGATCGGATAACGTGCTGGGTATGGGCGGTTTTAACGTCAGTAATAACACCCAGTTAGGGTTAACGTTCACCTATATGGCGACGGAAAACGTTGGTGTTGAGCTTCTGGCTGCAACGCCGTTCCGTCATCGCGTGGGTCTGGGCGCAACCGGTGATATCGCTACGGTTCACCACTTACCGCCAACGCTGATGGCGCAATGGTACTTTGGCGATGCCAGCAGCAAGGTGCGTCCTTATATTGGCGCCGGTGTGAACTACACTACCTTCTTCGACGAGAAGTTTAACGATACCGGTAAAGAGGCCGGTCTGACTGACCTCAGCCTGAAAGATTCGTGGGGTATGGCGGGGCAGGTCGGTCTGGATTATCTGATTAACCGCGACTGGCTGATTAACGCCTCGGTCTGGTACATGGATATTGATACGGACGTACGCTTCAAGGCGGGCGGTCAGCAGCAAAGTATCAATACTCGCCTGGATCCGTGGGTGTTTATGTTCTCTGCGGGTTATCGTTTCTGATCCCCCGTCAAACTGGCCACAGGGTGGCCAGTTTGCGTTGCTCACTTCAAAACGACGGATAAACCGGCCGCTCATCAAGCTTTACGCAGTGCCTCAGGATATTTTCCCCATCATATAAATAGCTGAAAGCGTCGCTGGACAGGGAATGAAAGAGAATATCGCCGTTGGCAAACGGGATGATTTCGGTATCACCCGCACGTTTATGTCCCGCGCCGGTTTCAAAATGGCCGCGCCATCGTTCCTGGGTATGGTCATAAACGTGCAGAATAACCTCGACAAGTCCTCTTTGCGGACAATTAAGGCGCAGGAAGGTTGAAGAGAAATTGAGGGACAGCGCATGGAAGGGAATCAATAAGGCGAAAACCAGTAAAGCTCGTAAATACATCAAACCGCGAAAACCTCCTTCAAAAGGGAAGTGAGATTTTACTTAAGTCAAAAATCTCGTTTTTGCCGTGGATCAAGATGTCTTATAATTCAATGCGATAAAGGCCCCTCGCGAGGCCCTTAGCGATCATTTTTGAATCAAATAGCGAATGGTCGGGCCATCCTGCTGGATATCCAGCACCGTGTAGCCGTGGTTTTTCGCATCCAGCGGAATGTTGTTGATGGACTGCGGACAGTCGCTGACCACTTCCAGAATTTCCCCTTTTTTGAGCTGCGGTAGGGCTTCAAGCGTGGCAACAGCCGGATAAGGGCAGGGTTCACCGACCATATCCAGACGGTAATCGGGCACGATCTCTTTCATGCAGCATTCTCCTGGGTTTCTGTTTTAACACTCGCACGACGGAAGAAGCGTTTCTCCTGCGCGACAACCAGTAAAAAAGCGACCAGCAGCAGGGCGTAGGTGACCAGCAGGCCGCCGAGAGGGCCGAAGGTGTTCAGCAGGTTGACCTTGTCCCAACTCGTGGCAAGCGCCGGGGACAGATCGTCCCAGAAGTACGCCAGGACCGTCGAGCCGATAACATTTCCCAGGCCCACCCACCAGTAATGCACCTGACCTTCAACGGCGCGGTACATCCAGCCGGTTTCACACCCGCCAGCCAGCACAATCCCGAAGCCAAACAGCAGGCCGCCAATCACCGCATTAGGACCAGCCCACATGATTTTCGGTTCAACGCCGAGCTGAACATAGCTGAAGATACCGATGGCGCTGACCGCCATCCCGGCGATAATCGCCTTCGCCATCATCGTACGGCCGGTGATCCACATATCGCGAAACGCGGAGGTAAAGCAGATCTGCGCGCGTTCAATGAGCAGGCCAAAACCCACGCCGAACAGCATCGCCAGGCCGAGTTTGGGCTGATTCATCGCAGTGCAAAGCGCCCAGGCGACCATAGCCAAAAAGACCAGCATACCGAGGCGGAAACGACGACGCGCCTGGTCTGGCTTCTGGGTTAACGGTGACGCTGCGCTGACTTTTGTCATTTTCACCGGAATGCGGAACAGCGGCAGCAGGGTGAATTTTGCGCCAAAGTAAGAGCCGATGGCCGTGGCGACAGCAAAGAACCAGGCGTGAAGCGAAAACTGAGGAATCCCCGTAAAGAAAGCGGCCAGGTTACAGCCCATCGCCAGACGGGCGCCAAACCCGGCAATGATACCGCCGACCACCGCCTGCATTATGCGAATACGGCTTTTGGGCATCCGCAACTTAACGTTGTTTGCCCACAGCGCCGCTGCGAAACAGCCGCCGAACATGCCGATGATCATCATCCCGTCGATGCGGGTAAGCGGCGTGCCGTCCAGATGAATGAGTTTAAAGTAACCCCACTCTTCGGTATGCACGCCAGCGAGCTGTAGCAATTGACCACCCCAGCGGGTGAACTCGCCGGTCACGGCCCAGAAGGTGCTGGTGATGCCGAAATAGTAGGTAGAGAGAATGCCTGCCGCGATAACGGCCGGAACAGGTGACCAGAACTTAACCAGGTAAGTCTGTTTGAAGGCGTGCCATGACATGAATAAGCCTCTGAACTCAGAAGGTGTAAGTGAATTTAACGGACTGGAATATATATCTTTTTCGTTTGCCTCAAAACCTCTCCAAACCTTTTCTCCAAAATACCGCCTCTTTTTATGACCTCAGTCATTAAACCGTGCTGCGTTTGGATTCTCGGCACGGCTGCGGAATTCAGAGCAGCAAGAGCCGTTGATATACCCGATGCTCTGACAGAGACTCTGGCTGGAGTGCGGGTGGATCCTGAATCGGCGTTAATACCAAAAACGCACTCTTATTCAGCTTAACCACCTTGCAGATATAAAAACTGCACCTTAAAACGACAAAGCTAAGATAATTTCCGCGATATGAGTCAAATATCCAAAAGGGTTTGCTTGAAGGATGCGTTTTAACAGTACCGCTGCTCAAAAACGACTTTTATATGTATCTTTTTTTCAGAATATCCTCATGCTAATTGCCTTTGCTAAATTAGAATATTCGCATACGGATTGTTAGTCTTTGATTTTATTACTTCAGGTTATTAAACGATATCAGACATAGAGGCTGGCAATCCTAAAATTTTTTGTGAATGGACGCCTCCGTTCGTATTATGTACGTCGAAGGCCTGGTGAGGAGAGAGTGATATGGAAGATGTTGTTTATGTTATCGATGATGATGATGCATATAGGCTGTATGTGGTTAAATTGTTAATGGCGAAAGGTTATCAAACTTTTGACTTCAAAAATGCCGAAGAATTTCTCTCCTGCCCCATAGTTGATCATCCCTCATGCTTAATACTTGAAATTAACACCTCAGACACTAACGGTTTCGATGTGATAGAGGCCCTGAAGGAACGTGGCTGTACAATACCGATAATTATCCTGACTATGACCAACTCTATCCCACTCTGCGTACAAGCGATGAAAGCAGGCGTTCGGGACTTTTTGACTAAGCCCGTCGAACCGGAACAACTTATCAATGTCGTGAAAGATGTGCTAATCGAAGCGACCAATAATTTTTTAGAGCAGCAAAGAATATTCGAGCTTTGTAAAAACTATCAGGCATTGACACGGCGCGAGAAGCAGACCTTTGAGTTGGCGATTAACGGCCTGCAAAACAAACAAATTGCGTCTGAACTGGGCATATCAGAAATTACCGTGAAGGTCCATCGACGTCGGGTTATGGATAAAATGCAGGTTCGTACTTTAGCTGATTTGGTCCATGCCGCCGGTACTTTACAAATTGGTAAGTCCCGATGTCCGCCCCGGAAACGTTATTAATAAAGCATAATTGAAGCATTCATCATTACTGGCCTGTCAATTGCGTTCTTAAATAGCAGCCCGCACGTCAGAAGCATGAAGAGTGATAACCAGGAAGGGGAACCGTCTGGCAGGAAGCCAGACGGTAGAGAGGTTATGCTTTACGCGTCGCCGCTTTCATTGCGGTCACAAACGCTTTCAGCTCAGCCAGCATCTGCTCTGGCTTGTCCACGTTCTTTTCGATGATCTTCACAATCGCGGAGCCGGAGATGGCGCCAGCCGCCTTAGCATCAATTGCTGCGGTTACCTGATCCGGGGATGAAATCCCGAACCCCTGCAGCGGAGGCGCGGCATGGTACTCGGCCAGCTTCTCCACCAGATGATGCAGAGGCAACGCCGCTTTATTCTCGGCACCGGTCACGCCCGCGCGGGAGAGCAGGTAGGTATACCCGCGTCCGTAAGAGGCAATCTGGCGCAGCAGTGCGTCATCGGCGTTCGGCGGGCAGATGAAAATCGGGGCGACGTTATGACGCATCGCCGCCTGACGGAATGGCGCAGACTCCTCAACCGGCACGTCTGCCACCAGAACGGAGTCGACGCCTACGCGCGCGCACTCGGCATAGAACTCATCAATACCGCGGTTAAAGACCAGGTTGGCGTACATCAGCAGGCCGATCGGAATGGTCGGGTGCTTCTGGCGAATCGCCGCCAGCATCTCGAAGCACTGGGTCGGCGTCACGCCGGATGCGAATGCGCGCAGCGTCGCGTTCTGGATGGTCGGGCCATCCGCCAGCGGATCGGAGAACGGAATACCCAGCTCCAGCGCGTCGGCGCCGGCTTCAATCAGGGTGTCGATAATCTTCAGCGACTGTTCCGGGCCCGGATCGCCCAGGGTGACGAAGGGAACGAACGCGCCTTCCTGGCGGGATTTCAGCTCTGCAAATACGTTATCGTAGCGTTCCATCAGATTTCCCCTCGTGCTTTCAGAATATCGTGAACGGTGAAGATATCTTTGTCACCGCGTCCGGAAAGGTTCACCACCAGCAGCTGTTCTTTTTCCGGGTTTTCTTTAATCATTTTCAGCGCATGCGCCAGCGCGTGCGAAGACTCCAGCGCCGGGATGATCCCTTCGCTGCGGCACAGCGTTTTAAAGGCTTCCAGCGCTTCGTCATCGGTAATGGAGACATAGTCCGCGCGGCCGGTGCTGTTCAGATACGCATGCTGCGGCCCGACGGACGGGAAGTCGAGGCCGGCAGAAATAGAGTAAGACTCTTCAATCTGACCTTCATCTGTTTGCATCATCGGGGATTTCATTCCGAAGTAGATCCCCACGCGGCCATGCTTCAGCGGCGCGCCGTGTTCACCCGATTCAATGCCGTGACCGGCTGGCTCGACACCAATCAGACCGACGCTGGTGTCGTCGATAAAGTCTGCGAACATGCCGATGGCGTTAGACCCGCCGCCAACGCAGGCGATCACCGCATCCGGCAGGCGACCCTCTTTTTCAAGGATCTGCGCTTTGGTCTCTTCACCGATCATGCGCTGGAATTCGCGCACGATAGTCGGGAACGGGTGCGGGCCCGCCGCGGTACCGAGCATATAGTGTGCGGTGTCATAGCTGCCAGACCAGTCGCGCAGCGCTTCGTTACAGGCGTCTTTCAGCGTCGCGGAGCCGCTGTGCACCGGGATCACTTCTGCTCCCATCAGACGCATACGGAAGACGTTCGGAGACTGACGCTCAACGTCTTTCGCTCCCATATAGATGCGGCATTTCAGACCGAGCAGGGCGCTGGCAAGCGCGGAGGCCACGCCGTGCTGGCCTGCACCGGTTTCGGCGATGATTTCGGTTTTGCCCATACGCTTCGCAAGCAGCGCCTGGCCCAGCACCTGGTTAGTTTTATGTGCGCCGCCGTGCAGCAGGTCTTCACGCTTCAGATACAGCGTGGTTTTGGTGCCTTCCGTCAGGTTGCGGCATTTAGTCAGCGCGGTCGGACGACCGGCGTAATTTTTCAGCAGGTCGGTAAATTCAGCCTGAAACGCCGGATCTTTCTGCGCGCTGACAAACGCTTCTTCCAGCTGGCGCAGCGCGGGCATCAGGATTTGCGGGACGTACATCCCGCCGAACTCACCAAAATACGGGTTAAGTAATGTCGTCATCTTCTCTTCCTTAATATGCACGCAGAGTTTTAAAAACCGAGGCCAGCTTGCTGGCATCTTTGATACCCGGTTGGGACTCTACGCCTGAATTGAAATCGAGGCCTGCGCAGCCGGTTTTAGCGGCTTCTACGCAGTTATCCGGGCTTAATCCGCCCGCCAGCAGGACGTTGTCCAGCTTTTCGCCGTTCAGCAGCGACCAGTCAAAACGCTGGCCGGTACCGCCCTGGCCGTTATCGAGGACGTATTTATCCACATGGTTCAGGTTACGCGAAGGCAACGTATCGCCAACGCTTTGTGCTTTCCAGATCTGCACCTGTGGTGCCAGCGCGGCGCGCAGGGCATCGATGTAGCTCTGGTCTTCATCGCCGTGGAGCTGCACCGCGCTCAGGGATAACGCGTCGGCTTTGGCCGCAACGTCTGCAATATCTGCGTTGCGGAAAACGCCCACGTAGCTGAGAGGAGCCGCTGCGATGACCTTACGCGCCTGCTCTTCGCTGACCGCGCGTGGAGAGGAGTCCACAAAGATCAGCCCGCCGTAAATCGCCCCGGCTTCATACGCGGCCTGGGCATCCTGTACGCGGGTTAAGCCGCAGACTTTGTTTTCACCCAGCAGCACGCGACGCACGGCCGCATTGAGATCGTCATGCTCCATCATGGCGGAGCCAATCAGGAAACCGTTGGCGAAGTGGCTTAGCTCGCGCACCTGAGCGTAGCTGTTAATGCCGGATTCGCTGATCACCGTGACGCCAGACCCCAGACGCGGCGCCAGCTGACGCGTACGGTTAAGATCAATGGACAGGTCGCGCAGATCGCGGTTGTTAATGCCGACCACTTTGGCTTCCAGCGCAATCGCGCGCTCCAGCTCCTCTTCGTTGCTCACTTCGGTCAGTACGCCCATGTTCAGGCTGTGCGCCACGGCGGAAAGCTGGCGATACTGCTCGTCGTCGAGCACCGAGAGCATCAGCAGGCAGGCGTCGGCCTGGTAAAAGCGCGCCAGCCAGATCTGATACGGGTCGATAATAAAGTCTTTGCACAGGATCGGCTGCGGCGCGATGCTGCTGACGATCGGCAGAAAGTCGAAGCTGCCCTGAAAATATTTCTCATCCGTCAGCACGGAGATGGCTGAAGCATGATGCTTATAAATGCCGGCAATACGCGCCGGGTCGAAATCGTCACGAATAACGCCTTTGGACGGGGACGCTTTTTTGCACTCAAGAATAAACGCGGTGCGAGTACCCCGCAGGGCGTCATAGAAACGACGGCTGCTCGGGACGACGTCATTCTGGAAACTGGCAAGCGGCTGCTGTTGCTTGCGGGCTTCCACCCAGATGGCCTTATCGGCAACGATTTTCGCTAAAACGGTCTGCATTCTTTACCCTCTTGCCGCAAGTGCGGTAACGCGATCGTAAGCTGCACCGGAGCGCAGTACATCCAGAACTTTTTGAACGTTGGCCTTCAGGTCTTCCTCACCGTGCAAACGCATCAGCATGGCGACGTTGGCAGCAACGGCGGCCTCATGGGCGACCTCTCCTTTACCTTGTAATAAGCGAGTCAGAATGTCACGGTTTTCTTCCGGCGTACCGCCTGCCAGCGCTTCCTGATGGTATGGCGCAAGGCCGAAGTCGGCAGCCTCCAGCTGATAGCTGAGGATTTCACCGTCGCGCAGTTCGGCAACCAGCGTCGGGGCATGAAGAGAAACCTCATCCATACCTCCGCTGTGCACCACGGCGGCACGTTGATAACCCAGCACGCGCAGCGTCTCGGCAATCGGCAGAACCAGCTCAGGGCTGTAAACGCCAATCAGCGCCAGCGGCGGATGAGCCGGGTTGATCAGCGGGCCGAGCACGTTAAACAGCGTGCGGGTTTTGAGCTGCTGACGAACCGGCATCGCGTGGCGGAAACCGGTGTGGTACTTCGGCGCAAACAGGAAGCAGACGCCCAGGTCATCCAGCGCTTCGCGGGAACGCTCGGCGTTCATATCGAGGTTAATACCGAATGCGGCGAGCAGATCGGAAGAACCTGACCGGCTGGAAACGCTGCGGTTACCATGCTTCGCGACCTTCATACCGCACGCCGCCGCCACGAAGGCGCTGGCGGTGGAGATATTGATGCTGTTACTGCCGTCACCGCCGGTACCGACAATATCGGCAAACTGATAGTCCGGGCGCGGGAACGGGGCGGCATTTTCCAGCAGGGCCGTGGCGGCACCGGCAATCTCCTGCGGGCTTTCGCCGCGCACCTTCATGCTCACCAGCGCGGCTGCAAGCTGCTCAGGCTTCAGCTCGCCGCGAACCACGGCGGAGAAGAGCTGATGGCTCTCCTGCTGGCTCAGGGTCTGCGCCTGGTACAGTTTTTCCAGAATCGGCTGCAGGGTGTTGGTCTGCTCCAGCTTCTGTAACGCCCAGTCGAGAGTCTGCTCCAGCAGGCGGGCGCCGTGGGAGGTCAGGATCGATTCCGGGTGGAACTGCAGGCCGCAGACGCGGTCCGCATCGTGGCGCACCGCCATCACCATGCCTTCAAACGAGGCGTTGATCGTCAGCCCGGCGGGAATATTGCTGCCAACCAGCGAGTGATAGCGCGCGACCGGGAGCGGGTTCGGCAGCCCTGCAAACATCGCCTGGCCGTCATGTTCAATGCTGGACGCTTTACCGTGCAGGATCTCACCCGCCTGGCCAACGTAGCCGCCATAGGCTTCAACGATCGCCTGATGGCCGAGGCAGATGCCGACGATCGGCAGCTTGCCGCGCATGCGGGTCAGCAGCTCCGGCATACAGCCCGCTTCGCTCGGCGCGCCTGGCCCCGGGGAGAGCATCAGCACCGGGTTTTGCATGGTGGCCAGACGGTCAATCAGGGTCTGCGCCGGAACGTGGTTGCGGTAGATAACAACGTTGTGGCCATTCGCACGCAGCTGATCTGCCAGGTTATAGGTAAAGGAGTCGATATTATCGAGCAGCAGAATGTCAGCCATCAGAAAATCTCCTGTGCATGGTGTGCGGTAGCAATGGCGCGAAGGACCGCACGGGCTTTACTGCGCGTTTCGTCAGCTTCAGACTGCGGAACAGAATCAAGAACAATCCCGGCACCCGCCTGGACGGTGGCGATACCGTCTTCGACATAGGCGGAGCGGATTACGATGCAGGTATCGAGATCGCCGTGGGCGGTGAAGTAGCCCACCGCGCCGCCGTAGCTGCCGCGACGGCGTCCTTCGGCGGCGGCAATCAGCTGCATGGCGCGCACTTTCGGCGCGCCGCTGAGGGTGCCCATGTTCATACAGGCGCGGTAGGCGTGCAGCACGTCGAGGTCATGGCGCAGCTCGCCGACCACTCGGGAGACGAGGTGCATCACGAACGAATAGCGGTCGACTTTGGTCAGGTCCGCCACGTAGCGGCTGCCTGGGGTGCAAATGCGTGCCAGATCGTTACGCGCCAGGTCAACCAGCATCAGGTGCTCGGAGAGTTCTTTGTGGTCGGTACGCATCTCCAGTTCGATGCGGCTGTCCAGATCGCGGTCCAGGGAACCGTCGGCGCGACGCCCGCGCGGACGGGTACCGGCAATCGGGTAGATCTCAATCTGACGGCTGGTGGCGTCGTATTTCAGCGAGCTTTCCGGCGAGGCGCCGAACAGCGTGAATTCGTTGTCCTGCATGAAAAACATGTACGGGCTTGGGTTACTCTTTTTCAGCACGTCGTAGGCTGCGAGCGGCGACGGGCAGGGCAGTGAGAAGCGACGGGACGGCACGACCTGGAAAATTTCCCCGGCGCGAATCGCTTTTTGCATCTGGCGAACCACGGCGCCGTACTGATCGTCAGTCTGGTTAACGTCGCAGGTCATTTTCTCCACGCGCTGCACCGGCAGCGCAGGCGGTGCTTCCGTCATCTGATGCTGCAGCTGAGCGATGCGGTGCTCAAGACGGTTTTTCTCAGCGGGAGAGGGCGTGAACAGACTTGCCTGGATGCGTGTGTATTGCTTCTGGTGGTCGATCACCAGCAGCGTTTCAGCCAGATAGAAGCAATAGTCCGGGCAGCGATTACCCTGTTCGGTTTCCGGCAAATCTTCAAATCCGGCGACCAGGTCATAAGCAAACAGCCCCCCAAAGAACATCGCCTCACGCTCGTCTTCCGGCACGGTGACCAGGTTCTGCAGCAGGCGGAAGGCATCGAAAACGGACAGGGAGCAGAGGCGCGCGTCTTCGTCCAGCAGCTGGCTCACCGGCGGGAAATGCAGAATACGCATTTCTGGATGACGTTCATTTTCAATGCCTGACGGCAGGGCGGCATCCAGCAGCGGCAGCAGTGATGCGCCATTGTCAGACAAAGCCTTGATGGTGACAGTGTCACCTAAAGCGGTAATGCGCAGCGCGCTGTCGACCAGCAGCAGGCTCTTGAGATCGTCCTTGCTGTCGATATCCGCAGACTCCAGCAGCAGCGTTGCCGGGCGAGCCCCGCACACCTGATGAAACAGCGCGGTCGGGTTGTGGCGATAGGCCGCCTCGCAGGTCAGCAGTTCGAGATGAGGTTTGGCTGTTTGCATGTTGTTGTTCTCATATTTTGTTCAAAAAAAAGCCCGCTGGGTAGCGGGCGGGTATCTGTTTGCATTTCGCAGACGCGTGACACTGCCCGAAGATCAGGAAGTGCGCCACCAGCCGTGTAGAGTGAAATGTGCTGTCATTTTCAGATACCTTTCTCGTGTGAACTTGCGTACTAGTTAACTAGTTCGATGGCAAGTTGTCAACCCTTGATTTCAGAATTTCGCGTTAAGTCGGTATCATGGTGTTTTCGGATGTCTCCAACCTGTTATGGGAAGTGCTTTGAGCGATACCACCTACGCCATTATTTATGATTTACACAGCCATACTCAGGCCTCTGATGGCCTGCTGACACCCGAAGCCCTGGTTCATCGCGCCGTTGAAATGCGCGTCGGCACGCTGGCGATAACCGATCACGATACCACTGATGCCATTCCGGCGGCGCGCGCCGAGATTGCCCGCAGCGGGCTGGCGCTGAATCTGGTGTCCGGCGTCGAGATCTCGACCGTCTGGGAAAACCATGAGATTCATATTGTTGGCCTGAACATCGATATAGACCATCCGGCACTTACGGCATTTTTGCAAGAACAAAAAACGCGCCGCAATCAGCGCGCAGAGATGATAGGCGAGCGTCTGGAAAAGGCACATATTCCGGGCGCGCTGGAAGGCGCGCAAAAGATGGCGAACGGCGGGGCGGTTACCCGCGGTCATTTCGCCCGTTTTCTGGTCGACGCGGGCAAAGCGACGAACATGGCCGACGTCTTTAAAAAGTATCTGGCACGCGGTAAAACCGGATACGTTCCGCCACAGTGGTGTACAATAAAACAAGCTATTGATGTGATTCATCATTCTGGCGGTAAGGCCGTGCTGGCCCATCCGGGGCGGTATAATCTTTCTGCTAAATGGCTGAAAAGGCTGCTGGCACACTTTGCCGAATGCGGTGGCGAGGCGATGGAAGTCGCCCAGTGTCAGCAGGCACCCAACGAGCGCGCGCAGCTCGCGACCTATGCCCGTCAGTTCGGCCTGCTTGGTTCACAGGGCTCTGATTTCCATCAGCCCTGCGCGTGGATCGAACTGGGGCGCAAGCTCTGGTTGCCCGCTGGCGTTGAGCCGGTCTGGCAGCTCTGGGAACAGCCGCAGCAAATTGAAGAGAGGGAAGTATGAGTCAGTTTTTCTATATCCATCCGGATAACCCGCAGCCACGTCTGATCAACCAGGCCGTGGAGATCGTCCGCAAAGGCGGCGTGATTGTCTACCCGACCGATTCAGGCTACGCGCTGGGCTGTAAAATTGAAGATAAAGGGGCAATGGAGCGCATTTGCCGTATTCGTCAGCTGCCGGACGGCCATAACTTTACCCTGATGTGCCGCGATCTCTCTGAGCTGTCGACCTATGCGTATGTCGATAACGTGGCGTTTCGCCTGATTAAGAACAACACGCCGGGTAACTACACCTTCATCCTGAAGGGCACGAAGGAAGTACCGCGTCGTCTGCTGCAGGAGAAACGCAAAACCATCGGCATGCGCGTGCCGTCGAACCCGATTGCGCAGGCGCTGCTGGAAACCCTCGGCGAACCGATGCTTTCTACCTCGCTGATGCTGCCCGGAAGTGAGTTTACCGAGTCCGATCCGGAAGAGATCAAAGATCGTCTGGAGAAGTTGGTCGAGCTGATTATTCACGGCGGCTATCTCGGCCAGCAGCCGACCACCGTGGTCGACTTAACCGAAGATGCACCGGAAGTGATTCGTGAAGGCGTGGGTGACGTAAAGCCTTTCTTGTAAAGGTATAAGCAGATATACTACGCGGCCATCAAAGCAGGGCTCAGCCCTCTTTTGACCTGATTCGACGCCTGTGAAGGCGACACCTGAGGAAGCTCAATGAGCGAGAAGTTACAGAAAGTGCTGGCGCGTGCCGGCCACGGCTCACGCCGTGAAATCGAAGCCATTATTGAAGCGGGCCGCGTGAGTGTGGACGGTAAAATCGCCACGCTGGGTGACCGCGTTGAAATCGTACCGGGGCTGAAGATCCGCATCGACGGTCACCTCATCTCCGTGAAAGAGTCCGCTGAACAGATCTGCCGCGTACTGGCTTACTACAAGCCGGAAGGCGAGCTGTGCACCCGCAACGACCCGGAAGGTCGTCCGACGGTGTTTGACCGTCTGCCTAAACTGCGCGGCGCTCGCTGGATTGCCGTCGGTCGTCTGGACGTAAACACCTGCGGTCTGCTGCTGTTCACCACCGATGGTGAACTGGCAAACCGTCTGATGCACCCAAGCCGTGAAGTGGAACGTGAATACGCGGTGCGCGTATTTGGCCAGGTTGATGAGAATAAACTGCGCGATCTGTCGCGTGGCGTTCAGCTGGAAGACGGTCCTGCGGCGTTCAAAACCATCAAATTTACCGGTGGGGAAGGCATTAACCAGTGGTACAACGTGACCCTGACCGAAGGCCGTAACCGCGAGGTGCGTCGTCTCTGGGAAGCGGTAGGCGTCCAGGTGAGCCGTCTGATCCGCGTCCGTTACGGCGACATTCTGCTGCCGAAAGGTCTGCCGCGCGGTGGTTATACCGAACTGGATCTGACCCAAACCAACTACCTGCGCGAGCTTGTCGGCCTGACGCCGGAAACCACCTCAAAAGTGGCGGTGGAGAAAGATCGTCGTCGCATGAAGGCGAATCAGATCCGTCGCGCGGTGAAGCGACACAGCCAGGTGAGCAGCAGCCGCCGCTCCGGCAGCCGTAACAACAACGGTTAATACAAAAGCCCGGTGAACACACCGGGTTTTTTTCTTTAGTAATCAATTCCAATTTGCGCTTTGATGCCCGCATCAAACGCATGTTTGACCGGACGCAGCTCGCTGACGGTATCGGCCATCTCCAGAATATCCCGATGACACCCGCGCCCCGTGACGATAACCGTCTGGTGTACAGGACGATTCTTCAGAGCATCCAGCACGGCTTCCAGCGGCAGGTAGTCGTAGGCGACCATATAGGTGATCTCATCCAGCAGAACCATATTCAGCGAGCGATCGGCCAGCATTCTCTTTGCATGCTCCCAGACGGCGAGACAGGCTGCAGTATCCGTTTCCCGGTTCTGAGTATCCCACGTAAACCCGGTCGCCATTACCTGAAACTCAACGCCGTGAGGCTCAAGCAAATTCCGCTCACCGTTGGGCCATTCGCCTTTGATAAACTGGATCACGCCCACTTTTTGACCGTGTCCGACGGCGCGTGTCGCCGTGCCGAATGCGGCAGTGGTTTTGCCCTTGCCGTTGCCGGTAAAAACGATGACGATCCCACGTTCGTCCTGGGCTGCCGCGACGCGCGCATCGACCTGTTCTTTCAGACGCTGCTGGCGCTGCTGATGACGTTCTTCACTCATTGAGAAATTCCTGGTTTACGTCCCGGCTGGGCGTCAAAGGTCATCCCGGTTTTGCGGCGGCTGTCGTCGCCCATCAGCCAGAGATAGAGCGGCATAATGTCTGCCGGGGTTTTCAGCTTCTGCGGATCTTCGCTCGGGAACGCGCTGGCGCGCATTTTGGTGCGCGTACCGCCCGGGTTAATGCAGTTTACGCGCAGATGGCGGCTCTGATACTCCTCCGCCAGCACCTGCATCATGCCTTCGGTCGCGAATTTTGATACGGCATAGGCTCCCCAGTTTGCGCGTCCTTCACGACCAACGCTGGACGAGGTAAAGACCAGGGACCCTGACTCGGATTTGAGTAATAAAGGAAGCAATGCCTGTGTGAGGAAAAACGTGCCGTTGACGTTGACCTGCATCACCTGCTGCCAGATATCAGGATCCTGTTCATCCATCGGACGAACCTCGCCTAACAAACCGGCGTTATGCAGCACGCCGTCGAGTCTCGGATAGTGAGCGCTGATGCGCTGGGCTAATTCCTGGCACACCGCAGGCGTGCAGGTCAGTAAATCGAGCGTATACCACGGGGCCGGCGTGCCGCATGCAGCCTCAATCTCCTGAGCGACGCTTTTCAGTTTTTCTTCGTTGCGCCCGATCAAAATGACGTGCGCGCCATATTCGGCGTATGTCAGGGCTGCCTCGCGGCCAATCCCGTCGCTGGCACCGGTGACAAGAATAATCCGGTTGTGCAGCAGATTTTTTTGCGGTTGATAATGCACGGTGACTCCTCAGGCGACCGGTGATGCAATGGCGCCTTTATAATGACTTTTCGGCTTTATGCCCGAATTAGCCTAATAATTCAATCAGTCTACAGGACGCATTACTGTAAAATTAACAATTTGCAAATATTTAAACTCCAGCCCGGGGATTCCTGAAGGCGGCTCGCAGAGGTAATGTCACGAACGAGACGCATGGGCAGGGCTGTTGTACACTGCCGTGAAAGATTCGTGGTTAAATCAAGGTGGAACGCGTGGAATTACTTTCTCAATATGGGTTGTTTTTGGCCAAAATCGCGACGGTGGTGGTTGCCATTGCGGTGGTAGCCGTTCTGATTGTCAACCTGACGCAGCGCAAGCGTCAGCGTGGGGAGTTACGCATCACCCGCCTGAGCGAGCAGTATAAAGAGATGCAGGAAGAGATGTCTCTGGCGCTGCTTGATAGTCATCAACAGAAACTCTGGCTGAAAGCGCAGAAGAAAAAGCATAAACAGGAAGCCAAAGCGGCAAAGGCAAAAGCAAAGCTCAATGCGCCGCAGGATAAGGCCACGCCGCGCGTCTATGTGCTCGATTTTAAAGGCAGTATGGATGCGCATGAAGTGTCTTCTCTGCGGGAAGAAGTGACTGCCGTTCTGGCCGTGGCGACACCGCAGGATCAGGTTGTCGTGCGTCTTGAAAGCCCGGGCGGGGTGGTTCACGGTTACGGACTGGCCGCCTCACAGCTGCAGCGCCTGCGTGAAAAACAGATCCCGCTGACCGTGGCCGTGGATAAAGTGGCGGCGAGCGGTGGCTACATGATGGCCTGCGTGGCGGACAAAATTGTTGCCGCGCCGTTCTCCATTATTGGCTCGATCGGCGTGGTCGCGCAAATTCCGAACTTTAACCGCTTCCTGAAAAATAAAGAGATTGATATCGAACTTCACACGGCGGGTCAGTACAAACGTACCCTGACGCTGCTGGGGGAAAACACGGAAGAAGGGCGTCAAAAATTCCGCGAAGATCTCAACGAAACGCATCATCTCTTTAAAGATTTTGTACACCGTATGCGCCCAACGCTCGATATTGAACAGGTCGCGACGGGCGAGCACTGGTACGGCGTCCAGGCGCAGGAGAAAGGGCTGGTGGATGAGGTCGGAACCAGCGACGATCTGCTGCTCAATCTAATGGAAGGCCGGGAGCTGGTGGGCGTGCGTTTTACCCAGCGTAAGCGACTCCTTGACCGCTTTACAAACAGTGCAGCGGAAAGCGCGGATCGTCTGCTGCTGCGCTGGCTACAGCGCGGACAAAAACCGCTGCTGTAAACAAAAACGCGAGGCATATGCCTCGCGTTTTGCGTTAATCGACCAGGTGATATTTCTCTGAAAGCGTATGCGCCAGGTATTTGAACATGTTAAACACGGCGGTGCTTTTCGGGGTCGGTAAACCCTGTTCGTCAAGGAAGTATTCGCCGCTGAAAATCAGCACGCCATTACGCTGCTCTACGCCAGTGGCTTCAATGCCCGCCAGCGTATCTTCATGGTCACGGATAAGCTTGTTTGCTTCGATAAGCAGAGAGGCTCGGTCAATAGGTTGGGTCGTATTCTGCATAATCCACTCCTTAAACAGTGACAATAGTCTACGCCGAGGGCGCTTTGGGGGCAAATTTTCCCTGTAATGTGAGGGGATAAGGTGCAGGGGCCTGGCTGGCGGGATCTGCTTTTGCATGCTAATAAAGTTGCGTAACGAATTTTATCAGGTAGAGTGTGCGCTTTCGTCATTCTGGCAATAGAATTGCTTGACATTCAACCGGGAATTCGTCACGAATTACACGAGATGTGAGAAAAATACCCGAAAACTCAATCACCTGGGCGTCTTCTCATTAACGTCCGGTAAGTCAAAGGGGTTGATATCTCCTGACGCAGTCGCAATATCATTGGCTCGTCGTCAGCGGAAGGGAAATCAACGTGCGGCGTATTCCTGGAAGAATTAAATTAGGTAAAGGTGAATATGGGTAAAGCTCTCGTCATCGTTGAGTCCCCGGCAAAAGCCAAAACGATCAATAAGTATCTGGGTAATGACTACGTGGTTAAGTCCAGCGTCGGTCATATCCGCGATTTGCCGACCAGTGGCTCAGCCAGCAAAAAGAGCGCAGACTCTACCTCCACCAAAGGGGCTAAAAAGCCTAAAAAGGATGAACGTAGCGCGCTTGTCAACCGCATGGGTGTTAACCCATGGCATAACTGGGATGCACAATATGAAGTGCTGCCCGGGAAAGAAAAAGTCGTTAACGAGCTGAAGCAGCTTGCTGAAAAAGCAGACCACATCTATCTCGCAACCGACCTTGACCGCGAAGGGGAAGCCATTGCGTGGCACCTGCGGGAAGTGATCGGTGGTGATGACAAACGCTACAGCCGTGTAGTGTTTAACGAAATTACGAAGAATGCGATTCGTCAGGCGTTTGAGAAGCCGGGCGAACTGAATATTGACCGCGTAAACGCACAGCAGGCACGTCGCTTTATGGACCGCGTGGTGGGCTACATGGTCTCTCCACTGCTGTGGAAGAAGATTGCCCGTGGCCTGTCCGCAGGGCGTGTGCAATCCGTCGCCGTGCGTCTGGTCGTTGAGCGTGAGCGCGAAATTAAAGCCTTCGTGCCGGAAGAGTTCTGGGAAGTCGATGCCAATGTGACCACGCCGGGCGGTGACGCTCTGCCGCTGCAGGTGAGCCATCACAACGATAAGCCTTTCCGTCCGGAAAACCGCGACCAGACCATGGCCGCCGTAGCGCTGCTGGAAAAAGCACGCTATCAGGTGCTGGAACGTGAAGACAAACCGACCAGCAGCAAGCCGGGTGCGCCGTTTATTACTTCAACGCTGCAACAGGCTGCAAGCACGCGTCTGGGTTATGGCGTGAAGAAAACCATGATGATGGCGCAGCGCCTGTATGAAGCGGGCTACATCACCTACATGCGTACTGACTCCACCAACCTGAGCCAGGACGCTGTTAATATGGTTCGCGGTTATATCAGCGACAATTTCGGCAAAAAATACCTGCCGGAAAGTGCGAATCAGTACGCCAGCAAAGAGAATTCCCAGGAAGCGCACGAAGCAATTCGTCCTTCCGACGTCTCCGTCCTCGCGGAATCGTTAAAAGATATGGAAGCGGATGCGCAGAAGCTGTATCAGCTGATCTGGCGCCAGTTTGTCGCTTGTCAGATGACGCCTGCGAAGTACGATTCCACAACGCTGACCGTCGGCGCGGGTGATTTCCGCCTGAAGGCGCGCGGTCGTATTCTGCGCTTCGACGGCTGGACGAAAGTGATGCCTGCGCTGCGTAAAGGCGATGAAGACAGAACGCTGCCTGCGGTTAATAAAGGTGACGAGTTGTCGCTTGTCGATCTGGTTCCGGCACAGCACTTCACCAAGCCGCCTGCGCGCTTCAGTGAAGCGTCCCTGGTGAAAGAGCTGGAAAAACGCGGTATTGGTCGTCCGTCGACCTACGCGTCCATCATCTCGACGATTCAGGACCGTGGCTACGTGCGCGTTGAAAACCGCCGTTTCTATGCGGAAAAAATGGGTGAGATCGTCACTGACCGTCTGGAAGCAAACTTCCGCGAATTGATGAACTACGATTTCACCGCGCAAATGGAAGACAGCCTCGACCAGGTTGCCAGCCATCAGGCGGAATGGAAAAAGGTACTCGACAGCTTCTTCAGCGACTTTACCGACCAGCTTGAAAAAGCGGAGAAGGATCCTGAAGAGGGCGGCATGCTGCCTAACCAGATGGTTCTGACCAGCATCGACTGTCCAACCTGCGGCCGCAAGATGGGGATCCGTACCGCAACCACGGGCGTGTTCCTTGGCTGCTCCGGCTACGCACTGTCACCAAAAGAGCGCTGCAAAACCACCATCAACCTGGTGCCTGAGAACGAAATTCTCAACGTGCTGGAAGGTGACGATGCGGAAACTAACGCTCTGCGTGCCAAACGCCGCTGCAAGAAATGCGGCACGGCAATGGACAGCTACCTGATCGATCCAAAACGTAAGCTGCACGTTTGCGGTAATAACCCAACGTGTGACGGGTATGAGATCGAAGAGGGCGAGTTCCGCATTAAAGGCTATGACGGCCCGATTGTGGAATGCGAGAAGTGTGGCTCTGAAATGCACCTGAAAATGGGGCGTTTCGGTAAGTACATGGCCTGTACCAACGACGAGTGTAAAAACACGCGCAAAATTCTGCGTAACGGCGAAGTGGCTCCTCCGAAGGAAGATCCGGTTCCGCTGCCAGAACTGCCGTGCGAGAAATCAGACGCGTACTTCGTGCTGCGTGATGGTGCCGCAGGTGTCTTCCTGGCCGCCAACACCTTCCCGAAATCGCGTGAAACGCGCGCGCCGCTGGTGGAAGAGTTGCATCGCTTCCGCGATCGTCTGCCTGAGAAATTGCGTTATCTGGCCGATGCGCCACAGCAGGATCCGGAAGGCAACAAAACCGTGGTACGGTTTAGCCGTAAAACTAAGCAGCAGTATGTTGCGGCAGAGAAAGAGGGTAAAGCGACCGGATGGTCTGCCTTCTTTGTCGATGGCAAATGGGTTGAAGGCAAGAAATAATCTTCCCTTACCGTAACTTACCTGTAAAAGGGCCGGATTTCCGGCCCTTTTTTATTACCTTGTTATTATTTTTTGTTCCGTACTATACAGTCAGGCTATAAATGATATAGTGGTTATAGTTAACCTGTTTCTTATTATTAAATCGTCTTAAGCGATTGACCGCATGCGCTAAATCGGATGGTCTGGCATGAAATTACAGCAGCTTCGTTATATCGTTGAGGTGGTGAATCATAACCTTAACGTCTCTTCTACCGCCGAGGGGTTATATACCTCGCAACCGGGCATCAGCAAACAAGTTCGTATGCTGGAGGACGAGTTAGGTATCCAGATATTTGCCCGCAGCGGTAAGCATCTCACCCAGGTGACGCCTGCGGGGCAGGAAATCATCCGCATTGCGCGGGAAGTCCTCTCCAAAGTCGACGCAATTAAGTCTGTGGCGGGGGAACACACCTGGCCGGATAAAGGTTCGCTGTATATTGCCACGACGCATACCCAGGCACGCTATGCGCTACCCGGCGTTATCAAAGGCTTTATCGAGCGTTATCCTCGCGTCTCTTTGCATATGCACCAGGGCTCGCCAACGCAAATTGCTGAAGCCGTCTCCAAGGGTAATGCAGACTTTGCCATCGCCACCGAAGCGCTTCACCTGTATGACGATCTGGTGATGCTTCCTTGCTATCACTGGAATCGTTCTATCGTGGTGACCCCCGATCACCCCCTGGCGGGTAAAGGGTCGGTCACTATCGAAGAGCTGGCTCAATATCCGTTGGTGACGTATACGTTTGGCTTTACCGGACGGTCCGAGCTTGATACAGCCTTTAACCGGGCAGGGTTAACGCCGCGCATTGTCTTTACCGCAACGGACGCCGACGTGATTAAAACCTATGTGCGGCTTGGTCTGGGGGTGGGCGTCATTGCCAGCATGGCGGTGGATCCGGTGTCAGACCCTGACCTGGTGCGTCTTGATGCGCATGATGTTTTCAGTCATAGCACCACAAAGATTGGCTTCCGTCGCAGCACCTTCCTGCGCAGCTATATGTATGATTTTATTCAGCGCTTTGCCCCTCATTTAACGCGTGATGTGGTTGATACCGCCGTTGCATTACGCTCAAATGAAGATATTGAAGAGATGTTTAAAGACATCAAACTCCCCGAAAAATAATCACACCCGGTATCTTTCCCTCAGGGAAAGATACCGAAATAACGCCTCAAAGCTAAATTAGAATTATCATCATCTACGCATCCCCTGTCATATAATGTCATTATCCATTTAATCCGTAAGGTTATAATGTCGTGAATTGGCGACAAAAGTAGAAACTAATTTACGCCTTCGCAAATTTTTCTTTTCAATTATTTATTTCTGGTCAAAAGATTGAATATTTCATACCTTCCGGTGCGTAAATTCACTGGCTTTTCGGCTAAAGTTTCTTTAGGATTTATCTCAACAGATGATTAATTGTACCAATTGTTTGGTCCTAAATGATAAGCGATGTCGATTGTATGAGGTTAGCAATGCCTTCAGGAAGTGAAGAACCGCAAAGGGATCCTGCGCTCAAGCGTAAAGCCTGGCTGGCGGTCTTTCTCGTCTCTACCCTGTTTTGGGTGGTGGTTGCTCTCCTGGCCTGGAAATATTGGGGTTAAATATGGCAGTGACGGTACGTACAGAAACGGTAAAACAGATGTGTCAGCATCGTGACAATGGCCACAGAGGGCGTAAAGCACCTGCGACTGTTGTACCCGCGTCCTGGAAACTGACGCCGCAGCAGCAAGCGTTTATTGATGTGTTCGCTGAAGACGAACCCAAAAAACAATAATTTAGTTAATTGCGTAATGATGCAAATAGTCTGAATATCGACTCTGCACTTTTGTACTCTTTAATAAATACACATCAGCAATATAGCACTGAGGACTTACCTCGGAACTTTTAATAAATAATGCCTGGTGTCCCTATGATGAATAACATGACGTCTCACAAATACTGGTCATGGATCGGCGTTTTTACCGTGTCGATTCTGTTCTGGAGTCAGCTCATCTGGTTGGCCCTCCACTAAATTGTAAAACCTCGCTACGGCGGGGTTTTTTGTTTTTCCTTTCTGGACCAATCCTAAATTTATCAATTTGGGTTGTTATCAAAACGTTACGACATCTTTGTGTTATCTTTAATTACGGCCCTGATGATTGTCGGGGCATCTCTGTGATTAAGGAGGAGCTTATGTCGTTAACCCTACGCGAAGCCAGTAAGGACACGTTACAGGCAGAAAATAAAACCTGGCATTACTACAGCCTGCCGATGGCTGCCAGAACGCTTGGGGACATTTCGCGTTTACCCAAGTCATTGAAAGTTTTACTGGAAAATCTATTGCGCTGGCAGGACGGTGACTCTGTCACCCTCGGTGATATTCAGGCGCTGGCAGGGTGGCTAGAAAATGCCCATGCCGACAGAGAAGTCGCCTACCGCCCGGCCAGGGTGCTGATGCAGGACTTTACCGGCGTTCCTGCCGTCGTTGATTTAGCCGCGATGCGCGAGGCCGTTAAGCGTCTCGGCGGAGATACGGCAAAAGTGAATCCGCTTTCCCCCGTTGACCTCGTCATTGACCACTCCGTAACGGTTGACCGCTTTGGTGATGACGACGCCTTTGGCGAGAACGTGCGTCTGGAGATGGAGCGCAACCACGAGCGCTACGTGTTCCTGAAGTGGGGACAGCAGGCGTTCAGCCGGTTTAGCGTGGTCCCGCCGGGTACCGGTATTTGTCACCAGGTGAATCTTGAATATCTGGGTAAAGCCGTCTGGAGTGAATTGCAGGATAAAGAGTGGGTCGCCTATCCGGACACGCTGGTGGGCACGGACTCTCATACCACCATGATCAACGGTCTGGGCGTGCTGGGCTGGGGCGTCGGGGGTATCGAAGCGGAAGCGGCCATGCTCGGCCAGCCGGTGTCCATGCTTATCCCTGACGTGGTGGGCTTCAAGCTCACCGGCAAGCTGTCTGAAGGCATTACCGCCACCGATCTGGTGCTCACCGTCACCCAGATGCTGCGTAAGCATGGTGTGGTGGGCAAGTTTGTAGAATTCTACGGTGATGGTCTGGATTCGCTGCCGCTTGCCGACCGTGCCACCATTGCCAATATGGCGCCGGAATACGGTGCAACCTGCGGCTTTTTCCCCATCGATGACGTCACGCTGGAGTACATGCGCCTTAGCGGGCGCAGCGAAGAGCAGGTCGCGCTGGTGGAGGCCTATACCAAAGCGCAGGGCATGTGGCGAAACCCGGGCGATGAACCGGTCTTCACCAGCACGCTTGAGCTCGATATGGGAAGCGTCGAGGCGAGCCTCGCCGGGCCGAAACGTCCGCAGGATCGGGTTGCGCTGAGTGACGTGCCAAAAGCCTTTGCCGCCAGCAATGCGCTGGAAGTGAACGTGGCGCAGAAAGACCACCGTCCGGTCGACTATGTTCTGAACGGACATCAGTATCAGCTCCCGGATGGCGCGGTTGTTATTGCGGCCATTACCTCCTGCACCAACACCTCGAACCCCAGCGTCTTAATGGCGGCCGGTCTGTTGGCGAAAAAGGCGGTAGAGCTTGGGCTAAAACCTCAGCCATGGGTCAAGGCCTCGCTGGCACCGGGTTCCAAAGTGGTATCGGATTACCTGGCGCAGGCCAAACTGACGCCGTACCTTGACGAACTGGGCTTTAACCTCGTGGGCTACGGCTGTACGACCTGTATTGGTAACTCCGGCCCGCTGCCTGAACCCATTGAAACGGCGATCAAGCAGGGTGACCTGACGGTAGGCGCGGTCCTGTCCGGTAACCGAAATTTTGAAGGGCGTATTCACCCGCTGGTGAAAACCAACTGGCTCGCCTCGCCGCCGCTGGTTGTGGCGTATGCCCTTGCAGGGAACATGAATATCAACCTGGCGACCGATCCAATTGGTCACGATCGCAAGAATGATCCTGTCTACCTGAAAGATATCTGGCCATCTTCGCGTGAAATCGCGCTGGCCGTTGAAAAGGTCTCAACCGAGATGTTCCGCAAAGAGTATGCGGAGGTCTTTGAAGGCACGCCGGAGTGGAAAACCATCAACGTCGTGGGCTCAGATACCTACGACTGGCAGGATGACTCGACCTATATTCGTCTGTCGCCGTTCTTTGACGAGATGCTGGCCGAGCCGGCACCGCTTAAGGATATCCACGGCGCGCGCATACTGGCGATGCTGGGAGATTCCGTCACGACCGACCATATCTCTCCGGCGGGAAGTATCAAAGCCGATAGCCCGGCAGGACGTTATCTGCAGAGCCGGGGCGTCGAACGCCGCGATTTTAACTCCTACGGCTCGCGTCGCGGCAATCATGAGGTCATGATGCGCGGGACCTTTGCCAACATCCGCATTCGTAACGAAATGGTACCGGGCGTGGAAGGGGGCATGACGCGCCATCTGCCGGGGACGGAAGTGGTTTCGATTTATGATGCTGCGGTCAAATATCAACAGGAAGGTACGCCGCTGGCGGTGATCGCCGGGAAAGAGTACGGTTCCGGCTCCAGCCGCGACTGGGCGGCGAAAGGTCCGCGTCTGCTTGGCGTTCGCGTGGTTATCGCCGAATCGTTTGAACGTATTCACCGCTCGAATCTGATCGGTATGGGGATCCTGCCGCTTGAGTTCCCGCAGGGAGTGACGCGTAAAACGCTGGGACTTACCGGGGAAGAGCAGATTGAGATTAGCGGTCTGCAAAACCTGCAGCCGGGGAAAACGGTGCCGGTGAAGCTAACGCGGGCAGACGGGAAAACCGAGGTGCTGGATTGCCGGTGCCGTATTGATACGGCAACCGAGCTGACCTATTACCAGAACGACGGCATTTTACATTATGTGATTCGTAAGATGCTGGACTGATGAAACAAGCCCGGCGCGCGTGCCGGGCTTTTAGCATCACTCTTTCAGCAGATGGCCCATCTTGGCGGCTTTGGTATCCAGGTAGTGGGCGTTTTTAGGGTTACGGCCGACAATCAGCGGTACGCGCTCGACGATGTTGATCCCCGCTTCGGTCAGGATCTCCACTTTTTTCGGGTTATTGGTCAGCAGGCGAACTTCGTCCACGCCCAGCAGCTTGAACATATCGGCGCACAGGGTGAAGTCCCGTTCGTCAGCGGCAAAGCCAAGCTGATGGTTTGCTTCAACCGTATCGTAGCCCTGGTCCTGAAGCGCGTAAGCGCGAATTTTATTCAGCAGACCAATATTACGACCTTCCTGACGGTGATAAAGCAGCACACCGCGGCCTTCTTCTGCAATATGAGACAGGGCGGCTTCCAGCTGGAAACCACAATCACAGCGCAGGCTGAACAGCGCGTCGCCGGTAAGACACTCTGAATGGACGCGGGACAGCACCGGCGTCTGCCCTGAAATGTCGCCATATACCAGCGCGACATGATCCTGTCCGGTTGCCAGTTCTTCAAAACCCACCATCAGGAAATCGCCCCATGGGGTTGGCAGTTTGGCTTCTGCCACACGTTTAAGCTGCATGTGATTCTCCAGAGTAGGCTGACACGTTTCGTGCCTTTGCCCTGTTTTGCTTTCTGTATCAGTTCATTTTGCCACAAGCTCAGCAGGTTCGCCTAATGGGCACCATGCTATATGAACGTTAAACGCACGATCCGACATATCCACCCAAAGGATTAATTTCAGTTATGATTGTGACGCTTAGCGAAAAAGGAGAAGACATGCTTTCAATCGCCAGACGTACGGCAGCAGGCGCGGCCATTTTACTGATTATGCCTCTGGCCGTATGGCTTTCAGGCTGGATGTGGCAGCCCGGGCATAATGCCACGTGGCTGAAAACGTTATACTGGATAACGGAAACGGTCACCCAGCCGTGGGGGATTATTACCCACGTACTCCTCTGCGCCTGGTTTCTGTGGTGCCTGCGCTTTCGTTTGCGCGCGGCGCTGATGCTCTTTGCGATCCTCGGGGGCGCTATCCTTGTCGGTCAGGGCGTGAAATCCTGGGTTAAAGATCGCGTTCAGGAGCCACGTCCTTTTGTCGTCTGGCTGGAAAAAACGCATCATGTTCCGGTGGATGAGTTCTACAATTTAAAACGTAAAGATCGTGGAGCGCTGGTGAAAGAACAGCTTGCGGAACAGCAGGATATCCCGAAATTCTTGCGTAAACACTGGCAGAAAGAGACCGGGTTCGCGTTTCCTTCCGGTCACACCATGTTTGCGGCCAGCTGGGCGTTGCTGGGGGTTGGGCTGCTTTGGCCAAGGCGTCGAACGATTACTATCGTGATTTTACTGGTCTGGGCGACGGGAGTCATGGGCAGCCGCTTGCTGCTGGGGATGCACTGGCCCCGGGACCTGGTCGTCGCCACGCTCATCTCATGGCTGCTGATCGTGCTGGCGACCTGGCTCACTGAACGATTCTGCGGCCCGCTAACGCCACCGCCAGAAGAGAAAGAAGAAATAGCCGAAAGGGACCAAACGGACGCCTGACGGTTGATATTCCGTATTTTGCCCATAGATCCATGACCTGCGCGTCACTTTTTCCGTTTCGCGCTCGTCGCTAAAATGGTAGTTTATAAGGCTGATTGCGGTGAGTTGAACACACTTTATTCGCTTGAACCACATAACGGGAAGTAATGTGAAATATTTACTCATTTTCTTACTGGTATTGGCGATTTTTGTCATTTCAGTCACGTTGGGTGCACAAAACGATCAGCAGGTGACGTTTAACTATCTGCTGGCTCAGGGTGAGTATCGCGTCTCGAGCCTGCTGGCGGTCTTATTTGCTGCCGGATTTGCCATTGGCTGGCTGGTTTGCGGTCTGTTCTGGCTGAAAGTCCGTGTTTCTCTTGCGCGCGCTGAACGTAAAATTAAGCGACTCGAAAATAACATTGCCCCTGCGTCTGACATCCCGGAAAGCTCTGGTGTGCCGGTCGTGAAGGAATAATCGACTATGCTGGAGTTGTTGTTTCTGCTTTTGCCTGTAGCCGCAGCCTATGGCTGGTATATGGGCCGCAGAAGTGCGCAACAAACAAAACAGGATGAGGCCAACCGCCTCTCCCGCGACTACGTTGCGGGGGTGAACTTCCTCCTGAGTAATCAGCAGGACAAAGCTGTAGACCTGTTCCTCGATATGCTGAAAGAGGATACGGGGACGGTTGAAGCGCATCTCACCCTGGGCAACCTGTTCCGCTCGCGCGGCGAGGTCGATCGCGCCATACGTATTCACCAGACCCTGATGGAAAGCGCCTCGCTGACCTACGATCAACGTCTCCTTGCGGTACAACAGCTGGGGCGGGATTACATGGCCGCAGGGTTGTACGATCGCGCAGAAGATATGTTCGCGCAGCTGGTGGACGAAACAGATTTCCGCATCGGCGCGCTGCAGCAGCTCCTGCAGATTTATCAGGCCACCAGCGACTGGCAGAAAGCCATTGATACCGCCGAACGTCTGGTGAAGCTGGGTAAAGATAAGCAGCGCGTTGAGATAGCCCATTTCTACTGTGAGCTTGCGCTTCAGCAGATGGGCAACGACGACATGGATAAAGCCATGGCGCTGCTGAAGAAAGGCGCCGCCGCGGACCGCAACAGCGCGCGAATCTCCATCATGATGGGGCGCGTCTTTATGGCGAATGGCGACTACGCCAAAGCCGTTGAAAGCCTGCTGCGGGTTATCGACCAGGACAAAGAGCTGGTCAGTGAAACGCTGGAAATGCTGCAAACCTGCTATCAACAGCTCGACAAGCAGGAAGAGTGGGTAGCATTTCTGCGTCGCTGCGTGGAAGAGAATACCGGCGCTACCGCTGAACTGATGCTCTCAGACGTTGTTGAGCAGTATGAGGGAAGCGACACCGCGCAGGTTTATATTACGCGTCAGCTGCAGCGCCATCCTACCATGCGGGTATTCCACAAGCTGATGGATTATCACCTGAACGATGCTGAAGAAGGGCGCGCCAAAGAGAGCCTGATGGTGCTGCGCGACATGGTTGGCGAACAGGTGCGCAGCAAGCCGCGCTATCGCTGTCAGAAGTGCGGTTTTACCGCGTATACGCTCTACTGGCACTGTCCTTCCTGCCGCGCCTGGTCCACAATCAAGCCAATCCGTGGCCTGGACGGGCAGTAATTTTTTAAAACGTCGCATTTTAGTTACAACATACTGATCGTTTTTCCCATATCCTGAACTCCGTGCGGTTTGTCAGCCTGGCAGGCGCGTAAATGGATCCTGTCAATTTGCGGCGTCGACAGGTAGAATGCTGGCCGTTTATCTGTTCCGCGCCGCTGCGCGCCCATAGACGAAAAGGGCTGGTCATGACGTCTGTTACATCCTCCACTTCCCGCGTAATTACGGATTCTCCTGTTGTTGTTGCGCTTGATTACAATAAGCGTGACGCCGCACTGGCGTTTGTCGACGGCATCGACCCTCGCGACTGCCGTCTGAAAGTTGGCAAAGAGATGTTCACGCTGTTTGGACCGCAAATCGTTCGCGATCTGCAGCAGCGCGGCTTTGACGTTTTCCTCGACCTGAAATTCCATGATATCCCGAATACCACGGCGCACGCCGTTGCCGCAGCCGCAGAGCTGGGCGTATGGATGGTCAACGTCCATGCATCGGGTGGGGCAAGAATGATGACGGCCGCCCGCGAGGCGCTCCTGCCGTTCGGTAAAGATGCACCGCTGCTGATTGCGGTCACGGTGCTGACCAGTATGGACGAAAACGATCTTCGTGACCTGGGCGTGACGTTGTCACCCGCCGAGCATGCCGAACGTCTCGCACGTCTGACGCAGCATTGCGGCCTGGATGGTGTTGTTTGCTCCGCGCAGGAAGCGGTACGTTTCAAATCAGCGCTGGGCCAGGATTTTAAACTGGTTACGCCGGGTATCCGTCCTGCAGGTAGCGACGTGGGCGATCAGCGCCGCATTATGACGCCTGAGCAGGCGCTGGCTGCTGGCGTTGACTACATGGTCATCGGGCGTCCGGTAACGCAGTCTGCCAACCCGGCTGAGACGCTTAAGGCTATCAACGCATCGCTGAAAAAGGGGGCCTAATGACCGATTCCAACAGCCGTCTGGTCTATTCAACCGATAGCGGGCGTATAGACGAGCCGAAAGCGAAAGTGGAACGTCCAAAGGGGGACGGCATCGTTCGGATCCAGCGTCAAACCAGTGGACGAAAGGGGAAAGGGGTTTGCCTTATCTCCGGCATTGACCTGGATGATGCTGAACTGGCAAAGCTGGCGGCCGAGTTAAAAAAGAAATGTGGCTGCGGCGGCGCCGTGAAAGACGGCATTATTGAAATCCAGGGAGATAAGCGCGATTTAATAAAATCTCTTCTGGAAGCCAAAGGTATGAAAGTCAAACTGGCAGGCGGTTAGAATAAATGAGCCACGGCAAATGCCGTGGCTCGTGTTATATACGTGCGTATGTCAGACCTGAAATGCGTTCAAATATCGCAATACCGGGGAAGGCTTAGATAATAATTATTTGCCAACCTGGTGACCGATAATACCACCGACAGCAGCGCCACCTAATGTACCCAGCGTACTACCATCCGTTAATACTGCACCACCGAGAGCACCGGCACCGGCACCAATAGCGGTGTTACGGTCACGTTTAGACCAGTTAGAGCACGCGCTCAGGGACATTGCTACAGTGATTGCCAGAACAGCGGCGGCTAATTTTTTGCTGGTTAAGGTCATAATACTTTCTCCTGAATTATCGATTCACGGAAAGATGTACACGTTAAGTATAGACGAATCGAATACTTAATTCTTTTCTCCGTGAAAGCTGGTCGCGCAGGCGTTACGTAATCACGCAGGTGATAGTCACTTCCTGTTATATCGCTAACATTAATTTTACGACTTTAATGCAGGTTAAACAGGTAAAAACTCTTAAAGAAGTACCAGGAATCATCTCAGAGAAAGAAGGGCGTATGCGCCCGAAATTCGGGCGCGGAGGGGACTCAGGCGGTCGTTTTAATAATATTGACGATCAGCCCGTCATCTTCCAGCTTATTACGGTGCGCGTCGCTCAATCTTTCATCGGTAATCACGCGGCTAAAGCGTGAAACGGGGCCCATCGTATAAGGATGAACGGCGCCAAATTTAGAACTGTCGGTCAGCACAATGGCTTCACACTCTTTTTCCAGCACGGCATTCACGACGTCAGAGCGCATCATATCCCGACCGGTAAAACCTGTCTCCGGCTGCCAGCCGTCAATCCCGATAAAGGCCTTGCTGAAATGAACCTGCTGGACATACTGACGGGTCAGCGGGCCTACCATGCTTTCACTTTTTTTCTGGTAAATACCGCCGAGCAGAATCACCTCGCAGCGCGTCTCTTTGAGCAAATGCGCGATATAGCTGCTGACGGTGATGATGGTAACGTCTTTTTGATCGGCAAGCGTGCGCGCCAGAAGGGCATTACTGCTGCCGTTTTCAATAAAGACGGTCTCGCCGTTGTTCACCAGGGATGCGGCAAATTCCGCCAGTTCACGTTTGAGCGCGTAGTTATTCATCATGCGCGTTTCGACGTCGTCACTGTCCAGCGGGACAGCATATCCGTGCGCGCGACGCAGGTAGCTCTGTTTTTCCAGCAGATTAAGATCCTGACGGATTGTAACTTCAGACACGCCGGTGGTTTTAGCAAGATCGACTACGCTTACGCGTCCCTGATCGATGACCATCTGCAAAATGAGTTGTTGTCGGGAATTCATAGCATCCATTTAATAAAGCGAAACGAGGTCGGAGACGGTGGGGTTAAACTTCCCACGGCGCTTTTGGCTGTCCGTTTTCTGGCGCATTGTCAGCACCATTCTGAGCAAGAAGTTCAGACTTCAGGATCTCGAGATTACGGATAGCAGAGTGATAATCGCCCGCCACCAGGATATCCAGCACGGTATCAATTCGTTGTGCTACAGCTTGTGCGTCAATAGTCGACATAATCTCACCCCAGGCGCGAAAAGTTAATATTTTCAATGATGCAGAAAATAGGATCAAAAGAGAAGGGAAAAAATGCAATAACTAAATTACATAAACGTAAGTGATAAATTTATTCCCCCTCATGCAGCAGGCTTAATGAGTGGATTAGTCTAAAACTGCGCGCAAGGCGCTTTTTTATAAGAGGAATTAGACTATGACAGTTATCAATCAGCCTACCTGCACACTGTTTACCGATACTGAACGGTTCACACAGCTGTCAGGGTATTACGAGGCGGAGCGTCACACGGTCTGGATGATGCTGCGGGCTCAGCCACGTCCTTGCTTTAACCATGCGTTAATAGAGGAGATCATGAACTTTTCATGGCTGGTTCGCCAGTCTGGGTTTGCGGTTGATTTTTGGGTAACCGGATCGCTGGTTCCCGAGATGTACAATGCCGGCGGGGATTTACAGTTCTTCGTCGAGTGCATTCAGAACGGACGTCGGGAAGCGTTACGGGCGTACGCTCGCGCCTGCGTTGATTGCGTCCATGCGGCCTCGCGGGGGTTTGATACGGGAGCCATCACTCTGGCAATGGTCGAAGGCAGTGCGTTAGGGGGCGGGTTTGAGGCCGCTCTGGCACACCATTTCGTCCTGGCTCAGCGCGATGCCCGTTTAGGTTTCCCGGAGATTGCCTTCAACCTGTTTCCGGGGATGGGAGGATATTCCCTGGTTGCACGCCGTGCAGGCATGAAGCTGGCGGAGGAACTCATCTACAAAGGGGAATCCCATACGGCTGAATGGTACGAACAGCACGGGCTGGCGGATGTCCTGTTTGAACCCGGACAAAGCTATGTTTCCACCCGAACCTTCATCGATACGCTGCGGCCAAAACTGAATGGCGTAAGGGCGATGCTGCGCGCCCGTACGCGCGTTCTGCAATTGCCCCGCAGTGAACTGATGGACATCACGGAAGACTGGGTAGATGCCGCTTTCTGCCTGGAGCCGAAAGATATCGCTTACATGGAGCGTCTGGTCACGCTGCAAAATCGCCATCACGCGGCGGGCCTGCGTAAAGCCAGTTAACGTTGATTTCGCGCTTGATATCGTTTTAGCCATCGCTCGAATGCGGCAGCGGGCATCGGCTTAGCAAACAGAAAACCCTGCCGTTCGTTGACGCCGTTCTTGGTCAGAAAGGCGTCTTCTTTTGCATTTTCCACACCTTCGGCAATCACCTGCAGATTTAACGCCTGCGCCACCGCGACGATAGCGCGCACCAGTGACTGGGAAATAGACTGCTTATGAATATCCCTGACGAAAGATTGATCGAGCTTAATGGCGTCGATAGGGAAACGGGCCAGCTGAGAAAGGGAAGAGTAGCCGGTGCCAAAATCATCCAGATGAATTTGCGCCCCGAGTCGGCTGAACTGCTGGATCACGGACAGCGCCAGCTCTTCATTCTCGATAAGACAGCTTTCGGTCAACTCGACGTCGACCGGGCAGTATTCAAAATTCAGATCCTTCAGCGCCTGCTTTAAGTCGCTGAAGATGGTCTGGTCGGCCAGCTGGCGTGCAGAGACGTTCACCGCCACGCGCAGGTTAATTCCCTTATCGCGCCATTTTGCCACCTGGCGAACCACATCGAGCATCACCCAGCGGCCCAGCGGCACAATCAACCCCGACTCCTCGGCATAAGAGATAAATTCCAGTGGCGGGATCAGGCCGCGTTCTGGCGATTGCCAGCGGACCAGCGCTTCAAGGCTTCTGACTTCTCCGCGCCAGGTTATTTTCGGCTGATAGTGGATCAGAAGCTGATCGTTATCCAGTGCCTTACGCAGGTTGGTATCCAGCCAGAGATACTCAAACACGCGCTGGTTCATCTCGGGTGAGAAGACGCAGAACTTGCCCCGGCCGTTCTCTTTGGCGGTGTACATAGCGGTATCGGCGTTGCGAATGACGCTTTCCCGGTCGTTCCCGTGCTGCGGGGCGAGGGCGATACCCAGGGAGCAGCCGGTATAAATCTCAATCAGACCGATTCGGAACGGCTGACGCAGGCGGGTTAAAATGCGCGACGCCATCGCCTCCAGAGAGCCCTGAGAGGTGTTGGTAGCCATGACGATAAACTCATCGCCGCCAAGTCGCGCCAGCACCTGTTCCTCGTCCAGGCAGCTTAAAATGGCGAGGGCGACGGCCTGTAACAGCTGATCGCCAAACATATGACCGTAAGCATCGTTGACCTTTTTAAAGTTATCCAGATCGAGATACACCACGCCCACCTGCGTGTCGCCGCGGTTGTCGATGGCGTCAGAAATCAGGTCGTGGATCGCATTGCGGTTTGGCAGGCCGGTGATGGTATCGGTATTGGCCAGCACGCGCAGCCGCTCCTGAGCGCGGCGCTCCTCGGTAATATCGGTCCCGGAACAGATAAGGAAAATTTCATTTTTACCGCTGCCGCTGTGCACGAATTTGTTTCTGAACAGAAACAGACGCTGCCCTTTACGCGTTTTGATCCAGCGTTCGACTTCGTAGGAGCTGCCGTTGCGAAAAAAACCGGTAATATTGCGCTTTGAGGCTGCCGCTTCGCTGCGGCTCATAAACAGCTTAAATACGTTCTGACCAATGACTTCCTGCTCTTTCAGGCCGGTATACTCTTCGCTAAGCCGGTTAAAACGCTGAATATTGCCGTGCTGATCGAGAATAACAATGACGGAGTTAGCCTCTGAGACAACCTGTTCCGCGAAAGAGAGCCCCTGAGCCAGATCGCGCGCCACCGAGGGCGTATCGTTCCAGGCGGAAGCGGTGCCTGCCCACTCGTTGCGGGTAATTTTACGGCCCACAAGATGAACCGGGACATCTTCCCCGTACAGGGAGAGCGACATGGAAATGCTGGAGGTAATAACGGTTAAATGACGGATGAGATCGGCCTGTTCATCGTCCAGCGCCACGACCTGAGTGACATCGGCATTTTCGCTGGTGGAAAGGTGCAGAGCGTTGCTGTCAGCTGACAGGCGCCACCACGGGCTGTGAGTCCCCATGTAGCGAAACAGCAAATTCTGCTCCAGATCGTCCATCATGTTTTCTCCCGCAGCTGTTCATTAGCGCACAAATTATTCATTTGCTGTCGACTTTTCCGTTGAGAAACAGCGGCAAAACCGAAGTGAACCTGTTGTTTTTCCCTGCTTTCTTATAATAAAACGAGTCAGGTGAAAAAGGATACTGAGCGTATAGAAATTCACGTAACCGAATATAACAACACTCTTTTACTGTAGATAATTATGGCGGTTTTGGGCGAAGGGATACTGAAAATAGTAAGGAAAAATAATGATTTTGTGGCGGGGATAAAAAGAAAAATTGCCGGCCCTTCCGGAAAGGAAATGACCGACAATTGAACCGGTTATCAGGCGACAGGGCGCGCGATAATACTGCGGGTTTCCATGCGAACTTCGGCGATAGTAACGTCAATCACGTCGGTGACTTTGTAAACTGTTTCACCTTTAATTTGCACGGTACCGTTTTCCTGGCTACAGACCATTTCGTCACGAACCGCATGCAGGAACGGCGCAGGAATAAACGCGACAGCACCGTTATCGACCAGACGGACGCGCATCCCCCCTCGGCTGATATCGATGATCTCTGCGGCGAAACGGGTGTCCGTACCGGCTTTATCCTGCAGGAAGCGCGCGTACAGCCAGTCTCCAACGTCACGTTCCGCCATGCGGTTCAGGCGGCGGCGATCGGCCATCTGCAGCGTGGTGTCCTCCTGCGGACGGGCAATGGTTTCACCTTTGATAATCGCTTTCAGCAGACGGTGGTTGACCATATCGCCATACTTACGGATCGGCGATGTCCAGGTGGCGTAAGCTTCGAGGCCAAGACCAAAGTGCGGGCCAGGTTCGGTGCTGATTTCAGCGAAGGACTGGAAGCGACGAATGCGGCTGTCCAGGAAACCCGACGGCTGCGCGTCCAGTTCGCGACGAAGCTTGCAGAAGCCCGGCAGCGTCAGCACTTCTTCAGGATCAACGTGCACATCGTGAGTCTTCAGCAGAGCCGCCAGCGCTTCGGTATTCGCCGGATCAAACCCGGTGTGAACGTTGTAAATACCAAAGCCCAGCTTGTCGCGCAGCACGCGTGCGGCGCAGATGTTGGCGGAGATCATCGCCTCTTCAACGATACGGTTCGCAATGCGTCGCGGTTCGGCCACGATGTCCAGCACTTCGCCTTTCTCGCCCAGAACAAAGCGATAGTCCGGGCGGTCTTTGAACACCAGCGCATGGGTTTTACGCCATTCGCCGCGGTTCAGGCAGATGCGATGCAGCAGACGGATTTGCGCGGCAATGGCGTCTGATTCAGGTTTCCAGCTACCGGTATTTTCAAGCCAGTCGGACACGTTATCGTAGGCCAGCTTGGCTTTCGATTCGATGGTGGCGGCAAAGAACTCGATATCGTCTTCAATCGCGCCATCTGCGGCGATAGTCATGCGGCAGGCAAGGACCGGGCGCACTTCATTTGGACGCAGCGAGCAGAGATCGTCTGACAATTCGCGCGGCAGCATCGGAATGTTGAAGCCTGGCAGGTAGTTAGTGAACGCACGGATTTTCGCGGCGTCATCCAGCTTGCTGCCTTCGGCAATCCAGGCGGTTGGATCGGCAATGGCGACGGTCAAATGGAGTTTGCCATCGGCGCCCTCTTCAGCGTACAGCGCGTCATCCATATCTTCCGTGCTGGCGCTGTCGATGGTGACAAACTCCAGCGCGGTGAGATCGCGGCGCGTCAGACCTTCGTCCTGCATCTCGGTCGCTACGCCGTTCGGCGCTTCTTTTTCAAGATTGTGGCGTGCCAGCGTGACCCACCATGGCACGAAATGGTCGGCGCCAAAGGTGATGAACTGGGTCAGCTCAGCATAAAAACCGCGATCGCCTTTCAGAGGATGACGGCGCATTTCTGCTACGGCCCAGTCACCTTCTTTAAAATCATGCTCAACGCCACGGGCGGCGCGGCAGGGAATGGCATCTTTCAGCAGGGGATGATCCGGCACGATAGCAAGACGATCGTCTTTTCTCTGCACCTTACCCACAAAACGGGTCAGGAACGGTTCGATCAGTTCTTCCGGCTCGGCAGACTCGCGGTCCTTCTCGGTATGAATGACGGCCATGACGCGATCGCCATGCATCACTTTCTTCATCTGCGGTGGCGGAATGAAGTAGCTTTTCTGCGCGTCAACCTCAAGGAAGCCAAAGCCCTTTTCCGTGGCTTTTACGACCCCTTCTGCACGCGGCGTCTGGGAATGCAGTTGCTGTTTAAGCTGCGCTAGCAGCGGGTTGTCCTGAAACATAATGTTCTATTTTCGTAGCCATTGAGCGGCTGACAGTTTTACGCGATTCTCACTGTCTCAGCAAGCGCTCTTTGGGTAATTAGTATGGTTATTCCTCTTTACCAAACGCGACTTTCAAACGATTGAGCCAGCCGTCAAACGCGCTCCGGGTAAGCAGCATGATGGCATGTTCGCCCGGGAGTCCTTGATCCGTGAGCGGGGTAAACTGCGCGGCGCTGAAGCGGTCCGGAGAGCGAGTCAGCAGTTCGACCGCCGCCGAAAGTGCGGGGGACGTCAGCGGGATCGCTTCGCGGGTGTTTAACAGGATCTCTCCGGTCAGGTCGAGCAGCGACGGCTCGTGGCAAAGGACCGGCGTCAGCGCCTTCAGCGCGGGTTCTGCCTGCCAGCGAGACAGCGACTCAAGCTGATGCGCACTCGCATAGCGCAGCTCGACGACGGGCAACAGCGGCACCCAGGCGGCGTGGCTCGCGGGCAGAGTTTGCGGCTGAATATGATGGCCTGGCAACCAGCGAACAGGGTGTCCTAACAGCGCCTGAAAAATCGCGACCACGCGCGCCTGAAAACCGATAAACCCGATAATCTGGTTTATTACCACAATGTCATACGTCGACAGGCCAACCTCATCAAGCTGGTTCTGCGCTTTATCATCGATGACATCAGGGGAGCTGGCGAGCTGGCGGGCATACTGCGTAATTTGCGCCAGACGTCTGTTGCTTTCACGCGAGGAGTCCGGGCCGGGAAGCGGGGCGAGGAGGGCGGCGTAATGGTTACAGAGCCGCTGAACGCCACAGGCCTGTGCGACCGTTAGCGCGGTGCTGAGCCGATCGTAGGCGCTGAGCGTATGCAGGCGGTTCACGGGAATCGAGAGCGGAAACAGCTGGTGGCATAAGGCCCTGGCAGGGGTAAGCCAGCCAGAACAGGCGGCGACAATCTCATCAGGCAGGGCTAAATCGAGCAAAAAACGATCGTCGACGTTAGCGGCTTCGGGCACCAGAGGCAGAACATCTGTCTGCGCGTGGTTCGACTGGGTCTCGTGATACCAGTGGCCTTTGCCGGAAAAACGGCGTTGTTCCATGTGCGTTCCTTGATCTCAAAATGGCGATCAATATCTTGGCGTAAGGCAGATAAAGGGAAAAATATTGTTAGGTGATAACAAATAGCAGAACGGAATAACGAAGGGGCGGTGCGGGGGGAAACTCTCTTCCCGGGAGGGAAGAGAGTCACAGCTTATTTAATTTCCAGCTCGTTCATTGCAGCGATGTTGAAGCCGCCGTCAACGTGAACCACTTCGCCGGAGATACCAGCGGAAAGGTCAGAGCACAGGAATGCTGCAGAGTTACCCACATCTTCAATGGTAACGGTACGACGAATCGGGGTAACCGCTTCGCAGTGTGCCAGCATTTTACGGAAATCTTTAATACCGGAAGCTGCCAGGGTGCGGATAGGACCTGCAGAGATGGCGTTAACGCGCACGCCTTCAGGACCCATTGCGTTCGCCATGTAGCGTACGTTCGCTTCAAGAGACGCTTTCGCCAGACCCATAACGTTGTAGTTAGGGATAGCACGCTCAGCGCCCAGGTAGGACAGGGTCAGCAGGGCTGCGCCCGGGTTCAGCATCGCGCGGCAGGATTTCGCCATCGCAACGAAGCTGTAGGAGCTGATGTCGTGAGCGATTTTGAAGCCATCACGGGTAACCGCGTTCACGTAGTCGCCGTCCAGCTGGTCGCCAGGAGCGAAGCCAATGGAGTGAACGAAACCGTCGAATTTCGGCCATGCTTTTGCCAGTTCAGCAAACATGCCGTCGATGCTTTCGTCTTGTGCAACGTCACATTCCAGAACAATGCTGGAACCCAGCTGCGCGGCAAACTCTTCAACACGGCCTTTCAGCTTGTCGTTCTGGTAGGTGAACGCCAGCTCAGCGCCTTCGCGATGCATTGCCTGTGCGATGCCGTATGCGATGGACAGTTTGCTGGCAACGCCAGTTACCAGAATGCGCTTACCGGAAAGAAAACCCATAGCTTTAATCCTTATATTCATTGCTAATTTTGCCTTGTAATTCATAGCGTTACAGGCAGTATTTCAAAATCATTCGAAATTAGCTCGAAATTATAGCCCACTCACAGCCCCTTGTGTCACGATATTTCTCGCTGTTCTCCGAAGACGCCTGCCCCGAAGAATGCGCCGCGGACTCGCGGGGGCTCAAAATTTCAGCATTCGTCCAGTATATCACCCGGCAACAGCTTCGCCTCATCCAACCAGCGAGGAAGCGCGATCCCGCAAGGGTATTCACGCTTTCCTGAGGTTGTCGATGAAGCGCGCGATGACGATAAAGAAAACCGGTACGAAGAAAATGGCGAGAAGCGTACCGCTAATCATGCCGCCAAATACGCCGGTACCGATGGCATGCTGCGTACTGTCGCTCGCCCCACGGGCCAGCATCAACGGAACAACCCCTAAGGTGAAGGCTAACGACGTCATCAAAATAGGGCGCAGGCGCTGGCCGGCGGCATGAATGGTTGCCGCCAGCAGGGGCTGCCCCTGGCGATGGAGCTGCCTCGCAAATTCAACAATCAGAATGGCGTTCTTGGCCGACAGGCCGATAAGCGTAATCAGGCCGACCTTGAAGAAAACGTCATTTGTCATGTCGGCAACAGACACCGCTATCACCGCGCCGATAAGGCCCAGCGGAACGACCAGCATGACCGCAAATGGAATAGACCAGCTCTCATACAGGGCGGCGAGCACCATAAACACGACCAGTATCGACAGGACGATAAGGCCCGGAAGCTGAGATTCCGATTTTCTCTCCTGCAATGAACTCCCGGCCCACTCGCCCGCCATGCCCAGAGGTAAATCTCTGGACAAACTCTCCATAACCTTCATTGCGGTGCCGCTGGACGCTCCCGGCGCCGCACTTCCGGTAATGCGAATAGCCGAATATCCCTGATAACGCGTCAACTGCTGCGGCGCAACGTGCCAGGAAAGCGTGGCAAACGTTGATACCGGCACCATCTGCCCCATCCGGTTTTTCACTGATAATGTCAGTATCTGCTCAGGCTGCATTCGGTAGGGCGCATCGGCCTGAATAATCACCTGCTGAACGCGGCCGTTGTTCGTATAGTCATTGACGTAATTTGAGCCCAGGGTGACGGAGAGCGTCTGGTTGATTTCATCAAATGAGACGCCCATCGCTTCCGCCTTTTCTCTGTCCACCTGGAGCGCAAGGCTTGTTCCTTCCGGAAGCCCGTCTATATACACGTCACTCAGTTCAGGGCGCTGGTTGGCCTGCAGGACCAGCGCGTCGGCAGCGCGCTTTAACACCTCGTAGCCGAGTCCCGCTCTGTCCTGCACGTACCAGGTGAAGCCCGACGAAGTGCCCATATCCGAAATGGCCGGCGGGAGCAGGCTCATCGTGACGGCATCAGAGACGTCCGCCATGCTGGCCTGTATCTTGTCGGCTTCCCCCTGGGCCGTCGAGCCCTGCCGATCTTTCCAGTCCTTCAGCGTGGTGAAGGCCATAGCCGAGTTTGGTCCTGAACCTGAAAACCCAAACCCCAGGATCATAATGTTGCTTTCAATATCCGGCCGGGCCGCAATTTCCTCTTCAAATTTTTTAACCACGTTGAGGGTGCGCTGCATCGTGGCATCAGAAGGCAGCTGGATTGAGGACATAAAGTAGCCCTGATCTTCGTCCGGCAGAAAGGACGACGGTAACGAAGACAATCCCAGAAACAGCGCAGCACAAAGCGCAGCGTACAGGAGCAGCATACGCCCGGTTCGCTTCAGAACGGCACCCAGCCCGGCTTCGTAACAGGCGGTGAGCGCACGAAAGCGCGCGTTAAACCCGACCGCGAACCTTCCGCCTCCGCTCTTTCCTGCCTGATGCGGCTTGAGTAGCGTTGCGCACAGGGCAGGCGTCAGCGTCAGGGCAAGAAACGCGGACAGCAGTATGGAGACCGCCATGGAAATACAAAATTGTCGGTAGATAATCCCGACGGACCCTTCCGCAAACCCCATGGGGATAAAGACGGCGGTAAGCACCAGCGTGATGCCAATAATCGCCGGGGTGATTTCCTGCATAGCTTGCCGCGTGGCGTCACGCGGGGACAGGCTTTTTTCCTCCATCAGCCGTTCAACGTTTTCTACGACCACAATGGCATCATCAACGATAATCCCTATCGCCAGCACCATGCCGAACATCGTCAGAATATTGATGGAGTAGCCGCTCAATAGCATCACGGTGAAGGTGCCAAGAAGTGCGACGGGAGCAACAATCGCCGGGATAAGCGTGCAGCGTATCTTGTGCAGAAACAGCAGCATAACCAGGAAGACCAGGACCATTGCTTCCACAAATGTCTGAACAACTTTCATGATAGAAAGTTTCACAAATGGCGCGGTGTCGAAGGGGATCGTAAATGCCATTCCTTCAGGTAGCACCCGGGAAAGCTCGTCGATGCGCGCCCGTACGCCGGAAGCCGTACTCATTGCATTCGCGCCTGGCGAGAGCTGAATTGCCGCCGCCGTTGCGGGCACGCCATTTTCACGGATACCAAAAGCGTAGCTTTGCAGGCCAGATTCAATCCGCGCAATGTCGGACAGTTTCAGGCGGGCGCCGGATGCGTCAGATTTCAGGGTGATATTCCTGAACGCCTCAACCGAGGAGAGTTGTCCCTTCACGGTGATGGGATACGTCACCCCTTGTCCTGCAGATGCTGGCTCATCTCCCGTTTTGCCGGGCGACACAAGGGCATTTTGCTGGCCAACGGCGGTAAGAACATCGCTCACCGAAAGCCCGTAGCCGTGGAGCTTCATGGGATCCAGCCAGATGCGCAGCGCTTTTTCGCCGCCAAACAGCTGAACTTTCCCTACGCCGGGCACGCGACGAAGCTCGTCACTGACGTTTCTGGCAAAATAGTCGCTTAAATCGGCTTCCTCAAATTGACCCGTCGCGGACTTCAGCCCCACCATCATTAAAAAGCCAGAGTTAGCGGCCTCGACGTTAATGCCGTTTTGCCTTACTGCCTGAGGTAGACGAGGCTCGACGATCTTAATCTGATTCTGCAGATCCATCTGCGCCAGCTTGATATCCGTGCCCGGTTTAAACGTGACGGTAATCGATGCCGAACCGGTTGTGTCACTGGATGATTCAAAGTAGAGCAAATTATCTACGCCAGAGATTTCGCGCTCGATTAATGACACCACCGACGTATTCATGATGTCGGGGCTGGCCCCCGGGTAACTGACAGAAATAATGATTCCCGGCGGTGCCACCGCCGGATACTGCGCAACCGGCAAACGGGGAATAGACAGAAGTCCCGCCAGAACGATAAAAAGCGCCACTACCCAGGCGAAAACGGGGCGTTCAATAAAAAAATGCGGCATTAAATTAACGTCCAGTTACGTGAATTTCATCATCAGTGGATACGCGCTTACCGATATCCCTGAGCTGCGAAAATTTCTCAAGAAGCTGCGGCGCGTCATCGAGGCTCGTCGCGAACATCCACATGTAGGTCATCACTGAGTAAATATGTCCGGCGGTGATGCCGCTTGAGCGCGTCATCCAGACGATGGTCAGTGTAAAAAGCGCGGCAACAAGCACGCCGACCCACAAATAGCCCCACGCCTCGCGGTCAGATAGTGCGATACGTAAACGCGCCAGCGTCGAGTAATGTCGGTGAAGGGTAGCCGTGCCCGCCTTATGAACATAATCCACTTCTTTTTCCAGCCGATTATTCAGGCGCATGAACAGCCATTCATTTTTACGGGCATATCCTGAGACAAATCCGAGCAGAATAAATACAATCGCAAAGCACATGACGCCGGCCCAAAACTCAATAAACAGCAACATGATGGCGGCACCAAAAAGTGAGCTCAGTGAGGTAATAAGCAGGGGAAGGTGCATTTCAAAGAAATCCACATATTCGCGCGAGAGCGTTACCCTGGCGGCGATTGCCGAATGGTTAAGCTGATATTTGCGCTGTGCCAGGACGACGGAAACCGCGAGTCCGGCATAAATGCGTGCAAACGTGCGCGTGTCGATGCTCCGTCTGGCTGCACCGATGAACCACATACAAAGTACCATCAGGCCATACAGCGCGGCGTTAAGCGTTTCACCGGCGAGGATGGCATTTATCGCAATACCTGCCAGAACGGGATAAAGTAAAAAAGTTACGTTTTCGGCCACCACCAGGAAGAAAGTGACAGCCAGTTTTTTTCGGTGCCGTATCGCGAGTTTTTTAAGCGAGCGCATCACACCGGCAGGTTCAGAAGAACGAAAATTATTATTACGGTTCATCATTATGGGTAAGTCATGTCAGACTTTTCAGTGAGTTATTTTTGTGTAAAAGAGTGAGGTAGCGACTCTACCGCGCGCCTGTTTAGCAGACATGGGCGGTTTATGGAGGACGTGTGGAGCAGCGGCTCAAATCATTCTCATAATGAGGTACAGCGGTGCTCCGCCAAAAAAAATGATCAAATAACACTCGTAGTAAAAGACCAGATCCTCGATATCGGGCATCGCGTTTAACAGCACGGTGAACGTAATAATGAGATAGACAAAAATCACTATTAGCCAGAAGGCGATGACAAGCAGCTCAGTCAACGCGCCAGCTTTATTTTGTATTATCAGAGAGACAACCGACAATGCGATGCAGCCATAGATAATGGGTGAAGAGAGCAGCGTCGAGGCGACTTTTTCATCCATTCTGTGCACCAGCACCAGCCAGGTATAAAGTAATCCCCACGACAGCAGCAGAAACAGGGAATATATGCCCAGTTTTTTAGGTGAGAAATATTTTGAAAGTTCCATGTTCATTATTTCAGCCAACTTCATAAAATCTTTAAGAAACAGTGGTAATTTGCAACGCGCAATGCACAAAGGGTTATGCCTCAATAGCGATTTTGAACGGACATTGTCGAGTCTTTATTGACTGAATGTGTAGGCTGTGTGGAGAAATAACCGGGCATTTAAATCAACCGGGAAATTTTCGTCACCACGGCACTTTTTCGCGGAGGCTGTGTCTTATTGTGCTAAAGATATCTGATAGCGTGCTCAAAGGGATTTCACCCACGGAGATAAAATGCACAAAAATACGCTGATCCTTATTGTTGAAGATGAAGACGAAATCGCCGATATACTGATGAGCTACTTAGAGCGTTCGGGAATGAAAACGCTCAGAGCCAGGCAGGGCGAACAGGCCATAACGCTCAATCGCCTCCATAAACCGGATCTCATATTGCTGGACATTCACCTGCCCGTATGTGACGGCTGGAGCGTACTTACCACGCTTCGTCAGGAAAGTTCTGTCCCGGTCATTATGGTTTCCGCTCTCGATCAGGATGTCGATAAGCTCATGGGGCTGAGGCTGGGCGCGGATGATTACGTAATCAAACCCTTCAACCCTTCTGAGGTTGTCGCACGGGTTGAGGCGGTGCTGCGCAGGACAAAAACTGCGCTTCAGCAGGCGGGTTCTCTACCGCTCAGAACGCCCTTTATTACGGTCTATCCGGATGATTTCTACGTGGAAGTCACCGTGGGCGAAGAGGTCATCTCCCCTGTATTAACGACGACCGAATTTAAATTACTTACCTGGCTGATGCGATATCCGCGAAAGGTCTGTTCCCGCGAAGAGTTACTCAACGCGTGTCTGCCGGAAGGTGATACGCTCGACAGAACGGTCGACAGCCATATGAGCAAGCTGCGTAAAAAACTGGAGCTTGCCGGCCTTTACGGTGTTCCCGAGAGCATCAGAGGCATGGGCTACCGGCTTGGGGAAAAGAAATGAACAAAGAGTCTGTCCTGAGTCGTCAGATCTTAACGTATATGCTGTTGCTGACGTTTACGATAATTGCCATCGCCATACTCGGCTCATGGTTTTTTTACTCCTTTATTCTGGATCACCTCCCGGGCGGCCCTGCAGCGGGCGATGACGAGCAGATGACGATGTGGGACTGGGCATGGATTGGGACCGCGACTACGATCAGTATGATTATTGCCCTCTTTTTCACGGTCAAACTATCATCGCGAATCCTCACCCCGCTAAACGCGGTAGCGTCCAGCCTGAAAAGGATTTCTCAGGGCGATCTGGACGCCAGGGCATTTTGCGCCAGTTCCAGGCTGGGTGAGATCAATCACCTGGTGACGGATTTCAATGAAATGGCGGAAAAATTACAGAAGCTGGATATTCAGAGGAAATCCTGGAATGCCGCTATTGCGCATGAGCTGAGAACGCCGGTCACGATCTTACGTGGACGGCTTCAGGGGTTGGTTGACGGCGTTTTTACCCCGGACCCGGTGCTGTTTAATAATCTTCTCAAACAGACGGAAGGGTTAACCCGTCTGATTGAAGATCTCCGGGTTGTCAGTTCGAATGGCGGGGCGGGATACACGCTGTGCCAGTCAAGAACGGATCTAAAAGGGACAATACAGAACGCACTCGATACGTTCATGCCCGAGTTCAGCCGTAAGGCGTTTACCGTCAATACAGACCTGAGGGAGCAGCAATGCGTATTTGATCCAATACGCATCAATCAGTGTCTGACCGTTTTATTTGATAATGCCTTACACTATTCAACCTCGCGCACGCTCATCGTGAAAAATGGCGTTTCTGATAAAGGCAATTATATCCTTATTCAGGACGGGGGACCGGGCATCCCCAGAGAGTTTCATGATTTCCTGTTTCAGCCCTTTCAGCGCGATAATGGCGCCAGACATGTGAACCCGGAAGGCTGTGGTTTGGGCTTGTCGGTGGTTAAAGCCATCATGCTGGCTCATGGTGGCGATGTTACCTATACCTTATCGATGCAAAACCACTCGATATTTAAACTCACCTGGCCCGACTCGTGAGCTTCAGCGGCAGGTCAAATGTGCCTGCCGGCGATAAATGCCATATTTTTCCTAACTTAGCATCCCATTCCTGCGGGGTAATCGTCAGTTTACCGCGTCTCGGGCTTAAGGTTATTTCGCTGAAATAGATTTCATCTTTTTTTAGCATAAGGTCAACGCGGCAGTAGTCAATTCCATGCGCCAGTTCCTGGGAGGCCAACAGTGCCTGGCGGAACAAGAGCGGTTCGCCAGGCGTTGCTGAAGTATTCGGATATTCCATCCGGAAGGGTTGTAAGTTCCAGTGCCTGTCATAAACGTTGATAAACCCTTTGCCGTTCTCATCCGTAAAATCCGCTTCTACATAGTGGGCAACGCCATGAAAGCAATGGATCCTCAGCATTTCGGGCGTTGTGTTCCTGTCAGCTTCGTCGAAGAGATCGACATACGGCTCGCAAAGTATACTCGGCGTAATGTTTTTGTACTGCCATTCGCGCGTGGTGTAGTAAAGATTTTTCTTTAACGCGAGGCTCAGTTTTTTACACGCTTCTCTTTCATTAAATTGCGCTTTGTTTGTACATATTATTGTGCTGCCGCTGTCATGGTTGCACTTAAGGACGAATTCGTCAGGAAGAACTGAAAAATCAATCTGCGACGGCCGGGTATAAACGCCAATTAATGGCACCGTTTTCACGCGCGTTGTTCTGGAGGAAACGTATGCCCGAACGGCGAGTTTATCGGCAAGCATCGTGTAGAAGTTATTATGGTCATAGACCAAACGATGACATATTTTTTCGCTCAACGTCGTGGGCGAGTTAATGTCAGGGGTTTTCCCGGTTGTTTTTTTAAGCCTTAGAGTATGAAAGTGCAGGTCCGTCATTAAAAATGAACGGCATTTTCTGATGAGATACTCTGTGTATTTTAAAACGTAAGTGGCGGTGTTCATTTCTTCTCCTCCGTAATGTCCGGATATTCTGGAGAAGAACTGTTGATTGATATTGCTTAAAATATGGAGCAGGGATGGAGACGAAAAATTAAAGGATTAAATAGCGTACGCAGGCTATTTAATCCTTAATTTAATGGGGTGATTTTTTGCTGAGCGTCGCGCTTAGCGGTCCTTTCTCCACGCATCGGCGGTCAATGCTTCACCGAAATGACCGGCAATCAGCCGTTTTGTCAGCTCATGAAGCGGAGAGGCCATCACATCCGCGGTGCTGCCGCGCTCGACCACCTCACCCTGGTGCATGACCATCACCTGATCGCTGATGTGCTTCATCATTCCCAGATGTTGGGTGACGTAGATATACGAAATCCCCTGTTTTTCCTGTAATTCCAGCATCAGGTTAATCAGCTGTGAGCGCATTGACATATCCAGCGAGGCAAGCGCTTCATCCGCAATGATCACTTTTGGCCGCAAAATCAGTGCACGCGCCAGACCCAGACGCTGTTTCTGGCCGGGGGCCAGCATATGCGGGTAGTAGCTTTCGTGATCCGGTAACAGGCCAACCATACGCAGGGTTTCAAATACGCGCTTACGGCGCGCCTCCGGCTCCAGGTCGGTGTTCAGACGCAGCGGAAAATCGAGGATCTGCGAAATGCGCTGGCGCGGATTAAGCGAGGTTGAAGGATCCTGAAAGATCATGCGGATGCGCTGGCTGCGGAAAGAGTAATCGCCGAACGTCAGAGGATGATCGTCAATCAACACTTCGCCTGCAGTCGGTTCAACCATGCCGGCGAGCATTTTCGCCAGGGTGGATTTCCCGGAACCATTCTCGCCGATGATCGCCAGGGTCTGTTTTTCACGCAGCGTAAAGCTCAGCGGCTTCACCGCGTCGACAGTTTGACGATGAAACAGCCCCGTGCGGTAGCGAAAGGTCTTACTCAGGTTGCGAACTTCCAGTAAGGTTTCGACCATTTCACTCTCTCTCCATGTTCAGCGGGAAATGACAGGCGTAAAGATGATTTTTGGCCCCCGTCAGGCGCGGCGTCTCGATACATTTACGCTGAGCATAAGGGCACCGCGGCCCCAGACGACAGCCTATCGGCAGGGATTCCAGCAGCGGGATCGCCCCCGGTAGGGTATTCAGGCGGCTTTTATGCGGCATGGCGCTGCCAAAATCAGGAATGGCGCGGATAAGCGCCTGCGTATACGGATGATGCGGGGCGTTAATCAGATCTTCACTCGGCGCGGTTTCGACCGTTTGCCCGCAGTACATGACGTCAATTTTATCCGCCCATTTGCTGAGCATTTGCAGGTCATGGCTGATCAGCAAAATGGTGGTGTTGTTATTCTGGTTGAGGCGCGACAGCAGGCGGAAAATTTGCGCCTGGGTGGTGGGTTCCATCGCGTTGGTGGGTTCATCCGCAATCAGCAAACGCGGCTGATTTGCCAGCGCGATGGCAATCATCACTTTCTGACATTCGCCGTCGGTCAGCTCATAGGGGAAGCTGCGCATCGCATCTTTGTGATCTTTGATCCCGACGCGGTGTAAAAGCTCGATGGCGCGGCGCTTGCGCCAGCCAGCGCGTTGCCACCAGCGACCTTTATAGGTCCAGCCGGGAATGTTCTGCATGAGCTGTTTACCCACGCGTTCGGACGGGTCGAGACAGGACTGCGGCTCCTGGAAAATCATTGAGACGTTATGCCCGACCAGCTTACGCCGCTCGCGGGGGGAGAGGCGCAGCAGATCGATATCGTCAAAACGCATACGGTCTGCCGTCACGCGCCAGTTGTCTTTCGCCACGCCGCAGATAGCTTTGGCAATCAGGCTTTTTCCGGAGCCGGATTCCCCCACCAGCCCGCGAATTTCACCCTCCGCAAGGGTGATACTGATGCGATCGACGGCTTTAACCCAGCCTTCACCGGTTTTGAATTCGATGGTGAGGTTGCGAATATCAAGAAGCGGCATTATTGCACCCCCGCGTTAATTGCACGGCGAATACCGTCGCCCAGCAGGTTGATAAGCAGCACGCTCACCATAATGGCCGCACCCGGCAGCATGACCGTCCATGGTGCCACGTAGATTAACTCCAGCGCGTCGCCGAGCATCGCACCCCATTCGGGCGACGGCAGCTGTGCACCGAGATCGAGGAAGCCGAGCGCCGCGATGTCCAGGATCGCCATCGACAGGGCGCGGGTGATCTCAGTGACCAGCCCGGCGGCGATGTTAGGCAGTACGGCAAACCACAGAATGTTGAAGGTTGTCGCGCCGTCCAGACGCGCGGCGACGACGTACTCTTTTTCCAGCTCATCATGCACCATGCTGTAAACCGAGCGCACGATGCGGGGCAGGATAGCCAGCCAGACGGCGAACATGGCATGCGACAGATGCGGTCCGGCAAAGGCAACAACAATGATCGCCAGCAGCAGGGACGGAATCGACAGCAGCGTATCCAGAATGTGGTTAAGCACCGCCGAGCGCAGGCCATGGGTGGATCCCGCAAAAATACCGAGCGCCAGCCCACAGATCGTAGCCGCGAGCGTCACCACAAATGCACCGCCCACCGTCGGGGCTGCACCGCTCAGCAGGCGGCTCAACACATCACGTCCGAGGTCGTCCGTTCCCAGGAAGAAAGAGACTTCACCGTAGCGCGACCAGGACGGTGGCAGCAGCTGATAGCCAAGGAACTGCTGGTCGATGCCGTACGGCGCAAACCACGAGCCAAAGACGCAAAGCAACACCAGGCCGGCACAGCCGTATAGACCGATCATCGCCGTGGTATCACCATAGAATTTACGCCACACGGTGCGCAGCACACCGGGCGTGCGCTTTTCACTGTATACGCTATCGTAAGGCATACCATTCCTTATGCTTCAATGGGTTGGCCATGGCACCCAGAATATCGGACAACACGTTAACAATAATCACCAGCGAACCAATCACCATCACGCCCGCAGAAATCGCGGCGTAGTCCTGCTGGCGGATGGCGTTAATCAGCCATCGCCCCAGGCCTGGCCAGCTAAAGACCATCTCGGTGATCATGGCCAGCGTCAGCATGGTGGAAAACTGTAATCCCAGACGCGGAATAACCGGCGGCAGCGCGTTGTGCAGGACGTTGCGGCGCAGTATGGTCAGGCGGGACAACCCGCGCGTGGCGGCAGCTTTGACGTAGTTCTGGTCAAATACCTCAATGGTGCTCAGGCGCATCAGGCGGATCACTTCGGTGGTTGGCGCAACCGCCAGCGTCAGCACCGGCAATACCATATGGCGCACGGCGCTGACGATCATCTCATGGCGCCATACCGAATCGGACAGCCACGCGTCAATGATGGCAAAACCGGTCACCGTTTTAACCGTATAGAGCAGGTCAAAGCGACCCGAAACCGGCAGCCAGCCCATCGTCAGCGAGAAGAACAGCGTCAGCAGCAGCGCCAGCCAGAATACCGGGATGGAGAAGCCGAACAGGGCGAGGGCGCTGATAAACTTATCCTGCCATTTATTGCGATAGATCCCGGCCAGCATGCCTACGGGGATCCCGACCATCAGGGCAAAGCCGAAGGCCAGAATGCAAAGCTCCATCGTGGCCGGGAACACCTCTTTCAGCTGCTGGGAAATCAGCTGTCCGTTAATGCTGGACACGCCGAAATCCCAGTGCAGCAGCCCGTTAAACCAGAACAGCCAGGCATCCCATAGCGACGACCCCTGAAGCGGGGCGTGGGGCGTGAAATAGCTCAGGCTGAAGCCGACAAAGTTCAGGAAAAAGAGCGTCACCAGCAGCAAAAGGAGCCGACGTAAGGTAAAAATAATCATGGTTTTTTCACCTCTTGTTCTTTTTCACGCGACACGCCGGCGAACGAGGCATTGCCGAACGGACTCAGCACCAGACCTTTAATATCATAACGATAGGCCTGAAGACGCAGGGAAGAGGCCAGCGGCAGCACCGGCAGTTCCTGGGCAAGGATCTTCTGCGCTTCATCATAGGCGTCGATGCGTGAGGCCAGCTGTTGGGAAGCCAGCGCTTTTTGCAGCACGGCGTCAAACTCCCGGTTGCACCAGTGGGCATAGTTGGTCTGCGAGTTTATCGCCGCACAGCTCAGCAGCGGCCGGAAGAAACTGTCCGGATCGTTACTGTCGGTCGCCCAGCCGGTCAGGGTTAAATCATGATTCATGTCCATCAGGCGCGCCTCCTGAAAACGGCCCTCAACCGGTACGATGATCACTTTGACGCCCACCTGCGCCATATCTGCCTGCAGCAGTTCGGCGGTCTTGAGCGGGCTCGGGTTCCACGCCTGGGAGCTGGTTGGCACCCAAAGCTGCAGCGTGAGGTTTTCCGCCCCCAGTGCCTTCAGCTGTTCACGCGCTTTTGCCGGATTGTATTCCGTAATTTTAGCTTCACCGTCATAGGCCCACGAGGCGCGCGGTAAAATTGAGGCGGCGGTTTCCGCCGTGCCGTAGTAGATCGACTGCATCAAACGCTGGTTGTTAATCGCCAGCGCCAGAGCGTGACGTACGGCAGGGTTATTCAACGGCGGCTTATCGGTGTTAAAGGCCAGATAAGCGATATTCATGCCCGGGCGTAACGTCAGGCGCAGGCGCGGATCGTCGCGCAAAATGGTGAGCTGGCTGGCCGCCGGCCAGGCGAGTACGTCACATTCCCCGGTGAGCAGTTTCGACAGACGTCCCGTTCCACCTGAACCGAGATCGACTACCACCTGCGGCATCAGCGGAGTGCCGCGCCAGAAATGCTCATGGCGCTGCAGGCGAATATACTGCCCGGCGCGATATTCGGCCAGCTGGAACGGACCGGTGCCAACCGGCTGACGATCGAGCAACTCCTGGCGATCTTTTTTCGTCAGGTTCGCCGCGTATTCAGCGGACATGACCGATGCATAGTGGGTCGCCAGGTGCCAGAGGAAGGAGGCATCCGGGCGCGTCAGCGTAAATTCGACCGTCCGGTTATCCAGCTTGCGCACGCTTTTGATGGTGTCGGCAAACTGCAGGCTGTCAAAATAGGGGAAGTTCCCGCCGTTAACGTTATGCCACGGGTGGTTGCGGTTAAAGATGCGCTGGAAGGTAAAGACCACGTCATCTGCGTTCAGCTTGCGCGTGGGGGTAAACCACGGCGTGCGCTGAAACGCGACGTCATCGCGCAGGTGAAAACGGTAGGTTGCGCCGTTATCCAGCACTTCCCAGCTTTCCGCCAGCTCAGGCACCAGACGGTAGGTGTATGGGTCAACATCAAGCAGACGGTCGTAAAGCTGCGCGGCAAGGGTATCCACGATCAGGCCGCTGCCCGCTTTTTGCGGGTTGAAGGTGTCCACCTGGCCGCTTACGCAATAGACGAAGCCGCTGTCACGAATGTCAGGCTGCGGAGTTAGCTCGGGCGCGGCAAAGGCCAGGCTGCTAAACAGACCGAGTGCAAAAAAGGACGATAAAACCAGACGCATAATTTTTAAGGTTTTTAGGTTCGATCTGCAAAGTGTATCGCACTTACGCCTGCTTCGTAAAAATGTCTGCGGGTAAGTGCTGATATTGTCAGCGCATTTGATGCTTTTTGAGCAATGCCCTTAACTGATGGTAGGTCAGACCCAGCAGTTCAGCCGCCCGTTTCTGGTTATATTTTGCCGTCTTCAGGCTTTGCTCCAGCAGCTGTTTCTCCTGGTCGTTCTGGAAGTGGCGTAAATCAAGGGGGAGGGTAGGGAGATCGCCTGAAGACGTTGGTGCGGACAGCGGCGGCACGCTGCGCTGAAAAGGATCGATAATGATGTTGTCCAGCTCCGTCTCGCTGCTGCCGTGACGATAGACGGAACGCTCCACGACGTTTTTCAGTTCGCGGATATTTCCCGGCCAGTGGTAAGCAAGCAGCGTCTCCTGCGCATAATCGCTGAAGCCGGGGAACAGCGGCAGGCCGAGCTCGCGGCACATCTGAATCGCAAACTGGTCTGCCAGCAGCATGATGTCGCTTTTGCGCTCGCGCAGCGGAGGAAGCTGAACGACGTCAAAGGCCAGGCGGTCAAGCAGGTCGGCACGGAATTTCTCCTCCGCCACCATCTCCGGCAGGTTGGCGTTAGTGGCGCACACCAGGCGCACGTTAACCTGCAGCGGCTGGCTACCGCCGACGCGCTCCAGCTCGCCGTACTCAATCACGCGCAGCAGTTTTTCCTGTACCAGCATGGGCGCGGTGGCCAATTCATCAAGAAACAGCGTACCGCCGTCGGCGCGCTCAAAGCGTCCGGGATGGCGCTTCTGGGCGCCGGTAAACGCGCCCGCTTCATGGCCGAAGAGCTCGGTGTCGAGCAGGTTTTCATTCAGCGCCGCGCAGTTAAGGGAAATAAAGGGGCCGTCCCAGCGCCCGGATAAATAGTGCAGACGGTTGGCTATCAGCTCTTTCCCCGTTCCGCGTTCACCGATGATCAGCACCGGCTTGTTGAGCGGCGCCAGGCGAGAGACCTGTTCCAGCACTTCAAGGAAACTGTTTGCTTCGCCGAGTAAATTGTCTTTGTATCCAGGCATGATGAAATTAACCACTCCTTAGCGATTTTCACCAGGCAAGAATAGTTCTTCACTGCATGAAAATCAATCAGGTTCATTAAAATCAATAAGATAAAAAGTTGGCATGATGTTTGTATTATCTGTACAGCAGGGCATAGCCCGATAACAGAACTATGAGGATTAGATTATGGGTATTTTTTCTCGTTTTGCCGACATCGTGAACGCCAACATCAACTCGCTGCTTGAGAAAGCAGAAGATCCGCAGAAGCTGGTCCGCCTGATGATTCAGGAGATGGAAGACACGCTGGTTGAAGTGCGTTCTACCTCCGCCCGCGCGCTGGCGGAGAAAAAACAGCTTACGCGTCGCATTGAACAAGCTACCGCTCAGCTGAACGAATGGCAGGAAAAAGCGGAACTTGCGCTGCGCAAAGATAAAGAGGATCTGGCCCGCGCGGCGCTGATTGAAAAACAGAAGCTGGCCGATATGGTCGCGACGCTCGAGCATGAAGTGACGCTGGTGGACGACACGCTCACTCGTATGAAGAAAGAGATTGGTGAGCTTGAAAACAAACTGAGCGAAACCCGCGCGCGTCAGCAGGCGCTGACCCTGCGTCACCAGGCGGCAAGCTCCTCCCGCGACGTGCGTCGTCAGCTGGACAGCGGTAAGCTGGATGAAGCAATGGCGCGTTTTGAATCGTTTGAACGTCGTATCGACCACATGGAAGCAGAAGCCGAAAGCCACGGCATCGGCAAGCAGAAGTCGCTGGATCAACAGTTCGCCGATCTGAAGGCTGATGATGAAATCAGCGAGCAGCTGGCGGCACTGAAAGCCAAAATGAAGCAAGACAACCAATAATAATTCCTGCGGCACCTGAGCGTGCCGCATCATAAGACAAGGAGTACACATGAGCGCGCTTTTTCTGGCCATTCCCCTGACAATTTTCGTGCTGTTCGTTTTGCCGATTTGGCTATGGCTGCACTACAGCAACCGTTCTTCTCGGGGCGAACTCTCCCAGAGTGAACAACAGCGTCTGGTGCAGCTCTCCGACGAGGCGAACAAAATGCGCGAACGCATTCAGGCGCTGGAAGCCATCCTGGATGCTGAGCATCCAAACTGGAGGGACCGTTAATGTCTGGACTGAATCTGAACAAAAAGCTGTGGCGTATTCCACAGCAGGGCATGGTGCGCGGCGTTTGTGCCGGGCTGGCTCACTATCTTGATGTCCCGGTCAAACTGGTCCGCGTGGTCGCGGTGCTATCGATCTTCTTCGGCCTGGCGTTTATTACCCTTGTGGCATACATCGTCCTGTCGTTTGTCCTTGACCCGATGCCGGAAGGAGAACTGGCTGCGGAGGGAGCCCCGACCAGCAGCGATCTTCTCAATGCGGTTGATGAGCAGCTCGCCGCAGGTGAGAAGCGGCTACGGGAAATGGAACGCTATGTCACGTCGGATACCTTTACGCTGAGAAGTCGCTTTCGTCAGCTTTAAGAGAGAGATGAGATGAAACAACACTGGCAACAGGCCGGTCAGAAGGTAAAACCCGGCCTGAAAATCGCAGGTAAACTGGTCCTGCTGACCGCGTTACGGTTCGGCCCGGCAGGTGTGGCGGGTTGGGCAATTAAATCCGTAGCCCGCAAGCCGGTCAGAATGGTGCTGGCCGTGGCGCTAGAACCGCTGTTGCAAAAGGTGGCAAAACGGCTTTCTCGCCGCTACTTATCCCAATAATTCCTGCTGGCGTTAGCCCTTTCCCTTACGGGAGAGGGACTGGCGACGGTTAACCGCATTTCCTCTTTTCCCCGTTCTTTCTTTGCGGCAGCTCACAATATTGCGCTGAGCTGCTTTGCAATCACCTTTTTCTCCTTTCTGGTCCGTTGACAGATATTTTTCATGGGAGTAGATTGCCACTTCGTGGGACCGCTACCATGGAAAATAAAGTGAATACAAAAATTAAAGAACTCATTAATCTTGTTTACGGGGAAACGTTTTCTGAAGCCCATCTTAATGTGCTGCTGGAAAATATTGGAAAGGCCGCTTCTGTTATTACGGAAAAACGTAAAACGGGTTGGGATGAAAAAGACGTTGTCCTGATCACCTATGCCGATCAGTTTTCAGCGAAAGGGGAGAAGGCTCTGCCTGTTTTTACGCGTTTTTATAACAGGTGGCTTTCTCATTCTTTTTCTCATGTCCATCTCTTGCCTTTTTATCCATGGTCTTCAGACGACGGGTTTTCTGTTATTGATTATCATGAAGTTGCACCGGAAACCGGAACGTGGCGAGACGTTGCTGAATTAAAACAGTCAGCCAGTTTAATGTTTGATTTCGTCTGTAACCATATGTCGGCCAAAAGCATATGGTTCGCTAATTACCTGAAGCAAATACCAGGATATGACGATTTCTTTATTTCTGTCGATCCTGAAACAGACTTATCCGCGGTGACGCGTCCGCGTGCTTTACCGCTTCTTACGCCTTTCACGCTGCATGACGGCAGCGTGCGACACCTGTGGACCACCTTCAGCGAGGACCAGGTCGATCTCAATTTCGCCTCTCCGCAGGTGCTGATCGCGATGGTCGACGTGCTGCTGCATTACCTGATTGAAGGGGCGCGATACATACGTCTGGATGCTGTAGGCTTCATGTGGAAACTACCCGGAACAAACTGCATCCACCTTGAGCAAACCCATCAGCTCATCCAGCTTTTCCGCGCCATTACCGAGGCTGTCGCCCCTGGAACGGTGATTATCACCGAGACGAACGTTCCGCATAAAGATAACGTTGCTTACTTCGGTGACGGCGAAAATGAAGCGCAGATGGTTTATCAGTTCTCTTTGCCCCCGCTGGTGCTGCATGCGGTGCATTCTCAGGACGTCCGGACGCTGAGCCAGTGGGCAGCGTCGCTGACGTTGCCTTCCACGAAAACCACCTGGTTTAACTTCCTGGCCTCGCATGACGGGATTGGTCTGAATCCGTTACGCGGAATTTTACCCGAGTCGGAAATCCTCTCGCTTGTGGAAAAACTTCAGGCTGAAGGGGCGTTGGTTAACTGGAAAAATAACCCGGATGGAACACGCAGTCCTTATGAAATTAATGTGACCTATCTGGATGCTTTAAGTACGCGTAACAGTCCTGACAGCCAACGGATCGCCCGGTTTATTCTGGCGCATGCCGTCCTTTTAAGCTTCCCCGGCGTACCCGCGGTTTATATTCAGAGCATTCTCGGCTCGCGTAATGACTATGCAGGTGTTGAACGCCTGGGATACAACCGCGCAATAAATCGTGAGAAATACGCTGCGGGACAAATTGATAGCGTGCTTGAAGATAAAAATAGCCTGCGTTCTCAGGTCTATTGCTCATTAAGTCAGTTGATCGCGCTGCGTCGGGCCGAAAAAGCATTCCATCCTGACAGTGAGGCTTATTTCAGTGCGTCAGGTGAACATGTATTAAAAATCGTTCGCGTGGCGAATTGTGGCGAAAAAATAACGGCGCTGTTTAATTTCAGTGACGGCATTCAAACGGTGGAATCCGATATTCAATCCGGAACGGAATTAATTTCCGGGAAAGATATTACAGATAAAACGCTGACCCTATATCCATGGCAGGTGTTGTGGATTAAAGAAAACTAAAAAGGACCTTAAAAATGAAAATGCCCAGAATTGTGCTGATTTCAGCACTGGTTTCGTGCGCCTTGTTATCAGGCTGCAAGGACGACAAAAAGTCTGCTGTCACTATTGAGTTTATGCACTCGTCAGTTGAGCAGGAGCGCCAGGCTGTAATCACGAAGCTTATCGAAAAGTTCGAGAAAGAGAACCCCGGCATCACGGTGAAACAGGTGCCGGTCGAAGAGGATGCCTACAACACCAAGGTCATTACGCTCGCCAGAACGGGCGCGCTGCCCGAGGTGATTGAAGTCAGCCATGACTACGCGAAAGTCATGGACAAGGAACAGCTTCTGGATCGCAAAGCTATCGGTGAAGCCATTAAAGCGGTAGGCGAGAGCACCTTCTATGACGGCATTTTGCGTGTTGTTCGTACAGAAGACGGTTCTGCCTGGACTGGGGTGCCAGTCAGCGCCTGGCTATCCGGCGTCTGGTATCACAAAGATGCGCTTGCTGCGGCGGGTATCCAGGAGCCGCATAACTGGGAACAGCTGCTGAAAGCCAGCCAGAGGCTCAACGACCCGGCCAAAAAACATTACGGCATTGCGCTGCCCACCGCCGAAAGCGTGATGACGGAGCAGGCATTCTCCCAGTTTGCGCTTTCCGGCGGCGCGAACGTTTTTGATGCCAAAGGGAACGTCGACATCGATACCCCTGAAATGGCAAAAGCCCTGGCGTTTTATAAAGATCTGGCCGCGACCACCATGCCGGGTTCAAACGACGTCATGGAGATCAAAGATGCCTTCATGAACGGTTCTGCGCCGATGGCGGTGTACTCCACCTACATCCTGCCGGCGGTATTCCAGGACGGAAACCCTGCCAATCTGGGCTTCGTCGTCCCAACAGAAACCTCTTCTGCTGTTTACGGCATGGTCACGTCGCTGACGATTACCACCGGTCAAACCGAAGATGAAACTCAGGCGGCTGAAAAGTTTGTGACCTGGATGGAGCAGGCTCAAAACGCAACCGACTGGGTCATGATGTCGCCTGGCGCGGCACTGCCGGTGAACAAGCTGGTGGTGGGCACCGATACCTGGAAAAACAACGATGTGATCAAAGCGTTTGGACAACTGCCTTACGAACTGATTGCGCAGTTCCCGAATGTGCAGGTGTTTGGCGCGGTGGGGGACAAAAACTTCACACGCATGGGCGATGTTACCGGGTCCGGCATCATCAGTTCCATGGTGCATAACGTCACGGTGGGGAAAAAAGATCTCAGCAACACGCTTAGTAACAGCCAAAAGCGTCTGACCGATCTGATTTCACAACGATAGGAGCGCTCTGCGGAAGGAAATTATGAAGACGTTGTTTTCTGGTCGTTCAGATATGCCTTTCGCCATGCTGCTGTTGGCCCCCAGCCTGATTTTGCTGGGGGGCCTGGTGGCCTGGCCAATGATTTCCAATATTGAAATCAGTTTCTTACGTCTGCCGCCCAACCCGCGTATTGATGCGGTGTTCGTCGGGCTGGATAACTACATCCGCATTCTGGGAGATGCTGCGTTCTGGCACTCCCTGTGGATGACGTTCTGGTATACCGCGCTGGTGGTGATCGGCAGCACGGGGTTGGGGTTGGCGGTTGCGATCTTCTTTAACCGTGAATTCCGTCTGCGGAAAACGGCACGTTCACTGGTGATTTTGTCCTACGTCACCCCGTCCATTTCGCTGGTGTTTGCATGGAAATACATGTTCAACAACGGCTACGGCATTGTGAACTATCTGGGCGTTGACCTGCTGCATCTGTATGACCAGGCACCCCTGTGGTTCGACAATCCTGGCAGCAGCTTTGTACTGGTGGTGTTGTTCGCCATCTGGCGCTACTTCCCGTACGCGTTCATTTCGTTCCTCGCGATTTTGCAGACCATTGATAAGTCGCTGTATGAAGCGGCGGAAATGGACGGCGCGAATGCCTGGCAGCGTTTTCGAATCGTTACGCTGCCCGCGATTATGCCGGTGCTGGCAACGGTGGTGACGCTCCGCACTATCTGGATGTTCTACATGTTTGCGGATGTCTATCTGTTGACGACCAAGGTCGATATTTTGGGCGTCTACCTATACAAAACGGCATTCGCTTTCAATGATTTGGGTAAGGCTGCGGCGATCTCCGTCGTGCTGTTCGTGATCATCTTCGCGGTGATTCTGCTGACCAGAAAAAGGGTAAACCTCAATGGCAACAAATAAACGCGTACTGAGCCGTATTGGTTTTTATCTCGGTCTGGCGGTATTCCTGGTCATCACGCTTTTCCCGTTCTTCGTGATGCTGATGACGTCATTCAAGAGCGCTAAAGAGGCCATATCGCTGAATCCGACCATTTTGCCTCAGGTGTGGACGCTGCAGCATTACGTCGACATCTTTAACCCGCTGATTTTCCCGTTTGTGGACTATTTCAAAAACAGCATGGTGGTGTCGCTGACCTCCTCGGTAATTGCCGTATTTCTCGGCACGCTGGGGGCTTACGCCTTGTCCAAACTGCGTTTTAAAGGCCGCACGACGATCAACGCAAGTTTTTACACCGTCTACATGTTCTCCGGAATATTGCTGGTGGTGCCGCTGTTCAAAATCATCACTGCCCTTGGGATTTACGACACCGAGCTGGCGCTAATTATCACCATGGTGACCCAAACGTTACCGACAGCGGTGTTCATGCTGCGCAGCTATTTCGACACCATCCCGGACGAAATCGAAGAAGCCGCGATGATGGACGGCCTTAACCGCCTGCAAATCATCTTCCGAATCACCGTGCCGCTGGCGATTTCCGGGCTCGTGTCGGTGTTTGTCTACTGCTTCATGGTGGCGTGGAACGACTATCTGTTTGCGTCCATTTTCCTGTCCAGCGCCAGCAATTTCACCTTGCCGGTCGGGCTGAACACGCTCTTTAGCACGCCAGATTACATCTGGGGTCGCATGATGGCGGCATCACTGGTGACGGCGCTTCCGGTGGTCATCATGTACGCCCTGTCTGAACGTTTTATTAAAAGTGGTTTGACCGCCGGCGGCGTGAAGGGCTGAGGCGGCCAATTTTAACAAGGAGTCAGTCATGAAAAAATTAGTAGCGACAGCGCCACGCGTGGCGGCGCTGATGGAATATGAAGATCGTGCTGTGGGAGCACATGAAGTGAAAATTCGCACCCGCTTTGGCGCGCCGAAGCACGGCACTGAAGTCGTGGATTTCCGCGCGGCAAGCCCGTTTATTGACGAAGAGTTCAACGCGGAGTGGCAGATGTTCACGCCGCGTGAAGAGGGGGCGGCCCGCGGGATCGAATTCGGTAAGTTCCAGCTGGGCAATATGATTGTTGGCGAGATTATCGAATGCGGTGATGACGTCACTGAATATCAGATCGGCGACAGCGTCTGCTGCTACGGCCCGCTGCAGGAAACAGTCATCGTTAACGCGGTGAACAACTACAAGCTGCGTAAAATGCCGCAGGGTGCCTCCTGGAAAAACGCCGTTTGCTACGATCCGGCGCAGTTCGCCATGAGCGGCGTGCGAGATGCCAACGTCCGCGTGGGCGACTTTGTGGTCGTGGTCGGTCTGGGAGCCATTGGGCAGATTGCGATTCAGCTGGCGAAAAAAGCCGGTGCGTCAGTGGTTATCGGCGTTGATCCAATCGAACATCGCTGTGAGATCGCCTGTCGCCACGGTGCGGACCACTGCCTGAATCCAATCGGTACCGATGTGGGTCTTGAAATCAAAAAATTGACCGGGAAGCAGGGCGCGGACGTGATCATCGAAACCAGCGGCTTTGCAGATGCGCTGCAGTCCGCGCTGCGCGGGCTTGCCTACGGCGGCACCATCTCCTATGTAGCTTTCGCAAAACCGTTCGCGGAAGGCTTTAACCTTGGCCGCGAAGCGCATTTCAATAACGCGAAGATTGTCTTCTCCCGCGCCTGCAGTGAACCCAACCCGGACTACCCGCGCTGGAGCCGCAAGCGTATTGAAGAGACCTGCTGGGAACTGCTGATGAACGGCTATCTGAATTGTGACGATCTGATCGACCCGGTCGTGACCTTCGCCACCACCCCGGAAAGCTACATGACGTATGTCGATCAGCACCCGGAACTCAGTATCAAAATGGGCGTCACTTTTTAAGCTAAGGACAGCAAATCATGAAGATCGCAACACAAAACCAGGCCTTTTTCCCAACCAACATCATGGAAAAATTCGAGTACATCAAAGCGATGGGTTTTGATGGCTACGAAATTGACGGCCGCCTGCTGGTTGAAAACCTCGACGACGTAAAAGCCGCTATTAAAGCCACCGGTCTGCCGGTGACAACGGCCTGCGGTGGATACGATGGCTGGATCGGTGATTTCATCGAAGAGCGTCGTCTGAACGGATTAAAGCAGATTGAACGCATTCTGGAAGCGCTGGCTGAAGTGGGCGGCAAGGGCATTATCGTGCCTGCCGCGTGGGGGATGTTTACCTTCCGTCTGCCGCCAATGACCTCTCCACGCAGCCTGGACGGTGACCGCAAAGCCGTAAGCGCCTCCCTGCGCTGGCTGGATGAGGTGGCGGCGCGCACCGGAACAACCGTCTACCTGGAGCCGCTGAACCGCTATCAGGATCACATGATCAACACCCTGGCTGACGCGCGTCGCTATATCGAAGAGAACGGCCTGAAGCACGTGCAGATCATCGGCGATTTCTATCATATGAACATCGAAGAAGACTCGCTGACGGACGCGCTGCATCAGAACCGCGATCTGCTGGGCCATGTGCACATCGCAGATAACCACCGCTACCAGCCGGGCAGCGGCAGCCTCGATTTTGCCAGCCTGTTCGACCAGCTGCGTGCCGATAACTATCAGGGATACGTGGTGTATGAATGCCGTGTTCGCGCCGAGGATCCGGCTCAGGCATACCAGGACTCACTCATTTATCTGCGTGAATGCTAAGGATGACGAGCGTGATGAGTGCTTCTACACCTTCGCCTCTGCGCGTCGCCATCATTGGCGCCGGGCAGGTCGCGGATAAAGTGCATGCCTCGTATTACGCCACGCGCAGTGATGTTCAGATGGTGGCTGTCATGGACAGCCATCCTGAACAGGCTCGGGCGTTTGCGGAACGTCATGGTATTCCCTCGGTATGGCAGGATGCGCGAGACATGCTCGAGGCGGTTAAGCCGGAGGTGGTGAGCGTCTGTTCGCCTAACCGGTTCCATTTCGAGCACGTCATGGCAGCGCTGGAAGCTGGCTGCCACGTGATGTGTGAAAAACCACCTGCTATGACGCCGCAGGAGGCCGATCGGATGCGCATGGCCGCGCGCAAGGCGGGAAAAGTGCTGGCGTATGATTTTCACCATCGTTTTGCTCTCGATACGCAACTGCTGCGTGAGGCTGTGGTGAAGGGGGCGCTGGGAGAAATTTATTACACCACGGCGCAGGCGCTACGCCGCTGCGGGGTTCCCGGCTGGGGCGTCTTTACCAACAAAACGCTACAGGGCGGTGGGCCGCTGATTGATATCGGCATCCATATGCTCGATGCCGCGATGTACGTGCTGGGGTTCCCGGCGGTAAAAAAGGTGACGGCACATAGCTTCCAGAGGCTGGGAAACCGTAAAAGCAGCGGCCAGTTTGGCGCGTGGGATCCCACGCAGTTTACCGTTGAAGATGCCCTGTTTGGCACCATTGAATTTTGTAACGGCGGCATTCTGCGTCTGGACACGTCGTTTGCGCTCAATATCCGCGAACAATCCATCATGAACGTCGCATTTTGCGGTGAAAAGGCTGGCGCCATGCTGTTCCCGGCGCACATCTACAACGACGAAGCCGGGACTTTAGTCACCCTCACGCAGCGTGAAGAAGCTGACGATCGGCGTCATATGCGCAGTATGGATGCCTTTGTGCGGCATGTGCAGGGAGAGCCCGTCATGATCGCTGATGCAGAGCAGGGGCTGGTTATCCAGCAGCTTGTCGCCGCGCTGTATGAATCAGCAGAAACAGGGGAAAGCGTGACGTTATGCTAAACGTGTCTGTATTAACCGACCCGGGCTTTTGTCCACACAGCCTGAATAAATACGCCTCCATCATGGCCTGCGGTAATGGCTACATGGGGATCCGCGCTGCGCACGAAGAAGATTACACCCAGCAAACCCGAGGCATGTATCTTGCGGGTCTCTATCATCAGGCGGGTCGCAACGAGACCACTGAGCTGGTCAATCTGCCGGATATCATCGGTATTGATGTTGAGCTGGATGGCGTCAATTTCACGCTCCTGTCAGGCGAAATTCTCGAGTGGCAGCGCGAGCTGGCGTTTGCCAATGGTGAACTTCGTCGCAGCGTCGTCTGGCGCTCGCCTGACGGGAAACGCTATCGTCTGGAAAGTCGTCGTTTTGTGTCGCTGGACCAGTTGCCCTTAGTGGCTATGCAGCTTTCGATCACACCGCTCGATGCCGTCGCGCAGGCCGTGCTGAAAACCGGCATTGATGCAACGCAAACGAACAGCGGCAGACAGCATCTGGATGAAATGTCGGTCAGAGTATTCGATCAGGAATACATGCAGGGCGTGTATGAAACGCAGGACCGTACGTCTGAGATTGTTGTTTCAGCGTATTGTCAGCTCTCAGCGAAGAGCGACAGCTGTTTCACCGCCAAAAATCGTCGTCTCAGCGCTCATCATTCGCTGACGATTGCGAAGGGTGACACCGTCACGCTTGAAAAAATCGTTTGGGTGGCACATCGCAGTGATAAGGCACTGTCGCAGGCATCTTTCGCCCGCAACGCGTTGGCCGATCTCAAAGTCTGTGCGGCAAGAGGCTACGACGCCTTACTGGAGAGTTCGGCGTGTGCCTGGCAAGAGGTCTGGCGCGACGCTCGGGTGGAGGTGGACTCTACGGAGTATCAAGATCAGATGGCGCTGGATTACGCCGTCTGGCATTTGACGGCCATGACGCCAGCCCATGATGAGCGAAGCAGTATCGCCGCCAAAGGGCTGACGGGCGAGGGATATAAAGGCCACGTCTTCTGGGATACCGAAATTTTCCTGCTGCCTTTCCATCTCTTCACTCGCCCACAAACCGCCCGTAGCCTGCTGCGCTATCGCTGGCTCAATCTGGCCGGGGCGCGGGAAAAAGCCCGTCGCAACGGCTGGCCCGGCGCGCTGTTCCCATGGGAGAGCGCCGCCAGCGGCCTGGAAGAGACGCCGGAGTTCGCGGCTATTAACATCCGAACCGGCACGCGCCAGAAGGTGGCCTCCGCGCTGGCGGAACACCACATCGTGGCGGACATTGCCTGGGCCGTCGTCGCTTACTGGCAGGCGACGCACGATGAGACCTTTATGCGAAATGAAGGTCTGACGCTGCTGATAGAAACCGCTGCGTTCTGGATGGGACGCGCAACGGAAATCAATGGTCGTCTCGAAATCCATGACGTCATCGGACCGGACGAATACACCGAGCATGTGAACAACAACGCTTATACCAACTATCTGGCCTGGCACAACGTCGCCTGCGCTCGCCAGTTTATGGCGATTTTTGGGCGCGAGGATGAAGGTTTTACGCAGAATGCCACACGGTTCCTGACGCGCTTATGGCTGCCGGAGGCCAATCCAGACGGTGTGATCCCGCAGGATGATACCTTCATGGCAAAACCTGCCATCGATCTGAGCCGCTACAAAGCCAAAGCGGGTAAGCAGACCATTCTGCTCGATTATTCCCGCGCGGAAGTAAACGAGATGCAGATCCTTAAGCAGGCCGATGTGGTGATGCTCACCTACCTGTTGCCGGAGCGGTTTACCCTGCAGCAGTGCGCCGCCAATCTGGCGTTCTACGAGCCCCGCACGATCCATGATTCTTCGCTAAGCAAGGCCATTCACGGCATTGTGACTGCCCGCTGTGGTGACGTCGAAGGTGCATACGCCTTCTGGCGCGATGGCGTCGCTATTGACCTTGGGGACGACCCGCACAGCTGCGATGACGGAATTCACGCCGCTGCGACCGGCGCTATCTGGTCCGGCGTCATTCAGGGCTTTGCCGGTATGCAGATTGTAGAAGGGGAACTGCACCTTGCGCCCAGGTTGCCGGCCCACTGGCGAAGACTTGCTTTCCCCCTGCGCTGGCGGAACGCAACGCTGCACTTCACCTATGAAAATGAGGTGTTAACCATTGAAGCTTCAGCGCCTGCCACGCTGACGCTGTGGGGCAAAACGCTACATCTATCGGGGCGGAAAATTTGCGCTTATAAGGATTTTCTTGCATCTGAAAATGGGACCGCTACCACGGAGGGGCGCCATGATGCTTAAGGCTGTTGTATTCGATCTGGACGGTGTGATCACCGATACCGCACACCTCCATTTTCTGGCCTGGCGTGCAGTGGCGGATGAAATCGGCATCACCTTCGACGAAGCGTTTAACGAACAGCTGAAGGGGATTAGCCGCATGGATTCCCTGCAGCGCATCCTGAAGCATGGCGGGAAAGAGAGGACGTTTAGCGATGAGCAGTGCTTCGCGCTGGCGACGAAGAAAAACGCGCTCTATGTCCAGTCTCTGGCGTCGCTAACGGAGGATTCACTGCTTCCCGGTATTCGCGGCGTGCTGGCGGATATCCGTGCGGCGAAGGTCAAAATTGGGCTCGCCTCCGTTTCCCTGAATGCCCCGGGGATCCTGCACGGGCTGGGCATTCATCAGGCCTTCGATTTTTGCGCCGATGCTTCCCGTATTCGCCGCTCAAAACCAGACCCGGAGATCTTCCTCGCCGCCTGTGCAGGCCTGAATGTGCGTCCTGATGCGGTTATAGGTATCGAAGATGCACCTGCAGGCGTTGAGGCGATCAACGCGGCGGGAATGCTATCGGTTGGGATTGGAGCTGGCCTGAACCATGCGGGATTACAACTTCATTCAACGCGGGAACTGACCTGGAAATGCCTGACCGAGTTTTGGGCATCCCGGACGTATTGATAAGGAATTAACAATGGCTCAACTGTCTCTGAAACACATTCAGAAAATCTATGATAACCAGGTTCACGTGGTTAAGGATTTCAGTCTCGAAATCGAAGACAAGGAGTTCATCGTCTTCGTTGGGCCTTCGGGCTGCGGTAAATCCACGACGCTGCGAATGATTGCCGGTCTGGAGGAGATCAGCGCGGGTGAACTGATTATTGACGGGGTGTGCATGAATGACGTGCCCGCCAAGTCTCGCGATATTGCGATGGTGTTCCAGAACTATGCGCTTTATCCGCATATGACGGTCTACGACAACATGGCGTTTGGCCTGAAGATGCAAAAAATTGCGCCTGCGATTATCGAAGAACGCGTTAACTGGGCGGCACAGATCCTCGGATTACGCGAGTACCTCAAGCGTAAACCCGGCGCGCTGTCCGGCGGCCAGCGACAGCGCGTGGCGTTGGGCAGGGCGATCGTGCGCGAGGCGGGCGTGTTCCTGATGGATGAACCGCTCTCCAACCTCGATGCCAAGCTTCGCGTGCAGATGCGGGCTGAAATCAGCAAGCTGCACCAGAAGCTCAACACCACGATGATTTACGTGACCCACGATCAGACGGAAGCCATGACCATGGCGACCCGCATCGTGATCTTAAAAGACGGCATTATTCAGCAGGTCGGTGCACCGAAGCAGGTGTACAACGAACCGGCAAACATGTTTGTCGCAGGATTTATTGGATCGCCAGCCATGAACTTTATTCGCGGCGCTATCGACGATCGCTATTTCGTCACGGAAACGCTGCGTCTGGCGATCCCGGAGGACAAGCTCGCTTCACTGAACGCCGCAGGGTATCAGCGCAAAGCAGTGGTCTTTGGGATCCGCCCGGAAGATATTCTCACGCTGCAGAGCCGAGGTGAGAATATCGCGGCGAAAGTCAGCGTAGCCGAACTGACCGGCGCGGAGTTCATGCTCTACGCCACCGTTGGCGGCCATGAGCTGGTTGTGCGCGCTGGCGCTGCTAATGATTATGCCGCTGGGGATAATATCGACATCCAGTTCGATATGAATAAGTGCCATTTCTTCGACGCTGAAACCGAAGCGGCTATTAGATAAGAAAGGTGTTCGCCGGAAATGCAAATTTCCGGTTTTTTTGTTTGTTACTTATAAAGGGAAAATTTAATGGGTACTCTACTAAGAAGTGCTGCGCTCGTGCTGTGCGCAGGGGTGAGCTGTGCACAAGCATCAGAAACAGCGAAACAGTGGGAATTTAATATTGGGGCGATGTATGAAATCGAAAACGTTGAGGGGCAGGGCGACGATAAAGATGGATTATATGAACCTTCCGTGTGGTTTAATGCAACCTGGGATGCGTGGACTATTTCGCTGGCGATGTATCAGGAGGGGCCGGTTGATTACAGCAGTATGACCCGTGGAACCTATTTCGACCGTCCTGAATTTGAATTACGCTATCGCTTTATCGGAACCGATGATTTTACTTTCGGTCTGACCGGTGGTTTCCGTAATTATGGCTACCACTTTAAAGATGAACACGGTGCCAAAGACGGCAGCGCGAATATGCAGCGCTATAAAGTTCAACCTGATTGGGATATTAAATTAACCGATGACTGGCGCTTTGGCGGCTGGTTTGCCATGTATCAGTTTGCCAACGATCTGGAGAAAACCGGTTATTCTGACAGCCGCGTTGAAACCGAAACGGGCTTTACCTGGACCATTAACGAAACCTTTGCGGCTAAAGTGAATTACTATTTAGAGCGCGGTTTCAATATGGACAGTTCACGTAATAACGGTGAGTTCTCCACTCAGGAGATTCGCGCCTATCTGCCTATTTCAATTGGTCAGACGACCTTAACGCCTTACACCCGACTGGGGCTCGATCGCTGGTCGAACTGGGACTGGCAGGACGATCCTGAGCGTGAAGGACATGATTTCAACCGCCTGGGTATGCAGTATGCCTATGACTTCAATAACGGTTTATCCATGACGCTTGAATACGCCTATGAATGGGAAAACCATGACGAGGGTAAAAACGACCGCTTCCACTATGCGGGCGTTGGGGTAAATTACGCGTTCTGACCGAGGGCACGCCAGGGGCGTTAAGCCCCTGGTTTTAGCGCAGCGAGGCCGCCAGTAAAAAGTGGGTATCAACGAGAACTTTTTGCGGTGCGGGCTGACCCGCAATACGCCTGAAAAGAAGATCGCAGCTCTCTTCCCCCAGCTTTCGGGTCGGGATATCGAAGCCGCCAGGTGCGGGCGTTAAAATGAGAGACAGCATCGGGTCACTGTATCCGGCTATCACCACCTGCTCAGGGATCATCAGGTTCAACTCATCCGCCGCGCGATAGAGGCTAAGTAACTTCATGCTGTCGGTAGCGAATACCGCATCAGGCGGCGTGGGTGAAGACAATAATTCCAGCGCCGCCGTGAGCGCACTCTCATGGGTATAACCACCATCCCTGATCCAGTCCGGGTTAAGGGCAATATGGTGCTTTTCCAGACTGGCCTTATAGCCCGCAAGACGATCGATCGAAACATGATAATCAAGCGGGGCATGCAGACAGGCAATTTTACGGCGTCCGTTTTTAATAAAGGTTTCAGTCAGCGTGGCGCTGTCATGGAAATTATCCGTGTCGACGGAATAAATATTCTGAAACTCACCTTCGACTTTGCCGATAACCACTACCGGTACGCCATACGCATCCAGCGTGGTGAAAAAGGATTCATTTGCCGGTGAACTCAGCATTATTATCCCTTTGATCATCTTCTGTTTTATTTTACTCACACATTTCAGCAGATCGTCTTCGCTGCTTTTTGACGTTTGTAAAATAACATCAAAACCTTCTTCTTCCGCTTTTGCCGTAATGGCATGAAGGACATCGGAGAAAAAAGGATTACCGGCGGTGGTTTTGGTTGAACGGGTCGAAATAACCATAATGGCATCGAAGCCTGAAGAGGTCAGGGCGCGGGCCAGTTTGTTGGGCTGATAATTTAATTCGTCAATCGCCTTCAGCACTTTTTCACGCGCTTCGGGAGAAATATTCGTTTGTTTATTCAGAACGCGGGAAACGGTTGATTTCGATACGCCCGCAACCCGTGCGATATCATAGATGGTGGGTGACATACACCTTACTCACTCCGGACTGACAGCAATGTCGTTCATCTTACTGGAGAGAAAACGGCAATAGCAATAAATAAGAATTGATAATCAACGATCTGCCCCCATTTATTGTATTCTGAAGCAATGCGTTCAAGGCTTCCAGGCAACGAAGGACGGCGATGAAGCGACTTAAAAACGAAATCAATTCACTGGTGAACCGTGGCGTTGACCGTCATCTGCGTCTGGCCGTGACGGGGCTGAGCCGCAGCGGTAAGACGGCGTTTATCACCGCGATGGTAAACCAGCTCCTGAACCTGCACGCCGGCGCGCGTCTGCCGCTGCTTAGCGCGGTGCGGGAAGAACGTCTGCTGGGCGTGAAGCGTGTCCCTCAGCGTGATTTTGGTATTCCACGCTTTACCTATGACGAAGGGCTGGCGCAGCTCTACGGCGATCCGCCCACGTGGCCGACGCCGACGCGAGGGGTGAGTGAAATTCGCCTCGCGCTGCGTTTTCGCTCGAATGAATCCCTGATGCGCCACTTCAAGGATACCTCCACGCTATACCTTGAAATCGTCGATTATCCCGGTGAATGGCTGCTCGACCTGCCGATGCTGGCGCAGGATTACCTCAGCTGGTCCCGTCAGATGACGGGCTTATTGCAGGGGCAGCGCGCCGGGTGGTCGGCCAAATGGCGACAGCTGTGCGAAGGCCTGGACCCGCTTGCGCCGGCAGATGAGAACCGTCTGGCAGCCATTGCCGAAGCCTGGACGGCGTATCTGCATCAGTGCAAGCAGGAGGGGTTGCACTTCATTCAGCCGGGTCGCTTTGTCCTGCCGGGTGATTTAGCGGGCGCACCTGCGCTTCAGTTCTTCCCCTGGCCGGATGTGGATGGGGTGGGCGAGTCGAAGCTGGCGCAGGCCGACAGGCACACTAACGCCGGGATGCTGCGCGAGCGTTACAATTACTACTGTGAAAAAGTGGTCAAGGGATTCTATAAAAACCACTTTTTGCGATTTGACCGTCAGATTGTGCTGGTGGATTGTCTGCAGCCGCTCAACAGCGGGCCACAGGCCTTCAACGATATGCGTCTGGCGCTGACGCAGCTGATGCAAAGTTTTCACTACGGGCAGCGGACGCTGTTTCGCCGTCTGTTCTCTCCGGTGATCGACAAACTGCTCTTTGCGGCCACAAAGGCCGATCACGTCACGGTCGACCAGCATGCCAATATGGTTTCGCTGCTGCAGCAGCTGGTGCAGGACGCCTGGCAAAACGCCGCCTTCGAAGGGATCAGCATGGATTGCCTTGGACTTGCGTCCGTGCAGGCGACGCAAAGCGGGCTTATCGATCTTAACGGCGAGAAAATACCGGCGTTACGCGGGAACCGGCTCAGCGACGGTGAACCGCTTACCGTGTATCCGGGCGAAGTGCCTGCGCGGCTGCCGGGTCAGGCCTTCTGGCAGAACCAGGGCTTCCAGTTTGAAGCCTTCCGCCCGCAGGCAATGAGCGTCGATCGGCCATTGCCACACATCCGTCTGGATGCAGCGCTGGAGTTTTTGATAGGAGATAAATTGCGATGACGGAACCGTTAAAACCGCGCATAGACTTTACCGGAACGCTTGAGCAGGATCCTCAGGAGGCGTTTAAAACCGCGCAGACGTTCAGCGGCACGCAGGCTGATAACTTTGCCCCGGCCCTGACTGAGGAGCCGGGCGTCGAGGAAGGTCCGGCAGAGGCGGTTGTGGAAGCTGCCCTGCGTCCAAAGCGCAGCCTGTGGCGCAGGATGGTCACCACCGGGCTGGCGCTGTTTGGCGTAAGCGTGGTTGGGCAGGGCGTGCAGTGGACGATGAATGCCTGGCATACTCAGGACTGGGTCGCGCTGGGCGGATGTGCCGCGGGCGCGCTGATTGTGGGGGCGGGCATCGGGTCGGTTACCACCGAGTGGCGTCGGCTCTGGCGTTTGCGCCAGCGCGCGCACGAGCGTGATGAAGCGCGGGATCTTCTCCACAGTCACGGCACCGGCAAAGGCCGCGCGTTCTGTGAAAAGCTGGCCAGCCAGGCCGGCATCGATCAGTCGCATCCGGCGCTTCAGCGCTGGTATGCCGCCATCCATGAAACCCAGAATGACCGGGAAGTGGTGACGCTCTATTCCCATATGGTTCAGCCGGTGCTGGATGCCCAGGCGCGGCGCGAGATCAGCCGCTCTGCGGCGGAATCCACCCTGATGATTGCCGTCAGCCCGCTGGTGCTGGTCGATATGGCCTTTATCGCCTGGCGCAACCTGCGCCTGATCAACCGTATCGCGAACCTTTACGGTATAGAGCTGGGTTATTACAGTCGGCTCAGATTGTTCAAACTTGTCCTGCTCAATATCGCGTTTGCCGGGGCGAGTGAACTGGTGCGCGAAGTTGGCATGGACTGGATGTCGCAGGATCTGGCGGCGCGTCTTTCTGCTCGTGCCGCCCAGGGTATCGGCGCGGGATTATTGACGGCGCGTTTGGGGATTAAAGCGATGGAGGTCTGTCGTCCGCTGCCGTGGATTGATGGCGATAAGCCCCGGCTGGGGGATTTCAGACGTGAGCTGATCGGCCAGCTCAAAGAGACGCTCAATAAAAAACCTGCTCCGTGAGGTTTTGTTCACTTATCGTGCTGGCTGTCAATATTTGTTGACAGCCATCTTCCGGATCGCCGTGTTCTGACATATCATTTTACTGTTATTGGCTTAAAACGGTGAATTTCCCATGCGTCTTGAAGTCTTCTGTGAAGACCGTCTCGGTCTGACCCGCGAATTACTCGATCTTCTTGTTTTACGTAGCATTGATTTACGTGGCATTGAGATCGATCCTGTCGGGCGAATTTACCTCAATTTTGCCGAAATTGAATTTAATACCTTCAGCAGCCTGATGGCGGAAATCCGCCGTATCGCTGGCGTTACGGATGTGCGCACCATTCCCTGGATGCCCTCTGAGCGTGAGCACCTGGCGCTGAGCGCGCTGCTGGAAGCCATGCCAGAGCCGTTCCTCTCCCTGGATTTGAAAAGCAAAGTTGAGCGCGTTAACCACGCGAGCTGCCAGCTTTTCGCGCAGAGCCAGGAGAAGCTCAGCAATCATAACGCCGCGCAGCTGATCCCCGGCTTTAACTTCCAGCGCTGGCTGGACAGCAATCCGCAGAATACGCTTAGCGAGCATGTGGTGATTAACGGGCAGAATTTCCTGATGGAGATCACGCCGGTCTATCTGAAAGGGGAAGGGAATACCCGCGTATTGACCGGGGCAGTGATCATGCTGCGCTCGACGTTACGCATGGGTCGCCAGCTGCAAAATCTCTCGAGTCAGGATGTCGGCGCATTCAGCCAGATTATTGCCGTCAGCCCTAAAATGCGCCATGTGGTTGATCAGGCGCGCAAGCTCGCAAGCCTGACCGCACCGCTGCTGATTACCGGGGATACCGGCACCGGGAAAGACCTGCTGGCTCACGCGGTGCATCTGGCGAGCCCGCGTGCGGCCAAGCCTTATCTGGCACTCAACTGCGCCTCTATTCCGGAAGATGCCGTTGAAAGCGAGCTGTTTGGCCACGCGCCGGAAGGCAAGAAAGGGTTCTTCGAGCAGGCTAACGGCGGCTCCGTGCTGCTGGACGAAATCGGCGAAATGTCGCCGCGTATGCAGGCTAAGCTGCTGCGTTTCCTGAACGACGGAACCTTCCGCCGCGTCGGTGAGGATCACGAGGTGCATGTGGATGTGCGCGTCATTTGCGCCACCCAGAAAAACCTGGTTGAACTGGTGCAAAAGGGGATCTTCCGCGAAGATCTCTATTACCGCCTTAACGTCCTGACGCTGAATATTCCCCCGCTGCGCGATTGTCCGCAGGACATCATGCCGCTAACGGAGCTGTTCGTTGCCCGCTTTGCCGACGAGCAGGGGGTGCCGCGTCCGAAGCTGTCTGCCGATCTTGGCACGGTGCTCATGCGCTACGGCTGGCCGGGCAACATTCGCCAGCTCAAAAACGCCGTTTATCGTGCGCTGACCCAGCTGGAAGGCTATGAGCTGCGTCCGCAGGATATTCTGTTGCCCGATTACGACGCGGGGACAGTGTCTGTCGGCGAAGAGGCGATGGAAGGTTCGCTGGACGATATCACCAGCCGTTTTGAGCGCTCGGTGCTGACGCAGCTGTACCGCAGCTATCCCAGCACCCGCAAGCTGGCAAAACGTCTTGGCGTCTCGCATACCGCGATTGCGAACAAGCTGCGCGAGTACGGTTTGAATCATAAGAAAGGCGACGAATAACAAAAAAGCCTCTGCAAAGAGGCTTTTTACTTTACGTTTATTCCTTCGCCATCGGCGTGTTAACGATTTCTGTTTTTGTCTCTCCCTGAATCGACGCAATCCTGTTTTCGACCTCTTTCACCTGCTGCGGACTATGCAGCAGGGTATAGGTCAGGTCAAACTGCGCGCTGGCGCCGGGCTGCAGCTGCTTAACCCGCTTCTGCTCGCGTTCAATCGTAACGGGGTAGGCGTAGCTGGTGCCTGGCTCAATGCCCGTGACGTAGCCCTGCTTCAGCGTGTCGGTATTCTTCCATAAGGTCAGCACGGGCAGCTGGCGAGTATCAAACTGGATTGACGCGCCTTTATCTCCGGCTTTATTGACCACCGCCGCAAGCGTTTCGTGGTTATTGTCCGCGAGCGGTTTAATGTTAAAGACCATCTCATCAAAGCCTTTTGTCGGCCCGGCATAGGTTTGCCAGTCGTTAACCCCCGCTTTGGCGTAGTCATTGAATGGGCTCACGCTTGCCGCCGGCGCAAGGAAACGCGCGCCTTCTTCAAGGATCGGCGTGCCGAAGTTGCTGTGATAGATGATTTGGTAATCATGAGGGTAATCCGCATGGTTGGTCAGAACATCATGCAGGCTGAACTGGTTGGTTCCGGGAACGTAGCGCAGTTCGGTCATGGTTTGCAGATCCGATTTTTTAAACGTGCTCTCTTTGATCAAACCGCGAACGCGGATCTCATGCGGGGCGGCATCCGCGATTTCAACCTCGACCTGCGAAACGGGTGTATTACCGGCCCTGCCGTGCAGGGTGTAAATTTGCCCGTCCGCGGTGACCGGGTGCCCGGTCCACTCATAGCCACAGCGCACCATCATCTCGTTGAAACCATCCAGCCAGCCGAGACCGTTGCGGCTTTCAAGATTGATATATGCCGGATTAACGACCTCTTTAACGGGCGAATTCCACCCCAGTCGGGTGCCAAAGCCTTCTACATGCAGAAGGTTCATCCCGCGGGTCGGGCTCAGGGTAATCGTCAGGCCATCTTTGCTGCTAATAATGATGACTTTGCTGCCTTCCTGTTTACCACCGTGCAAGATTTTTTGCTCAATGCTGAACGTTTGGTCTTTAACTTTCAGCTCATCGCTGGAAATCTTCCAGTTTCCTTTCTCTATGCTGCTTTCAGCGCTTGTCAGCACCCAGGTCTTGGCCGCTGCATGGCCAGAAATCAGTACCGCAAGAAGCGTAAAAGCGAATTTAATCTTCATATATTATCCTTTTTGCTGAAACGATTATTTTCTTTCGTAAGCAAATCTAATGTTTAGACAAAAAGGGAAATGTGATGCGCTTCACTGGGGATGAAAATAGGGATTTTTAACGATTATTATGCGTTATTGATCACGCTCATGTTACATATTGTCTAAGTTATTGCATGATTAATGTGACTTGTGCGCATTTGTGCTTTAACGATTCAGCTTTGGCGCAATAAAAAACCCCGCCGCGGCGAGGTTGAGAATAAGTTGTATAGAATGCTAAGTACTTATTATGCTTTCAGCACGTCCAGCGCGGCAGTGTAGTCCGGCTCGGTGGTGATTTCGTTAACCAGTTCGCTGAAGACGACGGTGTCGTTTTCATCCAGAACCAGCACGGCACGTGCTGCCAGACCTTTCAGCGGGCCTTCCGCGATGCTGACGCCGTATTTCTCGAGGAAATCTGCGCTGCGCAGGGTGGAGAGGGTAATAACGTTGCTCAGGCCTTCGGCACCGCAGAAACGGGACTGGGCAAACGGCAGGTCAGCGGAAATGCACAGCACAACGGTGTTGTCCATTTCAGTCGCCAGCTGGTTGAATTTACGCACGGACGCGGCACAAACGCCGGTATCAATGCTTGGGAAAATGTTCAGTACTTTGCGTTTACCCGCAAACTGAGCCAGTGTGACGTCAGACAGATCTTTAGCCACCAGAGTAAAAGCCTGCGCTTTGCTGCCAGCCTGCGGAATGGAACCTGCAACAGCAACCGGGTTGCCCTGGAAATGAACGAGTTGTGACATAGATATCTTCCTGTTTACATATAGTTAACGTCGGGGCTAGTGTATGCCATCAGCGGATAACACGGCAAACCAAATTTTTCGCCTTTCCGGGCCGCAAGGAGTCAGTGATGAGAAGCGTTAAGGTCTATGAAGAAGCCTGGCCATTGCATACCCCGTTTGTGATCTCCCGCGGCAGCCGAAGTGAAGCCAGCGTGGTCGTGGTTGAAATCGAAGAAGAGGGAGTTAAAGGCGTCGGGGAATGTACGCCTTACCCGCGCTACGGAGAAAGTTCTGCGTCGGTGATGGCGCATATCATGACCCTGGTGCCTGACCTGCAAAAAGGGCTCACGCGCGAGGCGTTACAGCAGCGTTTACCCGCCGGGGCAGCGCGCAACGCCGTCGACTGCGCGCTCTGGAGCCTTGAGGCCGCTAAGCAGCAGCAATCGCTGACGTCCTTGCTGGGTGTGGCGCTGCCGGAATCCGTCGTGACGGCGCAAACGGTCGTGATTGGTGAGCCGGAGCAGATGGCCGCCAGCGCAAAAGCGCTCTTTGACGCCGGGGCCACGCTGTTAAAAGTGAAGCTCGACGATCGCCTGATCAGCGAGCGGATGGTCGCCATTCGCTCGGCGGTTCCCTCGGCCACGCTGATTGTTGACGCCAACGAGTCATGGCATCCCGAGGGGCTTGCCGCACGATGTCAGCTGCTGGCTGACCTGGGCGTGGCGATGCTGGAACAGCCTCTGCCAGCGAAGGATGATGCGGCGCTGAAGAATTTTATCCATCCGCTGCCCGTCTGTGCGGATGAAAGCTGTCATACCCGCGAGAATTTGAGCGCGCTTAAGGGCAGCTATGAGATGGTCAATATCAAGCTCGACAAGACAGGCGGGCTGACAGAAGCGCTGGCCCTGGCGGCGGAAGCGCAGGCGCAGGGCTTTTCCCTGATGCTGGGATGCATGCTCTGCACATCACGGGCGATCGGCGCGGCGCTGCCGCTGGTCAATCAGGTCCGTTTCGCCGATCTGGATGGCCCGACGTGGCTGGCGGTTGACGTTTCACCGGCGCTTAATTTTACCAGCGGCGTGCTTCATCTTTGAGGCTGCCAGCGCAGAAGCTCCATCATCGCTTTTAGGTAAATCTCGCTGGCTTCGTCGGAGGAAATCGGCGGGAATTCAGCGGTGATGCAGGGCAGGCTCAAATCGGCGCACCAGCTACCGAACGATCCGGGGGTTTCATAGCCCACGCTGGTGACGAGCGGCAGGGCGAAAGCCTGCGCCAGCCACGCGCCCAGTTCGGAGTGGCGCGGATCTTCAATGCAGGCCAGCGGATCGTGGAAAGAGACAACCCATGCGGGGTGGATCTTATGGATAAGCTGGCACAGCGCCTGCGTTTCCGGCTCGGAGCCGGGCTTGTCTCCCGTCAGTAGCACCACGTCCCGCTCCTCGGCGGAGCTGTTCCAGCGATAAACCGTTTCGCCGGCGCGCCAGTTTGCCGCTGGGAAATTACGGTTCAGGTCGATTCCCCTCGCATTCGCGCGTAAACCAAGCTGACAGCCGTCCGGATTGACGGCAAGAATCACGTGGTGACGTCGCAATGAAGGCGTCAGCGTCCGCAGCGCGCAGGAAAGCGTGACGATGGACGAGTTCTCATCTCCGTGCGTGCCGGCAATGACCAAACCGCTGTTGCGATCGGCATCGGGCGCCGGGAACCAGATCAGCGATGCGCCTAAAAATGAGCGGCCATATTGCTCAGCGCCCGGCGGAAAGGCCCCGCGCTCCGCTCGTGGTCGGGTAATTGCCATACGAAATCCTGATAAAGAAGTCTCTACTGGCAGTGTTGTGCAAAACTCGCTGTTAATCAAATAGTTTCCGTAACGCTTGAGAATTGCCTCAAATCACTATTCCTGACGAAGGTATTTGCATTTCCCTGTGTCGAAACAAATAATTACGCATCTGCTTGTTACCTGAATTTATTAAAGGGGATCTTATGAAGCATCCTGTTTCGCGTCTCTGCGCTGCACTGTACCTGTGCGGACTCTCTACACTCTCGTACGCTGCTGATGTGCCCCAGGGCACGGTACTGGCGCAAAAACAGGAGCTGGTCAGGCATATTAAAGACGAGCCTGCTTCGCTCGATCCGGCAAAAGCGGTGGGATTACCCGAGATTCAGGTGATTCGCGATCTTTTCGAAGGGCTGGTGAATCAGAACGAGAAAGGGGAGCTGACCCCGGGCGTGGCGACGCGCTGGCAGAGCAACGATAACCGTATCTGGACGTTTACCCTGCGCGATAACGCGAAATGGTCTGACGGTACGCCCGTCACCGCGCAGGATTTTGTCTACAGCTGGCAGCGTCTGGTTGACCCAAAAACCACGTCTCCGTTTGCCTGGTTTGCGGCGCTGGCAGGCATCAACAACGCGCAGGCCATTATCGATGGCAAAGCAGCGCCAGATACCCTGGGCGTGACGGCGGTGGATGCCAGAACGTTACGCGTCCAGCTGGACAAACCGCTCCCGTGGTTTAGCAACCTGACGGCAAACTTCGCCTTCTATCCGGTGCAAAAAGCGAACGTTGAAAGCGGTAAAGAGTGGACGCGTCCGGGCGCCCTGGTGGGCAATGGCGCATACGTCCTGAACGACCGCGTGGTGAATGAAAAACTGGTTGTCGTGCCGAATACGCACTACTGGGACAACGCGAAAACTGTCCTGCAAAAAGTGACTTTCATTCCGATTAATCAGGAATCCTCCGCCACTAAGCGCTATCTGGCGGGAGATATTGATATCACCGAATCGTTCCCGAAAAACATGTATCAGAAGCTCCTGAAGGACATTCCGGGACAGGTGTATACGCCGCCTCAGCTCGGGACCTATTACTATGCGTTTAACACGCAAAAGGGCCCGACGGCCGATGCCCGGGTGCGTCTTGCGCTGAGCATGACTATCGATCGCCGCATTATGGCAGAAAAGGTATTAGGTACAGGCGAGAAGCCGGCCTGGCATTTCACCCCTGACGTGACGGCGGGGTTCACCCCTGAACCTTCTCCGTTCGAGCAGATGTCCCAGCAGGAACTGAACGCTCAGGCGAAAACGTTGCTCCAGGCCGCAGGTTACGGTCCTCAGCGTCCGCTGAAGTTGACCCTGCTGTACAACACCTCGGAAAACCACCAGAAAATCGCCATTGCGGTGGCGTCTATGTGGAAGAAAAATCTCGGTGTGGACGTCAAACTGCAAAACCAGGAGTGGAAAACCTATATCGACAGCCGTAATACCGGCAATTTTGATGTGATCCGCGCGTCATGGGTAGGCGATTACAACGAGCCGTCGACCTTCCTGTCTCTGCTGACCTCAACCCACAGCGGTAATATCTCGCGTTTCAATGAACCGGCCTACGATAAAATTATCCACCAGGCAACGCTGGAAACCACGGCGAAAGCGCGTAATACAGACTACAACATGGCGGAGAAAATCCTCCTGGAGAAAGCGCCTATCGCGCCAATTTACCAGTACACCAATGGTCGTCTTATTAAGCCCTGGGTGAAAGGCTACCCCATCAATAACCCGGAAGACGTGGCGTATAGCCGGACGATGTTTATCGAGAAGCACTGATGTTTTATGAGACCTGGCGCATTCCCGCGCCAGGCCTGCAAAACGCGGTAGGGCTTCATTCGCTATGCGTGGCCCGATGCCGGGTCTCTGTTATTCTAATAGCGCATTAAACTTCGCCAGCCACTGCGGATGCGCGGGCCAGGCGGGAGCCGTCACCAGGTTACCGTCTACATGGGCCTGATCGATGCCGATAGCGGCGTAGTGTCCGCCGCTGAGACGGACCTCAGGCGCACAGGCCGGGTAGGCGCTACAGGTTCGTCCTTTCAGGATCCCCGCGGCAGCAAGCAGCTGTGGTCCGTGGCACACCGCAGCAATCGGCTTACGCGCGGCGTCAAATGCCTGTACCAGCTTTAAGACGTCCTCATTTAACCGCAGATACTCGGGGGCTCTCCCGCCGGGGATGAGCAGCGCGTCGTAGTCCTGCTCCTTTACGGCTGAAAAATCGGCGTTGAGGGTAAAGCGGTGACCGGGCTTTTCGCTGTAGGTCTGGGCGCCGTCAAAGTCATGGATTGCCGTCATGATGTAGTCGCCCTTCGGTTTGTCTGGGCAGACCGCATCCACCTGATGGCCAATCATCTGCAACGCCTGAAAAGGCACCATGGTTTCGTAATCTTCGGCGTAATCGCCAACCAGCATCAGGATCTTCTTGCTCATCTTTCCTCACCTCTATCAATAAAGATGATTAAGATATAGCCTGGCGTGGCTGAATTGCCGGAAATAAAAAAGCCCGTCAGAGCACGGGCAACATAAGCAAATGAATAAGTGATTCGTTATCAACGTTGTTGGAGGATAACGCCGCGTATTTTACGCGGCTGTAAGGGAAGCAGATACCTGACATATTCGGTAGGTGAAACAAGCGATTAAACGTGCGTTACGGTGCGTCAAAGGTCGGGTAAAGGCTATTTTCAAGAAACTCGACGAGATACCAGATCTCACCGCTAAAAATAAACCAGAAGCCAAATATAATAAGGAGTAAAATAATTAAGGTGAGTATTATTTCTGTTTTTCCCATTGCGGCTTTTACCCACCTGAAACTAATTGATTCGAGGTGGGCATTGTAGCGGGGCTTTTACGGATACTCCAGTTTCATGCCGCAAGGACTTTATTGCGTCCGTCATTTTTAGCGCGGTACAGCGCATCGTCCACGCGCTTAAACAGCTCGTCAATACTCTCCCCCTGATTGTGCCGCGCCACGCCGATGCTAACGGTGAACCGCGGCAAGCCCGGAATCGTAATGCGGGCAACGGCTGCGCGGACTGACTCGGCAATCTGCATCGCGGTATCGAGAGAGGTGCGCGGCAGCAGGATAACGAACTCTTCGCCACCCCAGCGGAAGACCATATCGCCCTCCCGACTACAGGCTTCCAGCGTCCGGGAAAGGGCGATAAGCACCTCATCGCCTTTCAGATGGCCGAACAGGTCATTAATGTTTTTGAAATGGTCGGTATCCACCAGCAGCAGGCTAAATTGCTGCTGCGCAGGAAGTTTATTCAGGCTGCTTTGATCGGTAATCGCGTAGAACTGCCGCCGGTTGAGTAGCCCGGTCATGGAGTCACGTAGCGCCGCATGTTCCAGCTCCTGCTCCAGCCTTTTTTGCTCGGTGATATCGTGGATGATGCACAGCATCAGCTTGTCACCGTAGATCTCAATGGGCCCGGCATACGTCTGAACGTGGCGGGTAGATCCATCGGCAAGGCGGTGAACAAAATTGAGCGGCTTATGACCACCGGGCAGCGCGGCAATCGCAGTCATAATGGGCATCACATCTCGCCCCAGCGTATTGATTTCCCAGGTATGCTTACTGCACATGTCATCATGTGAATAACCATAAAAATTGAGCGCGGCCAGATTCGCATCGACGATTTGACCGTCGCGGGCCGGATCGATTAACAGCATCGGGGCACTGTTGGTCAGAAAAAAGCGCGCATAAAAACCCTGTTTTTTCCGCCGGTAGTTAGCGGAACGGCTGGCCTTCAATCCTGAGAGTATTTGTTGGGAGATGCCCTCGAAAACAATCACATCTCCCCAGGGCGCGTAGTGGGCAAGCGAGAGGCGACAGCTTAACGGCGTATCCTGTCCATCCCGGTTCGTTGTCCAGATTTCGACGATCTCCTGCTCTGTTTTCAGTTCAGATACATACATCGACAGGACGGTTTGCGCACTGGCTGAATAGATCCCTTTGCGCAGGTCATCGAGCGTTTTATCCCCCATGATCTGCGTTGCGGACACATTCGCAAAAATGATCTTTTCCGACACGGGTGAAACGAGCCACACGGGTGTTTTAATTACATTTAACGCATCAAAACAAGGTTGCGACATAGGCGTTTCCTGTTCATCGACAACATGTGCCTGACAATCATGACAGAATTGACTCGCGTGTACTCCCTTGAAACATACTCCACTTAACCCCGTCAGGCATGATTTTTTTGAGAAATAAATGCGGGGTCCGTTTGAATTTTATTAATGGGTATAATCTGTTTGTCTGAATTTATCTGCAGCAGTAGCCACGGTACCTGTTCGGCAGGTAAGGGCCGGGAGAAAAGGTAACCCTGCAGGTAATCGCAGCCGAGACGGGTGAGAACCGCCTGCTGTTCTTCCGTCTCGATCCCTTCTGCCACCACATTCATCTCCATGGTCCGGGCGATACTGATAATGGTTTCAACCAGCTTGTAGCTTTTTTCATTTTCCAGCATCGACGTGACAAAGCTTCTGTCGATCTTAAGTTCTTTTGCCGGAAGCACGCTCAGCATCAGAAGGTTGGAATAGCCCGTACCAAAATCATCAATCGAGACGACGATCCCCGCGTGATTAAACGCATTGAGCAACTCAATGCTGCGGTCCAGATTTTTAAGCGCGGTGCTTTCCGTTACCTCAAGGATCAGCCGGGACGGAGACAAGCTATATTTTTCCAGCATCGACGAGACGATCTGGAAAATATCCGGCTGTTCAAACTGGATGGGGGATAGGTTGAGCGACAGAGTCCACTGGCTGAAACCTTGCTCAGTCCAGAAATGAAGCTGTCGGCATGCCGCTTCAATGGCCCAGTTACCTACCGGAATAATTAAACCCGTTTGCTCCAGAGAGGGGATAAACAAATTGGGCAGCACAACCCCTTGCTCAGGATGCCGCCAGCGCAGAAGGGCTTCAAAACCGTGAATGGTTTTCTCTCCCGCATGCCAGGTTGGCTGGTACCACAGTTCAAACTGATCGCGCTCAAGCGCCTGAGAAAGCTCCTGCAGAAAACCGGGTTTTGCCGGGATCGCCGTTGACATCTCGGCCCGGTAAATCGCCCAGCCGTTGCGGCCCTCTTCTTTGACGCGATGTAGGGCTGCATCCGCCTTTAGCTTCAGCTCGTGCAGCGTTTCGCCATCCTGAGGATAGAGGCTGACGCCCGCGCTGATCGTCGTGCTTAACGTATGCCCGCAGACAGACAGAGGGCGTCGAACATCCTCGAGCAACGCGGTGACCAGGGCGTTGAGCCTGTCGTCGTCACATTCCGGCACCAGCAGGATAAAGGCGTCGCCTCCCAGCCTTGCCAGGGTCATCTCACGAGTGAGCCGGGCCGTGATGCGCTGCGCGACCGCGATCAACAGCTCATCACCGACGCTGTGGCCCCACGTATCGTTAACGCGTTTGAAGTGATCGACGTCCAGGAAAATAACCGCAAATGGCTTCTTGCTCAGCAGCGCGCTGCGCAGACAATCCTGCATGCGGAGATCCATCTGGTGGCGGTTTGCGAGCCCGGTGAGCGCGTCAAAACGCGCCTGTAGCTCAAGCTGGCGGTTGAGCTGATGCAGATTATCCGTCAGCCGGCTGGTACGCCGGTGGGAATCGATAAGTGAAATGATTAACATCACGCCGAGCAGGCAGAGCGTGGTGACCGAAACCCAGATGGATAACCCCAGCTCGCCGATCCCGCCCGGGAGGGTATGCGCCATTTCCTGAAACTGCGCGGCACTCATGCCGGTATAATGCATCGCACAAATGGCGGCACCCATGACGAAGGCCGCGAGAATGCGATTGATAAAGACGCCTTTGTGTTTATCCCGCAGACGGAAAGCCAGCCACAGCGCCGTGCCGGAGGCAACAACAGCAATAACCACGGACAACCCCACGATGCGGCGATCCCAGATGATGCTGCCATCCAGCATCAGGGCCGCCATACCGATGTAGTGCATAGACACCACGCCAGCGCTCAGGATCGCCGTAGCAAAGATCAGCCGGAAGGGAGAAAGTTTTTTGCCCGCGACGGCAATATTAAGTGCCGTGGCCGATGCAATCACCGCGACGCCCAGTGACGCAAGGGTTAACCAGAGGTCGTAGCTCATCATCATGGGCATTTGCATCGACAGCATGCCGATAAAGTGCATCGACCAAATGCCAATGCCCAGCGTGACCCCACCGGCAATGCGCCAGAAGAGGGCAGCCTTTCGGCTGGAGAGGGGGATCTTTCCGGCGCTGTCCAGCGCCACAAAGGAGGCGATAAACGCCACCAGATAAGAGATAGCGATTAACACAGGGTCCCACGATATATTGAGCATTATGCAGTCCCACGCCTGAGAGGGTCACCGATTTCGCCTGCCGGGTACATCTTTATTGGGCAACGAACATGCGCATTCAAACCATATTAGTTATTTATCGTGAAAAATGACCAGTCATATTAATACTCTAAAACTTATTAAGAATATAAAATATATTCTCTTGTTAATATATTAAGCGTTGCTAAACAAGAACGAATAACTGTAGCAAAGCTCCTTAAATATGAGGGCGATCGTATCGTCTCACCGCGGGCGATACTATCGCTTAAGATGGCGGGAAACCAGTATTACAGCATGCTGAGCAGAACATTTTCACTAATACGCTTTTTTTATCTGACTTAAGACAAATCTCAGGATGCTAACGGCGAAACAAAAAACAAGCGTTGTTTGCGATGAAAAACTTCCGGGCCAATGCTATAAGTCTAAGTGCCGACCAAAATATAAAACGTGGGTATTATCATGCTAAAAAATATTAGTGTCAGGACCTTTATTATCGGGTTCCTTTTCTCTCTTTTTTTGGTAAGTGCGGGTGTCGTTGTTCTATTTTCCAGCAATACGTCTCTCTTTATTTCGCTTAATGTCATCAATTTCGTTGCGCTATTTTTGCTCTGGGTCTATATGACGAAGTATCTTGTGACGCCGATCAATACGGTGAAGAGAAGTATTGAGGAGGTGACCGCAGGTAACCTTGGCGTATCTATCCCTGAGTTTGGCAATAACTGTGCGGGCCGACTCATCCCCGGGATAAATAGCCTTTCCGGCAATATTGCGACGCTGGTGCGTGAGATCAGGGCGTCATCGCAAACCGCCATGACCTTATCGGACCAACTCTCAGCACGTAGCGCTCAGCTATCGGTGAAAACCGAACAGCAGTCTGCGTCTTTGGTGCAAACCGCAGCCAGCATGGAGCAAATGGCCGCGAGCACCAAAAACAATGCCGATAACACCCGCCTGGCGAGCGAGCAGGCAAATGTGGCGACGTTACAGGCGCGCAAGGGCGGTGAGCTCATGGGGCAGGTCGCCAGCAATATGCAGTCCATTACCGAATGCGCGCAGCAGATGACGGAGATTATTTCGCTCATTGACGGCATTGCGTTCCAGACGAATATCCTGGCGCTCAACGCGGCCGTTGAGGCGGCAAGGGCGGGCGATCATGGAAAGGGGTTTTCTGTGGTCGCGGAAGAGGTAAGAAACCTGGCACACCGCAGCGCGGAGGCCGCGAAGAATATCAAAACGCTGATTGAAGTCACCAGCAGTAACGTCACGCAGGGAGCCAGCGTTGTGTCACAGGCAGAGAAAAACATGCATGAAATCGTGACGGGGTCGGGGAATGTCAGCCGCTTAATGGACGACATTTCCGCGTCAACCTCAGAGCAGGAGAAAGGCATTTCTCAGATTACGCTGGCGCTATCGGAGCTGGAGCGGGTTACGCAAAGCAACGTGGCAATGGCAGAAGAACTCAACGGTTCGTCTGATGTACTGCGTAATCAGGTGATTGAGCTGCAGACCCGAACGCGTAATTTCAGGCTCGATCCGGGTTCCTCTTCCTTATCATCTACCGGCTCGCCATCCTTCCTTCAGCGGCCAGAGCACTCGCTCTGACTGCACCTCAAAGCCTGGCATGCCAGGCTTTTTTTACGCCTCTGGCCAGTATGTATAATTCCTGAGCGATTTCAGCGCGATGGGATACATAGTTGTTGCTTAACACCTGATGAAAGCTAGACTGACACCGAAGAGCTAAAAAGGTGGAGGCGCTGTGGAAAGCATTAAAGGATCTGAACTTAACGTTCCAGACGCAGTTTTTGCGTGGGTACTGGATGGTCGCGGCGGTGCGCGACCGCTGGAAGATAATGATGTGATCGATAGTGCGCATCCCTGCTGGCTACATCTGAACTACACCCACCCGGACAGCGCTGACTGGCTGGCCTCGACGCCGCTCTTGCCCAATAACGTGCGCGATGCGCTGGCGGGTGAAAGCCTGCGGCCCCGCGTGAGCCGAATGGGTGACGGGACGCTAATCACCCTGCGCTGCATTAACGGCAGCACGGATGAACGCCCGGATCAGCTGGTTGCGATGCGTGTCTACATGGACGACGGGCTCATTGTGTCGACCCGGCAGCGAAAAGTTCTGGCGCTGGATGACATCGTCAACGATCTGAAAGAAGGCACCGGGCCGGTCGACTGCGGCAGCTGGCTTGTGGACGTCTGTGACGCCCTAACCGATCATGCGAGTGAATTTATTGAAGAGCTGCACGACAAAATCATCGACCTGGAAGATAACCTGCTCGATCAGCAGATCCCGCCCCGCGGTTTTCTCGCACTGTTGCGTAAGCAGTTGATTGTGATGCGCCGCTATATGACGCCGCAGCGCGACGTGTACGCGCGTCTTGCCAGCGAAAGGCTCAGCTGGATGAATGACGATCAGCGACGCAGAATGCAGGATATTGCCGACAGGCTGGGGCGCGGGCTCGATGAGATTGATTCCTGTATTGCCAGAACGGCGGTGATGGCGGACGAAATCGCGCAGGTGATGCAGGAGTCTCTGGCGAGAAGAACCTATACGATGTCCCTGATGGCGATGGTGTTTTTACCCAGCACGTTTCTTACCGGGTTGTTTGGCGTGAACCTGGGGGGAATTCCGGGTGGCGCTTATCGTTACGGCTTTACCGCGTTTTGCGTGATGTTAGTTGTTTTGATTGGTGGTGTTGCATGGTGGTTGCATCGTAGTAAATGGCTGTAAATTTACGCTTTTTTCAGCTTTTCACGGGATCAAAACGCTCTTTTAATTGAGCGAAGTCAATAAACATCTACCCCGTAAGGTGCAATATTACTCCCGCAGGTGAATGCAACGTCAAGCGATGGGCGTTGCGCTCCATATTGTCTTACTTCCTTTTTTGAATTACTGCATAGCACAATTGATTCGTACGACGCCGACTTCATAGTCGGCTTTTTTTTGCCTCCTGATTCTCAGCGTCTACCCTAAAAGGGACGAAAGCAAATTCTGGAGGGAATGATGAGCATCCTGAACGCTCTGCTACTGCAACAATCGCGTCAATCCGATCCCATCCCCAGCGATCCGGTGCCAATGCCCGATCCCATTCCGCGTCCGCAGCCGATGCCCGACCCGCCGCCAGATCAAGAACCGATTAAATTGTCGCATCGGACCGCGAGATCTGCGAGGATACGCGCCATCTGACCGCAAAGATGACCACGAGAGACTACTGTGACCGCTTTTTCTACCCTGAATGTTCTGCCCGCCGCCCAACTCGATAACCTCAACGAGTTGGGTTACCTCACGATGACGCCTGTTCAGGCGGCCGCGTTGCCCGCCATCCTTGAGGGCCGTGACGTGCGCGTGCAGGCGAAAACGGGCAGCGGGAAAACGGCGGCATTTGGCCTTGGCCTGTTGCAGCATATCGATGCGGCGCTTTTTCAGACCCAGTCTCTGGTGCTGTGCCCGACCCGCGAACTGGCAGACCAGGTCGCGGGTGAACTGCGTCGCCTGGCGCGTTTCCTGCCAAACACCAAGATTTTAACCCTCTGCGGCGGACAGCCGTTCGGCGCGCAGCGTGATTCACTCCAGCATGCGCCGCACATTATTGTCGCAACGCCCGGCCGCCTGCTGGATCACCTGCAAAAAGGCACCGTCTCGCTGGATGCGTTACAAACGCTGGTGATGGATGAGGCAGACAGGATGCTGGATATGGGCTTCAGCGATGCGATTGACGAGGTGATCCGTTTCGCCCCGGCCGATCGTCAGACGCTGCTGTTCTCCGCGACCTGGCCGGAGGCCATCGCCGCCATCAGCGGGCGCGTGCAGAAAAATCCGCTCACCATTGAAATCGACAGCGTAGATGCGCTGCCCGCTATCGAGCAGCAGTTCTTTGAAACCTCGCAGCAGGGAAAAATTTCGCTACTGCAGAAATTGCTGAGCCAGCATCAGCCTGCGTCCTGCGTGGTGTTCTGTAATACCAAAAAAGACTGTCAGTCGGTCTGTGATGCCCTGAATGCCGCCGGCCAGAGCGCATTGTCTCTGCATGGCGATCTGGAACAGCGCGATCGCGATCAGACGCTGGTCCGCTTCGCTAACGGCAGCGCCCGCGTTCTTGTCGCAACCGACGTCGCTGCGCGCGGTCTGGACATTAAATCCCTTGAGCTGGTGGTGAACTTTGAGCTGGCGTGGGACCCTGAAGTGCACGTGCACCGTATTGGTCGTACCGCGCGCGCGGGAAACAGCGGTCTGGCGATCAGCTTCTGCGCACCGGAAGAGGCGCAGCGCGCCAACATTCTTTCTGAGATGCTGCAGATTAAGCTGAACTGGATGAATGCACCGGCCAGCGTCAGCCTTGTGCCGCTGGAGGCTGAAATGGCGACGCTGTGCATTGATGGTGGTAAAAAAGCCAAGATGCGTCCAGGTGACGTATTAGGGGCGCTGACCGGGGATGTGGGTCTGGACGGGGCGGATATCGGCAAGATTGCGGTCCATCCGGCGCATGTCTACGTAGCGGTTCGCCAGGCGGTTGCCCATAAGGCATGGAAGCAGCTGCAAAACGGGAAAATTAAGGGTAAAACCTGTCGCGTACGTCTGCTGAAATAAAGAATGAAGCGTCTCAGAAGATGTTTCTGAGACGCTAATCGCTTACTTCACTTCAAGCACGTTCAGACGCAGCTCTTCAAACTGATTGTCATCTTCTTCCGGCTGCCAGCCCGCTGGCTGCATGGGAATATCTTCCCGATCAAACGCCAGGTCCCCGCCGTTCACGACTTCTGACTCGTGATTGATGCCTTTAAAGTCGAACAGCTCCACATCCGCGAGATGGGAAGGGACGACGTTCTGCATCGCGCTGAACATGGTTTCGATACGACCCGGATAACGCTTATCCCAGTCGCGCAGCATGTCGCCAATTACCTGACGCTGCAGGTTCGGCTGAGAGCCGCACAGGTTACATGGAATGATCGGGAAACCTTTAGCCTGAGAAAAACGCTCAATGTCTTTTTCACGACAGTAGGCAAGCGGGCGGATCACAATGTGTTTGCCGTCATCGCTCATCAGTTTGGGCGGCATGCCTTTCATCTTGCCGCCGTAGAACATATTGAGGAACAGCGTTTGCAGGATATCGTCGCGGTGATGGCCCAGCGCAATTTTGGTCGCGCCCAGCTCCGTCGCGGTACGATACAGAATGCCGCGGCGCAGGCGAGAGCAGAGTGAGCAGGTGGTTTTCCCTTCCGGGATTTTCTCTTTCACAATGCCGTAGGTATTTTCTTCGACGATTTTATACTCAACGCCCAGCTTTTCGAGGTATTCCGGCAGAATGTGCTCCGGGAAGCCCGGCTGTTTCTGGTCAAGGTTGACCGCCACCAGGGAAAATTTCACCGGTGCGCTTTGCTGAAGATTACGCAGGATCTCCAGCATGGTATAGCTGTCTTTACCCCCCGACAGGCAGACCATGATGCGGTCACCTTCTTCAATCATGTTGAAGTCTGCAATGGCTTCGCCCACGTTACGGCGCAGTCGCTTTTGCAGTTTATTCAGGTTGTATTGCTCTTTTTTGTTAATCTCTTGATTCTCTTGCATTTAGTACTACCTTCGGAGCCAGCAGGGGCAAACATTGTATGCCGCGTATGGTACGGATTCCGGCGGCGAATGCCAGCACGTTTTACAGCGGGGTTATAACTGTCGCAGCAACGCCGTTAGCGTGCGTTGTGATTTCAGGACCTCATATAGCATTTTACTCGTGGTAGTTTTCCATATTTGTTATATGACCGCAGGGAACTTATATGGCATAAGAGCGTTAAATGAACATAAAACGGAATGACTTTATGTCGCTTTATGACCTAAAAACCGAAGCACTTGCCTTACCGGAGACCTGGCACTCTCGTGTATTGGGCCGCATTGGAACTGCAAATCTTAAAGTTTTACGAATGGATGAACGCTCAGTGATTGAAGAGGTACATGAGTATGACGAGGGGTTATTGGTCATTGATGGATGTCTGGAGCTGGGCGTGAAGGGTAAAAAAATCTCTGTAACGGCTGGACAGCTCTATATCGCTAAAGCTGGCACTCCCCATACTGTAGAAACAGGCAGTTTTGGCACACTGGTTATCATTGATTTACCAGAAACGGAAGTGGCCTCGCTTTAAGCGGCTTGCGATAAGGTCACAGATTGTCAGGATTGTTCGACGTGCTGATCCAAACTTTAATCAAACTCAACGTTATCAACCCCATCACAACGGCAACAGTGGTTACTACAATATAAGATGTCATAAAATAATCTTTTCTGGTTAGGGTCTTAATTTGACTCATTTCTTTTGCATTAGTTCCTGCAAGGAGCAAAATTTTAATGAAAAGAAGTGTCGAGTTTTAGTCTGAGTTGTGTAAATAAAAACGAGGCAGGGTATGATTACAGGTTTAAAAAAACGCCTGCATTTAGCAGGCTTTAATAGCAAGACGTTTTTATTATTTTAATTCAAAAGATAAAGCCTAAAGATGTTCGCTAAAAATATTGGCGATTTTTACTGAGGTTTTATCTTTCCTTTTGTGAAGTGGCTGAGATTTTTCCGGAAACGCACATCACAAATGGTTTTTTGCGGCATCAAGTATCTTCTGAGAGGTGAGTTCTCTATCAGAGGCAACGTAGACAAAGCTGCGATCGCCGGTTAAAGACGGGAAACCGGCAGACATAATCTGAAGGTATATTTCTTCTCCATCCGGATACTCCTGCCTTACGGACGTAACGCCTTGTTGTACCGTGACAACTTTACCAGGCTTCCCATTGAAAAAAACGATGACATTCTTCATAAACCACCCTGTGTTTTTTTTGGAACATTCGAAAACTAAAGCAAGCATTTTTTAGCTTTAACGTGTATGGTGGCAGTCCGTAAAATCAGGAGATGCCTATGTCTGGACGTAAAAATACACAATCCCATCGAAATCATTTAGTCAAATGTTCATGCCCAAGTTGCTCTAAAGATTCAGAGCATAGTTTTAATCGCGTGCAAAAGGGCGCTCAACTTGTCTGCCCGTACTGCCACGTTTTGTTTAAATCTACTCAACGATTCTAAACCAAAGTAGTTGACAAAATGAGTTAGCTTTGAGTTTTAGACCATTCATGCAGCAGTTCTGCACTTCATCACATTGGTTAGCGTACTCGTTAAGAAAATATGCTGACTGTTGCTATCAATAACAGTCATATAATCCAGGGCCCGTTAACTCAGGAAACCTTGTTGGTAATCACGGGCCATTGATAATATTATCTATCCAGAAGAATGACATTTGCAGCAGCAGGGCCTTTATCGCCGCTTAGAATCGCAAATTCGACTTTCTGGCCTTCAAATAGTGTATTAAAGCTTTCTCCCTGCAGGGCAGAGAAATGAACAGAAACATCTTTACTGCCATCAAGGGGAGAGATAAAGCCAAAGCCTTTATCTTCATTAAACCACTTAACCAGACCTTGAATTCGTGAAGACATAAATACTCCTTTAAAGAATCTTTAAATGATAAGAAATGACTAAAACGTATGGACTCAAAAGGAGGGGATATCAGCGATAGCGCCTGGTTATGAGGACTGCGTGGTAAAATATTGTATTCGGTATTGCATCGAACCAACTAAATCATTAAGGCACGGACTGAGTTGATAAGCAAATGTTATTTTAGCCATCTGGATGGCTTGCGTGGCGCGTTTCCGGTCACGTTGAATCTGGTGTCAATTCTCGATAAAAAGTCTTCGGCTTGATGTTCGCCTTTGCGAGTCCGGGGCAGGAAAAAGGGTTGCGCGCAATGACCTTGTGAATATATTTTGATTAGGCTATGTATGTTCAGCACCACGCTTTTTCTTAAAATTTTATCCCATTGGAAGGGTTTAACGTGTTCAAGCTTAGTTCATCTCTACTGGCCATTTTCCTGCTGTCAGGCTGTAGCTCCGATCTGGTTCTCAGTCCACCTAAACAACCCGAATACAAGTCAATGCCTGAAATAACCCAGTCTGTGACGCCAACGCAACAGCGTGCAATCATGGCCGGCGAGCGGCCAGACTGGTCAGAAAGAACCCCGATCAATACAATAAAGCGATATTAATAGACACTTATCCACCAGGGCTGCCGTTCGGCGGCCTTTTGTTTCCCCTCAATCTGGTTAGCGAGAACATTTCTGACGCCTGGCATGGTAATTATTACGTTATCGACCATGCTTAAGACAATGACAATTCAATCACTTCAGCATCGTTGAAGCAGCTACTTCACTTAAATCGAGAACCCTAAATGCGCCATGCATCTATCCCAGTAGCTGCAGCCACGACAATGTTTTTGCTCGGCGTTTTTATCATTAATTTACAGGTCTGGTATTCTGCACGGGCTGATAGCCTGGCAGAGGCGCACTACGTCGTGCGGAACATGAATGTTATTCTTAAAGAAGCTCGTCATGCGACTGAGATGGCAATGCAACTTGCCGAGAATGAGTGTGATGCTGAAGGGCAATATCGGCTAGGCACCGAGGCGGCATTACAGCCTCACCTGAGAACGATCGTTATTCTGAAAAATGATGCGGTCTGGTGCTCCTCGTTACCGGGAAACCGCGTATTGTTGGTCAACAGTTCAGTGCTGCCTGAGTCATCACTGCTCCTCGTCCCTTCGGCCAGTACCGTCAACGGTCTTCCGGTTCTCTTATACCAGACAATTCACGCCGGAAGCCGAATCATCGTTAGCATCAGCGATAGCCATATCCGTGATGCGCTGGATATGCCATTAAATGGCGTTGAATATTCCCTGAGAGTAGGCAATACCCTTTTAGGCCTGACAGGCGATGTGACGACGGCAGACCATACGAAGAAAGAGGTATTAACGGTAAAAGCCTCTAATTATCCATTTTCGGTACAATTTAACTCTCCACCTCTTTTTAGTCTTAAGAGATTATTCAATCGAGCCGGAGGCGTGGTGTTATTCCTGCTGATAATATCCTCTCTTTCCGCTTATATTCTTCAACGCTATATTTCTAAGGATGTCTCACCTGAAGAATCACTGCGCATCGCCATTTACAGAAATGAAATTATTCCGTATTACCAACCCGTTGTGAGCGGCAAAGAGGGAACCTTACGGGGTGTGGAAGTGCTGGCCAGATGGAAGCATCCTCAATCAGGGTTCATTTCTCCCGCATCCTTTATTCCTCTTGCTGAGAAATCCGGTTTAATTATTCCATTGACTCAGAGCTTAATGAGGCAGGTTGCAATACACATGAATGCTATTGCGACATTGCTGCCAGAAGGGTTTCACGTAGGGATTAACTTCAGCGCTTCTCATATCGTTGCGTCCACCTTTGTTGAAGAGTGTCTCCACTACAAGCGCAGCTTTACTCAACAGGATCTTAACCTTGTCGTTGAAGTGACGGAGCGTGAACCACTCGACATTGATGAACATCTCGTTAATACATTGAATGAGTTACATAACAACGGATTTGCCATTGCGCTGGATGACTTTGGTACGGGTTATTCCGGCCTGTCCTATCTGCAGGATCTGCATATTGACTACATTAAAATCGACCAGAGCTTTGTTGCCAGGGTTAACGCGAATGAGGACTCAACGCTAATCCTTGATTCGGTACTGGAGTTGGCCAAAAAACTTTCAATTAGCATCGTGGCGGAAGGCGTTGAAACTGAAGAGCAGCTCGATTACCTCACGCGCAATCATATCCGGTTTTTACAGGGTTTTTTCTTTTACAAACCTCTTCCTTTCAAGGAACTGGTCAAAGTTCTCTTGTCGAAGCCAAAAGTTAAGGTCAGGGTGGAATAAGGTTTATTCGGTTGTTTCTGAGAAAATAAAAAGGGGGGACATCATCCCCCAAAAAATGCAGACCATTATTGCTTTAACCACGGTGATATTTTGTTATGCATTGACCGGATGGTCAAATTAATTGTTTTCAACATTGTTTTTAAAATTAGAAGCACATATGGGGTCTCGAATATTAGCAGCCTAACGTTTAATTTGATTCTAATCAATATTGCCGCGCCCCTCTTTATATTAATGGATGCAATATTTGTTATTTTGTTAAAGCAATGCTCTTGCGCTGTGTTTTCGACGTAAGGCGCTTCAGGTTAATTTTTTAAGAAAAAAAAGCTGACCGCTAAAGCATAATGAAAAAATGCTTACTTATTACGGCAGTTTAAATGTTAACCAGTGATGCCAGGGGCGCAGTTAGCGTATAATGCGTCATCCAAAACCGCTAAACACCCCGTGACTCGTGCTATGACCCTTAATCGCTTTTGTTATTTACTCCTGATTATCGCTGCGATCGGCAGCCTTCTTGCTACCCATCCTCTGCTTATGTGGTTTCTGACGATCAATGTGCTGACGTTGGTCATGTATGGTGCCGATAAAATGGCGGCGCGGAAGGGGATGAGCAGGGTTCCGGAAGCGACATTGCTGGTATTTGGCGTGACTGGTGGCTGGCCTGGCGCCATTGCGGGGCAACAGCTCTTTCGCCATAAAACCCAAAAGCAGCCTTTCAAAAGCTACTTTTTCATCAGCGTCGTCGTCAGCATCGCCATGATGGCGGCGGTTTACCATTTTTCTTCTTATTCTCTTTTATGAGCGTCGGCCGGGACCGCTGACGGTAAGGCATATCTTTAATTCATTCCTCCGTCACTGCCAATAGTAGTAGGACTATTCTTAAGGGGTTGCTGTTTTTTGCACAATCTGAATAATACGTGCAACAACACGGACGACAACATCCCATGAAAATAAAATCTATTCTACTGGCAGCGCTGGCGGTCTTTTCTGTGCCTTCCTGGTCCACTTTTCAGGAACGGGAATATAATACCTGGTATATGAAGAATGCGGTGCTTTACGATATGACGCAGACCTCGACAGGCTATCCCGTCATGGTGAGCGTCTCCCAGCCAGGGAGGAAATCCGCTAATTTGCTCGTGTCATATATTACGGAAGGTCGCTGTGGAGAGAATAATCTGCCGCTGAATGTAAATGGTAAAGTGCTGCCCGCAAAATATAATTGCGTCCAGATAGGGGAAAACAGAATTGAGCATTTTTCAGTGGTGGATGCGGAAAGCGTCAATGGCATGGTGATGCACCTGAAATCTGATTTCACTATTCTCCTGCAAAATGATATCAAAATTTGGGCGGCGAATATCAAAACACCAAAATATGGACTGGCACCGAGATTCTAACTATGAAATGCCTGTATTACGACGGGCTTTTTTTTGGGGATGTAACGCAATCATTTCTAAGTTAATAGTTTTAATGCATTACTAATCAATATAAAGGGTAAGTGGCCCTGGTTTTTTACGTATTTAAATGGACTGTATGCTAAACGGTACAAAACCGCATAAATAATCCTTTCTGACATTATGGATAAAGTTCATTACCAGACTTACGCTTGCTAGCGGCGTTTTAGTTGTTCAACACATCTTTACTGGTAAGGAGCAGAAAATGTCGCAACGTAATAGTCTGGATTTACTAAGCCCTAAAGAAGGAATGTGTCTGTTAGAGCAAAGCATGGGTTTTGTCTGGCAGGCAGCGCTTCGGGCGGTCGCGGTCTTAGGCGTCGCAGATCGTCTGGTTGAAGGAAAAAAATCCGTCAAGCAGCTGGCGAAGGAGCTGAATGTCGACGCTGACTATCTTCATAGAATCATGCGCTTATTGTCCTCTCGTGGAGTTTTCAACGAATTATCTGAAGCTGAATACAGTCTTAGCCATTCAGCACAATTCCTCTGTTCTGAGCATGAATTTTCCTTGCGCGCGGCGGTGCTCATGCTGACTGACCAAACATTCTGGCAGCCAGCGGCTAAAATGGATGAGATATTGCAAGGCAAACCTGTTTTTAACGAATTGTTTGGTAAGCCTTTTTACGACTACTGGCAGCATGACGATAGGGGGGCTGACAGCAACGTTTTTCATGCCGGTATGGCCTCTATGTCATCCGTAGAGAATGAAGTCATCGCAGATAGCTATTCATTCGCTCAAAACGCTGTCGTTGCCGATATCGCCGGTGGGCTGGGGAATTTATTGCTGACCGTTTTACGTCGAAATCCGACCTTAACGGGGATCCTTTTCGATCAAAAAGACGTTCTTGAGCGGAATCGACTGCACCTGTTAAAGGATAATCGTCGATGGAAGACCGTTGAGGGCAGCTTTTTTGAAGCCTGTCCTGTAGCGGACATTTACCTGCTTAAGTATATTTTGATGGACTGGCCTGATGAGAAGGCCATTCAGATCCTTCAATGCTGCAGAAAGGCTATGAAAGAAAACGCCCGACTATTAATTTTTGAGCCGCTTATTAAAAAAGAAAATAATGAGCTGGGACGATTCGAAATTGACCTTCTTCTGTTAACAAGCTTTGATGGGGGGCGGGCACGAACAGAGTCTGCGTATCAGGCCTTGTTTGAGCAGACCAATCTGAAGTTGAACAAAATAATAGACACCCATTCGTATCTGTCGATTTTAGAAGTTGTACCTGTCTGAACAGTTTAAATAATATTTACAGAGCATGCGCCCCGCATTCCGTTTTACCGTATTCCTGCTACGCTTGTTTGTTGTACCAGGAGCATGAATATGAAAAACAAAGATGAACAAACCGGATTAGTGGGGCTGGCGATTGGGGCCGCCGTCATTGGGCTGGTTTCAGCGCAAAAACCGATCCATCGCAACAGTATTGTCGATGAACTGGTCAGGCTCGGCAGGCAAAAAGGCGATGGCGTAGAAGATGAGGTTTTCGTTAAGGCTGCCGAGTTGGTGAGAAAAGGGGTATAGCCCATGGCTGAAAAACGAAATGCGAAGTGCCATTGCGGCGCGGTGGCGTTCACCGTTGAGCTCACTGATGGTCTGAACACCGCGCGGCGCTGCAGCTGTTCCTTTTGTCGTATGCGGGGCGCGGTCGTTGTCTCCGCGCCGCTGTCGGGGATTACGGTGACCAAAGGTGAAGATAAGCTCACCGAGTACCGCTTTAACACGGGAACGGCACGGCATTTCTTCTGCTCGGTGTGCGGGATTTACACGTTCCATCAGCGACGTTCTAACCCAAACGAATATGGCGTTAATGTGGCCTGTTTTGAAAACGTATCCCCTTTTGATTTTCCAGAGGTGAAGGTGATGGACGGCGTTAACCATCCCATGGATGGGGATAGTGGGGTATTTGGATATCTTTCTTTTCGCGAGAAAGGTGAAGAGCAGGCATGATTGCCGCCTGGCCACTCTTTTACTCCTCCGGCTATAGTTGGCAGTGGGTAACTGAAACAGGAGAAACTATGCTCTGTGTTGAAAAAGACGATCCGCGTGAGGCCCCTGAATCAGGTGATAAAAAGCCTCAACCTGTGAAAAAATAACGCGACATACGCGTTTACCCGCCACCGGCAATGCTGGTGGCTTTTTATTTCCTGGAACACGGTCAACTGCCATCCAGATGGTTTAACAGCGTGCCGAGATGCCCGACAATATCACCAAAATCAAAAATTAACGCCATCCACAGCAATGCTAAAAGGGTAAGTACGGCAAGGGATACACGACCAAACAACGCTGTTATCCTTAGTGACGAAAGGGCTATCACCGCAGTTTAACCAGCTTTCTTTCAACTTTCCCTCAACTAATCCCTTTCTTAAACTGTCTTTTGTGACGAACTTCAAAAAACAAGCGAGCCCGCATGATTATGCGGGCTCTGACAATCAGAACTGGTAAACCAGGCCTAACGCTACAACATCATCGGTGCTGATGCCGTTGTCTTTGTAGAAGTTGTCGTCTTCATCCAGCAGGTTGATTTTGTAATCAACGTAGGTGGACATGTTTTTGTTGAAGTAATAGGTGACCCCTACGTCAGCATATTTAACCAGATCCTGGTCGCCCTGGCCGTTGCCCAGGTCCTTACCTTTCGACTGCAGGTAGGAAAGGGACGGACGCAGGCCGAAGTCGAACTGGTACTGCGCGGTCACTTCGAAGTTCTGGGTTTTGTTCGCTACGGCGTCGGTGTTATCACCATACGGGGTCATATTGCGTGTTTCAGAATACATTGCCGCCAGGTAGATGTTATTGGCGTCATACTTCAGGCCCGCAGTCCATGCATCCGCTTTGTCTCCACCCGCAGTGGTGTTCATGACCTGCTCGTTGGTGCGGTCAGAAGAGGTATACGCGGCACCCGCAGTAATCCCCATGCCGAAGTCATAGGTGGTAGAGATACCAAAGCCGTCACCGTTCTCGTGACGCGTGTCGCGACCGTTGTTGGTGCCTTCCTGGTTGTTGCTGGCGTCTTCATTTTTGCCCTGGTACTGCAGCGCAAAGTTCAGGCCCTGCACCAGACCATAGAAGTCGGTGTTACGGTAGGTCGCCACACCGTTGGCGCGGCCGGTCATGAAGTTGTCGGCTTTGGTATAGGAGTCGCCACCGAACTCAGGCAGCATATCGGTCCAGCCTTCCACGTCGTACAGGACACCGTAGTTACGACCGTAATCGAAGGAGCCGTAGTCACCCACTTTTACACCGGCGAAGGCCAGACGCGTCCAGGACTGATTATCAGACCCTTCCGTGTTATTAGCCTGAATGTTGTATTCCCACTGCGCATAGCCGGTCATCGTGTTGTTAATCTGGGTTTCACCCTTGAAACCCAGACGCATATAGGTTTGATCGCCGTCAGCACCTTTGTTATCGGAAAAGTAGTGCAGACCATCTACTTTTCCGTACAGATCTAATTTGTTACCGTCTTTATTATAAATTTCTGCTGCATGTGCAGAACCAGCTATTAACAGAGCCGGAATCATCAGAGCCAGTACTTTTCTTTGCATTGTGATATTCCTTTGCAGTTGTTTTTATTTAATTACCTGTTGAACTTTCAGAATGAGAAAGTTGTCTCATGCTAAATCACTCCTGTGTAAGAGTAATAAAATATAATTGTTACGAATTAAGTAAAATCTAAACCGAATAAATCGGTGGAAATGATCATTGGTGTGATGAATTATTTAAAAGTAAGCATATTAAATTGAAATTATTAATCAGACGTTAATTAAGCTAATCTAGCCGGCGTTATATGCCTGTAAGATGATTCATCCATAATTAACGTGAATGTTATTAAGGAAACTAAATAGATATTCAATGATTATCTGGATTCGCCCGGTGTGAATACGCCGGGCTTTTTTATGGCAAAAAAATGCCCGGACAAGCCGGGCAGGGGAACTAGTCGCTGGTCGGTTTTTCGGCTTTACCCGCCATCTGCGCCAGGAAGTCATAGCGTTTTTGCAGGTCAGCAGCGGCATCTTTCCAGAGCTGCTCGGCCACTTCCGGCTGCTGGGCGTTAAGGCGACGGAAGCGCTGTTCCTGCATTAACGTCTCGGCCAGGGCATCCGACGGCGGACGCGAATCCAGCGCCAGCGGTAATTTACCCTCGTCTGCACGACGCGGGTCGAACCGGTACAGCGGCCAGAAACCGGTCGCGGTCAGCTGGCGCATCTGGTCGTGGCTGAGGGCCAGATCGTAGCCATGCTCTTCGCAAGGGCTGTAGGCAATGATCAGCGACGGGCCAGGATACGCTTCCGCTTCCTGAATCGCTTTCACCGTCTGGTTAAGCTGGGCACCCAGCGAGATTTGCGCGACGTAAACGTGACCGTACATCATCATGCTCACGCCGAGATCTTTGCGCGCCTTGCGTTTACCGTGTTCGCCGAATTTCGTCACGGCACCTAGCGGCGTCGCTTTCGACGCCTGGCCGCCGGTATTGGAATAACACTGCGTATCCAGAACCAGGATGTTGACGTTTTCGGTCAGGCTCAACACGTGATCCAGCCCGCCAAAGCCGATATCGTAAGCCCAGCCGTCGCCGCCAATCAGCCAGATTGATTTTTCGACCAGGGCGTCAGCGTCGGTCAGCAGCTGTTCAGCCCCCGCCGCGCCCTGCAGCGCGCGGCGCAGCTCAGCAACCTGCTCACGGCGTTCTTCTGGCGTCGCGTCCGCATGAAGCGCGTCATTGAGCTCAGCGGGGATCTGCCCGGCAAACTGCTCCAGCAGACGCATCACGCGCGCGCGGTGCTGGTCGACGGTCAGGCGGAAGCCCAGGCCGAATTCGGCGTTATCCTCGAATAACGAGTTTGCCCACGCCGGACCGCGACCATTCGCGTCGGTGGTGTACGGCGTAGAAGGCAAATTGCCCCCGTAGATGGATGAACACCCGGTTGCGTTTGCAATCAGCATTCGGTCACCGTACAGCTGGGTAAGCAGCTTGATATACGGCGTCTCACCGCAGCCGGAGCAGGCGCCAGAGTACTCAAACAGCGGCGTAATCAGCTGTGACGTACGAATATCAATACGTTCCAGTTTGCTGCGATCGATTTCCGGCAGATTCAGGAAGAAGTCATAGTTGACCTTCTCCTCTTCAACGTGCTCCAGACGCGACATCATATTGATGGCTTTGATCTCCGGATCCTGCCTGTCTTTCGCCGGACAGACCTCGACGCACAGGTTACAGCCCGTGCAATCTTCCGGCGCGACCTGTAGAACGTATTTCTGTCCGCGCATATCACGAGATTTCACATCCAGTGAATGCAGGCTGGCAGGCGCGGCTTCCATCTCTTCCGGTGATACCACTTTGGCTCTAATGGCAGAGTGCGGGCAGGCCGCAACGCAGTGGTTGCACTGGGTACACAGATCTTCTTTCCAGATGGGGATCGCTTCGGCGATGTTGCGTTTTTCCCAGCGCGTGGTGCCCATCGGCCAGGTGCCATCCGGCGGTAGCGCAGAGACGGGCAGGGCATCGCCCAGACCGGCCAGCATCGCCGCCGTCACGGTCTTAACGAAATCGGGCGCCGCATCGGACACCACCGGCGGACGATTCGGACTTGCGGCATTCACCGGCTGCAGCGGTACCTCAAACAGCGATTCGCGCGCCAGCGCCAGCGCCTGCCAGTTTCGCTCGACCAGCTCCTGGCCCTTGCTGCTGTAGCTTTTAGCAATCGCACCCTGCAGTTCCACCAGCGCGCTGTCGCCCGGCAGAATATTGGTCAGATGGAAGAAGGCCATCTGCATAACGGTATTAATACGCGCAGCCAGTCCACATTCGCGGGCAATTTTTGCGGCGTTGACCACGTAGAAACGGGCTTTTTTCTGGTTCAGCACCGCCTGAACTTCCTGCGGCAGGCGTCCCCAGACTTCGTCTGCGCCGTACGGCGTATTGAGGAGGAAAATGCCGCCGGGCTTCAGGCGCTCGGCCATCTGGTATTTATCAATAAACTGCAGCTGGTGGCAGCCAACAAAATCAGCCTGAGAAATCAGATACGCAGAGCGGATGGGCTGTTCGCTCACGCGCAGGTGGGAAACGGTCAGGCCGCCCGCTTTTTTGGAGTCGTAAACGAAGTACCCCTGGGCGTACCACGGCGTTGAGTTGCCGATGATTTTGATGTTGTTTTTGGTCGCGGAGACGCTGCCGTCGCTGCCCAGACCATAGAACAGCGCCTCAAGTTTGGCGGTCGAGGGCAGGGTATTTTCCGGCAGCGAAAGGGAAAGGTTAGTCACATCATCATAAATGCCAACGGTAAAGCGCGGCTTGGGTTTCGCCTCGCCTAACTCGTTGAATACCGCCAGCACGCAGTCCGGCCCAAACTCCTTGGAGGACAAACCATAGCGACCCCCGATTACGCGCGGCAGCGTTTCACGTTCGCCCTGATTAAAGGCTTCTGCCAGGGCGGTCATCACATCCAGATAGAGGGGTTCCGCCTGCGCGCCCGGCTCTTTGGTACGGTCGAGCACCGCCACAGCGCGGGCGCTTTCAGGCAGAGCCGAAAGCAAATGTTTGGCCGAGAACGGACGATAGAGACGCACCTTAAGCACGCCGACCTTTTCGCCGCGCGTCAGCAGCTCGTCAACCACCTCTTCACAGGTCCCAATGGCTGACCCCATCAGCACAATCACCCGTTCCGCCTGTGGATGGCCGTAGTACTCAAACGGTTTGTACTGCCGGCCGGTTGCGGCGGCAAAGTCATCCATTGCCTGTTCAACATGGTCGTAAACCGCGTTGTACCAGGGGTTCGTGGCCTCGCGGGACTGGAAATAGGTATCCGGGTTCGCCGATGTCCCGCGAATAACCGGGTGTTCAGGATTCAGAGCCCGGGCGCGATGCGCGTCGATTTCCGCCTGCGGCAGCAGATTCAGGATAGTATCGTCGGCCAGCGGGACGATTTTGTTGATTTCGTGAGAGGTGCGGAAACCATCAAAGAAGTGAATAAACGGCACGCGGCTTTTGAGCGTGGCGATATGCGAAATTAAGGCAAAGTCCTGCGCTTCCTGAACGCTGCTGGCGCATAGCATCGCGCAACCGGTCTGGCGCACGGCCATCACGTCAGAGTGATCGCCAAAGATAGAGAGCGCGTGGGTGGCAACCGTACGCGCGGCAACGTGCAGAACGAAGGGGGTCAGCTGACCGGCGAGTTTGTAAAGCGTAGGGATCATTAACAGCAATCCCTGTGAGGAGGTAAACGACGTGGAAAGCGCGCCTGTCTGAAGCGCACCGTGTACCGTGGCAATCGCACCGGCTTCAGACTGCATTTCAACCACTCTCGGGACATCGCCCCAGACGTTTTTTAACCCGTTACCCGCCCAGGCATCCGCCTGCTCGGCCATGGTAGAACTTGGCGTAATCGGGTAGATGGCGATAACTTCACTGGTGCGAAACGCGACTGAGGCAACTGCACCATTACCGTCAATAGTTTGCATAGGACAACACCCTTACATTGCGCAAAAAATAGGGGTCTGTATTACGGCAACAAACCCTGAATATTATCTGTGTATTCTAGCAAACGGGGGATTTTACGATTTTCGCTTTTGTGTCCTTGGTATTCTTGCCATCAATGTGTAGATCAAACTTTTGGCGAAAAAATTGCGAGAAATTGTTTCTGAAGCGCATAAATACGCACTTCCGCTCTCGACGACACGGGATGTGATGCCTATTATGCATAGGTTTCGCATTATTCATGGGGGAGAGAGCATGCGTTCAGCATTTTGGGTAGGGTGTGCCGCGTTATTGTTGTCGGCATGTAGCAGTGAGCCAGTCCAGCAGGCAACGGCAGCCCACGTGGCGCCGGGAATGAAAGCGGCAATGTCCAGTTCAGGCCAGGCCAACTGCGCAATGATTGGCGGTTCGCTGTCTGTCGCCCGCCAGCTTGATGGTTCTGCTATTGGGATGTGCGCCTTGCCAAACGGCAAACGCTGTAGCGAACAGTCGCTTGCCGTTGGAAGCTGCGGTAACTACTGATTATTCTACACGCTTAAACATCAGCGTTTTATCGGCTGTCGCCAGCGTTAACTGGTCCTCAGTCAGGTCGACCTGCGCCCCTTTGCGCAGCATGTCGCCGATGGCCTGATCCAGCTCATTCAGCTGCGGCTCAGTACAGAGCTTGCGCGTCATGGCCAGCGTTTTAACCTTAAGCTCGCCTTCGGACAATTTCCCCTGTCCGTTAAAGCGGTTACACATCTGGCCAGAAACGCTGATGTTATTAACCAGGCTGATATCTGGCAGCGCGCTAAAACCGATCTCAGGTTGCGGTGTCGCGGTCTTCACGGCCTTACCGTTTACGTTTTCCAGCACAAAGCGGTGGTTTTTAAGTTGCTCCGGCTGTACGGAGGCTTTACCCGGATTAACACACCCGGTAAGGACAAGACTAATAACGCTTAACGCAATGAGCTTTTTCATTTTTCTTCTCAAACTATAAATACCGTGAATCTTTTTCCAGTGTAACGATACTCTGCCGTGCGTTAATGGGGTTTATCTGAAAGTGCGGGGAGAAGTACCGGGCAACGCAGCGGTTGCCCGGGATGACGTTAATGCGATTTAAACCCTGCCGCCGTCATCAGCATGCGGAAGAGCATACTGACAGCAGCCAGCGCCAGTACGCTGCCGCCCCAGATAATGGCCAGCCACAGTAATCTTTTCCAGACCGGTTGTTGCATCAGTGATAACCCTCCCCATGCTGAACTTTGCCGCGAAACACGTAGTAGCTCCAGAAGGTGTAGACCAGAATAACGGGAATGATCAACAGCGCGCCCACCAGCATAAAGCCCTGGCTTTGCGTCGGGGCGGCGGCCTGCCACAGGGTGATCGACGGTGGAATAATATGCGGCCAGATGCTGATCCCAAGCCCGCTAAAGCCGAGGAATATCAGCCCCAGCGTCAGAATAAACGGACGGCTATGGCTATTGGGATTATTCAGGCAGCGCCACTGGTACAGGCTAAAAATCACCACCAGGGCAGGGACAGGCAGCAGATAAAACAGATTCGGCAGCGTAAACCAGCGCGCAGCGATAGCCGGTTGCGCCAGCGGCGTCCAGAGGCTGATCGCTGCAATAAACGCCAGCAGCACGATTAACAGCGTTTTCGACACCTCACGCATCCGCTGCTGCAGCGCGTTTTCGCTTTTCATCACCAGCCAGGTAGAGCCTAACAGCGCGTAAGCCACCACCAGCCCGGCGCCGCAAAACAGGTTAAACGCGGTAAACCAGTCAAAGGGGCCGCCGGTATATGCCCGACCGGTGACGGTAAAGCCGTTAATGACGGCGCCTACCGTCACGCCCTGGGTGAACGTTGCCAGAATTGAACCGCCAATAAACGCCTTATCCCAGAAGGGGCGGTGGGCAGGCGTGGCTTTAAAGCGAAACTCAAATGCCACCCCGCGGAAAATAAGTCCGATCAGCATTAATGTTAGCGGAATGGTCAGGGCATCAACGATCACCGCATAGGCCAGCGGGAATGCGCCGAACAGGGCGGCACCGCCAAGCACCAGCCAGGTTTCATTTCCGTCCCAGACCGGCGCGACGCTGTTGACCATTACGTCGCGATCGTCGGCGTTCTGCGTTGCCGGGAACAGAATGCCGATCCCCAGATCAAAACCGTCCATCACGATATACATCAGCGTGGCGAGGACGATGATCACAAACCAGATAATGGAAAGATCGATACCCATTATGGCTGCTCCTTATGTTCAGTTGTGACGGCAGAAAGCGGGCGCGCCGGACGTCCGTCGGACTCGGTGGCGAAAGTTTCATGCGGCTGCGGCCCTTTTCGGATGAGGCGTACCATATAGCTGTAACCCACGCCGAATACCGAGGTATAGACGACGAAAAAGGCCAGCAGGCTCACGCTCATATGCAGGTCACCGTGGGCAGACACAGCATCCTTCGTTCGCTGGAGTCCGTAGACCACCCACGGCTGGCGGCCCACTTCGGTGGTGATCCATCCGGCCAGGATGGCAATCAGCCCGGTTGGCCCCATCAGCAGCGCAAACCACAGGAAGGGGCGCGACGAATACACGCGTTTTTTGTAGCGCAGCCAGAGTGCCGTCACCCCGAGCAGCAGCATCAGCATGCCCAGGCCCGCCATAATGCGGAATGACCAGAAGACGATGGTGGAATTCGGACGGTCTTCCTTCGCAAACTCTTTGAGGGCCGGAACCTGTTTATCCAGGCTGTGCGTCAGGATAAGACTCCCCAGCGCCGGGATCTCCAGCCCAAAGCGGGTGCGCTCCTGTTCCATATCCGGCCAGCCAAACAGCAGCAGCGGGGTAGGCTCACCCGGCGGATTTTCCCAGTGGCCTTCAATGGCGGCAATTTTGGCGGGCTGGTGCTTTAAGGTGCTCAACCCGTGCATATCGCCAACCATGGCCTGGATGGGGGCGACAATCAGCGTCATCCACAGCGCCATCGAAAACATTGCCCGGATCGCAGGGGTATTATTGCCGCGCAGCAGATGCCATGCCGCGGATGCGCCCACAAACAGGGCGCTGCTCAGGAATGCGGCTATCGACATATGCAGCAGGCGGTAAGGGAAGGAGGGGTTAAACACCACGGCGAACCAGTCCACCGGTACCACCTGACCGTTGACGATCTCATAGCCCTGCGGGGTCTGCATCCAGCTGTTCGACGAGAGGATCCAGAAGGTAGAAATAATAGTGCCCAACGCCACCATGCAGGTGGCGAAGAAGTGCAGACCCGGCCCGACCTTGTTCCAGCCAAACAGCATCACGCCGAGGAACCCGGCTTCGAGGAAGAAGGCGGTCAGCACTTCATACGTCAGCAGCGGGCCGGTAATGCTGCCCGCAAACTGTGAAAATCCGCTCCAGTTGGTGCCAAACTGGTAGGCCATCACCAGCCCGGAGACCACGCCCATGCCAAAGTTGACGGCAAAAATCTTCGACCAGAAATGGTACAGCGAGCGCCAGACTGGATTTTTGGTTTTAAGCCACAGCCCTTCGAGTACGGCGAGGTAGCTTGCGAGACCAATGGTGATGGCCGGGAAAATAATGTGAAAGGATACGGTAAAGGCAAACTGTATCCGTGCAAGGTGAAAAGCATCTAAACCAAACATGCACAGCCTCAATGTCAAACGGTGTGCTGTTATGGTATAGGGGCAAAGTTCGGACTATCAGAGGCAGAAAAGTGATTTTTAACCATAACAGTTGGCTTAAAACTCATGCTTTAGCCATCTGATATACCTCGCGTGAGGAATAAAAACCGTGTTTTTATGAATTTTACGCATAAAACTGCTTGCCTTGTCGTCTGCACCGTGCGTTAATGGTCCTCTGGTTTTGAGTCCAAATAAATATCTGACGTAGTTTTATAAAGCAGTTCTCATCACGTTGTGCCTCTCCGCAGCCTCTCTTGGGTCTTTATCTACTTTCCGATTCGTTTTGTTTAAAACCATTATTGCCCAATCGGCCCATTAGTAATTTACGTTTTACGTGTCAGGAGAATCCTATGACTTCTTATATTCATTTCCGCTGCCCATGCTGTCATGGCTCGCAGTACCGTACCTCAGTCTTTGATATGTCTGAGAAAAACCCACTCGGCGCGAAATGCATCTTTTGCAAATCGTCGATGATCACGCTCGATCACCTGGCCGCTGCGCGTCAGGCGCAAAGCCACGTTACCGAGTATCGTAAGTAATTCATTTCGCGAACTATAACAGTTAGCTAAATCTTCTCTTTTTCTCCTGCTGATATACACTGTCGGTCACAAGGAGAATTTGATGAAAAAATACCAGCGTCTGGCGCAACAAATTATCTCGCAGATTGAGCTTGGCGTATGGCTGCCGGGCGATAAGCTGCCTTCGCTGCGAGAGCAGGTGGCGAGCAGCGGCATGAGTTTTATGACCGTTGGCCACGCGTATCAGATGCTGGAAAGTCAGGGGCGCATTGTCGCCAGACCGCAGTCGGGCTATTACGTTGCCTCGCGCCCGACCGCACATCAGCCTGCTCCACCTGCCCAGGTGATGCGTGACGAAGTTGTGGATATTAACACCTACATCTTCGACGTCTTACAGGCCAGCCGCGACCCGTCCGTTGTTCCTTTTGCCTCCGCGTTTCCCGATCCCCGACTTTTCCCGCTGCAGCAGCTCAACCGCTCGCTGGCTAACGTCAGCAAAACCGCGACGGCGATGAGCGTGATTGAAAACCTGCCCCCGGGTAACGTCGATCTCCGCCACGCCATTGCCCGTCGCTACGCGCAGCAGGGGATGAACATCTCCCCGGAAGAGATTGTGATCACCGCAGGCGCGCTTGAAGCGCTCAATCTCAGCCTGCAGGCGGTAACCGAGCCGGGCGACTGGGTGATAGTCGAAAACCCGTGTTTCTACGGCGCGCTTCAGGCGCTGGAACGCCTGAAGCTCAAAGCGTTGTCGATTGCGACGGATGTCCGCGAGGGGATTGACCTGAATGCCCTTGAACAGGCACTGAAGGAGTACCCGGTTAAAGCCTGCTGGATCATGACCAACAGTCAGAACCCGCTTGGCTTTACGCTGAGCGCGGAGAAAAAAGCGCAGCTTGTCGCGCTGTTAACGCAGTACAACGTCCCCCTGATTGAAGACGATGTCTACAGCGAGCTCTATTTTGGCCGCGAAAAGCCGCTCCCGGCGAAAGCATGGGATCGCCAGGACATGACGCTGCACTGCTCGTCCTTTTCAAAATGCCTGGTGGCCGGTTTTCGCATCGGCTGGGTTGCGGCAGGAAAACACGCGCGACGCATTCAGCAGCTGCAGCTGATGAGCACGCTCTCCACCAGCTCACCCGTGCAGCTGGCGCTGGTGGATTACCTGGCGACGAAACGCTACGACGCCCATCTTCGCCGCCTGCGGCGGACGCTCGCCGAGCGAAAGCAGCAGGCCTGGCAGTCACTTCTGCGCCATATGCCTGCCGGCGTCAAAATCCACCATAACGACAGCGGCTACTTTTTATGGCTGGAGCTTCCGGCGCAGCTGGATGCGGGGCTGCTCAGCGAAAAAGCCTTAAAGCACCACATCAGCATTGCGCCCGGAAAGATGTTTTCCACCTCCGACGCGTGGACACCGTTCTTCCGGTTTAATACCTCCTGGGCCTGGGGAGAGCGAGAAGAGCAGGCGGTCATTCAGTTAGGAAAATTAATTAGCGCGATGCTGGAATAAACTTTTCTCCGTTATTTAAATAATCAATTCTTATCCTGATGACGGCACGGCGAATATTTCGCGGTGCCCGGTCATAGGAAATCTGCATACCGTCTCTCGCGGCTAACTCCTTGTCTATAATCCAGTTAACGGGGAATGCGCCCTCGGTCACACCTTGATGAAATTTCCTGAAGCCGTACGGTGCGGCGCATTTGCGCGGTCTACGTTTAATAAGGGAGATATTTTTACGGCACGGCTGCCGCTAAATTTCATTGCGACAGGAGTAACTCTTATGAGCAAACATTTTGCCCGCAGCAGCCTGTGCGCGCTCGGCATGACTATCATGACAGCGCAAGCCGCAGAACCACCAAAGGCCATCGGCGACGGGGAAGGTCGGCTGGATATTATCGCCTGGCCGGGATATATCGAACGCGGACAGACGGATAAAAATTATGACTGGGTCACCCAGTTTGAGAAAGAGACCGGATGTGCGGTCAACGTCAAGACGGCGGCCACGTCGGATGAAATGGTCAGCCTGATGGCGAAAGGGGGCTATGACCTGGTCACCGCCTCGGGTGACGCCTCCCTGCGCCTGATCATGGGGAAACGCGTCCAGCCCATTAACCCCGATCTCATCCCCAACTGGAAAACCCTCGACGCGCGGATTGTGAAAGGGGAATGGTTTAACGTCGGCGGGAAAGTCTACGGTACGCCGTATCAGTGGGGGCCAAACCTGCTGATGTACAACACCAAAACCTTCCCGACGCCGCCGGACAGCTGGAGCGTAGTCTTTACCAAACAGGATCTGCCGGACGGTAAAACCAATCAGGGACGCGTGCAGGCGTACGACGGGCCGATTTATATCGCCGATGCCGCGCTGTTCGTCAAAGCCACGCAGCCGCAGCTGGGTATTAAAGACCCGTACCAGCTCACCGAAAAACAGTATGCCGCCGTGCTCAAGGTGCTTCGCGACCAGCACGCGCTGATCCACCGCTACTGGCACGACACCACCGTCCAGATGAGCGACTTCAAAAATGAAGGCGTCGTGGCCTCCAGCGCCTGGCCGTATCAGGCGAATGCGCTGAAGGCTGAGAACCAGCCCGTTGCTACCGTCTTCCCGAAAGAGGGAGTGACCGGCTGGGCGGACACCACCATGCTGCACGCCCAGGCAAAGCACCCGATGTGCGCCTACAAGTGGATGAACTGGTCGCTGACGCCGAAAGTGCAGGGCGATCTGGCGGCATGGTTTGGCTCCCTGCCCGTGGTTGCAGAAGGGTGTAAGGCCAGCACGCTGCTGGGTGATAAAGGCTGCGAAACAAACGGTTATAACGAGTTCGACAAAATCATGTTCTGGAAAACCCCCATCGCCGAAGGCGGCAAATTTGTCCCATACAGCCGCTGGACGCAGGATTACATCGCCATCATGGGCGGTCGTTAATTGCCCGGGAGCAGAACATGACGTACGCGGTAGAGTTTAACAACGTTTCCCGTCTGTACGGCGACGTACGGGCGGTGGATGGGGTCACCATTGCTATTCGTGACGGAGAATTTTTCTCCATGCTGGGGCCTTCGGGCTCCGGCAAAACCACCTGCCTGCGTCTGATAGCGGGTTTTGAACAGCTGTCAGGCGGCACGATTTCTATCTTCGGCAAAGAGGCGAGCGAACTGCCTCCCTGGGAGCGGGATGTGAACACCGTCTTTCAGGACTACGCGCTGTTCCCGCATATGTCGATCCTCGACAATGTTGCCTACGGGCTGATGGTCAAAGGCATCGACAAGAAAAAACGCCATGCGCAGGCCCGTGATGCCCTGGAAAAAGTGGGCCTGAGTTTTGCCGTTGCCCGCAAACCTTCGCAGCTTTCCGGCGGCCAGCGGCAGCGTGTCGCCATCGCCCGCGCGCTGGTCAATGAGCCGCGCGTCCTGCTGCTGGACGAACCCCTTGGTGCGCTCGATCTCAAACTGCGTGAACAGATGCAGTTCGAGCTGAAGAAGCTTCAGCAGGAACTCGGCATCACCTTTATTTTTGTCACCCACGATCAGGGCGAGGCCCTTTCCATGTCAGACCGGGTGGCGGTGTTCAATAACGGGTGCATCGAGCAGGTGGACACCCCACGCGATCTCTACATGCGTCCGCGCACGCCGTTTGTCGCCGGTTTTGTCGGCACCTCTAACGTCTTCGATGCGGGCCTTGCGCAGAAAATATGCGGCATGGAAGGCAGCTATTCCCTGCGTCCGGAACATATTCGCCTTGATGAGGGCGGAGACGTTCAGGTTCAGGGTATCGTGCAGGCCGTTCAGTATCAGGGGGCGGCCACGCGGCTGGAGCTGAAACTTGCCGACGGTGCCAAGCTGCTGGTGAGCCAGGCCAATCTCAGTGAAACCTCGTCGCTGAGCGGCATTGCGCCGGGGCAGGCGGTGATGGCGTCGTGGTCACGCGAGGCGATGATTCGCCTGCACGAGGAGAGGTGAAATGTCTATGAGCGTTGCGCATCCTCCCGCCTCGCACGGCCGCTTAAGCCGCATGACGGCGCTGTTCTGGCGTAAACCGTCGCTCGGCCTGTTCCTGCTTCTGCTCGCACCGCTGATGTGGTTTGGCATCGTCTATTTAGGATCGCTTCTGACGCTGCTGTGGCAAGGGTTCTACACCTTTGACGATTTCACCATGGCCGTCACGCCGGATCTGACCCTGGCGAACATTCAGGCGCTTTTCAACCCGGCCAACTACGACATCATCCTGCGCACGCTAACGATGGCGATTGCGGTGACGATTGCCAGCGCCATCCTGGCCTTCCCGATGGCCTGGTACATGGCGCGATACACCCGCGGCAAGTGGAAAGCGTTTTTCTATATCGCTGTAATGCTGCCAATGTGGGCGAGCTACATCGTCAAAGCCTACGCCTGGACGCTGCTGCTGGCGAAGGACGGGGTGGCGCAGTGGTTTCTCAACCATATGGGGCTGGAGCCGATCCTGACCTCACTCCTTACGCTCCCGGCGATTGGCGGCAATACCTTGTCCACCTCCGGGCTGGGGCGGTTTCTGGTCTTCGTCTACATCTGGCTGCCGTTTATGATCCTGCCGGTTCAGGCGGCGCTGGAACGCCTGCCTGCCTCGCTACTGCAGGCCTCAGCCGACCTTGGCGCGCGCCCTCGCCAGACCTTTCGCTACGTCGTTCTGCCGCTGGCGATCCCGGGTATTGCGGCAGGTTCAATATTCACCTTTTCCCTGACGCTGGGGGATTTCATCGTTCCGCAGCTGGTGGGGCCGCCGGGTTACTTCATCGGTAACATGGTCTACTCGCAGCAGGGTGCCATTGGCAATATGCCCATGGCCGCCGCGTTCACGCTGGTGCCCATCGTGCTGATTTCACTCTATCTGGCGTTCGTGAAACGTCTGGGAGCATTCGATGCACTCTGAACGCGCACCGCTGTTCCTGAAAGTGGCAGCCTGGGGAGGCGTTATCTTCCTGCACTTCCCGCTGCTGATTATCGCGACCTATGCCTTTAATACCGAAGACGCTGCCTTCAGCTTTCCGCCGCAGGGGCTGACGCTGAAGTGGTTTAGCGTGGCGGCGGGGCGCGGCGATATTATTGAATCCGTGACGTTGTCACTTCAAATTGCCGCGCTATCCACCGCGATTGCCCTTGTGCTTGGCACGCTTGCTGCAGCGGCGCTGTGGCGAAGCGAGTTTTTTGGCAAGAATGCGATCTCGCTGTTGCTGCTATTGCCGATTGCGTTACCGGGGATCATCACCGGTCTGGCGCTGCTGACGGCATTCAAAACGATCGACCTTGAGCCGGGCTTTTTCACCATCGTGGTGGGACACGCCACCTTTTGCGTGGTGGTGGTGTTTAACAACGTGATTGCCCGTTTCAGACGCACCTCCTGGAGCCTGGTGGAAGCGTCGATGGATCTCGGGGCCGACGGATGGCAAACCTTCCGCTATGTGGTGCTGCCCAATCTGGGTTCCGCGCTGCTGGCCGGGGGAATGCTGGCGTTTGCCCTGTCGTTTGACGAGATAATCGTCACAACGTTTACGGCGGGACACGAGCGCACGTTACCGCTGTGGTTGCTCAATCAGCTCGGTCGTCCGCGCGACGTGCCGGTCACCAACGTCGTAGCACTGCTGGTGATGCTGGTGACAACTATCCCCATTCTGGGAGCCTGGTGGCTAACCCGCGACGGCGAGAACATCGCCGGCAGCGGGAAATAACAGTGAATTCAACAGGAAAATGCTATGCAAACACAACTGCTGATAGAGGGAAAACTGGTAACCGGAGAGGGAGAAAAACAGCCGGTCTATAACCCGGCCACTGGAGAACTCCTGCTGGAGATTGCTGAGGCGTCAGCGGCTCAGGTCGACGCGGCGGTTCAGGCGGCCGACCGTGCTTTTGTGGAGTGGGGACAAACCACGCCGAAGACCCGCGCCGAGTGCCTGCTGAAGCTGGCGGATGCGATTGAAGCGCATGGGGAGGACTTTGCCCGGCTCGAATCCCTCAACTGCGGCAAGCCGCTGCACTGTGCTCTGGGTGATGAAATTCCGGCGGTGGTTGACGTTTTCCGTTTCTTCGCCGGGGCCGCCCGCTGTCTTAACGGGCTGGCCGCCGGGGAGTACCTTGACGGCCACACGTCGATGATCCGCCGCGATCCGGTGGGCGTGGTTGCCTCTATTGCCCCCTGGAACTATCCGTTGATGATGGCGGCATGGAAACTGGCGCCCGCGCTGGCGGCAGGGAACTGCGTGGTGATTAAGCCCTCAGAGATCACGCCGCTGACCGCGCTGAAGCTGGGAGAGCTGGCAAAAGATATCTTCCCGGCAGGCGTCCTGAACGTGCTGTTTGGCCGGGGAAAAACGGTCGGCGATCCGCTTACCGGACATGAAAAAGTTCGTATGGTCTCGCTGACCGGTTCGATTGCTACCGGGGAACATATCATCGGCCATACGGCATCCTCCATTAAACGCACCCACATGGAGCTGGGCGGTAAAGCGCCGGTTATCGTCTTTGATGATGCCGACCTGGATGCGGTTGTCGAAGGGGTGCGGACGTTTGGTTTCTACAATGCCGGGCAGGACTGTACGGCGGCCTGCCGTATTTATGCCCAGAAGGGCATTTATGCCGCGCTGGTGGAAAAGCTGGGCGCAGCGGTCGCCAGCCTTAAAATGGGTGCGCCGGAGGATGCCTCGACCGAACTGGGCCCGCTCAGCTCCGCCGCCCATCTTTCACGCGTCTGTCAGGCCGTCGATGACGCGAAAGCGCTCGGTCATATCCGCGTTGTCACGGGCGGGAGCAAAAAAGAGGGGGCAGGCTACTACTTCCAGCCAACCCTGCTGGCGGGGGCAAAACAGGACGACGCCATCGTTCAGCGGGAGGTGTTTGGCCCGGTGGTGAGCGTCACCGAGTTTGATGACGAGGCGCAGGTGCTGGCCTGGGCGAACGATTCGCAGTATGGCCTGGCGTCATCGGTCTGGACCAAAGACGTGGGCCGCGCCCATCGCCTGAGCGCGCGGCTGCAGTACGGCTGTACCTGGGTGAATACCCATTTTATGCTGGTGAGCGAAATGCCGCACGGCGGCATGAAATTATCCGGCTACGGTAAAGATATGTCGGTCTACGGGCTTGAGGATTACACGGTCGTGCGGCATGTCATGATCAAACACTAAGCCCGTCATGCCTGGTCGCATGCGCGGCCAGGCGTTCGCCACGCCCGCCATGAGTGTTACGCAAGATACTCAATTGTTATTATCCGTAATCTTTAAGTGGTTATTCTGTAACGAAAAAACTTGATCTGTATCAACATATGACGCATATTGCGTGCGGTTATTTTTTCGGCTCTGGTATACAGAATGACGTTGTATCAAAAGATGTTGGTTTTTTACGCAATCATGGCTTCAATCTGCGCATTAATTACCTGGTTCCTCTCTAAAGACCGCAAACGTATCCGCCTGCTCAGCGCTTTTCTGGTGGGGTCAACCTGGCCAATGAGCTTTCCCGTTGCGCTGCTGATCTCGCTTTTCTGAAGCACGCTTCCATTTTTAAAAATGAATATGGCATTCCAGATACGGCAACTGTATAAATACACAGTACATCGTAAAAGGAGTGCTTATGAACAGTTTTTACTCGCAGCAGGCCGGTTGTACCGTGCGCTGGCATGACCTGCCCGGCACCGGCGATCCCATGGTGTTCATTCACGGGCTGGGCTGCGCCTCTTCCTATGAATATCCCCGTGTCGTTCATGATCCGCTGTTTGGCGCGCGCAGAGCGATTCTCATCGACTTGCCCGGCAGCGGCTACAGCGACAAGCCTGAGCACTACAGCTATAAAACCACCGACCAGGCGCACGTTGTGGCGGAACTGATTGACCACCTTAAGCTGGATGCCTTCTGGTTATACGGCCACAGCATGGGCGGCAGCATTGCTATCGAAACGGCCGGGCTGCTGGCGTCGCGCGTGAAAGGGCTGATGGTGTCAGAGCCCAATTTTCATTCGGGTGGAGGGATGTTCAGCCGGTCTATTGCAGCGCAAACCGAGCAACAGTTCCTGAGCCAGGGCTATGACGCCATGCTCAGCGCGGAAAAAACGGCGTGGGCGGGATGTCTGAAGAGCAATGCGCCGTACGCCGTCTGGCGGGGCGCATCGAGCCTGGTGGCGGGCGTTGAGCCCGAATGGGAAGCACAGTTCCTGTCACTTCCTTGCCCGGTAACGTTGATTTTCGGCGAACTGTCTCTGCCGGATGACGATGTGGACAATCTGAAGCAAAAGGGCGTTGAGGTAAAAATCATCCCTGCGGCGGGGCACTCGATGTCGTGGGAGAATCCGTCTGCGCTGGCACAGACGTTAGCCGGGTGTATGACGGAGTGATGTGCGCAAAAGTTTCGCCCGGCGGCGCTACTCTTGTTCGGGCCTGACAACGATGAAGAATGTAGGCCGGGTAAGCGGCAGCGCCACCCGGCAAGAAATGCGGCTACATTGTTAATCAGCGTTCAGCGCAATAACGCGTGTAAGGCCTGACGCGCACCGGGCTGAACATCATGCGGATGCTGGTAATCAATGTTCTCTATCGCGCGGCTATAGAGTGCGACCAGCCAGTCGTATACGTACGCGGTGGCCGCATGCACAGGCTGTTCTCCCAGTCGCGTCAAGCGAGGCTCGGCGCTGCTGACCACTGGCGTAACGAAGATTGCCTGCCCCTTGCGGATGCGGCTTGCCGGACGTACCGCCACGGGCGTTTGGTCGTAACCCAGCCAGCCAATGAAATTGCCCATCACGGCATGCAGCTGTGCAGCGCTGCTTTTATCCGCTTCGACGATACGCTGAAGCTGTTGAGGCAGATCGAGCCGGTAGCTGGTGACCACCAGCACATCCGCGATTTGCTGTAACACCGCAGGCTCCAGCCCAAGGCGCGCGGCCGTGGCCTCATTGCGGCTCCACTGACGCAGATGATTTATCCAGACTCTGTGCGCCAGACGCGCTTTGTCTTTTGTCTGGAACAGGCCGGTGCTTTCCTGGGTATTCTCGGCAAACAGGTCAATAGTGTCCGTAAACAGCCCGTTCACGTGCTCCTCGCGCGGCTGCTGAACGGGGAGCAGCGTTTCAAAGGCTTTCAGCGGCGGCAGGAGGCCTTCAAGCAGTTCGCCGTGGCGGGCGGCGCTGTTTTGCAGCGTGCGCACCATGCTTTCGGCCTGAACACGCCTTGTCCCCGGTTCCTCAACCAGCGGTGCCAGATAGCTCTGCATCAGCGATGAGAGCTCCTGTCGCAGCAAGCCTTTCAGCGTGCTGAGACGCTTCTGTCGCTGGGCGGGCAGCGTGGCCTGAGACAGCCATTCGATGACACGCTGCATGCTATGGCTGTCCAGCGCCTGAAGAGTGCCCCAGCGTAAACCCGGCTTTCCGAGCAGATGCTGTACGGCTTCATCGAGATTCTGTCGGGTGGTAAAGCGGGCATCGTGTGGGGTAATCGCCCATACCAGGCCGGGCAGGGCAGATTCTTCAGCAGGCTGCGTCTCCTTGACCCAGTTCATCAACACTTTTGCTTTTTTGGCCGTCTGCTCGTGCTGCGCCGTCGCATTGCAAATCACCAGCACATCCGGCTGAAGCTGCTGACGGTAATGCTCGAGCAGCCACTGGGACTTCGCCTGGCGTAGCGGGTCGGCACGGTTATCTTCAAAAACCGGAATATCAATAATATCGACGTTATCCAGCGCGCCGTTCTCAACCGGCAGCACCAGCTCGCGGGTCAGGAAGGCCAGCACGTCGACGGGGATGCTGATGGCGTTTAGCATTTCACCGCTGTTCAGCGGATGAAGCAGCGTCTCCTGCGCGTCCTGCAGATCTAACGTGCCGTCGTGCGTCAGGAACCCTTCACCCGGCAGGCCAAAGCTGTCCACCAGCAGGCTAAGCGGAGCAGCAAGCTCGCCGGCATGGCTGGTCTGGTGCAGCACATGGGCCAGTTTTAACCACTGCTGGGTCAACTCCTGCTGCTCGCCCCACAGCAGCGACCAGACGCTGGCCCGCGTGCTGAGATCGAGAGAAGGCACCAGCCGGGCGAACTCATGCCACAGGGCATCATCAATTTGCTGTTTCGCGGCGGGTACGGTGCTTTGCCAGAAGCGGGCAATCGCACCCACTTCCTGAGCCGTGATGCCGGGCACGCCCTGCGGCTGGCGCAGCCCGCGCCATTTCTCCAGACGTGTCTCAATGACCGCCTTATCTACCGCGCGCATCTGCGGATGCAGCGTTGTGCGGGCAATAAACAGCTGTACCAGCTCGGCCTCGGTGACCAGGCTCAAACGCAGCGGGAACGCCTCATCCGCCACCTCCGGGCTTTCCGGCGTGAAGCGGACGGCCATGTTGGTCAGGGCATGTCCCGGATTGATATGCGAAAAATAGTCAAAGGTGCGCTGGCCCGGCGTCACGTTCAGGCGTCCATTACCGCTGCCGCACAGGGATAACAGCAGATGGGCTTTCGCGCTTTGCGAATGACCGTAAAGCCCAATGCTGCTCTGGCGCGTCATGGCGCGTTCAATGGCCTGCTCCCGCGCCTGCGCCGCGTTGATGCGAGCAAGCAGGGCGTCAGCATCGTTATCCAGCACAGGGGCGTTCAGGCGCGTCTCATTAATCCACCCGATTAAGGCCTGAGTGGTGGTCGTCGTCGCTGTCATTTCAGGTATACGCTCCCGCTGTCGATCCAGTAGTGGCTACCGCTGTGTCGGCGATCGGCCAAAGTATTCAGTTTGAAGGTTAATGCGTCAGGGGCAACCGGCGTGCCGTCCTGCAGCCAGGCATCGCTCAGCTCGAAGGCCTCAGGGCCTTCCTGCTTGCTGCCGCCGCAGAGCTTCAGCCGCACGTTCAGCACGCCGTCACCGGCAATGGCTTTCGCCAGTTCAGCCGAGTTGATGCTGAGCGTGTAGAGCGGCGTGGCAGGCCAGCGCGCGTTCGCCAGCTGGCGGAAGCCGAGGGTGACATTACCGCGCAGCGGGAAGTGCAGACGCGCGTCGAGCTTCGCGCCCGGCTTATCGAGGTCGATATCCTGATACCAGACGTTTTCTTCGCGCAGGGTATTAACAGTGTTATCCAGCACGCCGAGATACCGTACGGTGGAATACGCGCCAATGTCCGCGGCTTTAAAGTTGAAGCGCGGCAGACGCAGGTCGAGCGCCAGGCTGCAGAGCATTGCTCCCACGGCGGCCGTCGATTTCGGGTTGCCAATGCGCCCCTGCTGGCTGAACGGATACCACTCGTGCACCTGGTATTTATCCAGCCAGACGATGCGGTTAACCGGCACCGGCTGCAGATGGCGAATGAGCGCCTGAACGCCAGGCAGGCAGCCGGGGCGTCCGGTGATCAGCAGAATATCGCAGCTGTAATGGGATATCGCCTCGCACACCGAGTGAAGCGGCGAGGCCAGCGTAAACTGCCCGGCCAGCATCGCATCCTGCATTTCGCGGAAATTCACGTGCAGCGGCACCGCGAACAGGTCAAAAGCGTCTGAACCCGCAGGCAGGGCATGGTCGATCGCCTGCTGCAGATAATTCATTACGTTACGGGTCGGTTTCTGCGGCAGGAGATCGCCAAAGGTGGCATGCAGACCGGCCAGCGGATCGTCAACGTCGCTCGATTCCCACGCGGCAAGAATAGCGTGGCCAATCGGCATAAAGAGCTGAAGCGTCGTTTGCTGACGGAGTACCGCCTGGGTATCGATGCGCCCGGAGTCACCGAATAGCGACGCCATAAGCAGCGAAGCGTCCGCGATACCGGATTTTTGCAGCTGCGTTTGCAGCGCGGGCAACACGTAGCGCTGAATCACGTCCAGAAGCGTGTCGTCGCCCGCGACTTTAAAGCCTTCACGGAACAGCAGCTGCGGGGTGATTTTGACGTTATTGCCGGAACCGTCATCCAGCTGATAATGGGTGATCGCCATATCCGTTGTGCCGCCGCCGATGTCGATGGACGCGACGCGCAGCGCGCGGCCCGGCTGGCTGCCCGGCTCAGGCTCACGGTCCGGGCGGGCCAGGGAGGCGAAGAAGGCTTCGGTCTGACCGCCAAAGCGGGAGATCGCTTCGTTATACAGCCAGACCAGTTGACCGCAGCTGGCTTCATCCCACTCCATCTGGATTTCAGGAACAGGCACCACGCTTTTATCCTGCTGTTTGCGGGTGACAAAATCCTCATCCTGCGGGTGCCAGCCCATCGCTTTCCAGACGATGGCGATGGCTTCAAACATGCGGCGACGGAAAATCTCGCGCTCCTGCTTTGGCATGGCCGAGGGCAGGGTCAGGATCAGGGTGCGCAGCTGGCGCGGCGATGCCGGGAAGCCCAGGCGCAGGCGCGTGGCGACGCTGTTGATCTGCCCCAGCGCCTGCGCCAGCAGCTCGCACAGCATGTGCGTCATCAGCGTACTGCGGCTGTACTGCGGCGAGAAGACCGGCAGCCGCTCGTCCTGCGGCAGCGTGAAGAGCGGCTCGCCGTCATCGTTCATCAGGTTCATCAGCGGAAACGCGGTGGCAAGCGGCTCACGCTGAGTTTTGCTGTTCATCTGGCTAAAGCGCCAGTCCTGTACGACCGGCGTTTCATCCCACAGGTAGCGACGCGGGCTGGAGATGCCGCTGTTGCCTTCGGTCCCCAGACGCTGCATTGCAAGCTTGCGGGCTTCATCACCCACGCGAACAATCGACGGCCAGACAAAGGCGTCTTCGCGGCCGCTTTCAACCGAGAAGTGCTGCTTGCCAAAGCGCGCTTCCGAAAACTCGAGACGGCTGGTGAACAGCGGCGCATTCAGGAACTGCGGCTCGCTTAGCGAGCGGACCTGCAGCTCGGCGGTCTGTCGCAGTCCATCGTTCGCATCGCCGTGGTCTTCAATAATGACGCCGCAGGTGTGGGTATTGCCCACATCGAGGATCAGGTCGACCGGAATGGCAGGCGTGCTGAGCGTATGGGTAACAAATTTCACTTCCGGCACGGTGAGCTGTTCACCGAGCATGGTCATCAGGTTGAGCCAGTGGGCCTGATATTCAAACCCGCGCATCGCCTGCTGGAGATCGCGTTCTGAGCGGTTTTCAACGCCGTCGGCATACTGGGTAAATGCCTCGCGCAGCCAGCCGTCGATCCAGGTCTGGTCGAGGAAACTTTCAACTTCGTTGTCTCGCCAGGCCAGCGCGAAACGGGTCCCGTTCAGAATATCGTTTTCAACCGGAGACAGGGCGGACGTGGCGTGTTCAGCTATCTGGCTGTCGAGGGCGAGGGTCACGCGGTGCGTATTGCCTGCCGTATCGGGTGTATCCAGCCTGCGCACCTGAACGCGGGCCCAGTTATCCGGCCCCTCAACAAAGGTGCGCGGTGGGTTGAAGCGCTGGAACGGAACCGGAAGCCAGACGCCGTCCAGCACCGCCAGGGACTGATGCAGCGGGATGGTGGTTTCCGGTTTAACCACTTCAGGCTGTCCGCCGTTCGTTCCCGGCACGGTATAGCGCCCGTTAACCAGGTCGAAATCGAGCCGCAGCAGCGGGCCGTTCGCGGTTTTACGTACGAAGCGCCCGTTGCTAGCGGTGTCCTGCGGCGTCAGACCGAAATCAAGGAACTGCACGCCGCTGTTGGCAATAAGCGTGACGCTTTGTTTATAGTCGCAAAGATTAACCAGCATAGGATCAGGCACCTGCTTTCTTGAACGTCAGGGGAACGACGGTATTGGCATCATAACGGGCGCGACATTCTGCGATATCGCTGGCGCCTGCTTTACAGGCAACCTCCGGCATCGGGTAGCGGGAGCCGTCGGTGCAGCGGGCAGTACCGCGACTTTTAATCATCAGCTCGCCGTTGCTGTGCAGGCCGGAGAAGACCTCCGCGCGGCAGACAACGTTGTCGCCATGGACAACCCGGGCGAAGCCCTTATTGTTCTGGATCTGATAGCGCATTGACGGCGGCTTGCCGGTAACCGGATCTTTCACGTCCAGAACCGCACGCCAGGTGCCGTTCAGGAAACGCGTCGATCCCGCTTTCACCTGATTCGCTTCCATCACCATGGCATCTTTCGGGATGGCGACAATCACTACCGGGGCAGGCTGTGGCGCAGGTGCAGGCTCTTTTTCTTTGCTTGCCAGGACTTCAGCCTGATGCAGCGGTAACTTCATTGCCAGCGGCTCAACCGCTTTGATCGGCTTAGGCGCAATCTCTACGGGCTGAGGTGCGGGCACAGGGGCGGGCTCAGCGGAAGGCGACTGTTTTGGCCACAGCAGCGGTGCGGCAATGGCGGCAACGATCGCGAGGGCAACCGGCAGCGTCCACAGGGGAACGCGGCGCTTTTTCGCGACGATCGGCACAGCCGGTTCCTGAACGGGTTGCGCAACGGCCGGGGCCGGCTCCGGCTCATACAGTTCTTCCGGCGTGATACGCACCACCGTGGAAGGGGCGATCAGCGGCTCGTCGGCATGTTCAAAGGCCACCACCGGTTCTGGCTCAGGCTCGGGCTCAGGATCTTCAATCAGAACGGGGGCAGGCTCAGGGACCAGCGATTCACGCAGGCAGTCGAGGGCATCGTCGCGCGCATTTTCGTTCAGGTTTACAAACCCCCAGAAGCTGATAACCGGCTTTCCGTCCACGAGGAAGAGGAAGTTTTCACCCGGGAACTGAAACGCCTTCGACAGCAGAGAACCAAAAAGCTGCTGCGCGGTTTTGGGAGACTGGAGGCATTTTTTGCTTAACGACTCAACGCTGGCTAGCGTGTTTTCCAGATAGCGCAGGGCGCGATAGCGGTCATCCTCATCGGCCGCTTTCCAGCTGGTTACGCTCCCTTCAACAGGGGAATACCAGTCCACGCGGTCACCGCTGTCGTTGACCTGCGGAATAGCCAGACAGTCGACGATGGCCTGTTGTTTGCGCAACCGGAGCGCTTCCCGGATTTGTAACGCTGATTCAAAAACGGCTTGTCCGCCGCCGCCAACGGCCTGAAAGTCATCCAGGTTACCGCTGCGTAAAAGAGTTTTTGCCACGATTTGATCCCATATACTTCTTCACACCGTTACTTTAACGAAACGAGGAAGCAACCAAACGGGGGAAGAGACGCTAAAAGGACCGATTTCTTGCGGCATAGAAAGTGACGGTTGTGCTTGACGAATAATGGCCCTTAAGGCAAATCACCTTTTCGGACGCTGGCTGTTAAAACAGCAAAAAACGCGGCTTTAGAATATCCTGATAGTGTTTCGTTATTTGCCAGGTCATATCGCCTGTGCTGTTATTACTGTCTTATATAATAAAACTGTCAGGGTTATAACCATGTCTACAGGGAAAACACTGCTCGCCCTTGCGCTGAGCGCGCTGTTACCAGCCGGTGCCGCATGGGCGGCAAACAGCGACACCCTTATTTACTGTTCTGAAGCGTCCCCCGAGTCCTTCAACCCGCAAATCGCCAGCTCTGGCCCGTCTTTTGTGGCCAGCTCTCAGGTACTTTACAATCGCCTGATCAATTTTGACCCGGTGAAAAACACCCCGGTCCCGTCGCTGGCGGAGTCCTGGACGATTTCGCCGGACGGCAAGACCTATACCTTTGCCCTGCGCAAAGGGGTGAAGTTCAACAGCAACAAATACTTCAAACCGACGCGCGACTTTAACGCCGATGACGTTATTTTCTCGGTTTTGCGTCAGAAAGACCCTAAACACCCGTATCACAACGTGTCGCAGGGCAACTACGAATACTTTAACGATGTCGGGCTCGATAAGCTGATTCAGGACGTGAAAAAGGTCGACGACTATCACGTTCAGTTCACCCTCAGCGAGCCAAACGCCGCGTTTCTGGCCGACTGGGGGATGGATTTCGCCTCGATTCTTTCCGCCGAATACGCCGACGCGATGCTGAAAAAAGGCACGCCAGAAAACGTGGACACCTGGCCGATTGGCACCGGGCCTTATGTCCTGCAGCAGTACAAGGTGGATTCGCTGATCCGCTACGTCGCTAACCCGAACTACTGGGAAGGCGAGGTGCCGACGAAGCATCTCATCTTCTCCATCACGCCGAACGTAGAAACCCGTCTGGCGAAGCTGCAGACCAACGAGTGCCAGATCATCCCTGCGCCGTCCCCGGTTCAGTTTGACGCGATCAAGAACAACAAAGACCTGACGCTGCATTCGGTCGATGCGCTGAACGTCGGCTATCTGGCGTTCAACACCGAGAAAAAACCGTTTGATAACGTGCTGGTGCGCCAGGCGCTTAACTACGCGACCGACAAGAAGGCGATCGTCAATGCGGTCTTTATGGGTTCCGGTACGGTGGCAAAATCGCCGATCCCGCCAAATATGCTGGGCTTTAATAAAGACCTGAAGGACTACAGCTACGATCCAGAAAAAGCGAAAGCGCTGCTGAAGCAGGCGGGGCTGGAGAAGGGGGCGGAAGTCACGCTGTGGTCAATGCCGGTTCAGCGTCCGTATAACCCGAACTCGCGCCGTATCGCAGAGATGATTCAGAGCGACTGGGCGAAAGTCGGCGTGAAGGCCAAAATTGTCTCTTACGAGTGGGGCGAATATCTCTCCGGAATGCGTAAAGGCGAACATGACTCCGCGCTGTTTGGCTGGATGTCCGATAACGGTGACCCGGACAACTTTGCCGACGTGCTGCTGGGCTGCAACAGCATTAAAACCGGATCAAACGCCGCGCGCTGGTGCGATAAGGGTTATGATGCTCTGGTGCAAAAAGCGAAGCTGACCAGCAGCCCGGCCGAGCGCGCGAAACTCTACGGCCAGGCACAGGAGATTTTCTACCAGCAGGCGCCGTGGATCGCACTGGCAAACGGGAAAACGTTCTATGCAACCCGCAGCAACGTGACCGGATACAGCGTCAGCCTGATGGGCAGCGATTTCTCTAAGGCGAAGCTTAACTAATATGTTGCCCGGTGGCGCTGCGCTTACCGGGCCTACGGTTTCCCTGTAGGCCGGGTAAGGCGCAGCCGCCACCCGGCGATTCACAAGGAGTGACAATGTCACATTTAAACGAAGTTACCGCCCGTGTGGATGCCGCTATTGAAGAGAGCGTCATCACCCATATGAATGAACTGCTGATCGAATTAAGCGATGACGCAGAGCTCAGCCGTGAAGAACGCTACACCCAGCAGCAGCGTCTGCGTACCGCGATTTCGCACCACGGTAAGCAGCATAAAGAGGAGTTGGACGCGCGGGAGGAACAGCTGACCAAAGGCGGCACCATACTGTAACGATCAAAACTGGCGTCGCGCCACCAGCCAGGCCCCGACGACCAGCATCACCGCGCCGCATACCGGGCCAATCAGGGCGCGGAGCGGAACGCCGTGGCTCCTCAGCACGTCCATCACCAGCCCGCCAATTAGCTGGCTTGCCACCAGCACGGCGATAGTCGTCGCCGCGCCAACGTTCTGATACCCGCTAATGCTGGCAAACACGAAAAACGAACCCAGCAGCCCGGGGATAAGCGTCCACCAGCGTACCGTTGCGGCCAGCTCGCTAAATCCGGCGACGCCCTGTTTTAGCAGCAGAATGCTGATAAACAGCACAATGCCGACCAGGGAGTTCAGCAGCATCGCGATAAGAATGGTGGAGGAGGACTGGGTGATACGCACCATTAAGGTGTTTTGCACCACCAGACCTATTCCCGCCGCCACCAGAAACGCCAGCGTCAGTGACTGATTCATGGGATGGCGTCCGGATCGCTGCGCTCGTCCAGCTGCAGCTGCATAAAGGTCAAGTCCAGCCAGCGGCCAAACTTGGTTCCCACCTGCGGCATCTGCCCCGTGGTGACAAAACCAAGCGTTTCATGGAGATGAATCGAGGCATGGTTTTGCGCTTCAATACCGGCCACCATCACGTGTTTGCCGATGGCGCGGGCCTCGTTAATCAGCGCGATCATCAGCGTGCGGCCAATGCCTTTGCCCTGATGGTCCGGGTGGACGTAGACCGAATGCTCAACCGTATGACGGAAACCGTCGAAGGCGCGCCAGTCGCCGAAAGAGGCGTAACCGGTGATAACGCCGTTTTCTTCACTCACCAGAACCGGGTAACCCGCGAGCGTGCGCGCCTCAAACCACGCGATTCGGTTATCGGTATCGACGGTTTTATCGTTCCAGATCGCGGCAGTATGCAGCACCGCGTGATTGTAGATTTCTCCTATCGCGGCGCAGTCTTCTTTGCTGGCATGACGAACGATCATGATTAACCCTCTGTGTGTTGTTCACTATAGTATTACGTTATTCCTACGATATTACACAATCGTATCGCCCGATCGCTACGGCATAAGCCATATTTTTTTGTTATCAAAACCCCATTGAAATGCCGTTCATACACTATAGTATGACGTCATGAACACCATAACAGACACGATGAATCAACGGATTAGCGCAAGAATTCGCCTTGAACGCGAATCTCGCGGATGGTCCCTGAGCGAGCTTGCTGACCGGGCAGGGGTTTCGCGCGCGATGATCCACAAGATTGAACGCGGAGACAGCAGCCCGACGGCCACCTTGCTTGCTCGCCTGTCTGGTGCGTTTGGCATCAGCATGTCAACGCTTATTGCCCGGGCCGAAATGCAGGAGGGCAAGCTGCTGCGCCTTGCAAACCAGCCCGTCTGGCGAGATCCACAGACGCACTATCTCCGCCGCCATGTTTCTCCCCGCACCGATCTGCCCATCGACCTTGTTCAGGTTGAACTGCCCGCGGGCAGCGATGTTCCGATGCCTGCCTCTTCTTACGCGCTGGCTCGTCAGCTTATCTGGCTCCAGTCCGGCGAGCTGGTGTTCCAGGAGGGCGATACGCGCCACGAAATGCACGCCGGAGACTGTCTCGAGCTGGGGCCGCCAAATGACTGCCGGTTCATCAACGAAACGAATGAAACCTGCATCTATCTGGTTGTACGGCTTAACCAGTCTGCCTCGTAATGCTAATGCGATAACGCCGATCGTGAGCCAGGCTGTAATGACATTTGTACCAGAAGGAGATCCCGATGAATCAACCTGTTTCGCAAAATCGCCGCTGGGTACTGGCCTCTCGTCCGCAGGGTGCGCCGGTCGCGGAAAATTTTCGTCTCGAAACGCAGCCTGTTCCCGCCCCTGCTGAGGGACAGCTTTTGCTGCGCACCGTCTGGCTGTCGCTGGACCCTTACATGCGGGGGCGCATGAGCGATGCGCCATCCTATTCACCACCGGTTGAGCTGGGCGCGGTGATGGTGGGGGGAACGGTTAGCCGCGTTGAGCAGTCAAATCATCCCGATTTCAAACCGGGTGAGTGGGTGCTGGGCTACAGCGGCTGGCAGGAATATGAACTCTCGGACGGCAGCGGCCTGGTGAAGCTGGGCGAAAATCCGTCACATCCTTCCTGGGCGCTGGGTATTCTGGGCATGCCGGGCTTTACCGCCTATATGGGGTTGCTGGATATCGGGCAGCCAAAAGCGGGCGAAACGCTGGTGGTCGCCGCGGCGACAGGCCCGGTTGGCGCGACCGTCGGGCAGATCGGTAAAATCAAAGGTTGCCGGGTGGTCGGGGTCGCCGGTGGGGCTGAAAAATGCCGCCATGCCGTTGAGGTCCTCGGGTTTGACCTGTGTCTGGATCACCACGCGGCCGATTTTGCCGAACAGCTGAAACGTGCCTGTCCGCAAGGAATTGACGTCTATTATGAAAACGTCGGCGGGAAAGTATTTGACGCCGTGCTGCCGTTACTGAATACCTCCGCGCGCGTGCCGGTGTGCGGCCTGGTGAGCGGCTACAACGCGACGGGCCTGCCCGAGGGGCCGGATCGCCTGCCGCTCCTGATGGCGACCATCCTGAAGAAACGCATTCGTATGCAGGGCTTTATCATCGGCCAGGATTACGGTCACCGCATTAAGGAGTTCCAGGAAGCGATGGGACGCTGGGTGCAGGAGGGCAAAATTCACTATCGTGAACAGATAACGGACGGGCTGGAGAACGCGCCCGAGGCGCTGATTGGCCTGCTTGAAGGGCGTAACTTCGGCAAAGTCGTGATTCGCGTCGCGAGTGACAATAAATAAACAGCATTATGGCGGGGTTTCCCGCCATATTTATTTGTGAAGATACGATATATTGTCTTTAATTAATGGACATGGCATTTCGCGCCCGCTTCCCGGATGGGCCCGAAACCAATAAAAAAAACAAATTTTGCTTTTTTGATGTTTTTACGTACTTCCCACCACCAGGCATGACGATACAGGATATATCGGACCAGCGTCGTTTTATTAAAACTGGCGTTTAAAAATAGCATTAAGTTTTAGCTACAGGAATTGAACATGCTTGATTTGGACCACTTAGAAAAAGCCCAAAGGGTCAGTCTTACCATGCAAGTTGAACACAGTTTGAAAGGAGCGTTAATTACAGGCTCACTCAAACCTGGGGCACGACTGATTACGAAAGAGATCGCCGATAAATTAGGAACCAGTATTACCCCGGTTCGCGAGGCGCTGTTGCGCCTGGTGTCATCAGGGGCGTTACACGCCACGCCGGCGCAGGCATTTCTGGTTCCGGAGGTCACGCTGGAGCGCTATAACGAGATTAACGCCATTCGCAAGCAGCTTGAGCCGATGGCGGTCGCCGCAGCCTGTCAGAATATGTCTGATAGCAAACTGGAGGCGTTGCGCAAATTGTCGGATGCCTTTCATGAGGCAATGCGCAACGGGAACGTCCAGCAGGCATTGCATGCGAACCGCGTCTTCCGGTTTACGCTTTATCAGTATGCGGAAATGCCAACGCTTAATGCATTAATTGAGCAGCTGTGGGTACGCATCGGGCCCTGTATGAACTATCTGCATCAGGAGCTTAACGACATCAAAGCCTCGACATATCACTATGACGAACTGCTTTCCGCCCTTGAGCGAAGAGATGTTGTTGCCTGCCAGAAGGCGATTGATAAGGTGATTGATGAAGCGAATTTGCTTTTACAGCGACAATATTTTAACTAAGAGATTATTTAGCAGAGCGACTATATTCCGCACCTAATTATTTATCCGGTGAATAACTCCTGATGGTTTATTGCCATCAGGAGCGTTATTTCATTAATAAAATAAACTTTTCTTTTCGCTTACTCGAAGCGATAAGAGACCGACAGCCCGACCCCGTAGTTGCGGCCTGGTGCAGGCTCGTAATAACGACCGTTAGACTCGTTGACAATAACCGAGCCCGCGTACTCTTTATCGAACAGGTTATCGACGCGGCCAAAGACGTCCATGCCCCAGCTGCCGTAGTTGAATTTGTACCCGGTGTTCAGCCCGACCACAGTATAGGACGGCGCTTTCGCCGTATTTTCGTCGTCGGCCATGATATCGCTCATGTAGCGCACGTCTGAGCCCGCGTACCAGCCTTCCTCTGGCTGCCAGCCAAACGAGGCGTAACCCATGTTGCGGGCAATGCCAGGCATACGATTACCGTTACAGTCTGCGTCGCTGCACACGTTAGTCCGGTAGGTGGCATCCAGATACGTCCATGCCATCTTCAGCTTCCAGTTCTCAGCAAACTGCTGGTCGAGGAAGACTTCCACCCCCTGACGACGGGTTTTACCGGCATTTTTATAGCTGGTACGCCCGCCAGAGCTGGCATCCACCACGATCTCATCATCCGTATCGGTGCGGAACAGCGCCGCGGTCAGCAGGCCATTGCCGATGCGGGTTTTGCTGCCCACTTCATACGTGTTGTTGGTGGACGGCTGCAGGCCGATGTTCAGGCCGCCCTGGTTATCGGCACGATAGGAGAGTTCGTTGATGGTTGGCGTTTCGAATCCACGTCCTGCGGCAGCGTAGAGGTTCCATCCGTCCGTCACCGCATACTTCACGGAACCGGCCGGGAGCCACTTGTGATAGCTCGCGTCACCGCTGTCGTCACCGTTGCCCGGCGTAACGTAATGGTCGTTGGAATCAAACCACACCGAGCTGTAGCGCACCCCCGCATCCACCGACAGTTTCTGCGTCAGCTGCCAGCTGGTTTGCAGGTAAGGGTCAACGTTCCACATCAGGTTACGTTCGTTTCGACGCTTGTCACCCTTCACGCCGTAATCCGGCACGCCGTTGTTCATCACGAAGTTCTCGTATCCGCGACGATCTTCGCTCAGGTTTTCGTAGTTCAGGCCGGTAGTAAACGTCACCGGCACCAGCAGCTCGCCACGGTGCGTCCAGCGGGTATCGATACCCTGATAATGACGCTGCATATCAATCACGCCGCCGGAGTGGGAGGCTTTTAGCTGCGGCTGATACGGAATCGACTGGTACTGCGTCATTTCACGCTCGCCGGCGTACATCATCACGCTGAGGTCGTCCTGGGTGCTGAGCTGACGATCGTAGCGCAGACCGGCCTGGGTCTGTTTGATGGTCTTGCGGGTGTTGTACTGATCGCCGCGCGGAGACTGACGCGGATTGTTCTGCCACTCCTGATAGCTCAGCCCGCCCGGATCGTTGGCCTTCATGTCCACGCTGTTAAAAATCAGCGTCAGCTTGCTGACGTCGTCAATGCGCACGCCCAGCTTGGCGTTAGCGAGGTTCTTCCGCGCGCCGCTGTGGTCGCGGTAGCCTTTGGTGGTGAAACGGGTGGTGGAAACGGTGTAATCCACATCGCCCGCGTGGGTGCCGTCACCCATCGCGCCGGTGGCCTTCATGCCGTAGCGCCAGGTACCGTAGCTGCCGTAATAGCTGCTGGCTTCAATGGTCGGCGGCTGCTGACCGGTCTGGGTGTTGATGTTAATCACTCCGCCGGAGGCGTTGCCGTACAGGGCTGAGAAGGGGCCGCGCAGCACTTCAACGCTCTCAACGCTGGAGAGATCGATGTTGGAGGTCTGGCCCTGTCCGTCCGGCATGGTGGCAGGGATACCGTCGACATACATACGGATACCGCGCACGCCAAACGTTGAGCGGGCACCAAACCCGCGCATTGAAAGCTGGAGGTCCTGGGCATAGTTCTGGCGGTTCTGAATTTGCAGTCCCGGGACGCTGCCCAGAGATTCAGACAGGTTGATGCGCGGCGCGGCGTGGCGCATGTCATCGCCATTGACGACGCTGACCGCGGCCGGGGTATCCAGTTCCGATACGGTTTGCGGCGTGGCGCTGACGATCATGGTCTGTTCCTCCGCGCTAATTGCGGTTAGCGGCGCGAAAATAACGGGAACCAGCAGCAGCGGGAGAGAAGCCTTACGGGCAGAAATGATTTTCATGAATAAAACCGGTTGTGGTGTATAAACGAACCAAATGGAACATGTCCATACATGTTAAAGGTTTTGTAAATGTTTTGAAAACTATAACCGCACATTGCGTTAATGAAAGGCGAGACGCGAAAGAAAAACTCCACATTCAGTTCATTAATGATTACTATTCTCATTATCAAAAGGCAATGCCATGACGTTGCCTGCCGGAAGTGATGTCAGCGGAAACCCCTCTTTTCAGAAAAGGAATTGTTATGTCTTTACGTCATCTGTGCTCGCCGCGTCTGAGCCTGTCACTGCTGTCTGCCACTTTACTGCTTGCCGGGACGTTCCAGGTGCATGCCGCCGAAGAGGTGCTGCGTAAAGCGGTGGGCAAAGGGGCGTATGAAATGGCGGTCAGCCAGCAGGAGAATGCGCTGTGGGTGGCGACCTCGCAAAGCCGCAAAACCGATAAGGGCGGGGTTATCTATCGCCTTGATCCGGTCACGCTGGACGTGACGCAGGCGATTCACAGCGATCTCAAACCCTTTGGCGCCACGCTCGACGGCGCGACGCAAACCCTGTGGTTTGGCAACACCATCAACGGCGCCGTGACGGCCATCGATGCGAAAACGGGCGACGTGAAAGGGCGACTGGTGCTCGATAATCGCCAGCGCAGTGAAACCGTCAAACCGCTGCAGCCGCGCCAGCTGGTGGCTGATGACGCGAGCAACACGATTTACATCACCGGTGTCGGCAAAGAGAGCGTGATTTGGGTGGTGGATGGCGCGACCCTGAAGCTGAAAGAGACCATTGCCAATACCGGTACGTACAGCACCGGCCTGGCGCTGGATGCGCAGGCAAAACGCCTCTACACCACGAATGCGGACGGCGAGCTGGTAACCATTGATACGACCACGAACAAAATCCTGAGCCGTAAAAAAGTGCAGGATGACGGTAAAGAGCACTTCTTCCTGAACCTCAGCCTCGATACCGCCGGCCAGCGCGCGTTTCTGACCGATTCAAAACAGCCGGAAGTGCTGGTGGTGAGCCTGAAAGACGGCAGCGTGATGGAGAATATCGCTGCGCCTGAATCACTGGCGGTCCTGTTTAACCCAACGCGCAATGAAGCCTACGTGACGCACCGTGAAGCCGGTAAGGTGAGCGTGATTGATGCGAAAACCTACAAGGTGACCAAAACGTTCGATACGCCGGTTTATCCGAACAGCCTGGCGCTCTCTGCGGATGGCAAAACCCTGTACGTGACGGTGAAACAAAAATCCACTCGCCAGCAGGAAGCCACCCAGCCTGACGACGTTATTCGTATCGCGCTGTAAGATAAAAAAAGGGAAGGCATTTGCCTTCCCTTTTTAACGCTTACCGGATGCTTAACGCGAGGTTTCTTCCACCAGCGGTGCGTCGTGTTTTTCATCGTCGTGATGAACCGGCGCTGTGCTGTGGATCTCGTGAACGCGCTTACGCACGCCGAACCAGCCGGCAATCAGCAGCACGGCCAGCAGCGGAATGGTCGCGATGGTGTAGGTACCGTTCGGGTAGTCGAACGCCATCAGCACCAGCACGCTGAACAGGAACAGCAGGGTGAGCCAGGAGGTCACCGGTGCGCCCGGCATCTTGAAGCTCACATCAGCCGCTTTGCCTTCTTTGATCGCTTTGCGCAGACGCATCTGGCAGACCACAATAAAGGCCCAGGAGGCGATAATCCCCAGTGCAGCCACGTTCAGAACGATCTCAAATACGCGGGACGGCACCAGATAGTTCAGGAACACGCCAAATACGTACACCACCAGCGTCGCCAGAATACCGGCGTACGGCACGTGCTGCTTGCTCATCTTCGACATGAATTTCGGCGCAGAGCCGCCCATCGACATAGAGCGCAGGATACGACCGGTAGAGTAAAGGCCGGAGTTCAGGCTGGAGAGCGCCGCCGTCAGAACCACGATGTTCATGATGCTGCCAACGTATGGCACGCCCAGCTTAGAGAAGAAGGTCACAAACGGGCTCTGACCCGCCTGATAGGCAGTCCACGGGAGCAGCAGAACCAGCAGCACCACGGAACCGACGTAGAACAGACCGATACGCCAGATCACGCTGTTAATGGCTTTTGGCACCATGGTCTGCGGATCTTTACATTCACCTGCTGCGGTGCCCACCAGTTCGATGGAGGCGAAGGCAAACACCACGCCCTGAACCAGGACCAGCGCAGGCAGCAGACCGTGCGGGAAGAATCCGCCGTTATCGGTAATCAGGTGGAAGCCGGTGGCATTGCCGTCCAGCGGCTTGCCGCTGCCGAGGAAGACGGTACCCACGACCAGGAAAATCACGATGGCCAGCACTTTTACCAGCGCAAACCAGAACTCCATCTCCGCGAACCACTTCACGCCGATCATGTTCATGGTGCCGACAATCGCCAGCGCGCCAAGCGCAAAGACCCACTGCGGCACATCGCCGAACGCGCCCCAGTAGTGCATATACAGCGCAACGGCGGTGATATCGACAATGCCGGTCATCGCCCAGTTGACGAAGTACATCCAGCCCGCAACGTAGGCCGCTTTTTCACCGAGGAATTCACGGGCGTAAGAGACGAAGCTTCCGCTGGAAGGGCGATGCAGTACCAGTTCACCCAGCGCACGAAGAATAAAGAAAGAGAAGATCCCGCACACCAGATAGACCAGGGCGAGAGCCGGGCCAGCCATTTGCAGACGCGCACCCGCACCTAAAAACAGACCCGTTCCGATAGCGCCGCCGATGGCGATCATTTGAACCTGACGGTTGCCCATCGCTTTGTGGTAGCCCTCTTCGTGGGAGTTCAACCAGCGACGTTTAGCAGCATGATGATCGGCTGCGCTTTTATTGCTTGTTTTCATTGAGTTACCTGTTTGCCTGTCTGAACCATTATCGTGATAGTCCTGCCTGGCAGAGCGCAATACAAACGATTGCTTCTGCGCAAACACATGTCGCCTTCCCAGTCATTCTGCGTATGGATAAGGCGAAACATGGCGAGGCATCCTACCTGCAATTCATAAGCGACGCAAAATATAACCGTGCCGAAAGTGATGCACGTCGAAGGAAATCGTGTGGTCAGAGCAGACGGCGATCACAACACGCTGAATCGTGATGAGTTTTTAGACAAAACAGTTGGAGGGTTGATTATTTAATCATCAGATTTTCTTAATTATTACCAGGTGGTCAAGATTTTGACTGCAGGAGAGCATCTAACAGTAACCTGAAAGCGGTAGTGTGCTGGCGACGGCTCGGATAATAAAGGTGATACCCCTCGAAAGTAGGGCACCACGATTCAAGGACCCTGACCAGCCGTCCGTGATTAAGCGCCTCCAGAACCGACGCCTCCGGTACGTAGGCGAGTCCGAGTCCATTCTCAGCGGCGTCGATGCGCTGCGACAGGCTGCTCAGCGTAAGCTGCCCATCAACCCGAACGCGAAGCTCGCGCCCGTCGCGTTCAAATTCCCAGTGATACAGTCCCCCGCGCGTGGGCAGGCGCATGTTGATGCAGCGGTGGTCAGCGAGCTGCTCCGGCGTCTGCGGCACGCCAAAGCGAGCCAGATAATCCGTAGAACCGACCACGGCCATGCGCATATCCGGCGCGATCCGTACCGCAATCATATCTTTTGCCACCTGTTCACCCAAGCGTACTCCCGCGTCGAAACGGCCATCCACAATATCCGTCAGCCCGTTATCTACCGTTACTTCGACGTTAATCTCAGGATACTGCACCATAAACGCCTTCAGCACCGGCCAGAGCACGGCGTCCATCGCATGCTCGCCGGCGACGATGCGAACAGAACCTGCGGGTTTGTTGCGGGTGCTGCGAAGCGCCGTGAGCTCCTGCTCAATCTCAAGCAAATGCGGGCTTAAGCGCGTAAAGAGCTGTTCACCCGCCTGGGTGGGAACAACACTGCGGGTTGTGCGGGTTAAAAGGCGAACGTCCAGTCGCGCTTCAAGCTTGCGCATGGCATGACTCAGCGCCGATTGCGAGACGCCCAGCTGCGCCGCCGCGCGCGTAAAGCTGCGCTCGCGGGCGACTACCATAAAAGAGAGCAGGTCGTTGAAATTATCTTTTAGCATCGCGATTGCCTCTATTTATGAATTTCAATCATATTTCCTATCTGATTATGCACGCTAATGCTCCGGATTGCTTTGCGCTACTGTTAACGCAACAGTAAACGAGGAGCATAAGATGAAAATTATCCGCAGCGGATCATTACCTTCAGCAAAAGGACCGGGAGCCTGGTTCACCGGCACCGTCCGCATTGACGCGCCATTTCAGGCGAGCGAACCTGCCAGCGTCGGCGGGGCAACCGTGACCTTTGAGCCGGGCGCGCGCACCGCGTGGCATACGCATCCCCTTGGGCAAACGCTGATTGTGACGCAGGGTCGCGGCTGGTTACAGGAATGGGGCAAAGCGGCGGAAATATTGAATCAGGGCGATATCGCCTGGATCCCACCCGGCGTAAAGCACTGGCACGGCGCAAGCGCGCAAACGGCGATGACGCATATTGCCATCGCCGAATCCGTTAACGGCAGCCCGGTTACATGGCTGGAAAAAGTCACCGACGAGCAGTATCCGAACGGTTAACCGCCAAAAACGGCAATCGCCTGCTGCAGGCGCGTGGTGCGCTGCGTCAGGTGATTCGCCGCGTGAGTGACGTTATCCACCATCCCCGTATTGTTGTGGGTCATTGCGCCGATACGGGAGATGGAGGCGTTGATGAGCGTCAGGGCCTGGGTTTGCTCCTGCGTGGCGTGGCCGATCTCCTTAATCAGGGAGGAGACCCGCAGCACGTTGTCGATCATAACCGTCAGCTGCGTTTCGGTCTGTTCCACTTTTTCCACGCCAGCGTTGACGCTGGCGACGTTTTTCTCAATCAGCGCTTTGATCTCTTTCGCCGCCGTCGCCGAGTGCTGCGCAAGGTTGCGCACCTCAGCCGCCACCACGGCAAATCCGCGCCCGGCTTCACCTGCGCGCGCCGCTTCCACGGCCGCATTCAGCGCAAGAATGTTGGTCTGGAAGGCAATACGATCGATAACGCTGATAATATCGACGATCTGGCTGTTATCCTGCGACACGGATTGCATCATACCGATCGTTTCTTTCATCATCGCTTCACCGCGGTGGGCGCTGTCGCGGGTGCGATCCGCCATCTCCGTGGCTTCTTTCGCGGTTTCTGCCGTCTGCTTCACCGCGCTGGCGATCTCTTCTACCGCCGACGCGGTTTGCTGCAGAAAGTCTGTGGTCTCTTCTGAACGCGTCTGCAGCGCCGCGCCTTCTTTCGCGACCTGCTGGCTGATGGTGCCAATCCCGCTGATTTGCGCCCCAACATCGTCAACCAGCGAATTCAGGTTCAAACCTGATTGATTGACCAGGCGCATCATCAGCCCGATGTCATCGATCCTGTCAAAATGGTAATAGTCCGTTTTACGTCCTGAAACCACGCTCTGCATCTGTTGCACAATAGATTTTACCGGACGGGCGATCTGCGCATGAAGATAATAGGCCAGGGAAGTAAACAGCAGTACCAGACTCCCCGACTGCACAAGTTTATCAGGGAATAAATACACCGCCAGGCAGGAGAGTAACGCCGTCGTCGCTATACCCAGATGGATTCGTTTACTGGTGCTAAGACATTTAAAGAGCGACATAAACGAAAATAAACCGCGCCGTACCAGTAAGCCTTTATAAAAGCGGTAATGTTTTAATTCGTTATTACGCACTTTTGCGTACAGTTTTTCACTGGCCGCAATCTCTTCCCGTGCGGGGATATTTCGCACGGAAATATACCCCGTCAGGGATCCACCCTGCCAGACCGGCGTCACGTTAGCCCGCACCCAGTAGTGGTCGCCATTATGACGACGGTTCTTCACCAGCCCCGTCCAGGTCTCACCTTGCTGCAGGGTAAACCACATGTCGCCAAAGGCCTCGGCAGGCATATCGGGATGCCGGATGAGGTTATGCGGCTCACCCAGAAGATGTTCTTCTTTATATCCACTGGCTTCAATAAAAGCGGAATTAGCATAGGTAATATGGCTTTTGGTATCGGTGGTCGACATTAACGTCGAGCCATCGTTAAGTAAATACTCGTTTTGTGTAACGGGACTGTTACGCCTCATGAGTAACTCCATGATGATGTGCAAGAATAAAAAATGCCCGGAAAAAGCTCCGGCAAGATTAATGTGATTATTTTTATATAACGCTCTGCAGCATATTCTGTCTGAAATTATGACTGCCTGAAATACCCGTCGTTCATTATTTTTAATCTGTTAATGCTATCGAATGTAATAAAAATGAAAATATTTTCAGGGGCGTATTCTGGAGTCGCTGCAAATAAACGACATAAGCCAAACTGAAAGAGGGAGATCGTCTCTCAGGAAAAATTGCCATGCTGAAATAGCGTTTCGTTAACAGGATGAAAACGCTATGATTTGGTCAGTTTTCGTTATTACAGTGAGGCTGAGGTGAAAATTAACGTCATCGGAACCAGCGGGAGCGGAAAAAGCACGCTGGCGAAGCAGATTGCTACCGAACTGGCTATTCCCTATATCGAGATGGACAGACTCTACTGGCGACCTGACTGGCAGGGAACGCCGGACGATGTGTTTCAGGAAAAGCTGGAGCAGGCGCTACAGGCTTCGCCAGACTGGGTGCTTGACGGCAACTATAACCGCACGCGGCCGGTGAAATGGCGTAATGTCGACGTTGTGGTGTGGGTCGATTATGGCTTTGCCCGCACCCTCTGGCAGGCCGTCACCAGGGCAATCAAACGGGCCTGGCATAAGCACGAGCTCTGGCCCGGAACCGGGAACAAAGAGAGTTTCCGGCGCGCGTTTTTCAGCAGAGAGTCCATCCTCATCTGGACGATGAAAACCTGGCGTAACAACCGCACGCGTTATGAATCCGATCTGCAAAACCCGCAGTATGGGCATATTCGCTTCATCCGCATTACCCGCCGCGGGCAGGGGAAAACGCTGATTGCCGACTTAAAGTCTTATTCTTAGCATGGTTTTATATATCTGATTTCCGGCAAACTAAATGTAAATTAATTGTTTCTCAGTGGTGAAATGCGCCTTTAATAATGTCGACATGTTAAGTCAAACGAGAACGCAACATGTCATGGCGAATCAGCATTCTGGATAAAAGCCCCATCGCTGAAAACGAAACGGCTGCCGATGCGCTGGCGCGTACGCTGGCGCTGGCGCAGCAGGCAGAAAATCTGGGCTATCACCGCTTCTGGATTGCCGAACACCACAATACTCCCCACCTTGCCAGCCCCTCGCCGGAGCTGCTGATTGCCTGGATCCTCGGGCAGACAACGCGCATCCGCGTCGGATCCGGCGGCGTGATGCTCCAGCACTACAGCCCTTATAAAGTCGCCGAGAATTTCAACGTGCTGGCCGCGCTGGCGCCGGGCCGCGTGGATCTCGGCGTCGGAAAAGCCCCCGGCGGGCTGCCGCTCTCAACCCGCGCGCTTCAGCAGGGTCTGAATCAACAGGAAAAGGGCAGCTTCGCCGAACAGCTGGCCCAGCTCGATCGCTGGATCCGTCCTGAGCATCAGTCTCATGAAGAGGCCGTTCGCGCCACGCCGCTGCCGCCGCTGCCTGCAGAGGGTTTCCTGCTGGGCGCGAGTATCGATAGCGCGCTGCTGGCCGCCGGGCTCGGCTGGCACTTTGTGTTTGCCGCGCATCTGAACGGTGACCCTGAGCTGCTGCGCGAGGTGGTCTCGACCTGGCGTAAGAACAGCGCGCGGGACGTGATTGTGGCGGTACAGGCGATTGTCGCGCCGACGCAGGCAGAGGCGGAAGCCCTGGCGCAGAAGGTCGAAGTGTGGGGCGTTGAGCTGGCAAACGGCCAGCGTGTCACCGTGGCCAGCGAAGAGCAGGCCTACGCCTTTGCGCGTCAGGCGGGCAGCGAGCCGGTGCGCATTGCACGTCGGGCGCAGTCGCTGCTGGCGGGTACGGCTGAGTCGGTGCTCGAACAGCTTAACGCCCTGCATGAAAAGTGGGGTATTGACGAATTTATCATCGACACGCCGGTAGCGGAGGGGGCAACGCGCGTCGCGTCGCTGCGCCTGCTTGCCGAGGCGCGTCTTAACAAGGAGGTCACCGTATGAGCTTTGGCGAACAGCTGATTGCCTGGCGTCGCGAGCTGCACCAGAACCCGGAGCTCTCCGGTCAGGAAGTGGAGACCACGACGCGCCTGCGCCAGTGGCTGACGAACGCCGGGATTACTCCGCAGCCTTACGACCTGTCGACCGGGCTGGTGGCGGAAATCGGCTCGGGCAACAAACTGATTGCGCTGCGGGCGGATATCGACGCTCTGCCGATTGAAGAGCGCAGCGGCGTGCCGTTTAGCTCCCAGCGTGCAGGCGTAATGCATGCCTGCGGGCACGATATCCACACCAGCGTGATCCTCGGCGCCGCGTTAAAGCTGAAAGAGCGGGAAGCGTCGCTTAACGGCCGGGTGCGGATCCTGTTTCAGCCTGCCGAAGAGAACTTTGGCGGTGCGAAGAGCATGGTGCGGGCCGGTGCCCTGCGCGACGTCAGCGCCATCTTCGGCATGCATAACGAGCCCGGCCTGCCGGTCGGTGAGTTCGCTACCCGCGGCGGGCCGTTTTATGCCAACGTCGATCGCTTCGTGATCCGCATTACCGGTAAGGGCGCGCACGCCGCACGTCCGCACGAAGGCAACGACGCCATCGTGCTGGCGAGCCAGCTGGTAACGGCGCTGCAAAGCGTCGCCAGCCGCAACGTCAACACGCTGGACTCGGTAGTGCTGAGCGTGACGCGCATTGCAGGCGGTAACACCTGGAACGTGCTGCCGGAAAGCGTCGAGCTGGAAGGCACGCTGCGCACCCACCGCACGGAGGTGCAGCAGAACGTGAAAGCCCGCGTGGGCGAAATCGCCGCCGGGTTTGCCAGCGCCTTTAGCGCGCAGATTGATATCACCTGGTATGCCGGGCCCACCGCGCTGGTGAACGACGAGCGCTGGGCCGATTTCGCCACCTCGGTCGCCAGAGAAGCAGGCTACGAAACCCGGCACGCCGAGCTGCATATGGGTGGGGAAGATTTCGCGGTCTACCTCCAGCAGATCCCGGGGGCGTTTGTCAGCATCGGCAGCAACAGCCCGTACGGTTTACATCATCCGGCATTTAATCCGGATGAGGCATTAATTGAGCCCGCTGCCCGCTATTTTGCACAGCTTGCGGAAAAAGCCCTGCAACACGTTTAATTCTGGAGAGGTGAATATGTCTGCACATCGTCAACTGCGGCTCGGGACCATTTTGCATGGTGCATCCGGAAATATGTCCGCCTGGCGTCACCCTGAGGCCGTCGCCGATGCCAGCATCAATTTTGATTTCGTCAAAGCGACGGCGTTAAAGGCGGAGGAGGGCAAACTCGATTTTTTATTCGTTGCCGACGGTCTCTATATCAACGAGAAATCGATCCCGCATTTTTTAAACCGCTTTGAACCGCTGACGGTGTTATCCGCTCTCGCCAGCATCACCTCGCGCCTGGGGCTGGTGGGAACCTTATCAACCTCCTACAGCGAGCCTTTCACCACGGCGCGCCAGTTCGCCAGCCTCGACCACCTCAGCAACGGACGCGCGGGCTGGAACGTGGTGACCTCACCGCTGGAAGGGTCAGCAAAGAACTTTTCCCGTGAAAAACACCCCGAGCACGCGCTGCGCTATCGCATTGCGGATGAGTATCTCGACGTGGTGAAAGGGCTGTGGGATTCCTGGGAGGGCGACGCCTTTGTGCGCAATAAAGAGAGCGGTCAGTTTTTTGATTCGGCCAAACTGCATACCCTGGAGCACCACGGTGACTTCTTTCAGGTCGCCGGGCCGCTGAATATTGGTCGTACGCCACAAGGCCGACCGATTGTCTTTCAGGCGGGCGCGTCGGACGACGGGAAAAAGCTGGCTGCGAAACATGCCGACGCCATTTTTACCCATCACGAAACGCTCGATGAGGCAAAAGCCTTTTACCGCGACGTGAAGCAGCAGCTGGAAATTAACGGACGACGCACGTCAGATTTACATATTTTCCAGGGCGTCAGCGTGATTGTGGGTAAAGACGCCGACGACGTGGAAAATCAGTACCAAACCACGGCGGCGCTGGTGTCAATTAATGATGCCCTCAACTACCTCGGACGCTATTTCGAACATCACGATTTCAGCCAGTATCCGCTCGACGAGCCGTTCCCGGATATCGGCGACTTAGGCAAAAACAGCTTTCGCAGCACCACCGATGAAATTAAGCGCAATGCCCGCGAGCGCAGCTTAACCCTGCGTCAGGTAGCGCTGGAAGCCGCCTCGCCGCGCCCGCGCTTTTCCGGTACGCCGGAAGAGGTGGCCGACGGCCTGCAGGCCTGGTTTGAAGGCTATGCCGCAGACGGCTTCATCATTCAGGGCGGTACGCCGGACACCTTCCCGCGTTTTGTTGACCAGGTTGTGCCCGTTTTACAGGCGCGCGGCCTGTTCCGTACCGACTACCCGGGCAACACGCTGCGCGAAAGCCTCGGCTTAGACGAACCCAAAAACCAGTTCACACAACAATAAAAGAGAACCCCGCTATGCAGAAAACATCGCTTATTCTGGCGCTCGCGCTGGCCTTTACCCCTGCCGTCTGGGCAGAGAATGTGAATATTAACGGCACCGGCGTGAGCATCGAGGCCAATAAAACGCCTGTTAATACCGCCAAAAACAATGATGCGGTGGCACAGCTGCCAAAAGATTATCGCTTTGCCGTCCCGGGGAAATTTACCGTGGCGGTGGCGGGGCTCAATCAACCGCCGCTGACGGTTTTCTCCGACGATAACAAAACGCTGCTGGGAAGCGAGGTTGACGTCGCCCGTCTGGTCGCAGACAGCCTGGGGCTGGAGCTGAACGTGGTGCCGACCTCCTGGGAAGACTGGCCGCTGGGCGTGGCCTCCGGGAAATATGATGCCGCCATCAGCAACATCACCGTCACCAAAGAGCGTAAAGAGAAGTTTGACTTTGCCACATACCGCAAAGATTCCCTCGGGTTCTACGTGAAATCAACCAGCCCGATCAAGTCGCTTCAGAAGGCGGAAGACATCGCCGGGCTGCGGATTATCGTCGGCTCCGGCACCAACCAGGAGGCCATCCTGCTGGCCTGGAATGCCGAAAACCTGAAGAAGGGGCTGAAGCCCTTTACCCCGATCTACACCAAAGACGATGCGGCACAAACTCTAGCGCTGCAGTCCGGGCGCGCGGATGCCTACTTTGGTCCGAACGTGATTGGCGCCTGGAAAGCGGCGCTGAATGGGAAAACCAAACTGGTGGGTAGCGTCGACGGCGGCTGGCCGAAGGCGGCGCACATTGCGGTCACGCTGAAGAAAGGCAGCGGGCTGGTTGAGCCGGTACAAACCGCGCTGAACGGCGTCATCAAAAACGGCGACTACGACAAAGTGCTGAACCGCTGGGGGGAAGGCGTTGAGCGTATTCCTCAGTCAGAAGTGAATCCGGCTGGCCTGGGCGATTAAGGAGGCGTGATGAGCGAACGATTTCGTGATGTTTCACCGGAAGACGCCGAGCTTCAGCCCATTATCGAAGGGCTGTTCGGTGAATATGCCGCCCGCTACGGGGACTACTTCTCCAAAGACGCGGAGGTTGAGCTTACAGAGTGGTATTTAGCGCCGCAGGGGCTGTTTATCGTTCTGGAGCGCGACGGGAAGATTATCGCCACCGGCGCGTACAAACCTTTCGACGAACGCACCGCGGAAATCAAACGCATCTGGACGGACAAAACCCTGCGTCAGCAGGGGCTTGCCGGGCGCGTGGTGCACGAGCTTGAGCGCAGGGCGGTGCTGGCAGGATACAGCCAAATTTACCTGACAACCGGCTTTCGCCAGCCGGAAGCGGTCAGGCTCTATCTCAGCCAGGGCTATCAGCCGCAGTTCGATCTGAACCGGGATCCGGAAGAGTACAGCCAGCCGCCGTTTGACGGTCGGCTGCGCTTCACCAAAACGCTGGTACGCGAAGCGTTCAGTAAAACCGCATGAGGAATGACGATGAGCAACGTTGAAACCATTAAGGTGGTCCCGGCGCGTTATCCGCTGCGGGCCGTTGGCGCCGCGGTGGCGCTGTTTGTCCTGGCGGTCGTGATTCAGTCCGTGGCCTTTAATCCGCGCTGGGAGTGGGCGGTGTTTGCCCGCTGGTTCTTTGACCCGGTGATCCTTGAAGGTGTCGGGCAGACCCTGCTGCTGACGCTGATCGGCACCGCGCTGAGCGTGGTGCTTGGCGGCATGCTGGCGCTGGCGAGACTCTCTTCATCCTGGCTGCTGAGCAGCCTGGCGTGGGCCTACATCTGGCTGTTTCGGTCGCTGCCGCTGATTGTGGTGCTGATCGTTCTGTACAACTTTTCCTATCTCTACGACACGCTCTCTCTCGGCGTGCCGTTCACCGGCATAACCTGGGGCAGCTTTGAAACCATCAACGTGCTGGGGCAGTTTTCTACCGCCGTGGTGGGGCTAACCCTGGTGCAGAGCGCCTATACCGCCGAGATCATTCGCGGCGGATTCCTCGGGGTCGACCACGGGCAGTACGAGGCCGCCGCCGCGCTCGGCCTGCCCGCCTGGCGCCGCACGGTGCGCATCATTTTGCCTCAGGCGCTGCGCACCATTCTGCCGTCGGGGTTCAATGAAATCATCAGCCTCGCCAAGGGCACGGCGATGGTGTACGTCCTGGCGATGCCGGAGCTGTTCTATACCATCCAGATGATCTACAACCGCACGCAGGAGGTGATCCCGCTGCTGATGGTCGGTGCCGCCTGGTACCTGGCGATCACCACCGTTCTGTCCGCTATCCAGTACGGCGTCGAGCGCGCGCTTGCCCGCAGCGAACGCCGCTCTGCCGTTAATCAGAACCGTGCCGCCCGTCGTACCCGTTCTGTCACCACCACGCCAGCACAGGAGCCCGTTCATGCAAGCCTCTCCTGAAGGACATATTTCGATTACCGGCGTCAGCAAGTTTTTTGGCCGCCATAAGGCGCTCGATAACGTTTCACTTGAGATCCCGCCCGGGTCCGTGACGGTCATCCTCGGGCCGTCCGGCTCGGGTAAATCGACGCTGCTGCGCACCATTAATCACCTTGAGCGCGTCGACGAAGGCTTTATCCAGATTGACGGGGATTACATTGGCTATCGTCGTCAGGGCGATAAGCTCTATGAGCTAAAGGAGAAGGAGATCCTCAAACAGCGCGTCAACGTGGGCTATGTGTTCCAGAACTTCAATTTGTTTCCCCATCTCACGGTGCTGGAAAACCTGATAGAGGCGCCCATCGCGCATAAAAAGCTCAGCAAAAAAGAGGCGGTGGAAAGGGCGTACAGCCTGCTGGACGTGGTTGGGCTGCGGGATAAAGCCGATGCCTGGTCACGCCATCTTTCCGGCGGTCAGCAGCAGCGTATTGCGATTGCTCGCGCGCTGGCGCTGCGTCCCCGCGTGATGCTGTTTGATGAGCCCACTTCGGCGCTGGATCCGGAGCTGGTAGGGGAAGTGCTGGACGTGATCAAAAAGCTGGCCCGGTCCGGCACCACGCTGGTGGTGGTGACCCACGAGATCGGTTTTGCCCGGGAAGTGGCGGATCAGGTGGTGTTTATGGTCGACGGAAAAATCGTCGAGCAGGGAAGCAGTGACGAGGTATTAAACCGTCCGTCACATGCGCGAACGCGCCAGTTCCTCTCCAAAGTCTTGTAAGGAGTGCCAATGAAATATGGACTTCTGGCGGGGCTGGTCTTTACGACGGCGAGCCACGCCAGCATTGATTTGAAAGCCAACGAACAGCCGCTGCCGGTGACGGTGGATCGGCAGGCCGTGGAGAAAATCCCCGCCAATTACAAATTCGTTGAGCCGGGTACGCTGACGGTCGCCGTTTCGGCGCTGAATTCTCCGCCGCTGGCGCTGCTGGCCAGCGATAACCGTACGCGCATTGGCAGCGATCCGGATATCGCCCGCCTGCTGGCGGGCAGTCTGGGGCTAAAGCTGAAGCTGGTGCCAACGGCGTGGGAAGACTGGCCGCTGGGGATCGCCTCCGGGCGCTACGACGTGGCGCTGGTGAACATTGCGGTGACCGAACAGCGTAAAGAGAAGTTTGATTTTGCGACCTACCGCGTCGATTCGCTGGCGTTTTCGGTGAAATCCACCAGCGAGATCCAGTCAATCAAAAGCGCGGAAGATCTGGCAGGGAAAAAGGTGATTGTCGGCTCCGGTACGAATCAGGAGCGCATTCTGCTGGGCTGGAACGAAGAGAACAAAAAGGCGGGGCGGACGCCTGCGCTGCCGGTCTATCTCCACGACGATGCCTCGGGCAATCTCTATATTCAGTCCGGCAGGGCGGACGTGTTCTTTGGCCCTCAGTCGGTTTCAGCCTACAAAGCGGCGCTCACCGGCAAAACCCGCGTTGTCGGTTTAGGGCCGAAAAAAGCCTATGTCGCGACCACCACCAAAAAAGGCAATGAGCTGGTGTACGCGCTGCAGGCCGCGCTGGACGGCGCGATTAAGCGCGGAGATTACCAGAAGGTGCTGGCGCGCTGGGGCGAGCAGGGCGAAGCGGTGGCGCAGTCGGAGGTCAACCCGCCTGGGATAACCTACTAATGGTGCTCTACACTTAGGGTTTTCATCCCGCAGGGGGCAACATGATTAAACTCTATGGCGTACCCGGCTGGGGCTCGGCAATCGGTGAAGTGATGCTAACCCTGGCAGATATCCCTTATCAATTTATCAACGTGGACGGGTTTGACCAGCCCGGTCCGCAGCGTGAGCTGCTGCAAAAGCTCAACCCGCTGTGTCAGGTACCCACGCTGGAGCTGGAAAATGGCGCCATCATGACCGAAACGGCGGCGATCGCCCTGATGGTGCTCGACAGATGCCCCGATCTCGCGCCGCCCGTGGGGCAGGCCGAACGCCAGCAGTTTCAGCGCTTGCTGATCTGGTTTGTGGCCAACGTCTATCCCACGTTTACGTATGCGGACTATCCAGAACGCTGGGCGCCGGATGCGCCTGAACAGCTGCAGAAAAACTGCATCGAATACCGGAAGTCGCTTTACTTGTGGTTCGAAACTCAGCTCAAGGCCGCCCCGTTTGCGTTGGGTGAACGGCTGACGCTGCTGGACGTGTATATCGCGGTGGCGCGCACCTGGGGGCCACGCCATGACTGGTTTGCGACCAATACGCCGAGGTTTACGGCTATTGCGGACACCGTATGCCAGCTGCCGGAACTGCACAAGGTGTTAAAGGCCAACGGTATTATCTGATAACGTGGAGCCCTGACTCACAACTGGAAGCCTGCATATGCCACACGTAGATATCAAATGTTTTCCCCGCGATTTGAACGACGAACAAAAAACCGCACTGGCCGAGGATATTGCTGAGGTCATTATTCGCCATTTCAACAGCAAAGACAGTTCGGTGTCTGTTGCGTTGAATCAGGTGAACCAGGAGGACTGGAAAGCTCAGGTCTGGGATACCGAAATAGGACCGAAGCTGGACGAGTTAATCAAAAAGCCAGGCTATTCAATGTAAGCGCAACTGCCGGGGGGAACTCTCCTCCCCGGTTTTCCCGTCTCGTCTTCCCGCTTTTTCGCAAAAATCGATAAAAATGCGTTTTATCTTATCCGTTACACTTTACGTTTCTGGCTGACAGCCCATCAATCCTTAGGAAAGATCTCAAACAGAATCAGTTAAGGACAGACACGTTAAAGGATAATTTTCTCATGACAAAATTACCCCGTTTTTCACTCGCCTTTCTTCACCCTCGTTACTGGCTAAGCTGGGCTGGCATCGCCGCGCTGTGGCTCATCATGCTGCTCCCTTATCCGCTGCTGTTCCGAATCGGCCACGGCCTTGGACGGCTGGCGATGCGCCTGCTTCCGCGCCGCGTCGAGATTGCCCGCCGCAACCTGGAGCTCTGTTTTCCGGAGATGAAAAAGGCGGAGCGAGAGTCGCTGCTGCAGCGTAATTTTGAATCGGTAGGAATGGGGGTAATCGAAACCGGGATGGCATGGTTCTGGCCCTCGTGGCGGGTGAAGAAATGCTTTACCGTGCAGGGGTATGAGCACATGGAAAAGGCGCGGGCAAAGGGCAATGGCGTGGTGCTCGTTGGCATGCATTTTCTCACCCTCGAGCTGGGCGCGAGGATCTTTGGCATGCTTAATCCCGGCATTGGGGTGTATCGTCCGAATAATAACGCGCTGCTGGACTGGCTTCAGACGCGCGGACGCCTGCGCTCCAATAAAACCATGCTCGATCGTCATGATTTAAAGGGCATGATCCGCTCGCTGAAGCAGAATGAGATTTTGTGGTACGCCCCGGACCATGACTATGGCAAAACCAATAGCGTCTTTGTGCCGTTCTTTGCGGTTCCGGATGCCGCCACGACCGCGGGTAGCTACATGCTGGTCAAAAGCGCTAAGCCTGCCGTCATTCCCTTTGTGCCGCGCCGCAGGGCGGACGGCACCGGCTACGAACTGATTATTCTGGAGGATATCAGCGAGTCGCTGCAGGGAGGAGATAAAGAATCTGTTGCGACGCAGATGAACAGGGCGATTGAACAGGCGGTACGGATGGCGCCAGAACAGTATATGTGGCTGCACCGGCGCTTCAAAACGCGTCCTGAAGGTCAGCCTGACCGGTATGCCCGCCGCAAGAACGTGGCACCACGGGCTGATATCCTGTCTGCCGCCGATCTTTCCGAACGGTCGGGCATCCAGCACTAAGGCAGCAATCCTGCCCTCACCGTGCAGTGAGGGCAGGATCGAGGCTTACAGCGCAGACCTGCGGTACGGCGCATAGTCCGCCTGCCACCAGGTCTTCTCAATACGCGCCATCAGCGTCTCATCATCTATCGCCGGAGCCACGCCCTGTTCAATCGCGGCCCGGGCGACGGCGACGGCAATCTGGCGTGATACCGTTTCAATCTGATCTACCGGCGGCAGCAATCCACCTTTTTCCGTGGTGACCAGCGGAGACTGCGCGGCCAGGCTGCGGCTTGCTGCCATCAGCATCTCTTCAGTCACCCGGCGCGCGTTACAGGCCAGCACGCCCAACCCCAGACCCGGGAAAATATAGGCGTTGTTACACTGGGCGATCTCGTAGTGTTCATTCTCCCAGAATACCGGGGCGAACGGGCTGCCGGTGGCCACCAGTGCGGCACCCTGGGTCCAGGCGATAAGATCCTGCGGCTGGGCTTCCGCCCGCGAGGTCGGGTTAGAAAGCGGCATGATGATCGGGCGCGGACAGTGGCGATGCATCTCTTTGACAATCTCTTCGCTGAACAGCCCCGGCTGGCCTGAAACGCCGATCATCACCGTAGGATGCGCGTTCTTCACCACGTCCAGCAGGGAAATATTTTGCGAGTCTACCTGCCAGCTGCAAACGGCGTCGCGCGCGGTAAGCAGGTTTTTCTGGAAATCGAGCACATTGGTCATGTCGTCGGTCAGCAGGCCGAAGCGATCGACCATAAAGATCCGGCTGCGCGCTTCGGACTCGGTCAGGCCGTCATCCATCATCAGCGCCACAATTTTTTCAGCTATCCCGCATCCGGCAGAACCGCTGCCCAGGAAGACCACGCGCTGGTTGCGAATGCGCGTGCCCGCCGCATGCGCCGCCGCCATCAGCGTACCGGCGGTGACGGCCGCCGTGCCCTGGATATCATCATTGAAGCAGCACAGCTGGTCGCGGTAGCGCCGGAGCAGCCTGGTGGCGTTTTTCTGCGCGAAGTCTTCAAATTGCAGGAGCACATTGGGCCAGCGCGCTTTAACGGTGCTGACAAACATATCCATAAACTCAGCGTACTGATCGTCGCTGATGCGCGGGTGGCGCCAGCCCATGTACATCGGGTCGTCGAGGTGGTGCTGATTATTGGTGCCGACATCCAGCATTATCGGCAGGGTAGAAGCAGGATGGATCCCTCCGCAGGCGGTATACAGCGACAGCTTGCCAATTGGAATGCCCATGCCGCCAATACCCTGATCGCCCAGCCCTAAAATACGTTCCCCGTCCGTCACCACAATCACGCGAACGTCGTTGCGCGAAAAACTTTGCAGCATCTCATCAATACGATGTCGATTCGGCCATGAAATAAACAGGCCGCGCGCGCGTCGATAAATCGTGGAGAAATGCTCGCAGGCTTCACCGACCGTCGGGGTATAGATAATCGGTAACGTCTCTTTCAGATGCGAACGCAGGAGGTTATAAAAGAGCGTTTCGTTGGTATCCTGAATATTTCGCAGGTAAACATGACGCGAAATATCGCTTTTAAAATGGCAGAACTGCACCCAGGCGCGCTCGGTTTGTTCTTCAATAGTTTCAACGTTGTGCGGCAATAATCCATGCAGGTTAAAATTGTCACGCTCTTCTTTAATAAATGCGAGTCCTTTATTTAGCAGCGGATTTTCCAGCAATACGGCCCCGTTATAGGGGGTGTACAGAACTTCTTTCCGGGACATGGTTAACTCCTGAGTTTTTTAAATAAAATAGATTAAGAGATGAAATAGATCATAATGCCTTCGGTCACGACCCCGACGGCAGTGCCAATTAATATGGAAGAGGATGCGGTATCAATATAGGTATCGCTGCGTAAGGCAAACATCCCTGCGGCAATCGCGGAAGGCGTTGCGCCAATAATGACGACCTGCTGCAGTAAGGTGTGGCTCAGGCCAAAGGCGAGTCCAGCGGCGGCCATCATTGCCGGCTGAATAAGGTTTTTAATACTGATATTGGTAAACGTCTGCACGTTAAGTTTTGGACGTTCACCGTAAAACAGCAGGCCGAGGGCAAACAGGGACAGCCCGCCTGAAACCTTTCCGACCATCTCAATAGGCATGCTGAGAATAGAAGGGATTTGCACGCCGGCCAGACTGAGCAACACGCCGGAGACCGGGATCCAGACGATAGGATTGCGCGCCGCTTTGATGAGGTTTTGCACAATCATCGCGCCCGGGTGCAGCGCCTCCAGGCCGTCATGACCATTTTTATCACCCATACGAATCAGGACGATAGTCAGAGGGATCATGATAACGCTGGTAATAATATTGCCAATCAGCACGCCGATAAATCCTTCCGGCCCAATCAATACCGCCAGGACCGGTGCGCCAAAGTAGGCCATATCGGGAAAGGCGCAAACCAGAGACTGAATGGCGCTGGTTTTGATATCGTGGCGAAAAACGTAGCGCGAAATAAATAGCGTCAGTAAATACGACCCCATTAAACCGACAACTAAAACGGCCATAAAGGTCAGGTTCTTAATTTTATTGGGATCGGTATGCAATGCACCGATAAAAAGATGGAAAGGAAGGGCGAAACGAATCACCACGGTTGCCATGACGTTTGCATCTTCACGCCGGGAATATCCCAGCTTTCCACTTAGCCACCCAAGTAACATTATAAAGACGAGCGGAAACAGTGACTGTAATAGTAATGAAGGCATAGTATTTCCTGTAGGGTATTTTATGTGTTTTATTGCAGCGCTAATCTAGCGCTTAGAAAGCAGGGCAGGAGTGACAAGAGTCACACTCTCTCTGGTTTTATTAATTTCAAAAAGATTGCATTAGTTGGATAAGTAATACTTTCGTCAAATATTGATAAGACGCAAGAAAGCAACATTAGCTGTTATAAATAACTTTAGTTACTTAACGCTGAATTAAGTTATTTAAAAGCAAAGAGCCAGATTGTTCACATTTCTACCCGCAGGCCCGTGATAATTTCATCGTGAGCCTGTTTTTAGAAAAGGCCATCTAAGTCTTTATTTATATTTAAGAACATTTATTCGTATCAGGAATAGTTTCAGTTATTCCTTTCTCTGTTTATCCGAACACAAATTCAGGTGATTATATGAAAGATAATCCTGTACCGACTTCTGAGCTGTCGACCTCGCGTTTTGCCTTTGGGCTCAACAATACCGAGGTGGGCACGGTCCCGTTGATGCTGTTCGTCGGGATTGCCGCGATTGTGGCGACGTCCGCCTGGGCAGGGCTGCTGCCAAAAAATATGATTGGTGGACTTGCGGTCATCATGACATTCGGCTTCGCGTTTGCCAAAGTCGGGCGTCAAATCCCGGTGCTGAAAGATATCGGCGGCCCGGCGATCCTGTGCCTGATGGTCCCCTCCGTGCTGGTCTATTTTGGCGTATTCGGGAAACATACCCTTGATACCGTGCATCTGCTGATGAAAGAGGCGAATCTGCTCTATTTCGTCATCGCCTGCCTGGTGGTCGGCAGCATTCTGGGGATGAACCGGGTGCTGCTGATCCAGGGGATGATGCGCATGTTTGTTCCGCTGGTGGCGGGAACATGCATGGCCGTGCTGAGCGGCCTCATTGTGGGCTCACTGTTTGGTTATACGCCTTACCACACCTTCTTCTTCATCATTGTGCCCATCATCGGCGGCGGAATTGGCGAGGGGATTTTGCCGCTGTCCCTGGCCTATTCGGCAATACTGGGGCAGACGCCGGACGTCTACGTTGCACAGCTGGCACCTGCTGCGATCGTCGGGAATATCTTCGCCATTATTTGTGCGGGCTCGCTGGCGCGTCTCGGCGCGAAACGTCCTGCGCTTTCGGGAAACGGCATGCTCACGCGGAGTAAAGACGACGCCAGCCTGTTTGCCGGGGCGCAGAGCACGCAGCAGACGGATTTTCATCTGATGGGGGGCGGATTGCTGATGGTGTGCGCGTTTTTCATCGTCGGCGGATTGTTTGAAAAACTGGTACACATTCCCGGCCCGGTGCTGATGATCCTGATTGCCGTCCTGTGTAAATACTTCAGGGTGATCCCGGCCTCAATGGAGCAGGGCGCGCACAGCTGCTATAAATTCGTCTCGGCTGCGCTGGTCTGGCCGCTGATGATCGGCCTCGGGATGTTATACGTGCCGCTTGAGAGCGTGGTGTCGGTCTTCTCGGTGGGATACGTGGTGGTGTGCGGTTCGGTTGTAATTGCGATGGCGCTGAGCGGCTACTTTATTGCGTCGCGTCTGAATATGTATCCTGTGGAAGCGGCGATTGTGACCTGCTGCCACAGCGGGCTGGGCGGAACGGGGGACGTGGCCATTTTGTCCGCGTCAAACCGAATGTCGCTCATGCCGTTCGCGCAGATTGCCACCCGCATCGGCGGAGCGTCGACGGTGATTTTCGCCACGCTGCTGATGGGCTGGATTATGGCGCGCTGATCCGATACGTCAGGATGCTGAATCGCAACGACATTTTCAGGGTGTCGCTGCGGTTCAGTCCTTTATAAAACTCACCGCGCTGTATAGAATTACCGCACCCACAGTGACGGGATACCACACGATGACCGGAAGAGTTGATTATCAGATTGAAAAATATCTCCTTACCGAAGCCGCCGAGCCGGAGCGCCTGACGCGCCAGTGGGCAGAGGTGATGGAGGAGTGTCGTGAGCAAAAGTCCGGTGCTGAGGAGCGGCTGCGCCTCGCGTTGCTTAATGTGGATTACGTCACCAGCTTCGAGCTTCCCTTCAGGCTGCTCCTTACCCGTGCGCCCCAGCTCATAGACGCTGTCAGAAAAGAGCTTCAGCTCAGTCAGAAAAATGTTCTGTTTAACGGCAAGCGCTTTGGCTGCGTCTATAGCCTGAAAAAAGATCTGGACGGAATACCCGACGAGTTTACCTATCAGCTGAAAACGCGGATCCAGCGCAGTGACGCGACGGGATGTAATGAATTACCTTACAGGCAAATTGCTCAGCAGGTTAAAGTCCCCCGCGAACGACTTAAGCTGGCGCTGGAAAATGGGTTAGCGGTAACGGCACTCGACGGGCTTTTCTGGTTTGGTATTCAGCGCATTGCGGCCGATGTGCAGAGATTACGCAAAACAGGGATAAGGATCGTGACGTCCGACGCCGAGGTGTTTGATACGCTCACCAAAACAACCCGGCGGATCCCGGTCTATCGCCTGGAAGGGACTGAAATTATTTAACCTGCAGTAGTATCTCCATCAGCCCTGGAAAACGGGCATCAAGATCCTCTCGGCGTAACGAAATCATGTTCTCCCGCCCCTGCGGGCGCTGCCAGATAACGCCGCTGTCGCGCAGTACGCGCCAGTGGTGTGTCATTGTCGATTTTACTACATCCTCCGGGCGCAGCGCGTTACAGCTGAGTTCGCTGCCATCGGCCAGCCGGCGAATGATCGACAGCCGGAGCGGATTGCCGAGGGCAAACAGCACATTTTCCAGCAGTATTTGTTCAGTTTCAGGGTGGTTTGGGATCATCGTTTTCCTGCGTTTGGCGTCAGATTGAGCTATATCAACAATAGGTCAACCGTTAAAAAATAGTTCGATAATACTCGTACAATAGGACTATTATAGCAAACGAACGAATGCACGACCATCCTGGTCGTCACAGACAAGTCATAGTGACTAAGGAAATATCATGCCCCGACCCATCCCTCTCGAACGTTATCGCAACATCGGTATCTCCGCGCATATCGATGCCGGTAAAACCACCACCACTGAGCGCATCCTGTTTTATACCGGGATGAGCCACAAGCTGGGTGAAGTACACGATGGCGCGGCAACCACTGACTGGATGGCGCAGGAGCAAGAGCGCGGGATCACGATTACCTCCGCGGCGGTCAGCTGCTTCTGGCCTGGTATGGATAGAGGCTATGAGCCGCACCGGATTAACATCATCGACACTCCGGGGCACGTGGATTTCACCATTGAGGTGGAACGTTCCATGCGCGTACTCGACGGTGCCGTGATGGTGTATGACTCCGTGGGCGGCGTGCAGCCGCAGTCGGAAACCGTCTGGCGTCAGGCCAATAAATATCACGTTCCGCGTCTGGCCTTCGTCAACAAAATGGACCGTCCGGGCGCTGATTTCTTCCGCGTCGTACGCATGATGCAGGAGCGCCTGAAGGCCAATCCGGTGCCGATTGTCATTCCGGTGGGTGCAGAAGATCATTTCACCGGCGTGGTGGATCTCATCAAGATGCGCACCATTCTGTGGGACGACGCGACGCAGGGCATGGTGTTTACCTATGCGCCCGTGCCGGATGATTTGATCAGTACCGCCCAGGAATGGCGGGAAAAAATGGTCTCTGCGGCGGCAGAAGCCAGCGATGAACTGATGGACAAATACCTGGAAACCGGCGACCTGACGGAAGCGGAAATTATCAAAGGGCTGCGTATTCGCACCATCTCGGGTGAAATTCAGCCGATGCTGTGCGGCAGCGCGTTCAAGAATAAAGGCGTGCAGCGCATGCTTGATGCGGTCATTGAGCTCATGCCGTCGCCGCTGGACGTGCCGGCCATTGATGGCGTGGATGAAAAAGGGCAGCACGCGGAGCGTCATCCGAGCGATGATGAGCCGTTCTCGGCCCTGGCGTTCAAGCTGATGAGCGACCCGTACGTCGGTCAACTGACCTTTATCCGCGTGTACTCTGGCGTGCTGCGCAAAGGTGACGCGGTGTACAACCCGGTGAAAGGGAAGAAAGAGCGCATTGGACGAATCGTGCTGATGCATGCCAACGATCGCCACGAGGTGGACGAACTGCGTGCGGGAGACATCGCAGCCTGCGTTGGGCTGAAGGACGTGACCACCGGCGACACGCTCACCGATCCGAATGCAGTGATCACGCTTGAACGCATGGAGTTCCCGGACCCGGTTATCTCGCTGGCGATCGAGCCGAAAACCAAAGGCGACCAGGAGAAAATGGGGATCGCGCTGCAGCGTCTGGCGGCGGAAGATCCGTCTTTCCGCCTGCATACTGACGAAGAGTCCGGCCAGACCATTATCTCCGGGATGGGTGAACTACATCTTGAGATTATCGTCGACCGCATGAAGCGCGAGTTTGGCGTCGAGGCGAACATCGGTCGTCCGCAGGTGACCTACCGTGAAACCCTGCGTAAAACGGTGAAGGATATCGAAGGTAAATTTGTTCGTCAGTCCGGCGGTAAAGGGCAGTACGGTCATGTGGTGCTGAGCCTGGAGCCGCTGGAGCCCGGAAGTGGCTTTAAATTTGAAGATGCCACCAAGGGCGGCGTAGTGCCGCGCGAGTATATCCCGTCCGTTGAGAAAGGGCTGCGGGAAGCGATGAACAGCGGCGTGCTGGCGGGCTATCCGGTCGTTGATGTCAAAGCGACGCTGACGTTTGGCTCGTATCACGACGTCGACTCCTCGGAGATGGCGTTCCGCATGGCGGCGATCCTCGGCTTCAAAGAGGGCGCCCGCAGGGCGGATCCGGTGATTCTTGAGCCGATCATGCACGTAGAGGTGGAAACGCCGGAAGAGTACGCCGGTAACATCATGGGCGATCTCTCCTCCCGCCGCGGAATGGTGCAGGGGATGGCAGAGCAGTACGGAAGCCAGATTATTCGCGCTGACGTGCCGCTGGCAGAGATGTTTGGTTATGCCACAACACTGCGCTCGATGTCCCAGGGGCGCGCGACGTATACGATGGAGTTCCATCATTTTGCGGAAGCCCCGCGGAATGTTGCGGATGAGATTATTTCACGACGTGCGAAGTAATTAATTAATTGCACACGGTAGCCGCTGGGCTATCGTGTGCTTTTTCTTCTGCAACAGAGGGCGTTTCCTTTCATATCACGTTTTTACTTTATCAGCGTGGCCGAGCGAACTTTCCATACGCCTTTTTCCTGAACGAGACAATCTGCTACAACGTGATCTTGTTTCTTCCCAAACGCGATATAGACGTTTGTGCAAACGGCATCAAAATCAGAATGTAAGACGGTTATTTGATTCCAGTCTTCATCCCAATCCTGCGATTTGATGAACATATCCGCATCTGGCATGTCTTTTTCGTTACTGTCTCCAGAGTACATTTCTTTAATTGCTGCAATGGTCCCTGAAGCTACGAACTCGTTCATGATGTCTGGATTAAGTACTGGCGGTTTGTTCTGATCTAACTGCGCGATATACCATTGATTGAATTTAAGCGCCGCCTGACCCGGTGCATAAATGTTATCTGCGATAGCGAACGGAGACAGTGCGAAAAGTAAAAAGAAGAGTGTTTTCATTAGTCATGCCTGAACAGCTCGTAATGAGGCTGTATGTTTCGGTAAGCCGGTCCTGGATACAGAGCGTTGTACAAAATCGCTGATCCACTGCTGACCATCGTATATGCAAACGTGCCCGCTATCGTGGCCCACAATATTTTGGATAACGGCTACGTCACCGGCATGAGGTTGATCGTATACCAGGCGGAATCCAGCATTGACCAATGTCCGCCCCATGTCTTTTGCCAGACGCGTATTGGGGATTTTTAATCTTCCACCCGTTCTGATCGCTTCGGTGACGTAGTGAGCACAATAACCCGTGCTCTTCGATTGGGCGTGTGATTTGGCATATGAGATTGCGCCATCTTTATTCCATGTCATTGATATTTCCTTAATGCGAGAGTGCTAATGCAGCAACTCCGGAAATATCCTCCGTTTTAAAAAGTAATAGTAAACATAAAATGCCATAGAAATTTACTATAATTCAGTAGGATATGATTAAGTAAATCAATCCGGCGCCTTCACCATCTTCCCGCTCGCGACAAACGTCCCGGCCCCAAGATGATGCAGGGTATTCAGCTTATCCCCGTCAAACTGCCAGCGGCCGGCGATAAACGCGCGTTCATCGGCTGCCGCTGAAACCACTTCACCAAACAGCGTATCGTATTTTTCTGCCGCTGAGGTGACGGGTAATAACCGACACTCCATCCACGCCAGACATTTTTCTTCAATCACCGGCAGGCCAAGTTCAGGACCGTTCACGACCGGGATCCCGTAGCAGTTGAATTTGTCTTCATCGCGCCCGCTGACGCTACCGACAGCGTATGTCCAGTTGGCCGCCGCCACGCCGGGGATGACGATCCCAAATTTTCCGCTGCGTTCAATCAGCTCTCGCGACCAGGTGCTTTTATCCACGACTATTGCGACGCGCGGCGGTTCAAACTCAACGGGCATTGACCATGCGGCGGCCATCACGTTGCGTCTGTCGAGGCTTTCATCCCGACTGGTGATAAGCACAGTTGGGCCGTGGTTCAGCAGACGGCTGGCGTGACGTAATTCAACAGGGCGAAAGTGGCTCATAGGATCTCCTCATCTACACCGATGAGTATGACGAAAAAGCACGTAAATCAAAGTGGGTGCGTAAAATTAGTTTATAAACAGAACATCTCATTCAAAGGAAACTGATGTATGTCCCCATTTCTGACCGCCTATTTTGCCCGCATCGGCAGGGCGCAACCGACGCGGGTGGATATCGATACCCTGCGCGCGCTGCATTTACATCACAACTGTGCGATCCCTTTTGAGAATATTGATGTTGTTCTGCCGCGCGAAATCCAGCTTGACGATCGGTGTCTGGTCGACAAACTGGTCACCGCACGTCGCGGAGGGTACTGCTTTGAGCAAAACGGCCTGTTCGAGCGCGTCCTGCGTGAAGTCGGGTTTACGGTGCGTAGCGTGCTGGGGCGGGTGGTATTAGCGAATCCGCCGCAAATGCCGCCGCGCACGCACCGCCTGCTGCTGGTTGAGCTTAACGGTGAGCGCTGGATTGCCGATGTGGGGTTTGGCGGCCAGACGCTGACGGCGCCGATTCGACTGCTCGCTAATGAAGAACAGGAGACGCCGCACGGGCTGTATCGTCTGCTGAGCGAGGGGAACGACTGGGTGCTGCAGTTCCGTCACCACGAGCACTGGCAGTCGATGTACCAGTTTGACCTGACGACGCAGTATTTCAGCGATTACGTGATGGGGAATTTCTGGTCGGCGCACTGGCCGCAGTCGCATTTCCGTCATCATCTGTTGATGTGTCGCCATCTGCCGGACGGCGGCAAGCTGACGCTAACCAACTTCAACTTTACCCACTGGCAGAACGGCCACGTAGAAGAACAGATCCTTCTGCCGGATGCTGAGGCGCTCTACCAGCTGATGCAGGAACGCTTTGGTATTGGGGTTGACGATGCAAAACACGGATTTTCACTGGCGGAGCTGACGGCGGTAATGGCGGGGTTTGATACACATCCTCAGGCCGGGAAATAATGCGCAAAGGGGCTGGCCCCCTTTGCCGTACCGTAGGCCGGATAAGGCGTCTCCGCCACCCGGCAACATCACTGATGAAGCGGGCTAGAAAACAACTCGAGCGTGATGAGTTTATCAAGATGATTGTTAAAGGCGGCTTCGTCCATTTCGGGCATGTTTAAGATATACATTCCGTCAAGGCCGCACACCAGACCTATCAAGCGCCAGGCAATATTTTCCGCCCGATCGCCCGGATTCAATTCTCCGGCCTCCGTTCCCGCTTTGATTAGCGCCACCGTTTCCTGGTGCCACATCTCCATAGTCATCACATAGGCGCCTTTGATGTCGGCATCGCGGCTGGCCAGGATCTGCGCCTCACGCCACAGGCGAATATAGGGCTCAAACCTTCCGTCATCGCTGCCGAGCATGCCATGAAGCTGCTCCCGCCATCCGGCCTGTTTACCCGCGACGTCCGCATCCAGCAGTTCGCGAATCAACCGTACGAAGGCCAGCGATTTTAGTTCGCCACCGGACGTAAAATGATGATGCACCTGGCCGGTGGCGACTCCGGCCTCGGCGGCAATACGGCGTACCGTCATTGCCGCCAGTCCTTCAGCCAGCGCCACGCGCATGGCGGCCTGTAAGATGGCTTCCCGCCGTTCATCCTTGCTCAGATATCGCATGTTTACTCACTCTCAATGGGAATGAAACGAGTGTAACAAAAAGCTGGACATGCGTTCAACTTTACGTAGGATCGCATCCTGGACATGTGCCATGTTTTAAAAGAAAAGGAAATTTATGTTTCGTCAGTGGTTAGCGTTAGTGATTATCGTGCTGGTGTATATCCCGGTGGCGATCGACGCGACGGTGCTACACGTGGCGGCGCCGACATTGAGCATGACGCTGGGCGCCAGCGGCAATGAATTGCTGTGGATCATCGACATTTACTCGCTGGTGATGGCGGGAATGGTGCTGCCGATGGGCGCCCTGGGTGACCGCATTGGTTTTAAACGATTGCTGATGATTGGCAGCACGCTGTTTGGCCTGTCGTCGCTGGCGGCAGCGTTTGCCCCGTCAGCAGGGTGGCTAATTGCGGCGCGCGCCTCGCTGGCAATCGGCGCGGCGATGATTATTCCGGCTACGCTGGCTGGGATCCGCACGCTGTTTATCGACGCGCGGGATCGTAATATTGCGCTCGGCGTCTGGGCCGCGGTGGGGTCAGGTGGCGCGGCGTTTGGCCCGCTGATTGGCGGTATGCTGCTTGAGCATTTTTACTGGGGATCGGTGTTTTTAATCAACGTGCCGATCGTGCTGGTGGTGGTTTCGCTGGCCGCGCGTTTTGTGCCTCCTCAGCAGGGCCGCCCGGAGCAGCCGCTGAATATTAGCCATGCCATCATGCTGATTGTGGCGATTTTGCTGCTGGTCTACAGTGCGAAAACCGCCCTAAAAGGCGTCCTGTCACCGTGGATAGTCGCGTCCGCGCTGGTGACCGGCTCGGTGCTGCTGTTTATCTTCGTGCGTATTCAGCTCCGCGCTCGCGTACCGATGATCGACATGCGTCTGTTCTGCCATCGCATCATTTTGAGCGGCGTGGTGATGGCGATGACCGCCATGATTGCCCTGGTCGGGTTTGAGCTGCTGATGGCTCAGGAGCTGCAGTTTGTTCATGGCTTTACGCCGTTTGAAGCGGGAATGTTCATGCTGCCGCTGATGGTGGCGAGCGGGTTTAGCGGCCCGATCGCGGGTGTGCTGGTCGGGCGTTTAGGGCTACGCATTGTGGCGGCCGGCGGAATGGGGCTCAGCGCCGTCAGCTTTATCGGCCTGTCGATGCTCGACTTCAGCACGCAGCAGCTGCTGGCTTCTGCCCTGATGGTGCTGCTCGGCTTCAGCGCCGCCAGCGCGCTGCTGGCCTCGACCTCGGCAATTATGGCGGCCGCGCCGAAAGAGAAGGCCGCTGCCGCAGGGGCGATTGAAACCATGTCCTATGAACTGGGCGCCGGGCTGGGGATCGCCATCTTTGGTCTGCTGTTGGCCCGCAGCTTCTCGGCGTCAATTGACCTGCCGCACGGGCTGAACGCCTCGCTCGTCGATAAAGCCTCGTCATCCATTGGTGAGGCGATGAAGGTGGCGCAGGATCTGACCCCGACGCTGGCGGAGTCGGTGATTGAGGCGGCAAAAAGCGCGTTTATCACCTCGCACAGCGTGGCGCTGGGCAGCGCGGGCGGAATGCTGCTGCTGTTGGCAGTGGGGATCTGGTTCAGCCTGGCGAAGGTCAAGCCGCAGTAATACAGGGCGCGCGGTTGGCGCGGGCGGGGCAGATGGGCTATGTTTTTTATAGGATTATCTGACTCTTGCTGGAAAATATGAGCCCTCGCCACAGCAGTGAACCGTCTCAACCGCTCTCCCGGTTAACCCTGCTTGCAGGAGGCGCGCTGGGCGTCGTTTTTGGTGATATTGGCACCAGCCCGCTCTATACCTTCCGCACGGTGCTGTCGCTCTCTGAGCATGACCCTACGCCCGGTGTCATCCTGGGACTGCTCTCCCTGATTACCTGGACACTCATCCTGGTAACGTCCATAAAATATGCCGCCTTCGCCATGCGAATTGATAATCATGGTGAGGGGGGCATCATGGCCTTGATGTCGCTTCTGGTGGAGAAAGGCAAAGGCGGGCGCTGGGTCATTTTTTCCGCCCTCATTGGCGCAGCGCTGATTTACGGTGACGGCGCGATAACCCCGGCTATCTCCGTGCTTTCTGCCCTTGAAGGGCTGGAGATGGTCATTCCTGAATCTCAGCCGTACATATTACCCCTGACGGTGGCGGTTCTGCTGGCGCTGTTTCTTCTTCAGCCTTTTGGCACTGCGCGAATAGGGAAAATATTTGGCCCGGTCATGGCGCTGTGGTTTTTGGCGATTGCTGCGCTGGGCGTGCGAGGGATCGTTCAACACCCCTCGGTACTGCTGGCCCTCAACCCTGCGTACGGCATCGCGTTTTTGTTTTCGAACGGGTACACCAGTTTCCTGGTCCTGGGCGGCGTTTTTCTCTGCGTGACGGGGGCCGAGGCCCTGTATGCAGACATGGGGCACTTTGGCAAAAAGCCGATCTGGCTTGCCTGGTACGGCATCGTCTTTCCTTCGCTGCTGCTCAACTATGCTGGCCAGTCAGCGCTGATTCTGGCCGGTGCCGACAGCAAACAAAACCTTTTCTACACGCTCTGTCCGCCGGTGCTGCAGGTTCCGCTCATCGTTCTTGCCGCGCTGGCGACGATCATCGCCAGTCAGGCGATTATCACCGGCGCTTTTTCCATGACGCGCCAGGCCATTCAGCTTGGCTGGTTACCCCGATTACGCATCAAACAGACGGCGGCAGAAAGCTACGGCCAGATTTATATCGGGATAATCAACTGGCTGCTGATGGGGGTGACCATCGGGCTGGTGGTTTTCTTTAAATCCTCCGATAAGCTCGCCGCCGCGTACGGCATCGCCGTGTCGTTAACCATGCTGATGACCACGGGGCTGCTGTTTGTGGCAATGCGCGAAGTGTGGCGCTGGAGCCTGGCCAGCAGCGCGGTGATTGCCCTCTGCTTCCTGGTGATTGATGCCACCTTCTTGTTTGCCAATCTGATTAAGGTCCTGGAGGGCGGCTATATTCCGCTGCTGATGGCCGCCGCTATTTGTACGGTGATGCTGATCTGGCACCGCGGCGTTAAGGCGGTATCCGCATCGGTTGGCGAGAAGGGCGTCAGCGTGGATGCGTTCTTTGCCCAGCTTCAGCAAAAAACGGTGCCCAGAGTCGCGGGCTCCGCCGTCTTTTTGACCCGGACACAGAACAATATTCCGCCGGTCATGCGCTGGCACGTCGCGCGAAACCGGGCGCTACAGCAGGACGTGTTGTCGCTTACCATTGATATTCTGAATGTGCCCTACGTGGGGGAAGAACAACGCATCAGGGTAGAGCAGCGTGCGCCGGGCTACTGGCACGGCGTGGCGCAGTATGGCTTTATGGAACACCCGGACATCCCGCGTTTGTTGCAGGGTGTTAGCGAGATTAACGCGCTTTTTGCCACGGATGACGCCACCTGGTATGTCGGGCATGAAACTATTGTGGCAGGCGAGGGTGAGGCAGGTATGGCGGCATGGCAACGGCACATCTTTGCTTTCATGAAGCGCAACTGCACGCACGTCATCAACCACTATCACCTTCCCAGCGATCGGGTTGTCGAAATCAGCCGACGCGTTGCCGTGTAGATTCTGGCGAAAGCAGAGGTCCTCTGCTTTCGCACCGTTCTATCTCTCAAGGGCCGCAGACAGGACGCTATGCAATAACACATTCGCCCCTTTTTCTGACCATTCCGGCAGGATCCTTTCCGCTTCGTTATGGCTGACGCCTTTCACGCAGGGAATAAAGATCATGCTGGCCGGCGCAATTTTGCTGACATAGCAGGCGTCATGTCCCGCACCGGAGACCATCGGTTTCGACGTATAGCCCAGTGCCGCTACGGCCTTCTCCGTACGAGCCAGGCATTCGGCATCAAACGCAATTGGCGCGTAGTCAAAAATGCGCTCGACGTTAGCCGTCACGCCGCGGGCGGCCAGGCTCTCCGCAGCCTGATGCAGCGCCGCCTCCATCGCTACCAGCGCATCCGATGCCGGATGGCGAAACTCAACGCTGCATTCCACGCGGGACGACACAACGTTGCGCGAGTTTGGCGTAACCTTCGCCATACCGATCGTCGCGCGTCCGTCCGGCGCATGCCGATAGCCAATCTCTTCCACCTTCAGCGCCAGCTCTGCGAAGGCGGTCAGCGCGTCGCGGCGGCTGTGCATCGGCGTCGTGCCCGCGTGGGCGGCGAATCCGTCCAGCGTCAGGATAAACCAGCGCTGGCCCATTGCCGCGCGGACTAACCCGATATCGATGGCTTCATCTTCCAGGATTGGGCCCTGTTCGATGTGCAGTTCGTAGCAGGCGTGAACGGGAAACGCGCGGGCAGGGGTTTCACCCCGGTAGCCAATGCTCTCCAGCGCTTCGCCCACGGTAGTGCCATCGTTATCCGCGCGGGCATGCGCGTACGCTTCGCTAAACTGTCCCGTCCAGACCCCTGAAGAGAGCATGGCCGGCGCAAAGCGCGCGCCTTCTTCGTTAGTCCAGTTCACCAGCACCACGTCACGCTCGGTCTTAACGTTATGATCGTTAAGGGTTCGCAGCAGCTCCAGCCCGGCCAGCACGCCGTAAACCCCGTCGTAATTACCGCCCAGCGGCTGGGTATCCACATGCGAACCCGTCATGACCGGGGCAAGCTGCGGGTTTTTCCCCGCGCGACGGATAAACATATTGCCCATGCTGTCGACCTCACAGGTGAAACCCGCGTCCAGCGCCCAGTCGCGCAGCAGGTTACGCGCAATGCGGTCTTCCTCGCTCAGCGCCAGACGGGTCACGCCGCCGGCGGGCGTGCCGCCGATCTGCGCCATCATCTCAAGCGTTGACCACAGCCGTTCGGCGTTGACGCGGATCATGTCTTGTCCTTACTGCTGCGGTAGCGGAAATCACAGCACGAACCGCCCTGCATGATGGTGGTCGTGCGGGTCAGCTTCACGTCCGGCGCATAGCCAACGATGAATTTTTCATCGCGCGCGCAGGAAAGCAGATGACCAATCTCGCCCAGCCCCATTTCGTGATACATCTCCGCGTAGCGGCAGCGGGTTACGTTGTAGTTGTACTGCTGGTCGTTGGCTTCGATCACCTTCACGTCAAGCGCGTTATCTTTTTCCCACAGATACTGCAGAGCGATGAAGCTCCTGACGTCCGCGCCGTTGGGTTCTTTGCTGGCAAACGCTTTGCCTGCGTCAATCGCGGCCTGCTCGATAGCCTCGCCAATGACCGCCTGGGCGCGGGTTTTCCCTATCTCGCGCACCAGGATTTCATAAATTGGCTTAATAATTTCTGCTTCAATTTTGCGGCGGGCGAGAATGCCCAGCTCGTTATTATCACTCATCACATTGCCCTCGCTGCGTTACTTCGCTTTTGCGCCACCCAGCACGGTCTGCGGCTGCCATTTGCCGTCGACAACTTTGTAAACGGTGAAGGACGGCGATTTCAGGTTACCTTCTTTATCAAACGCGATCTGTCCAGTGACGCCGGAGTAGCTGATGGCGCGCAGGGCGGGCAGATAGTCGGACGGCTCAACGGAGTCTGCTTTTTCCATCGCCGCAACCAGCACGCGGGTGGCGTCATAGGCGAACGGGGCGTGCAGTTCGATATGGGTGTGGTAGCGTGACTGGTACGCCTGTTCGAACGCTTTACCGCCCGGCATCTGCTCAACGGGCAGACCTGGTTCGAGGGCAACCACGCCTTCGCCTTCTTTCTGCGCCAGCTGCAGGAACGTCTGGCTGACAAATCCGCCTGCGCCCATCAGCGTGGCGTTCATGCCCAGCTGTTTGATACGACGCGCCAGCGGTGCGGCCTGGCTGTCGACGCCGCCGAAGAAGATCAGATCGGCGTTTTTACTGCGAATAGCGGTCAGCACGGCGCTGAAGTCCACCGTTTTGTCATCAACGTACTGACGATCGACAACCTTCACGCCCTGCGCTTCAAGCGATTTAATAAACTGGTCCGCCAGTCCCTGACCAAAGGCGGTACGGTCGTCGATCACCGCAATGCGTTTGGCTTTCAGGGTATTAACCGCGTACTGGCCGGCTAGCTGACCGCCGTCGTCGTCGTGGCCCATCACGCGGAAGCTGGTATCAAAACCCTGTTTGGTATAGGCGTGACCGGTCGCGACCGGTGCCACCTGTGCGATGCCCGCATCGTGATAGATACGTGCGGCAGGAATGCTGGTACCGGTGTTCCAGTGGCCGACCACGCCCGCCACGCCGCTATCCACCAGACGCTGCGCCACGGCCACGGCGGTGCGCGGGTCGGACTGATCGTCTTCGGACTGCAGTTTGAAGGTCACCGCTTTGCCGCCGATGGTCGGGTGCTGCTTGTTAATATCGTCAATGGCCAGCTGCGCGCCGTTCTCCAGATCTTTACCGATACGGGCGGACGGGCCGGTGAGCGGGCCTGCCAGACCGATAACCACGGTTTCACCGTCGGCTGCCCACGCGGCCGTCGAGGCAAAACTGCCGAGGAGGATAGCGGCGCTGAGCGCACTGATTTTTACTGTTTTCATTGTTTTTCCCTGATGTTGGCTGGTGTTGTTAAACGGGCATTTCGCCCAAATAAATCTGTGCAATCTGGTCATCATTGAGCAGCGCTTTCGATTCGCCATGATGAACGATGCTGCCGCTGTCCATCACCCACGCGCTGTCGGTGACTTCCAGCGCGAGACGAGCGTTTTGTTCGATGAGCAGCAGGGCAACGCCGCGCTCGCGCAGGCTGGCAATGACGGCAAAAATGTTTTCGACCATCTTCGGTGCAAGGCCCATCGAGGGTTCGTCGAGGATCAGCAGGCGCGGGCGGCTGAGCAGGGCGCGGTTAAGGGCCAGCAGCTGTTGTTCTCCGCCGGAAAGCAGGCCGGCGAGCTGATGCTGGCGTTCTCCCAGGCGCGGGAAGCGTTCGAAGATCTCGTTCATCTCGCGCTTAACGGTGACAGCGTCACGTCTGAGCCAGGCGCCCATCTGCAGGTTTTCCAGCACCGTCATTCGGGAGAAGATCCCGCGTCCTTCCGGGACCATCACCAGTCCGTCACGGAGCAGGGTTTCGGGCCTGTGCTTACGCACCGTTTTACCGTTGAATTCAATACGGCCGCTAAAGCTTTCCAGCCCGGTAATGGCGCGCACGGTGGAGCTTTTCCCCGCGCCGTTAGCGCCGATCAGCGTAGCCTGTTCGCCCTCGTGCAGGGTAAAAGAGACATCGCGTACGGCCTGAATTCCGCCGTAATGCACGTCCACGCGTTCCACCTTCAGTAATTCAGACATGGGCGTTGCCTCCAAGCCAGGCGGCGATCACTGCCGGGTCGCGGCGCACGCTCTCCGGCGTGCCGCTGGCGAGCGTTTTACCGTAATCAAGCACCGTCAGGCGATCGCAGATGCCCATCACCAGCTTGACGTCATGTTCAATCATCAGCAGGGTTTTGCCGTCGTCGCGCAGGCGGATAAGCAGCTCCCCGAGCGCCACTTTTTCCGCTGCGTTCATCCCGGCGGCGGGTTCGTCCAGCGCCAGCAGCAGCGGTTCCGTTGCCAGCGCGCGGGCAATCTCCAGACGGCGCTGATGGCCATAGGCCAGATCGCAGGCGCGGTAGTGCGCAAACTTCGCAATGCCGGTGTACTCCAGCCAGTGCCAGGCCAGCTCCCGGGTCTGCTTCTCTTCCGCGCGAGCGCATTTGTGGCGGCTCAGCGCGGCCCACAGGCCGTTACGGGTGCGCACGTGGCGACCCACCATCACGTTTTCCAGCACCGACATGTCGTTAAAGAGGCGCACGTTCTGGAAGGTGCGCGCAATCCCGGCGGCGGTGACTTTCTCAATGTGCTTTGGAAAATAGGGCTTATCGGCAATTGAAAATTCACCGCTGTCCGCCGGATAAAGCCCGGTGATCAGGTTAAAACAGGTGGTTTTTCCCGCCCCGTTAGGACCAATCAGGCCGTAGATCTCGCCCTTGTTCACGGCGATCGAAACGTCGTCCACGGCGGTAAGCCCGCCGAAGCGTTTTGATATGTTGCGTACGGTTAATAGACTCATGTATTCACCTCCTTGTGGCGTACCGGCCAAATCCCGGCAGGACGCACCAGCATGACCAGCACCAGCGCCAGGCCGTAGAACAGCTGACGCAGCACTTCCGGGTCAATCAGTACCGTACCGAACAGCGCCTGCTGAACCGGGGCTGCCTGACTGCGCAGCAGTTCCGGCAGGGCGGTAAGCAGTATCGCGCCGAGGATCACGCCCGGAATATGTCCCATCCCGCCCAGCACCACCATCGCCAGCACGGCAATGGATTCCTGTAACGTGAAGGATTCCGGGGAGACAAAGCCCTGGAACGCGCCGAACAGGGCTCCCGCCACGCCGCCAAAAGAGGCACCCATCGCAAAGGCCAGCAGCTTATAGTTACGCACGTTAATGCCCATCGCGCGGGCCACATCCTCATCTTCACGGATGGCGTGCCAGGCGCGACCAATACGGGAATGCTGCAGGCGCAGGCAGACAAAAATAATCGCCACAATCACCAGCATCAGCAGGTAGTACCACAGCCACAGGGCGGGCACTTTGAAACCAAACCAGTGGTATACGCCGCTGAACTTCAGGCCGAACAGATTCAGCGTATCCATCCCGGTGATGCCCTTCGCACCGTTGGTGATGTTCACCGGACGGTCGAGGTTGCGCATCAGGATGCGGATGATTTCGCCAAAGCCGAGGGTCACTATCGCCAGATAGTCCCCGCGCAGCTTCAGCGTGGGAGCACCCAGTAAAATGCCGCAGACCGCAGCGACGAGCGCCGCCAGCGGAATAATCAGCAGATATGAGGTGTGCAGCCCGTCCGGGAACCAGACGCCGAGGAGAGGAAACACCTCCAGCAGGTGCGGCGAGGCCATCAGTGCGGCGAGATAGGCGCCGACCGCGTAAAAGGCGATAAACCCCATATCCAGCAGTCCGGTATAGCCCACCACAATATTTAGCCCCAGCGCCAGCATGATGTAGAGCAGGGCGAAGTCGATAACGCGCACCCAGTAGTTGCCGCCAAGCTGCGTGGCCACCGCGGGCGCAACCAGCAGCGCAAGGCAGAACAGAACCATGCCTGACCAGAATTTGCGCGTTGCCGCCGGGGTTTGTAGTTGAAGAGTCGTCATCTTTTTCCTTACGCCCTGTGCGCCACGCGCTCGCCCAGCAGGCCTACCGGACGGAAGACCAGCACCAGAATCAGGACCATGAAGGCAAAAACGTCCTGATAGTTGCTGCCGAAGACGCCGTTGGTCAGTTCACCCAGGTAACCTGCGCCCAGCGCTTCGATAATGCCGAGCAGGATCCCGCCAATCATTGCGCCACGAATGTTGCCAATGCCGCCCAGCACGGCGGCGGTAAAGGCTTTGATCCCGGGCAAAAAGCCCATTGAGAAGCTGGCGTTGCCGTAGTTGCTGGCCATCATCACGCCTGCCAGCGCGGCAAATACGCCGCCAATGGCGAACGCCAGGGTAATAATGGCATTGGGGTTAACCCCCATCAGCGTGGCAACGCGCGGGTTTTCCGCCACGGCGCGCATGCCGCGCCCCAGGCGGGTGTATTCCACCAGCAGCCATAGCCCGGTCATCACCGCAAGCGCCAGCGCCACGGTAACAATGCCGGTGACGGTCACAATGGCGGGGGGATGCAGTTCGCTTCCTGACGTCACGGCGATAGGTTCCATGGGCAGGATCTGCGGGAACATCAGCGGGTTGCGCGTCCAGATAATCATCGCCACGGTTTGCAGCAGGACCGAGACGCCGATACCCGAGATCAGCGGCGCCAGGCGCGGGGCGTTGCGCAGTCGGCGGTAGGCAAAGCGCTCCACGGCCATTGCCAGCAGGGCGCAAACGGCCATGGCAATCACCAGGGCAACGCCAAGCTGCAACAGCAGCGGCATGTGCGGAAAGGTGGCGTTCAGGGCGTTAATGGCGGAAAGCGTGGTGAGCGCACCGACCATCAGAATATCGCCGTGAGCAAAGTTAATAATGCGCAAGATGCCATACACCATGGTATAGCCCAGCGCGATCAGCGCGTAAATGCTTCCCAGCATCACGCCGTTGATCAGTTGTTGTATGAGTGTATCCAACGTCTGTTCCCGCAAAGTCTTCTTTCTGCGGCTACCATCCGATAAATGAATTAAATTGTAAAATACACATATATTATTTCTTATGATAAACCGCTATTGCTTTATCTTAATGATTTATATAAAGATAATGTAATCGAGTTTTAAGGTGTAAAGCCTAAAGAAATCAACATATGAATAAAACAGAACAATCGTCGGGTTTGTCCGCGTATGCGGACAGTCGCCTGGCAAACGATCCGCCGCTTCGGGCTGTCCGTGCCTTCGAGGCCATCGCCCGGCTGGGCAGCGTCACGCTGGCCGCGCAGGAGTTGGATATCTCACCGTCGGCGGTCAGTCATCAGCTCAAGGTGCTCGAAGGCTATCTGCAAATGCCGCTGACGGAACGTCAGGGGCGCAGGCTGGTGCTGAGCCAGCACGGACGTGAATATTACCGCTCGATCCGTGCGGCGTTTAACGTGTTGCGACAGGCAACGGAGCATCTGGCAGAGCAGGCGCAAACGCGTCAGGTCACCATCAGCCTGATCCCGCTTTTTGGCATGGGGTGGTTTATCCCGCGTCTGCCTGATTTCATGCGCGCTAATCCGCAGACCGAGATCAACGTTGTGTATGCCAACCATCGTAACTATCTGAGCGATGCCTCGGATATGTCGATTCGTTTTGGTAACGGCCAGTGGGCGGGCTATCAGAGCGAAAAGCTGATTTCCGGACAGATGGTTCCGGTGTGTAGCCGCGCGTTTTTGCGCATTCATGGGCATATCGATACGCCTGAGCAACTGCTGCAAATGCCGCTGCTGCATGATGAGGAGCGCACCAGCTGGCCGCAGTGGTTTCAGTTGCAGGGGGTAAAACGATCTCTGCGGCGCAGCGGCCCCCTGTTTGAAGACGGGCTGTTGACGCTGGCGGGCGTACAGGCCGGGCTGGGCTGCGCGCTGATGCGCGAGCCGCTGATCGCGCCTTATCTTGAGAGCGGCGAGCTGGTGAAGATATTTGACTTACCCATTGACGACGGGCGCGACTATTATCTCTGCACGCGTGCCGATTCAGAGATGACCGAGGACGGTAAGCTGCTGCAAAGCTGGCTTCGTCGCGCTGCAGGCGTCGAACCGCTTACGGCGTAAGCAGGCAGTGCTTATCAAGCGCTTCAATTTCCGAACCGCTGTAGCGTGCGTATTGCCCGGTCAGGCCAAAAAACGCGGGTTGGGTTTCGGTGTAGATTTCCGCGGCGAGCACCAGCCGGCGTCGCTCATCTTCGCCCATCTCAAGCAGCGTCCAGGGAATGAAATAGCGCGACGTGGAGGTCAGTTTGAACCACAGCGGGCAGCCGCAGCCGGGACAGAACCAGCGTTCGCCGCGCGCCGATGATGCAAAATGAGAAGGGGCGATGGAGCCTTGCTCAAGAAGCGGTTCGCCCTGCGGCTCAAGATACATGGCAATGCCGCCCGACCACTTCTGGCATTGGGTGCAGTGACATGCGTATACGTCAAAATTGTTGAGGCTCACGCTGAACTGACTCATTCCGCACAAGCAGCGTCCTTTGAATATGTGCATGGCGTACTCCTTTTTGACGCCAGAAATCCGTATAAAAAAAGCCAGCCGCATGGGCTGGCCTTTTATCGTGACAAATCTTAGAACTGGTAGGTCAGGCCTACAGCTACGATGTTGTCGGTAGCAACGCCAGTTGCTTTGGTGAAGCTGTTGTCGTCAACCAGGTTGATTTTGTAATCAACATAGGTAGACATGTTTTTGTTGAAGTAGTAGCTCGCACCAACGTCAACGTATTCAACCAGATCCTGGTCGCCGTATGAACCCAGGTCTTTACCTTTGGATTTCAGGTAAGCGATGGACGGACGCAGGCCGAAGTCGAACTGGTACTGAGCAACAACTTCGAAGTTCTGAGCTTTGTTCGCGATATAACCGCTACCAAAGTTGGTCATGTTGCGGGTTTCAGAGTAGGTGGTTGCCAGATAGATGTTGTTCGCATCATATTTCAGGCCAGCAGCCCATACTTCTGCGTTCTCACCGCCAGCGTTAACGGTGTTAGCGACGCGACCTGCAGCAACCTGACGGTCAGTACGGTCAGATTTCGCGTAGGTTGCACCGACACCGAAGCCGTCCATTTCATAGGTAGAAGACAGACCCCAGCCGTCACCGTTCGCTTCGGTGATGTCGTTACGGTCGTTTTTACCCTGGTACTGAGCGGCAACGTTCAGACCGTCAACCAGACCGAAGAAGTCGGTGTTACGGTAGGTTGCAACGCCAGTCGTACGGCCAGTCATAAAGCCATCGGTCTGGGTCCAGGTATCGCCACCGAACTCTGGCAGAACGTCAGTCCATGCGCCGATGTCGTAAGCAACACCGTAGTTACGACCGTAGTCGAAAGAACCGAATTCGTTGAATTTCAGGCCCGCAAATGCCAGACGAGTTTTGCTGCCGTCAGAGCCCTGTGATTCAGAACGGTTGCCTTTGAACTCATATTCCCACTGGCCGTAACCGGAAAGCTGATCGTTGATCTGAGTTTCGCCTTTGAAGCCCAGACGAACGTAAGTTTTGTCGCCGTCGTTATCAGTATCATCAGAGAAATAGTGCAGACCTGTTACTTTACCGTACAGATCCAGCTTGTTACCGTCTTTGTTATAAATTTCAGCCGCGTTTACAACGCCTGCTGCCAACATGGAAGTCACTGCCACTGCAACTAATTTAAGTTTCATCTTAAATGTTCCTTATAATTTTCTTTGGTATTTCCTGAGCCACTTTGAACGATTTCTAAACGAGGCCAATCGTCAATGGCATGCTATTTTTAAAAATCTTGTAGTCCTATTTCAATAATAAGTTTCAAATTATTAGCAATAATTTCATTTAGTGTGATCGAGATCGGGTATATGACGATGAAATAGCGTCAAATGATTAGTATTTAATCAACTAATTGTCGGGTTGATTGCTGTGAATATAGTTTCCTAAGGGTTTTATAAAAAGTGGTAATTATCGGAATTTCCGTTCATTTGGGAGCGGTGAATGGTCATTATAGCCGTAATGCCTTGCTTTGGACTCGTAATGCACGGAATTTCCGTTCTGGTAACTGAAATAAACAGAAACATACTATTGCACTTTGTGCTATTAACCTTGTGAGTATTTGAAGCGCATTAATAACCTTCTGGTGTCAATTTATGTCAATTCGTGAGGGGCGGGATTTACGAAAGGGGGTGGAATATAAACAGAATCTAAACACGTGCTCTAGTGCTCAGATGAATATTTTGGCGTGCGCTCACATATTAAATTTATGTTAATTATTTGCTGTCGGGATAAATATTTCTCGACAGCAAAACCGGCATTATTGTCTTGTTGCGTACCAGCAGAGCAACGACCCGGCGCAGACCATCAGCGCGCCCTGCCAGAACGAGAAAGAGAGGGGGGAACTCAGCACTGCGGCGGCAAGCGCGGCTGAGAGGACAGGGGTAAAATACGATACGGCAGCCAGTACCGTGACGTTCCCGTGAAGAATGCCAATATTCCATGCGGCGTATCCAAACCCAAGCGCGATACCGCACATGACGAGTTTCACCACCACCGGAAGCGTGAACACCATCTCGGGCTGATCGCTCAGGGCATATTTCACCCACAGGCTCAGCGCGGTCAGCAAAACAAACAGGGTGATGCCGTTCTGTCCTTTCGCAAATTTGGCAGTGACGGTGCAGTAGGCGGCCCAGATAAATGCCCCGGCAAACGCCAGCGCGTAGCTCAGCGGGCTGGACACAATATTGCGGGTTATTTCATCCAGATGTAAACCCTGTTCACCGCCCAATACCCAGCAGACGCCCAGCAATGAGACGGCTAAGCCGGGGATCACCCACAGGGTTGATTTCTGTCCGTTGAATAAAATGGCAAACGCAATGGTCAGGCTTGGCCAAAGGTAATTGACCATGCCCACTTCAATAGCCTGCGAACGCGTTGCGGCATAGCCCAACGACAGCGCCAGGCATATTTCGTAGCTGACAAATAAAACGCTGCCGGCAATAAGATAGCGGGGTGAAAACCGCCTGATATCAGGAAATCCTACCGTCACCAGGCACAGTAATCCGCTGAGGGAGTAGATCATCGCCGCACCGCCTACAGGGCCCAGTCCCTCACTCACGCTGCGAATAAGGCCGACCATGGTGCTCCATAACAGTATTGCCGCCAGCCCAATAAGCGTTGCTCTTTTTCTGTCCATTACTTCGCCATTGCAATAAAAATCAAAGGAAAAATGTATCGCATTCATCCTGACGCTGTCGCCCATTATTCTCTTAAACCGTTAATCAAAAAGGGGTATTTAAATATACCGGGGGTGACTATTAAGGGGGGGAAGAAAGATGACCTTGATTTGACGCAAAAAAATCAGGGGAGTAACTGCTAGTTTGCGGCGCGAAGTCTTATTCGAAAACGAGGACAACAATGGACGTCAGCCGCAGACAATTTTTCAAAATCTGCGCGGGCGGTATGGCCGGAACAACGGCAGCCATGCTGGGATTTGCTCCCAAAATGGCGCTGGCTCAGGCACGCAACTATAAGCTACTGCGCGCGAAAGAGATCCGTAACACCTGCACATACTGCTCCGTAGGTTGTGGGCTTTTGATGTATAGCCTGGGCGATGGCGCGAAGAACGCCAGAGAAGCGATTTACCATATTGAAGGAGATCCTGATCATCCGGTAAGCCGCGGAGCGCTTTGCCCGAAAGGGGCCGGGCTGCTTGACTATGTGCACAGCGAAAATCGCCTGCGCTACCCGGAATACCGCGCGCCGGGTTCTGATAAATGGCAGCGTATCTCCTGGGATGAGGCCTTCTCCCGTATTGCCAAACTAATGAAAGCCGACCGCGACGCCAACTTTATTGAAAAGAACGCCCAGGGCGTAACGGTTAACCGCTGGCTTTCCACCGGGATGCTGTGCGCGTCTGCGGCAAGTAATGAAACCGGCATGCTGACGCAAAAATTTGTGCGCTCTCTTGGCATGCTGGCGGTAGACAACCAGGCGCGCGTCTGACACGGACCAACGGTAGCAAGTCTTGCTCCAACATTTGGTCGCGGTGCGATGACCAACCACTGGGTTGATATCAAAAACGCTAACGTCGTGGTGGTGATGGGCGGTAACGCCGCAGAAGCCCATCCGGTGGGATTCCGCTGGGCGATGGAGGCGAAAAATAACAACGATGCGACGCTTATCGTCGTCGATCCGCGCTTTACGCGCACGGCATCGGTGGCCGATATCTATGCGCCAATCCGCTCCGGCACGGACATTACGTTCCTGTCCGGGGTACTGCTGTACCTGATCGAAAACAACAAAATTAACGCGGAATACGTTAAGCACTACACCAACGCGAACCTGCTGGTACGGGATGATTTTGCCTTCGATGACGGTCTGTTTAGCGGCTATGACGCCGAAAAACGCCAGTACGATAAAACGTCCTGGAACTATCAGTTCGACGAAAACGGCTATGCGCTGCGTGATGAAACGCTAACGCACCCGCGCTGCGTGTGGAATCTGCTGAAGCAGCACGTTTCCCGCTACACGCCGGACGTGGTGGAAAACATCTGCGGCACGCCGAAAGCGGACTTCCTGAAGGTGTGTGAAGTGCTGGCCTCAACCAGCGCCGCAGACAGAACCACGACGTTCCTGTACGCGCTGGGCTGGACGCAGCATACCGTCGGCGCGCAGAACATCCGCACCATGGCGATGATCCAGCTGCTGCTCGGCAACATGGGGATGGCGGGCGGCGGCGTGAACGCGCTGCGCGGTCACTCCAATATTCAGGGGCTCACCGACCTTGGCCTGCTGTCAACCAGCCTGCCGGGCTACCTGACGCTGCCGTCGGAAAAGCAGGCGGATCTGCAAACGTATCTTGAGGCCAATACGCCGAAAGCGACGCTGCCGGACCAGGTGAACTACTGGAGCAACTATCCGAAGTTCTACGTCAGCCTGATGAAATCCTTCTACGGCGATGCGGCCCAGAAGGAGAACGACTGGGGCTTTGAGTGGCTGCCGAAGTGGGACCAGGCGTACGACGTCATCAAGTACTTCAACATGATGGATAAAGGCAACGTCACGGGGTATATCTGCCAGGGCTTCAACCCGGTGGCCTCCTTCCCGGACAAAAACAAAGTCGTTCGCAGCCTGAGCAAGCTGAAGTACATGGTGGTTATCGATCCGCTGGTGACCGAAACGTCCACCTTCTGGCAGAACCACGGGGAATCGAACGATGTTGATCCGGCGTCGATTCAGACCGAAGTGTTCCGCCTGCCGTCCACCTGCTTTGCGGAAGAGGACGGCTCTATTGCCAACTCCGGCCGCTGGCTGCAGTGGCACTGGAAAGGCCAGGATGCGCCGGGCGAAGCGCGTAACGACGGCGAAATCCTGGCCGGGATTTACCATCGCCTGCGCGAGATGTACCGCACCGAAGGCGGCAAGGGCGCTGAGCCGCTGTTAAAAATGGGCTGGCACTACAAGCAGCCGGACCGTCCTGAGTCAGAGGAAGTCGCCAAAGAGAACAACGGCGTGGCGCTGGCGGATCTCTATGACGCTAACGGCAACCTTGTGGCGAAGAAAGGCCAGCTGCTGAACAGCTTCGCGCTGCTGCGCGATGACGGCACGACGGCGTCGTCCTGCTGGATCTACACCGGCAGCTGGACGGAGCAGGGCAACCAGATGGCCAACCGCGACAACGCCGACCCGTCAGGGCTGGGCAACACGCTGGGCTGGGCATGGGCGTGGCCGCTGAACCGTCGCGTGCTGTACAACCGCGCGTCTGCTGACGTTAACGGCAGGCCGTGGGATCCCAAACGCATGCTGATCCAGTGGAACGGGGAGAAATGGACGGGGAACGATATCCCGGACTACAACACCGCCGCGCCGGACAGCAACACCGGGCCGTTTATCATGCAGCCGGAAGGGCTGGGGCGCCTGTTTGCCCTCAACAAGCTGGCGGAAGGGCCGTTCCCGGAACACTACGAGCCGATGGAAACGCCGCTGGGCACCAACCCGCTGCACCCGAACGTGATCTCCAGCCCGGTGGTGCGTATCTACGAAGAGGACGTCCTGCGCTTAGGCAAAAAGGACAAGTTCCCGTACGTCGGGACGACCTACCGCCTGACCGAGCATTTCCATACCTGGACCAAGCACGCGCGGCTTAACGCCATCGCGCAGCCGGAACAGTTTGTGGAGATCAGCGAAACCCTGGCGAAGGCGAAAGGGATCGCCAACGGCGACCGCGTGAAGGTGAGCAGCAAGCGCGGGTTTATTCGCGCGGTGGCGGTGGTGACGCGTCGTCTTCAAAGCCTGAACGTGCATGGCCAGCAGGTGGAAACCGTTGGGATCCCGCTGCACTGGGGCTTTGAGGGCGTGGCGCAGAAAGGCTACATCGCCAACACCCTGACGCCAAACGTCGGCGATTCCAATTCGCAAACGCCGGAGTACAAGGCGTTTCTGGTCAACATCGAGAAAGCGTAAGGAGCGATTCAATGGCGATGGAAACACAAGACGTTATCAAACGCTCCGCGACTAACCCGATAACGCCCGCGCCCCGCGCGCGGGACTATAAGGCAGAGGTCGCCAAGCTTATCGACGTCTCCTCCTGCGTGGGCTGCAAGGCCTGCCAGGTAGCGTGCTCGGAGTGGAACGATATCCGCGACGAGGTGGGGCACTGCGTGGGGGTCTACGACAATCCGGCGGATCTGAGCGCCAAATCCTGGACGGTGATGCGCTTTAGCGAAACCGACCAGAACGGCAGGCTGGAGTGGCTCATCCGCAAAGACGGCTGCATGCACTGTGAAGATCCGGGCTGCCTGAAGGCGTGCCCGTCTGCCGGCGCGATTATTCAGTACGCCAACGGGATCGTCGACTTCCAGCAGGACAACTGCATCGGCTGCGGCTACTGCATCGCGGGCTGTCCGTTTAATATCCCGCGCCTCAATAAAGAGGATAACCGGGTATACAAATGCACCCTGTGCGTGGACCGCGTCAGCGTCGGGCAGGAGCCTGCCTGTGTGAAAACCTGTCCGACCGGGGCTATCCACTTCGGCACTAAAAAAGAGATGCTGGACGTGGCGCAGGCGCGCGTGGACAAGCTGAAAGCGCGCGGCTACCAGAATGCGGGTGTTTATAACCCGCAGGGCGTGGGAGGTACGCACGTGATGTATGTGCTGCACCACAACGACCAGCCGGAGCTCTACCACAACCTCCCGAAGGATCCAGCGATCGATACCTCCATCAACCTCTGGAAAGGGGCGCTTAAACCGCTCTCGGCGGCGGGCTTTATCGCCACCTTTGCGGGGCTGATTTATCACTACATCGGTATCGGGCCAAACAAAGAGGTGGATGAGGACGAGGAGGAGCATCATGAGTAAGTCGAAAACGATCGTGCGCACGAAGTTTGTCGACCGCGCCTGTCACTGGACGGTGGTGATCTGCTTCTTCCTGGTAGCGGTGTCGGGGATTTCATTCTTCTTCCCGACGCTGCAGTGGCTGACCGAAACCTTCGGCACGCCGCAGATGGGGCGCATTCTGCATCCGTTCTTCGGCGTGCTGATTTTCGTGGTGCTGATGTTTATGTTCGTGCGCTTTGTCCACCACAACATCCCGGACAAGCAGGATATTCCGTGGGTGAAAGGGATCGTCGAAGTTCTGAAGGGCAACGAACATAAGGTCGCGAAGGTGGGGAAATACAACGCCGGGCAGAAGATGATGTTCTGGACCATCATGAGCATGATTTTTGTGCTGCTGGTGACCGGCGTGATTATCTGGCGTCCCTATTTTGCGCACTACTTCCCGATTCAGGTGATTCGCTACGCGCTGCTGATCCACGCCACGTCGGCCATCATTCTCATCCACGCCATCCTGATCCATATGTATATGGCGTTCTGGGTCAAAGGATCGATTACAGGGATGATTGAAGGGAAGGTGAGCCGCCGCTGGGCGCAGAAACACCACCCGCGCTGGTATCGTGATGTGGAGCGACTGGAAGCGAAACGGGAAAGCACGGAAGGAATGAAGTAAGACCTGCGCCGTCGGCTTTGCCCGGCGGCGCTGCGCTTGCGCAGGCCTACGTTATGTATTGGTCACTAACGCATCTATCGCCGCGATAACAGTACTTCTCGCGCTGCGAAGATTACATACATAATCTTTATTATTTAGTTTCTGTTTCTCCACGTGTGTTATGCCAGCGGTGTTAAGGAAATATCGCTCGAAATCAATATTCACTAAAGGCATCGCGGCATTGATATGTCCACGTAGATAGCTATGGTAGCTTAATGGAATAATCAGTCTTGTTGATAAATCATCATAATAGTCATGTTGAATTATCATAAAATAAGGCTGGTGGTCCCGTGTTCTTTCTGAAAGATTACGGTAAACGTCAAACTGAAAGCACATTAAATCCCTCCAAAGAAAGGATCGTCTGATAATAATCCCGCTTTAGCTGTAAATTCATTCATGGCTTTTATGAATTCTTTATCTTGCTGATGCTCTCGTCTTCGCGCCTCTGGTGTACGGGCCTCGCGGGAGGCTCCACTCGCCATGCTCTCCCTTTTGCCATAGTCTTTGTTTCGGTTTGGCTTCATTTTCAGCTCCTTTGTTGGTGCGGTCATTATCAACCGCAGCCAACAAAAAACAATACCGTACCCCCTGGTAATCTACATTCTGCGAGGCGTATTCCAGTAATTTCAGAACCGCTCCTCCACATACCGGAACGGGTATTTTGTGGGTTTGACTTTACCAATTTTACGTTTCGGTAAATCCACTTTTTCGACGTGAATTTCTTTATAGGGAATTTGGGTGAGCAGGTGCGAAATAATATTCAGACGCACGCGTTTTTTATCTTCTGAACGTGCCACAAACCACGGCGCCCATGCGGTATCTGTCGCTTCAAACATGGCGTCGCGCGCGAGGGTATACTCATCCCACAGGTTAAAGGATTTAATATCCATCGGCGATAGCTTCCAGATTTTACGACCATCGTTAATACGATCGCGCAGGCGGCGCTCCTGCTCTTTAGGCGTGACCTCCAGCCAGTACTTCAGCAGGATAATCCCGGCATCAACCATCGCTTTTTCCATCACCGGCGTACCATCTAGAAACTTTTCAACCTGCTCGGGGGTGCAGAATCCCATTACCCGCTCGACGCCCGCGCGGTTGTACCAGCTTCGGTCGAAAATGACGATCTCCCCGGCGGCAGGCAGATGGGGAACATAACGTTGAAAATAGAGCTGGGTTTTCTCTTTCTCGGTGGGTGCAGGGAGGGCAACAACGCGAAATACGCGAGGGCTGACGCGCTCGGTGATCGCTTTAATGGTGCCGCCTTTGCCGGCCCCGTCGCGTCCTTCAAAAACAATACACACTTTTAGCCCTTTGGCGACGACCCACTGCTGGAGCTTAACCAGTTCAACGTGGAGGCGACGAAGCTCTTTTTCATACTCTTTGGTCTTTAACGGTGCATTCTTTACGACATCAACAGCGACAGCGACACTGGTTTTCTTTTTGTTTCCCATGATGGTCATCCTCAGATTGTCCGGCGCGGAAAAAAGCGAGGCCGCACTATGAAGTGTAATCCACCTGATATTATTGGTAATGTTTTTAGGTAATTAATTTCACAACACTTTTTTAAGCAGATACTTAGCTTTGGGGCATCCTGGGGGCATAGCAGTAGGCATCCTGGAATTGAGCATATCCACCTGATCGCTATTCATATCCCCGATCCATTTTGAATATACTTCGTAGACCATACGCGCGTCTTCATGGCCCATCTGGGAAGCGATAAAAGAAGGGTTTGCACCCGCTGAAAGTGACCAACACGCGTAAGTATGGCGAGACTGGTACGGATCGCGCGTTCTGTTTTTTGCCCGCTCCATCCCGACTTTCCAGCCATAAGATATAGCGCTCTTTGAAAAATGAGGTTTTTTAACCTTCGATTTCTGGGGAACAAACACAAAACGCAGGCTTTGTTTTTCCGTTTTTCCATGCTCGCGGTGGTGGAAGACAATTTCTTTTTGATCGAGGTGGCCGGTGCATAAAAACTGCTCTTTCAATGCCTCCAGCGCAGGCTTCAAAAGTGTAATCGTTCTTATGCCCGTATCTGTTTTCGGTGGAACAAACAGACCTTTGTTCGTGAGGTTTCTGGATACATGGATTTCCCCTTTATTGAGGTCGATATCCCCCCAGGACAAAGCGCACAACTCACCGTGTCTCATGCCGGTGTGTACCGCGAGGATCCATATCGGACGATGCTTCTCTGGCATTGTCGCAAGCATGCTTTGATACTCGTCAAGCGTTAAAGGGTCAGGGTCTGTTTTTGAGGTTTTGAGATACGAAAGCCCCTCCCATGGGGAATGGGTAATAAACTGGCTACGGTTGGCCAGCTTCAACATTTCTACCAACACGCGCATGAGCATGTTCACAGTTGACGGAGAACGCCCTTGTTTGTTCAGTTGAGGCATTGCCGGATTGACGACATCCCCAGTCAAAAGTTGCTTCCTGTAGTTCAACAGATCAGCGTGCTGGATCTCTGAAATCGTGGTGTTCCTGCCAATTTCGCGGAGTAGGGTGTTTACGTTTGAAGCTAGCGTTTGCATCGAGGCTGCAGAAATTTCAAACTGTTTTGCATCAGTGAACAGATTACATAGTTCACTAAACGTGTTGATTCTCTTTGTAGTGGAAAATTTTCTCAGCGCTTTAGATTCGGGAAAATGATCCGCATAACTAAATTTCCCCATCTGTATTTCACTGACGATCACAGCCCGCAAATTACCAGCCTTTTTAACGTTCCCGCTTGTTGCTGCCCAGCCCCGGAGGACTTCACGGCAGCGAATGCCACGATAAGTGAAGGTGATCCTGATTTTTCCATTATGCAATTCAACCCCAGTTGGAAAACCCATCAAGCCTCCTGAACAAGCTGGTTTATACGGGGGTAGTTGTACCAAAGAACACCATTCCGGTTATCGGTCTCACCTTCAGCGGTGAGCCTTTTGAAATGAACGCCTTCGATCCACAATTTCAGCCGATAACTTTTGATTTGCCCTTCACTAAGGCCGGTTCTTTCAGTCAGTCTGGCTTCAACGACCCACTCTTCATTGAAAATGACCTGTGCCATAGATGACTCCTGGCAACCGGCGTGAGTATACCCACGTCTGTTGCATCGTGTTGATTATTCGAAATCAGGTAAAAAGTAGCCCGGCGCGTGGCCGGGCAAAAGGGATGACGTTGCAGTGCTTTCGCACCCAATAGCCAGCTCATAACTGGCTATCAGTTGCGTCATGGCTGTAGCTTCATCTCATCAATCCACTCAAGCCCTTCTGCGTCATTAACCTCGGATTCCTCCAAAGCATCACAGAAAGACGCGGCGACAATCTTCCCACCCATAAACGACATGCCAGCGCTTACGGGCGGCTCTTTACCGTCCTCATACTCAAAGACGAACGTCATTTTTCCCATATTCTCTCCTCATGCCGCACGCTGGGCGCGCAGCTTCTTCAGGTGATCTGCTGTTTCGATTTCTTCGGCGATCCGCTCGACCTGTGCTTTGGTCAGCGGCTCGAATTCATGCTGAAAGCGGCCCATGCTGGCGATGCAGGTGCGGCCGTGGCGGATGTAGTGGATTACTTCGTGGGTAGCGCGGAGGATTTTGCAGGGTGCACCGTGGGGATCGGAGTACCAGGTATTAGGCTGGATTATCCTGAACATTGGGACCACCTTTGACGAAGATCACCCAGTGGGTTTTGTCTGACTTGCCGGTGCGCTGCCAGATGACCGGCTTCTCGTCGGTAAGCGCCAGGATATTACTTACCGGGATCTGCGTTTCGTTCCATTTGAAGATGAGCACGCCGTGTGGCCACAACACCCGGAATGCCTCTGAGAACCCGGATCGCAAATCATCGCGCCATGTTTCTTTGTTGAGACGCCCGTACTTTTTACCCATCCACGCGTTATCGCCGACACGCTCGAGGTGCGGCGGATCGAACACGACGACAGGGAAAGTGTTATCGGCAAAAGGGAGGGCGCGGAAATCGGCAATAAGGTCCGGACTAATAACCAACTGGCGACCGTCGCAAAGCTCATGCTGTTCGGCGCGGATATCACTGAACACCGCGCGTTCGTCCTGCTTGTCGAACCAGAACATGCGCGATCCGCAGCACATGTCTAAAATTGCCTGCTGCATCACATCCCCCTCTGTTTATTCTTCAGTTCGATCACGCCCTGGCACTCCGCGCACGTCTGGCAGCCGGGAACGGCAGCGCGCCGCGGCTCCGGGATATCCTCGCCACATTCCGCGCAATGCTCAGCTGATACGGCGTTGCGGTTAAGACGGTGAGCGGAAAGGGCAGCGTTACGCTGAAGCTCTTCAATCTCTGTTGCTGTGTCGATGATATCGGCCATGGTTAATGCTCCCGGAACTGTCGGTTAATTCGGTTGAAGGTGAACGCCAGCAATAAAAAAGGAGCCTTAAGCTCCTGGGTGATTTTGGCTTTCATGATGGCAACCACTTCACTGCAAGGAAGGTCGTCATCGACTTATCGACCAGCTTAGTGTTGTGGTATTTAGCGATCGCCCAGGTGATAGCGAACAGAATCCAGCGGAAGTGGCTGGTGTAGGTCTTGAACGTCAGCCCATCGCAGACATCCCACGCACTCCAACTTTCGGGCCAGTCAGCTTCATAAACTGCCTGATATGCTTCCCAGTCATTGCTAAACCCACTATTGCAAAGCTCGCGGTAAATCTCGCGGACCTTCGCCTTGTCGCTATCTGGTGCGTCGTCGTCATCATCCCAATCTTCGTCTTCCGGCTGATCGCCTTCAGAATCTTCAAGATACTCGCTCAATGATTCTTTAAGGCTCTGGCAAAATGCCTCATGGTCATACTCTTTCGCCAGCATTTCGCAAGCCGAACAGCCCGCGCCAGCTTCCAATTTTTCGGACCAGTAGCCGGTATTTATCCCGCCCTCCCATGGGCCGAAAAAGTCGAACATGTCCGCGATACGGGAGAATGTCCAGGTTCCCATGTCGCCGGTAACAGTCAGATATCCCGGCCAGGTGATAATGTCGAAGTAATAACAGGACGTGCCGGGCTGCTTCATGCGCAGGTGGCGGTAAAGACCGTCATCACGGATTATTTCAAGTCGGTGAAAGGCGGTATCAAGCAGAAATCTGGTTGATGTATCGATCTGTCGGCGAATCATTGTTCGGCTCCAAACCGCCCGTTAAGGCGGCCAGTTTTGACGACGAACTCCAGGAGGCTAACTCCCAGAGCTTCAATTTTCTTGTGATGCTTGTTGATGATGGGAGGCACCGTTTCGTTCCAGTTAGGCTTTGGTTTCTTGCGCATGGCCTGCTGGATTTCTTCGGTGCAGCGGCGGCAGGCGGCACGTTCAATGCACTCCTGCCGTCGGCCTTCCTGCGATTGTTCTATGGCGCGCCGGGTGAACAGCCGCGATTTCCCCTGTGGCGTTACGACCTTCGGCTTCGTGACGAGGTCGAAAGTGCGGTCGCAGATGCCGTCCTCGTTGAGCCATTTTTCAGACTCAACAATCTGTGCTATCTGCCCGGAGCCGCGGGTGATGCCGTTGGCGACCCGGTTAAACTCGATGAGCGTTACGCCAAACTTCTCAGCGATTTCGCTGCCGGTTACCGGGCGGCCGCGCGTCTGAATCATCCAGATAACGCGCTCACGGAGGCCTGAGAATTGCCCGGTTCGTCCGGGCCTGCGGTAGAAAGGTGTGCGTTTCATTCGAGATCCAGTATGCGGCGCTTGGTGTCCGCAACAAGTTCGAGGAAGTCTTTTCGACGCGCGCGAAGCCGGGCTATTTCTGATTCACATTCGGCAGCTGTAAGGCGATAGACGATGAGCTGTTTACCGTCCGGGAAGTCTGAGCAGTAGCTGATGAAGTCCACCCAATCCCTGCCAGAGCAATCAAGGTGACCGACCAGTTGCCATCTGTATGCCGGATCAAAGGAGCCGCGGGTGAGGGTGGAGTAGTGAGTGGCGGCAATGACCGACTTAATCTCAACGAGCCCGTCCTGGCCAACAAGGCCGTCAGGGCTGTCGCCGTACGTTTCGTGATCAAAGAACCCGCCGTTATCCACGTCGACAAAGTTCATCTCTTCGTACAGCATGCGGGCAATTGGCTCCTGTTCGTGCCCGCGCTCCATGTGGTCGTTTGAGAAGCCAAACTCAGACTTGCAACCCTTAATCTGCTCAAGAGCCAACTGAAGTGCGTAACGCTTGGCTGGTTCGCCAAACGCCTTTCCATCGTTAGCCATAATCAGGCCGAAGTTTGACGCGGTGGCCTTACCCAGGCGAAGAGCATCCCACTCTTCACCGTTTTGCTCGACGTCGTGCCAGATCATGATGAACACTCCTGCTCAAGCTGGCGGCGATGCTCCGGAGAAATGTCCATTCTCGCCAGCACTGCATCAAGGTTCCCATCGCGTTTGAAGGCGGCCTTAGCGTTATTCCATGCCTGCGTTTTTTCCGGCGAAAGCACCGGCTTTGTAACGCGCGCCGGGCTTAAGCGGAGGCCTTCAACCGACTCCTTTCCGAACCGGACATTTTTATCGACGTAAACAGTGACCTTCACGCCAACCCAATCTTCAAGGAATGGCGATCCAGTAATGCTTTTCAGCATCTTGCTATTGGTGGCATTCAGAATCATCGGCTTGAGCTTTTCGCCTGGGCGCAGCTCGCGCTCTTCAAAATAAGCGGTGTTAAAAACGTCTTTGGTTTTTTTTGTTTTGTCGTTTTCTAACGTTGCTCGGGCGATCGTCAGAACTGTAGGCTCAACGATGTCGGCGCTGCTCAGGTAAGGGGAGTCAAAAGCTTTTCGGTAGTGAGTTTTAGATTCAGACATCTCATGCATCCTTAAAACGGGCAGCCGGTACGGTGCTCCCAGTCGTATTCCGCCTGGGCGTAAGCAACTGCCGAAATGAAATCGTTGTAGGCCTCGCCAGCTTTATCGCTGCGAAGTCCTGCGTATGGGCTGGAGTCAATCGGTACGGAGAAGTGGAAGAGGCCGGACGGTTCTTTCGGCATCATGTCTATGATTTCCCTGGCCCGGTCGTCGATCCACTTCTCTTTCTTGTCGGTGAGCTGCTGCTCCACCCAGCGCCGATCTTCGATTCGGTCGTAAGTGAGGTATGCGTTCATGGTTGCCTCAGTAATGAATTTTTGCGCAGGGGATCAGGTCATCTTTCAGAGCGGTAAGCACTTCGATAGCCTGTTCGCGGGTTAGGCTGGTGTGGCTGGTGAGGGCGTTAACGATGTTGGTACCGACTGTCTTGCGGTGCTTCACGTCAGCTTCACGCTTTGCCTGCTCGTCGGCTTTGCGCTTCTCTTCGGCCAGGCGATTTTTTTCTTTTGCTTCAGCCTCGCGAAGAATTCGGTCATTTTCTTCTTGCTGCTTTTGAATAGTCTCAGCGTTATTCAGGAGCTGTTTGATCTGCGCAATGGCTTGCTGTTTTGCATTTTCAGCCGCACCCATCAATGAGCCAAAGCGCTCATCAATAGGCCATTTCTCTGTTTCAGCCAGCGTGTCTTTAATGCACTGGATTGTGCCTCCCTGGCGAACACCTAAACGTCCAGACTGAGCGATGATTACCTGTTGCTGAATACCACTGATTTCACTAAGTGCATCCTGGTGCTGCTGGCGTTCACGGTTGGCTTTTTCTTCTGCATCACGAGTGGCTTTTTCAGCGGCTTCGCGTTGCAGTTTCTCATCTCGTTCACGCTGTGCCTGTTCCGCCTGGCGGCGCTGCTCTTCGCGGTCACGGTCAAACTTGTCATTCATCAGCAGGGCCATTTCGTGGTCTGCTTCGATCTGCGCGGCGAGTTGGCGGTCGAACTCTTCGTTCATAACCAGCGCTTCGGCGTGCATCGCGTTCATGGCTTCTTCAGCCTTAATGCGTTCCTGCTCGGCCTCCCATTCGGTGAGTGGTCGGCGGGTTGCATCGCGCAGCTCGTCGCAGGCATCAACGAATCGCTTAATTTCGGCCTCAGCCGGACGCACAGCCTCTTTCAGGCGCTTCAGGTACTCACGGCCCGGCTTTTCGATTGCCGTCTTGCTGCGCGACACCTGCGCCGCCAGAGAGGCGACACGGTCACGGACTTTCTTTGTAGACAGGTCCGGCACTTCGTTTACTGCCTGGCGGATTTGCTCGAGATACGCATCAAGGCCGCCAGCTACGTAAAGCACTGGCGCCTGTTCCGGCTTGATTTCGATGACAGTTAAGTCCGTTACATCGCTCATGGTTTCTCCTGAAATTTTGATGTGCAGATGCCGCCCGCGTAATGCCAGGCCGATCGGTTGAATAGGGTGCTTAGTGCTGCGCGATGTCTTTCGCCGGGAGCTCGCCGTTGCGGAGAATGCTTTCTACCGGCCAGCATTCTGCTGTTACTTTTTGCTCTGTAGCCGCCTGGCTGCATTCCTGCGGGCTGTCGTAAACGCCGAGAATGACGTCCTGATAATCACCGTTGGTCATTGCCACGGTCAGAACGAGTGCGAATAAAGTTTCCATCAGTGAAGAGTCCTCCCGATGGCGACGGCGTAAAGGCGCTTTGCTTCTTCCCACGCCGGAGCATTGCGATGGAGTACCGCGAACGACGCGAGCCGTTGGGCCTCTCTGATCTGCTGCTGGTTTACCATTATTTCCTCTTGGCCTTATCGCGGCGAACGGAACGGTTAAACAAGACTTCTGCGCTAATGGGCGGTGGATGGCCGCCAGTTGTCATAAATGGGCAGACTCGAAAATCTGCCTATGTATGGTCGATAAAAAACCCGCCGGAGCGGGTCTTCTTAGCAGTAAGTTTTGACGCCATTCTTGGCAAGGAACGCCTTAATCTCGTCGTAATCTTCAATCCCCCATTCCTCAAGGAAATCAAGGAAGCTGTTACGTGCTGCTTCCTTTGTTAATGCGTACATCAGGTTGCTAAAACCTGAAGGAAACTCTTCTTTCTCATCCATACCCTTACCCTCTGTCGTTACCCGCTGATGCGGGAGAAATGTTTTGGTGCTGGCTCCCCACAATGAAGTAGGGAAGGCCGTCGTCGCCTTGGTGAGGCATTACCTCACCAACTAGCTGATAACCGTCTTCCAGCCCAAAACATTCCATGTATTGGTCAGCGCCAACTCCCTGCCAGTGTTGCCCGTTCTCACGCCGTTCTCGCTCTCGCGCGGGGATACTCTCTCACCGACCGGATCGCACCCGGTGATACAGCACGTTTACGTGTAGGGGTCTTAACAGGTCATTGACGCTGTAAATCTGCATGTTGTTAAAAAGCAGGCGACTTGCTGTCCGCCGCTGGCTAACTTCGCTCAGCTGTCGATGTTTCGTTTCGATGGATTGATAATCACAGAATGTGTTTATGTAGTCAACACGAATTGTGATTATAAATGAACACATATCGTGTTGTTGTTGAATTTTATAGAAATTTATTTTTTCGGCGGGCATAAAAAAAGCCCACCTAAGTGGGCTTCAATCATGATTGATGGTTCTGGATGGGTTACTTGTAGGTAGTTGTCCCTGGATTTGTATACGCGTGATTAACAACGACGCCATCACGGATCAATACTTCAAGAACCTTTTTCGTTACATCGACTTTTGGCTTAGTGGAGAACATTCTTACGGCTGCATTAGAAGTTACGTATTCGTAGACCCACTTAACTTCATTGTCGCTTACGATCTCCTTTTTCACTGGTTCACCCATCAGGCGGAGAAGGTCAGCTTCTGTGGTCTGCTTACTAACGATTTGCGAAATCTTAGTTTCATCAAAGTCTTTTCCAGCATGGGCTGTGCTCTTCATAACACATCCAGATAACAGCGCAGAAACTACCAAAGCCAAAATTATTTTTTTCATTCCTGGTTCCGTCCTAATTGGTTTTTAAAGCTTCATCATAGTTTGAATGGCAACACCAATAATTCTGCAGTTACCATTCACTTGGATCAGGGGATACTGCGGATTGAGGCCTTTGAGGTATCTATTACCGCCGTCGATAACCAACTTTTTGAATGTCGCTTCATTAGCGTCGGTAAGTTTAGCTATTACCAGGCTTCCGTTTACTGGTTCTTTCCCGGTATCCACAAGAACCATCATGCCCTCAGGGATGCTTAGTCCAACGGGTGATGTCATAGAGTCTCCCTGAACACGTAACCAGAAAGCCGTTCCCTCAATATGAGCATCAGATTCATACCATTCCTCTATGTCTTTCAGAGTATATGGCTCGTTAGCCTCACACCACGCCCCTGCGCTTACCCAGCTAATCAAAGGATACTTTGCTCCTGGTTTGTAATGGGCAACAAAGTCATCTCCAAATAATAGCTCAGGGGCGGAGATACCCAAAGCCTTGGCGATAACCTCTGCATCATCAACGCTCACACTACGTGTGCCAGCCTCATAGTTTCCTATGCGTGATTGCGAAGCCCACCCACAAAGATCAGCTAATGCCCTCTGAGATAGGCCTTTTGACTCACGAATGCGCTTAATTCTGCTGGCTATAGATTCATTTTTTTTCATACGCATATTTTTATCACGTAGCGTGTTGGAATGCCTTTCACGATTTGTGTTGATTATTAATCACGAATTGTGTTTAATGATGCTGAGTGACCATTATTGAAAGGATCAGCATGAACAATATCGCCAACGAACGTAAGAAGCTTGGCATCACTCAATCAGAGTTAGCGGGCTCATGCGGCTGGAACCAGTCCCGCCTTGCTAACTATGAAGCTGGCATACGAGCACCAGACCTGGAGTCGTGCCGCCGCCTGGTTGAGGCGATGAACAAGCTGGGGAGCAACACATCTCTTGATGCCTTGTTCCCACCAAAAAGCAACGCCGCCTGACCGGCGGCCCTAACCACGAAAGGGAAAGCAATGCATTCACTTGCGTATCAACACAATACCGGAATACACCCGGGAGCGATGATAAACCGCGCTCAAGCTAAAGCGGCGCCAGACCACGAAAAGATCCGCGATGCGGTCCGGGCATGGTCGTCGGCGCTGGACAATCAGGACGTGGTTTCGGCGCTGATCATCAACGAATACCGGGAACAGGGTGGGAACGCTATCAGCTTCCCGGAGGACATCAGCCGGGCGCGACAGAAGCTATTTCGCTTCCTGGATAACCGTTTCGACTCCGAGCAGTACCGCGAGAACGTGCGCCAGCTGACACCGGCAATCATGGCTGTTCTGCCGGTTGAGTATCGCACTCGCCTAATCGGTGCCGATTGCAAAATGTCTCGTCTGGCTGAAGCCGAGAAAGAACTCGCAGAAGCTAAACAGGCTGTGCTGCTGGACGCTCCAGAGCATCAGAAGCTGAAAGAGGTAAGTGAGGGCATAGCGTCGCTGTTCCGCCTCATGCCGGAGCAAGTAGGACCGCTGATGACGATGGTCACGTCGATGCTGGGGGTCATGTGAGAACTACAGAAATGGCGAAAGCCGGTCTGCGCGAACAGAACCGACTTTCAAGTGCAAATCGTTTGGACTCTTTGCAGGAGTAAGTATGTCAAACACCGCCAAAGTAATCAAATTCCCTGCGCAACAACCTGCGCAGCAGGAGAATCGCATGGCCGATCTGGAAAATGGCTATCTTCGCCTTGCTAACCAGATTCAGGATGCCCTGTGTTTCGTAGAGCTTTCGGGGCGTGAGTTCCGCGTGCTGAATGCTATTGTTCGCCTGACGTATGGCTGGTCCAAGAAAGAGGACCGGATCACCAACAGTCTCATTGCAGATAAAACCAGACTGGCCGTTAAGCACGTTTCTGAAGCTGTGCTCAGCCTGGCTTATCGCAACATCATCAAGATGCGCAGAATCGGGCAGACACGTTACATCGGGATTAACACGCTCCTGGATAGCTGGGCTTACACAAAGCCAAAATGTGCAAAGTGCCCGGTCAGGTTTCCGGTCGCTGAAGTTGTAACGCAGGTTATTACCATCCCTGAAATCGGGGATAGCAAAATCGCCCCACAAACCATCCCTGAAAACAGGGATAACCATCCCCAAAAACAGGGGGATGTATCCCTGAAAACAGGGAACACCAAAGACATTCTTCCAAAGACAAATATAAAACCTAATACCCCCTCTAATCCCCCAGGGGGGAAGAGCAAGTTTGATCCGCTCGGAATTGACGTTCCTAAATGGCTAAATCAAACCGCCTGGGAGGAATGGGTTGCCTACCGTAAACAATCTGGCAAGCCGATCAAAACTGAGCTGACCGTCACGAAGGCGTTCAAGCTGCTGAAAGAGTGCCTGGAAGACGGGCACAACCCGATCGACGTGATCAACACCAGTATTGCGAACGGATATCAGGGACTGTTTAAGCCTAAGTTCGCTGTCAAGCCAGCCGCTAAACCGGATCTGGACTTCAACAACACTGACTGGGCCTATGAGGTGATGCGATGAAATCTCTTGCAGAGCAGATGCACAACCACGACCGCGATCAGATGAGCCGCATAGCCCATAACCTGCCAGAGCAGTACCAGGAGCGTGCGCCGGTCGAGCAGGTGGCGCAGGTATTCAACAAACTGTTCAACGAGCTGCGCGCCGCGTTCCCGGCCAGCATGGCGAACTTCCGCACCCAGGACGACCTGAACGAATTCCGCCGTCAGTGGCTGCTGGCGTTTCAGGAGAACGGGATCCACTCAATGGCTCAGGTCGATGCCGGTATGCGCATTGCCCGCCGCCAGGAACGGCCATTCCTGCCGTCGCCGGGCCAGTTCGTCGCCTGGTGCAAGCAAAGTGGCGGCGCGCTGGGTATCACCGCTGATCAGGTGATCGCCGAATACTGGGACTGGCGTAACCGCTCGTTCGAATTCACTTCCAGCGAGCAATTCCCCTGGTCGCAGCCGGTCATGTACCACATCTGCGTAGAACTTCGGCACCGCAGCACAGAGCGCCAGTTAACGCATGGTGAGCTGGCGCGCGAGGCGGGCGATCTGCTGGACATGTGGGAGAAGCGTGTCGCTGAGGGTAAGCCAGTGCCGCCGGTACGCCGGGCAATTGCAGCACCGGCTGCCGAACACGGGCCAACGCCGATCCAGCTGCTTCAGGCGAAGTACAACCGTAACAAGTCGAACGGGATGGTGTGAGATGGACAGCTTAAAACAACGCATCGTTGATTACGTGGCCGCTAACCAGCCTGTTAAACGCGCTGACCTCATTGAGGTAATTGGCATCAGTGGCAAGGGCCTGGACCGTGAAATCGCTGCACTGCGCAACCTGGGTCATATTTTCAGCATGGCTGGCTTCGGCTACTTCACCAGTGAAGCGAAATATCAGGAGTGGCGTAAAGGCGAGGGTGCTCATCATCTGAAGAACCGGGCGATGAAAGGCGCATTCAGCAGCGCAAAAGCGAGAAGAGTAAGCGATAGCAGCCACCCGGCGCGGATCGTGGCCGTATTGAGCGATGGCAGCAAGCTGGGTGCTACACAAATCGCAGATGCCATGGGAGCCACTTACCGGAGCATCTCCAGTGTTATCTCAGTGATGGTAAACACAGGTGAGCTGAAGTTTGAAGGTCCGAAAGGTCACCGTGTTTATTCGCTGTCGCAGGCCAAAAAGAAAGCCAACCGCCGTGCTGAGTCGGTAAACGTGATCTGCCAGGAGTGCAGGAACAGTCCGGCGATGAAAAGGGTATTGATGGTTTGGGGGAGGGTAGGGGTATGAGCATGATGGATTTTGCAGAAACTAAAAAGGCGATCGACGCCATCACAACCGACTGGTCTATCCGTGGCCCGTTTCATGAAGACGACGGTAAATATTACGCTTTGCTTCGCGGAGAGTGGATCGGTGGCGGGCATATCGGAAAACGGAAGGCTCTTGACGCAATCTTCGAAAAGTTAACCAGAGAGGCCGCCCAATGAGCAACATCGACAAACAGGCACTTAAGCCAGTCGGAAAGTTTGCGTTTGAGTCTGTCGGTGCCCGCTGGCATCACGTAAAGCACGGTGAGGCTCAAATCACACTACCGAAACTACCACTGATGAGGCTTTACGCTGAAAATGATGTCCAGGCGCTGCTGGATGAGCTGGAAGCCAAAGACCGGCGGATTGCTGAGGTTGAATCACAGCGGCGAATGGCTTTCATGGCCTGCAATCGCTGGGCTGATAAGTTTCGAGAGTCAGAAGCAAAGCTGGAAGCCGCAGAGAATCGTATTGCTGAACTAGATGTATGATATACAACAATATCCAGTTACAACTCAATGTCTAAAAGGGGTATAATCCCGAGAAATGAACATAATTCCAGCTAGAATTATATGACTAAGAATGACCTCGAATCCTTGTCTAACATTAGATTTAACGAAGCTAAATGTTTGTTTGCTAATGGGTTATACCATGGTGCTTATTATCTTTGTGGGTATGCTGTTGAGTGCGCACTAAAGGCTTGTATTGCAAAGACATTTCTGCAACACGAATTCCCTAATAAGAGCACAGTGATCGACTCCTATACTCATGATTTATCGAAACTTCTGAAGATCGCTAACTTACATCAAATGTTGCTTGCCGACTCAAGAAATGATGCGTCGTTAGAAATAAACTGGACAGTCGTAAAAGACTGGAGTGAGCAGTTTCGTTACGATACCAACATAACTAGAGCATTGTCAGAACAACTCATTGATGCTGTAGGTGACCAAAATTCTGGAGTTTTGAAATGGTTAAAAACACACTGGTAGTCGGCAGGGAATTGACTAAAGATATGGAGTTCTCTGGTCAATTTTTATTGAAAAAATTGAAAGCAGAGGATTTAACTGTTGATGCCGCTTTGTGGTTCTATTACCCAGATCTATCATGGCGATATATGTTGGTAATAAAAGAGGTTCAAGAACGTGGGCCAGCCTATGTTTATAAAAAAATCAGCGACATAAACAGGAATAGCATTTCGAAAAAATACAAACCAATCCCTTTGGAAGCAATTGAAGCCAAGGGTGATAGCGACTACGTTTACAAGATGCTTAAAGGATTTTCTAGGGTTAGCAACAGCACGATTCGTCTAACTAACTCTATGGTGAACGGTCTTGAAATCGTTGATTGCCTTATCTATGAGTTGAAATAAAAATCACACTAAATCTGCTTTGATTTTCAACAATCAACCCGCCATAATCATGTCATCGGAGCCTGAACAACTCCGGTGACTTCTGCGCATTTAAGGGGACTTAAATGCGACCACAATCTGAACTCCTCACCTTGTCACAGATGCAGAAATGCACCTGCGATTTTCTGCATTCTGAGTTACCTCTCGGAGGTGGCGTATGAAGCAGCACTACTGCATCGTTAACGACACCGTGAAACACAACCTCATTGAATACATCCGCACTCTGCCAGTAAACCCTCGCGCGCCGATGGTGGTAGAGGCCCGGGAAGAGACCCGCACTGACAAGCAAAACCGCCTGATGTGGCCGTTGCTGAAGGACCTCTCCGACCAGGTTGTCTGGCACGGCGAAAAGTTGACCCGCGAGGAATGGAAGGACCTCATTACCGTTCTGGTGAATCAGACTCAGGACCAGGAACAGAAATCTGCTCCTGGCATCAACGGCGGCCGCGTTTATTTCGGCGTTCGCACATCAAAATCCAGCAAGCGCTACATGGTCGACGTCATCGAGGCGATTTACTGGTTCGGTACCGACCGCGGCGTGAAGTTCTCCGAAGCATCCAGTAAGCGCATCGCCTGGGCGCAAGAGTGGAGGGCTTCCCGTGGCTAATCCTCTCGCACGCGTCATCACAAATCACATCTTCAACGTTCCGGTGCGCCGCCAGCGCAAGCCTGAGGTTAAGCCTTCCGACATCCCGACCATGAAAGACTACACCGCCCGCCTGGTGGATAAGAAATGGCTGCGTCTCGCGGCACGGAGGGCGCATGGCTAATTTGTGCAAAGCGGCTCGCGGGCGCGAATGTCAGGTGCGGATCCCCGGCGTATGCAACGGCAACCCTGAAACCTCAGTGCTGGCACATATCCGTCTGGCGGGTCTGTGCGGTACCGGAATCAAACCGCCTGACCTAATCGCCACTATCGCATGCAGCAACTGCCACGATGAGATTGATCGCCGTACGCGTCTGGTCGATGCCGAATATGCAAAGGAGTGCGCGCTGGAGGGCATGGCCCGCACGCAGGTTATCTGGCTGAAAGAGGGGCTCGTGAAAGTATGAATATTTACGAGATCACACCCGTAAGCAAACCACGCATGACTCAACGCGACAGGTGGGTAAAGCGTCCGGCAACAGCAGCATATTGGGCTTTCAAAGACGAAGTGCGCCTGCTTGGGATCTGTCTGCCTGAGTCCGGATATCACGTCACCTTCGTCATTCCCATGCCAAAAAGCTGGAGCCAGAAGAAGCGCTCGCAACTGAACGGCCAAGCTCATCAGCAGAAACCGGATAAAGACAACCTGGAAAAGGCGCTACTCGATGCCATTTTCGATGACGACAGCCGCGTGTGGGATGGCCGGGTGACAAAGCTTTGGGGAGAGAAGGGGCAGATAATTATTGGGGAGTGCGCGCCGTGACCAGAGACGAGATAACCCGATACCAGGTTGAGAGCATTAAGCGCGCCAACCTGCCACCAGTAGCAAAGCACAGTCAGACCAAAACCAATCAGCCACAGAAGGAAGCCGCATGAACAGTCAGCAACTGGAATACGTACGTCAGCAGCTCATTGTGGCGACCGCAGATCTGAGCGGGGCGACGAAAGGGCAACTGGTAGCTTTCGCTGAGAATGCGCAATTCACCGCGACGGCGCGCAGTCGGGGTCGGAAAAAAGTATTCGACAAAGATAAGCAGCGCATGATCAACCCGGACGGACCACCGATGAGTGGGAGCCAGTCCCGCGCAAAGGGCTCATCCATCGCACTGGTTAGTCCTGTAGAGTTCGGTACCGCATCATGGCGCCGCGCTGTCCTGTCGCTGGAAGACCACCAGAAAGCGTGGCTGCTCTGGAACTACAGCGAGAACATCCGCTTCGAGTATCAGGTGGCCATAACCCAGTGGGCATGGGCAGAGTTCCGGGAGCATCTCGGCGCGAAGAAGGTGGCGGGCAAGACGATGGAGCGCCTGAAGAAACTTATCTGGCTGGCTGCGCAAGACGTCAAGGCTGAGCTGGCAGGGCGCGAAACGTACGAATACCAGGTAATGGCAGAACTGGCTGGCGTGGCGAAATCCACATGGACAGAGACGTACCTGCCTCACTGGCTGGCGATGCGGAACAGCTTTAAGCGACTCGATAGTGGCGCTCTTATCTCCGTAACGCGATCACGTTCACAACAAAAGGCGACTAATTTGGATGCAAGTCTTGCAAAACCGAACTGAAACGCATATATTTCATGTAAATCTGATATCGTCGCCATAGCTTCGTAGGTCGACAAAGAATTAAGAGCCTCGCCATCGTGCGGGGCTTTATTTTACATCCGAGAATTTTGCCCAAAGGTATGCCTTGAGGCGAGCGTTTCGGGTTGGGTGCGCCAAAGGAGCCATCGTAGGCCAGACCTCTTTGAGGGCGGCAGTATCGCGAGAACTGCAAACCGATGACCGCCGGGAAAGTCCGGCATCAGAAAGAATGACAGAGCCCGAGGTTAACGCCTTGGGCTTTTTCGTATCTGCACAACAGGAAAGAGCATTGGCGTGAAGGGCTCATAACCCAACCCACGCAGCAGCATGGAGTTGGCGCGAAGTGCTCAGTGCTCTGTCCGTTGTGGTGAATGCGCAGGCTGATGCGCTAGAGACGGCACCCCCTTAATGAGGACTGCGCTATCTCTGGAGAAAAGTCTTGGGGCACACGATGTCAGAGAAAGCCGGAGTTCAGCACCGGCCACCACAAACCAAACCCAATGCCTGGGACCCTTCGGCCAGAGAGCCGACATTGCCTTACCCTCATCTTCCTGGCTTGTCGCCAGGTTTTTTATTCAGGCCGCAGACAATCACTTTCAGATGCCCCGTAGCTATCGTGTCTGACGGCCTTTCCTACTACACGAACAGCACCCGCAAATAACGCGAGGTGAGAGCATGTATCGAATGGAAAAAATAACCACTGGTGCAGCCTATGGTGCTTCAGCCGGGAGCATCCTCAACGGAATGTTGAATGCCTACAGCCCCGAGCAGTGGAATGCGATCGGCGTGCTGGTGGGTATCATCATTGCCGTACTGACGTACCTGACGAATCTGTATTTCAAGATCCGCGAAGACAACCGCCGCAGCAGGAGCCGAGATGAACCCGACACTCAGGAATAAGCTGGTGGGTGCCATTGTTGGCGGATCCGGAGCAATCACCATTGCTGCAGTAATGCTGGGCAATGCTGATGGGCTGGAAGGGCGGCGTTATTATGCCTATCAGGATGTGGTCGGCATCTGGACTGTTTGCGATGGGCACACCGGTGCGGATATTCGCCGCGGCCACCGCTACACAGATAAAGAGTGCGACAACCTGCTGAAGGCGGATCTGCGAAAGGTGGCAAACACTATCGATCCGCTGATCAAGGTACGCATTCCTGAGCCTACGCGTGCCGCGCTTTACTCCTTCACCTATAACGTTGGCTCTGGTGCTTTCGCCAACTCGACGCTGCTTAAGAAGCTGAACGCCGGTGATGTGCCGGGGGCATGCAAAGAACTGCAGCGCTGGACGTATGCCGGTGGCAAGCAGTGGAAGGGGCTTATTACCCGACGCGAGATTGAGCGTGAAGTCTGCGAGTGGGGCCAGAAATGAGCCGATTAACCGCAATCATCTGTGCTGTCGTTATCTGCCTGCTGGTTTCAATGGCCTGGGCGATTAACCACTACCGCGACAATGCCATCACCTACAAAGAACAGTGCGATAAAGCCACTGAGAAACTCAGCCTGGCTAACGCCACCATCAAAGACATGCAGGTGCGCCAGCGTGATGTCGCTGCTCTGGATGCCAAATACACGAAGGAATTGTCCGATGCGAAAAAGCAGCTTGATGATCTGCAGCGTTGTGTTCGCGATGGCAAGTGTGGGCTGCACGTCAACGCCAGATGTCCCGCGAACGGAGAGACCGGAACCGGCGGCGTGGGCGATGCTTCCGGCCCCCGACTTACTGACTCCGCTGAACGGGATTATTTCACCCTCAGAGAGCGAATCATCACAGTGACTAAGCAGGTCGGTTATCTGCAGGACTACATCAAAGAACAGTGCCTGAAATGATTTGTGTAACCCCGCAAGGAAGGTGATCACATCTTGCTGACGGGAAAGCCGTAAGTGGCTAAGCACTTCTGAGAAGCAGGGCAACAGCTGCGACACGTGGAGAACGAAATGGCTACCGTCTACCGAATCACAATCACCAAAAAATCCAAAGAGACCTTCACCGGGCTCATGACCCGCAGCCAGCCAGAGATCGTCAATGGTTATGTCGCTCTGGCTATGGATGATGGCAAATGGCGCTACTTCAGCCAGGACAGCATGAGGACTTTCTCTTTGAGCCTGTGGAGCAGCCTGCAGGAGAAACAACGGAGTAACTCATGGCTAACGATGACGAGCACAGGCCATATCCGCCAGTTAACTTCATCGCATCCGAGAACTGGCAGCCATACACCAGGTTGATCCCCGCCAATGAAGTGCATGAATGGATAAGCCGACAGATCCTCAGCGATACCGGAAGCATCCATAACCCTGACCACGAACACCTGCTAGAGGCTGATCTCTGCTTCATGTGGGCGTCTGACTCATTCGCGAAGAAGGGGCGCTACGTTCTCGGTCAGGCCGAACAGGTAATGCTCCGCGCTGGTGGGTGGCAAAAGGCCAGAATGGAACAGCAGATGTATGAATGGTTCGGGCGTATACCGAAGTTCATCATCACGCTGGCGGCCGACTACTGCTCACAATGTAGTGATCTCGAATTCTGCGCTCTGGTAGAGCATGAGCTTTACCACATCGCCCAGGCCACCGATGATTTCGGAGCGCCAAGGTTCAACAAAGAGACCGGGCAGCCAGTGCTTACACTGCGCGGCCACGACGTCGAAGAATTCACTGGTGTAGTACGTCGATACGGCGCCAGCAAAGAAGTACAGGAGCTCGTTGATGCGGCCAATGCGCCAGCAGAAGTGGCTCACATCGATATAGCCAGGTCATGCGGCACATGCATGTTAAAGCTGGCCTAACAATATGACTGATTATGACAGGCAGGTAATCCATGGCGACACTGAAAGGTGAGGTCAAAGCCTTCATCGTTCAGTCCCTTGCCTGCTTCGATACTCCATCCCAGGTGGTTGAGCTGGTCAAAAAGGAATTTGGCCTGAGCATCACTCGTCAGCAGGTCGAATCCCACGACCCGACGAAAGCAAACGGCAGGGGGCTGGCGCAGAAATGGGTTGAGCTATTTCACGAAACCCGTAAGCGCTTCCAGACCGAATTAAGCGACATTCCGATCGCCAACAAAGCATATCGTCTCCGTGCACTTGACCGGATGATGACTCGCGCTGAGGGAATGAAAAACATGGCGCTGGCTGCATCTCTGATGGAGCAGGCCGCCAAAGAGGTTGGCGACGCGTACAGCAACAAACAGAAGGTCGAGCACACCAGCCCTGACGGAACCATGACTCCGCAGCCGACCATCATCCAGCTACTCCCCGTTGAGCCGAAAGCATGAGTAACGCCGTTCAACTGCCGATCCCCGCCAAGCTTGCGCCACTGTTCACCGCCGTGAATAAGCGTTACCGGTGCTCGCATGGTGGGCGTGGTAGTGCCAAGACGCGCACATTCGCGCTGATGACTGCCGTAAAGGCGTATCAGTCGATGATGAACGGCGAGAGTGGCGTGGTGCTCTGCGCTCGTGAGTTCATGAACTCTCTGGAAGAGTCGAGTATGCAGGAGGTGAAACAGGCGATCCTGTCTGTTCCATGGCTGGCTTCCAACTTTGATATCGGCGAGAAGTACATCCGCACCATCGACAAAAGCGTTAACTACGTGTTCTGCGGCCTGCGGCATAACCTCGACAGCATCAAGTCGAAAGCGCGCATCCTGCTCTGCTGGGTGGACGAGGCTGAATCAGTCAGTGAAATAGCCTGGCAGAAGCTGAGTCCGACCGTTCGTGAAGAGGGATCAGAGATTTGGGTGACGTGGAACCCGGAGCGAGATGGCAGCGCCACGGATAAGCGTTTCCGTAAAGAGGCTGGCGAAGACTGTGTCACCGTTGAGATGAACTACACGGATAACCCGTGGTTCCCTGACGTGCTGGAAGGCGAGCGACAGAACGATGCGCGCCGCCTCGATCCGGCAACATACGCGTGGGTTTGGGAAGGGGCTTACCTCGAAAACTCCGATAAGCAGGTGCTGGCCGGTAAATACCGGATTGCTGAGTTCTCGGATAACCTCTGGAAAGAAGCCGAGCGGTTGTTCTTCGGCGCTGATTTCGGTTTCGCCAAAGACCCTAATACTCTGGTGCGGTCGTTCATCCTGCACAACCGGCTGTACATCGAGTACGAGGCATACGGTCAGCAGACAGAGCTCGACCACATGCCAGAGCTATACGACACAATTCCCGGATCGCGTGACTGGCCCATCAAGGCCGACTCCGCACGACCTGAGACAATCAGCTATCTCAAGCGCCAGGGCTTCAACATCTCGGCTGCCGAAAAATGGCAGGGTAGTGTTGAGGACGGGATAGCCCATCTTCGTGGGTTCGACGAAATCATTATCCACCCACGCTGTAAGAATGTTGCCCGAGAGGCGCGCATGTGGTCGTACAAAACGGACCGCATCACCGGCGAGGTATTGCCTAAGTTGGCCGACGGCTATGAGCACTGCTGGGACGGAATTCGTTACAGCCTCGACGGACACATTAAGCGCAAAGGTCAAATGGCCGGAATGATGATTCCAAAACGCCTTCGCTAACCAAACGGACAAACCATGACTGACAAATTAACTCTCGCCGTCAACCATGCGTTGAACGATGCGCGGATGGCGCGCGCCCGTATGGGGCTGATGGCTCCGACGATGGGGCTGGACAATAAGCGCCACTCCGCATGGTGCGAGTATGGCTTCCCTGAGCAGGTAACCTACGAAAACCTCTATGCCCTGTACCGGCGAGGTGGCATAGCGCACGGTGCAGTTGAGAAGTTGGTGGGCAAGTGCTGGCAGACTAACCCGGAGATAATCGAGGGTGACGATGCCGACGAGAGCAAGGATGAAACTGCTTGGGAGAAAAAGTCCAAACAGGTATTCACCAACCGATTCTGGCGCTCATTCGCTGAGGCTGATCGCCGCCGCCTGGTGGGCCGTTATGCTGGCATCCTACTTCATGTCCGCGACGAAAAAGACTGGAACCTTCCTGTTACTAAAGGTCGAGGGCTACAGAAGGTTTCCGTGGCATGGGCAGGATCGCTCACGGTGAGCGAGTGGGACACTGGCCTGAACTCGAAGACGTACGGCCAGCCAAAGATGTGGCAGTACGCCGAACGGTTGCCCAATGGCTCAAGCCGTCGCGTCAACATTCACCCCGATCGCGTTTTCATCCTTGGCGATTACTCAGATGATGCTATTGGTTTCCTTGAGCCAGCTTATAACGCCTTTGTGAGCCTGGAAAAAGTAGAGGGAGGGTCTGGCGAGTCATTCCTGAAGAACGCCGCTCGCCAGCTCAATGTCAACTTCGAGAAGGAAATCGACTTCAACAATCTTGCGTCACTTTATGGCGTGAGCATTGACGAGCTGCAGGATAAGTTTAACGACGTTGCCGGTGAAATGAACCGTGGTAACGATGTTCTGATGACAACCCAAGGGGCAACAGTTACACCGCTGGTCACTGCTGTTGCCGATCCGTCAGCAACCTATACCGTCAACCTCCAAACAGCAGCCGCAGGAGTTGATATTCCTACGCGCATCCTGGTTGGTAACCAGCAGGCTGAGCGCTCCAGCACCGAAGACCAGAAATACTTTAATGCTCGCTGTCAGTCGCGCCGCGTAGACCTCTCTTTCGAAATAGAGGACTTCTGCGACAAGCTTATCGACCTGCAGATCGTCGACTCGGTCAGCCAGAAGGCTGTTATCTGGGATGACCTGAACGAACAGACCGGTACTGAGAAGCTCACCAACGCTAAGACTATGGGCGAGATTAACCAGACCATGCAGGGTAGCGGCGACGAACCGGCGTTTAGCCGCGAAGAGATTCGCACCGCTGCGGGCTATGACAATGACGACGAAGATCCGTTAGGAGAAGAGGATGGCGACGAAGAAGGCGAAGCCACCGATTCTGCCGCGTAACTATCAGGATCCGACTGGGGCCGATGCGCTGGAACGCCGGGCAATGAAAGACTTCGCCAGGCGCATGAATAAGATTGGCAAGGCGTACAAATCAGCACTCGACAAAATACCTTCCTCCCTCGCAGTAAACGCCAGATACGAATACCAGCTAAACCCAACGTTACTCTCCATCATCCTGAACGATGCCAGTTACCTGGTAGATCAGGTCCTGCTTGAGGGTGGCGATTACGACCTGTGGTTTTACGAGTACATCGATCTGGCATCGGAGAAAGGGACCGGGCAGTCGTTCTACAACCTCAGCCAGCAATCCCCGGTGTATGCCGCCGGTCGTGATTCGCTGGCGTCCATCCTCGCAAGCGACCCGTATCAGCAACGCATGGCGCTGGTGCATGCCCGTGTGTTTGAGGAAATGAAGGGGCTGACGGCTGACGTTAAGCGCGACATGGCGCGCGTGCTGACTGATGGCGTGGGCCGTGGCCTCAATCCGCTGGATATTGCCCGCAATCTGACCGACCAGACCGGTATCGAGAAGCGCCGGGCAAACCGTATAGCACGCACTGAAGTGACTACCGCGCTGCGACGGGCTAAGTGGGATGAAGACCAGGAGGCGAATGACCTCTTCGGCCTGAAAACGCTGCTGGTTCATATCTCAGCGCTGTCGCCGACAACGCGACATACCCACGCAGTGCGCCATGCCCACCTCTACACCAACGAAGAGGTGCGTGACTGGTACAGCAAAGATGGCAACTCCATCAACTGCAAATGCAGCCAGCAGTCGGTGCTGGTGGATGCGGACGGCAAGCCGGAATACCCGGACACCATCACGAAACTCAAACAGGAATATAAATCGATGCAGGCGCGCGGTTACGCCTGGGCGGAGAAATAGCTATGCCTATGCAGGTAAACATCACCACGAAGGTGAACAGCCAGTCTATCCGGCGCGAAACATACAACGGCCGCGAGCATCTGGTGCTGCCGAGCTACACGCTGCCGGCGAACGTCGTCATGAATGGAGGGCTCTACACACAAGAGCAAATCGATGCCCACTATCAGGGCCTGGAGGGCACCCTGGCGCCGCTGGGCCACCCTCAGGTTAACGGTCAGTTCGTGTCTGCTTTCTCCCCGGAGGGGATTAACGCGGGCCATATCGGCGCGTGGAACCGCAACGTTAAGAAGTCCGGTAATCGCATCTACCTCGAAAAGTGGGTTGATGTGGCCCGCGCCAGCGAGTCGGAAGGTGGCAGGGAGCTGCTTGAACGCGTCGCTGCGATTGAGCGCGGTGAAGACGTTCCGCCGATTCATACCAGTGTGGCCGCATTCCTCGACCAACTTGAGCCTAACGAGCAACAACGCGCAACGGGTGCCGAGTGGGTAGCTGATATCCACGGCATGGACCACGACGCAATCCTTCTGCACGAAGTCGGAGCGGCCACCCCTGAGCAAGGTGTTGGCCTGATGGTCAATGCCGATCTGGCGCAGCCGCTTAAGGCAAACTCCGGCGCGCTGGTGGGTGAATCATACCGGGAGCGTGAACAGCGCCTCGATCGTGCAGCCAAAGCTAAATTTGCGCCGGGCACGGATGAATATGCCTGGGTTGCTGACTTCACTGACTCGCAGGTGGTCATCGTGCGAAATGGCGGCGATGCGCAGGTTTACGGTTATTCCGCTGATGGCGGGAAGATCACAATCGACGATACCGGCACCGCAGTAGCGCGCCAGGAGTCGTGGGTGGCCGTCGTGGCAAACAAATTCAAAGCTCTATTCACACCGCAGGAACAGCCTGCACCAAACCACAAAACGGAGGGCGACATGCCTTTAACCAAAGAAGAACTGGAACAAATCGGCAGCATGATCGGCCAGGCTGTTGCGACCAACACGGAAGCGGCTATTAAGCCTCTCGCGGAGAAGGTTGATGCACTGCAGGCCAATCAGCAGCAGCTCGCTGAAACCCTGACTGCCAACTCTCGCGCCGAAGAGAAAACAAAGCGCGAAGCGGTTGCGAAGGTCCATGGCGATATCGTGGCTAACGCACTGTCAGGCGAAGCGCTGGACGCGATGTTCAAGTCACTTGGCGAAGCTGCTCCGCTGGGCACCAACAATGCACAGCAGCACAAAGAAACCGGCGCGCCTTCTGCTGCCGAATACTTCAAATAAGGAGCCGGAATAATGCCACGTTATCGTCGCGTTAATATCGACGGTCAGTCTCTGTACAAGACCGAAACTCGCACCACGGCCGCCGCGCTGCTTCCAGGCACCGCCGCAACCATCAACTCATCCGATAAATTCGCTCAGGCTACTGCGCTGACCGGCCGCCTGTACATCATCGATGTCGGTTACCACCAGGGCCTGACTATCACAGAGGCAATTCCTGCCGGTGATTCAGCTGTCGGCAACTACGTCGAAGAAGGGCGTGAGTTGGCTCTGCTGTGCGTGCCTGGGGCGTACAAGAAAGACAGCCCGATCAAACTGGGTACGGCTGGTCAGTTTACCCTGGCAACCGATGACACTGATTCAGTGATCGGCTACAGCCAGGATGAACACACCATCGCAGCCAGCACCACCGACTTCATTCGCGTGCGCATGCGCGTTGGCACTGTCGCCGCAGCTGGCGCGTAACAAAAGGACAAACACATATGTACTTCTCTAAAGAGACGCTGGCGACAAACTCCCGCCTCGGCGGGCACTGGAGCGAGCTGTGGGCAAACCGCAACATGTGGAACCTGCAAAACGATTCCATCATCGCGGCTAACCGCGCAATCATGACGCCTGACATGCTGGCCTGTAACGCAGTTGGCGGTTTCTCCCGTGACTTCTGGGCTGAGATTGACAACCAGGTGCTGCAGCTGCGCGATCAGGAAGTCGGCATGGAAATCGTGAACGACCTGATCGGCGTTCAGACGGTGCTGCCGGTCGGTAAGACCGCAAAGCTGTATAACGTGGTAGGCGACATCGCTGACGACGTGTCAGTAAGCATCGATGGCCAGGCACCGTTCTCCTTCGACCACACTGAATATGCCAGCGACGGGGATCCGATTCCGGTATTCACTGCCGGTTACGGGGTGAACTGGCGTCATGCTGCTGGTATGAACTCTGTGGGCATTGACCTGGTGCTGGACTCGCAGATGGCGAAGATGCGCAAGTTTAACCAGAAGCGCGTTAACTACTACCTGAACGGCGATTCAAAAATTCAGGTGCAGTCCTACCCGGCGCAGGGCATTAAGAACCACCGCAACACCAAGAAGATCAACCTCGGGTCCGGTGCTGGTGGCGCGAATATCGACCTTACTACTGCCGACATGACCGCGCTCTTTGCGTTCTTCGGTAAAGGCGCATTCGGTACTACCGCCCGCACGAACAAAGTAGCCGCATACGATGTAATGTGGGTTTCCCCGGAAATCTGGGCAAACCTGGCTCAGCCGTACGTGGTCAACGGTGTTGTAAGCGGCACTGTATTGCAGGCTGTTCTGCCGTTCGCGCCGGTAAAAGAAATCCGCATGAGCTTCGCGCTGACCGGTAACGAGTTTATCGCGTACGTTCGTCGCCGTGACGTGATCTCTCCACTGGTGGGTATGGCCGTAGGCGTTGTTCCGCTGCCGCGCCCACTGCCTAACGTTAACTACAACTTCCAGATCATGTCTGCTGAAGGTCTGCAAATCACCGCAGACGATCAGGGACTTTCTGGCGTTGTCTACGGCGCTAACCTGGCGTAAGGAAACAGCATGGCTAAATACGAAGTAGTGCGCCCGTGGTTCGGCGTGAAGGTAGGACAGGTAGTGGAGTTGAAAGAGCTTCACCCGGCGCTGAAGTCTAACGTCCGCCTCATAAATGGTGAGGCAGCCGGAGAACTTACCCCATCGACGCCTGATGCCGGTACCGGTGAAAAATCACGCAAAGAGGTTATCCAGGCTCGCCTGACTGAACTGGGCATCGAGTTCAAAGGCAACCTGGGCGCTGAAAAGCTCAGTGAGTTGTTGCCTGACGGTGAGCTCGAAAAGCTTTTCCCTACTGAATAACGGCCGCCGCTAAGGCGGTTTTTTTATGCCCCGCTCCGGCGGGGTATTTCACGGAGTCGATAATGGTAACTCTCGAACAGGCGAAGGAGTATCTGGAGAGCCAGGGAATTACCATTCCCGATTTTGTTCTTCAGGCCCTCGTCGACCAGGCCAACAGTATTCAGGAGTGTCTCGATGCGCATTACCCGGCATCGACCGCGCTGCTGATTCAGCTCTATCTGCTGGCGCTAATGGGGCTAGGGCAGGGTGATAAATATATCTCCAGCCAGACAGCTCCAAGCGGGGCGTCGCGCTCTTTCCGGTACCAGTCATTCACCGATCGCTGGAAAGCATCAGTGAACCTGCTGCGCGGGCTGGATAAGTACGGTTGCGCCACCTCCCTAATTCCTGCTGACCCTACCGCCGCCCCGGCATTCGCTGGTATCTGGATAGGGAAGGGCGGCTGCATGTGCGGGGAAAAGTGATGACGTACAAATCAGTTAAGCACGGGCTGCCGCGCTCGTTTACCCGCGTCTGGGTGATGACCGACACCGGGCGGGAGACGACCGGTTACGTGAAGTCGGATGGGGAGTGGCATATCAATTGTGAGCGCATCCGGGCGACTGGCGCGAAGGTGCTGCGCTGGAAGGAGGGCTGATGTCATCGGTAGCGAACTGGAGTTATACCGCCACGGCGACCATCTGGCGCAAGCTAGAAGGCAATGACGAATACGGCGATCCGCTGGGCTATGCCGAGCCTGAGAAAATCCTCTGCGACTACGAGGGCGGACTCAGCAAGAAGTTAGCCAGCCTTGGCGCTGAAATCGTCGTGAAGAACACCGTCTGGAGCGAGTTCGCGCTGGCGGCGGCCGGTGATTACCTGCTGATTGGCGTATCGACAGAAGCCGACCCGGTTGTGGCCGGTGCCGACGAGGTGCGGCAGGTTATCCGCTACGCCGACACTTTCGAGCGCCTGGCGGATGATTATGCAATTTTGACCGGGGTGTAACCATGGGCATCAAAGTGAAGGGCGTCAGCCAGGCGAAAAAGCACCTGAACGATGTCATCAATGACGCTAAGGGCCGCAAGGTGATCCGCGCGCTGCAGTCGGCGATGATGCTTATCGGCACCCGGGCGGCATATTACACCCCGATCGACACCTCAACGCTGATTAACAGTCAGTTCCGGGAAATCGACGCTGGCGGCGTGCTCATCACCGGGCGAATCGGTTACTCAGCCAACTATGCCGCCTACGTGCATGAGGCGTCAGGCAAACTGAAAGGTCAGCCGCGCGCGCACTTTGGCGTGACCAGCAATCGGTCCGAGTTCGGCCCGCAGAAACCTAAAGAGTTCGGCGGCGGGACAGGGACGGGCAACTACTGGGATCCGCATGGCGAGCCGCAATTCCTGACCAAAGGCGCAAATGACGAACGCGATAACGTTGATGCGGTGATGCGCAAGGAGCTTTCACTATGACCCCGATGATGCATGAGCGGGTGCGCAACATGTTCGGCGACGCCGGGCTAACTACCGGTTTCACGGTGCAGCAGCTGATGTACGACGACCCGGGAGACCTGTCGAAGGCGATCATGGTGTTCAGGCCTAACGGAGGATCCAATATCCGCACAGACCTCGGCTCTGAGTATCACGTCCTGGTCGACGTCGTAGGCGCAAAAGATAAGCGCAAAGACGCACTCAATGCCGTGCAGCGCATCGTCGATTACGTCCAGGCCAACCCAATGGCTGACGAGTGCGTCGGCTATATCCAGAACATGGGCGCAATTCCTGCGCCGGTGCTCACAGAAGAAGGGCGAATAGTCTTCCGACTCCAGTTCGCCTGCACTTACGGCGAATAGCCATCCCAACCAAATAACCCGCTAAGGCGGGTTTTCTTTTATACGTCAAAGAGGAGTTTCACATGGCTAATTGCCAGAACTCGAACGAGCGCCTGTTCGGCGGTGCGGTCGTGCTGGAAGTCGCCGATGGCTGCCCGGACGTCAAACCACTCGAAGGTGAGTGGATGGCGCTGGCCGCTGGTACGTCGAAAGGCTTCGACTTCAACCCGAACTCGGTTACCTCTGATGCGGATGACGGCGGCGGATATGTCGAGACCATCATCACGAACAGTGACTTCACGCTGAGCTTCGAAGGTGAAGTGCGTAAGAAGGACAAACTGGACCAGTACGGTGTCGGCAAGTTCATCAAGTATTTCGCTGACGAGCTTAAGGCCAAGCGCCAGCCTGGCATCTGGGTGCGCATGGACTACGGCCCGATCGAATTTATCGGCTACATGAACATTAACGCGCTGAGTTCTGACGGCGGCACCAACGATATCGTCACATTCTCTACCGAGTTCAAAGTCGGCGATGCAAGCACCATCGAAGTGAACGAAATCACTACGGTTGCAGTGACTGGAGTGACGGTAACCCCGGCAACCAGCACCGGTGCCGCGGGCGGTACCAGCACCTTTACGGTGAATATCGCACCAACCGGAGCAACCAACAAAGACTTCACCGTCGCATCAACCGATCCAACCAAAGCCACGGCCACTGCCTCAGGTACCACCGTCACGGTGAACCGCGTGGCCACTGGTAGCGCGCAGATCATCATCAACACCGAAGACGGCAACTTTGTGGCCGTGCATACGGTTACTGTTACTTAACGGACATTCCAAAGGGCGGCGTGCTGCCCTTGATAATGACTGTTTACTGGAAGGCCTATGACAGCTTTAACTGATATTGGCGAAATATCCATTAGCGACAGCCGCGAAGGCGGGAAAGATTACCTGCTACGGCCTTCATTCGAGGCTATGACGAGGATCGGTACTCCGGAAGAGATTGTGCAGGCCTACGCCACCATCCATGGCAGTGACGTCGCCCAGCTCATTGAGGTCTGCTCTGGCACGCTTGGGCGGTTCCCTGCATGGCTATCTCCATCATTCAACCGCGCCGCTGAGAAGCTGTTGTCCACGTGCATGCTGGTACTGCAGGCGTGTTGCGATGACGATTTGACGCCGATGATCGGAGAGTGGAAAGGGTGGCGTCATTGCGTCGTCTACCGACCCGGGCAAATGCCGAAGAACGACATCATTGTGCTGGCGCAGCACCTCATGCAGCACGGCGTCGTAGGCAAAGCTAAAGTCCGCCAGCTGCAGCGCCACGAAACGGGCGCGAGAACGAACGAATTTAAAGCCTTCGACTACATCAGCGCGGCACGCAGCCACTTTGAAATGAACCGCGCCGAAGCATCTCAGTTAACGATGACCGAATTTCAGATGCTGCTGGCGGCGAAATACCCGGACCAGAAAGGCTTCACTCGCGAAGAGTACGACAGTATCGCCGACGATTACCTGGCTAAACAGGCCGCGCGCAGGGCAAAAGCAAAGCAATAACCGGAGAACGACATGGCAGGTGAGAAAGACGCCGGCAGCATCGTCTATACAGTAAGTGCTGATATAGCCCCCTTACTTCAGGCTGGCCGACAAGCTATTGAGTCGCTTGATGGAATGGGTGATGGCGCAGGTAAAGCCGCAGATAACTTTTCCGGGCTTGAAAAATCTGCTGATAAATCTGGGAAGTCGATCGCAAGGGCCGCAGATGATGCGAGCAATGCAGCCAAAATCATGGAGCGGCTTGGTAACGAAATAGCCGTTCTTGAAGAAGCAAATAAAAATGGTGCCCGCAGCGCTGCCGCACTGGCTGCTCAGATTGCAGCGTCAGGCGATGCGTCAGAGGCGCAGAGCAGGGAGATTGGAAACCTTGCCGTAAAGCTTTTTGACGTAAAACAGGCTGCGATCGATGCAGCCAGGGCGAATAGTGATAGTGCCGCTGCTTTCAAGGCATCAGAATCGGCCATCTCATCCCTTGAGGGCGAGTTGTCCGTTCTTAATACTGAGATGATTGAGGGCTCTCGCAGCGCTGCGATTCTGTCTGCCCAGATGAAAGCGGGAAACGGGGCAACTGACGAGCAAAAGGCGCGCATATCTCAGCTTGCCGGCCAGCTCTATGACCTCAAATCAGCTCAAAATGCGTCAGCAAAAGCATCGTCAGAAGCAGCAAAGCAGGCAGCACAGCAGGCTAACGATGCGGCAAGATTGCGCTCAATTTCTCTGAGCCTTACGCAGCAGATTGCCGTTCTCAATGAAGAGCAGAAGAATGGCGCGAGAAGTGCGGCAATGCTGTCTGCCAGACTTCAGGCTGGGTCAACTGCAACTGCAGCTCAAAGAAAGGAAATTGGCGAGCTTGCCGGGAAATTATACGACCTCAAGCAAGCGCAAAATCAGACAGAAAAATCTTCGTTCGGATTAAAGACGGGTCTGTCTGCCATAGCTTCCGCGATCGCTGTGTCACAGGTGGTAGATTATGGTAAGCGCTTCCTTGAGGCTGCTGACGCCATGTCTCAGATGCAGGCCAGGATCGAGAGGTTAACCGGCAGTGCCGCAGCTGCTACCCAGACGATGCAGGGTTTGATGAGCATAAGCTCGGCAACTGGGGGCTCGCTGCAGGACACCGCAAAACTTTGGGAAACCCTCAGTACAGCACTGAGAGATACCGGGGCGACTAACGGCCAGATCATTCAGCTTACCGAAACTCTTCAGAAAATCGGACGTATAGGCGGATCCTCATCAGAGGAAATGACGAACGCTCTAAGGCAGTTCGGGCAGTCAATTTCATCTGGGACCGTGCGGGCTGAAGAATTCAACTCAATACTCGAGCAGATGCCAGAGCTTGTTAGGCAGATTGCTACTGGCATGGGCGTTGGGGTTGGGGATCTGCGGCAAATGATGCTGGATGGAAAGCTCTCAGCAGAGGACGCGCTGAATGCCATTCAGAAGCAAACCGGGGCCGTGAATGCTGAATTCCAGAAACTCCCTCGCACGCTTGCGCAGGCTAATACAGCGCTGACTAACTCATTCCTTACTATGGTCGACTCTGTTAACCAGGCAACCGGCGCAAGCTCGGGGATGGTTACGGTTATCGACTCGTTGGCTGCCGCACTTGACCGCCTGGTAGGAAAAGCTGTTTCAGCGGACGCAAAAATCTCCGATCTTAACAGCACGGCAGAGATGTTTAGTCGTCGCGCTCGCACCTGGTCATGGCTGGGGCTTGATGGGTGGGCTGCCCAAAATGAGGCTCTTTCAACTCTTAGTGATCAAGCTGCAACACTTGTCGGTGACATGCAGGCTGTTACTAAAGCATCAAACACGGCGGCTAATACAAAGCCGATTGAGATTAAAACTACAGGCACCACTACTGGCAGTAAGTCGAAAGGCGGTAAGTCATCAGCGCAGAAGGATGCTGAGCAATATGCGAAAGCACAGGAGTCTGTTAACCAGAAACTGGACGAACTGAGGCAGAAATCTGAGCTCTCTGCGGGAAGTGTAGGCGAGCTGTCGCGCGCGCAAGCCATCCTTAACGCTCAGCAGTCTCTCGGTAATACTGCTTCGCAAGAGCAAATCATGCTCGCCGGGCAACTGGCAGGAAAAGCCTGGGATAATGCGAATGCACTGCGTGAACAGGCCAAAGCAGAGAAGGCGCGCACTGACGCGGCCAATAAGTTTAGTGCCATCCAGGGTAAGACCAGTAAAACAGCCGGTCTTGATAGTCAGTATCAGAAAGACATCGCTGACATCCAGTTATATGCCCAGTTATACCCGCAAAAAATTGGCGAGGCAGAAGCTGCCCGTGCTGCGATTGAACAGCAGTACCGGGACCAGCGTAATGCTGCCATGTGGGAAGAGTGGTCTCAGCAAAACCTTGCCACGCAGGCCGCATCTGCAGCCTTTGAAGCATTCGGTAACAACGCATCAAACGCCCTGACAGGGATTATTACTGGCAGCATGTCAGCTTCTGAAGCTCTGCAATCCATCGGTAGCACTGTGCTAAACAGTGTTGTAAATACGTTCGTGCAGATGGGTATGGAGTGGGTGAAGGCCGCGGTTACTGGCAGCAGCGCACAGATAGCAGCTACTGCAGCTACAACTTCGGCGGCTGTAGCCGGCACGGCTACGACAACTGCAGCGAGCGTCTCTTCTGCAGCGGCAACCACTGCAGCATGGACTCCTGCAGCCATTGTGGCATCTATCGGCTCGTTCGGTGGTGCTGCGGCCATTGGTATCGGTGCAGTTATTGCCGCCATGGCCATGGCTGGTGGTATCGCAGGTAAGCGTAAAAATGGCGGTCCTGTATCAGCAGGCTCTATGTACCAGGTAGGCGAGGGCGGCATGCCTGAAATCTACCAGGCCAGCAATGGCAGTCAGTACATGATCCCTGGCGACAACGGAAAGGTGATTAGCAATAAGGATCTGGCGAGTGGAGGAGGTGGTGGTGTAGTGGTCAATATCAACAACTATACGTCGTCAAACGTAGATGCGCAGGCAACACCAGACGGAAATGGAGGTTGGACGGTGGATGCATTCGTCTATGACCTCGATAACGGTGGTCCTGCCAGTCGGGCCATACAGCGAAATCACCAGGCACCACGTAAGGCAAGGAGCTAAATATGCCTATTCCATATCCTGACTGGCTGCCACTGGCGCAAAAAGGGAAAACGCCGTCGACCGATACCGGTTTTCGGACAGACCAGCCGACGGTCGGCGCGCCAATATTTCAGAAACTCACCGATGACCTGAAAACCTCTTTCTCTCTTACGTGGATATTCACCCGGGATCAGCATCGGGCCTTCATGCAGTGGTTGCGTAGTCCGAACTACCTCGATAACTGCAATCAGTGGTTCACGATGCGCCTCGGGACCGGTACTGGCGACACAGGCCTTGAAGTTCAGGAACTGCATTTCCTTTCCTGGCCGACATGGTCGCAGTCAGGATCCATTTTCACCTGGAGCGGTGATGTTGTCGCGCGACAACTGGTTAACTCGGATGATGATTTTGACGACATTATTGTCGAGCTTCCGCAGCCGTGGGGTTCATGGCTCGATATCATCGTCACCGGTTATCCGGATGGACGCGATCCGGAAAGCCTGCCGAGGGTTCCGTAATGCCCACACTGAGAGAATTTCAGAGCCGGAGACCGAACCGGATACTTTACGAGACGATCACCTTTTACAACGAGACGTTTGGATATGTGCGCCTGGTGAACAACCAGATATTCCCCAAAACGCTCGGCGGTCAGGTGTTCACTCCATGCCGGATGGAGATCAAGAAGAGTCTGCAAAGTAGCACTCCTGTATCTGACAGCACGATTAAATTTAGTCGTCTGGCTCAGGATTTTAAGCAGAAGCTGAAGCTATGGAAAGCGCATGCGCGCATCACGCCGATCTCTGCAACCTATCAACAGTTTGACGCTGCAGACATGAGTACGGCTATCAGTTCATGGACTCTCTATGTTGATGACTGCTCAATGGACGACACGGACGTAACGTGCATCCTGACGCGCGTAAATCCCCTTAACCGTAACGTTGGCCGTCTGTACACCGTCGAAGAATACCCGGGGCTCCAGAATGCATAGAGACAAGTTTATCTCTCGAATTGAGGGCGTCCCCTGGAGTAACCGGGCGTGCAGTTTCGATGCAGCAGACTGCTGGGGTCTGGTGGTGATGTATTACCGGCATGTTCTCGGCATCGAGGTACACCAGACCTCGGACTACGAATCCGGGCGCGACTTCATGACCTGCTATGACGCTGATGTCGTGTTCTGGCAGCGAAGCGAAACATTTTGCGATGAAGGGATCTTCGTGGCCTGGGTTGGCAGCCAGCCGGTGCATGTCGGCCTGATACTCGGCGGTCGCGCGCTGCACAGCCGCGGGGAGAACGGGCACGTCAGATTTGACGCGATACGGACAATTCAGAAGCTATTCACCAGAGTGGAGTTTTACCAGTATGCCGGTAATCGAAATTCAGCGCGTCCCGGGGATGCCGAAGGACAGGGCGGTAGTTGAAGCAGGGACGGTGTTTTATGACTGGCTAACGCAGGAAAGCTTCCACCGCGATATCCGCATCAACGTTAACGGAAAGGAGCTGCAGCCTGAAGAAGAACTGGGCTTTGTTCTTCAGGAAAATGACCGGGTTGTCATTTTTGACCAGCCTAAAAGCGGTGGTCTGATTGGTACCATCCTGAACCCGCTCGAACACCTCAACCCGATCAAGTTTACTCAGAAAGTGCTTTCTGGGCTGATGCCGAAAGCGAATGCAGGCGCAGCCGGCGGTAACAGCAAAACGTCGCCAAACAACAGCCTGAAAGGCCAGACCAACATTGCGCGTAATGGCGAAGCCAAGCCTGATAACTTCGGTCAGATACGTTCATTTCCGGATCTGGGGCAGGAATCGATTTTCGAATATGAAAACAATCTTAAATACATCACTGAGCTGATGGTGTTCGGGCTTGGCAAATACGACGTTACATCTGTGCGCTTCTCTGAATCGAACCTCGGCTCTATGGCCGGTGCCAGTTACACCATTTACCAGCCAGGTGACGTTATCCCGGTGGTGAATGAAGGCTACCAGTTCGATGACGTTGACGGGCAGGAAGTGCCAGGGTTAAACGAGAGCGGTGATTTCCCGATCGATACAGCGACGGCAAATACCGTTATCAGTGGCGTTTATGCTGGTGGACAGATAGCGATGAAAATCGTGAAGCAGGCTGATTTCGACTACTTTGCTGATCTGACTTTCCCGCACCCGGTAACGTTCACTATCAACGTGACCTACCCAATCACCGGCGGCACTCGCACAGAAGACGTCACGCTTTCAGCTCGGCTGATCAGCTTTGCGGAGACAAATGACGGGTCCGTTGTCAGTCCTGTATATTATTACACCTTCACGTTCGACAATCTGAATGGCCCAGCCATACCCATTCAGGATGCGACTATCAACACGACGAAGTTCATCCTGAACGATAACGCTGCGCTGATCGTCGGCCCGTTCTTCTCGCCGATACCATCAAGCCAGCTATGGTTACATACACAGTCCGGGCTCGGCGGCAACAGCGAAACAAACTGGGTGGTAAACATCTGGAAAGTCGATAATGACAACAACCTGATCCCCGGAACTGAGCAGACGTTCACGTACCGGCAGACCACGCCGCACGACTACATGTCGGAGACGTTTAACCGGACTGACAAGCTTACCCCGGCGGGCGGGTTTGGGCGTTATGTGATCACCTTCCAGAGAACAGATAACAGCAGCGACGCGAGCAAGCTGCAGGTCGAAGAGATTCACGCGGTAAACGTCAGGACAGATGTCGTTCACGCTGAAGATTCTCTGGTCATGGTAAAGGTCAGGGCTACTGAAAATGCCACGAGCGGGCGAGACAGGAAATATAACGCGCTGATCACCCGCCATGTCATCAGCTACAACATGACGACGCAACAGGTCGACTATACGCTCAGACCATCGCGTAAATTCGCTGACATTGCGTTGTTTAACTGGCTGGTAGTCGGGCAGCAGCCGGAGTCGAGCATCGACATTTATGGCCTGTACCAGATACAGGCTGAAATCGACGCTATCGACCCGCGCCTCGGATACTTCGATTACACCTTTGATGATGAGGATGTGTCGCTCGGCTCGCGGATGGAGACCATCTGTGACGCTGCCAGCGTGTCCGTTTATGACGATAACGGAGTGCTGTCATTCACACGAGACAGCAAGAAAACCTCTGCGGCCACGATATTCAACCGCTCAAACACAAAGCCAGACGGTTACTCGCTTTCTTACGACATGACGCTTCCAGGCGGCTATGACGGCGTTGAAGTGCAGTTCCGCAACCCGGACACCAATAAGCAGGACTTTGTCCGGTACCGGATATCGGGAAATTCCATCATTGAAGGATCGCCGACTAAGGCGAAAAAGTTCGAAATGCTGTACGTCAGAAACAGGTTTCAGGCGGACGAAAGGGCGCTGCGCGAGTGCAAGAGGCTGATCTTCTCCCGTATGACCATGGCCATCACAGCAATGGCTGACGGAGAATGGGTAAACATTGGCGATATGGTTCAGGTGCCGGATACATATGATACCAACCAGCAGGCCGGATACATCGTGTCACGGGTCGGCAATGACTTCGAGACGAGTGAGCGCATCAACTTCTCAGGAACCATGTTTGTACAGGTCACGGATACAACCGGCGCTACCACAGCCAGATATCCGGCATCTCCACGCACTGACACAGCGTTTGGCTTTACTGCTGCCATTCCTGATATCGACCTGAACCTGTTCGACGGCGTTGACGTCCAGTCACCTTCGCGGTACGTCATTGCCACGTCACAGGAGCTCGATGCAGGGCAGTGGACAATCACAGCGAAGCAGCCAGACGGTAAGGGAAGCACAGCTTTAACCCTCGCTGAGTATAGCGATCTGATTTACCAATAAGACTTATCCTGACCATCACAACCCGGCCACCGCGCCGGGTTTTTTTATGGAATAAATATGGCTACGCAACCGACGCAAGATGCAGTACCAAGTGAATCGCCTCGCGACCTGAAATTTAACGCGGGGAAAATTGACGAATTCGTTACATCGATGGGGTGGACATACACCGACCGATTCGGTGTGCAGCATTACACTATTGAAGGCATGCGCTGGCTTGCGCAGCAGGCAATTGCCGCATTTGGCTACATCACTCTGGATAGCTTTGAAGATGGAAATACGCTTACCCTCCCTAACCAGGTTCTTCGCCTTGAGGCGACAGGCGAATACTACCGCTGGGATGGGCCATTCCCTAAGGACGTGCCAGAGAATTCAACGCCTGAAACATCCGGCGGTATTGGCGCAGGTAAATGGCTGAGTGTTGGGGATGCAACACTGCGCTCAGACCTGGGAAAGGACACTGGCGCAGATATTCCACATTTCAAACAGCCAAATGTAGAAGGAGCAGAAAACAACACTCTGTCATCAAGGTTTTACAAAAAATATGATGCCGTAGCTGATTTTAAGGCTGACCCTACCGGAGCGACAGACTCATATGAAGCTCTTCAGAAATGGGCGGATGCTTGCACCAGCGAAGGCTATGTTACAGGTACAATCAATGGAATTTTTAAGGTAAGCCAGCCGGTAACATTTACCGGAATTCAGGGGTTAACCTTGATAGGAAACTGCTTCATATATCCAACATACACATCAGGAACTCATGTTCTGGGTTTCAAAAACGGCGCAGGTTTAAGAATCTATGGTCGAATTGAAGCCTCTGGTGTAAATCTTTTAGGTATACAATCGGCATGCAAGCTATGGAGTGATGGCTCAGGCATTAGTTTCTCATACCTCTATGGTTTGATTGGTAGTTATGCTCTTGTTGGCATTCAGTTCGGGGATTTAGCCTATCCAAGCGCTTTGGTATCAGAAATGTCGTTAATGGGTGGGCATACGGTTGGTACGCCATGTGCAGTAAAAGCTATTGGCACTCAATGTTACATTAATATTATTGGCTTTGATGCGGTTTCTGGTGCAGCGGGGGATATTGGGCCTGTAACGCAATATACAATTACTATTATTGGCGCTCAAGTAAAACATATTGGCGGTGAATTGCAGCACAATGACAATATTTATGGTGCAGGTGTATTAGTGTCGCCAATAGCGGACCCTAGTTTTGGTAATACTTATGGGAACTATTCAAGCTCGGAAGTGCATACTGAGTGTGCAGCTCAGCGCGTATTAATAGCAAACTTAGATGGTGTGCTATCCCCAATAAGTAACAGATCATCGGTATCAATTTCGGGAGATCATGGCTATCACTCACAAGATAATGGTGGTCTGATATCAGTCCATGAATCATCAATAACTGACTACTCAGGTAGTATTCACACTAGCAATATGAGCCTATATGCACCGACACAAAGGATTCAGCCAAATATTGTTGCTGGCCCGCTCACTCATGTTTACTACGATGAAAGAGGATTTGGTACAAATTTCGTTAAAGGTTTGCAGGCTGTTTCTGGTGGAGTGCTTCATTTTACAGAAAGGCCTGTTGCAATACTTAAAAATTCTAACGGCCAGACCTTAAATACATCATTGAATACTGTGTTATGGACTGAACCAACATTTAATGATGATACATATAGATGGCATGATAATATTTCTTCTGGGGTTTTTACTGTGCCTACAGGTGGTTTAAAAAACGTCAAGGTTGACTGTGTAATTAGAGTCAACACCGGAGCTATAATTTCACTTGATATTTTTGTTACACCATTAAATGGTTCGCCAATTGTTAGGTCGCTTACTATGCCAAAAGCTAATGCAACAAATGTTTCTGCTTTTCTTGGGGACTTATCGACTGGAGATAAAGTATTTGCACAGGCAAAAATTGATGAAGGAACCGCTCAAACGAATGGTGGGGCTCTTGAAATGATGGTGATTTATGCATCGCGGTGATATGCCTACCCACCAAAACTAATTAGATATTATCGAATGGATGCCAATATTTGTAGTTTACAGCGGCGCACTTTGTGCGCCATTTAACTATCGAACAATTCGCTCAAAGTTTTTTCTGTCTATCCATGCTATAATTTTCTTTGACATTTTAACTGAAGGCGTCTCAATAACTTTAAATGTAATAGATGCTATTGCGATTGAGCAGGCGGTCATGAGGACTAAGGCGGTGAATCCGTTTATTGGTATATTCGGAAAGTATGCGGTAATTATCTCAATGAAAATGAAATGACACATATATAAAGAAAATGAAATATTCCCGAGTAAGTTGAGGGGTTTAATTTTAGCTGTTGAGAAACTTTTTTCCAATAAAGACATTGATACGACAATGACAAAAGCCATGCCACCCCAGCCTAAAGGTCCATGATCATTATGTTTTGTCGTAAATACTAAAGCCGTAGTTAATGTCGTAATTAAAATTAGCAATGTATTTAAAATTGATCCTCTATATTTATTTAGAGCTGGTAAGAAATTATTATATACGGCATATGAAATTATGCCATAAACAAAATCTAAATATATAGGGGATGAAATAAGAGTGATAAAGTCATTTCTGATATAATTAGTATTTTCCCCTTCTAGTGTTGGATTAGCGCTACATAATTGTGTGATTAAAACCATTGCCAAAATTATGGATGCACATAATGTAGCTCTGTGTTTATGAGAGATTATCATCGAAATAAGGAAAATAATATAAAAAGAAATCTCATAAGTTAATGTCCATGCTATTGCAAGAACATTGTAACCAAAGTAAGGAGCTCCAGCATGATAATCTATTTGGAGAGGGGCGATTGACCATAAAAACCATGAGTCTAACCCGGTAGATCCTTTTTTAACGGTCAGGAAAATAAAATAAACTAACATTGATATGATCAAAAGTGGATAAATTCTAAAGAATCTTCTTATAACAAATTTTATTGGGTAATAACATTCCTTTTCTCGAGTTGCAAAGCAGATGATAAACCCACTGATTACAAAGAATAAATCCACACCAAAAGCACCATTAACAAATAGTAAATCTCCAAGATTTGAATGTGCGTAAGCGTTGTTAATATAACCTCTTAAGTGGAATAAAACTACGAGCAAAGCTGCTATGCCTCTTAAGTAGTGTATACTAATGACCATGATGAAATCCTTATAGAATAGAAATGACATCTTTTATGTTTGTAAGGCTTTAATGAAATGGCGCTGCCTAAAGCGCCATTTACCAATAAACTAATTTAATCTCAAAATTATCATTTAAATTCTAAATAACTACTGGATATTACTTGTACTGGCTCGGTAGTGTACATTCCGATGTTGATCTTTCCTATTTCAGATAAATTTAGCTTACCTGCATCACTATAAGTATACCAATCATCTTTCACCTTAACAGCTTTGATGGCTGTATCCATGTTTATAGTTTTATTATCACGTAAGGTAACATGCGAAAAAATGGCATTTCCCTTCGACAAATAGACATTTACATCGCCTGAGATTCGATAAATTAGCTTGTTTTTTCCTGACAATCTATCAGTATAAAAATAAATAGACTTCAGTATTATGCCTTCATTTAATCTTGCATTAATATCTTTCTTTGGAAGTGATTCAATAACTGAATAATCGAAATTAATTGGCTCCTCAATAATTTTGTCTACTTTAAAATAATTAAACATATATGAGTTTTTGAAAGTCGGGAAGCCGTCTGATTTTTTTAAAAGTCTGTTTAGGTAAAAGTCAGGTATCACAACCTCCTTTTTCCCTTGGTTTATTTGCTGCGTTAACATTGACATACGAATAGCATCTTGCTTAGAGGCTCTAATGAAAGAGTAAGAAATTAGACCATAAGATGGTAAAAAATAAGTCAAGGCGAACAAAATCACAAACCCAAAAATTAAATTTCGATATAGTTTTTCACTTGAGATATTGGTAGCGTAAATCAGGAAGGAAAGTGATATTAAAAACATAAATAGTGCACCAATCCCTGCTCGCTCAGGCATATATGGTGATGCAACAAATGCTAGGTCACACAGTATTCCACCAATGAAAAATGAGAGTGCACAGGTCAATGAAACTCTTGATTCTATCTTGAGCATCCCAAATGATAGTGTAATGAATATGATAATTAAAAAAATTGGCCACAAGCTATCCAAAGCTGCAGGCAGTCTTTCAAATAAATGTTGATCAATTTTTTCTAATAATGTTAGTGAATGCCAATCTTCAAAATAAGAAGACCTGATTGAAGCTCCGGGGCTAAATAAAAGTACGGACGATCCCATGACAAGCCCGATTAAATATGGTGCTGACAATCTAAAGCGCTTAAAAGAAAGTGCATATAAAATTGTCAGTATCGTTGCAATAATACATGTGTTTTCATTTGAGCAGCCTGCTAGAAAACCAATGAAAATAGCCCCAGCATAACTAAGTACTGAATGAGATTTTCTTTGTCGAGCCAAAATAACAAAAAACAAAGAAATGTAAAATATAGGCCATAGATAATTTGATGCTCCAACAAACCAAAAGAAAGTTTCTCCAAGAGCAGGGTTTGATACCCAAAAAGATAAAAAAATGATTATTATCGCAATTGCGCTTGGTCTTGGCTTAGTATCTAATAACGCAGATGGTATAGCTGCAATTAGATAAACACTTGCTGATAAAGCAATTGCTGTCAAAGCTTGATAAATATCATGATTAACATATCTGAGCATATAAGAACTAAATATGTTAGTAACTACTCGCCCACTCCAAACTAGGTAGTGACCTATTTGCTCTCGAAAGCTGGCATGAAAATAGTAGTAATAATCATCTGACAATACTGGTGTGTGTAAATAGGGGACCAGCATAAGTAAAAAAATAACACCTATGACTATGATATTATTTCTGGAGATCATTTGTTTTTATTCCGTTTTAAACAATAACGTGGTCTGTTTTTTGTTTCAATATAGATTCGCCCTATATATTCACCTAAAACACCTATGCCGATTAATTGAACACCACCGATAAAAAGTATGGATACTAACAAAGATGTGTATCCCTTTATCGGATTGCCTATAATTAATGTCTGCAAAGCCATCCATGAACCATAAAAGAACGACATAGATGCAATTATGAAGCCTATGTACATCCAAACCCTTAATGGGAAAGTAGAGAAACTTGTTATTCCTTCAAGTGCAAGGTTCCACAGTTTCCAGCCATTAAATTTAGTGCGGCCTGCTACGCGCTCAGCACGTGCGTAATCCACTACATCAGTTTTCCCACCAACCCAACTTAGAACTCCCTTCATGAACAAGTTACGCTCTGGCATGAGCTTGATGTTTTCCACAACCTCACGAGACATCAGGCGGAAATCGCCAACATTCTCCTCGATCTGCGGATTACTGATTTTGTTGTGGAGCTTGTAGAACCATTCGGCGGTCTTTCGCTTCAGCCGCCCATCAGTTGAGCGGTCAGAACGTTTGGCCAGCACCATATCAGCACCAGCCTGCCACTTCTCAATCAGGTGAGGAATGACCTCGATAGGGTCCTGCAGATCAACGTCAATCGGGATAATCGCTTCACCGGTCGCGTGGTCAAGCCCTGCGAACAGAGCCGGCTCTTTACCGAAGTTGCGAGTGAATGACAGTGGAGCAACAAGCGGATCGGCAACGGCAAGCGCGTTAATAATTGATTCTGTCGCGTCTTTGCTGCCGTCATTAATGAAGACTATCTCTACCTCATGCTGTTGAAGGCCTTCAAATTCCCGAACGGTTTTATAGAAGATCGGAATTGCTTCCTCTTCATTAAACACCGGAACGACCAGAGAAATTTTCATTTCGCATCCCTAAAGACAATGAACTTTGAATAGATAAAGCCGCACACCAGACTGATGGCGGAGAAGAGAATGAGAGTCACGATCGGCGCCATACCGGACTTATCGGCAGCCCAACCAACAGCTGCACTCAAGGTTCCCATAAACCCGACATACAGCATGTAGCGCAGTGTAGTAGTCGAGGACTTAAAGGTGAACCTGGCGTTTGCAAAGAAGCTGAACGACACCGCCACGACGAAACCGGCGAAGTTGCCAAGTGCCTGACCTGTGTGAAACGCGCATATGCAAATAGCGAACACAACCCAGTGAATGAGCGTGTTTATGACGCCGATTGATGTGTACTTAGCAAAGAGCTTTAACATTATATAAATCAGTCAATTCGGAAAGGTCTGAAGTTTAGCACCACTGTGAAACTTGATCGAGTCTCACATTTAGCGATACTGTATATAAATACAGTTGTTTTTTTGTGAGGTGACTATGCCACGCACAGCAGACATGCATGCCGCTTTTGTTGCGGTTTCTGAGCCATTCATCCCTCGTTCGTCCAACATTGTTGAAACCCAGGACGGCTATGATGTCATAGATAACTCAACGCTGTTTAAGCGGGGAGATACATTGCTCATCTGGTTTTGCGGCCGCCGCCAGCATGCGTACTGGGCCGGTGATGCATTGATCACTGATGACGGTGAGGCCATCGAAGGCGATGCGCTTGATGATGTTCGTCTGGTTGGTGTGGTCACGCATACCATTTACCCGGTTTCCTCAGACGAAAACCCCTTCATGTAGTACCCAAAGTGAGCAATTGACACTCTTCCTGCTGAAATTTACAAATATCAAAAAGCTAATAGCGTTACAGGCTTAGAAACGAAGCGGCTAGGAAGTAACCGAACAGAAACGAACGGGCATCTTGATCAGTACCCCAGTTAAAACTACTGTATATAAAAACAGTATTTGAGGTATGCATCATGGAGTTCTTCAGACCGGCAGAGTTACGCAAAATTATTGCTATCCCGCTTTTTAGCGATTTGGTGCAATGCGGGTTCCCCAGCCCGGCTGCTGATTACGTTGAGCAGCGTATTGATCTCAATGAGTTGCTGGTGTCCCATCCCAGCTCGACGTACTTCGTAAAAGCTGCCGGCGACTCGATGATTGAGGCCGGGATCAGCGACGGCGATCTGCTGGTGGTGGATAGTTCCCGGACTGCTGAGCACGGTGACATTGTCATTGCTGCGGTGGAAGGGGAGTTCACTGTTAAACGCCTGCAGCTGCGCCCGACTGTGCAACTCAATCCCATGAACAGCGCTTACTCACCGATTATCGTCGGCAGCGAGGATACGCTCGATGTGTTCGGTGTCGTAACGTTCATCGTTAAATCGGCGAGCTGAACATGTTCGCGCTCTGTGATGTGAACTCGTTCTACGCATCATGCGAGACGGTCTTCAGGCCCGATTTAAGAGGCCGGCCGGTTGTCGTTCTCTCAAACAATGACGGGTGTGTCATTGCACGCAGCGCCGAGGCCAAAGCCGCTGGAATTACCATGGGGGAGCCATTCTTCAAGCAAAAGGAGTTGTTCCGCCGTGCCGGTGTTGTTTGCTTCAGTAGCAACTATGAGCTTTATGCGGATATGTCGAACCGGGTAATGACGACACTTGAGGAAATGAGCCCCCGTGTCGAAATTTACAGCATTGACGAAGCTTTTTGCGACCTGACAGGCGTCAGGAATTGCCGGGACCTGACGGAGTTCGGAAAAGAGATTCGCGCGACAGTTCTGAAGCGTACGCATCTGACTGTCGGGGTTGGCATCGCGCAGACTAAAACACTCGCTAAGCTGGCAAACCACGCAGCCAAGAAATGGCAGCGCCAGACTGGTGGGGTGGTTGATTTGTCTAACATCGACCGTCAGCGTCGATTGTTAGCTATCGTACCTGTGGAGGATGTGTGGGGTGTCGGCAGGCGTATCAGCAAGAAGCTCAATGCCATGGGAATAAAGACGGCTCTGGACCTCTCAGAGCAAAGCACATGGATTATCCGCAAACACTTTAACGTGGTCCTCGAGCGAACAGTCCGGGAGTTGCGTGGCGAACCCTGTCTTGATCTGGAAGAGTTTGCCCCCGTTAAACAGGAAATCGTCTGCAGTCGTTCATTCGGCGAACGCGTTACCGACTATGAGCAGATGCGCCAGGCTATTTGTTCCTATGCTGCCCGTGGCGCAGAAAAGCTTCGTGGGGAGCACCAATACTGCCGCTTTATCTCTGCCTTCGTGAAAACCTCTCCATTCGCGCTTAATGAGCCGTATTACGGTAACAGCTCTTCAATTAAGCTTCTCACACCCACCCAGGATAGCCGCGACATCATTAACGCTGCAGTAAAGTGTCTGGACAAAATCTGGAAGGATGGTCATCGGTACCAGAAAGCCGGCATTATGCTCGGCGACTTCTTTAGTCAGGGGGTTGCTCAGCTAAACCTGTTCGACGAGAACGCGCCGCGCAGCGACAGCGCACCACTGATGAACATACTGGATCACCTCAATGCCAAAGGTGGTAAAGGCACGCTGTACTTTGCCGGGCAGGGCATACAGCAGCAGTGGCAGATGAAGCGTGAAATGCTATCGCCGCGGTATACGACCAGATATTCGGATCTGCTCGTTGTTAAGTGACCGGTTCGATTAACTCCGGTCCCTGGTTCTTCACATTCCCCACGGCGCGCGACACGGCGTGCCAGATAAACTTGTCTGCCGGCACAGAGCCGTCGGAGATAATTTCTTCTGCTTCTTTCCCGCCAACATCCTGACGCATCCATTCCCGGGCCGCTTCTGGTGACAGAACCAGTGGCCGGCGGTCGTGGATATCGACCAGGCCTTTATCAGCTGCAGACGTCACGATGAGAAAACCTTCAGCTTCGTCGCCGCGTTCGAACGGCGTGCTGCCGATCGCGGCCATGAATATTGGTTGTCCGTCGGCGCGGTGAATGAAGTAGGGCTGCTTCTTGTCGCCTTCTTTTTTCCATTCGAACCAGCCATCCGCAAAACAGATTGCCCGACCATGCTGCCACAGAGGTTTAAACATTCGGCTGGTGGCCGCCGTCTCGACGCGCGCGTTAATCAGTGGCGGTTTATCCCACCACCCGGGAGCGTAACCCCAGAATACCGGATCGAGATGAAGTTGCTCATCGCGTTCGCTCAACAGAAGTACTTTGGTACCGGGCGCCACGTTGTAACGTCCAATCGGTTCTGGGTCATATGCGATGTCGCGATCGCCTTCGTCGGCCAGGTATGCCAGATATTCTTCACGGGTTTGGGCTTGTGCAAAACGTCCACACATAGAAACCTCCAGTCAGTCAGACTGAAAGTATAGGGCAGGGATTAAAAAAACTGGTGCGCACCGAAACTTTATGATTTTGAAACAGGAGCATGATGATGGAAGTCAGGGAGGGGGTAAAGCGGGTCGTTGGTAAACTGGAAGGAGCTACGCAAAAGCGTGAATTTTGGGGGCATTTTTGGGGGCAAAATAGTGTTTGGGGTGTATTCCGGGGCGAAAAAATAGCCGCTATTTGCCGCTATTCCCCAGACATTCTTTTTTCAAGTAACTGATTTTAATGCAAACCCCTGAAAAGACGATGTTTAAAAAAATGTTGGATAAAGCACCTGATATTATGCGTAATGTTTTTAGGTAATTAATTTCACAACACTTTTTTTAAGCAGATACTGAGGTATTCGCGAAGGGGTTTAGCACCCATTCCCCTATGTAGATGCAATAAAATCAGCACTTTTAAACCCACACGCTATATGTGGTTAGCGTGATAATTTCATTCTTATTTACTTAAAGGAACTAAGAATGAGTTGGAATAAAGAAGCTGCAGTTTCGTATCTCCGTTCACACGCTCTGGGGCACTCTCATAGTGAATGTGCTAAGTTTACCCGCCTGGCCATTCTGGCTGGAGGCGTTAAGGTGCCGAACACAGATTATGCAAAAGATTATGGGGCGGAGTTATTACGTGCTGGGTTCAGTGAGCTGCCGCCCGGTTCTACTTTAATTTCTGGCGATGTGGCTGTGATACAGCCGTATCCTGGAGGAAATGGCATAGGTCACATGACTATGTATGACGGTAAGCAGTGGATTTCTGACTTTATTCAAAAAAGCATGTATCCGGGGCCTGGGTACCGCAAAATGCAACCATCCTTTAAAATTTACAGGATGCACTGATGAAAAGGATATTTTTATCATTCGTTATGCTGCTGGTGGGATGTAGTTCGGCTGTCCGTCAAGATCAGAGCGCGCAAGACGCTACCGAATCATTTTATAAATCCTATCTTTCCGCATTCGGCAGCGATGAAGCCAGGCCTTATCCTGCCGACGCACTGCGTAAATATGTTTCTGCTGATACTATTGCTCGCATTAGCGCCATTCAGGAAATCTCTGAACAAGAGTTAATCGAATCTGATTATTTTACGTATACCCAAGATTACTCTCGCGATTGGATACCTGCGTTACGAGTGGGAAACGCAAGGCCATTTTTAAACGGTGAAGTAGTCCAGGTCATTGAGGGGGCGGGTGATGGAAGAAGCATACATCTTGAAGTCTTTCTTCGTCGTGAAGGAGATGCATGGAAAATTTACCGCGTTCGTGACATAACGAACAATCACGAGCACCCAATTTTCAATGCTGGCGCTATTACACGCGCTAAATCAGCGGCAGAAAGCGAACTGTAAAAGCTAAACCTTAAACCCTTTGGCCCTGACACCAGTCGGGGCTTTTTGTTTCCCATTCCCGCCGCGTAGCAATGGGAGAAAACTCCTGAATTAATGGATTAACCTGCCAGCCAACGGATTTGAGCTGGCTCACCATACAGGATTATTCAATAATGCCCGTCGCGAGTGATTAACCAGTGGTTGAGGTATGAAAAAGACAATTTTTTCGTTGGCGCTTGGCACATTTGGCCTGGGAATGGCCGAATTTGGCATTATGGGCGTGTTAACCGAGCTGGCACATGACACCGGTATTTCGATTCCCTCCGCCGGGAATATGATCTCGTTTTATGCGTTCGGCGTGGTGATTGGCGCCCCGATTGTGGCGTTATTCTCAGGCAAGTTCTCGTTAAAAACCACGCTGCTGTTTCTGGTGGCGATGTCCGCTGTCGGCAATGCCCTGTTCACGTTTTCCACATCCTATTTCTGGCTGGCGGTGGGGCGGCTGATTTCCGGCTTTCCGCACGGGGCTATTTTTGGCGTCGGGGCGATTATCCTGTCTAAAATTGCGCCACCGGGTAGGGTGACGGTCGCGGTGGCAGGGATGATCGCCGGTATGACCGTGGCCAACCTGGTGGGCGTTCCGCTGGGGACCTGGCTCGGGCACCAGTTCAGCTGGCGTTATACCTTTTTTCTGATTGCCGTATTCGATGCGCTGGTGATCCTCTCGGTTCTGCTCTGGGTACCGGACATCCGCGACACGTCAGAAATCAAATTGACCGAGCAGTTCCACTTTCTGAAAAAACCAGAACCCTGGCTGATTTTTGCCGCCACCATGTTTGGCAACGCCGGGGTGTTCGCATGGTTCAGCTTCGTTAAGCCGTTTATGGTCATCGTCTCCGGTTATTCAGAAGGGATGATGACGGCCATCATGATGCTGATGGGGCTTGGTATGGTGTTGGGCAATCTTCTGAGCGGTAAGCTCTCGGGGCGTTTTAGCCCGCTGCGCATTGCGGCCACCACCGACATGGTGATTGTCGCCTCGCTGCTGCTGCTTTTCGCCTTTGGTGAACTGAAAACGGCCTCGCTGGTCATGGGCTTTATCTGCTGCGCCGGGCTGTTCGCGCTCTCTGCGCCGCTACAAATTCTGCTTCTGCAAAATGCGAAGGGCGGTGAGATGCTGGGGGCGGCAGGGGGACAGATGGCGTTTAATCTCGGCAGTGCAATTGGCGCGTACTTTGGCGGGATGATGATTGTCCTCGGCTTTAGCTGGCGTTACGTCACGCTGCCGGCGGCAATACTTTCGTTCTCGGCCATGAGTGCACTGCTGATCTACGGCCACCTGCGGGCCAGACGGGCTCAGGCTAACGCTCGCGCGCTAGCCTGACAGATTTCAGGCAAGCCAGGGCTCACCCAGGGTCAGCATCAGACGGTTGGCCCAGGCGAAGAACGCGGCGGACTGCACCAGATCAAGCTGCGCTAAGGTATCCAGCCCCTCTTTTTCCAGCGCGGCAAGGTGCAGCGGCGTGGCGGCAGGCGGCGTGACCGACAGCGCTGCCGCAAAATCGATTTCCGCCTGCCAGCGTGCGGATTGCCCCTCGCTCAGGGACCGCCCCGGCCTCACGGCCAGCAGGGCTTCCACCGCCGCGTCATCCTTTGACAGCTGGCTGGCTTTACGCGCATGGACAGATGCGCAGTAAATGCAGCCGTTGATTTTACTGGCTACCGTTGCGGCCAGCTCGCGCTCTGCGCGCGGCAATCCCCCCGATGTATAAAAAATTCCTTTATCCGTCAACGTGCGCTGTTCAAGTACCGGCAGGTTGCGCCCCAGCAGGCGGAAGTAGTCAGAATCGGTATGGCCAAATTTCGCCAGAATGGCAACCTCATCGTCACGGAAATCCGCCAGCGGTTTGGCCGCTATCCACGGTTCCCATCCCAGCTCCTGCTGGGTAAACGCGACGGGTGCCGCCTTTCCGGTGACCGTTGTTGCGGTCGTGTGCCAGATGCCTGCCGCCACCGGCGCATCGCTTTTGGCGACGGGCCTGTCGTTCAGCAGCCGCAGTCCGGTGATGAGTCGACTCTGGAAGCTCACAAACGCGACGAGTTGTGCCAGGGTAACAATGCCTTCCTTGCTCCATCCCGCCTGGGTCAGCGCCTTTAACGCTGCTGGCGTCGCTTCGACGGGTGAGAACGTCAGCAGGCGCGCGAAGTTCAGCGCCGGGGTCAGGCGTTCTGAGGTGGGATCGGCCAGGCCAAACCCTGCATAGTGTGCGGCCAGCGCCTCCGCGCTGTGCCACCTGGCGACTTTTGCCGCCACGGCGAAGCGCTCGTCGAGTGCAAAATCAGCATCCTGCTGGCTAAAGAGGATTTCGTAGCTGCCCTGCGCGTGGCGCGTGGCGGCATCACGCGTGGCGCGCGCCTCTGCCAGAGGGGAACCGGGTTTAATTTCCGCCAGCTCGGCGAGAATGTCCTGACTTAATGACATAGGTGTCTCCTCAAAGGATGTGGGGGGCAATACGTTCGGCGATCAGTTCGATGGACCGCAGCGTGTCGCGATGCGTGGGTTCGACCGAATGGACCTGGAATGAAATATCCGTGGCGCGCCTGAGAATGGAATCAGCATTCAGAGAATGCAGCACCGTATCGGGCGAACCAATATGCGCGTCAAACTGGCGGCGATAGTCGGTGACGTTGTCACCTTTAACCACGTGCCCGGCAGCGCGATGCTGCTGGGCCTGTTTCGTGAGGCCCGGCGTCGCGACCCTGAGCGCATAGTCGTCGCTGTCGGCGACGAACGCCGTACGGGAGGCCAAAATGCGCGGTGCGATGCCCGCAGGCAGCGCCTCAAGGTAGGCATCCACAATCGGGTTCTGGATCTCGTCGAGCGTTAAATCCAGCCGATCTGCCGGGCGCGGCTGCGTGCGGGAGAGCATTAAACCGTGTCCGGCCCGGGCGGCGCGAACGGCTCCGTCAACAGAGAAGGTGGCAATCCAGATACGGTCGGCAAGCTGTGGCGCAGGCGGGTAAAGGTGGTTATCCGGATGGGTCAGCGAATCCCCGCGCCAGGCGCTTTGGATCACATGCAAATGGTCAGCAAACGCCGCGCCGCGCTCCTCAAACGTCAGGCCGAACGGCAGAAATGAGGTCGGTGTGCCGCCCGAACCAAAACCGACCTCAAGACGACCATCGGCGAGTAAATCGAGCACGGCGGCATCTTCGGCGACGCGCAGCGGGTTTTCCATCGGCAGGGTGATGATGGCCGTGCCCAGGCGGATGGTTTCGGTATGCGCGGCTACGTGCGCCAGAAACAGCAGCGGCGACGGCAGGCCGCCTTCACTTTCGTGGAAGTGGTGCTGGGCAATCCAGGCGCTGTCAAAACCGTGGCGTTCGGCGTGGCGGATCTGTTCAGTTGCCAGACGATAGCGCTCCTTTGGCGAAGCGTCGTCAAGCAGGCGGGTGAAAAATCCCAGGCGTTTTCGCGTCATGCGAACTCCTCCGTAGCGGGTGAAAAATGGGGAATGGCGTCAATCAGCTCGCGGGTATAATCGTTCTGCGGCGACGCGAATAAGGTTCCGACGTCACCCTGTTCGACCACCTGACCGCTGCGCAGCACCGTGACGCTGTGGGCGATCCGGCGCACGGTAGACAGATCGTGCGTGATAAAAAGGTAGGTCAATCCCAGCTGCTGCTGCAGCTGCTGAAGCAGAGCCAGAATCTGCGCCTGCACGGTGACGTCCAGCGCGGAGGTGGCTTCGTCCAGCACCAGAATGGTCGGTTCCAGGATCAGCGCCCGGGCGATGGCAACGCGCTGCCGCTGCCCGCCTGAAAGTTCCTGGGCGGTGCGGGTCAGGAGTTCGACGGGCAGGGCAACCCGCTGCGCCACCGTCTCCACCCGGAGCTTTCGCTCCGTCTTGCCGAGGCGAGAAAAGTTCTTCAGTGGCTCTTCGATGATGTCAAACAGCGTCTGACGCGGATCGAGAGAGGCAAACGGGTTCTGGTAGACAAACTGGATCTTCTGGCGCAGCTGACGGCGGGCCTCGCGGCTGAGCGCGGTGGAATCAATATCATCAATGATGACCTGCCCGCTGTCGGCCTGTTCAAAACCCAGCAAAATACGGGCGAGGGTGGTTTTCCCGGAGCCGGATTCACCGACCAGCGCATGCGTACTGCCGCGCCTGACGTCAAACGTCACCCGATCCAGCGCCTGAAGCTGGTGACCTTTGCCCAGGGAGAATTGTTTGCTGATACCGCGGGCGCGAATGGCCGGGGACGCGAGCGGGCGACCGGCTACCGGGGCGATGGTCAGGCGCTGGCCCTGGAGATCGCTCAACAGCTGGCGGGTGTAGGCGTGCTGCGGCGTGCGGACGATATCGGCGGTGTTGCCCTGTTCCTGAACCTCGCCATCGCGAAACACCAGCAGCCTGTCCGCGCGCTGTGCGGCCAGCGCCAGATCGTGGGTGACAAACAGAACGGCGGTACCCGATTCCCGGCGCAGGATATCCAGCAGATCGAGAATGCGTTTTTGCACCGTCACATCCAGCGCGCTGGTGGGCTCATCGGCAACGATCACGTCCGGGCGCAGGGCAATGGCAATGGCAATCAACACGCGCTGTTTCATCCCGCCGGAGAGCTGGTGGGGATACTGCGTCATGCGCTGTTCGGGGTAGCTCAGGCCGACCTTTGTCAGCAGGGCGAGCACCTGCTCGTCGCGCTCTGCGCGGGTCACCTTCTGGTGGAGCTGAACGATCTCTCCGACCTGCGCACCGATGGTTTTCACCGGGTTGAGCGAATTACCCGGATCCTGCGGGACCAGGCTAATTCGCGCCCCGCGAAGGGTATCGAGACGCTTCGCGGACCATCGGCTAATCTCCTCGCCGTTGAGCGATATTTTTCCCGCATCGCGCCGGGCGTTATCGGCCAGCAGACCAATGATCGCCTGTGCCGTGGTCGTTTTGCCGGATCCGGATTCGCCGACAAACGCCAGCATTTCCCCTCGCCCGAGCGTGAAGCTGACGTTATGCACCACCTCTCGCCACTGGCGCGCGGTACGGTAGCTGATCGTCAAATTTTCCACTGAGAGCACGGTCATTAGCGACCTCCGCTGAACTGTTGGCTGATACGGTTGGTGGCCAGCACCACGGCGATGACGACGACGCCGGGGAAGGTGGTGAGCCACCAGGCGGTAGAGAGATAGTTACGGCCTTCGGCAATCAATAAGCCCCATTCCGGCACCGGCGGCGGGGTGCCGTAGCCGAGAAAGCTCAGCGTAGAGAGCGCCAGGATGGCCTGACCAAACTGCAGCGTGGCAAAGGCCAGAACGGCGGTTAACGCGTTGGGCAGGATGTGTCGCCACAGCACGGCGAAAAACGTCCCGCCGCTGCCGAACGCCGCTTCGACATAATCCGTATGGCGGATACGCACGACTTCACCGCGCGCGAGGCGGGCGAAGCTGGCAATGGAGGCCACGCCGACGGCAATCGCGGCGTTAACGGTGCCAAATCCGAGCAGAATAATCACCGTCAGCGAGAGCAGCAGAGACGGGATGGACAGCAGCACGTCGACGAAGCGCATCAGCAGAGACTCGACGCGTCCGGCGAACGCCCCGGCAATCACCCCTAAGCCGGTACCGACCACCAGACCCATCGTCACGGCGGCCAGCGCCGCGCTCAGGGAGTGTGATGCACCGTAGACAATACGCGTGTAAACATCGCGGCCAAGCTGATCGGTGCCGAGCCAGTGTCCCGCCTGCGGCGCCAGGCGCTGTGCCCCGGCGATGCCCTCAATCGGGCTGTAGTGGGTTAACAGGCCGGGCGCCACGGCGGCAAAAGCGGCGAGAATAATCACCCCCCATGCCAGCCACAGCCCCGGCTGCCATTCCACGGCCTGCCAGGCTGGAACGCGTTTTCGCGCGGCGGCAACGTAATCGACCAGACTCATGATGCACCTCCGGTAACGGTTTGCAGACGGGGATCCAGCAGCGGCATCAGCAGATCCACCAGCAGATTGATCAGGACAAAACCGAGGGCGGAAATCATCACTACCGCCTGAAGTACGGCGATATCCTGGTTATTCACGGCCTGCTGGGTCAGCTGTCCGAGCCCGCTGCGGCCAAAAACGGTTTCCGTGATCAGCGCCCCGGCAATCAGCTCGCCCAGCAGCAGCCCGGCAATGTTCAGGACCGGCAGCAGGGCGTTGCCGGTAACGTGACGCCACAGGACGGCGGTTTCACTCAGCCCTTTGGCACGGGCCACGGCGACAAACGGCTGCGTCGCCACCTGGTCCAGACTGCGCATCAGAATTTGTGCCAGCGGGGCGGATATCGGGATCGCGACGGTCACGATCGGCAGGATCAGCCCCTGGAGCGGCGTCGGGTTAATCACCGGGATCAGCCGCAGCTGAAAAGAAAAGAGCTGGATGAGGGCAATCCCGAGCCAGAACGTGGGTAGGGAGATAAACAGGACCGGCAGAGACTGGAGGGTATTACTCAGCCAGCGCAGACCCGGCAGACGCGATGCAAAGGCCAGCGCAAACGCCAGCAGGACCGCAAGCACAAACGCGGGCAGGGCGAGACTCAGGGTATCCGGCAGATTACTGGCAATCAGCTCGCTGACCGGCACGCCGGCCTGTAGCGAATAGCCGAAATCCCCGCGCAGCATCGCCAGCAGCGTGTGGCCGTATTGTTGCCACAGCGGGCTGTCCGCGCCGTAGGCCACGCGCATCTCCTCGATTTGCGCCGGGCTTAAGCCCAGGTCCGGGTTCTGAAATTTAATCAGCACCGCGTCGCCCGGCAGCACCTGGAGCAACACGAACGAGAGGGTAAAGGCGGCCCACAGTACCAGCAGCCCGTGCCCAAAGCGTTGAAGAAGTGCGTGGCGCATCGTCAGCTCCTCAGTGTTTCTCAATCCACGCGCCGTAGAACGACGGGCGGCCTACCGCTTCAAAATTGACGCCTTTCAGCCATGGCGCACCGGCAAAGACCTGCGGCTCTTCGAAAATCGGAATGACGTAGGCGTTATCCAGCAGGTAGCGCTGGGCGTCCCCCGCCAGCTGCAGGCGTTTTTGCGGATCGACCTCAGCCGAAATGTTCACCAGCAGTTCATTCAGCCTGTCGTCACGGAAGTTTTTGACCTTGTCGCTGGATCCCCCTTTTTGCAGCAGCGCGTCGCGGTTAGCCGGGTAGAACATGCTTTTCACCACGTCAGGATCGGCGCGGCCCACTTCGGAGACGGTTAACGGGGTTTTCAGCGGGTCAAGGTTATCCAGCGTGCGGCTGCCTGCGTCACCGGCTTTGACGCTCAGCGCCACGCCCACCTGTCGCCACTGCTGGGCAACCAGCTGCAGCACCTCTTTGTTTTGCGGCTGCGGCAGGGATTCATACACCGTCAGTGCCAGCCGTTGGCCGTCTTTGGCGCGGATCCCGTCGCCGCCTGCTTTCCAGCCCGCCTCGTCCAGCAGCTGACTGGCTTTTGCCGGGTCAAAGGTCAATTTGTCGCTGAGGTCGACAAAGCCTGCGGCGGAACCTGCAATCACGGACTTCGCCTGCGGATAGTTGGCCGAGAAGAGGGTTTCGACCACCTGTTTTGCATTGGTGGCATGCAGCAGCGCCTGGCGTACGCGAATATCGGAGACCAGCGGGTTGTCCGGGCGGAAGCTGATGCTGTCGTTCACCCCGCGCGTCGGGGCGGCGTAGATCTTATAGCCCCGATCGGTCGCCTGCTTTTCATCATACGCCTGCACCTGGCGGATAAAGTCGGCCTGACCGGCCAGCAGGGCGCCCACGCGCACGCTGTCTTCCTGAGTGACGATAAACTTGATGCCATCGAGATTGGCGGGCCCCTGTTGCGCCAGATTTTTGGGGCCCCACTGATAGTCTTTGCGCGCTTCGAGCGTCACCTCACGTCCCAGCTTCTCGTCCTTCACCACAAACGGGCCGGAGCCAATGATATGGCGGGCATCCCCCAGCTCTTCGAAGTTGCGCTTAAGCGTGCTGAGCGAGACCAGACCCGAGCCAATGGTGGCGGTGCCCTGCAGGAACCCCGGCGACGGTTTTTTGAAGTAGAACTTCACGGTCAGCGGGTCGATGACTTCGCTGCGATCGTAGTTATTGATCACTTCTGATACCGGCAGGCGCTGCGCCTTATTGCCTAAACCGTAGGTATCAAAATTTTTCGCCACGGCGTTAGCGTCCAGCGGCGTGCCGTCGGAGAAGGTGATGCCGGGACGAAGCTTAAAGGTGTATTCGGTTTTATCGGCGTTGGTGGTCCAGCTTTCGGCGACCCAGGGTTCCACCTGCAGCGTCTTTGGGTTCTGCCACGTCAGTTTGTCGGTGATTTGATTCAGAATGCCGCCGTTCGGGTAAAAGCCACCGGCAGGCGGATAGAGGTTGGTGTGCGCCTGTTGCTCCAGATAAATCAGCGTACCGCCTTTGACGGGCGCATCTGCTGCCCAGACTGCGGTTGTCGCCAGAATCAGCGCCGTCAGCAGCGGCAGACGAAATGGGGTTTGCATGGTGAATTCCTTTGTTATCTTCTTGTTAGCGTCGGATTCATCATCGGGCGCGGGGGAAAACAAGGGAACCAAGGAATTAAGATAAGGATTGCCGGAAAATGGCTATAAAAAAACCGCCCCAGCGAGGAGCGGTAATGAAAGATGAACGATTATGAACGTAAGTCGATCACCATACGGCCGCGGATCTGGCCCTGTTCCATCTCTTTAAAGATAGCGTTGATGTCCTCCAGCGGGCGCATCGTGACTTTCGGCACGACCTTACCTTCAGCGGCGAACTGGAAGGCTTCCTGCAGATCCTGACGGGTGCCGACCAGCGAACCCACTACCTGAATGCCGTCCAGCACCAGACGCGGAATGTCGAGGCTCATCGCTTCCGGCGGCAGGCCAACCGCGACCACGCGGCCACCGGCACGCACGGCGTCAACGGCTGAGTTGAATGCGGCTTTTGCGACGGCAGTCACGACTGCGGCATGCGCGCCGCCGGTTTTCTCCTGCACAATTTTTGCGGCGTCTTCGCTGCGGGAGTTGATGGTTAAATCCGCACCCATGCTGGCCGCCAGCTTCAGCTGTTCGTCGTTAACGTCAAGGGCGATGACTTTGGCGTTAAAGACGTTTTTGGCGTACTGCAGCGCGAGGTTACCCAGCCCGCCCAGACCATAGATTGCAATCCACTGGCCCGGTTTGATGCCAGAGACCTTCACCGCTTTGTAGGTGGTCACGCCGGCGCAGGTGATGCTGCTGGCCGCCGCGGATTCCAGACCGTCCGGCACTTTTACGGCGTAGTCCGCGGTGACGATGCACTCTTCCGCCATGCCGCCGTCAACGGAGTAACCGGCGTTTTTCACATCGCGGCACAGGGTTTCGTTGCCGGTATTACAGTATTCGCAGTGGCCACAGCCTTCGAAAAACCAGGCCACGCTTGCGCGATCGCCGACTTTCAGCGACTTCACGCCTGGGCCGACTTCTTTTACGATACCAATCCCTTCGTGGCCCAGGATAACCCCTGTTTTATCGCCGAAATCACCGTTCTTCACGTGGAGATCGGTATGGCATACGCCACAGCACTCCATCTTCAGCAGGGCTTCCCCGTGCTTAAGCGGGCGTAACGTTTTTTCGGTGACGTTGACCTGATGATCCTGAGTGACAACAGCAGCCTTCATGTGTATCTCCTTGTTCATGATGAGTATCTGCATAGCAGGTGTAATACTCCTCAAGGATTAGTGCTTTGGGGCTGTAATGCAAGGCAATGGCAACATAATGTCATCATTTAATCCGATTTCAGAATAAGAATACGGCGTTCCTCTAATAATTTAGGGGGAAAATACTGGCCCGACGAGAGAGACTCGCCGGGCGCAGACTTACAGCTGTGCCTCTATCTCCTCTATCTCTTTACGCCATTGCGCCTGCAGCTGCGGCTTTTGATGCTTCGGCTTACGCGCCAGATCGTCTTCCAGCAGCGTTTCCAGCGCGACCAGCCGTTCGAGCAGATCGTCATACGGCGAGGGTTGAACCGTCGCAGCGTCGATGACGGGCGCGGCGGTGGTCACCAGCCCCGCGCTTTCACGCAGGCGCTCAAACACCGCTTCTGCATCGTGCCACTCGCTCAGCTTTCCCTCTTCAATCAGCCAGAAACGGTTGCAGCTTTGGCTAATTAACTGGCGGTCATGACTGACCAGCAGCACGCCGCCTTCGAACTGCTGGAGGGTTTGCGCCAGCGCCTCTTTGCCTTCCATGTCGAGGTGGTTGGTCGGCTCATCCAGCATCAGCAGGCTATAGCGGGCAAGCGTCAGGCCAACGAACAGCAGGCGCGAGCGTTCGCCGCCGCTGAGCGTGCTGACCGTTTGCCCGTGACGCGCCCACGGGAAACCCGCGCTTATCAGCGCCATTTTGCGGTTCTGCGGATCCGGTGCGAAAGGCTCCAGTGCGTCGAGCAGCGTGGCGTTGTCCGCAAGCTGGTGAAGCGTCTGGTCGTAATAGCCTGGCGACACGCGCGGATGGATTTTCAACCCGCTGTCTGCGGGCTCATCGGCAAACTGTTGCCAGATAAGCCTCATCAGAGACGATTTGCCGCAGCCGTTACGACCGACAATCGCCACGCGATCGCCGCTTTTTAGCCGCGCCGTTTCGATGTTAAACAGCGGCGGTAGGCCGGGCGCAGGCGGGACGCTGAGGTTTTCCATCTCCAGCAGACGGTCTGCCCGCAGCGCGTCGCCGCGCAGGGTTAACGTCCACTGGCTGCCTGCCGTGAGCGCCGTCTGGCTATCCTTCAGCCGTTCGACCTGTTTTTCCATCTGTTTGGCTTTGCGGGCCAGGTCTTCGTTGTCGTAAACCTTGCCCCAGGTCGCCAGCCGCTTCGCGCTGGCGGTCACGCGGTCGATCTCCTTTTGCTCCGCCTTGTGGCGCTGCGCATCGCTTTCATCCTTTGCTTCAAGCGCCTTGCGGGCGGCCGTGCAGGGAAGGGCGAAGTAGTGCAGCGTTTTATCGCGCAGGATCCAGCTGCCGTTGGTGACGGCATCCAGCAGCTGTCGGTCATGGGAGACCAGCACGAAGCTGCCTGACCAGTTCTGCAGAAAGTGTTCCAGCCAGAGCATGGTCGGCAAATCAAGGTGGTTGCTGGGTTCATCGAGCAGGAGCAGATCCGGGTCGTGAATCAGCGCCCGCGCCAGCAGCAGGCGCGTGTGCTGTCCGCCGCTCAGCGTGGCGGATTGCAGCGCCATATCCTGCGGCGTGAAGCCCATGCTCGCCAGCAGCGTTTCGGCTTTCCAGCGCAGGCTATCGCGCTCGGCTAAAGGCAGCTGTGCGAGTACGGCATCCAGCATGGTCAGCGGGAAAATGACGTCCGGGAGATGTTGCTCCACGCGCGCCATCAGGCAGTGTCCGGCCAGCGCGACGGTTCCGGCGGCGGGGGAGTCAGTGCCGTCCAGCACCTTCAGCAGCGTGCTTTTGCCGCAGCCGTTGTCGCCCAGCAGGCCAATGCGGTCGCCTTTTTTCAGCGTAAAGGAGAGTGAGTCGAAGAGCGTGCCAAACGCCGTATCAACGCGTAAAGATTGTGCAGTGAGTAAAGTGCTCATTGTTGCTTACCCAAGAGTTACAGGCATGTTTATGCCTCGTCAAACATCGCTGACGATAACTCAGTAAGCCCGAGAGAAGGGATTTCAGGGGTTGGTGTCTTCGCTCAAGCAGAAGTTATCGCAGCACGATACCGATAACGCTTGAGCTGGTGCGATCACCAAATGTATGTGAAACATTGAAAATTTCACGATACAGCATAATTGGCCTCCTTATATATTCAGTAGGTTAATGGATGAAGGGAGTGTAGCGGGGGAAAAGGGGTTTGGCTAGGGGGCGAATCTAATTCCCTCTCCCTTTGGGAGAGGGACCGGTCGGAGCGGATTAAATCGAGGTACGGCGATAGCTGCGGTATTCAGGCTTCCAGAAGTTGTCGTCGATGGCCTGCTGCAGCGCGTCGGCAGAGGTTTTCACCGCCACGCCCTGCTGCTGAGCCATTTTACCTACCGCAAACGCGATGGCGCGCGACACCTTGTGAATGTCTTTCAGCTCCGGCAGCACCAGCCCTTCACCGTTGTTGACCAGCGGCGAGTAGCCCGCGAGGGTTTCGCTCGCCGACATCAGCATCTCATCGGTAATGCGGGACGCGCCGGACGCGATCACGCCCAGACCAATGCCCGGGAAGATGTAAGAGTTGTTGCACTGGGCGATCGGATAGGTTTTATCCTTCCACACCACCGGGTCGAACGGGCTGCCGGTCGCGACCAGCGCGTTACCTTCGGTCCAGGCGATGATGTCCTGCGGCGTCGCTTCCACGCGGGAGGTCGGGTTGGAAAGCGGCATCACGATAGGGCGTTCGCAGTGCTTGTGCATCTCGCGAATGATCTCTTCGGTGAAGAGGCCGGTTTGCCCGGAAACGCCGATCAGAATATCCGGCTTCACGTTGCGCACCACGTCCAGCAGGGAAAGGACTTCGTTGTCGGTATCCCAGTTTTTCAGGTTATCGCGCTTCTGCACCAGCTTGGTCTGGAACGGCAGCAGGTTCGGCATACCGTCGGTCAGCAGGCCGAAACGGTCAACCATAAAGACGCGGGAGCGGGCCAGCTCTTCGCTTAAGCCTTCACGCTGCGTCTGGGCAATAATCTGCTCGGCGATACCACAGCCCGCAGAGCCTGCGCCCAGGAAGACGATTTTCTGGTAGCTCAGCTGGCTGCCGGCTGCGCGGCTGGCGGCGATAAGCGTACCTACGGTCACGGCTGCGGTGCCCTGGATATCGTCGTTAAAGGAGCAGATCTCATCGCGATAGCGGTTCAACAGCGGCATCGCGTTTTTCTGCGCAAAGTCTTCAAACTGCAGCAGAACGTCCGGCCAGCGGTGCTTCACCGCCTGGATGAAGTCGTCGACAAACTGATAGTACTCGTCGTCGGTGATGCGCGGATGGCGCCAGCCCATATAGAGCGGATCGTTGAGCAACTGCTGGTTGTTGGTCCCGACGTCCAGCACCACCGGCAGGGTATACGCCGGGCTGATGCCGCCGCAGGCGGTGTAAAGAGAGAGTTTACCGATTGGGATCCCCATCCCGCCAATGCCCTGGTCGCCGAGGCCGAGAATACGTTCGCCGTCGGTCACCACAATCACTTTGATATTGTGGTTCGGCACGTTCTGCAGAATATCGTCCATGTTGTGACGGTTCTGATAGGAGATGAATACCCCGCGTGAACGACGGTAGATCTCTGAGAAACGCTCGCAGGCCGCACCCACCGTCGGGGTGTAGATCACCGGCATCATCTCTTCGAGATGGTTTTGCACCAGGCGGTAGAAGAGGGTTTCATTGGTGTCCTGAATGTTGCGCAGGTAAATGTGCTTGTCGATTTCGGTTTTGAAACCCTGATACTGGATCCACGCGCGCTCCGCCTGTTCTTCAATGGTTTCAACCACTTCGGGCAGTAAACCCAGCAGGTTAAAGCTGCTGCGCTCTTCCATGCTGAAGGCGCTGCCTTTGTTGAGCAGGGGGAATTCGAGTAAAACCGGTCCAGCGTATGGGATGTATAAGGAACGATGTTTTTTCAGTTTGTTGTCCATGTCACTCACTCTTTTTATGAAGATCCGTCCCTGACACTGCTGTTTGTCATCTTTCTGGCCTGTGCGATGGGGTGCGGTCAGGCGGTATTATAAAGGAGCTAAATATTAATTACCGCAACACATAAACAAAAACACCACCGGGATTACCGATGGTGTTCTGGATCTCAGTCTGGAACTTACTTGCCTGCGTGGCGTTTTCTGCCGGTGGCGTGCGTGACCTGCGTTTCGTGGTCGCCTTCAATCACCACCTTACGCTGATTTGAAAGCTTGTAGTTCAGTCCCAGAATATGGCGTGCCTGACGGTTCGATTTCATGTTAACTCCTCAATCCTGTTGATAGTTTTAAGGACCAGTTTGCTTACGCAAACGAAATGTAACCCCTTAGGTTGCAGATCCAGCTTAGCAGGTTTTTACAAGGGTGCGTTTTGCCCGCTGACGACGTAGTTAATAGTCTGCTGGTAGATGTCACTGAGGATGTCATTATCCGTGGATTCCACCCATTTGGTCAGTTCCATCAAAATGTCATCTTCAGTCACAGCACCGTGCTCGGCGTGAAGACCCTGCGCAATCGCGTTAACGAGTTCAGGTTGTGCTGCTGCAGTATTAGCCGGGTAATAAGTAAACATGCTGCCTCCGTGTCGTTGTCTGTTTAATGGTACGGCTCGCAAAAAATTTAATTCATAAACAGAATGGCAAATATTTTCCCGGTTGTGGTTCAGATTCATCTTAGAAATAAAAATAACCTAAGTGCATGCTTTTATGCGCTTTTAAAAAGTGTGGCTATATCGACGGGGAACGGCGGGGATATTTTGGCGGGGCTCCTGCTATCGCGGAAATATAGCAGGAGCCGTTTTTAAATTACCACTTCATTTCGCCAGTGTTCACTTTGGCGCTTAATTCCAGCGAGCTTTCGTCAGCCAGGCCTGGATACTGTTTTTTCAGGGTGCCGATGACGCCTGCGGAATCTTTATGCGCGGCTAAAGCCTTTTCAAAGCGCTGCAGATAGTCGCGGGTAAAATCAATCGCGCCAGTACCCGCTGGTGGGGTGCCCAGATAGTGGCCCGGGATCACACGTTCTGGTTTGTGCGCGGCCATCTTCTCCAGCGTTTCCTGCCACTGCTTGCGGCTTTCCGGCGTCTGGGTGTCTGCCGTCCAGACGTGAATACCCCAGGCTACCCCGGTGCCGCCGAGGATCGTTTTTGCTGACGGGATCCACACATAGGCCGCATAGCTGTCTGGCTGTTCGATGTCGACCTTTTCCCCGTCAACCATGAACGTGGTGGAGGCAAGTACCTGCGGGACGACCAGCTCCGTTGGCGCGCCGTCCTTCATCTGCGGGCCCCAGAAGGCGAGCTTGGCGTCTTTGGTGGCTTTAATATGGTCAACCACATGCTGCGTGGCCACCACTTTGGCATTCGGGAAGGCTTTGACCAGCGGCTGCAGGCCAAAATAGAAATCCGGATCGCCGGAGGTGATCACAATCTTATTCAGGGTTTTACCGCTGCGGCGGATTTTTTCTACCAGCGCTTCGCCATCCTTCACGCTGAACTGCGCGTCAAACAGCACAGCTTCCTTCGGGCCGGAAACCAGCGTAGAGGAGACCGGGAAAATGCCTTTTTCCTGCGGGTTATAGGTATCGATGGTCAACGGCGCGGCAAAAACCGCCGGAGTGAAAAGGGTGGAAAGGAGGGCAAGGTGAGTGAGTTTCATGCTGTTGTCTCTGTTGTTCAGGAATGTGTCTATTGTACGGATATTCGCATTTGCCAGAATTCCTGAAACAAGACATGCTTAGTTTCATAAATCGAGCAAATGGAGCTTATATGGATCGCGTTATCGCCGCTCAGGTCTACAACCGGATATGCGAACTGGGCAGTTTGAGCGCGGCGGCCCGCGCGTTGGGCATTTCCCGACCGATGGTGAGCCGCTACCTTGAACAAATGGAGAAGTGGGCGGGAACGCGGCTGGTAAACCGCTCCACGCGCAAGCTGACGCTGACCGCAGCAGGGGAAAAGGTGCTGCAAAAAACGCGGACGCTCTCGCAGATTTCGCAGGAAATCGAGGGCCAGTCGGAGAAAGATCTGCCGTCCGGCACGCTGCGGGTGGCCTGCGCTCATTTTACCGCCATGCACCTGATTGCACCGGTCCTGCCCGGCCTGCTCTCGCGTTACCCGCAGCTGCGCATCGAGCTGGACGTGAATAACCACCCGGTCAGCCTGGTGGGAGAGCGCATTGACGTCGCCGTGCGCATTACCGACAACCCCGAACCCGGCATGATTGCCCGCCGGCTGGGGGAATGTCGCTCGGTGCTCTGCGCCTCGCCGGCGTATCTGGCACAGCACGGTACCCCCGTCAGCCCCGAAGAATTAGCGCAGCACAACTGCCTGCACTACAGCTTTTTCGCCGGGCAGTCCTGGCACTTTCTGACGCCGGAAGGGGAAAGCCTGAGCGTGGCCGTCAGCGGCAACCTGAGCGCCAGCATCTCTTCGCTGCTGATGGACGCGGCGATTAAGCACTGCGGTATCGCCATGCTGCCGGAGCGCGAAGCGTCTGCCGCTCTGGAACAGGGATTACTGGTGCCGGTGCTGGAGGCGCTTGAGCCGAAACCGCTTGCCATCCATGGCATTTATCAGTCCCGGGAATACCAGCCTGCCGCGCTGCGCGTGTTTCTTGACGAACTGTCGCGCTACCTGGCATAAGAAGGGATTACTTCGCCTTTAGCCAGGGTGACGCCGTGCTCCAGAAAATAATATCGGCACCGAGATAACTTTCACCAAAGCGGACAAATTCCGCTTTGGTGAACGGTTTTCCGGTCTGAGGATCCTTATAGGTCAGGGTCGGTTCCTGAACCGCCATGGCGATGAGCGGCAGCGTCTGTTTATTTTTATGGAAGAAGGGATAGGCATTCTTCATGTGCGCCTTGCGGTTGGGAACAATGTCCGGCCCGCCCAGACCGACGTTGTTGGCGCTGGCATACGCAAACAGACGCCCCATGTAGTTGTGGTCATTATCCCATTCGCACGGCCAGAAGTTCACGTACTGCACAACGTGTGATTTCTGAAAAGCCTTTCGCGCAAAGGTCAGGTTTTCCATTTCACCCGCAAAATAGCTGTCGCAGGTAAATCCGGCGGGCGGATTTTTTTCGTCGATATCAATGGCGGTTTCGGGCAGGTTTACCCCGTACACCTCGCCATCAAAGCGTTTCGCGAGGGCGGCCAGCAGCGCCTGATAGCGCTCGCGCACGGCGGGATCCCACTGACGCGCCACCCATCCTGAACCGACGGGCTTGCCTTCGCCGGGGTTATCGAACTGCAGCGCAATCCCGCCACCGTATCGCTTATCGTGCATCAGATAGTCCGGCACGTAGCGGGCGTCCGGCTCAAAGAAACGATCCTGGATTTGAATAAAGAGCTTTTTTCGGGCGGCCTTAACGCGCGCCAGATCCTGTTCAATCCGCGAGAAGTCATAGCTGTCCTTCTCGGGTTCCAGCAGGCGCCAGTTGTAAACGATCTGCACGCCGCCGATATCGCTTCGCGCAACAAGCGGAAACGCCGCGTCGAGATCGCCCGAGCTGGTATAGATAAAGCTTTCCGGCGTTTTTGCCAGTGAAGTCAGCGACAGAGCCAGCGTGGTTACGGCAACGGCCATCCTGATTTTTAGCGCCATATCATTATCCTTTTTGTTGGTACAGCAGGTGAAAGTCCTGGAATTGTCTGTGTTCCAGGGTGGGGCAGATGCGTAGTCTATACTTAACCCTTTGTAAGCCAAAAGGAGAGCAAGAATGACTATTCATAAGCACGGTTCGGCACACTGGTCTGGCGACATTAAGCGCGGAAAAGGAACGGTTTCCACCGAGAGCGGCGTTCTCAATCAACAGCCTTATGGTTTCAATACCCGCTTTGAGGGTGAAAAGGGGACCAACCCCGAAGAGCTGATTGGCGCGGCACATGCGGCCTGCTTCTCAATGGCGCTGTCGCTGATGCTCGGGGAAGCGGGCTATACTGCCGATTCCATTGATACCACCGCGGATGTCTCTCTGGATAAAACCGACGGCGGCTTTGCCATCACTAAGGTTGCCCTGAAAAGTAAGGTGACCGTTCCAGGCATTGCCCCGCAGCAGTTCGACGGCATTATTCAGAAAGCAAAAGCGGGCTGCCCGGTTTCGCAGCTCCTGAAGGCCGAGATTACTCTGGACTATAAGCTCAACTAAGCCGCAGCCGGGTTCGCGCCCGGCTATCCCTTCAGCGCGGCGGGGAACACCTCCGCCAGCCAGGCAATAAATACCTTAAGACGGTGCGTTAAATGTCGGTTCTGCGGGTAAACCACATGGAACGGATACGCGGCAGGACGCCAGTCGCCCAGAATCGCCGTCAGCGCCCCCGCATGCAAATACGCCTTTGCCGAATACTCAAACGTTTGAACGATCCCCAGCCCCGCCGCGGCAGCCGCCAGATGGGCATTACTTTCATTGACGCCGAGATAGTGCGGAATGTTGATCTCCAGCGCCTCGCCGTTCAGCCGGAAGCGAAACGGAAACGGCCGTCCGGTGACGGGCGAGAGATAGCTAATCAGCTTGTGGCCGTTGCACAGCTCCTGCGGATAGGCCGGGACGCCGTGATTTTTCAGGTAACCCGGCGTCGCGCAGGTGACCATCTCGGCGTTACCGAGATGACGGGCGATGAGGGTCGAGTCGTCCAGCGGACCGCCGCGGATCACGCAGTCTACGTTACCGCTGATGAGATCGACCGGCCGGTCGGCCACGCCAAGGTCGATGCGGATATCCGGGTAGCGCAGCATGAATTCCGGAAGCAGGGGGATGAGCACGTCCCGGGCGGTGGAGCCGCCCACGTCAACCCGCAAATGCCCTTTTGGCGTCGCGCGGGAAACGCGAAACGAGGTGTCGATATCTTCGATATCAATCAGCACCCTGAGCGCTTTTTCATAGTATTCCATCCCTTCAGGCGTCGCGACCACCCGGCGAGTGGTGCGGTGCAGAAGGCGTATCTCCAGGTGCGCCTCAAGCGATTTGACCAGCTTGCTCAGCGTGGCGATTGGCATATTCAGCGAGTCCGCCGCGCGGGTAAAACTGCCTGACTCCACGACCCGCGTAAAGGCGCGCATCGCCATGAGCTGGTCCATGATGACCTCTGATTATTTCTGTGTATGAATAGTCATTTTCATTTTTGCCTGTTTTTCACTAATGCCGCAAGGGCTAAAGTTTGTTCAACGCGAGCGAAAGCGCGCACCGCAAACCCAACAAAAGGTAAATGACATGAACATGACTCTCTCAGGAAAAATCGCACTGGTCACCGGCGGCAGCACCGGTATTGGTCTTGCCACGGCGCAGGAGCTGGCGGCGCAGGGCGCGAAGGTGTACATCACCGGTCGTCGTCAGGCCGAACTAGACGCCGCGGTAGCAGAGATTGCTTCTGACGCAGTGGGCATTCGCGCGGATGTCTCAAAGCTTGCCGATCTGGATGAGGTTTATGCCCGGATAGCAAAAGATGAAGGCCGTCTTGATATCCTGTTCGCCAATGCCGGTGGCGGCGATATGCTGCCGCTGGGCGCGATCACCGAAGAGCAGTTTGACCGGATTTTCGGCACTAACGTTCGCGGGGTGCTGTTTACGGTGCAGAAGGCGCTGCCGCTGCTCTCCGCCGGATCGTCGATTATTCTTACCGGCTCGACGGTGTCCATTAAAGGGACGGCCAACTTCAGCGTCTACAGCGCCAGCAAGGCCGCAGTGCGCAACTTTGCCCGCTCCTGGGCGCTGGATTTGCAGGGCCGCGGGATCCGCGTCAACGTGGTGAGCCCGGGCCCGATCAAAACGCCTGGGCTTGGCGATCTGGTGCCGGAAGAACACCGTCAGGGGCTGTACGACGCGCTGGCGGCGCAGGTACCGCTGGGGCGTTTAGGCGCGCCGGGCGAGGTGGGTAAAGCGGTGGCGTTTCTGGCCTCCGACGCGGCCAGCTTTATTAACGCCATCGAGCTGTTTGTGGACGGCGGGATGGCCCAAATCTAATCCAGACTGCGCCAGCAGCGGACGTTACGGCCCTCGCGTGAGGGCTGTAACGGCTGGGGACGCTCACACCCCTGCGTTGCCATCGGACAACGGTCGCGGAAAAAACAGCCTTCGGGCAGATGACGGTTGCCGGGAAGCTCCGTTTTGCGTAACGCCAGATTTTCATCCAGCGGTTCACCGGTGCGGGGAACCGAGTCGAGCAGCAGACGGGTATAGGGATGGCGCGGCTCGCCAAGCACCTGCGCGGCGCTGCCCAGCTCCACAATCTGCCCGAGGTACATCACCGCCACCCGGTCGCTCATGTGTCTGACCACCGATACGTTATGCGAAATTAACACATAGGTCAGATTACGCTGCTGTTGCAGCGTCACCAGCAGGTTGAGGATTTGCGCCTGCACGGAGATATCCAGCGCGCTGGTAGGTTCATCAAGTACGATAATATCGGGGTCGGACGAGAGCGCACGGGCAATGGCGATGCGCTGGCGCTGCCCGCCGGAGAAGGCGTGCGGAAGCCTGTCGAGGTATTCCGGGCGGATGCCCACCTGCAGCGCAAGATCCTCCGCCAGCTGACGGCGTTCGCGCTCGCTGCTGCGTTTTTGCACCCACACCGGCTCGGTGATGATTCGCCAGACCGGCAATCGCGGGTCGAGCGACGAGAGCGGATCCTGAAACACCATCTGCATGCCGCCCGCGTGGTGCGCCCGCTGGCACGCGCCGATGCTGGGCTTAAGCATGCCCATCAGCAGCTGGGCCAGCGTGCTTTTCCCGCAGCCGGATTCCCCGACAATACCCAGCGTTTCCCCCCGACGGATCTGCAGATCGAGCCCGTTTAGGGCATGGACCTGTTCCGTTACGCGCCCCAGCCAGTTTTTGCGCGCCGCAAAGTTCACGTGCACGCTATCCAGTTCCAGCAGTACATCAGACATGGTGTTTCTCCCGTTGTGGATACCAGCAGGCAGCCTGTTGGCCTTCTGCGCCATTGGGCTGTAAGCGCGGCGTTTCGCTGCATTTCGCCCCGGCGGCAAAGCAGCGCTCGCGGAAGGCGCAACCCTGCGGAAGCTGGCTGAGGTTGGGGACCGTGCCGGGGATGGCAGGAAGCAGGTCGCGCGGCTGGCCGTTTTCCGGGGCGCACTGCAGCAGGCCGATGGAATAGGGGTGTACAGGGCGGTCGATCAGCGTTTGCGTGGCGCCGCTCTCAATCACGCTGCCCGCATACATTACGTACATTCTGTCGCAGAGCTGCGACACCACGGCCATATCATGGCTGATAAACAGCACCGAGGTCCCGCTGGCCCGCGCCTTATGCTTCAGCAGGCGCAGCACCTGCAGCTGGACGGTAACGTCCAGCGCGGTGGTCGGTTCGTCGGCGACGATCAGCTCCGGCTCACAGGAGAAGGCAAGGGCGATCATCACCCGCTGGCGCATGCCGCCGGAGAGTTCAAACGGATAACGCTCCATGACCTGCTTCGCGTCCGGGATTTGCATCTCTTCCAGCAGGGTAATCGCCTTCTGCTGCGCCTCGCGCCGCGAAAGCGGCTGATGCTGGCGGATCACCTCCACCATCTGTTTGCCAATCCGCCGCGTCGGGTTGAGGGCGGTCATGGGCTCCTGAAAAATCATCGCCACTCGGGCACCGCGCCACTGGCGAAGCTGCTTCTCGGACGCCGTCAGGACGTTTTCACCGAGTAACTTCACCTGTCCGTGATGAATGCGGTAACTCCCTTCCGGCAGCAGCCGCATGGCGAGCATGGCGGTCACGGATTTACCCGATCCCGACTCGCCCACCACGCCGACGATTTCGCCCCTGCCGATCTCCAGCGAGACGTGGTTCAGCGCGTGGACCTCACCGCGAAAAATCGGGAAGCTCAGATGCAGGTCTTCAATACGTAATACCGGTTCGGTCATTACTGTTTTCCTCCCGACTTCGGATCCAGCAGGTCGCGGATACCGTCGCCAAACAGGTTAAAGCCCACGGCGGTAATCAAAATCGCCGCACCGGGAAAGGCGCAGTACCACCACTGGTCCAGGACGTAGTTACGGCCAACGGCCACCATCGCGCCCCATTCGGCGGTGGGCTGCTGCGCGCCCAGGCCAATAAACCCCAGCGTGGCGGCCATCAGAATAGCGCTGCCGATATCCAGCGAAGCCTGCACAATCAGCGGCGGCAGGGCGTTGCGCAGGATATGCCAGCGGATCAAATGCCAGCGGGACGCGCCAAAGGTGCGGGCGGCCTGAACGTAGGTAAACTGGCGCACCACCAGGGTTTGCCCGCGCGCCAGGCGGACGTAAAACGGGATGCGGACAATCGCAATCGCCAGCATGGCATTGAAGAGGCTAGGCCCGAGCGCGGCGGCCAGCGCCATGGTCAGCACCAGGGAGGGAATGGAGAGCATAATGTCCATCACCCGCATGATGATAGCGTCGCCGCGCCCGCCCAGTACGCCGGAAAAACAGCCCAGCAGCGAGCCGATGCCGCCCGCAATCGCCACCACAGCCAGCCCGGCGGTAATCGACTGCTGGCTGCCCGTCAGCACGCGGCTGAACAGGTCGCGTCCTACCTCATCGGTACCAAACCAGTGTTGCGCAGAAGGCGCCTGCAGGCGTGCGGTCAGATCCAGCGCGTTCGGGTCATGCGGCACGATCCACGGTGAGGCCACCATCAGAAAGAGCATCGCAATCATAATGACGCCGCCAACGATCGTGAGCGGGCTTTGACGCAGCATCCAGAACAGCTTTGCCCAGTTGATGCGTTGTCCGGCGGTTTTAACCGGGACGGGCGTTTCCTGCGTTAACATCATTCGGCACCTCCGCGCCCGATTCGCGGGTCAATCCACAGGTAAAGCAGATCGACCACCAGATTAACCAGCACGTAGGCCAGCGAAACGACGACGGCAAAGCCCATCACGGCAGGGAAATCGAGCGCCTGAATGGACGTCACCACCCAGGCGCCCATGCCCGGCCAGGCAAAGACGGTTTCGGTTAGCACGGCGCCGTAAAGCAGATCGCCCAGCGCCAGCCCGAGCACGGTGATGGACGGGATCATCGCATTGGGCAGGGCGTAGCGCAGGACGATGTACCAGCCGGGCAGGCCGCTGGCGCGCGCGGTGCGGATGTAGTCTTCGCTAAGCTGCTCCAGCATCGCCGAGCGGACCTGGCGCGCCACAATCCCCAGGTGAACAAACGCCAGCGTCAGCGAGGGTAAAATCAGGTGCTGAAGCGCGTTGAAGAACACCTCACCGTTGCCCTCCAGCAGCGCGTCCAGCAGATAAAACCCGGTGACGTGCGTCGGCGGATCGAGCCAGTCATCCAGCCTGCCGCCGCCCGGCAGGATCTGCAGGTGCCCGTAGAACAGCACGATAACGCCCAGCCCGAGCCAGAAGGCCGGCGTGGAGATCCCGGTCATCGCCATTAAACGCACCAGGTGATCCAGCCAGCGGTTGCGGTACACCGCCGACAAAATCCCCAGCGGCACGCCGATGACCAGCGCCAGCAGCAGAGAACAAAAGGCCAGCTCCAGCGTGGCGGGGAAAAAGGCCTTCAGATCTTCGGCGACCGGACGTCCGGTACGGATGGAAGTGCCTAAATCACCGTGCGCCAGAGCGTCCACGTAGCGGCCAAACTGTATATATAGCGGCCGATCCAGCCCTAGCTGCTGGCGGATGTTCTGCACGATTTCGTCGCTGGCGCGATCGCCGGCCAGCAGACGGGCCGGATCGCCGGGGATCAGGTGTGAAATAATAAAGGTGATAATACAGACACCGGCCACCACCAGGATTAACCCCCAGCAGCGCTGGCGCACTATGCTCCAGAACGTCATACGCTTTCCCCCGGCGACAACCGTTATTTGCTCATGGTGGCGATGTTGAACACCTGCTCGAGCATCGGATTAAAGGTGAAGCCTTTGACCTCTTTGTTCATCGCCAGCTGGTAGTTTTTCTGGAACAGATAAACGTAGGCCGCCTCGTCGATAACCACCTTCTGCGCCTGCTGGTAATCTTTGGTGCGTTCCGCCTGGTCGGTGGTTTTCAGCGCGGCCTGCAGCAGCGAATCGACCTCTTTGTTCTCATAGAACGAACGGTTGCCCGGCAGCCCTTTTTTGTCCGATTCGAACCAGTAGTTCATGAACATGTACGGGTCGGCAAAGTCCGGGCTCCAGTTGCCGATGGCAATGTCGTAATCGCCTTTTCCGACGCGGTCGCGCATGGTCGCATTCGCCAGTTTTTCCAGCTTGACGCTAATGCCGATCTTGCCAAGGCTGGCCTGAGTGGAGAGGGCGATAGGCTCCCAGTTCGGGTCGTTATCCGAGTAGAGGAAGGTCAGGCTGGCGGGTTTGTCTTTGACCTTCTCCAGCGCCGCTTTGGCTTTGGCCTCATCGAAGCTGTACTGCATTGCCGTGGCGTCAAAGCCCCACATGCCTTCCGGGATCGGGCCGCGCATCTGCTTGCCGTTGCCGCTCAGAATGCCTTTCACCATCCCCTGGTAATCCGTCGCCCAGGAGATGGCCCGACGTAAATCCAGCTGATTGAGCGGCGCTTTGCTGTTGTTGAGATAGAGGTAAGTCACGCGCAGGGACGGGTATTCCGCGACGGCGACTTTGCCTTCCTGCTTCAGGGCCGCAAGCTGATCGACCGGCAGGGCGTCGGCAATGTCCAGATCGCCGCGGGAAAGCTGCAGTCGGCGCGAGGCGCTCTCACCGATAATTTTCACCGAGACGCGCTTAAAGTGCGGCTTTTCACCCTGCCAGTGAGGGTTAGGGACCAGAATCAGCTGCTGGCCTTTCTGCCAGCTTTTCAGCATAAACGGCCCGGAACCGGCGGTGTTTTGCGCCAGAAAACCGCGCGCATCGTCCGCCGCATTGGCCTTCAGCACCGCCGGGTTAATAATGGACGCCCCGTCGTTTGCCAGCGTGTAGAGGAAAGGCGCGAAGGGCTGGCTGAGGGTGAACTTCACCGTATGGTCATCGACGGCATCAATTTTCAGGTCTTTCGGGAAAGCTTCAGACGGCCCCTGGCCGAGCTTCAGCAGGCGCTCAAAGGAGAGCTTTACCGCCTCGGCGGTGACCGGCGTGCCGTCGGAGAATGTCGCGTTATCCGCCAGGGTAAAAGTCCACTCCTTCTGGTCCTCAGAAGCCTTCCAGCCCGTCGACAGATCGCCTTCCACCTCGGTAGAGCCTGGCTTGTACTTGACCAGACGCTGGTAGGACGGATAGGTGACGGTCCAGTCGTTGTTATCAATGGTGATGGCAGGATCGAGCGTTTGCGGGTCGGCGGCTTTACCGATCGCCAGCATGTCTTTCGGGACGGCAGCCAGCGCCAGCGGTGCGCTCAGCGCCAGCGTGGCGGCGATCAGCGTCGAGAGAAGCGATGTTTTCATGGCAGTGCTCCAGGTTTAAAGAGAAGTGTGCGTCAGGGGAAAACAGGCAAAACGGTCGTCAAGCAGCGGGTAGCTGGCGGCGTTCGGCAGTTCGAAGTGCCACCATTCGCTGCTGATACCCACAAAACCACCGCCGAACATGATGGCGTTCAGCAGCAGACGGTTGCGCTGGGCGTGCGGCGGCACGGAGGGGTGATACGGATGCGAGCGGTCGTGCATTTCGTCAAAACCGGCACCCATATCCAGCACGGCGTTATGTTCATCCATCAGAGTGACGTCGATGGCCGTACCCCGGCTGTGATTGGAGCCAATCGCCACGTCGACCACGTATTCCGGGTTCGGGCAGGCATCCCACAGCTGGGCCTGCGCCTGCTGCGGCCGATAGGCGTCGTAGACCACCAGCTTTAGCCCGGCCAGCGAGGCAATGCTGATGGCTTTTGCCAGCGCGGTGGCCGCGTCGGTATGCAGCAGGCACAGCGCCTCCTGATAGATCGGGCGGCCGATGATGTTGTCGGCGGTGGCGTACTTCAGATCGATATGCAGCGTGGGAAACGTCTTCACCACATCAATCAGTTCACTCTCTTCGGGCATAGCTCCGCTCCTTTAGCGTTCGAATTGACCAAACTCTTGTTGTAATTGTCGGTTGACCGCCAGACGTGCCGGGAGCGCATCACCCAGCGCTTCCACCACGCCCGACAGCAGCAGGTTGAACAGACAGCTCACGGGGGCGAGCGAATCCCAGAAGTGACCGGTATCGGTTTTCACCTGCAGTAAATCCATCGGATAATCCCGCGCCCACGGGCACCAGATGTCGGTGATCAAGGCGAGCGGAATGCCTTTCTCGCTGGCGACGCGGCAGTACTGACGGGCCATCGCGGAGTAGGTGCGCGTATCGGTCAGCACGACGTACGGGTGCGAAAACCCCGAGTTCAGGGATTCTACCCAGCTGCCGGAAGCGCCCTCCGAATAGCTCACGCGCGGGCGGAGGTACTCGAGGTGGCTGAAGAAGGCGTTGGCAATCCCGCGCGTGGACTGGATCCCCAGCACAAACACCGCGTCGGCGTGGGCGAGGTTGTGCACCACCTGACGGAAGGCGTCCGTTTGCGCCAGCTGGTACACCTGCGTGATGGCATCCACTTCCAGCGACAGGGCATGCTGAAGGCGGCTGGAAAGGGGGCGCTGCTGCTGCCAGGAGTCCAGCCGCTCGTTCATGCCCCAGGGCTGATACGGATCGCGCAGGCTCTTTTTGGCATCTTCCAGGTTGCGATACCCCAGCTTGCGCAGAAAGCGTCCGACGGTAATTCCGCTGGTCCCGCTCGCCTGACCGATGCTCTCTGCCGTTTCAAACGGGATTTGCGCGGCGTGCGCCAGCAGCCAGCTTCCGACCCGCTTTTCGCTGGGCGTGAGCTGGCTGAACGTCGCTTCGATACGGCTCAACATCTCAGGTTTCGTCGTCATACCGCCTCGCTGTTAACAGGCTGTCAATGGCCGAATTTTTGTTACCTGGTTAACAATGCATGACGCGTGCCATGTTCACAGGGCGGGTGAAACCCGCTGTGTAGTAAACTTCATGCAATATTTGTTTAACCAATGATCAACATTTGTGCAGCGTAGTTCACTTTTGGTGCACTGTCTGACGCGGCAGGTATGAATTTGGTGAATCCGTCAGTCCGTTCACATTTTTGATAAGATAGATGTATCGTGAATATAAAAAGGATCCCGGCATGGCAAATCTGCCCTGGCGAGTCAGCGTGCGCCTGATGGCGCTTGCAAAGAAAATAGGGATTGTCGTCGGGATCGTACTGGTTGTCCTGCTGGCGGTTCGGGTCTATCTCTCCCAGCAGGGACCGGAACTGCACCTCTGGCATACCTGGCGGGCCGATGAGATGTCCGTGCGCGAGATGGATAACGCCGATTTTGCCCGGTATATCGCCCGGGAAAACGCCATTTTCGCCGATCTTGATCGCGCGGTGACGGCGAAAACAGAGGGCGAGGAACGTACGCCGTTAAACCGCTATTATCGCCAGAGCCTTGTGTGGCCGGGACAGTTTACGCCCGATGCCAACCGCTCGTTTGTATTGATGCCTGCCGGAAAGCCGCGCGGCGCGGTGGTGCTGCTGCACGGTCTGACGGACTCGCCTTACAGCGTCCGGCGCCTTGCGGTGAACTATCAACAGCACGGCTTTGTGGCCGTGGTCCCGCGTCTGCCCGGGCACGGTACCGCGCCCGGCGCGCTGACGGACGTTGACTGGGAGATGTGGCTCGCGGCGACGCGTCTTGCGGTGCGGGAAGCCACGCGTCTGGCGGGTGAGGCTGCGCCTTTGCATCTGGTGGGCTACTCCAACGGCGGGGCGCTGGCGATGAAATATAACCTCGATGCGCTGGACGCGCCTTCGCTGCGTAAACCGCAGCAGGTGATACTGCTCTCACCGATGATTGGCGTGACGGCCTTTGCGCGGTTTGCCGGTTTCGCCGGGTTACCGGCGCTGCTGCCGGCGTTTGCCAAAGCGGCGTGGCTGAATATCTCTCCGGAATATAATCCGTACAAATATAACTCGTTCCCGGTGAACGCCGCCCGCCAGTCATGGCTGCTGACGAAGGCCCTGCAGGAGCAAATCGGCCGCGAGGCGCGGGAGAACAGGCTGGCGAATTTGCCGCCGGTGCTGGCGTTCCAGTCGGTGATGGATTCCACGGTCAGCACCCGCGCGGTGGTGACCGGCCTGTTTGACCAGCTTCCGGCAAACGGCAGCGAGCTGGTGGTGTTTGACATCAATCAGGCGGCGAGCTTCCGCCCGCTGTTCAAACCGTCGTCGTGGACGGCCACCTCGGCGCTGCTGCCGGTTGCGCAGAGGCGTTACGGTGTCACGATTATTACCAATGCGGACGCACACAGTTTCTCGACGGTGGCGAAAATCACTCCGGCTGGCAGCACCCGGGAGACGGTCGTGCCGCTTGCGCAGGCCTGGCCGCAGGATGTCTATTCCCTGTCGCACGTTGCGGTGCCGTTCCCGCCGGATGACGATCTCTATGGCCGTGAGCCTGGGGTGAAAAACCGCTACGGCATCAGCCTGGGGACAATCGCGCTTTGGGGCGAAACCTCCGTGTTGAGCGTCGGAAAAGAGGCGCTGATGCGGGTCACCTCGAACCCGTTTTACGGCTATATGCAGGAGAGGATTAACAGCCGGATCGGGGACGGGGAAAAGTAACGTTCCCCTGTGGCGTGAATATGTTAGGTCGCATTGATTAAGTATGTTAAATAATAGCTTCAAGGCACCTCTCTTTCTCATCGGAACCCATTTTTGTGCTGACTACTCTGATTTACCGAAGCCAGTTGAATTTATCCTGTCAGTCCTCCGCGCTTAGGGAGCTAGTGGAGCGCGCCCGGATCCGCAATGCCAGTCTGAATATCACCGGGGTTCTGCTTGCAAAAGGCAGTGACGTGCTGCAAATCCTCGAAGGGTCGGAAGAGAGCGTGCTTAAGCTGTTCCATAAAATCCGTGACGACAAGCGGCACAGTGGAGTGGTAGAGCTGATGCGGGACTATGGCCCGCGCAGACGCTTCGAAAACGTCGGTATGCTGCTGTTCGATCTGCAAACGCAGTCGCCGAAAGAGGTGCTGCAGTCGGTTCTGAATTACAGCAAGCTGGAAAGCTATCTCACATCCGATGACCGGGTGTTTAAATTTATCCAGACGTTTATCACGGGCAAACGTCCGGCCCTGTCGGGTGCACGCTACGTACCTGAAAAATGGACTCTGTCACCCGAGGCGTTGCCCTTTGGCGAACGTCTGGGGCTGATGGCCAACCAAACCTGTCAGTTTGCGCTCCAGCCCATCGTTGAGCCCTCGGAAGGGAAGATAAGCTCGCTTGAAGCCCTTATTCGCGGCAACGACGGCGGCAGCCCGGAGCATTTCTTCAGCACCCTCGACCCGGACAAAATCTACGAAGTCGATCTCCAGACGAAAGCGTATGCCTTTGCGCTGGCGGAAAAGCTGGGCATTGGCAGCCATAAAATTGCGGTAAACCTGCTGCCGATGTCGCTGGTGAATGTCCCCGGCGCAGTGGAGTTTTTGGTCGATCAGATTAAAAAACATGGCCTTCAGCCGGAGCAGGTGGTCATTGAAGTGACGGAAAACGAGATGATCTCCGGTTTCAACCAGTTCAATAGCGCCATCAAGCAGCTTCGCGGTGAGGGCATTGGCCTGGCAATCGATGATTTTGGTTCCGGGTATGCCGGTCTTTCGCTGCTGACCCGCTTCCAGCCGGATAAAATTAAAATTGACCGGGAGATAGTCAGCGATATCCACCTCAGCGGCCCGAAGCAGGCGATTGTGCGCTCCATCGTCAGCTGTTGCTCCGATCTCGAAATTACCCTGGTGGCCGAAGGGATCGAGAAGATAGAGGAGTGGTGCTGGCTCGAGTCTGCCGGGATCCGCCGTTTCCAGGGCTTTCTGTTTGCCCGCCCGCAGCTTAATGGCGTCGGTAATATTCACTGGCCGCATCTGGTGCGTTAGCCAATTTTCCTCCCGCGTTATTTCCCCTTCGTCCTGCCTGTGCTTAAATAGCTAAAACGGTTTAATATTGTTTAGCTACGAGGAACACATGAAAAAAATCTGGGTACTTGGCGATGCGGTAGTGGATTTGCTGCCCGATGGAGAAGGCAGATTGCTGCAGTGTCCCGGCGGTGCACCGGCAAACGTTGCGGTCGGTATTGCCCGGCTGGGCGGCCAGAGCGCCTTTATCGGCAGGGTTGGCGACGATCCATTCGGGCGCTTTATGGCGAAAACTCTCGCTGACGAAAAGGTCGACGTGAAGTCTATGCGCCTTGACCCGGCGCACCGAACCTCAACGGTAGTGGTCGATCTGGATGACCACGGCGAACGCTCGTTTACCTTTATGGTGCGCCCGAGCGCCGATCTGTTTCTGGAAACCGCCGATCTGCCGACGTTCAGCGCCGGAGAGTGGCTGCACGTCTGTTCCATCGCGTTAAGCGCAGAGCCGAGCCGTTCCGCGACGTTTGAGGCGATGGCCGCCGTTCGCGGGGCGGGCGGCTACGTCAGCTTCGACCCCAATATTCGCCCGGACCTCTGGCCGGATGAGAACGCGCTGCGCCGCTGCCTGGAGCAGGCCCTGCAGAGCGCCGACGTGGTGAAACTCTCTGTGGAAGAGCTGGCTTTTTTAACCGGAAATGTAGAGGTTAACGTCGGTCTGAACGCGCTGATGGCGCGCTGCCCGGCGCGTCTGGTGCTTGTCACCCAGGGAAAAGAGGGGGTGATCGCCTGGCATGACGGCGCCGCGAAGCACTATCCGGCAACCCCCGTTGAGTGCGTCGATACCACCGGCGCGGGCGACGCCTTTGTCGCCGGACTGCTATACGGGCTGGCCGCCGGGCAGGACCTGACGCCGGTCATCGCCTTAGCCCAGCGCTGCGGCGCATTAGCCACCACGGCCAAAGGGGCGATGACCGCCTTGCCGTGGCAGCACGAACTGTAATTCCTTCCTTCACTGGCCGCCATCCGGCGGCCTGAATTGTCGCCTCGATCACACTTACTAAAACGGTTTAGCAAAAAAGATTGCCGATCCAAAATTCAGAGGTTTAGTATCAGCAACCTAAACCGGTTTAGCAATTTAGCACGTTTAATGACTTCTTTTAGGGATGCGACAAAATGTATAAAAAACGCAGACTTGCCGTGATGATAGGCATGCTGGCCGGAAGTACCTCTGTTTTTGCCCAAACGGATATGACAAGTATCGAAGCGCGTCTTGCCGCGATGGAGCAGCGCCTCCAGGCAGCGGAAACGCGTGCCCAGGTGGCTGAAAAGCGCGCCACCGATGCGGAACAAAAAACGCAGCAGCTGGTTGCCGCGCAGCAGCAGACGCAAACGACAACCCAGGCGGTGGCGCAGCGCACCACCGCGCTGGAGAAGAAGGCGGATCAAAGCAGCGGGTTTGAGTTCCACGGCTACGCCCGTTCGGGCCTGCTGATGAACGATGCGGCCTCCAGCAGCAAAAGCGGTCCTTATCTGACCCCGGCCGGAGAAACCGGCGGCGCGGTAGGGCGTCTGGGTAACGAAGCCGACACCTACGTCGAACTGAACCTGGAGCACAAGCAAACTCTGGATAACGGGGCCACCACGCGCTTCAAAGCGATGCTGGCCGACGGTCAGAGAACCTATAACGACTGGTCAGCCGATACCAGCGATCTCAATATTCGCCAGGCCTTCGCGGAGCTGGGCAACCTGCCTGATTTTACCGGCGCGCTGAAGGGCAGCACCTTCTGGGCGGGTAAACGCTTCGACCGCGACAACTTTGATATTCACTGGCTGGACTCCGACGTGGTGTTCCTGGCCGGTACCGGCGGCGGCGTCTATGACGTGAAATGGAACGATTCTCTGCGCAGCAACTTCTCCATCTACGGCCGCAACTTCGGCAGCGTGGAGCAGACCGACAATAACGTTCAGAACTATATCCTCAGCATGAACCACTTCGCCGGACCGTTCCAGCTGATGGTGAGCGGCCTGCGGGCGAAGGATAACGACGACCGTAAAGACACCAACGGCGATCTCATCAAAACTGACGCCGCCAATACCGGCGTTCATGCGCTGGTCGGGTTGCATAACGAGAGCTTCTACGGCCTGCGGGAAGGGACGGCCAAAACGGCGCTGCTGTACGGCCACGGGCTGGGTGCGGAAGTGAAAAGCATCGGTTCCGACGGGGCGCTGCTGCCTGAGGCGGATACCTGGCGCTTCGCAAGTTACGGTGTCACGCCGATTGGCGGTGGATGGAGCGTTGCGCCCGCCGTACTGGCGCAGAGCAGTAAAGATCGCTACGTCAAGGGCGATAGCTATGAGTGGGTGACGCTCAACACTCGCCTGATTAAAGAAGTGACGCAGAACTTCGCTCTGGCCTTTGAGGGGAGCTATCAGTACATGGATTTAAATCCGGAAGGCTATAAGGACCGCAACGCCGTTAACGGTAGTTTCTACAAGCTGACCTTTGCGCCGACGTTAAAAGCGAGCAAAATCGGCGATTTCTTCAGCCGTCCGGAGCTTCGTCTGTTTGCCACCTGGATGGACTGGAGCAGCAAACTGGATCATTACGCCAGCGATGATGCCTTTGGCAGCAGCGGCTTCAACGCCGGCGGGGAATGGAACTTTGGGGTCCAGATGGAAACCTGGTTTTAACCCATCACGCTCCCGCCTGGCGGGAGCGTTTCGCACATCATAAAAAGAAGTCAGGCAGAGGTATCTATGGATTTTAATCAAATCGCCCGCGAGCTTATTCCGCTGCTCGGTGGCAAGGAAAATATCGCCAGCGCGGCGCACTGCGCAACGCGTCTTCGTCTGGTGCTGGTTGATGACGCGCTTGCCGATCAGCAGGCGATCGGCAAGGTCGACGGCGTAAAAGGCTGTTTTCGTAACGCCGGGCAGATGCAGGTGATTTTTGGCACGGGCGTGGTCAACAAGGTGTACGCCGCGTTTATTCAGGCGGCGGGGATTAGCGAATCCAGCAAGTCTGAGGCCGCGGATCTGGCGGCGCGTAAGCTGAACCCGTTCCAGCGCATTGCCCGTCTGCTCTCCAACATCTTTGTTCCGATCATTCCCGCGATTGTGGCATCCGGCCTGCTGATGGGCCTGCTCGGCATGGTGAAAACCTACGGCTGGGTCAATGCGGATAACGCCATCTACATCATGCTGGACATGTGCAGCTCCGCGGCGTTTATCATTCTGCCTATTCTGATCGGCTTTACCGCCGCGCGGGAATTTGGCGGCAACCCGTATCTCGGCGCGACGCTGGGCGGCATTCTGACCCACCCGGCGCTGACCAACGCCTGGGGCGTGGCCTCCGGCTTCCACACCATGAACTTCTTCGGCCTTGAGATCGCAATGATTGGCTATCAGGGCACGGTATTCCCGGTGCTGCTGGCCGTCTGGTTTATGAGCATCGTGGAGAAAAACCTGCGCCGCGCGATCCCGGACGCCTTAGACCTGATCCTGACGCCGTTCCTCACCGTCGTTATCTCCGGTTTTATCGCCTTACTGATTATCGGCCCGGCGGGGCGCGCGCTGGGCGACGGCATCTCCTTTATCCTGAGCACGTTAATTACCCACGCGGGCTGGCTGGCGGGTCTGCTGTTCGGCGGGCTGTATTCGGTGATTGTGATCACCGGTATTCACCACAGCTTCCACGCGATTGAAGCCGGGCTGCTGGGTAATCCGTCGATTGGCGTTAACTTCCTGCTGCCTATCTGGGCCATGGCGAACGTGGCGCAGGGCGGCGCCTGTCTGGCGGTGTGGTTCAAAACCAAAGACGCCAAAATCAAAGCCATTACCTTACCGTCCGCGTTTTCTGCGATGCTGGGCATCACCGAAGCGGCTATTTTTGGTATCAACCTGCGCTTTGTTAAGCCGTTCATCGCCGCGCTGATCGGCGGCGCGGTGGGCGGGGCCTGGGTGGTCTCTGTCCATGTCTACATGACCGCCGTTGGGTTGACCGCTATTCCGGGCATGGCCATCGTGCAGGCCAGCTCGCTGCTCAACTATATTATCGGTATGGTGATTGCCTTCGGCGTGGCGTTTACCGTCTCACTGCTGCTGAAATATAAAACGGACTCGGAATAATGACGTTACCTTCCCGCTGGCCTGCGATCCTGCAGGCCGTTATGAAAGGTCAGCCGCGGGCGCTGGCGGATAGCCACTACCCGCAGTGGCACCCCGCGCCGGTGACGGGGCTGATGAACGATCCCAACGGGTTTATCTGGTTTGCCGGCCGCTACCACCTGTTCTATCAGTGGAACCCGCTGGACTGCGAGCATCGGTTTAAATGCTGGGGGCACTGGAGCTCTGCGGACATGGTGCACTGGCAGCACGAGCCGCTGGCGCTGATGCCCGACGAAGAGTATGACCGCAACGGCTGCTACTCCGGTAGCGCCGTGGACAATCACGGTTTACTGACCCTGTGCTACACCGGCAACGTTAAGTTTGATGACGGCAGCCGCACGGCCTGGCAGTGCCTCGCCGTGGAACAGCCGGACGGTACCTTTAAGAAGCTGGGGCCGGTGCTGGCGCTGCCGGAAGGCTATACCGGCCACGTGCGCGACCCGAAGGTGTGGCAGCACGACGGGGAGTGGTACATGGTGCTCGGCGCGCAGGATGTGCAAAAGCGGGGCAAGGTGCTGCTGTTTAAATCAGCCGATTTGCACGCCTGGACGTCCTGCGGGGAAATCGCCGGTCACGGGGTCAACGGCCTGACGGACGCGGGTTATATGTGGGAGTGTCCGGACCTGTTCGCGCTCGACGGAACGCACATCCTGATCAGCTGTCCGCAGGGGCTGGCGCGCGAGCCGCATCGCTATCTCAACACCTATCCGGCTACCTGGACGAGCGGGGCGTTTGACTATGCAAGCGCCGCATTCGATCACGGCGATCTGCACGAGCTGGACGCGGGCTTTGAGTTTTACGCTCCGCAAACGACGCTGGCGGAAGACGGACGACGCATTCTGATCGGCTGGATGGGCGTACCAGACGGGGAAGAGATGCTTCAGCCAACCCGGGCGCACGGCTGGATGCACCAGATGACCTGCCCGCGTGAATTACGCTATCGCGACGGCAGGCTCTGGCAGACCCCGGCGCGCGAGCTGGCGGGGCTGCGTGAAGATGAGCAGCGCTGGCAGGGGCGCGCCAGCGAGGCGCCGGACCTGGACGCGACGCGCCTGGAGTTTGAGCTCAGCGCATCGCAGGTGAATGTCGATTTTGGCGGTGCGCTGCGCCTCACGGTCGATGAACATGGTATACGTCTTGAACGCGCGAGCCTGAAAACCGGTGAAACGTTGACCCGCTACTGGCAGGGCAACGTCACTCATTTACGCGTTCTGTGCGACCGCTCCAGCGTTGAAATTTTCATCAATCACGGTGAAGGGGTGATGAGCAGCCGCTATTTTCCTGACCATCCGGCCCGGGTGCGATTCGAAGGTGCGTCCGATATCACATTACGCTACTGGTCGCTGCGCGCCTGCATGATAGAATGAGGGTTTTGGCAGCCGGATCTAAGTCGTTGTGAGAAAAACAAAACGCGTCACCATTAAAGACATCGCGGAGCTGGCGGGTGTGTCAAAAGCCACCGCCAGCCTGGTCCTGAACGGGCGCAGCAAAGAGCTTCGCGTGGCGGAAGAGACGCGCGAGCGCGTGCTGGCGATTGCAAAAGAGCACCACTATCAGCCCAGCATTCACGCCCGGTCGCTGCGCGATAACCGCAGCCACACCATTGGTCTGGTGGTCCCGGAGATCACCAACTACGGCTTTGCCGTGTTTTCTCACGAGCTGGAAACGCTGTGCCGCGAGGCGGGCGTTCAGCTGCTGATCTCCTGCAGCGATGAAAACCCGGGGCAGGAGACGGTGGTGGTGAACAACATGGTGGCGCGCCAGGTGGACGGGCTGATTGTGGCCTCCAGCATGCTTAACGATGCGGACTACCACAAGCTGAGCGAGCAGCTGCCCGTTGTCCTGTTTGACCGCCACATCAACGACAGCGCGCTGCCGCTGGTGATCACCGATTCGATTACCCCGACGGCGGAACTGGTGGCCGACATTGCGCGCCAGCATCCTGATGAATTCTATTTTCTCGGCGGCCAGCCGCGCCTTTCTCCGACGCGCGATCGTCTGGAAGGGTTTAAGCAAGGTCTGCGAGAGGCAGGCGTGGAGCTGCGCCCCGAGTGGATCATTCACGGCAACTATCACCCGAGCTCCGGGTACGAGATGTTTGCTGAACTCTGCGCCCGTCTGGGGCGTCCGCCGAAAGCGCTGTTCGCCGCCGCCTGCGGGCTGCTGGAAGGGGTGCTGCGCTATATGGGCCAACACAACCTGTTGCAAAGTGATATCAGGTTAGCCAGTTTTGACGATCATTATCTCTACGATTCGCTGACGATCCCGGTGGATACCATTCGTCAGGATAACCGCCAGCTGGCGTGGCACTGCTTTGATTTGATTAGCAAATTGATCGAAGGGGAGACGCCGCAGCCGTTGCAGCGCAAGCTCAATGCCACCCTGCAGCGACGCTATAAGCCAGCGAAATAGCCCGGTTCGATACTTCAATAACTTTAATTAATTTAAGTTTTGGAATGGCCGATAACCATAAGGAATAATTCTCCTTGAGGTATTGGTTTATGTCGTTGAAAAAGTCGTCCCTGATCGTCCTGTTCTCGCTGCTTTTCTTCTTTGTTGTCAGCACTGTCACCAGCGTTGGCCTCATCATAAAAAGTAATAATTCCCTGGATAACGTCAACAAAGAGATCCAGGTTGTGCTGTCTATTATTGACCCCATCAACCACAGCCGTACGCTGCGCGTTCGGGTGATGGAGTATGTGAAGATGGTGGAAGCGGGCAACTCTGCGGACGGGGCTGCAAAGCTAGCCGCCGTGAAAGAGGCGCTGACCAAAGCGGACCGCGCCTTTGCGGCCTTTATGGCTTCGCCCCGTCTGACGGATGAAGCGCCGCTGGTGACTGCCTATCAGGATGCCTGGCAAAACTACCGCAACCAGGGACTGGCGCCGCTGATCGATGCCGCCGAGGCGCACGATGTGGCCAAATTTAACGCGCTGATCCCGGAAGTCTCCCGTCTTGACCGTCAGTACGAGATCGTTCTCGACCAGGTCCTTTCCGTCCACCAGAAATACGCCAAAAGCCTGAATGAAGATGCGAGCAGTAACTTCGTCTCTGGCCTGGCGATCATTGCCGCTATCGCCAGCCTGTTTGTGGTGGTGATTGTCGCCGTCAGCCTGCTGATGAAGCGCTTTGTCTTTGCGCCGGTAAACCTGGCGCGCGAGCACTGCAGCCAGATTGCGGCAGGCAAGCTGGACGTTCCGGTGCCGGTCAAGGGGAGCGCACATAACGAAATCGATCATCTCATGAGCTCGATGGAACAGATGCGTCAGGCGCTGCTGGCGACCATCGCCCAGGTGCGCGACGCGAGCCATACCGTAACGCACGCGGCGCAGGAGATTGCCTCCGGGAATATCGACCTGGCGTCACGTACGGAGCAGCAGGCTTCCGCGTTGACCCAGACGGCAGCGAGCATGGAAGAGCTGAGCGCGACGGTGGCGAACAATACCGACAACGTTTATCAGGCCGGGAAACTGGTGCAGGACGCGGTGAAAAATGCCCACACCGGTGAAGCGGTGACCCGTGAAGTGATCGACACGATGAACACCATCGCGGCGAACTCGAAGCGCATCGAAGACATTACCAGCGTGATCAACAGCATCGCCTTCCAGACCAACATTCTGGCGCTGAACGCGGCGGTAGAAGCGGCGCGCGCTGGTACGCAGGGGCGCGGCTTTGCGGTCGTGGCCAGCGAGGTACGCACCCTGGCGCAGAAAAGCGCGGTGGCGGCTAAAGACATCGAGAGCCTGATTGCGCAGTCGGTCTCCAGCGTGAAAAACGGCGCGGAGCTGGTGAGCCGCTCGGGCGAGGTGATTGACTCGATTATTTCGTCGGTGAATAAAGTAAATACGCTGATGGAGCAGATCTCCGTCGCCTCTGAAGAGCAGAGCCGCGGGATTAGTCAGGTCGGCCAGGCGGTGACCGAGATGGATGGCGTGACCCAGCAGAACGCCGCGCTGGTGCAGCAGTCCGCTGCGGCAGCGGCATCGCTGGAAGAACAGGCGCAGCAGCTTTCACGGAGTATTTCGAGTTTTAGTTTGCCGGTGCAGGCTTGATTGAGTGAGGTGAGGCTCCCTGGGGGGCCTTTTATTAGATATGGAGTTGTATTTAACGCAACATCAACGCTTCACATAACGAAGAGCGCTTAACTGCTCTGGCTCTATGCATCGCTGGTTTAACTTAGTTTCGAACATGGCAATACAATCTTATTGAAAATATTTTAGATGGGTATATAACTAACCGTAAAGCTGATTCAAAATGGAGTATATCAATGGCTAATATAGGTCGTAAGTTAAATCTTTTATTGATTTCAGGCGATGCAAGCGTAAAAGAAGGTACAATTGAGTATAAGGGTTATGGAGCTTCTGGATTCGTTGATAATGGTTCAGGTCTTCCGCCTGTACCTTCACCTCCTGCTGATGTTAGAACAAACGCTGTTCTAAATGATGGAGAGCTTTGCTGTGAATATGTTTTTTCTGGACATAATTGTTACTTCTCCATTAACTTCTGGTCGGCAACAGATAATCTCATGGTGTATTTAAATGAGCCCCCTTATCTTTGCTCAATAAAAAGATATGATAATGGGTTGATATCAGTAATAAATTCGGTTGGGCAGTCGACTGTTTCTGTTATTAATACTTCAATGAGGCTTAGAATTAGAAATAATGCTGGGTTTGTTACGATTTTTATAAACGATGTTATCGTTTTAACATATTATTTCCCAAATAACGGATTAGGGATAACTTTTACTTTATTTGGTGCTGATTCTATTTATATTAATGAGTTAATGGTGTCAAGTTCAACGCCGAAAGCATTTGTTGTTATGGAGTTTAATAAGGAGTTTAATGATCTTTATTCTGAGGTTATTAAACCTACACTTGATTTGTTGGGGTTTGAGGTGGTAAGGGCTGATGAATCATTCAATAATGGTTCAATAATTCATGAAATTATTACAGAGCTAACAGGGGCATCGGTGATTATAGCAGATATTACTCCAAACAATCCAAATGTATATTATGAAGTTGGTTATGCTCATGCTTTGAAAAAAGACGTTATTTTATTATGCAATGAAAAACGGGAAAGATTACCTTTTGATTTAGCAGACTTTAGAACTATTTTTTATAAGGATTCTATTGCTGGGCACACTCAAGTAACTGAAAAATTAAAAAAACACATTTCTAATCTAATTGGAGTTAACAGTTCGGTAAGAAGTTTATAGTGTTTATTTTTCCTGTTTATACATTTTTAGTGTTTTATACTGCCATGCAGTATCATTACCTTATTATCATTGATCATGTTTGATAGAGGGGCAACAACGAAAATGGGAAAGCGCAAGGGTGCTCTGGTTTATGTCCTAACCGTCATTATATTTTTGCTTATTATTCCTGAGATCATTCTGCGCGTATGCACGTCCGAGCAACTTGGCCGTATCAGCGACTTCACCAGTTTAGGTGGCTTGTTAAATCCACTATTATCCTTGCTCATCTTCCTCGCACTGGTGTCGATCATACTGGCAGTCATCGTTATCGCATTCGTTAAGCGAATCTTTCGGAAAAAATGATGGCCTGAAGGAGACTCATAGCACCCGCCAGCCGTTACCGCTATGAGTCAAAATCCGACCGCCCAAAAAATTTATTTTCCCCAGCAATATTTCCCTCCCTCATCCGTCTACCTCATCACAAGCCATAATCAGTTACTGTAAACGAGGTAAACACCATGAGAGATTTTGAACTGCACGGCAGAGGTCACGGGCGCGGATTCGGTCGCCACCGTATGGGCAAGGGCTTAGTCATCGGCGCGGTGATTTTCATCGTGCTCAGCCTGGTGGTGATGACCCTGTGGAACGCCTTGCTCCCGGCCATTCTCGGCGTGAAGGCGATTGGCTTCTGGCAGGCGCTGGGCATTCTGGTGCTGAGCCGCATTCTGTTTGGCGGGCTGGGTTTCCGCCCGGGGATGTTTGGCGCGCACCGCCGGATGCACGAGCGCTGGATGAACATGACGCCCGAACAGCGCGAAGCGTTTATTCAGCAGCGCCGCGAAGGTTTTGGTCGCCACGGTCGCGGCCACTGCGGCTGGCACGGTCATCGTGACGATAAGCGCGACGACGCCGCGCCAAAAGCGCCGGAAGCAGAGTGAGCGAAATGAAAGCCGGGGAGGCGGGCGGATCCATGCTGATGTCGGCGCTCAATGCCTGCCGCGCCCGGCTGACAGCCTTCATTCGCGGACGGACCTCCGTTCGCGATGATGCCGACGACATTTTGCAGGAAGTCACCTATCAGCTGATGAAAGTGGAGCAGCCGGTCGAAAACGTCGCCGCCTGGCTGTTCCGCGCGGCGCGTAACGAGATGACCGACCGGGCGCGTAAAAAGCGCGAGGTGTCACTCTCCGGCTATTTTACGGGCGTAGACGAAGAGGGGGTCCCGGAGGACGAGCTGGCCGAAACCCTGTTCGGCGTCCCGCACACGCCGGAAGAGGAGTACCTCAAAACGCTGCTGTGGGAAGAACTGGGGCAGGCGCTGTCTGAACTGCCGCCGCCGCAGCGTGAGGTGTTTGAAAAGACCGAACTCCACGGTTACAGCATTAAAATGCTGGCAGAGGAGACCGGCGCCAGCGAACAGGCGCTATTATCCCGCAAGCACAAGGCGGTGCTGTTTCTGCGCACGCGGCTGCGGGACGTCTATGACGCGCTGACGGGCGAATAGCGGCGACAGACAAAACCTTACACTTCCGGCACTTGTAGATTCATCACTATCGTTTATGATCGGGGCGTCTTGTTACTCTGGAATGTTATGCGCAACCGTCAGCTCCTCGGAAAATGGCTTTTGATCGTTACCTGTCTCGCGATGGCGCTTTGCCTCGTGCAGCGTGCGGTGATGCTCAACCATTTTTTACAGGGACTGGATCCGCAGATTTCTCTGAGCGCAGATGCCCCGGCTCAAAGCAGCAGCACCGAACAACCCGGCCCGTCGCCTTGTCAACTTGGCGCACACTCGCTGCTTTGTGCGCAGCCGCTGTTCTTCGACGGTGCGCTACCGGCCATTATTATCTTCTTCGCGCTGCTGCAGCTGTTTACGCAAGGGCGGGCATTTGCTCCCGCAGAACAGCCCGTTCAGGCACCACCTCCCCGAATACACCTTAAAAACTGCGTTTTCCGTGAATGAAAATCATCGTCCTCACACGATAATTTTCACTGTTCACGGAGTAAAACATGCTTAACCTCTTCAGGGGATTCGTCTTCCTGTGGCTGTCCTGCATCGGCATTGTCCATGCGGCGGACACAGGCTGGCAGGTTTCCCCACAAAACGATCACGCCCGCATCCGCTTTCAGGCGGAGAGGGAACAAACGCACATTAAAGGCCTGCTCACCGTTGAGCTGAAGCCCGGCTGGAAAACCTACTGGCGATCGCCGGGCGAGGGCGGCGTAGCGCCGAAAATCAGCTGGCCGGAAGGCGTGACGGATAGCTGGTCCTGGCCGGTCCCGTCGCGCTTCGATATCTCCGGCATGACGACGCAGGGCTATTACGATAAGGTCACTATCCCGATCGCACTCGACGGAGTGAAGGGCGACACGCTCGACGGGACGCTCACGCTCTCAACCTGCAGTAACGTCTGCCTGCTGACGGACTACCCGCTGCGTCTCGATTTTACCCAGCCGGTGGACGAGGGTTTCCGTAGCGAGTTCGAGCAGGCGATGCGCGCCGTGCCCGGTACGTCAGGCGTATCCGCGGATCTCTCCGCCTGGCTCGCTGGCGACAAGCTGGTGATTACCGGCACGACGGACGGGAAGTGGGATAATCCGGGGATCTACTTTGACCCGCTGGAGGGTGACATTCTTCCCGGCGAGCCGGTCATTAAACACGACGGCAATACGCTTCGGGTGACGGTACCCGTGACCGACGAATGGGGCGATAAACCCGCCTCGCTGGAAGGCAAAACGCTGTCGTTTGTGCTGACCAGTGGCGGTCACGCGCAGCAAACCACCATGACCGTTGGCGCGACGCCAGCTACGCATTCTGCGCCGGAAGGGACGGGTAAAATGGTGCTCTTTGCGCTGCTGGGCGGGCTGATCCTCAACCTGATGCCCTGCGTGCTGCCGGTCATGGGGATGAAGCTTAACAGCATACTACAGGCGGGCTCGGACAGGCGCGCGATCAGGCTGCGGTTTCTGGCCACCAGCGCCGGGATCCTCACCTCCTTTATGCTGCTGGCGGGGATGGTGACCGCACTGAAACTTGCCGGGGCGTCGCTGGGGTGGGGCATTCAGTTCCAGAATCCGTGGTTTATTGGCCTGATGGTCGCCGTCACCTTCCTGTTTGCGCTGAACCTGTTTGGCGCGTTTGAGATGCTGCTGCCTTCTGCCGCCACGGGACGGCTGGCGATGGCGGGAGGATCGGGGATTGGCGGCAGCTTCTGCGAAGGGATGTTCGCCACGCTGCTGGCCACGCCGTGCTCCGCGCCATTCCTCGGTACGGCGGTCGCCTTTGCCCTTGGCGCGCCGCTGCACTCCCTGTGGCTCATCTTCCTGATGCTCGGCGTGGGCATGAGCCTGCCGTGGCTGTTTGTCGCTCTGGTGCCGAAAACGGCCATGCTGCTGCCGAAACCTGGCCGCTGGATGAACACGCTAAAAGTCGTTCTGGGCCTGATGATGCTCGTCTCCAGCCTGTGGCTGGCGACATTGTTAAGCGTGCATCTTGGCGAGGCGGTCAGCCAGATTGTGATGCTGGTGCTGATCGCCGTCGCGCTGGCGCTGTTCGCGCTGAAGGGGCAAAAATCCTCACCGCTGTTCTGGTTCGTGGTGATCGCACTGTCGGCGTTTGGTGGGTATCAGGCGCGCGGGCTGCTTAACGCGCCGCCTGCCGCGTCGGCGCAAAATACCGCTCAGACCATCCCGTGGCAGCCGCTCAGCGAGGAGGCCATCCAGCAGGCGCTGGCGCAGGGGAAACGGGTGTTTGTGGATATCTCGGCGGACTGGTGCGTGACCTGCAAAGTTAACGAGCATCGGGTGCTGAATCAGCCGGACGTTATTGCCGCGCTGCGTCAGCCGGACGTGGTGGCCCTGCGCGGAGACTGGAGCCAGCCGTCCGCGTTTATCGCGGATTTTCTGGCGAAGAGAAACCGTTACGCTATTCCGTTTAACGCAGCGTATGGCCCCGGCCTGCCTGAGGGGGAAATCCTCTCGCCGCTGCTGGACAAGCGCACCCTCATCACCACCCTGAACAACGCAAAAGGCTAAACGTATAATGAAAAAACTGCTTATTACGCTTCTGCTCCTGCTGGCCCCGGTTCAGGCGTTCGCTGCCCAGCCGCTGACGCCGGACCAGGAGCAGCGGGCGCAGAAGATGATCGCTGATTTCCTGTTTAACGATCCGAACTCCCCGCGCATCGGCGCGAAAAACCCAAAGCTCACCCTGGTGGTGTTTACCGACTACAACTGCCCGTACAGTAAAAAATTCGATCCCTATCTGGAGAAGATCGTCGAAAAGCATCCGGACGTCGCGGTGGTCTTTAAGTTTTTACCTTTCCGCTCGGAAAGTTCACTGACCGCCGCGCGCGATGCGTTAACGCTCTGGCGTCAGGAGCCCGGGCAGTTTATGAAGCTGAACCATACCCTGATGGCCAAAAAGGGTTACCACGATGACGCCAGCATTCAGGAGGCGCAGAAGCGGGCGGGCGTGAGCGTCACGACGCCTGATGACGAGAGTATGTTGACGATCAAGCGCAGCCTGATCGTCGCGGAAAAAATGGGGATCCAGGGCACGCCTGCCACGCTCATCGGCGAGGGACTGCTGCCCGGCTGGGTGCCGTTTGAACAGTTTGACGAAATGATCAGTGACGCACTGAAAAACCGCTAACCTGAAGGGGGCGGAATGCCCCCGACAAACCGGAGAGGGAAATGAAAAAAATACTGTTACTTTCAGCGCTGGCGACCTCAGGGCTGGCGCAGGCGGCTGAAGCCATACCGGACGTGGTGAAGCACTTCAGCGAGCAGCAGAACATTAAAATCATCAAGAAGCTGGATGCGCCCGGCGGCGCGCCCGCCTGGATTGGGCAGTATCAGGATATGGGCGTGACGCTCTTTTTAACGCCGGACGGCAAGCACGTCATTTCAGGCTATCTGTACGATGACAAAGGAAAAAACCTCAGCGAAGGCTATTTCCAGAAAGAGATCTACGCCCCGATGGGACGCGAGATGTGGAAGAACCTCAACGCTGCGCATCCCCTGAAGGAAGGGGCGGATAACGCTCCGCGTAAGGTCTTTGTGTTTGCCGATCCGTTCTGTCCGTACTGCAAGCAGTTCTGGGCCGAAGCGCAGCCGTGGGTGAAGGCGGGCAAGGTTCAGCTCAACACGCTGCTGGTGGCGTTTCTCAACCCCAACAGCGGACGTAACGCCTCGGCGATTCTGAATGCGAAAGATCCGGTTTCGGCCTGGCGTGAATACGAGCTGTCCGGTGGGAAAAAATTGCCCAAGCCGGAAGGGGACGCATCCCGCGAAACGGTCGAGATCCTGCAGAAGCACCAGACGCTAATGGACAGCCTGGGCGCTAACGCCACGCCGGCCATTTACTATCTGAATGCGGAAAATGAGCTGCAGCAGGTGGTCGGTATGCCGGATGCGCAGCAGCTTGAGGCGATGTTCGGGCCGAAGCCGTAAAAAAAAACAGGCAGAAACAGGGCGTTTCTGCCTGATGGCATTTAGCTTCCCCAGCGTCCTTTCAGGTAGTTCACCGCCTGCTGCGTCTGCGGCTGGTTCAGGTAATCTTCCCGGAAAAGGATGGTGCCGTTCACGTTGGGCAGCGAATCGTTGAGATCGAGCTGCTTTTTCAGCTCCGGCACGCCGCCCTGAACCGTCCAGTCCGGCTCGTTTCTCGACGGCTCGCCCACCTTGTAGAACGCAATGCCGATATACAGGCGAGTGTGTGTCGGCTTCACGACGTCGGCCCACCATTTGGTCAACACGTCGTAGCGCGCGGCATCCCTGGAGAAAGGCCAGTAAATCTGCGGCGCGATGTAGTCCAGCAGGCCCTGCTGCACCCACTGCCGCGTATCGGCGTAGGATTCATCGTAGGCCGCGGCGCCGCGGGTGTCCGAGCCAGCCGGGTCAAAGGAGCGGTTGCGCCACACGCCCGCCGGGCTGACGCCAAACTCAACGTCGGGCCTGGTCTGTTTAATCGCGCGGGACACCTGGACGATCAGCTGCTGCGTGTTGTGTCTTCGCCAGTCTGCCTTCGAGGCAAATCCCTGACCGTACTGCCGCCAGGTCTGTGCGTCATTGAGCGCTGAACCAGGCGTTTCGGTATAGAAGTAATCATCGAACTGCACGCCGTCTATCGCGTAGTTCGCCACCACTTCGGTCACCACTTTGGTTATCCAGTCGCGTACTTCCGGAATGCCCGGGTCGAGCACAAAGCGGTCGCCCGAGATGCGCACCCACTCCGGGTGCTGGACATAGACGCTGGACGGGGTCTGATAGGAAGTCCGGTTCAGGGCGGCGATGGTTGACGGCTTAGTGTTGGTCGACACGCGGTACGGGTTGAACCAGGCATGGACCTTCATGCCGCGCTTGTGCGCTTCATCCAGCATAAACTGCAGCGGGTCGTATCCCGGATATTCTCCGACGTTGCCCGTCAGCATATCCGACCACGGTAAAATTTTGGATGACCAGAGGGCCGTGCTGTCAGGCTTCACCTGGAAAAACACCGTGTTAATACCGAGGTGCTTAAGGTTGTCGAGCTTGCCGATCAGCGCCTGTTTTTGCATCGCGATGCGCTGGTCCGCGCTGCGGCCATTCACCGAGGCCACCGGCGGCCAGTCGAGACGCGAGACGGTCGCCAGCCAGATCCCGCGCATCGGCTCGTTTGCCTGCTGCGTCGGTTTGCTCGCGGTGGGGAGAGGGGTAACCAGTGATTTGGGTGGTTTTGAGGAGCAGCTCACAAGTAAAAGCGCGCAGGCAGCCAGCGCACCAATCCGTTTTACGTGTCGCGTCATTTGCGTATTAGCTCTTGATAATCCGACTGTTGGCCCAGGGATTAAAGGCGGGCTCCGCCTGTTCTGTGCTTATCTCATCGTTGAGGGAGTCCAGATACAGGGCTTCGACTTCCGCGCGCGCCCACGGGGTGCGGCGCAGAAATTTCAGGCTCGATTTAACGCTGGGATCTTTTCTGAAACAGTTAATTTTGATTCGGTCGCCCAGCTCGCTCCAGCCATATTTTGCCACCAGGGCGTTGACCATCATCTCCAGCGTTACGCCATGCAAAGGATCTTTGGAAATATGTGCAGTCATAGGTGTCCGGATGTCTCAATGTTCGTGGGGGCAGGGTTTCCGGTGAAAGGGTACAAGAAAGCAGGGGAAGCGGCAATTTTCCTTTTCCCTCGCTCATTTTATGACGGACTCCGTGCGCTGATTTTCACCAACCCTTTTTCCCGCCTTGTTTTCAATTGTAAACGTAATCGACACCTCATCCTGACCCACTGGCGTGGCCGTCAGCGTTTTGACCATCGTTCCCGAATCTGCGGGGATCGTCATCGTCATCGTCCCCTTTGCCAGCACCTTAGCGCGCTGGGTGATACGCCACGACAGACGGCATTCGCTGCACCGTTTCCAGGTGTCGTTGATGGCCCAGAGACGCACGGTCGCCGCCGTGCCGGATTTCCACTGCGGGGTGACCGGTTCAATAGAAGGCAGAACCGGCTGGTATGCGCGTTTTAACGCGTAAAAACCGGCTTTAGGCTTACGCAAATAGTCCACCACGCCCCAGTTGATGGAGGGCCAGGTCTCGACGAACATAAAGTGAAACAGGGCCGTCACCGGCTGGTAGCGCTGTCGGCGATAGCTCTCGGCCGCCGTGGCGACGAGCTGAGACTGATACGCCTGGGTATTACGGATCATTTCCTGAATGGTGTTTCCGCGCGGAATACCGGCAAATTTAAACGTCTGAAAGGGCTGGAAGTTATGGTATTTCCAGACGCTCCAGCCGGGATCGTCAGCGGCGGTGGTTTTTGGCCAGAGTTGCGCAGCCGGGATGATGGTTTTTAGCGTGGACAAGCGGGGCAGCGCCTGCGCGCCAAACTCGGTGATGATCCCTGTTTTGGCGGGCGTCAGCAGGTCACGTACGCTACCGAAATACCAGCCCGCCCAGTAGTGCTCCTCAACGGCGGAAAAGCGATGCACGATGCGGGAGGTATCTTCGGTAAGCGTATCCGCTACCCGCTGCGTGAGCTCGCGGTTGAGGTTTTTGTTCCAGTCCGGGAAGCGTTTTTCCATCCAGGGCGAATTCCAGGGCGGTTCGTTATGGCCTCCCCAGACGATGATGGCGGGTGAGTTGCCAAACTGTTCGATCATTTCCCGCGTCTGTCGAACCGCATTTTTGGTAAAGGCGTCGCTGCTGTCGTAGCCCCACTGCAGCGGAACATCCTGCCAGATCATCATGCCCATCTCATCGGCAACGGCATACAGCGCGCGCCCGGCAACGTGTCCGTGCACGCGAATGGCGTTGGCGTTCATGGCTTCTGCCAGACGAAGATCGCGACGATATTTTTCTCGCGTCATGGTGCCGAGCCAAGGGGAGCCGATGTAATTGCTGCCCTTAACAAAAAGGCGCCTGTCGTTAATGAGCCAGCCTTTGTTGCCTGGCTGCTCAACGATCTTGCGCAGTCCGGTGCGGGTGACCGCCGTATCCATTAACCCTTTTTCATCTCGTAATGAGACGCGAACCGTATACAGCTGGGGTTTCCCGGTGCCGACCGGCCACCACAGTTTTGCCGCAGGCATGGGCAGCGTGACACGAGCGGAATGGGCGCCGTTTTCCAGGGTAACCGGAAAATCTGCCTGGAAGCGTTTACCGCTGAAATTGGCGGGCGAGGCGGTGAGTCGCGCGGTAGCCTGTCCCTTCCCAAGTGCGCGATAGCGAATCTCAGCCTTCAGTGCAGGGCTTTTCAGCCCCTGCGACCAGTCAGGCCGCAGGATGATTTCATCAAGGGTGGCGCCCCGGCTCAGATGCAGCCTGACCGGTGCCCAAATGCCGCCAGAGTTGGCGTCCTGTCCTTCCGGCGACCAGGCGCCCCCGGGACGCGTATCATGCTGATTAAGAATCCCCTTCATGAGCGTTTTATGCAGCGGCCAGACCTTGTGCGGATCTTCGTAAGGGCTATCCACCCGAACCACTAACTGGTTGTGACGTTGTAACGCGGCGCTGGCATCCAGCGAAAAGCGTTGAAAATAGCCCTCGTGCTTGCCCAGCGGCTGGCCGTTCAGCGTAACATCGGCAAGGTAATCGACGCCGTCAAATACCAGGGTGCTCATCACGTCGGGCGGTTGAAGGGGTAGCGTAAAGGCGTGCTTATACCACAGCGCGCCCTGATGATCGTACCCCGCGCTGTACCAGTTGGCGGGAACTTTCAGCCCGCGCCAGCCTGACGCGGAAGGAGGCGTGCCGTCGTTGGCGTCCTGAACCCGCCAGGTGCCAGCAAGTGACCAGCTGACCGGTACCGGGTTCGCCGCCAGCGGTGGAATAAACAGCGCAAAGAGCAGCGCGCAGCTACGGGTCATGGTTCGTTTACCCCTCGCGCGTTGAGCCACGCCATCAGGCGCTGCGATTCCATTTGAAGACGCTCGTTTAGCGTTGCAAGCTGTTGCCTGTCCTGCGTGTGCGCCTCGCTCTCCAGCGCCTGCAGCTGACGGGCTAGCAGCCCGAAATCCAGCGTGACGGCTTCTCCGCGCAGCTTGTGGGCCGTGCGGCGCAGCGCTTCACGGTTATCGCTTTCGATAGCCCGGGTGAGGCTTTTCATGGCCTCCTCCAGCCCTTCGCCAAACAGGGCCAGCAGCTCCTGAACCAGGGCAGGGTCGTCAGCGCACTGTTTCAACAGGCGCGCTTCATCAGGAAAAACGGAGGAATCATCATGATGCTCGAGCACGCGAGCTATCTCCTCAGCGAGACGCTCCTGGCTGATGGGCTTGGCAATATAGCCGTCGAAGCCCATGTTAAGACAGCGCTCCTTATCCCCCTGCATGGCGTGTGCGGTCATGGCGACGGCGGGCTGAGCCGGTCCTGGCAGGGAGCGTTCCTCCTCGCGAAGCAGGCGAATGGCGGTCTCGCCGTCCATCTCAGGCATCTGAAGATCGATCAGCAGAACGTCCCACACGCCCGTGCGCCAGCGTTCAAGCAGCGCGACGCCGTTGTCGACGATCTGACAGGTATGGCCGAGGCGTTCCAGCAGGCGCGCGGCAACTTTCTGATTAACGAGGTTATCTTCAGCCAGCAGGATCCTCAGCCCCGTAGCGCCCGGGGCGGCGACGGGGGCGGGCGCGGTTTCCCCCACGGTCTTCGGCGCACGTTCAAACGCCGCGGCAATCGCCTGATGCAGCTCGTCCTGAGCGATAGGCTTATGCAGATAGTTTTTGATGCCGATCCGCTTCAGCATATTGATATCAAAATGTCGGCTCATGGAGCTCAGCATGATGATATGGCTTTCAGAAATCTGCGGCAGCACCGAAAGCTCAAGGGCCAGAGACACGCCGTCCATATCCGGCATCTGCGCGTCCAGCAGGATCAGCGGCCAGGCACTCGCTTTAACCCGGTTGATGGCCTCGCTGGCGTTGTTGACGCAGGTGGGTTTCAGCCCCATCTGGCTCAGCATGGCGGCCAGCAGCCGGAGGTTGGTTTCGTTATCATCGACCACCAGCACGGGTTCCCCATTAAAGCGCTGGCTGCGCGGGCGTTCCTCCGGGGCAAGAAACTGTGTTGCAAGCGGTAGGACGAACGAAAATTCGCTGCCTTTCCCCGGCTCGCTGGTGACCGTTAGCTCGCCGCCCATCGCCGCAACCAGTCGCGAAGAGATGGTTAGCCCGAGCCCTGTTCCTCCATAGCGGCGGGTGGTTGAGTTATCCGCCTGGCTGAAGGCTTCAAAAATGGCCTTTTGCTTATCTGCCGGGATGCCAATACCGCTGTCGCGCACCCGAAAACGCCAGTGATTCGGGTCATCCCCGGATTCAACAATCAGGATAACTTCTCCCTGGTGCGTAAATTTCAGCGCATTACCCAGCAGATTGGTCAGAACCTGACGCAGCCGGGCGCCATCGACCAGCAGCACGTCGGGAACGTCGGGTGCAATATCAACCAGAAGCTCGATGCCTTTTTCGCTCGCGCCCGGCATATGCGGACGAATTAAGGTCTGAATGAAGGGACGAAGATTGACCGGATCAATATCCAGTACAATTTTGCCTGCTTCAATACGGGAGAAGTCGAGAATATCGTTGATGATATGCAGCAAAGACTGCGCGGAACTCATCACCAGCGTCAGGTAATCGCGCTGATCGGCGCTGAGCGTGGTATCCAGGCACAGCTGGGTCATGCCAATAATGCCGTTCATCGGGGTGCGGATTTCATGACTCATGTTCGCCAGAAATGCGCTTTTGGCCTCATTGGCTTTTTGTGCTTCAAGGGCTGAGGCGATCGCCTGAATCTCAGCCTCTTTGCGCCGCGTAATATCCTGCAGTGTGCCAATAACGCGCTCGGCGTTTCCCTCGATGGAGAGCGTGACCACCTGCCCGGACAGCAGCATCCAGCGCAGTCCTTCGGTGGGGTGATGCATGCGGATCTCACATTCAAAGACCGGGCGATGCGCCTGTTTTGAAGCAAGCAGCGCCTCACGTAGTATGAGGCGATCGTCAAGGTGAACAAGGTCTAGCAGCTTTTGAAGCGGATATCTCCACTGGGATCGCGACTGACCCAGCATGGCAAGCAGCGTGTCGTTAACCTGTAACGCGTCGCCGGAAACCTGCCAGTCCCAGATCCCAATATGAATGGATTCCGCCGTCAGCAGGAAATCGTCATGCAGCTGGTGGCGCGAGCGCTGCGCCTCATCCAGCTCCGTAATATCGCTGTGCAGGCTGACAATACCGCCGTCCGCAAGGCGCTGATGCTGGACGAAAATACGCCGCTGGCCCACTTGCCGCACCTCACAGTGTTTATCCTGCCGACAGTTGCGGACGACCGACTCGCGTAGCGTCTGGCGCAGGCCGGGGTCGACGTTGTAAACAGCATCGATAAAGCGTTCCGCCAGCTCTGCAAGGGGCGTACCCACCTGCAGCCAGGGGGTGATGACCGGATAAAAAAGGGCCACGTTGTCATTCCAGGCCTGCAGGCGTTCATCTCGGTCATAAATCATGACGGCGGCCGGCAGCGCGTTAAGATCGTACGAGAATGCGTTCATCGTGATCCTCCCTATGCGCGGTAGTGCAGTTCGGCCTGTCGGCGCAGGTATTCCAGCCCGGGCGCTATCGCCATCGCCCAGGCCGTCAGGATCTCATCGTCGCACTGCGGGTCGCGCTGGCTCACCGCGTTCAACATCGCTTCGCGCCAGAGGGCGAAAAATCGTGGGGGAAGGTGCAGGCCGTCGTCGCTTTGCTCCCGCGCCAGCCGCTCGAGAAAATCAGGTACGATCAGGGCGCCGTCTACCGCAAGCATGGCGAAGAAACTTTTAAACAGGGTCTGCTGGCCTTCCCGATCCGGCAGGCGAGAAAAATGCTGCTCCGTCTCGGGTGACATATGGACGAAGGCGTCATAGAACGTCTGAAAAAACGCTGTTTTGTCATTATCCGGAAAGACGCGGTTCAGACTGGATTCAAACAGATCGCGGTAAAACTTCACGGCGTCCTCCTTAAGGCGTTTTCGCCCGGCAGACAGTGCCCGACTGGCGTATATTCTTCTGCTACACGGCGCGTAAAGTAGCTCTCTTTCTTAGACCGGCGGATGTCAAACAGCGGCCCGGCATTGTGCTTAAAGAAAAGGGCTTCCAGAACCGTGGCATTGGTAGAAAGGGTCAGGGAGGCGTTGGTATCGCCCGTGGCTTCAAGGCGGCCTTCGTACCAGCCTCTCTGCGGATCGTTAAGGTGCTCGGTGACCGACATCAGCACGTCAGTATAAGAGGTATCCCACAAGGCCCACAGAGCAAAAACCGCTTTTGTCGACACCTGCGCGAAGCGGGTGTAATCCCGGCCATCATCGCCAACAGAGTTCCAGGCATAGCCATTTCCCCAGACCGTATCCTGTATATGCCAGGGGGCCTGAGGCAGTGAAAAATCCGCTCTGGCCGTCAGGATCTTATCGGTCTCCCAGCGGCTTTTCTGACTGAGCCAGACGTTTTCCGCCTGCTTGCGCAGGCGCTTTTGCAGATCGGCCGCAACGCCTTCCGGCTCCCAGCCAAACTCCAGGCCCGGCAGCATATAGGGAAGGGTGGTTATCAGGGAGGGCTGCCACGTGGTGCGCGGATCGCGGGCATCCACGGCAAGGCGCCGCTGGGCAATGATGACGTGGTGCATCGGTGGCGTAAACGCTTTATCCGGGGAAAATCCCCACAGATGAAATGCCGTCGCGGCATATTCGCTTTCGCCCAGGCGCAGCTCCTCACGGACCACCGGCTGGCCGTTTTGCAGGGAAGAGGACCACAGTTCGCCTTCACCATCGATGACCGGGCAGAAGTTCCAGCGCAAAATGATTTTATCAAGATACTCGCTGTACTGCGGCTCCCGCTCAGCGGTGAGGCGCAGGGCGAGCATCAGGCGAGCCATGTCGCGTGCGGACCAGCCATTTTTAGCGGGCTTGCCGCTAAAGTCGATCGGCGCCGCCGTCTGGCTGGAATAGAGCCGTCCTGGCGTTCGGGTCTCGGTCAGCATCAGGCGGTTGAGAGTGCCCATCAGCCGCGTCAGGCGGGCGTCATACTCGGCCTCATCAATCAGCCCCAGCTCTTTTGCCGCCAGCAGGGCGATAAGCGTATCGCCCATTTGCCAGAGCGTGACGCGGGGCTGTTTGTCGCTTCCGTTGACCAGGCCCGTTTGCGGCTGGGTATTATTGACGAAATAGCGCCAGGCGATCGCCGCCCATTTCTGTTCTTCCTGCGTCAGGGCAGCGATACGCGCGCTGGAGTGCCAGCCGCCATTGATTAGCCAGCGCCAGCCAGCCCCCTGATGGCCAAACAGAGCAAAGATGACCACACCTGCGAGGATTAATCCCGCGAGCCCTCTGGCTAAGGTTTTAAGCATTGCGCAGTCACCGGAGGCAGTTTAACCGGCTCGTCCGCGCTGCATGACGCGCACTGACAGGCCTGGCAGGCGGGTTTGGTGCGCTGCGTGACGCCGGTCCGGTCGCACCAGCTTTTTACGGCCGGCGTGCTGGCAAGGAACGGGCGGCTGCGCAGGGCGTTGTTCTCTTCAAACTGATCGAGCAGCTTTTGATCCCACAGCGACGGAGCAAAATCCTTGCTTTTCGGGTTGTCGGTATTGAAGGCCAGCAGTTTTCCCTCTTTTTTGAACAGCAGGGCTTCCAGCATGATGCCGTTATTGTTCGCGGTGAACTCCTTGATCGGCCCGTCGCCGTTTTCATACAGCCCTTCGTAATAGCCTTTTCCCTCTTCGTTCGCATTCTCAATGGTGTTCAGCAGGCGGTCGGTATAAGGCGAGTTCCACAGGACCCACATCCCCAGCGCCGCCTTCAGTGAAATGGCGGCAGCGTTAGGGACGAATTGTCCTTTGTCGGTAATGGTGTTCCAGTTGTACCCGTCGCTGAAGACGGTGTCATAGACGAAGTATGGCGCTTTATCGAGCTGGTGCTCAGAGCGCGCGGTGAGGACACCGGTGATGGTATAGCGGTTCTCCTGAGCCTGATAAACCCGATCGGCAAAGTTTTTCATCCACGTCAGGGAGTAGTCGCGCGGGGCGTTATCCTGGTCGGTCGGCTTATCGAAGCCGAACTCCAGACCGTAGAGCAGGTAGGATTCCGTCACAACATAGTTATGCTGCGACGTATTGCGCGGGTCGCGTGAATCATACGGAACCAGCACGCAGTAAATCTCGGCCAGCTCGTACGGCTGCGGACGGCTGGCTTTACAGGTATTAAACCCCCACAGCTGAAAACCTGCCGCTCCGTACTCTTCATAGCCCAGGCGGCCTTCCTGAACATACTTCGGCTGGCCGTTCTCAAGATAGGCCCCGTACAGCGTGCCGCAGGGGTCGATCGCGTGGCTGAAATCCCAGCCCAGCACCACGTTATCAACGCTGTTGCCGTATTCCGGGTAACGCTCTTTGATGATTTTCAGCCAGACCAGCATTCGCCCGATATCCAGGGCCGAGAAGCCAATTTCGCCGGGCTTGTTGGTGTAATCCACCTTCTGGCCGCTGATGGTGTTATAGGCTTTGTTGGGCAGCTCGTTGCGAAACAGCACCAGGGTGTTAAGCGTGGCGAGGAATTTCAGCATCCGGCGGTCGAACTCTGCTTTATCTATGATCCCGAGCTCGCGCGCTGCGGTCATGGCGGCCAGATAGGATGCGCTGTCCCACATGGTGGTGGAGGGATATTTGTTGACCGCATTTACCAGCCCCGTCGTGGGCTGATAGTTGGAGACGAAATACTGCCAGGCGTTTTTCGCAATGGTCATCTCTCGGGCCGTCAGCTCGCCGCTGCGCGGCGAGTAACTTGATGCAGGCAGCTCGGTTTCCGCACGCGCGGTCGATATCGCCAGCCAGCAGATCGTTATTCCCGTGAGCAGGTGGAAAAGGATCGGGGATCTTAGCTTCATGGCGTTGCTCCTGCGGGAGTGGATGAATGGGGGGCCGTGTTAAGGCAGGCCAGACAGAGCATCTGGCCGTGCGCGATGTAGGACAGACTTTCAAGCACGATGGCGTTGGTGTCGGCGTCCACGACGCTATTAACGCTGTTATTAAGATTGAAGCCGCGCTGCCAGCCTTTACCCGGCACCAGAAGCGGCAGAACCTGCTGGCGCAGCGCCTCGCTCCAGCCATTGCGGAACAGGGCATACCAGGCAAACGCGGTGCGGGTGGAGGCGATCGCGACCTTCTCCGGGACCTCTTCGCGCAGGGCGCGCGCCTGAACCGGCTGCCTGTTGGGCAGATCGGTAACGTAATCCGGTGCCGGTTCGGCGTAATCGGTGCTGACAGGTGGTTTTGGGCTGCGCAGACCGTGGCGCCGCTGCTGGAACTGCATAATCCGCCATGCAATTTCAGCGCTCTGTGCGTCAAAACCCAGTTCGAGTCCGGTTAGCAGATAGGGCAGACTGATCAGGGAGGTCTGCTTGCCCCAGGGCGTGCGCAGCCCTTCATCGGGAACCATGATCCCGTCCAGGTCGATCATCTTTTGCCCTTCGGGCGGATTGGTGACCGCCAGTCCCGCCGCACTGTCAATCAAGCGCAGCGTATGGCTGGCATAGAGCCGGTAGCCAAAGCTGTCTCGCTGCTCGTCGGCAGCCAGCGTCCAGTGATGGAGCGGTACCGCCGCCTGGCTTTGGGTGCTGTTTTCCATCAGCGCGCCGGTGCGCCAGACGCTAAACAGATCGCGGATGGCCGCCGCGTGCTGAGGATAGCGCCACAGAATGGTCTGCAGCGCCGTCAGCAGGCGGCTCAGGCCTATTGCGGAGGCGTCAGGTTTTCCCAGAATTTTGAGGGTGTCCGCATGGTAATACGCGGCAGGGAGGCCTTTCTCATTAAGCGGCAGCTGCTCCAGCGTAAACAGGGCCGCGCTGACCCTCTCGTCAAACTCATCGGTGGAAATGATATTGAGCTGCTCTGCGGCAGCGGCCGCAAACAGATAGCTCCCTACGCTCCAGAGGCTCAGCCAGGGCTCACCGTCGCTGGCATTCGCCAGACCATTTGGCTGGGTATTGTTCACATAGTATTGCCAGGCCACCCGCGCCCAGATGGCCTCGTCATAGGTCAGCCCGCGTTTCGCGGGCAGCGGAGGGAAATCTTTACTGAGCGCGATGCCGCCGCTGCTTTCCACGCGCGAAGGCATTTGTTTCTCAACCCATACCACAATGGCAAAACCGAGCAGGAACCCCAGCAGAATAGTGAGATAACTGCGCGCGGAAAGCAGGGCATCACGTATTCTCATTGGGTGACCTCATCGTCTCCGGCGGGCGTCCACATGGCTGCGAATATCAGCGGCAGCATGGCGGCGATGTTCACTCCTCCCCAGAAAATATTGATGACGTAGCCAGAAGGATCGTCGACCTGTCCGCGTGCAACCTGAATGCCTCCCCAGACAAGCCCTGCCAGGGTCAGCACCACAATGGCAATCTGCGGCTTCACCAGATAGAGAAAACGGCCCGTCTGCCTCTCTTTTGGCGTAACGTGAAACTTGATCTGTTCGCCCCGCAGCACCGTATTAAGCGCGCGCAGATTCATGGAAAAGAAGGAGAGGTAGGAGGCCCTGCCGTCCCAGGCCGAAACCCCCCATGTCCCGAACATAAAGGCCAGTTCGGAGAAAATAAAAAAGGGGAGAAAATGGAGATAGAACGGCGTCGACCAGGCCGATACCGGCGGAATGCCGGTGAACAGATAAATAATGGGTGAAATCAAAAATACCGTGTTCCACACGCAGGCCATATAGGACCAGAAGGTCGTGGCATACATCAGCGTCTGGGGAAGTGAAAGCCTGAAGCGACGACGGCTGAAGATGTTGTCATGGAATAAAATATCCAGCGAACCTGCGGCATATTTAAAGCGCTGGATCATCCAGGTCAGCATATCCTGCGGAGAGAGCATCTTCGACTCAACGCGCGGATGCATGACCGAACGCCAGCGTCTTGCGGCGTCACCGTGCAGCAGTACCGAGGTGTAAATATCTTCGGAGACGTGAAACTTGTAGGGCGTGAGTTCGGTGTCAAATGCCACGTGCGGGCGCATCGCCTCCTGGAGCGCGCTCCGCGTTTCGTCATCGCGGATGTCGCGGGTATGGCGATGGATCTCCTCTTCGACGGACCAGACGTAGCTTCTCAGCGCGGCCTGCATGACCGCCTCGCGACGGTGGATGGACGCCGCGCCGCAGCAGAACGCAGCGTTCGCCCAGTTGCGCCGCCGCAGGATCACGTCATAGAACATGCGCGGATCGTTAAAAAACGGGTCGCGGCCAACCGTGACCGGGCCGACACACTTTTGAATCAGCCAGCCCAGGCCATAGCCCACTTTTCCCGCTTTCCGCTTGCCCCAGCGCGACAAACTTTCTCCTTCCGGAAGATCGAAAAACCACTGCGGCGTCTGCACCCAGGCCACGTCCGGGTCGCGGAAATAGCCCAGCGTATGGCTGAGAAGGGTGGGAAAGACCCGGGTGTCGGCGTCGCAGATGACAATAAAATCGCCGTCGGTTTGCTCAAGACCATTGCGCAGGTTACCGGCCTTAAAGCCGATGTTGGTCTGTCGACTGATGTAATTGACGCCTTCCTCATCGCAAACGGCTTTCATCTCCGGGCGACGGCCGTCATCGAGGACGTGGATCCGGTAGTCAATCGGGTACGGGTAATCCATCTTCAGGGCGTCGCGAATGGACAGCCTCACCAGCTCGGTGTCTTCGGAGTAGGTGGCAATGAACAGATCCACCTTAACGGGACGGGGCTCTACGGCCTCCTCCGATAACAGGCAGTCGTTAATCTCGCTCGGAGGTGGACTCTGGGGAGGATCCTGTTCTTTCCATAAGTTGATGGTAAACAGCACGGTACCGATCCAGGCCAGGGTTTCGGCGAGTACCAGCGGTATGGCGTACCATAGCGCGTCCGTATTCAGGGAGGCGGTCCAGCGCCAGTAAATATAATTTGCGCCCAGAATAAGCGCCGCGACCGCTAACACCTGCCAGGTCATCATTACCCAGCGCGGCGTTTTTAACGGTTCCGGAGGTCGACGATGTTCAAAACGGGAAAAATAAAAATCCATAGTTCCGGCGTTCCTGATTCCGTGAAAATGCAGAGCCATTCTGCTGCGCAGGCAGTTGCCCAAAAGCGAAAGAAAATAGCGATTAAACAAGATTTAAGATAAGTGTAGAACGCCGAATAAAAGTGTCCAGCCACGTTTGTGACTATTATTTAGTGGGGGTTAATTAAGATTAAATTCTGCTTAATTCGTCTCATCTGTCCGTGATAAATTGCGGTTACTATTCCTTTAGGCTATCTACTTTATTTAGGCGTTAATTTTCGTTTCCAGGCAAAGGACATCCTATGAGCCATATTGCGCCGTCTATCGCGCAAGAAGATCTAGCCAAATCAACATCATGGCGGTATGCCATTGCAGGGGTCAGGGACCTGAGAATTGACTTTATGCGCGGCATTGCCCTCGTCATGATGGTCGTGGCGCATACGGAGGTTATGTCGGTATTTAATATATTCTCCTGGGAGCGCTTTGGGTTAACAACCGGCGCAGAAGGTTTTGTCATTCTCTCGGGATTTATGTTGGGGATGTTGAATCGCGCTCGCCTGCAAAAAGTGGTATTACTCACGGTTTCGTGGGGGCTTTATCTTAGAGCGTGGAAAATATATCGTGTAAATATCATTATCATAGTGTCTTTTATTCTCCTGGCATATATCCCACATATTAATATTTTCGAGGTCACTCATTTTACCGACCGCTTTTCGGGTGAAAGCTGGTCGCTTTATCCGGTCACGCCGCAAATAAAAGAGACCTGGTTCAACATTATCCTCTATTTGCAGATTGGCCCTCATCAGACCCAAATTCTGGGGCTGTATATCTTTTTGCTGCTCTTCAGCCCACTATTTTTGGGGATGCTACAGAAGGGTAACGTCTGGTGGCTGCTGGGGGCGTCTCTGCTGGTGTACGGCCTGTGGCAGCGGTGGCCGCTCCGGCTGACGCCGTCGGAGTTCGAATTTGCCTTTCCGCTTCTGGCCTGGCAATTCATCTTTGTTCTGGGCATGGCCAGCGGCTGGTATAAAGCCGAACTGATCTCTTTCGCACGCACGCCTGCTGGTAAAGTGGTGGTGGTTGCGCTGGTGATAGTGGCGCTCATTCTGGGGTTCATAGCACAGAACCATACCAACCCGTTTATGCCCCCCGCGCTGCTGATGCACGTGATCCCGCCTGACAGCTTCAACACCCTTTATCACACCTGGGCGGCGAAAAATGGGCTGGGCCCGGTGCGGGTGTTAAACGATATCGCCCTGATGGTTACCGTCTATCTGGTGCTGACATACTGCTGGACGCCGCTCAACCGCCTGCTGGGATGGTTTCTTATTCCATTAGGCCAGCACTCGCTTTATACCTTCATTTTGCATGTGTACGTGGTGCTGCTGGTCAGTCAGTTCATCACCTTCGATTTGTGGCGTCATGCCTGGATAGAAAATACATTAGTGCATGCTGCGGCTCTGGGCATTTTGTGGCTCATGGCAAAATACAACGTCGCCGCACGCTGGATACCTAACTAAGGATGGCGGTTATGCGCGAAAAATGGCTCCTGGCGGGCGTCTTACTCGCCGCAATACCCGCGGCGGATGCGGCGCAAAGCAGTGAGAAAGAGACGTTGCGCGATAAGAACGGCGAACCCGTTCAGGCAGGCGTGTTTACCAGCCGGTGGGGGCGTCTGTTCTCAGGCAATGACAAGAAATTTTCAGGCGCCCTGAGCTTCAGTTCAGGGCTGAAAGAGCAGATGGTGAGCGTGCCCAACAGCTCGGACAGCGCCGCGCAGGCGAAAAAAATTAACCAGACGCTGAATCTTAGTCTGCAGTATTCCCCCTACAGCTTCTGGTTTGCCAACATCACCTCCCGGTTGCCGGTCAGAGATACCAACCGCTATACCGCCGATTTTCGCTACAGTTTTGGCTATGACGACTGGCATGCCAATACGTTCAGCCTGGTCTACGGCAACTACGGCGATAACCACTTCTGGACGTCGGGTAGCCGGAGACACACCTATTTCGAACAGGGCGCCTTTACCCTGGCCTACAAGTTTTCGCTACCGAAACCGGTTGAAAACACGCTCCTGATTAATAAAGGCGACTCTATCATTTGTCAGGTCGGGTACAGCTGGGTTCCGCGCTACTACGACCTCAGCAGCGATGACATCCGTAAAAATAAAAACGTCATGCTCGGCGGCTGCGGCTATACCTTCAAACAACATTTCTTCGTTCGCGCAACGGCGTTCTGGTTCCCGGACAGCAGCCAGCAGCAGCCCTGGAACGGCGATTACAGCTACAGCTTTGGCTATGCGGGCTATACGCCAGGTTCGTTCTCCATCCAGTACGCGAACTATGCGGGGACGCGCTATCCGGGGCACGGCAACGGTAACGCAAAATTCAGGGAAGGGACCGTGAGTCTCATCTGGTTCTTACCGCTATAGGAGGGATACATGTCAGCGCTGCACGTGTTAATCGTTGAAGATTCGCTGATTTATCGTCGGTTACTCTCCCGAATGCTCACCCAGTGGGGGTATATCGTGAGCGAGGCGGAAAATGGTGTCGCCGCGCTGGAAATATTGTCCAGCCAGCCGATCAGTATGGTGATAAGCGACTGGGAGATGCCGGAAATGGACGGGCTTACGCTCTGTCAGACGATCCGCAGCCGTCAGTTTGGCCACTATGTGTATATCATTCTGCTCACGGCCCGCGAGAATGCAGGAGATTTAACGCAGGGTTTTGATGCCGGGGCGGATGATTTTTTAAGCAAGCCCGTCGAACAGGCTGAGTTACGGGCGCGACTCCATGCCGGGGTACGTATTTTGACGCTGGAAGCGACCCTTGCGGCGCATAATAAGCGCCTGAGTGAAGCGTTACGCCAGATTGAACAGGATCTTGAGCTGGCGGCGCGCGTTCAGCACTCGGTTCTGCCATCACACCGGCTGCGCTTCGGGAACTACTTTTCCGACTGGCTTTTCTTACCGTCTGCCTGGGTATCGGGCGATGTCTTCAATATTTTTCCTCTGGACTCTCATCTGGGGTTCTACTGCGTTGACGTGTCCGGTCACGGCGTAGGGGCAGCAATGATGTCCCTCGCCGTGGCACGTCAGTTCCTGCACGGCCGGGTTGTGGACCGTTTTTTGTTTACCGCAGAGGGCGGAATTCAGTCGCCTGCTGAGGTCATCAGGATACTGAACAGCCGCTTTTGCAGTGAAGAAAACGACATCACCAGCTATTTCACCATCGTCTACGGCGTGATCGACCCCGTCAGTGGTCAGGGGTTGTTGTGTCAGGCGGGGCATCCTACTCCCGTGATTGTGAACGCAGAGAGTGCCGTCACTTACGTTGGCGAGGGTGGGCCGCCTGTCGGACTGATGCCCGACCTCAGCTGGGAGGACGTCGCTTTTACCCTCAATCCAGGGGATCGCTTATGCTTATTCAGTGACGGCATCACGGAGTGTGAGAATCGCGAGGGCGAGCAGTTTGGCCCGCAACGTCTGGAACGCTGGCTTCATGAGCATGCCCATCTGCCGGTTGACGAGCTCCTGCCGCGGTTCGGCCAACATCTGACCGGCTGGCGCAATGAAAATAGACATGAACCGACCGCCTTAACCGATGACGTTTCACTGTTAGTTATTGAGCGTCAGGGAGAACAGAATGATTATTAACACTGAACGATTACCGCATGCCAACATTCTCACGCCAGCGGTCCGGCGGCTGGATGCGTCCATTGCCGCGACGTTTAAGGCCTCTGTGACGGAAGAAATTGGCAGCGATCGTAAAGCCTTAATTGTCGATTTTAGCAAAGTGGACTTTATCGATAGCAGCGGGCTGGGGATGCTGGTGTCGTTGTTTAAGCTGATGAACGGGAAAGGCGAAATGGCGCTGTGCTCCCTGAACCCCGGCATCATGAATATGTTTACCCTGACCCGAATGGATCGCATATTCCGCATTTATCCGGATAAAAACAGCGCGCTTGCGCAGCTGGGGCAGTAGATGCTGACGCCGGAGCATGCGGCATTTCCGGCAGAGATCGGCTCCCTGACGCCGCTTGCTGGCTGGCTGGGAGAACGTCTGAGCGCGCTTGCCGTTGACGATGAGTGGCGTTTCGCGCTCGATCTTGCCGTCTGTGAAGTGGCGACGAATATCATCCGGCACGCGCTGCATGAGGATGCCTCACGCGCATTTAGCGTAGAGTTCGACATCCGGGACTATACTGTCCGCGTTGTCTTTACCGACGCGGGTGATGCATTCCCGCTGGAGCGACTTGAGGCCGCCCGACGAGACCGCTTCTGCGAAATCTCGCCGCTGCTGGAGAGCGGCAGGGGGCTGATGCTCATTTTGCTGAGCGTCGATCGTTTCTCGGTGGAGCGAAAGGCGGATAAAAATATTGCCACGCTTGAAAAGAAAATCAGCGTATGACCTGCGGGCCATACGCCCAAACTTCCCTATTTCTTATCAGCAAATAGCTCCGGCGCCCACGGACGCGGATCCACCTCCATAAACGGCGCGCGCTCGAAGCGGTCCTTCAGCGCCCACGGCACCGTGCAGTCGAAGATGGTCTTGCAGGAGATGCCGTTTGCGCGAATCGAGGTGCTGTAATCCGGCGACTGGGACGGATCCAGCTGGTGGCCGCGGATCCCCGGAATATTCGTGATGCTGACATCACCCTGCATGCGGGTGGTCATCGCCCACAGGATGTCGTCGCTGTCGAAAATATCCACGTCTTCATCGACAAGAATGATGTTCTTCAGCTCCGAGTAAGTGGCTAAGGCAATCAGCGCCGCCTGGCCCTGACGACCTTCGTCTGACGGCTGGCGTTTTTTCACCTGCAATATCCCGAGGAACTTACCGCCGCCCGCGGTATGCGCATAGACGTTTTGCAGGAAGCCCGGAATCGCCTCTTCAACGGCATTGCGAATGCTGGCCTCCGTCGGCAAACCGGCCAGCGTGGTATGTTCTTCTCCCGGTCCCACCAGCGTTTGCAGGATCGCGTGGTTTCGCATGGTCACGGCTTTCACTTTGATCACCGGCAGGGACGGGTTCGCCTCGCCGCAGTAGCCCGGGAACTCCGGCATCACGTGGCCGGTATTGGTGTGCTGATCTTCTCTTACCCGCACGCCAGGGAGCAGTTCGCCCTCGATGATGATTTCCGCCCGCGCGATCGCTTTCTCTTTTACCGCCACGCCCTGCACCAGTTCGACAGGCTGCTGGCGCAGCGCCCCGGCGACGCCCAGCTCGTTGTAGCCAAACGGCGTGGTGGGCGCCTCAAAACATGCGCCGATATAGATGGCGGGATCGAGCCCCATGTTAATCGTTACCGGCAGCGGTTTTCCGGCCTCTTCCGCCTTTTTGCGGAAGACTTCGATATGCCGACCGGCGGCAAGGAACATGGAAAGCTCGTCGCGCTCCTGAACGCAGAGGCGGTGAATGGTGACATCCGTCAGCGAGCTGTCTTCCGGATCGCTTGCCAGCACCAGCCCCAGACAGAAGAACGGACCGGCATCAATCGGCGTGTTTGTTGGGGCCGGAAGCAGCTTGCGCAGGTCGAAGTCAGGGTCGTCCGCGTAGAAAACCTGTTCCTGGCAGGGCGCCTGCGAGGCCGGAACGACAACCGGCGCAACCGGCTTTTTCACCGCCTGACCGACGTGTTTTGCCAGCTCAGAGGGCTCGCAGCCCAGAAGCAGCGCCGCGCGCTCGCGGCTGGCGTGCATGCCCACCAGGATGCGGGAGCCAGGATAGCCCTTCACGCTGTTGAACATCATGGCCGGTCCCGTACGGGTGGGACGTTTTACCGTGCCGCCCGCGCCGATATGGCGGTAAACCCCCGCCAGCTCCGCGTTGGGATCGACCGGATAATCGGTTTCAAGATACTGCCCTTCGTGGCGCTGAAGCAGGGCGATGGCGCTGCGGAGATCGTTGATCGGGTTTTCCATATTTTCCTCCCTCGTTTGAATACCTCCATTTTTATGGCAATGACCAATAGCATCAATTGCATCATTACTGCTAAATTGATAAGTAAATTCATATCAAAAAAGGAAGCGTTCCGTGCAGTTTCGTCAGATGCGCCATTTCATCGTCGTGGCCGAAGAGCTCCATATGCACCGGGCCGCCGAGCGTCTGAACATGGCGCAACCGGCCCTGAGCCAGCAGATAAAGGCGCTGGAAGAACGGTTAGGCGTCACGCTCTTTAGCCGGGCGAATCGCCGCTTAACCCTGACGCCCGCGGGTGAAGCGTTTCTGGTGAAAGCCAGGCTCGCCATTTCCCTGACCGAGCAGGCGATTCTCGACGCCAGGCAAACGGCACGGGGCGAGCAGGGGGTATTAAACCTGGGGTGCGTGTCGAGCGCGATGTTCGACGGCAGGCTGCCCGCCGCGCTGCACCAGATGCATACGCGCTGGCCGGCCATTACCATGTCGCTGGTGACGGGAAACGTGCAGACGCTCTACGCCGCCGTGCAGAGCAACCAGCTCGACGTGGCTATTATCCGGGCGCCACTGCCGTCGCTGCCTGACGATCTGCAAAGCCGCCCGTTCACGTCAGAGAAAACGGTGCTGGCACTGTATCGTCAGCATCCGCTAGCGGGATCTTCCGCGCTGACGCTTTCGTCGGTGAAAGACGAAAAATGGATCTCCCTGCGCGACCCGGAGGGAATGGGGCTGGAACAGTACTTTTATGACGCCTGCAGCGGGGCGGGCTTTCAGCCGGACGTGGTGCAAAACGCGACCGACGTGCCCACGGTGATAAGCCTGGTCTCGGCGGGGTTTGGGTTGGCGCTGCTGCCCGCGTCGGCAAAGGCGGTGAGCGTCGAGAATGTGGTTTACGTGGACATCCTCGACCGGCTCCGGGAAAGCGAGCTGACGCTGGTTTGTCACCGGATTATTCGCTCAGAAGTGCTTAAAAAGTTTCTGGTTACGCTCGATCACACCTGACGCCCGGCGGCCTGCAGCAGCTGCTCGCGCAGCCAGACGTTCGCCGGATCCTGGCTGTTTTTCGGGTGCCAGTACATGTTGATGATAATCGGCTGGAGCGGCAGCGGCGGCGCAAAGAGATCCAGCGTGCTGGCAAACTGTTTCAGCATCCGTTCCGGCAGGGTGCACACCAGGTCGGTACCGGCAACAAGCGCAGGCGCCATGGCGTAGCTCTGCGTGGACATCGCAACGTGTCGCTGGTAGCCCAGCCCGGCCAGGGTTTGATCGACAAAGCCGGTAAACGGATCTCCCGCCGATGACACCACCAGATGAGAAAGCGCGCAGTAGCTTTCCAGGTCTAACGCTCCGGTCCCGCGCGGATGGCCTTTGCGCTGGGCGGTGGCAAACGTATCGTCGAGCAGTTTGCGCCTCACCCAGCCGTCATGGGCGCCCGCGCTTACGCCGATGTAGATATCCACATCTCCGTTTTCCAGCTGCTGCGCCAGTTCGGACATCTGTGGCAGGGCGAAGCGCAGGCGAATACCTGGAGCTTCGGTACCCACCTGGTTAAGCAGCCCGGCGCCGAGCATCAGCGCCGGGTTTTCGTGCAGGGCGATGACAAAGGTCCGGGTACTGGTCTGCGCATCAAACGTGGTGGGGGCAAACAGCGCGCTGATGCCGCGCAGCACGCTCTCCACCTGAGGCTTAAGCGCTTCCGCTCGCGGCGTGGGCAGCACCCCACGTCCATGTGGGGAAGGAATAAACAGCGGTTCGCCAAACAGCGTTCGCAGACGCGCCAGACGAGCGGACAGCGCGGGCTGGCTGATGCCCAGCCGCGCGGCCGCATGGGTGATATTCCTGTCCTGAAGCAGGGCGTCCAGGGTCAGGATCAGGTCTATGTCCATGTCAGAGCTGGGCGTCATCTTATTTCGCGCTGCCGGCGTCCCGGTTGGTATAGGTTACAGGGACCCAGGCATAGCCGCTGTTTTCGCCTTTGGTGACATAGCCGATACCCGGGAACGGCAGATGGGGCGCGGCAACCAGGTCTTTATTTTTCACAAAGTCCGCAAACGCATGTTCGCGCACGCTTGCCGCTTTGTTCTGATCTTCATCGTAGGTAATGGTCACGTCAGGCTGCGGGAACTGTATCGCCGCGGCATGAATGATGTCGCCGACAAAGGTGATTTTCTCGCCTTTGCTCGTCAGCGTGTAGAAGGCTGAGCCGGGCGTATGGCCGGGATGAACCGTGCCGGTGAGCCCCGGGAGAATCTCCGAAGTGCCGCTAAACGGCACCACTTTACCGGCGTCAAGATAGGGTTTTAAGGTCTTCTGCGCGACGTCAAAGTAATTCTTGCCGTAGCCGGTTTTTTTCTGATTCTCGTCGTTAAAGAAAAAGTCGACGTCCGGTTTGCCAACGAAAACGCGCGCGTTGCTGAACACCACCTTGCCGTCTTTCACCAGGCCGCCCGCATGATCGGAGTGGGCGTGAGTCAGCAGGACTTCAGTAATGTCCTCGGGTTTAATCCCCTGCGTGGCGAGGCTCTCAATCAGACGTCCGCCGTTGCCGGGGCCAAAGAGCTGGCCTGAGCCTGTATCCACCAGAATTTTATGTCCGGGCATCGCAATCAGGAACGCGTTGATGGATACCTCAGGCGGGTTGGTCTGGAAATTTTTCGCGAGCAGCGCATCAATTTTTTGCGGCGTTGTCCGGCGCAGCAGCTTGTGCAGATCCTGCGCGACGGTCCCGTCCGTAAACGAGGTCACCAGAACGTCGCCGACCTGAACGCTGTATCCGCCCGCCGGTTGTTTAACGACGTGCTGGGGCGTCTCTGCCGACGCCTGCAGCGCAGGGTAAAAAAGCAATGAACTGGAAATCAGCGTGGACAGAGCAAGTTTTTTCACGGTAAGCATACGAGTCTCCTTTGAAAGCGCTCATCTTACTTCTTCGTAAAATTATAAGAACCTGCCCAGAAATGATAGGACCTATAAACGCGGTGGATAGCATAGCGAAGAGGCCGGGTGGCGGTGAAGCCTTTCCCGGCCCGTAAAACGTTATTTTTTCAGCGGCGCGTTCCAGCCGTCCGGCGTGGCTTTCGACCAGGAGCCATAAGCGGCATTTGGCAGCACAATCCAGTCGTTTCCGAAGTGTTCCGCGCTGGCCTCAACCAGCTCGCGCTGCTGCTCGCTCGGCTTTTTGTTTTTAAACTGCACGGCGAAATCCGGCAGGCTATCGCCAAACAGCATCACGATCTGCTGCTTTTTGAGGATGCTCTGGCGACGCTCTTCCTTGCTTACCGTGTCCAGAAGCACGCTTTCATCGGACACCTGCGGAAGTCCCAGGGCTTTTAACGTCCTGAGCGTATCGGCTTTATTTTCCTGCATGCGGTCCGAGACGTAATAGATACGGACCTTGCTTTGATTCACATGGTCAAGAAACGCCTTCGCTCCCGGAATTAAGCCGGGTTTTCCCTGTTTCTCCCAGTCGCTCCAGGTGTCCCATTTGGTAAAGTCGTGACACTGCTCCGTGTCGCGCACCAGCAGAGGGGTGTTATCCAGTACCGTTTCATCCAGGTCCATTACCACGGCGTAATTTTCAGGCGTTTTCAGATCTTTTAACTTTTCGTTGAAACGCTCGGTGGCAAACCGATACGTCTGTAGCTGAAGAGCCATAATCTCTGCCGATTTCTGCTGATAGCGCAGCGCCATTTCGTACGCTTTGGGTTCACACAGCTCGCCCCCGGCGGCCGTCGCCGCTGCCGTTGCACTCAAAACAGGTAATGCCAGCAGTAATGCCTTAGCCATTGAATTCACGCTTTTTTCCTCAACACCCTGGTTAAAATCCCGAAAGCGTAATGAAATTCAATGACAGAAATATGAAGGCCGTGCCGTTAGACCAGCATGTAATACCAGAACAGGGCGATCTCGTCCTTTTCCGGTAAGGCATTGTAGAGATAACGATCGTATCCGCCCAGGGTAAACCCGTAGTTGCGGTAAAAGAGACAGGCAGAGACGTTCACATTTTGTGTTTCAAGCCGTAATCCCGGGGCGTTTACGCTGCGGGCCCACACGTGCGCGGCGGCCATTAATTTTTGCGCGGCGCCGGTTCTGCGTTTCGTGCGCTCTACAGCAATGTAATCCACCGAGATAAATTTATTCCAGCCGATTGACGCGGTAATAAATCCCGCAATTTCCCCGTCATCCGTTTCGGCAATAAGAAATATGGCGTCCGGATTAACGCAGTGGTTTTCAAGAGTTTGGATGTCGAGCTCGTAGGTTTTAATCCAGGGAACGGCGACGGCTTCGATATGTAAATCGCAGTGGATAAAGGGCTCTCGCGCAATGTGGCTAATGGTGAAAGAAAAGTCACAGCATTCAAGGCGCGTGAGGTCGGTACTGAGTCCTTTTCGAATCTGCATAGTATTCCCTGTAGTGAGTTATTTCATAAAGAATAGACGAAGCGGTTAAATTCGCTGGCCTAACACACTTTTAATCCTGAACTAAGCTTGTACTTCGTTCCGCGTAAAATGTGGGTCATTCGAGGACAATGAATGGAATTCAGGACATTTCAAAAGCAGTGGGGTGCTGAGTTTATTTCCGATGACGTTGTACGTTTTCGCGTCTGGGCAGAAGGACAGAAAGAACTTACGCTACGTCTGGCCGCCGCCGACGTGCCGATGACGGCAGCTGGCGACGGCTGGTTTCAGGCAGACGTACCCGGCGTCACGCACGGTGCAGAATATCAATTTGTTCTGCAGGACGGCATGACGGTGCCCGATCCCGCCTCGCGCGCGCAGAAGGGCGACGTTAACGGCCCCTCCGTCGTTATCGATCCCCAACGCTATCAGCCGGTCAACCGGGACTGGGCAGGGCGGCCGTGGGAAGACACGGTTATCTACGAGCTGCACATTGGCACATTTACCCCGGAGGGCACCTTCCGGGCCGCCATCGACAAGCTGCCGTATCTGGCAGAGCTCGGTATTACCCAGCTTGAAGTGATGCCCGTCTCTCAGTTTGGCGGTACCCGCGGCTGGGGGTATGACGGCGTGCTGCTGTACGCCCCGCACTCTGCCTACGGTACGCCGGAGGATTTCCACGCGTTTATCGACGCTGCGCACGGGCTGGGGCTCTCCGTGGTGCTGGATATCGTGCTCAACCACTTCGGCCCCGAGGGGAACTATCTGCCCCTACTGTCGCCCGCGTTTTTTGATGCACAGAGGATGACGCCGTGGGGCAACGGCATCGCTTACGAGCGCGAGCCGGTGAGGCAGTACATCACCGATGCGCCGCTCTACTGGCTGACGGAGTATCGTCTGGACGGCCTGCGCTTTGATGCCATCGATCAGATTAAAGACACCTCGGAGACGCACATTCTGGAGGAGATTGCCGCCAAAATCCGCGAGACGATCCCGCACCGCCACGTTCACCTGACCACGGAAGACAGCCGCAACGTGATTTTTCTACACCCGCGCGATGAACAGGGCAACACGCCGCTGTTCACCGCCGAGTGGAATGATGACTTCCACAATGCCGCCCACGTGTTTGCCACCGGCGAGACCCACGCGTATTACCAGGATTTTGCCTTTGAGCCGGAGAAAAAGTTCGCCCGGGCGCTGGCGGAAGGCTTTGTCTACCAGGGCGAGGTGTCGCTGCAAACCGGCGAATCCCGCGGAGTGGAGTGCCAGACGCAGCCGCCGCAGTTCTTCGTCGATTTTATTCAGAACCACGATCAGACCGGGAATCGCGCCCAGGGCGAGCGGCTTATCACCCTGGCCGGTGCCGACAAGACGCGGGTGCTGCTTGCCGCGCTGCTGCTTTCTCCCCATATCCCGCTGCTGTTTATGGGCGAGGAGTTTGGTGAAACGCATCCGTTCCTGTTCTTCACCGATTTTCACGGCGATCTGGCAAAGGCGGTGCGGGAAGGGCGCGCAAAAGAGTTTACCGGCCACGCCGGGCACGATGAAATCGTCCCGGATCCGAACGACGTGAACACGTTTATCCGTTCAAAACTCGACTGGAATAAGATTGCCACCGACGAAGGTAAAACGTGGCTGCGCTTCACGCGCCACCTGCTGACGCTGCGTCATCGCCATATCGTTCCGCTTCTGCATCATGGCGGCGCCGTTGAGGGCAAGGTAATCAAGACCGCGCCCGGCATGGTGGCGGTGAGCTGGCGCTTCACGTCGGGGACGCTCTCTCTGGCGCTGAATATCGGTAATAAGCCCGTCGCGCTGCCCGAACTCGCGGGTGAGACGCGCTTTGCCTGGCCGGAAGTCACTGACGTTTTACCGCCGAACGGTATTGTCGTTCGCTTTGCTGATGGAGAAGCATCGTTATGATCCCTTCCGCCACGTACCGTATTCAGTTCCGTAACGGCATGACCTTCGACCGCGCTACGGCGCTGGTGCCTTACCTGAAAGATCTCGGCATCAGCCATCTCTACGCGTCGCCCGTGTTTACCGCCACAGCGGGTTCCACTCACGGCTATGACGTAACCAACCCGAATGAAATTGACCCCGCAATCGGCGGACGAGACGGTTTCAACCGCATGGCCGCGGCGCTTAAGCAGGCCGGCATGGGGCTGATTCTGGATATCGTCCCTAACCATATGTCCACCTCGCTGGAAAACCTCTGGTGGCGGGACGTGATTGAATACGGCCAGCAGAGCCGCTATTTCCGCTATTTCGATATCGACGGCTCGCGCCCGCTTACGCTGCCGTTCCTCGGCGACGCCTTTGAGGCGGAGCTGGAGAAGGGGGCCATCACCCTAAGTCGTGACACTGTCACGGGAAAAGCCTCTCTGGTCTATTACGACACGGCGTATCCGCTCAACCCGGGCACGTACAGCGAGGATAAGAGCATCGCTGAGCTGCATGACGCGCAAAGCTGGCGGCTGATGTCCTGGCGGGAAGCGCCGAAGCAGCTCTCGTGGCGGCGCTTCTTTGAGATCACCGGGCTGGTCGGCGTTCGGGTTGAAGACGACGCGGTCTTTGACGATTCGCACCGGCTGATCCTTGAGCTGGTTCACGCGGGCGTGGTGGATGGCCTGCGAATCGACCACATCGACGGCCTGGCCGATCCGCCGGGGTATCTGCAGCGCCTGCGGGAGAAAACCGGGCCCGAGTGCTACATCACGGTTGAAAAAATTCTCGCGAAGGGAGAACAGCTCCCCGCAGACTGGCCGGTATCCGGCACCACCGGCTACGAGTTTATCGCCTCGCTGGCGGAAGTGCTGGTCGACGACGATAACCTGTCGCGCCTGGAGACCATCCACGACGAAACGCTGGGGATAACGGTCGATCGCCACGCGGAACTGCGCGATGCCAAGGGCCTGATGACCGACCGCAATTTTGAGGGGGAATTCACCACGCTTCTTAACCTTGCTGACGATCTGGCCCGCCGCAATGAGGTTGCGCTGCCGCGCGAGGAGATCCGCCACGCGCTGCGCGAGCTGCTTATCGCCTTTCCGGTCTACCGCACCTACGGCACCCGGGAGGGATTAACCCCGCCTGACGTGGCGCTGCTTAACCGCGTGGTCGCCAGCGTGGAGACGTCTGAAGCGGCGCTGAGCCTGCTTGTGCGCATTCTTACCGGCGACCTGCCGGAAGATTGCCGCGAGTCCGCCGCGCTTTTCAGAACCCGCTTCCAGCAGCTTACCGGGCCGCTGATGGCGAAGTCCGTTGAAGACACGCTGTTCTTCCGCCACAACCTGGAGCTGGCGCTCAATGAAGTGGGCGCCGACCCGACGCCGCGCGCGTTTTCATTATCCCGCTTCCACCAGGAGATGCGCATTCGTCTGGCCCGTCAGCCCGACGCGCTGCTGGGCACCTCCACTCACGATACCAAGCGCGGGGAAGACGCCCGGGCGCGACTCTACACCCTGACGGAAGCCCCTGAACGCTGGGGTGAGAACCTGGCCCGCTGGCGACAGATGAACCAGACCCAGGTGCGTTTTCTCAATGACGGCACCGCGCCGAACGCCGCCGATACCTGGATGATCTATCAGGCGCTGGCGGGCGTCTGGCCCGCCACGCAGTCTCCGGACGACGCCGAAGGGCTTAAAGAACTCGAAGCGCGTTTTATCGGCTTCCTCGAGAAAGCGCTGCGCGAGGCAAAACAGCGCACCGACTGGATCGACAGCAACGAGAGCTATGAGAGCGTGGTGTTGAGCTATGCGCGGCACCTGCTTTCGCCGGACAACGCGCTGTTCCTGCAGGATTTTAGCGAGGCGATGCAGCCCTTTATCCGGGCCGGGCTGATGAACAGCCTCAGCCAGACGGCGATCAAGCTGACGGCTCCCGGCGTGCCGGACATCTACCAGGGCAGCGAGGCGCTTAACTTTAGCCTGGTCGACCCGGATAACCGACGGGAGCCGGACTTCCCGACCCTGGTGCACAACCTCAGCGCGGCGGATGCCACGGTGTTTGACAACCCGGCCTGCTGGCGAGACGGGCGCGTTAAACAGTTCGTCACCGCCACGCTGCTGCGGCTGCGTCCGCATTACGCCGCGCTATTCCGCTACGGCGACTGGCTGCCGCTTAAGGTTTCCGGCGATCGCGAGGAGAACCTGATTGCCTATGCGCGCGTTAAGGACGACGAGGCGCTGATTGTTGCCGTGCCGCGTCTGGTTTTTGGTGTCAACGGCAACGAAACGCTGTGGGTTAATACCACGGTAGCGATACCCGACGAACTGGCCGGGAAGCGCTATCGGGATCTGTTCAGCGGTGAAAGCCGCCTTCTGCAAGAGAAGCTGGATTTAACGTCAGAAAAGGGATGTGTACTGGTTCTGCTTACCTGCGAATAATCGTGGAGAACGAAAATGGCAAAGGATAATACGTTTGAAATTCGGGCCGGTCATGGCCAGCAGTTGGGTGCTAATTATGACGGGAAAGGGGTCAACTTCGCGCTGTTCTCCGCTCACGCCGAGCGGGTGGAGCTCTGTCTGTTTGACCCGTCCGGGAAAACCGAAATCGCCCGGCTGGAACTGCCGGAATATACCCATGAGGTCTGGCACGGCTATGTGCCCGATCTGAAGCCCGGTGCGCTGTACGGCTACCGCGTCTACGGCCCCTACGACCCGGAAAACGGTCATCGCTTCAACCCGCACAAGCTGCTTATCGACCCCTACGCCCGTGAACTGGTGGGCGATATTGACTGGAACGACGCCCATTTCGGCTATGAGCTGGGGCATGACGAATTAGATTTAAGCTTTGATACGCGCGACAGCGCGCCGTTCACCCCGAAATGCAAGGTCATCGACCCGAACGCCTTTGACTGGCAGGACAACAGCCGGCCCAATGTGCCCTGGCCGCATACCGTCGTCTATGAGAGCCACGTGAAAGGGTTTACCCAGATGAACCCGGCAATTCCTCCGGAGCTGCGCGGCACGTTTGAGGGGATGGGACACAAAGCCTCGGTCGACTACATCAAGAGTCTTGGCATCACCTCGGTGGAGCTGCTGCCGGTTCACTGGTTCCCGGACGATCGGCATCTGCTCGATCGTGGCCTGAAGAATTTCTGGGGCTATAACACGCTCGGCTTTTTTGCTCCGGCGTCGCGCTACTATGGCCCGGCGGGGATCCAGGGCTTTCGCGACATGGTCCGCGCGTATCATGATGCGGGCATCGAGGTGATTCTGGACGTGGTGTACAACCACACGGCGGAAGGGAACGAGCTTGGCCCCACGCTCTCGTTCAAGGGGATTGATAACTACAGCTATTACCGCACCCTGCCGGACCAGCACCGGTACTACATCAACGACACTGGGACGGGAAATACGGTCAACACCTCGCACCCGCGCGTGCTGCAGATGGTGATGGACTCCCTGCGCTACTGGGCGGAGTCGATGCATATTGACGGTTTTCGTTTCGACCTGGGGACGATACTGGGGCGCGAGCCGGAAGGGTTTGACCCGCGCGGCGGTTTCTTCGACGCCATATCGCAGGATCCGGTGTTATCGAGACTGAAGCTGATTGGCGAACCCTGGGATATTGGCCCCGGCGGATATCAGGTCGGCGGTTTCCCGCCGGGCTGGGGGGAGTGGAACGACAAATACCGCGATACCGTCCGCGAGTACTGGAAGGGCGATAACGTCTCTACCGATTTTGCCGCACGCCTGCTGGGCTCCGGGGATCTGTACGACCTGCGCGGGCGTCGCCCGTGGGCCAGCGTCAACTTCATCACCGCTCACGACGGCTTTACGCTGAATGACCTGGTGTCGTACAACGAGAAGCATAACGCCGACAACGGCGAGGACAATAACGACGGGCATAACGATAATCGCTCGTACAACTATGGCGAAGAAGGGCCGACGGAGAACCCGGATATTATTGCCACCCGCGAGCGGCAGAAGCGTAATTTCCTGACCACGCTGCTGTTTTCCCACGGCACGCCGATGCTGCTGGCCGGGGACGAGTTTGGCCGCACGCAGAAGGGCAACAACAACGGCTACTGTCAGGACAGCGAGATCTCGTGGATCGACTGGAACGGGGTAACCGAAAACGACGATGCGCTGCGCGAGTTTACCCGACGGCTCATTGCGCTTCGCGCATCGCAGCCGTTATTGCGCCGTGAAAGCTGGCGCGACGGGCTGGAGATCCGCTGGTTCAATGCCGGAGGCGGCCCGCAGCAGGCCGAGCAGTGGGATGAAGGCTCAACGCTCGGGGTCTCCATCAGCAGGCCGGATCTCAGGCAGGAGGACGGCATCTGGCACGACGTGCTGATGCTGTTCAACCCGTTTGAAGGCACCGTGCCGTTCCAGATCCCGCAGTTTGGCGAAGGGGGATGGGTGCTGGAGCTGTCTACGGCAGATGGCGCTGCCGCCGGGACAGCGTTCACCGAAACCGTAGAGTACGAACTGGCCGGACGCAGTATTACCCTCTTTAGACGTCCTTAGCTTCAGAGTGATGCCGCCGCGCGGGCGGCGGTGTCATACAGGGAGGAGATCGTGCGTAACAGCTGCGCGGTCTCGCCAATCGACTTCCCGGCAATGCCGCTCTCCGCGTGGATTGCGATCAGACACGCCTCCCGCACGTCCCGGTACTTCATGCACAACGCTTTCCCTTCCTCGGTGGTCGAGAAAAAGAGCTCTTTGCCCGCTTTCTCGCTCGTCACGTAGCCCGCTTTGACCAGCTTTTTCAGGGCGTAGGTCACAACGTGGGTATCTTCCACGTTAAGTACGAAACAGATATCGGCCAGCTTTTTCTTGCGGTCGCGGTGGTTCACATGATGCAGCAGCGAGACGTCAAATGCGCCCATATCCGGTTCACCGGCAGCGGCCATGCAGCGCACCATCCATTTATTGAACGCGTTGCTGGTCATGATCAGCGCGTACTCCAGCTCTGACAGTTCCGCGCAGCGCTCGGACACCAGATGGCGGGAAGAGACGATCCGGCCATCGTTGATATCGTCGCGATCGGGTGAAGCACTCTTTTTCGAGGTCATAACGTTCCTTAGCCAGAAATGTAAACTCATCGATAAAATAAGAACATTTTATTGATAATTTGTTTACATGTTTTTGAGGTTCAGATATAGCTTTTTAGCGCAGGTTTTCCGAAACCTGACGAAAAACACAACATCGCTCGCCGCAAATTAAAAAAATAGCCGTCGGCGCGCAACGCTCACTTTGGATAGGGTAAACGTTATGGACGGTACTACGCTGTTGCCGCTGATCGGGATACCGATCGTGGTTATTGGTTTTGCACTGCGCTTCAACCCGCTGCTGGTGGTCGTGGTGGCGGGGCTGGCGACGGGTCTGCTGGTCGGGATGGATTTCGGGATGCTGCTGGAGACCTTTGGCGAAAAGTTCGTGAATAGCCGATCGCTGGCGACCTTCATTCTGATCCTGCCCGTGATTGGTCTGCTGGAATATTACGGGCTCAAGGAGCGTGCCCAGGCCTGGGTGGCGAAGATCGCCAGCGCGACCTCGGCGCGAATTCTGATGCTCTATTTTGTCGCCCGTGAGGGCACCGCCGCGCTGGGGCTGATGTCGCTGGGCGGTCATGCTCAGACGGTGCGTCCGCTGCTGGCGCCGATGGCCGAAGGGGCGGCGCTGAACGAATACGGCGAGCTGCCGCAGCACATCCGCGACAAAATCAAAGCCCATGCCGCCGCGTGCGACAACATCGCGGTCTTCTTTGGGGAAGATATCTTTATTGCCTTCGGCGCGGTGCTGCTGATCGACGCGTTCCTGAAAGAGAACGGTATTTCGGGCATCGAACCGCTGCATATCGGCCTGTGGGCTATCCCAACCGCCATTGCGGCATTAGTTATTCATATGACGCGCCTGCTGCGTCTGGATGCCAGCATCCGTCGCGACGTCATGGCCTGGCGTGCAGAGCAGGGTACGCAGGGGGCCGCGCAATGATGACGCTTATCACCATTAACCGCGTGTACTACCTGATCGGCTTCGTCGTGATGCTGCTGGTTGTGATGACCCTGCGCGATCGCGCCAATCCGAAGCGCTTTACCACGGCGCTGTTCTGGTTTTTATTCGGCGGGATCTTCCTGTTCGGTGACCTGATGGTGCAGGAGCTGGGGAAATCGCTGGCGTACCGAATAATCGGCGGGGGCGTTATCGCTATCGCGCTGCTGGCGGGCTTTGGCATGGTCGGGAAAGGGCACTATAAAATGTCCACCGAAGATGAACGTCTCGCGTCGTCAAATCGCCTTAAAAACTGGCTGTTCCTGCCCGCGCTGATGATCCCGGTGGTGACGGTTATCGGCACCCTTTTCCTGAAAGGGGTTTCGGTTGGCGGCGTTTATCTTCTCGACCAGAAGCAGCTCACCCTCGCGGCGCTGTGCGTGGCCTGCGTCGCGGCAATCCTCACCGGCTGGTGGCTGACCAAGGGCACGCCGCTGCATGCCATTCGTCAGTCTCGTCGTCTTGTCGATACCATCGGCTGGGCGGTGATCCTGCCGCAGATGCTGGCCATGCTCGGCGGCGTGTTTGTGGCGGCCAATACCGGTGATTCGGTGCAGAAGGTGGTGAGCCTGTTCGTTAACCCGGATAACCGCTTTATGCTGGTGGTGATTTACTGCGTGGGGATGGCGCTGTTTACCATGATCATGGGGAATGCGTTTGCGGCCTTCCCGGTGCTGAGCGCGGGGATCGCCTTGCCGTTTCTGATCAACGTGCATCACGGCAACCCGGCGCCGCTGCTGGCGATTGGCATGTACGCGGGATACTGCGGCACGCTGATGACGCCGATGGCCGCGAACTTCAATATCGTTCCCGCCGCGCTGCTGGAGCTGAAAGATAAGTATCAGGTGATCAAGATCCAGATCCCGACCGCGTTAACCCTGCTGGTGGTGAACGTGTTCCTCATGTATTTCCTCGTGTTTCGCTAAGGAGCTGTTATGGAATTAACGCAACATCAGGCTGACGCGTTTGCCCGCATGCCTTTGACCTATTTGCGCCAGGAATACCCGAACCACATCATGCATCTGCTGAATGATGATGGCGACGTGCTGCCGCCTCGCGAACTGCACCCGATTTTCTACGGCTGTTTTGACTGGCATTCAGCGGTGCACGGCTACTGGCTGCTGCTGCGCTGCGTGCGACTCTATCCGGAACTGCCGAGCCGGGACGCGATCGTCGCGCTTTTCGACGAGCACCTGACGGAAGATAACGTGGCGAAGGAGCTGGCCTATTTCACCGCGCCGTTCCGCGCCTCGTTTGAGCGCCCGTATGGCTACGGCTGGCTGCTGGCGCTGGCCCAGGAGCTAAAACAGTCTTCGCTGCCGCAGGCTGCAGGCTGGTACCGGACGCTTGAGCCGTTAACTCGGGATATTCGTAACCGGCTGGTGGATTACCTCAGCAAGCTCACCTATCCGATCCGCGTCGGTACGCACTACAACACCGCGTTTGCCCTCGCGCTGGGGCTGGACTATGCCCGAGCCGTCGAAGATAGCGCGCTTGAGCAGGCGATTGTCACGGCGGCGGAGCGGTTTTATCTCGCGGACACGCGCTATCCGGCCCACTACGAGCCCGGCGGGGATGAGTACATTTCCGGCGCGCTGACGGAAGCGCTGCTGATGAGCAAGGTGTCGGAGAGCTTCCCGGCCTGGTTTGACGCGTTTCTCCCGGTGGTGGGCTCCATTGCGGCGCTGATGAACCCGGCGGAAGTGAGCGACCGTACCGACCCGAAAATTGCCCATCTCGACGGGTTAAACCTCAGCCGCGCCTGGTGCATGAAGCATATTGCTAAAGCGCTTCCCGCTAACCATCCGGCGCAGCAGCCGCTGCGCGAGGCGGTGGCGAAACACCTGTCGGCAAGCGTTGAGCACGTGGTCGGCAGCCACTACAGCGGCGGGCACTGGCTGGCGAGCTTTGCGCTGCTGGCGCTGGAGTAAACAAACGCGCTGCGCCGCAAGGCGCAGCCGGTTTACGCTGATGCCCGCACCGCAGGGCGCAGCCTGCTCAGGCTAAACAACACCGATCCCGTCGAAGCTATTACGGCTATCCACAGTGCAACCTGGATGGCACGTTGATGGTCCCATCCCGTCGTCGCGGCCAGCAGCACCCCCACCGCGGCGGCACCGAGACACTGGCCGAATGTCCTCATAATCGACAACACGCCTGAGGCGTAGCTGGCATATTCCCGCGCCACGTTAGAGAGCATCTCCCGGTTATTGGGGCTCTGGAAGCAGCCAAACCCAATCCCGCAAACCAGACTGCGCAGGCAGATATTCCATGCGGAAGGATTGTCCGGCAACGTCGCCAGCAGGACCAGCCCACAGACAAAAATCATCAGCCCGACTGTCGAGATCAGCGGCGCGGAAATCGTATCTGCCCAGCGTCCCGCGTGCGGTGCAATCAGCACGATACCAATTGGCCACGGGGTGAACAGCAGCGCGGAGACCACCGGGCTGTAGCCATACACGCTCTGAAACAGGAACGGCAGCGCGACAAAGGTGATGCCCTGACTGACAAACGAGGCCAGCGAGGTCAGGGCTGCGAGGGTAAAGCGTCCGTTTTTGAACATGACGGGCGGCAGTATGGGACTTTGCGCGCGCCGAATCCGCCAGATAAAGGCGAGGGCGCTGGTCAGCGTAAGAATCCCCCAGCCGAGGGTCTCCTGGCTAATGTGTTGCGTCACGCGCTGAAGGCTGTCGGCCAGCATAATCGCCGAACCTAACAGCGCGGCGGAGAGCACGGCGCCCGGCGCGTCAAAGGGCGAGCGGTCAACGGCCGTTTCCCGCGGCAAGGCCCGCCACGCCAGCAGCAGGGCAACGCTGCCCGGAACAATGTTAATGGCGAACAGCCACTGCCAGCTCAGCGCGTCCAGTATGGTTCCACCCAGCACGGGGGCAATCGCCGTGCTGGAAGCGATAAGCAGGGCGTGCAGCCCCAGAATGCGGCCAAGCAGTCGACCCGGAAAAACGGAGCGCAGGATCGCCGGGGCAATACTCAGGGTGGCCGCACCGCCGATACCCTGCAGAATACGCATGCCGGTTAACATTTCCGGGGTTGCTGCCAGCGCGCAGCCGAGCGAGGTGAGCGTAAAGGTGGCAAGCCCGGCAAGAAACACCGGGCGATAGCCCACGCGCGCCGCCAGCGCCGCGAAGAGGGCTAACGTCATTGCCGCTGACAGCAGGTAACCGTTGGCGAACCAGACCGCCACGTTCGCGGGGACCTGCATCGATTTTGCCATGGAGGGCAGCGCGATGTTGATCATGGTGCCGTCAAAGACGCCCATCAGCGTGGTGGTCATGACGGCGGCCATGACCCGGGCGCGTTCATGGCCGGGTAAGCCTTCATCGCCGGGCAGGTTTGAAAATAGCGTCATCGTCGTTACTCCAGATAAGAATAGTGATGACGAAACTATAATCATGCGGTATACAGGGCGGAAGACGCATCAGCTGCACTTAATCGTTGCATATAACGCCTTATCTAAGGAGTCATCGTGGCCGATCCTGACTTTAACCTTCTGGTTGCGCTCGACGTTCTGCTGGCCGAAGCCAGCGTGGCGGGCGCGGCGCGGCGTTTGAATCTCAGCACCTCCGCCATGAGCCGCACCCTGAGCAGGCTGCGGGAGGTGACCGGCGATCCTATTCTGGTGCGGGCCGGGCGTCATATGGTGCTGACGCCCTGGGCCGAAGCCACGAGGGACCGCGCCAGAAGCGCCGTGCATGAGGCGAGGGCTGTGCTACAGCCCTCCACCGACGCGCTGAAGGTGGAAAGTCTCGAGCGGCTGTTCACCATCAGAGCCAACGACGGTTTTGTGGTGGCGTTTGGGCCGCTGCTTATTGCGGCGGTGGCGAGCGTTGCGCCCGAGGTGTGCATCCGCTTCTCGCCGAAACCTGAAAAAACGTCGCGCTATTTGCGCGAGGGGCTGGTCGACCTGGAGATCGGCGTGCAGAGCAATATGGGGCCTGAAATACGGCTGCAAAGGCTCTTTCAGGATCGGTTTGTTGGCGCGGTGCGCAAGGGGCATCCGCTGTCATTACGGCCTGACGTCAGCCTTGCCGATTATGTCGCGTGGGGCCACGTGGTGGCCTCACCGGACGGATCGTTACACGGGTTTGTCGATGACGCGCTGGCGGAACGGGGGATGAAGCGCAAGGTCGCCAGCGTGGTGCCCGGATTTCCGACGGCGCTATCCGTGGCGCTGGCGTCCGATCTGATTGCCATGGTGCCGGCGCTGTATCTGCTCAATCAGCCGATGAACGAGCGCGTACACGTCTTTGAGCTGCCGTTTAAAACCCGGACCATTACGGTGTCACAGATGTGGCATCCGCGTATGGAGCGGGACCCGGGGCATCGATGGCTCAGGGAAAAGGTACTGGAAGTGTGTCGGGCCGTGCGCTGACGCTCAGACCGCTTTTCCCGGCACGGAGAGGGTGAAGCGCGTCGATACCGCATCCGATTCTACCCGGACTTTCCCGTGGTGCGCGGTGACGATGGACTTCACGATGGCAAGCCCGATCCCGCTGCCTTCGCCTTTGCGCTGTCTGGACGGGTCGACGCGATAGAAACGGTCAAACAGCTTTGCCAGATGTTCCTGAGGGATCGGCTTACCGGGATTTTCTATCATCAGTTCAACGTCGTTAGCCTGATTTCTGATGGAAACCGTCACCGCTTTCCCGGCTGGCGTATAGCGCAGGGCATTGGAGAGCAGATTATTTACTGCTCTTCTGAACATCTGCGGATCGCCTTCTATCAGGCAGGGCATCCCGTTAAATTTCAGCGTAACGTTGCGTTCTTCCGCCCAGGCTTCGAAGAAATCGAAGACTTTCATGACCTCCGCACTTAAATCAAACATCACCCGGTCAGGGATCAGCTGGTTATTATCCGCCTGCGCCAGGAAAAGCATGTCGCTGACCATCCGGGTCATCCGGTTGTACTCTTCAAGGCTGGAGTACAGAACATCTTCCAGCTCTTTCTGCGAGCGGTTCTGGCTCAGCGCGATTTCCGTTTGCGTCACCAGGTTGGTGATGGGCGTTCTGATTTCATGCGCGATATCGGCGGAAAAATTCGCCTGGCGGGTAAAGACGTCTTCAATCTTTTCGATCATATGGTTGAAGGAGATGACCAGCTGTTCCAGCTCAACGGGCACGCGGGACGGCTCCAGCCGCGCGTCCAGATTTTCTGAGGTGATATTTTTAATGGCGTTGCTGACGTTACGCAGGGGCAAATGTCCCTGACGAACCGCGATGCGAATGACAAGAATAATCAGCAGGCTGATCGCCGCAGCAATCATCAGGAGATTCTTTTTCAGCGCCTCAAGGTAGTGCAGATGAAAATTAATGGAGAGCCCGATCAGCATGACATAGTTCTGCGTTTTGCCCTGCAGCGTCGCCGTGCCTGAAGAGGCGATAATCCGGTACGTTTCCATTTTCATGTCGGACCCGGCGTGCATGTTTTCGGCAGGGTCTTCAACCGTCCAGAGAAACACATCCCGTGTGCGGCGGTGTTCGCTAAAATCCGCCGTGTTCATCGCAGGGCGCAGTGCCGCCCCTTGCGCCGAGCTGAACAGGGTATTTCCCTGCGGATCCAGAAGCAGGACGGCAACGTTGCGGTAGCTGGCCATCGACTCTTTGATCTTGCTGATTTTCTTTTGGTCAGGATCGACCGGAGACTGCAGTATGCGGTGCATCGCGGTGCTGATTTGCTGCAGGTCGCTGATATCCTGCTCGGCGAAGTGCTTTTCAACGGAATGCAGCATAAACCAGGTAAAGGCGAAAAAGGCCAGTATCGTGGAGAGGCTGATAAAAAAGGTCAGCCGCAGGGCAAGAGAAAAGGGGCGCCTGGCAAGCTTAACGCGCATCCGGTACCTCCAGCATATAGCCCACGCCACGCACCGTCTGGATCAGCTTCGGTTCATAATCGTTATCGATTTTCGCGCGAAGCCGCTTTACCGCCACGTCAATCGCGTTTGTGTCGCTGTCAAAATTCATGTCCCACACCTGGGAGGCAATCAGGGAGCGGGGAAGCACCTCTCCCTGATGACGCATGAAAAACTCCAGCAGGCTGAACTCTTTGCTGGTTAACGAGATACGGCTTCCGGCCCGGCTTACCTTTCTCGACACGAGGTCAACCGTCAGGTCTGCCACCTGAAGCTGGCTTTCCGCGATCACCGTATTTCCGCGTCTTAACAGCGTCCTTACCCGGGCGAGCAGCTCTGCAAAGGCGAAAGGCTTAATCAGATAATCATCCGCGCCCAGCTCAAGCCCTTTAACCCGGTGTTCAATCGTGCCGAGAGCCGTGAGTAACAGGATGGGCATCCCTTTACCGGCAGAGCGGAGCATGCGGACAATGTCCCAGCCGTTCACATCGGGCAGCATGATATCCAGAATCAGCAGATCGTATTCAGCGGTCATGGCGAGATGGTAGCCGTTCAGGCCGTTATCCGCGTGGTCCACCACAAACCCCGCTTCAGTCAGCCCCTTGCTCAGGTACTCACCGGTTTTAATTTCGTCTTCGACGATCAGTATTTTCATCATGCTCCCCTGACTGGCTGCTGATGACATTCTAGTGAGCCTGCGACCGTTAACAATGACTTACGCCAAAAATGACAACATTGTCATTATCCTGTCACCCGTCAAACAGGATGCGTTCCGTAGAGTAACCCTAAAACTACTCTGGACTTCATTTGAACCGTTATGTTCCTGTTAAAACGACTTAGCATCAGCACGGTATTTATTCTGGCAGGCTGCGTCTCGCTGGCTCCGGAGTACCAGCGGCCGGAAGCACCTGTCCCCCGGCTGTTTTCGCTCTCCCGTAACGGCCTGACGCCCGCGGCGGCGGGGTATCAGGACACCGGCTGGCGCAACTTTTTCGTCGATCCTCAGGTTGCGGGGCTGATTACGGAAGCCCTGAAAAACAATCGCGATCTGAAAATGGCCGCCCTGAAGGTCGAGGAAGCCCGGGCGCAGTTCAACGTGACGGATGCGGATCGCTATCCTCAGCTGAATGCCTCCTCGGGCATCACGTACAGCGGCGGGCTGAAAAGTGACAACCCCACCGCGCAGCAGTACGACGCGGGCCTTGCGCTTAGCTATGAACTCGATTTCTTCGGCAAGCTGAAGAACATGAGCGATGCCGACCGACAAAACTTTTACGCCAGCGAAGAGGCCCGTCGCGCGGTGCATATCCTGCTCGTCTCTAACGTGTCGCAGAGCTATTTCAACCAGCAGCTGGCGTATAAACAGCTGCGTATCGCGCGGGATACGCTGAACAATTACCGGCAGTCTTATGCATTCGTTGAGCAGCAGCTGGTGACGGGCAGTACGAACGTCCTGGCGCTGGAACAGGCCCGGGGACAGATCGAAAGCACGCGGGCAGATATAGCCAAAAGAGAGGGGGAGCTGGCGCAGGCCAATAATGCCCTGCAGCTGGTCCTCGGCACCTATCGCGCGCTGCCGGGTGACGGCGGCATGAACGCCAGCGACGTTGCGCCGGTAAAACTGCCTCCTCATCTTTCCTCCGCGATACTGCTGCAGCGTCCGGATATTATGGAGGCGGAGTATCAGCTTAAAGCGGCCGATGCGAATATCGGCGCGGCGCGCGCCGCCTTTTTCCCGTCCATATCTCTCACCAGCGGGCTTTCAACCGGCAGCACGGAGTTGTCCAGCCTGTTCACGTCAGGGAGCGGGATGTGGAATTTTATTCCTAAAATTGAAATTCCCATTTTTAATGCGGGCAGAAATAAGGCCAACCTTAAGCTGGCCGAAATTCGCCAGCAGCAGTCGGTTGTGAATTACGAACAAAAAATTCAGTCCGCCTTCAAACAGGTTGCCGACGCGCTCGCGCTGCGAGACAGCATTAACCAGCAGCTTGCTGCACAGCAGCGGTATCTTGATTCGCTACGCATCACCCAGCAGCGGGCCGGAGGGCTATATTCCAGCGGCGCTGTCAGCTATATCGAAGTGCTTGACGCGGAACGTTCTCTTTTCTCCACTCAGCAAAATATTCTCGACCTTATTTATGCCCGGCAGGTTAATGAAATTAATCTCTTCACCGCGCTCGGCGGCGGTTGGGTCGAATAACGTTATTTAATTAAACAGGAAAAAAACCATGCGCAATTCACTTAAGGCCGTCGTATTTGGTGCGATCTCCATTGTGTTTTCTGCCGGCCTCCAGGCTGAGGTTCATCAGCACGAAATGATGAGTGCTGCCAGCGAAGGGACCTCAGAGCAGCTCATCACAGGAACCGGCATCGTGAAGGACATTGATTTCAAAAATAAAAAAGTCACGATCTCCCATGAAGCCATCCCGGAAATTGGCTGGCCCGCGATGACCATGCGTTTCACCTTTATTCAGGCTGACGAGAGTATTAATTCTTTAAAAGTCGGCAGTCACGTGAATTTCTCGTTTGTTCAGCAGGGCAATCTCTCTTTACTCAAGAGCATTAAATAGCGAGAAACGGCATGGCCTCATTAAAAATAAAATATGCTGCCATGATAGTCAGCAGCCTTATTGCGGGAGGGCTGATATCGGTAACGGCATGGCAGGCGATTCATTCATCTGAGAAAACGGAAAATAGCGCACCAGAAAGAAAGGTGCTTTTCTGGTATGACCCAATGAAGCCAGACGTGAAATTCGATAAGCCCAGCAAATCGCCGTTTATGGATATGGATCTGGTGCCGAAATATGCGGATGAAAACGACAGTAAAAGCAGTGCCGGTATCCGTATTGATCCGACCCAGGTTCAGAACCTGGGATTAAAAACGCAAAAGGTGACGCGCGGAACGCTGAACTATGCCCAGACGATCCCGGCTAACGTCAGCTATAACGACTATCAGTTTGTCATTGTGCAGGCGCGCGCGGAAGGCTTCGTGGAGAAAGTGTACCCGCTGACGACGGGCGATAAGGTGAAGAAAGGCACGCCGCTTATTGATATTACCATTCCTGACTGGGTCGAGGCGCAGAGCGAGTTTCTGCTGTTATCCGGCACCGGCGGAACGCCGACGCAAATTAAAGGGGTTCTGGAACGGCTTCGGCTGGCGGGTATGCCGGATGACGATATTCAGAGGCTGCGTGCGACCCGTACTATTCAGACCCGGTTTACCATCAGGGCGCCGATCAACGGTGCGATCACGGCCTTTGATCTGCGTACCGGCATGAATATTTCCAAAGATAAGGTGGTAGCGCAAATTCAGGGAATGGATCCGGTCTGGATCGGCGCGGCAGTGCCTGAGTCTATTGCTTATCTGCTGAAAGAGACCTCGCAGTTTGCTGTTTCGATACCGGCTTATCCGGATAAATCCTTCCCGGTTGAAAAATGGAGTCTTCTGCCGAGCGTGGATCCAACCACCCGTACGCTGCAGGTGCGCCTGCAGGTCGATAACAAGGATGAGCTGCTTAAACCGGGCATGAACGCCTACCTGAAGCTGAATACCCAAAGCCAGGAAATGCTGCTGATCCCCTCCCAGGCCGTTATCGATACCGGTAAAGAACAGCGCGTGATTACCGTCGATGCGGACGGGAATTTTGTACCGAAAAGGATCCACGTTCTGCATGAATCTCAGCAGCAGTCCGGCATTGGTAGCGGACTGGAAGAGGGGGAGTCGGTAGTGGTCAGCGGTCTGTTCCTGATTGACTCGGAGGCCAATATTACCGGCGCGCTGGAGCGCATGCGTCACGCTGAAGCCGCTGACGACGCGCACTCTGGCCATTAAGGAGACGATGATGATTGAATGGATTATCCGGCGGTCGGTCGCCAACCGTTTCCTGGTCATGATGGGGGCGCTGTTCCTCAGCGTCTGGGGCACCTGGACGATTATTAACACGCCAGTCGATGCCTTGCCCGATCTCTCTGACGTGCAGGTGATTATCAAAACCAGCTATCCCGGCCAGGCTCCGCAGATTGTTGAAAACCAGGTCACCTATCCACTGACGACCACCATGCTGTCGGTTCCCGGCGCAAAGACCGTGCGCGGTTTTTCGCAGTTTGGTGATTCGTACGTGTACGTCATTTTTGAAGACGGCACCGATCTGTACTGGGCCCGTTCGCGCGTGCTGGAGTATCTGAACCAGGTTCAGGGCAAGCTGCCTGCCGGCGTGAGCTCTGAAATTGGTCCTGATGCCACGGGCGTGGGCTGGATATTTGAGTATGCGCTGGTGGATCGCAGCGGAAAACACGATCTCGCTGAGTTGCGCTCATTGCAGGACTGGTTCCTGAAATTTGAATTGAAAACTATCCCGAACGTGGCCGAAGTGGCCTCCGTCGGCGGCGTGGTGAAGCAGTATCAGATCCAGGTTAACCCGTTAAAACTGGCTCAGTACGGCATTAGCCTGCCGGAGGTTAAGCAGGCCCTTGAGTCGTCTAACCAGGAGGCGGGGGGATCGTCAGTTGAAATGGCGGAAGCGGAGTATATGGTCCGGGCCAGCGGCTATCTGCAGACGATGGACGATTTCAATAACATTGTCCTGAAAACCGGAGAAAACGGGGTACCGATTTACCTTCGAGATATCGCCCGCGTTCAAACGGGGCCTGAAATGCGGCGCGGTATTGCCGAGCTGAACGGGCAGGGGGAAGTTGCGGGCGGCGTGGTGATCCTGCGTTCGGGCAAAAATGCGCGCGAGGTCATTACGGCGGTGAAAGATAAGCTGGAGACGCTGAAGGCCAGCCTGCCGGAAGGCGTTGAGATTGTGACGACCTACGATCGCAGTCAGCTAATCGATCGGGCAATCGACAACCTGAGTTCTAAACTGCTCGAAGAGTTTATCGTGGTGGCCATCGTCTGCGCCCTGTTCCTGTGGCACGTCCGCTCTGCGCTGGTCGCGATTATCTCTCTGCCGCTTGGCCTGTGTATTGCCTTTATCGTCATGCATTTCCAGGGGATGAACGCCAATATCATGTCGCTGGGTGGCATTGCCATTGCGGTCGGCGCGATGGTGGATGCCGCCATCGTCATGATTGAAAACGCGCACAAACGGCTGGAAGAGTGGGATCGCCAGCATCCGGGAGAGCAGATTGATAACGCCACCCGCTGGAAGGTGATCACCAACGCCTCTGTCGAGGTTGGCCCCGCGCTGTTTATCAGCCTGCTGATCATCACCTTATCCTTCATTCCTGTCTTTACCCTTGAGGGTCAGGAAGGGCGGCTGTTTGGTCCGCTGGCCTTCACCAAAACGTACTCCATGGCGGGCGCGGCCGCGCTGGCCATCATCGTTATCCCCATCCTGATGGGGTTCTGGATCCGGGGTAAAATTCCCGCTGAGACCAGTAACCCACTGAACAGGCTGCTGATTAAAGCCTACCATCCGCTACTGATTAAGGTGCTCCACTGGCCAAAAACAACCCTTCTGGTTGCGGCCTTATCCATCTTCACGGTGATCTGGCCTCTCAGTCAGGTGGGCGGCGAGTTTTTACCGAAGATCAACGAAGGCGATCTGTTGTATATGCCGTCAACGTTGCCGGGCGTCTCTCCGGCAGAAGCGGCGGCGCTCCTGCAGACCACGGACAAACTCATCAAAACCGTGCCTGAGGTGGCCTCTGTTTTCGGCAAGACGGGTAAGGCCGAAACGGCTACGGATTCCGCGCCGCTCGAAATGGTGGAAACCACCATTCAGCTCAAACCTGAGAATGAGTGGCGGCCCGGCATGACGATTGACAAGATTATTGACGAACTCGACAAGACCGTTCGGTTGCCCGGCCTGGCGAACCTCTGGGTTCCGCCCATTCGTAACCGGATAGACATGCTTTCCACCGGGATCAAAAGCCCGATTGGTATCAAGGTGTCAGGTACCGTTCTGTCGGATATCGACGCCACGGCGCAGAGCATCGAGGCGGTAGCCAAAACGGTGCCGGGCGTGGTGTCTGCCCTGGCTGAACGTCTGGAGGGCGGGCGCTACATTGATGTCGATATCAACCGGGAAAAAGCCTCCCGCTACGGGATGACGGTGGGCGATGTGCAGCTCTTCGTCTCCTCGGCCATCGGCGGGGCGACGGTGGGTGAAACGGTGGAAGGCGTCGCCCGATACCCGATTAATATTCGCTATCCTCAGGACTACCGGAACAGCCCGAGCGCGTTGAAGCAGATGCCTATCCTCACGCCGATGAAACAGCAGATCACGCTGGGCGATGTGGTGGATATCAACGTGGTTTCCGGCCCCACGATGCTGAAAACGGAGAATGCCCGGCCTGCGAGCTGGATTTATATCGATGCTCGCGGCAGGGATATGGTGTCGGTGGTGAACGACATTAAGACGGCCATCAGCCAGAACGTAAAGCTGAGGCCGGGCACCAGCGTCTCATTCTCCGGGCAGTTTGAGCTGCTCGAACACGCTAACAAGAAACTGAAGCTGATGGTGCCGATGACGGTGATGATCATCTTTATTCTGCTGTATCTGGCGTTCCGCCGCGTGGATGAAGCGCTGCTGATCCTGATGAGTCTGCCGTTCGCCCTGGTCGGGGGAATATGGTTTCTGTACTGGCAGGGCTTCCATATGTCTGTGGCAACCGGCACCGGTTTTATCGCTCTGGCCGGGGTGGCAGCAGAATTTGGCGTAGTCATGCTGATGTATTTGCGTCATGCCGTTGAGGCACAGCCGGCGTTGTCCCATCGGGACACGTTCACCGAACAGGGGCTGGATGACGCCCTTTACCATGGCGCCGTGCTGCGCGTGCGGCCAAAGGCAATGACCGTCGCGGTGATCATTGCCGGTCTGCTGCCCATTCTTTGGGGTACCGGTGCCGGGTCAGAGGTCATGAGCCGGATAGCGGCACCGATGATTGGCGGGATGATCACGGCGCCGCTGTTATCGCTGTTTATTATTCCTGCGGCGTATAAGTTAATTTGGCTGCGCAGGCATAAAAAGCCATAAAAAAAACCGCCAGCGATGGCGGGTTTTTTACGGGATGAACGCTTAGCGCGCTGTTTTAGCACGCGTCTGGCTGAGAAGCTTGCGCCAGGCACGATTATGCAGAGTAAACAGCAGCATCTTATAGAAGGCGGTGGAAAGGATACAGCTGCCGCTAAGCAGTAGCATGCCGATACTCACTAGCGCCGCGGTCAGACTGACGCCCGGAGCTGCGCTACCGCTCAGCGCGACCAGCAGATAGGCTGCTGTTAATACCAGGCTTATCACCGCCAGCGTAAGGTGTAACCTCACGGCGCGCATGCTGCCTTTGCCAATCATAAACATCGTCACGCCGTTAAGGCCAGCGAACAGAAGGGCGATCAGGACAACCCAGACGAATACGTGTTCCGCTGGTTGGTTGAGTCCGGCGAGTATGCCATACCCCAGCCACAGCTGAGGAATAGCGAAACTGACAATCACCCCGAGGGTACTAATCGCCGCTGGAATACCCATGGTGTGTAGACCTACAGGTTTGCCCATTTCGTCAGCCAACTCAGTCTTTAGCTGTTGCAGCTGTGTCGGGGAGGCATTGCTTATGCTGGTAGCCACCTCGTTACAGTGTTGCAGGCGACGGGATACTATTTTAATCATATTAATAATCAACGTTTTGTATCTCTCATTCTTTGAGTGCCGGAACAGGATAGGGAATAAGCCCATAGAGTGATAGAAATATCACTTCATATTCTCGCAGTGAAACATGTCAGCTTAGGAAATACTAAAGCTTACCGGCTGACTTTCTCAGCACAGTAATATCCCTCTTAGGCGATTGACCGAACATCCGCGTATATTCCCGGCTGAAATGGGACAGGCTTTCGTAACCGACAGCATAGGCTGCTGTGGTGACATCGTAATGTTCATTCAGCATCAGTCGCCTGGCTTCATTGAGGCGCAGCCATTTCTGATACCGTAGCGGGCTCATTCCCGCAAGCTGCCTGAAGTGTTGGTGGAAAGAGGGCGTGCTCATTTGCACGCGGCTTGCCAACTCCTCGACACGTAAAGGTGACGCGATATGGGTCTTTAACCAGTCGATAGCTTTACCTATACGGTAGCCCTGGCCGTCTACTGCGGCAATCTGCCTGATATGATCGGACCGATCGCTCATCAAAAGCCTGTAATGTATCTCTCTTTGAATCAGCTGCCCGAGAACAGGAATGGCTTGAGGCTCGTCAAGCAAAGAGAGCAGGCGGCAGAAAGGCTCCAGCAAAACATCAGTAACTGTACCGATCCCTACACCCGTTCCCGCCTCTCGTTTTTTGACGGGCGGCAGGCTTCCCTGTGCAATTAATTCCATCAGCACGCGCTGGTCAAGTTTATAGGCTACACCGACACAGGGGCGGGTTGCCGACGCCTGTATTACTTCAGAGCTGGCCGGCAGGTCGAGTGACGTGATCAGGAATTTTTCCGCATTATATTCATAAGGTTCACCACCAACCCACATGATCTTCGCGCCGTCGGCTACCAGAACGATACTGGGAGGGACCAGGCAGCTCACCGGCGAAGCGGGTTCGTTCCGCCGGAATAATTCCAGTCCTTCTACGGCTGTAGGGAAATCACCGGTACAGGGCGTGCGCTGAGCAATCTCCCGGGAAAGCTTACCGAGTAGTTTCTCAACCGACTTGTCTGAAATCATTCTGTAATGCCTCACATTTTACGACGTAATCAACGTAGCAGTTATGAAAACTGAAATATACGCTTTGGCATAAGGTTTAGAGGATCGGGCAAATAATGCAGAGTATTTTAATAACACCTTTAGTTAAAGCCCCCCAAAATAACAACCCTGAATTCACTGAATGAAAGGTTTTAATAGCATGACGACAAAATCTTCAACGCGATTCTTAAATGGCGCACTCCTTGCCGGAGCGATGGCTCTGATTTCAACAGAAGCTGCGTTCGCCCAGCCTGCACCAGGCGCAACAGACTCTTCACCGCGTCTGGTTCAGACGTGGGATAAAACCTTCCCAAGGAGCGACAAAGTGGATCATCAAAAAGTGACTTTTAAAAACCGTTACGGCATTACGCTAGCCGCTGATGTGTATCTCCCAAAAGATCGCGGAAATAAGAAGCTTGCTGCACTTGTTATTTCCGGGCCTTTTGGCGCGGTAAAAGAGCAGGCCTCTGGTCTCTATGCGCAAACCTTAGCCGAGCGCGGATTCGTGACGCTGGCATTTGATCCGTCTTATACCGGTGAAAGTAGTGGGGAACCCCGCAATATTGCTTCACCTGATATTAATACCGAAGACTTTATGGCAGCAGTCGATTTTATTGGACTGCAATCTTATGTGGATCGTGAACGTATCGGTGTCATAGGTATCTGTGGTATGGGGGGGATTGCCCTGAATGCTGTTGCCGTGGATAAACGCGTAAAAGCAGTGGTTGCCAGCACCATGTACGATATGAGCCGCGTGATGTCGAAAGGTTATAATGACAGCGTAACACCGGAGCAACGCGAGCAGGCCCTGGAGAAGATGAGCTTACAGCGATGGGAAGATGCGGCAAACGGCAAACCGGCCTACCAGCCAGCCTACAACAAGCTGAAGGGCGGTGAAGTACAGTTCCTCGTGGACTATGCAGACTACTACATGACTAAGCGCGGATATCATCCACGAGCCGTCAACTCTGGCAATTCATGGTCCGTGACAACGCCAATGTCCTTCATGAATTTCCCGCTGATGACTTACATTAAGGAAATTTCTCCGCGTCCAATCCTGTTCATTCATGGCGAAAAAGCGCATTCGCTTTACTTCTCCAGAACGGCTTATGAAGCGGCAAATCAGCCAAAAGAGCTTCTGATTGTTAAAGATGCCACGCATGTCGATTTATATGATCGTATGGATAAGATCCCGTTCGATAACATCACGGCATTCTTCAATAAATATCTGAATAAAAGATAACTTCCTCAGTAACCGATACAGTGGCCAAAAGGCCACTGTATTGATGTGAGAGGGAAGGCAGCTGTGAGGGTTTTGACTGAACTGAACGGTTTATGGCTTCTTCTCTGATGTTTATATCGCATTTAACATAATATACATTATGCGCACCAATATGGAATCAGAAGAAATCTGGCATCTTATGGGCATCGTTGGCCTGGTTGCTGATGGCCTCTGAGTGTGTCTTCTCAAGTGCTGCTATCGTCACGCTGATCATCTCACAGTGCGTGGCTTACCGTTTTGCCCTGTTGATATAAGCCTGTAAACCCTCAGCAAGAAAATCAAACACCGTTTTACAGGCCTGACTGTGGCGTAAATCCTCATGCATCACCAGCCAGGTGTCCAGATGAAACGCAAAGTAATCAGGCATTATCCTCTGCAACGGCGGAGAAAAATCTGCCAGTTGTACCTGACACATTCCGATACCGGCCCCTGCGCGAATGAGGTTTAATTGTGCAATATCACTGTCGGTCCGCACGGTAAACAGATCGCGGTTTAGCTGTGGGTATTGTTTAAGCGCCTGTAAAATAAAGGGCGTTAAATTATCGAAACCGACAAGCGTATGAGTTAATAACTCATCAATACTTTCCGGAGCACCACGCCGTGACAGATAGGCTGGCGCGGCATGCAGACCTATTTCAACCCTTCCCATCCGACGTGCAATCAGTTGCTCCTGCACCGGCGTCGCCATGCGTACGGCAATATCCGCCTCCCGATTCAGTAAATCCTGAACTCGATTAGACAGAACCAGTTCAACGGTTATTTGCGGATATTCATCCTTTATCTGTGCAATCACGGGAGGCAGAACCTCCGTTCCGATGATTTCACTGGCGGCGACGCGCACCACGCCCCGCAATCCGGTTGCGCCGGAGCTGAAGCTGGCAGCCGACCGCTCAATCATCATGGCCGTATTTTCCATCGCCTGAGCATGACCCTTCAGCTCAACGGCTGCATCCGTGGCCTGCAATCCCGTCTGCGAACGAGTAAATAAAACAAGCCCCAGGGCTGATTCCAGCGCAGCAATATGCCGTCCGGCGGTTGGCTGAGTAATGGCAAGCCTGCGAGCGGCTCCTGACAGTGACCCTTCCTTCATCACGGCCAAAAAGGTGCGATACCATTCCCACGGAATATTTAGCTTCATACAAATATGCATACCTGCTGGCTTATATTATGCAATTACATTTAGCCCGTGTGGCCGCTAAGATGTCAAGCAGATATCCAATAAGGGCCAGACGATGAAAAGCACAAATAAGATACTGATACTGGGCGCAACCGGTGGGATCGGTGGCGAAATTGCCCGTAAATTGATCCGTGATGAATGGGATGTTCGGGCATTGCGCCGCAGCGCCCCTCAACATGACGATCTCAACGAAAGCATGACGTGGATAAGCGGCGATGCGCAGAATGCTGAACGGGTTGAGTCAGCGGCATTAGATTGCAGCGTGATTGTCCATGCCGTTAACCCGCCGGGTTATCGAAACTGGGAACAGCTGGTTTTACCCATGCTGTATAACACCATCAACGCAGCGGAGCGAAACGGTGCATTAATCGTTCTGCCGGGCACGATTTATAACTACGGTCCTGATGCTTTTCCCCTCTTACGCGAGGATTCCCCTCAGGATCCAATTACCCGAAAAGGAGCCATACGCGTGCAAATGGAGAATGCGCTCTCAGCCTATGCTCAGCGTGGCGGTAAGGTGCTCATTTTACGGGCGGGCGACTTTTTTGGTCCCCTCGCAGGCAACAACTGGTTTTCACAGGGACTGGTAAAATCCGGGCATCCACCGAAGGTCATTAAAAATCCCGGGCAAACCGGCGCAGGACATCAGTGGGCTTATTTGCCGGATGTCGCCGAAACCGTTGCGGCACTGCTGGCGCGGCGGGATGAACTCGAAGCGTTTTCCTGTTTCCATATGCGTGGTCACTGGGATCCTGATGGGACAACGATGACCACAGCAATAAAGCACGTCGCGGAGCATGCCGGTATTAAGGCGAAGGTGAAGTCATTTCCGTGGTGGCTGGTCTCTGCAATGAGTCCGTTTAACACCACGCTGCGTGAAATGCGGGAGATGCGCTATCTCTGGGAGCAGACAATAGAGATGGATAATTCAAAACTGATTGCCTTTTTAGGCCATGAACCGCAGACCCCCCTTACCGAGGCCGTGCGTTCTACATTAGCGGGCCTGGGCTGTATTTAACATAACCTGCACGTTTAGAAAGGGTTGAAAGATATCTGATATACTTCAGCTTTTGAAAAACCGCTGCCGTAAGCAAATGGAAATTGAATTAAATAAGAGTGTTAAAGAGAGAGTTTTCCATGCTGTCATTTTTGAAGTGACGGCCAACGTTATCATCGCGGTGTCACTCGCCTGGCTGATGAACGTGTCGGTGCTCCAGTCAGGCTCGTTGTCCGTGATATCCGCCCTTACCGCAACGGTCTGGAATTTTATTTTTAATAAGCTCTTTGACTCCCTGCAGAAAAAACATCAGTTTCAGCGCACATTTCTCGTTCGCGCAATCCATGCGGTTGGTTTTGAAGCGGGACTTATCATCTCCTTAATCCCTGTGGCAATGGTTATGCTGAATCTGACCGTGGCTGAGGCATTTTTTGTTGAGATTGGTCTGGTGCTGTTTTTCCTGCCCTATACGATGCTGTTTAACTGGCTGTACGACTACCTGCGCTGGACGTTCGTTGGACGGAAACGTACGGCGTTATAGCTATAGTAGATCAATGTAAAAAATGAAGAGGAAGAAAAATGCGAAGCCTCCTGACTAAAAGAATTTGTCTTGCGTTAGCGTTATCCGCCGCCGTGACGGCTCAGGCCGCTCAGAAAGAGAGCCATGACGACAAACTCACCGGGATAACCATTTTCGCTCAAAAAGAGTCTCATGGAAGCCAATGGGACAGTACAACGGGCGAAGCAAAATATATGGTTAGCTATAAGGTTACGCTGGATAACGCGTCGGGTAAAAGTATTGAGCCGGGCAAAGATAATAAGATTTGTTTCTTCCTGTTTGATAAAAACGGAAAAACATTTATGAGCACCGGCATTGAGCTTGAGATGTTGAAAAAATATAAACCGCGGGACAATAGAACAGGATTGGTCTATTTTTCCAGCTCAAACCCTGACGTTTTAAATATGCCATTTGTCCGTTTCGGCATCGGGAAAGACTGCATAAATTGATGACTTTCACATTGACACGTTGTTTAGCATGTTCGACCCCACTCTCCTTCTATACTGGTTATTTCTCCAACTCATAAAGGAAGGAACCATGTTCGATCATGTGAAATTCGGCGTCAGTGATTATGAAAAAAGTAAAACCTTCTTCCTCCATGCGCTTAAGCCGCTTGGCGTAGAACTCATCGATGAAGGCACGCCAGACTACGGTGTCGAAATGAGTTCAGGGGATGTTTCGCTCTGTCTTTTTCAGACAAATGAAAAACCAGCCCCTCTGCATCTGGCGTTTGTGGCCAACACGCGCCAGCAGGTTGATGCGTTTTACCATGCCGCCCTGCGCGCCGGCGGACGTGATAACGGCGGGCCGGGGCTGAGGTCATACGGTGACAATTACTATGCCGCGTTTGTCATCTCGCCCGATGGCCACAATATCGAGGCGGTGTGCCATGCGCCGGAAAGTCAGTAGCTCAGCCCTTCTGTCAGAAGCGATTAAATGATCTGCTATGCATCTTTTTGCACGATAATGCACGAAACTATTTCATAACGCGGCGACAATCCCGTAATGTATCGGCAGTAAACGTGCAACTTCATGCAATAACACTGACAGAGGTACCTATGACACAACAGCTAATTTTAATTGCCGGCCCCTATCGCAGCGGAACCGAAGGCGTTCAGGCACGCATTGATGAGAATCTGGCGCGTCTCGAAAGCGCAGCATTAGCCGTTTACCAGCGGGGTCACATCCCGGTCATTGGCGAATGGCTGGCTTTGCCGTTGGCAAAAGCCGCAGGATCGAAAACGGTTGGTGATGAAATCAGTGAAGCGATGCTGTACCCCGTTGCTCACCGGCTCATAGCTAAATGTGATGCCATTTATCGTATTGCCGGTGCGTCTAAAGGTGCCGATATGGACATTGAGGTCGCCCGCAAATATGGCCTGAAGGTTTATACCGCCCTTGAGAACATTCCTGAGGCATAAGGCAGTCCGCCAGCCAGCCTGTGAACACAGGCTGGCTATCAGAGAGTGACACTCTCTGAGGTCAACACGACGGATACCCCCTTTTCCGATACCGCGCGGATCCACTCCTTATCGGTATTGTCTTCAACGATAATGGTGTTCACCGATGACACATCGCCAATCACAAACGAAGACGCTGTGTTGATCTTTTCCGGAGAAGCCAGGACAACCGTCTCCGCGGCTCTGCCGGAAAATGCACGTTTGATGCACGCTTCTTCGAAATCGCCGGTTGTCAGCCCCGCCTCAGGATGGATCCCGGTCACGCCCATAAAGAACAGATCTGCATGAATATTTTCGATGCCTTCGATGGCCGCAGCGCCGACCGCAACAATGGAATGCTTATACAAGCGACCGCCGATCAGAATCACCTCGATGGACGGATGATCTACAAGCCCCAGGGCGATGCTCGGACTGTGCGTAACCACCGTGATGCGCAGGTCAGGAGGGAAAAACGTAATCAGCTCCGAAGTTGTCGTGCCACCGTCAACGATCACCACCTGGCCTGATGAAATCAGCTGTGCCCCTTTCCGGGCCACCCTTTTTTTTGCATCCATCTTCACGGACTGTCGTTCAGCAAATGGCGCAACAGCAGAAGATGACGGCAGCGCGCCGCCGTGAACACGCTGTAAACGCCCTTCTGCCGCCAGCTCGCGTAAATCACGCCGAATGGTGTCTTCAGAGACGTCAAAGAAAATACTTAGTGCTTTTGACTGGACCTGACCTTCGGCGCCAAGCTTTTCGAGGATCAGTTGTTTTCGCTGACTGGTGAGCATCATGAATTCCTGATGTTGCATGTTTTATCTTGAAAGTGCACGGTAATGCTGTTTATGATAATTACTCTACGTAAGGAGGAACAAACGTGCAATCAAAACGTGCAGATGTGCGCATCATTGACAGTGAAACCCTGTCAGATAACTGGTACAACCTTAAAAAGTACACCTTCGACCTGCAGCGCCGTGACGGCGAATGGCAACGACAGCAACGAGAGGTCTACGACCGTGGCAACGGCGCGACTATTCTTCTCTACAACCGTGAGAAAAAAACGGTGATCCTGACGCGCCAGTTCCGCTTCCCTGTCTTTATCAACGGTCATGAGGACGATTTAATTGAAGCCGCGGCGGGACTGCTGGACAACATGGATCCCGAAAGCCGCATAAAAGCAGAAGCGGAAGAAGAAACAGGATTTCTGGTTTCGAGCGTGCAGAAAATCTTTGAAGCCTATATGAGTCCAGGCTCCGTCACGGAAAAACTCTATTTTTATCTTGCCGAGTATCAGCCGAAAGACAGAACCGGCGAAGGCGGCGGGATCAAGGCTGAAGGAGAAGATATCGACGTGCTGGAAATGACGCTTGAAGAGGCATTATGCGGCATTGAAACAGGCAAGATTGTCGACGGTAAAACCATTATGCTGCTTTATCATATTGCTCTTAAAGGCATTATGTAGCCTGCGGGTTAAAATCCTGATGAGAATCAGCTTCGGTACGCTTGTCCGATACTCGAATGTAAAGCGGAAAACCTCCTAAATTTCGCAGCCTACTATATTTAGTGAACTATTTCGGGATTCGACAAAATCGTCAACAATTCGCTGAGTCATCTGCATTTGCCATTTAGAAATGCCAAACGTTCGACAGGCTACCCGCTTAGGTAGCCTGTCTTATCTGTTGACTGGATTAAAATGCGACTCGCTACAGATAACGAAGCATATTATACTTGCTCCTCCACTCGAACAGGAGGCAAGCAACTCACGTGAAGGATACATATTACAACGACATAACGATCAATACGCTAATTCAGAGTGAGCTGGACGCGTTTTTTGAGGACTTCAAAGGGATCGTCTTCGCCTACGCCATTATGAACAAGAAAGATCCTTCACAGATGCGGATAATCAATAACAGCCCCGAGTGGTTTGATATCTACCTCGACAGGAAATATCAGTTCATTGACCCTGTTATCATTCGGGCTTTGCGCTGTGTCGAAGATTTTTTCTGGGAAAGTGATGTCATCCTGTCTGATGGATATAACCTGACGCGTATTTTCAACGAAAGCGTCCAGTATGATATCTACCAGGGGCAGACTTTCCCTCTGCATGACTATCTGAATAATCTTGTCGTCTTATCCGTCATCAGTCCTAAGCATTCTGGTATTGATATAGAAAAATATCGGCCACAATTTCTAAGCTTCCTTGTTCAACTGCATCAGAAGACACTCAATCTGTATAGCCAGCATCAACAGAAAAAGAATGTTTTTCTGTCGCCACGTGAGCGACAAATCCTTAAATGGGTCAGCGCCGGGAAAACCTACGCAGAAATTTCTGTTATTTTGTCTATTGCTGAACGCACCGTTAAATTCCACATGGGCAATGTAATGAAAAAACTCGGTGTGAATAATGCCAGACACGCAATTAAACTTGGAACAGAACTACGATTACTGGACGACTGAGCCTCAGCCACTGGTTATAAGTGGCGTAAATGCTCCAGCATTTCGCGAAGCCAGTGACTGGATTTATCTTTGCTAATAATGTCTTCAATAATGCTGATACTGGCAGGCATAAATATATAATAAATAACCTCCCCTTTTTCAGACACGCCGCGTTGAATAACTTCGACTTTCCAGTTTGCATGGCGAAAAATGGCATACATACCACGACTGACTACTGCGTACATTCCATGATATTTATTGTTAATGCAATAAATATTCATGGCAAGAAACAATGCCTTACTCGCGGGCACGCCCTGCAGACTTGAGGAGTCTCGTCTTTCTTTATCTAAAAATAAACGGCTAATTTCACAGCAGGGAACATCTTCCGGAAAAATAATGGTTTCGGTAAAATAATTGTGAAAAATTTCGCTTATCATCGTCGGATGCGTCGAGTTAATGAATCGTGCACCGCACAACAACTCTCCCTCATACATACCTAACAAGTATGTCGTGTTTGGGTTGTCAAATTGATCCTTTTCCATATCTTCCACGCATTCAACTTTCCAGTCGAGTCGGTCCCGAAAGGTTTTTCTCCTGAGTCGGAAGAGTTCGCGGGCTAATGCTGACGGTAAATCATCGTAATCATGCAAAAAAAACTCAATAACAGAATTCATTGCTCTTATTCCTGATAATAACACCTGAAACTATTATCCCCTGTCTTTTAGGACAGCTTTCATTGTGCATGGTATTCCTTATACTTAAAAAGTACCCGGCCACTAAGTCCTCGTGAAACTCAGTGGCCAGGAGGTCAAAGACCTACGAAACACCAGGGATATATCCATTCATGATTATCTAATATTTATAGTTTCGGGTACAGAGCGTAAGAAGCACTTAGCCGATAAAATATTAAAAAACGATAATCATAAAATAATTACAATTAAAGTATTGCCCCTTAAGAATTTAAGGGGTAATATTTCCTTTTTCTTATTTTTTCCCTATTATCTCTGTTCTTACTGCTGTGCTACTCTTGCAGAAGCATGCAAAACGGAGAACCAAAATGGCCGACTGGAATCCTTCTCTTTACCTGCAATACGGCGCGGAAAGAACGCGTCCTGCCGCAGAACTGCTCGCCAGAATTCCTCTGGATGAGGTCTCCACCATCGCTGATTTAGGCTGCGGGCCGGGAAACAGCACCGCGCTGTTGAAGCATCGCTGGCCTTCGGCGCACATTACCGGGGTCGACAACTCCCCTGCAATGCTCGAGGAAGCAAGAGCCGCATTGCCTGACTGCCATTTTGTTGAGGCCGATATCCGCCAGTACAAGCCTGGCCAGCCGCTGAGCCTGATTTATGCCAACGCTTCGCTGCAATGGGTTCCTGACCACTACGATCTCCTGCCTCATCTCGTTTCTTTGCTCACGCTTAACGGCGTATTAGCGATCCAGATGCCTGACAACTGGCTTGAACCCACTCACGTAGCGATGCGCGAAGTGGCGCTGGAGCAAGATTACCCTGACCGCGGCCGTGAACCTCTCCCGGGAGTGCATGCCTATTACGACATCTTGTCGGAGGCCGGCTGTGACGTGGATATCTGGCGGACAACCTATTTCCACAAAATGAGCTCGCACCAGGCCATTATTGACTGGGTAAGCGCCACCGGTTTGCGCCCGTGGCTCCAGGAACTGAATGAGAGCGAGCAGAAACGTTTCCTGAAACGCTACCATGAACTTCTGGAAGAGCAGTATCCGCTCCAGGAAAATGGGCAGATACTGCTCGCTTTTCCGCGGCTATTTATCGTGGCGCAACGCCAGCCCTGACGGGTTATGATCGGGCTTCTTTCAGCAGTTGCTGGATGACCTTTTCCTGCTGCGCATAATCTCCTTCGCCAAAGGCGGTATAGCGTAGCTGGCCTTTTGCATCAAAATAGTAATGCGCTGGCCAGTACTGGTTCCCGAAAGCGTCCCAGATTTGATAGTTGTTATCCGTCACAACCCGATACGGCAGCTGCCATTTCTCCACCGCGGTTTTTACCGACGAAAGCGGCTTTTCCCAGGGATATTCCGGCGTGTGAACCCCAATCACGACCAGCCCCTGAGACTGATACTTCGTGGCCCAGTCTCTCACATGGGGAAGCGTATGCTGGCAGTTAATGCAATCCCACGTCCAGAAATCAATTAACACCACCTTCCCTCGCAGGGATTCAGACGTGACAGGGTCACCGTTAATCCACCCTGTGCCACCACTTAACGAAGGCAACTGGCTGCTGGGCTCTGTCATCACGACCGGCCGGAGTTTCACCGGCGCGGCTGTGGGTTTCGCCAGCGTCAAAAGTGTTGTCTCCAGACGGTCTGTAACGCCATTTGCTCCTTTCAGAAGCGAAGTCATTCCTGTCGCGTTAAATACGACTGCCGCCAGCATCACCACGCCTGCCCCCTGCCGCAGCCTTTCCATCAGCGCCGATTTTGCTCTTAGAGGTGCCATCAGCGTGCGGCCTCCTAAAACGAGCAGGCTCAGCATCAGCGCGCATCCGCTACCGTAGGCCGCCAGCAGCGCGCCCGTCGCAATGGCCGAGTGGCCCGCGATATTAATGCTGAAAATGGCGCCCAGTATGGGACCGGCGCAGGGAGACCAGAGCAGCCCCACCGCAAGCCCGGCCAGAAAAGCCGATGCCATACCGCGCGTTTTCCCGCTTCGGGCGTTGAGGACGTTTCCCGCGCTGACGGCCGGACCCGCAATACGCTGGGCGAATGACGGAAAAAGTAAGGGCAGCGCGGCCACGGCCAGAATGACGAGGGCGATCCAGCGCCCAACGATGGTTGCCTCGGCGATCCACTCGCTGGCGACGGTGACGACCATCGCCACCAGGGTGAACATCACGATCATCCCCGCGAGCAGGACCAGAATATGCCGTCGCTGTCCCTGAAAACCGGCGAACAGGAGCGGGATAACCGGGAGCGTACATGGGCTAAGCAGGCTTATTACCCCGCCCAGAAAAGCGATTACCAGAAACATAGACACCTCACAATACAAGTCCTGCGACGCTGCAGTGAGGCTATTTCATCGTGCGGATGTGTTCAGGATATGTGTAAAAACGCGGGTTTTGTCTGGCTCTGTATCACCCAGGCCGGGAGATACAAAGCCGTACAATTAACGGCGTGGTAGCGTAATGGAAACATCCAGCCCGCCTCCGGCCCGGTTCGTCAGGTTGAGCTTTCCTTCCAGCTGAGCGGTGAGCTGCGCGGCAATCGCCAGGCCGAGCCCTGTTCCGCCGGTATCGCGGTTGCGCGATGTTTCCACCCGGTAAAACGGCTGTAATACCGCCTCTAGTTCGTCATCGGGTATTCCCGGCCCGCCGTCCGTGATGTGAATCACCACCTCTGTGGAAGACGAATCATCAATTGCAATGACGGCATACTCACCGAACTTAAGGGCATTATCCAGCAGGTTGGTCATCACCCGGCGAAGCGCCTGCGGACGCGTAACGATCGGTAAGCGAGTATCGTTTGCCTGAAGCTGCACGTTTTTACCGATGTCCTGATAATCGCAGGCGATGCTGTTGACCCAGGCGTTCAGCTCCAGCTTCAGCGGGGTCTCTTCCAGTGATTCTGATGACCGGGCATACGCAATACCCTCGCGAACAAGACGCGTCATGCTATCGAGATCGTGCAGGAGCTTGTCGCGAAGTTCAGGTTCCCCTGCCATCTCGACGCGCAGCTTCATGCGGGTAATCGGCGTCTGGAGATCGTGAGAAATGGACGCCAGGATCTGCGCGCGCTCCCGGAGATAAGACTGAATGCGCGCCTGCATCGCGTTGAAGGCATGCGCTGCACGCTGCACCTCAAGCGGACCTTTCTCCGTCATTGGCGTGTTGGCCGCCGGATCCAGTGAATCCACCGCGCGGGTAAATTGTGAAAAAGGCCGCACCACCTGCCGCACGGCAATCCAGGCGCACGCAGCCAGCAGCAGCAACTGCAGGATCAGCACAACGGGCAGCCAGCTGGCGACCGGCGGCATGCGCGGGATCAGGTCAATGGTCAGCGGCGCGCCGTCGCGCAGCGTCAGATGCGCCTGGATGTGTGAAACGGAACCGGGAACGGCGGTGAAGCTGAGCGGGTACTGTGTCGCGAGCGTCGCTTTTAAGGTCCGGATGGCATCCTGCGAACGCTTATCCGTCGGCGCGTTGCCGGGCTCTCCCGGCCCCAGAATATAGCGGTAGTTACCCCGTTCGAGGCGCGGAAGCCAGGCCGCGCGTTCGCTGGCCGGTACGCGGTCTAAAATGGCGACGCTGGTTGCGACGTCGTTTTCCAGGTTACCGAGCATCACCGTTCTGGCGCTGTGCATTCGTTCAATCATGACCAGCGTCAGGCTCAGGCCGTTAGCCAGCAGCAGGCCGGACAGCACGACGAGCAGCAAGCGGGCCAGCAGCGAGCGTGGCCAGAGCGTCATTCGTTAGCCTCTTTGATGGTGACCGGCATCGTAAAAACATAGCCTTCGCTGCGCACGGTCTTGATATAGGCGGGCGTGCGGGCATCTTCGTTCAGGCGCTGACGGACCCGGCTAACCAGCAGGTCGATAGAACGTTCAAAAAGCTCAGCGTCGCGCCCCTGCGTCAGGTTGAGCAGCTGATCGCGGGTCAGCACCCGCTGAGGATGATCAAGGAAAACGCGCAGCAGGCGATACTCCGCCCCGCTTAGCGCCACGATCACCCCTTCCGGATCGATTAAGTGGCGGCCAACGGTATCGAGCTGCCATTCACCGAACATCACCAGCCGCCCGGCTTCCGTCACCTGCAGATTGGGCGGCATCGTGCGAAAACGTCGTAAAATCGCTTTGATACGCGCCAGCAGTTCGCGGGCGACAAACGGCTTCACCACGTAGTCATCCGCGCCCATCTCCAGACCCAGGATCCTGTCCGTCTCCTCATTGCGGGCCGTCAGCATCAGGATGGGCAGATCTTTATATTTACCGACGCGTAGCTCTCGACACAGCGTAAGGCCGTCGTCGCCGGGCATCATGACATCCAGCACCACCAGGTCGATATGCTGTTTATCCAGCACGACGCGCATCTCTTTGCCGTTGGCCGCGCCCGTCGCGCGATAGCCAGACTTACCGAGATAATCGACAATCAGTTCACGAATATCCCTGTCGTCATCGACGACAAGGATATGATCAATATGCTCCACCGAAATCTCCAGACCGAAGGGTAACGTACTGAAAATAGCACATTTCAGAGCTTGTCCGCGTCAACGACGGCCTTGACGAAATCCTGCGGATCTTCCTGGGGCGGATTGTGCCCCACGGTTGCCCCGAAGGTGCGGTGCTCATATTTCCCGGTAAATTTACCCGCGTAGGCCTGCGGTGCCGGATGCGGCGCACCGTTGTTCCCGCCTTCGATGGTGATCGTTGGAACGGTGATATTCGGCAGCGTAGCGAGTTTTTGCTCGTAGCTGTCATATTTGCGCTCGCCTTTTTCCAGCCCTAAACGCCAGCGATAGTTGCTGAGCGTCACGGCGACGTGATCCGGGTTATCGAGGGATTTGGCGCTGGCGTTAAAAACAGCATCGCTAAATTTCCAGTCAGGCGAGGCCTGAGACCAGATTAAGCGCGCGAAGTCATGCGTGTTTTTGGCATAGCCTTCAGCACCGCGCGCGGTGGCAAAATAGAACTGATACCACCACTGCTGCTCCGCTTTTGGCGGCAGCGGCTGTTTGCCAATCTGCTGGCTGCTGATGAGATACCCGCTCACCGATACCAGTGATTTAACCCGCTCTGGCCACAGCGCCGCAACGATATCCGCGGTACGGGCACCCCAGTCATATCCTGCAAATACCGCCTGCTTAATATTCAGGGCGTCCATCAGGTTTACAATATCTTTCGCCATGGCTGAAGGCTGGCCGTTGCGCGGCGTTTTGGCTGACAGAAAGCGCGTGGTGCCGTAGCCGCGCAGAGAAGGCACAATTACCCGATAGCCTTTTGCCGCCAGCGCGGGGGCGACGTCGGCATAGCTGTGAATGTCGTACGGCCAGCCGTGCAGTAAAATAACCGGCTGACCGTTTTTCGGGCCGATGTCGACATAGCCGACATTCAGATCGCCGGCGTTAATTTGCTGTGGATGATCAAAGGCTGCCGCGAAATTTGTGCCGGTAACTTCAGCCTGACAGGACATCACGGTGCCAAGAGAAACGGTCAGTGCGAGAGTTGAGTACGCGAATTTGCTAAACATGTTGGTATCTCCGGTTGAGTACAATTCACGGGGATATAACAACACTGCAATGTATAGCGGATATGTGCGAAAGCGGGTTTATTGCAAGCCTGTGTATGTATCCGGGACGCAGATACAATGTGATACAAACCCAGGCCTTGTCGCCTTAAAGGGAGAGGCGATAGCGGACGTAATCGTCAGCTTCGCCATATTTGTCATAGAGTTTACGCGCCGGGTTATTCTCACGGGTGACCCAGTACAGTTTTGACCACCCTTCGCGCTTGCCTTCCTCAATCAGAGCATCAATAAGCGCCTTACCGGCTCCCGCTCCGCGTTCGTCGGCATCAACAAACAGGTCTTCCAGGTAGCAAACGGGGGCCGTTGACCAGGTTCCTTCGTGAAGAATGCACATCGCGAAACCCACGACCTTTTGGTCCTTCTCGACCACCCGGCAGAACATCGTTGAATGCGCTGAAAGCGCCCTTTCCCATGTCGATGCGGTGACGGATTCCTCGAGGTAACAATTATAAAAATGGGTATAGCCATCCCAAAGCGTTCGCCACCGGGAGTAATCGTCTTCGCATAGAGGTCTTACCGTGACAGCCATGTGTTCCTCACATTACAAATCGATCGCCATTTCGAAACAGCGTAAATCAACACCTGCCATACGCGAGTGATGATAGGTTTCGCGCAGCGTCACAAACCCCAGCTTATGATAAAACGGCTGGGCGTTAGGCGTTGCATCCAGCCTCAGGTGGGTTATCCCCCGGCTACGGGCCTCACTTTTGAGCGCCTCGATTATCCGGGTCGCCATGCCTTTGCCGAATGCCGCGGGCAAGGTGAATATCGCCTCCAGGCAGTGGGTATCCAGATCCAGATAGCCGGTTGCCGCAATATCACCCTTTTCATCTTCCACCACATAAAAAGGGTATTCAACGATCGTCTGCCGAAAGCGTTCGGGCATGAGATCCGGCGTCCAGCGCGCAATGACGTCGGCGTCGTAGCTGGTTTTACAGCCATGGCGAATAGCCTGATTGCGAATATTCCAGAGTATTTCGGCTTCCTGCGGGTTAGCCCGTCTTAATACCATGCTGACCTCTGCAATTGTTAGTAGTATGGAAAAAGCACTCGCTGGGATAGAGTGAAAATACCAGAACGCAATCAAAAACATAACGCTTAAATATGGAGATCAGCGGATGACGATACTGACGCTCACGACAGAACGCTTACTGCTAAAACCGCTGGTTGCCGAAGATGCGGCCCAGATTCAAAAGCTGTATCCGCGCTGGGAGATTGTCCGCTATATGGTCTCTTCCGTGCCCTGGCCCTACCCGGATAATGGCGCGGAAAACTATGTCAACAACGTGGCGCTGCCGGATATGGCAAAAGGGATTGCCTGGTTCTGGAGCATCCGCCGTCGCGAGGTGCCGGACGCGCTAATGGGCATTATCTGTCTGTACGATGTGGAAGATAACAACCGAGGATTCTGGTTGGCCCCGGAGTTTCAGGGTCAGGGATACATGCGCGAGGCCAGCATTGCCGCGACGGATTACTGGTTCAATACCCTAAACAAACCCGTATTACGCGCCCCGAAAGCCGCCGCCAACAGCCGCTCCCGGCGTATTTCAGACAGTAGCGGCATGCGGCTTATCAGAATGGAACAAAAAGCCTACGTCAGCGGCATGCTGGATTCCGAGCTGTGGGAGATCACCCGCGACGAGTGGAATGCCCGTCAGGTCAGCTGATAATGCTTATCCGGCATCAGCCTTTCCGGAATGTTCTCTTCATCGTTCATCTGCAGCAGATCGCGTTCCATCATGTTGCAGATGGCGTCCAGCGGCAGATCGTTATTCTCAGTGCCGAACGGGTCTTCCAGCTCTTCCGCCAGGGTGTCCAGCGAGATAAAGGTGTAGGAGATCAGCGCCGAGACAAAGGGCGTCATGTAGTGCAGATCCACAACCAGCGCAAACGGCAGCATGATGCAGAACAGATACACCGTGCGGTGCAAAATCAGCGTATACGCAAACGGCACCGGCGTTGTCGCAATGCGTTCGCACCCGGAAAGCACGATGGACATATCGTTCAGACGGTTGTTCAGACTGTGGAACAGGATGTCTGAAAGCTGCCCGTTTCGCCGCCGCACGGCCAGCCACTCCCCCATGATCAGTAAAATACGGTTCGCCGGCGAGTTGGCGCTCATCACGTGACGTAAATCATCCGGAGCAAGATAGCGAGAAAGCTGCTCGGCGTTCAGCTCCCGCCGTAGGGTCATGCGCAGGCAGTTGGCAAAAGCAATCTGCAGGCGGACAAATTCCCCCAGGTGCTTATCGTCAGGTAAAGTGTTTTTTACCTCGCGAAACAGCGAGCGTGCCGCTATCATCAGCTGCCCCCACAGCAGGCGAGCCTCAACGTAGCGTGAATAACAGGCGTTGTTTCTGAAACCCAGAAAGATAGCGATCGCTACGCCGAGAATGCTAAACGGCGCCACGGTAAATTTGATGCCCAGCGAGGTATACCACGGCAGCATCAGGATAACGGCAATAGAAAGCAGGAAGTTGAGCAGCAGTCGGGTGTAAATTTTGGGAAGTACCGAACCGTGCCAGACAAAAATCAGTTGGAGCCAGTGCTGTTTAGGACGAACAATCATAGTGAATTTCAGGAAGGAAAAGAGCGTGGCTATTAAACGTGATCTCCCTCACCGTTGCAAGCATGTTAACGGAACATTGTATTTTATGACCTGCCTGGCGATAACCGCACGGTGCTGCATCTGTTTTTAAAAAAAAGAGCATATAGTATGTTGTAACTAAAATGATGTGTAATTAAACCCGGCCGAAGCCGGGTGACGTCATTAGCAAAGGGGGTTCACCGCTGCGCGCATTCCCTTCAGGAGAATGGCGTCAAGATCCAGGGTGACCTGGTCGACAAGTCCGGAGAACTGCGTGAGATCCTGTTCCCAGTGCTCGCTCACGCTCAGTACGGATTTCACCAGCTCACGGGTGCTCAACTGCTGGTCGCGATGCTGTGCCCACAGCTGCTGATAACGTTCCAGCCAGAAGGCATCATCCTGCACCGGATAGTTTTCCCCGTTACGTTCCCCGCGATAAAACGCTATCAGTGCAGCCAGAGCGAACGTCAGACGTGCAGGCAATTGTCCGCTTGCGTTCTGCCCTGCCAGCAGCTGCGGCAGGATGCGGGTGCGATATTTGGTCATGCCGTTGAGCGCAATGGAAAGCAGCTGGTGTCGGATGTAGGGATTACGAAAACGCCCTGTTACCGCACTGGCGAAAGATTCCAGCTCGTCACGCGGCAGATCGAGGACCGGAATGATCTCCTGATAAATTGCTTTTTCGACGAATGCGCAGATCTCTGCATCATTCATCGCCTCGCCCACCGTATCCAGCCCGGCCTGGAATGCCACCGGCACCAGCGCAGTGTGTGCGCCGTTCAGGATAGCGACTTTGCGCTCTTTGTAAGGCCTGATGTCGTCGACAATCAGCACATTCAACGGGTACTTATCCAGGCGGAGTTCCTGAGCAAGGGATGCCGGCCCCTGGATAACGAACAGATAGAAATGTTCAGCCGTATCCAGGAACCCATCGTGATAGCCCAGCTCAGCTTCCAGCATGGCCGCTTCGTCGCACGGGTAACCGGTCACGATACGGTCGACCAGCGTCGAGCAGAAGCTGTTGGCGTCGTTTAGCCACCGGATAAAGGCCGCAGGCAGCGCCCACTCCAGGGCATAGCGCAGGACAAGTTCACGCAGCGCATCACCGTTGTAGTCAATCAGTTCGCACGGAATGATGATCCAGCCTTTATCCGCTGCACCGTTGAAGTGGCTGAAGCGCTCAAACAGCAGTCGCGTCAGCTTCGCCGGGTAGCTCACCGCAGGGGCATCGTCGAATCGGTCACCCGCGTGGTAGCTGATACCCGCTTCGGTAGTGTTCGAGAAAACAAAGCGCATATCCGGACTGTGCGCCAGTTTCAGGAACGCATCATACTGGCTGTAGACGTCGATCTCCCGGTTAACCGAGCGGATAAGACGGCTCTCACTTACCGCTTCATCCTGCCCGTTCAGGCCGCGAATGATAGTGGTATAGAGACCATCCTGAGTGTTCAGCGACGGCGGGAAGTCGCTCTGAATAGGACGGACGATAACCACTCCGGCGTTAAGATCGGTATTTTCATTTAGCAGGTCAATTTGCCAGTCGACAAACGCACGCAGGAAGTTGCCTTCACCAAACTGAATAATGCGTTCCGGGTATTGAACACCGGGAAAATCACGACGGTTGAGCGTGTTCACAGGGATTCCTTTTATGATTAGTCATACAGCCTGATAAGATTGGTACGATAACTTATCAAAACTTAACGACCAGATACCCTGTTTTGATCAATCCACGGCGTAGTTGTACAAAATAATCATAAGAACTTATAGAACACGGACGTGGCCGTCATGGCGCCGTCCGGCATCAGGGCATAGCGTGGGATCTCCCCCACCTTTTGCCAGCCGGCACGCTGGTAGAACGTCTCGGCGCCGCTGCCGGTGGAGGTATCGAGCACCAGAACCGAAATATCTCTGGCCCGCGCCTCCGCTTCAAGCGCTTCCATCAATGCCATCGCGGCACCTTTGCGCCGCGCTTTCTCGTGAACCAGCAGCTTCGCCACATCGGCTCGATGCGGCTGGTTTTCCGGCTGGTCGACGATCAGCTGTACCGTTCCGATGACGCCGTCCTGCGGGTCGATACTGGCCAGCACGAGGCGCTCGTTGCGCCCTACGCTTTCAGCGATGCCGCGCCAGAACGAACGAGCCTTATCCAGACTAAAGGGAAGCATAAAGCTGACAGATGCCCCGCCGTTCACACAGTTTTCGAGGATCCCGGCCAGCGCATCAAGGTGGGTGAGAATGTCGTCTCGGGTGAGGTTTTTGATTTGCAGTGAGGTATTCATTGTTTTTCCTTACGTTGAATACCGTCACTGTGCATTTAACATCTTCTTAACGCAAACGGATCGGACATACGCTTTTGTTATGTTACCGGGCGCGCTGGCGCTGCTGTTTCATGGCATACATCTTTTCATCGGCCTCTTTTAGCCACTGCTGCAGGTCGTTGCCGTTATGATCGAATTCACTTAGCCCCCACGAGAAATGGAGCGACCAGGGGTGAAGCTTCCGGGCGTTATAGCTTTCGACCTGCTCGGCGAGATACTGCATGGCAATCCAGGCGCCCTGCTCATCCGTATCCGCGAACAGCACGGCGAACTCGTCCCCGCCAAAACGCACCAGCAGATCCGCTTCACGGAAAGAGGCGCGCATCAGCTGCGCCATCGCTTTCAGCGCCTTATCCCCCTCTTCATGCCCGAAGCGATCGTTAATTTCCTTAAAGCGATCCAAATCCAGCCAGCCGAGCGTCAGCGGCTCAGCGCGACGCCGGGCAACGGAAAGCGTGAACCGCACGAGCTGATTAAAGCCCCGACGGTTGAATAACCCGGTTAATTCATCCGTAGTCGCCGCGCTGATGGCAGCAAATTCATCCTCTGCCAGCGCGCCAAGATCTCCCAGCACGGCGAGGTCGGCGGCAGAAAACTCCCGGGGAGCGTAATCAATCAGGCACAGCGAGCCAACGCTTGCGCCGTCGCGCAGGCGCAGCGGGAAGCCCGCGTAAAAGCGCACGCGAGGCTCACCGGCCACCAGCGGGTTATCCGCAAAACGATCGTCCTGCAGCATATCCCCCACCACCAGCGGCGCTTCGGTGAGGATCGTATGGCCACAAAATGAGATATTGCGCGGAACGCTGCCGGGCGCCTGGCCGTCGGCCGACTTAACGATCAGCGAATGCTCATCAATGAGATTGACCATCGCCAGCGGCACCTGGAAGAAGCGTTTTGCCAGACGCGTTAAGCGGTCAAACGCCGGGGAGCTGTCGATATCAAGCAGGCCTGATTCTCGTAGCGAGTTGAGTCTGTCTGTTTCATTTTCAGGGGTTGCAGGTGCTTTCATAATGTCTCCTGACGTAAAGCGTTACTAAAAGCGTAGCTTAAACAGAGACATTGTCAGTGTTCTGACATCCTGTTAAGCCGCTTACTATTCACGTCAATGCCTTATGACGATTAACGCAGCTATGTTTCACTCCCGGAGGGCGCGGCAATTTGCTCGTCCGCCACCCGGGCGCTGGTACGGTTTCGACCCGCTTTTTTTGAACGATAGAGATGATCGTCCGCTTCGGCCATGAGCTTGTTGAAGACCTCGGTCAACTGCCAGGACTCGGCCTTTCCGCTGCCGAGGCCAATGCTGACCGTCAGATAGAGCGTCTGGTGACGCCATGTAAAAGGATGGCTGGCAACGGTGGCTCGGATACGTTCAGCCAGTTCAAAACCGTGCTGCGCGTCGCCTGAATTGACCACCACGGCGAACTCTTCCCCGCCCATGCGCGCCACCATGCCGTCTTCCCCGACGACCTGCTGAACCTGTCGGGCAAACGACGCCAGCACGCGGTCTCCGCACTCGTGGCCGTAGTTATCATTAATGCTTTTGAAATAATCAATATCCAGCAGCATGACGGTCAGAAAACGCGTGTGCCGGTACGTCTCTTCATGCTTTAACGCCTCATAAAGCCCGGAACGCGAGTAGACGTGCGTTAAAAAGTCATAATCCGCCCTCAGTGAAACCTGGCGGATCAGGGAATTTATCGCCGCCATGCTGACGGAAACCATCACCGGGCAGATCGCCATCGTGGCGATCCCCAGCCGGGCTGAAAACATCATTGGCGTCGTAAACGGCGTCGCCACGGCAATATTAATAACCGAGTTGGCGACCAGAATAATTTCAGTGGCGCCCGTGATAAACGTCAGCAGACAGGTCGCAGGCAACGAGTAACGAACCGCACACCAGATAAGCGCGGGCAGAGGAAACGAGAGGCTCCCCGCGCCGCCAATCACCACCGACGCGATCACCGAGACGATCAGCGCAATTACCGGCAGCAGCTGCTCCAGACGTAGCCTGAGCTCACGCCCGGGCATACGTAACGTGAGCATACAGGGCACAACAAGCACGCCGGTTGAGAACTGCTCGCTAAACCAGTCGGCAAACAGCGGCCAGAAGGTATGACTGTCAATCCCGACCGACCCTACCGCGCCGAGCAAGGCGCAAAGCAGCGCGGCAATCAGACAGTAGTTAAACAGGCGTAGCGCGTTAAGCGGATCGGGGGTTTTCTTCATCAGCCGCTTGTCGCGCTGGACCAGCACGGCGACGGCGACGATAAAGATCATGTTTGACAGGTTGATCACCACGGAGGCCATACCCCAGTTGGTCGTTACCGCGTCGTACAACAGCATCGCGACATAACAGACCGCATAGTAATGCAGGCGATTCAGGTAAACATAGCGGGCGAATATCCCTGCCATGACGCCATTCAGCGGCCAGAACAGCGACAGGGCCTCAACGAGCCGTAATTCCGCGCCCACAAAATAGAATAAGGTGGTGAGGATGAAGATCGTCGCTGCATTTCGCAGCGGCGTGTCAACCTGAAACGGCCTGAAAGCGGTAAGAGCAGAACGCATTAAATATCATTCCATATGAAAGCTTATGGCAATTATTGCGGTCGTCAGCATGATCGGGACTAACTTGGGATGCATCTATAACACAAATACCACGAGAGCATAACTCGTCAAATTTAGGCGTTCATCTGCAGCACCAGCCAGTGGTGGATGACGCTGACGATATAATTTTGTTGCGGCGCCGTGAGCGTTACGCCCTGTGGAATATTATGCCATTTTGCCAGACAGCCCCGACAACAGGTGGCGGTGGCATGCTGGGCGATAAACACCGGGTGACCGCGCATGGGCGTCTGTTTACCGTCGTTTGCGGGGTGAGCGGGCGCAAGGCGCTTTTCGACAAAATCCGCGGCGTGCCGGTCAATGGTTTCGGGGCCTTTGTCCCAGCAGTACTGTCGTTCCTTATCGCCTAAGCGAAAGCGCGAGCGAAATGTCGATCGCGCCAGGCGGGAAAAGAGAGGATCCAGATCGGACATCAGTATACGGAACGTCCCAGGCGCTGGGTCAGTTTCTCCAGAACCGCCACGCCGGCAAGCGAATTTCCGGTTTCATCCAGTTCCGGGCTCCAGACGGCTATCGCCATTTCATGCGGCACAATCGCCACGACCCCGCCGCCAACGCCAGATTTAGCCGGAAGCCCAACGCGCCAGGCAAACTCACCGGCGTTTTGATACATCCCGCTGGTAGCCATCAGCGCGTTAACCTGCCGAGCCTGAAGCGGAGAAACGACCTCCTGATCGAGATGCGGCGCGTGCCCCTGGTGTGCAAGGAACAGGAACGTCTGAGCCAGCTCAACGCAGCTCATTTTCAGGGCGCAGTAATGGAAGTAGTTTTGCAGCACGGTCGCCACGTCGTTGTGGAAATTACCGAAGGATTTCATCAGCCACGCGATAGCCGCGTTACGGGCGGAGTGTTCAAACTCCGAGCGTGCCACCACCGCATCATAGGCAATATCGTCAACGCCCGAGAGCTGGCGAACAATCTCCAGCATTCGCTGACGCGGTGCGCTGAGGCGACTTTGCAGCATATCGCAGACCACCAGCGCCCCGGCATTGATAAAGGGATTTCGCGGTTTACCCTGCTCAATCTCGAGCTGAAGCAGCGAGTTAAAAGGCTGGCCGGAAGGATCTTTACCGACACGCTGCCAGATCTCTTCTTCTTCATACTGGCGCATCGCCGCAACCAGACTCAGCACTTTCGAGATGGACTGAATGGAAAAACGCTCAGTCGCATCGCCTGCCTGGTATCGCTGTCCGTCGATGGTACAGATAGCAATCCCCAGCTTATTCCCGCTCACCGAGGCAAGGGCCGGAATATAGTCGGCAACCTTCCCCTTTCCAATTAACGGACGAACCTGCGCCAGAATCTCGTCCAACATCTCATTATGGATGACCGCAGCCACACTTTGCTCCTTGCCCTCAGGCTAAAACGGGCTGCGAGTATAACAGAGGCTTATGTATTGCGTCAGGCGCTAAGACGAAAACGCGAAACGGCCTGCAATAAAAGATCGGATTGCTTTTGCAGCCGCTCAGAGGCATCCGAGGCGTCTGAGACCAGCAGGTCCGTCTGACGGGAGACCTGATTCAGCGCCTGAAGCTGGCGCGTCATCTGGTGAATACTGTCTCCCTGGCTGAGCGTGGCGGTGGATATCTCATTAAGCAAACTGCTTAAATTGCCCACCAGACCGGTGACCTGCTGCAAATTCTCCTCCATCAGGTTAACGGCGCGGGAACCGTCTTCAATGCCCTGCAGCGAGCGGTTAATTAGCTCCTGAATGGTCTGCGTCGAGTGGCTGCTTTTTCTGGCCAAAAGCCCGACTTCCCTGGCGACGACGGCAAAGCCGCGCCCCTGGTTTCCGGCATGGGCCGCCTCGATGGCGGCATTCAGCGCCAGGATGTTGGTCTGAAACGCCACGCTGTCGATCATCGCCACGATCCCGCGCATCTCAGAAGATCGGTCGACGATCGCCTGCATGGACGCATTCACGGTAGACATCATCCGGTCGCCGCCCGCGGCCGCATGCCGCGCTTCATCGGCCCTCGAGCTGGCGAGCCTGGCATAGCCGGTATTCCCTTCCACATGGCTTTCCAGCGCCGCGATATGCGCCGTCACATCCTCAAGCTCTTTCGCCTGGCGCGCTGACTGCTGATACAGCTTCTGGTTACCCTCCGCAAGGGAGTCAATGTTCTCCACCATCGTTGCAGTGGCATGGCTGACCTGCGTCACCAGCTGCTGCAGACCGTGCTGCATCGTTGCAATACTGTCGCTAAGCTGACCTATCTCCCGGTTGAAGCGCATGACCTTCGGCGGCGTGCCGGAGAGATCCCCTGCCGCCAGCCGGTTAATATGCGCAATCAATCGACGCAGCGGCGTAATCACCCATCTGGACATGCCGAACCAGACGACAACCGCGATGGCAAGCAACAGCACCGGCGCAAACAGGAACAACGTTTGCAGGCCGGAGAGCTGCGCCATTAAGCTCTGACGTCCCTGCATGGCCTGCTTCTCGCTTACCTGCTGATAGCGCGCATAGTTGTCGTTAAAATCAGACTGAAACGCCTGAGCCGGTACGGCAAAAAAAGCGTCGATGGTATTTGTCTTGATTAGACCGTCTGCCTGCTCTTTGATCGCGTCGTAGAAAAGCTGATAGCTGTTCACCAGGGCATCGTCTTTCGGCGGATTCAGCGCCAGCCAGGCCTTCCACGCCTGCTGAGAAACCGCCAGCGCCTTTTGCGCATCGTCCATCAGGCTGTGCCAGCTTCCGTCGGAGCCGGTCTCTTTATCCTGCATAAACCAGACGCCGGACCGGTTAAGCAGGTCGCTTGCCGCCAGCAGGGAAACGCGGGCCAGATCCAGCTTGCTCTGCTGCTGCCAGGCCAGCAGGTTTTGCTGCTCGTTTCGCTGGGCGTCGTTCAGGGAGGCGTTAAGCAGGAATGAGGAGGAGAGCTGCAGCGCGGAGAAAAGGCCAATAATGCAAAAGATACCCGTCAGCAGGCCAAAGTGACGAGGGGTGAGACGCTGCGCAATACGGCGAAAAATTTGCGTTAGATTCATAATTATCTTCATTAACAATGCGTTAGACGCGTGCGAGTCTACGAAATGAAAATGACAGAACCATTGCAGATAAATGACAACGGCCCTCGTGATGAGGGCCGAAATCACAGGCGGGCGATAAATTACACGCGATCCTTCCAGACCGTCTGCACGTTGCAGAACTCGTGCAGCCCAAAGTGGGAAAGCTCGCGGCCAAAGCCGCTTTTCTTCACGCCGCCGAAGGCCACGCGCGCGTCGCTGGCGCTAAAGCCGTTGATAAACACGCCGCCGCACTCCAGTTCGCGGGAGAATTTATCCGCAAGCGCCGCGTCAGCGGTAAAGACGGTGGCGGACAGGCCAAAGTCGCTGTCGTTGGCAAGCGTCAGGGCATGCTCCGCATCTTTTGCTACCGTAACGGCCGCGACCGGACCAAACAGTTCCTGGCGGAACGCCGTCATCGACGGGGTGACGTTCGACAGCACGGTTGGCGCGTAGTAATTACCCTCTCCGCCGATTTTCTCTCCGCCCAGCAGCAGCGTTGCCCCTTCGGCCAGGGTGGCCTGCACCTGTTGATGCAGTTCATCGCGCAGGTCAAAACGCGCCATCGGGCCCAGGTAGTTCTCTTCTTCTTCCGGCGCGCCCATCTTTAACGCGGCGACGGCGTCGACGAAGCGGCGGGTAAAGGTCTCTGCGATCCCCTCCTCGACGATAAAACGTTTGGCCGCCGCGCATACCTGCCCGGTATTCTGATAGCGACCCGCCACCGCCGCCTTCACGGCTAGATCCAGGTCGGCATCGTTAAGTACGATAAACGGGTCGGAGCCACCCAGCTCAAGAACGCATTTTTTCAGCGCGGCTCCTGCCTGCGCGCCAATGGCCGCACCGGCACGCACGCTGCCAGTGACGGTCACCGCCGCAATACGGCGATCGTTAATCGCCTGGCTTACGCCGTCATTGGTGGCGTTCACCCAGCCGAATACGCCTTCAGGGAAACCGGCATCCGCAAAGATCTGCGCAATAAGATCCGCAGAACCGAGCACGTTTGGCGCATGTTTCAGCAGATAGCTGTTACCTGCCAGCAGAATTGGCACCGCGCCGCGCAGCACCTGCCAGAGCGGGAAGTTCCATGGCATTACCGCGAGAATCGGCCCCAGCGGACGGTATTCAATGACCGCGTTATGGTTTTCCACCAGCGTGGGTTCCGCACGCAGCATCGCCGGGCCATGCTCGGCATACCAGTCGCACAGACCGGCGGATTTTGTCACTTCCGCCCGCGCCTGCAGGATGGGTTTTCCCATTTCACGGGAGATGGTCTGCGCCATCTCTTCTGCGCGGTTTCGCAGCGCTGCGCCGAGATCACGCAGCTTCTGCGCCCGGTGGGACACGCTTTCGCGTCGCCACTGGCGATACCCCGCGTCAGACTGAGAAATCGCGCGTTCAACCTCTTCCGGCGTCGCCCAGGCAAAGGCACCGAGGGTTTCCCCCGTTGCCGGGTTAACGGACAGGGCATGTGTAGCAGATGAATATTTCATGATGTTCTCCACGCATTTCGGTTGATTGATTGTGGCTCACTCTGCTATTTCTTAAAAATGAATAATACTAACCACCTTATTCACGAAACGAGAATGCTATGGACTTAACCCAGCTTGAAATGTTTAACGCCGTCGCGCTGACGGGCAGCATCACCCAGGCGGCGCAGAAGGTGCATCGCGTGCCGTCCAACCTGACGACCCGCATCCGCCAGCTGGAAGCCGATCTTGGCGTTGAGCTGTTTATTCGTGAGAACCAGCGTTTGCGCTTATCCCCCGCCGGCCATAACTTCCTGCGCTACAGCAGGCAGATCCTCGCCCTGGTGGACGAAGCGCGCATGGTCGTCGCGGGTGATGAGCCGCAGGGGCTATTTGCCCTCGGCGCGCTGGAAAGCACCGCCGCGGTGCGCATTCCCGAAACGCTGGCGCAGTTTAACCAGCGCTATCCGCGCATCCAGTTTGCCCTTTCTACCGGGCCTTCCGGGACGATGATTGATGGCGTACAGGAGGGAACGCTAAGCGCCGCCTTTGTCGACGGGCCGCTGTCGCACCCGGAGCTGGAGGGCATGCCGGTCTACAGGGAAGAGATGATGCTGGTCACGCCTGCCGGGCATGCGGAGGTGACGCGCGCTACACAGGTCAGCGGCAGCGACGTTTACGCTTTTCGCGCGAACTGCTCGTACCGTCGACATCTGGAAAGCTGGTTTCATGCGGACAGAGCCACGCCCGGCCGCATTCATGAGATGGAGTCCTATCACGGCATGCTCGCCTGCGTCATTGCGGGCGCGGGCATCGCGCTGATGCCGCGCTCGATGCTGGAGAGTATGCCGGGACATCATCAGGTTGAAGCCTGGCCGCTGGCGGAAAACTGGCGCTGGCTCACGACCTGGCTGGTGTGGCGGCGCGGGGCGATGACCCGCCAGCTGGAAGCCTTTATAGCGCTGCTAAACGAACGTCTTCAACCAGCGCCTTCTCCATAAACAGGCTGAGCGGATCGTCAGCGTACGGGGCAAACGCCGGACGTAAATCGTACCCGCACTGCTCGTACAGACGAACCGCGGCGCGCTGTTTGATGCCCGTCTCCAGTCGCACCGTGTGGCAGTGACGGCTCAGGGCCTCATCTTCCAGGGCGGCCAGCAGCGTTTCACCCAGATGCTGCCCGCGATGGGCTGGATCGATATAGACCCGCTTCATCTCCCCCGTTCCGTCGCCGTTGAGCACAATGGCTCCGCAGCCCACGGCGTGCAGCTGCTGGTCACGAATGACCATCAGGATCAGCGAAGCTTCCGGCAGCGCGGACAGGTCGAGAAGATGATTGCTTTCGGCGGGATAGAGCTCGCTCTGATAGCGGTCAAGCGCCGCGATCAGGTTGAGAATGTCCGGATGACGTGCAGATTCAGAGGTAATGGAATACATGGCAGGCTCCTTGCTGTTTTTATATCAACATAGCTCAGGCCTGCCGGGGTGGTTCATAGTATTAACTTATAGCGCGTCACTCAGCTAGCGCAGGAAGATTCGCCCTTTCATATACAGTGTCGCCTGGCCGCCAATCAGCACGCGGCCGCCCTTCAGCTCGCAGCGCAGATCCCCGCCACGGTATGACACCTGGCGGGCATTGAGCGACGTTTTGCCCAGCTTTTCGCTCCAGTAAGGGATCAGCATGCTGTGGGCGGATCCGGTAACCGGATCTTCCGGCACCCCTTCGCCCGGACAGAAGAAGCGGCTGACGAAGTCATATTCTTCTCCCGGCGCCGTCACGCAGACCATTTTATCCAGCGGAAGCATGGCCCCGATATCCGGCGTTAACGCTTCAACCTGCTGCTGGCTCTCCAGCACCACCATGTAATCGCGTCCGACGCGCACCTCTTTTGCCGCCGTGATGCCCAGCGCGCTAAACAGCACTTCAGGTAGGTTCTCGACAACCTCCGTCGACCACGCGGGGAAGTTCAGCGTCAGCCAGTCGCCGCTGCGTTTGACGGTCAGCTCGCCCACAAAGCGGGTGGTGAAGGTAATTTCGGTATGTGGATAATCAAGGTATTCGAAAATGACGTGCGATGCGGCAAGCGTAGCGTGACCGCAGAGGTTAATTTCATCCAGCGTGGTGAACCAGCGCAGCTCAAACCCGCCGTCGGTGCGTACGAAAAAGGCGGTCTCAGACTGGTTATGCTGCTGCGCCATTTTGAGCAGCGTTTCGTCCGGCAGCCACTCTTCCAGAGGACATACCGCTGCGGCGTTGCCGCCAAAGGTTTTATCGCTGAAGGCATCCACCAGATAAAAATCAATTTCCTGCATTGTCTCTTCCTCTCTTGTTATGGGTTTTTAGCGCAGAAAAACTGTGCCTTTCAGATAAAGCGTGGCCTGCCCGCTCATCAGCACGCGCGAACCTTTCAGCTCGCAGCGTACGTCGCCGCCGCGCGCTGAAACCTGACGGGCAAACATCGTCGTTTTGCCCAGCTTTTCGCTCCAGTAAGGGATCAGCATGGTGTGCGCAGAGCCGGTGACCGGGTCCTCCGGGACGGAAACGCCCGGTGAGAAAAAGCGGCTGACAAAATCATATTCCCCCTCACCGCGCGCCGTAACGCACACCTTATGCTCGCCTGGCTTCATCGCCGAGAAGCGCGGCGCAAGCGCTTCAACCTGCTGGCGATTCTCCAGAACGATCAGCCAGGCGCGCCCTTTACGGGCTTCAACGTAGCGGCTGATACCCAGCGCCGAGAGCATCTCCGGCGGGGGCGTCTCTTCATGGGTTGGACATGCCGGGAAGTCCAGCGTCATCCACTCCCCCTCCCGGCTGACCGTCAGGCGGCCAGAGGCGGTATCAAAGTGGATCCGCGAATCCGGGTAATCCAGCTCGGTAAACAGCACGTGCGCGGCCGCCAGCGTAGCGTGGCCGCAGAGATTGACTTCGGTGAGCGTGGTAAACCAGCGTAGCTCAATGCCCCCTTTACTGCAGACGAAAAAAGCGGTTTCCGACTGATTATGCTGCTGCGCCATTTTCAGCAAGGTCTCATCGGGTAACCATTCCTTGAGCGGGCAAACGGCGGCCGGATTGCCGCCAAATGAGGTATCGCTGAACGCATCTACCAGATAAAAATCAATCTCCTGCATTGTCTTACCGCCTGTTTTTATTGTGTTGTTCTTTTATATTCAATGAAAACAGCGTTCCCGGCTACCGCTTTCATAAGGTAAATATTGAGATCTGCGTCACATAATGGTTGAGTTTTCGCCGTTCAACGTTTTAAGATCGTCTCCTCTTCTTTTCAGCAACGAATCTCCGACATCCCTATGACAACGAACACAGTTTCCCGCAGGGTTGCGTGGCTACGCGTGGTCACGCTGGCCATCGCCGCGTTTATTTTTAACACCACAGAATTTGTTCCGGTTGGGCTGTTGTCTGACATCGCTGAAAGTTTCCAGATGGAAACGGCCCAGGTGGGCATTATGTTGACCATCTACGCCTGGGTAGTGGCGCTGATGTCCTTGCCGTTTATGCTTTTGACCAGCCAGATGGAGCGGCGCAGGCTGCTGATCGGTCTGTTTGTGCTGTTCATCGCCAGCCATGTCCTGTCGTTTATGGCGTGGAATTTTACGGTGCTGGTCATCAGCCGAATCGGCATTGCCTTTGCCCATGCGGTGTTCTGGTCGATCACCGCGTCTCTGGCTATTCGACTCGCTCCGGCAGGGAAACGCGCCCAGGCGCTGAGCCTGATTGCCACCGGTACCGCACTGGCGATGGTGCTGGGACTGCCGATTGGCCGCATCGTAGGGCAATACTTCGGCTGGCGTACGACGTTCTTCGCCATTGGTATGGGCGCGCTGGTTACGCTGGTATGCCTGATTAAGCTGCTGCCCGCGCTGCCGAGCGAGCATTCCGGCTCGCTGAAAAGCCTGCCGCTGCTGATGCGTCGCCCGGCGCTGCTGGGTATCTACCTGCTTACCGTTATTGTGGTGACTGCCCATTACACGGCATACAGCTACATTGAACCCTTTGTGCAGGTGGTGGCGGGCTTTAGCGCCAACTTTGCCACCGTCCTGCTGTTGATCCTCGGCGGAGCGGGCATTATTGGCAGCGTGCTGTTCGGTAAGCTGGGTAACCGGCATGCGTCGACGCTGGTGAGCTGCGCTATCGGTCTGCTGCTGGCCTGCCTGCTGCTGCTGATGCCTGCCGCAGGCAGTGAAAGCCATCTGGCGATCCTCAGCCTGTTCTGGGGCATGGCGATCATGATTATTGGTCTGGGCATGCAGGTGAAAGTTCTGGCCCTGGCACCGGATGCAACGGACGTCGCCATGTCGCTGTTCTCAGGGATTTTCAATCTGGGGATTGGCGCGGGCGCGCTGGTGGGAAATCAGGTAATACTGCACGTATCAATGTCGGCGATTGGCTATCTCGGCGCCATTCCGGCCCTGGTGGCGCTGCTCTGGTCGGTGCTCATCTTCCGTAAATGGCCGGTGGCGCTGGAGCAACAGGGTCAGCACGGGTGAGCCTTCTTGCCGGGTGGCGGCTTCGCCTTACCCGGCCTACAAAACCCGCAGGCCCGTGAAAGCGAAGCGCCGCCCGGCAATCACATCAATGATAGGTCTTAATAATTTCCAGCACGCCGTTAATAATAAACTGCACGCCCATACAGACCAGTAAGAAGCCCATCAGACGGGAAATCGCCTCGATACCGCCCTTGCCTACCCAGCGCATAATGGCGCCAGAACTGCGCAGCGACGCCCACACTATAACCCCGATAATCGCAAAAATCAGCGGTGGCGCAACCGTCAGCACCCAGTCCGGGAAGGTTGCGCTGTCGCGCACCGTTGAGGCGGAGCTGATGATCATCGCGATCGTACCCGGCCCCGCCGTGCTCGGCATGGCAATCGGCACAAAGGCGATATTCGCGCTCGGCTCGGTTTCCAGCTCTTCCGATTTGCTGGCCGCTTCCGGCGACTCATGCGCTTTTTGCGCCGGGAACAGCATGCGGAAACCGATAAAGGCCACAATCAGCCCCCCGGCGATACGCAGGCCGGGGATGGAAATCCCGAAGGTGTTCATCACCACCTGTCCGGCATAGTAAGCCACCATCATGATGGCAAACACATACACCGAGGCCATCATCGACTGATGGTTGCGCTCGGCGCTGTTCATATTCCCTGCCAGCCCGAGGAACAGCGCCACCGTCGTTAACGGGTTAGCCAACGGCAGCAAGACCACCAGCCCAAGGCTGATTGCTTTTATTAAATCCAACATAGTGCGTTGTCGTCCTTATCCATATTTAACACAGCAATTATAGGGTGAAAGTGTGACATTGAGCCATGGGCGCAACGCAACGATTATTTCTGTTCTGGAAAGATAACTCACAGTTATCTATATGATTTGAAAGACCACAAAAAAAGTTCATGAAACGTTTTAGCAATTCGTGGCATCGGCTGACTCATTCAGTTGACTTATACTTGCCTGAGCAATAATATCTGCCGTGACTAACTACTTGCCAGGGCAACCATTGTGAAAAGCACCAGTGATATCTTTAACGACGTTGTTCCGCTGGGTCGTCTTATTCATATGGTAAATCAGAAAAAAGATCGCCTGCTCAATGACTATCTGTCACCGCTGGATATCACCGCAACACAGTTCAAAGTGCTGTGTTCCATTCGCTGCGAAGTGTGTATCACACCGGTTGAGCTGAAAAAGGTGCTCTCTGTCGATCTGGGCGCGTTAACCCGCATGCTCGATCGTCTCGTCTGCAAAGGATGGATAGAACGAAGCCCTAACCCGAATGACAAACGCGGCGTACTGGTGAAGCTGACCAGCGATGGCGCGGCCATGTGCGAGCAATGTCATCAATTAGTAGGACAAACACTGCATCAGGAACTAACAAAAAACTTAACGGCAGATGAAGTGGCAACCCTTGAGCTTCTGCTCAAAAAAATACTGCCGTAAACAGAAAAAGAGGTATGACGATGTCCAGACGCAATACTGACGCTATCACCATTCATAGCATTTTGGACTGGATCGAAGATAACCTGGAATCGCCGCTCTCCCTTGAAAAAGTGTCAGAGCGTTCAGGTTACTCCAAATGGCACCTGCAACGGATGTTCAAAAAAGAGACCGGTCATTCATTAGGTCAATACATTCGCAGCCGCAAGCTGACGGAAATTGCCCAGAAACTGAAAGAAAGCAATGAGCCGATCCTTTATCTGGCGGAGCGTTACGGATTTGAATCGCAACAGACCCTGACGCGTACGTTCAAGAACTATTTTGACGTGCCGCCTCATAAGTACCGAATCACCAGCGTGCCGGGCGAATCCCGATACCTGTATCCGTTAAAACACTGTAGTTAATCATCGCCTGTAACAGACGTAACCGAGGAAATCATGAAAGTTACCGCCTCCGCCGCCCTCGCCTTGCTGGTGCTGTTCTCCAGCCAGACCTTCGCGGAGCAAACCCCTCGTGCAACGCAGCAAAATAATCCTGATACGATGATTTTGCCGTCAGCACATGACCAGTCGCCTTATGATTTCAACCATATGGGTGCTGGTAGCGACAAATCCGACGAATTGGGCGTGCCTTATTATAATCAGCACGGCCTCTGATTCGTTTTTGCCCCGCAGACGCGGGGCTTTTTTTTATGCCTTTCTTACCCGCGTCGCCCGACGCACGCGCAGGCCAAAGACATTAATATACAGCCCGGCCATGATCAGTACGGCGCCAATCAGCTGCAGCGCGCTCAGCGTTTCATCCAGTAAGAGTGCCGCACTGGCAAGCCCCACCACCGGCACCAGCAGGGATAACGGAGCGACGCGCCAGGTTTCATAGCGCCCCAGCAGCGATCCCCAGATCCCGTAGCCCACAATGGTGGCGACAAAGGCCAGATAGACAAGAGAAAGGATTGTGGTCAGATCGATTTCGACCAGACTGTTCAGCATTACATCCGGGCCATCCAGAATAAACGACGACGCCAGAAACGGGATTATCGGGATCAGCGCGCTCCAGACAACCAGAGACATCACCGCCGGGCGCGCCTCGTGCTGCATAATCAGCTTGTTGAAAATATTCCCGCAGGCCCAGCTCAGCCCCGCCGCCAGCGTCAGCATAAAGCCGAGCAGCGCCACATGCTGGCCGTTCAGGCTGGCTTCAATGAGCACCAGCACGCCGAACACCGCCAGCGTAATGCCCGCCAGCTGTTTGCCCTGCAGACGCTCGCCAAACACGAAGGCGCCGAGAATAATGGTAAAGAACGCCTGCGCCTGCAACACCAGCGAGGCCAGACCGGCCGGCATACCGAACTTGATGGCGCAGAAGAGAAATGCGAACTGGCCGAAGCTGATGGTCAGGCCATAGCCCAGCAGCAGCTTTAACGGGATCTTCGGACGGGCAACGAAAAAGAGCGCCGGGAACGCAACCAGCAGAAAACGCAAACCGGCCAGCATCAGCGGCGGCATGTTGTGTAACCCCAGCTTGATGACCACAAAATTGAGCCCCCATACTACGACCACCAGCAACGCCAGCAGCCCGTCTTTACGCGTCATACCCTGCCCCTGAATTATTAATTATTTGTTAACACTTCAAGGTAACAGAAAAAAGCGGGCGGCGAGAAGATCATTAATTCTGGCAGTCAGGCGAAGCACTTAGGGATAAATTAGGCGCTATACAAGCCCCTTATGTCGTGATAATCCTTTTAGGACACAACATAAAAAGCATAAGCATTTGTCGGGCAGGAATATGAAACCATCTCTCAGGCGCTCAACCGCAGCGCTGCTGGCATCGTCATTGTTATTAACCATCGGTCGGGGGGCAACGCTGCCGTTTATGACCATTTATCTCACGCGCGTCTACAGCATGAGCGTCGAGAATATTGGTTATGCCCTGACGATTGCGCTGACTATCGGCGTGGTGTTCAGCCTGGGATTTGGCATTCTGGCAGATAAGTTCGATAAAAAGCGCTACATGCTGATTGCGATCGTGGCCTTTATCGCGGGGTTTGTCGCGATCCCGCTGGTCGATAACGTCACGCTGGTGGTGCTGTTCTTTGCGCTGATCAACTGCGCCTATTCCGTTTTTTCAACGGTGCTGAAGGCCTGGTTCTCCGACGTGCTCACCGCAAGCCAGAAAGCGCACGTCTTCTCGCTTAACTACAGCTTTCTGAACATTGGCTGGACGATCGGGCCGCCGATTGGCACCCTGCTGGTGATGTACAGCCTGCAGCTGCCGTTCTGGCTGGCGGCCTTCTGCGCCGCGCTGCCGCTCGGATTCATCCATTTCTTCGTGCAGAAAAGCGTTGCGCTGGATACCGCCGAGGAGAAGATGCCCTGGCAGCCGTCGGTGCTGCTGAAAGACCGCGCGCTGTTCTGGTATATGCTCTCTGGCCTGCTCGCGTCATACGTCGGCGGATCGTTCGCGACCTGCATTTCGCAATACGTTCTGGCCGCGCATGCGGACAGTAATTTCGCCGAAAAGGTGGTCGCCGTGGTATTGCCCGTCAACGCCGCCGTGGTGGTGACGCTGCAATATGCGCTGGGCCGCAAGATCTCTGCCAGCAATATTCGCCCGCTGATGACCCTCGCCACCCTGTTTTTTGTCGTGGGGCTGGGTGGCTTTATGATCTCCGGGGAAAACCTGGTCTACTGGGGCATCGCTGCCGCCATCTTTACCCTGGGTGAGATTATCTATGCGCCGGGCGAATACATGCTGATCGACAACATTGCCCCGCCGGGGATGAAGGCAAGCTATTTCTCCGCGCAGGCGCTGGGCTGGCTCGGCGCAGCGGCAAACCCGATGATCACCGGTATTATCCTGACCAACCTGCCGCACTGGTCGCTATTTGTCATTATGATGGTCGCCATTGTCATTGCGTGGCTGATGATTTTGCGCGGGATGAGCGTGAAGGCGTGGTGCGAAACGCCCAACGTGGCGTAGCGCTTCCAGGCCGGGTAAGGCGTAGCCGCCACCCGGCAATAAAGCATCAGTGATGCAGCATTTCCTCCACCACCTGCTCTTTGTACATCTCATTGGGATAATAGGTCGGCCAGTTATCCATCTCTTTCAGCAGCGCCTCGTGGGAGGTGTTGCCCATGAAAATGTGAAAATGCGAAGAGGCTTTCGGTGCGATGGTGTGGTCGCTGAACTGAACAAACTTCGGTGCCTTGCTGCCGGCATCCTTACACTCAAACAGATAGCGAACGCCTTTTTTGCCCGATGCGTAGGTCAGTATTTTGTAGCCGCTGTAATCATACTGACAGCGGCTGACCGCTTTGCCCTTATGAAATTCCATCACGTTATTTTCGATGCCGATAGCATCCACGTCCGTCGCATAACCCTTGCGGTAGTACGCTTTCACCTCGTCAAAGGTTTTGCTTTTGTCTTTCTGCGCTTTCTGTTTAAACACCGGATCCAGCGAGCCGTCCAGCAGGAACGGATAGACCGACTGCCAGGTCCCGTCCCAGTCAGACAGCGATCTGTCCTTCACGTCCTTATCCTCAAACACGCCGCTCGCCGCTTTCTGTTCCGCTTCGGTCATCTGATGGCCGTGCGAGTGAGCAAACAGCTGGCCGCTGACCAGCAGCGCCCCCAGAGTCATGGCAAATTTTCCAATATGTGCAGCCAACATAACATCCTCATTCCGTTTGATAAGAATGAAGATGTTATAATATAACATTTCATATCGCAACCAATCCGCGAACGCCCTCCTGCTCCATGTTTTCACCCCGTCCGCGCTGAATAATCGTACCGCGCGACATCAGCAGATAGCTGTCAGCCAGCTCGGCGGCAAAGTCGTAAAACTGTTCGACAAGCAGGATCGCCATGTCGCCTCTGTTCGCCAGGGTGCGGATCACCTGGCCAATCTCTTTAATCACCGACGGCTGTATGCCTTCCGTCGGCTCGTCCAGAATCAGCAGCTGCGGACGGCTCGCCAGCGCGCGGCCAATCGCCAGCTGCTGCTGCTGTCCACCGGAGAGATCGCCCCCGCGCCGATGCTTCATCTCTTTGAGTACCGGGAACAGCTGCCAGATCTCGTCCGGAACCTGCTTCGCCTCGCGGGCGGAAAATCGCGACAATCCCAGCAGGAGGTTCTCTTCCACGGTCAGGCGCGGGAAAATCTCGCGGCCCTGCGGGACGTACGCCACGCCAGACTGCACCCGCTGGTGCGGCCTGCTGTGGGTGATCTTTTTACCCTGCCAGATGACCTCCCCGGTTTTCGCCGGGATCAACCCCATCAGACACTTCAGCAGCGTGGTTTTCCCGACGCCGTTGCGGCCCAGCAGGCAGGTGACTTCTCCGGTGACGGCCTCAAAACTCACGCCGCGCAGGATATGGCTGCCGCCGTAATACTGATTCAGTTCGTTAACCTGTAACATCATCGCTCCTTAGCGCCCCAGATAGACCTCAATCACCTGCTCGTTAGCCTGCACCTCGCGAAGCGAACCTTCCGCCAGTACCCGCCCCTGGTGCAGCACCGTGACGTGGTCGGCGATGGTTTCAACAAAGCCCATATCGTGCTCTACCACCATCAGGGAATGCTTACCCGCCAGCGTTTTGAACAGCTCGGCGGTGTATTCCGTTTCCGCGTCGGTCATCCCGGCGGCCGGTTCATCCAGCAGCAGCAGGTGCGGGTCCTGAACCAGAAGCATCCCGATTTCCAGAAACTGTTTTTGCCCGTGAGAAAGCAGCCCGGCGCGGCGGTCGCGCTCGCTGCTAAGGCGCAGCAAAACCAGCATCTCATCAATGCGGTCGCACTGCTCACCGTTGAGTTTTGCCCGCAGGCTCGCCCAGACGGATTTATCGGTTTTCATGGCGATCTCCAGGTTCTCCCACACCGTCAGGGCTTCAAAAACGGTGGGTTTCTGGAATTTACGCCCGATCCCCTGGCGGGCAATGCTCGCAGGCTCCAGCGCGGTCAGGTCGATGGACTGATCGTAAATCGCCCTGCCGCTCTTTGGCCGCGTTTTGCCGGTGATGACGTCCATCAGCGTGGTTTTACCGGCGCCGTTAGGGCCAATCACGCAGCGCAGCTCGCCCACGCCGATATTCAGCGAGAGATCGGTCAGGGCCTGAAACCCATCAAAATTGACGTTAATGGCCTCAAGCTGAAGCACCGGGTCGGTCTGTTCACGGTAACGATCGCCCGGCAACTGGCGGGTAAATAACCCTTCGGCTGGCTGCATTATTTATCTCCCTTTCGAAACAGACCGTAGACGCCGCGCGGTAAAAACAGCGTGACGGCGATGAAAATCAGCCCCAGGAACAGCTGCCAGTATTCCGGCATCGCGACGGTGAAGAAGCTCTTGGCACCGTTTACCAGCGCCGCGCCAATCACCGGTCCGACCAGCGTGCCGCGCCCGCCCAGCGCCACCCAGATGGCCGCTTCAATCGAGTTGGTCGGCGACATTTCACCGGGGTTGATAATGCCCACCTGCGGGACGTACAGCGCCCCCGCCAGGCCGCACAGCACGGCAGAAAGCGTCCATACCAGCAGCTTGAACCCGCGCGGATCGTAGCCGCAAAACGTCAGGCGGTTTTCGGCGTCGCGAACGGCGGTCAGGATGCGGCCAAACTTGCTCTTCGCCAGGGCAAATCCGGTGCCCAACGCCAGAATCAGCAACAGCACGGTCGCCAGAAACAGCGCGATACGGGTGGTCGTTTCCGTCACCGAAAACCCGAGCAGCGTGGTGAAGCCGGTAAAGCCGTTATTGCCGCCAAAACCGGTTTCATTGCGAAAGAACAGCAGCATCCCGGCATAGGTCAGCGCCTGGGTCATAATCGAGAAATAGACCCCTTTGATCTTTGAGCGAAAGGCTAACCAGCCGAACACCAGAGCCAGCAGGCCCGGCACCATCACAATCAGCACCAGCGCCCAGGCAAAATGCTGGGTTCCCCACCAGAACCACGGCAGCTCGCTCCAGGAGAGAAACGACATAAACGCGGGAAGACCGTCACCCGCGGCCTGACGCATCAGGTACATGCCCATCGCGTAGCCGCCCAGGGCGAAGAAGATACCGTGCCCAAGAGAGAGCATCCCGGCGTAGCCCCACACCAGATCCAGCGCCACCGCAACGATGGCATAGCAGAGGATCTTGCCAATCAGCGTCAGCATCCAGGTCGACAGCGCCAGCGGATGCGTCGCGGGCAGTAAGGCGAAAAACGGTAAGATCAGCAGACACACCACCAGCAGGCTGCCTGCAAGTTGCGTTGTGCGCGGCGCTTTGCGCGCCAGCGTTAAGGTCAGCGGCTGGCTCATCAGTCAATCACCCTCCCTTTCAGCGCAAACAGCCCCTGAGGGCGTTTCTGAATAAACAGCACGATCGCCACCAGAATCACGATCTTGCCCAACACCGCCCCCATCTGCGGTTCAAGAATTTTATTGAAAATACCCAGGCCAAACGCCGCGGCCACGCTGCCTGCCAGCTGCCCAACGCCACCGAGAACGACCACGAGGAAGGAATCAATAATGTAGCCCTGGCCCAGCTCCGGCCCGACGTTACCGAGCTGCGATAGCGCCACGCCGCCTAACCCGGCAATTCCTGAGCCAAGCCCAAATGCCAGCATATCGACGCGGCCTGTCGGTACCCCGCAGCAGGCGGCCATGCTGCGGTTCTGCGTCACCGCGCGCACGTTCAGCCCCAGACGGGTTTTATTCAGAATGAGCCAGGTAAAGAACAGCACCAGCAGCACGAAGCCCAGCACCACGATGCGGTTCCACGGCAGCGTCAGGTTGGCAAAGACCTGCACCCCGCCGGAGAGCCATGCCGGGTTGGCGACCTCCAGGTTCTGGGCGCCAAAGGTCATGCGCACCAGCTGGATAATCATCAGGCTGATCCCCCACGTTGCCAGCAGCGTTTCCAGCGGACGACCGTACAGATGGCGGATCACGGTGCGCTCCAGCACCATCCCGATACCCGCCGTCAGGCAGAACGCGACCGGAAGCGCGATAACGGGATAGAGCGCCAGCCACTGTGGCGCAAGCCCGGCCATCGCCTGCTGCACCATCCAGGTGGCATACGCCCCCAGCATCAGCATCTCGCCGTGCGCCATATTGATGACCCCCAGCAGGCCGTAGGTGATGGCAAGCCCCAGCGCCGCCAGCAGCAGCACCGACCCCAGGGACAGCCCCATAAACGCCTGGCCCAGCAGATCGCCCCACATCAGCCGATGCTGGATCTGGCTAAGGCTCTCCTGCGCGGCGGCGCGAACCCCGGCATCAGGCTCTGTCTGCGCCTGGGTAAACGGAGTAAGTCTGGACTCCACGTCCGGATCGTCAGACTGCCCTAATAACTCGACGGCCTTGCGGCGCACCTCTGCCTGCGGGCTGGAGAGCTGGAGATTCGCCACCGCCAGTAATAGCGCCTGACGTGCCACCGCGTCCGTTTCATCGTTTACCCGCTTTTCCAGAAAAGCGAGCATTCCGGGCTGGGCATCCCGCTGAAGCTGACGAGCCGCTGCCCGCCTTTCTGTGACGCTGTCACTCACCAGCTGATGCGTAGCGATGGCCGTGGCGGCCAGCACGCGCAGCCGGTTGGTCAGACGAACGGCTTTAGCTGCCCCTTCGGTCGACTTCGCGTCACCGAGCGACACCATTTGACCGCCGCGCTGCGCAAAGGCGTGCTTTTGGCTGTCGGTATAGAGGTTTTCTTTTTGCAGTGCCTGCAGCAGCGGCAGCCTCGAGGCGTCCGGCGCGGCGGCCCACTGCGAAAGCAACTCCGCCTGCTGGCTGCGGCTGGCGGCAACAAAACGATCGGCATCCGATGCCTGCGCCATCCCTGGCAGCAGTCCGGAAAGCCATACAAGAGCGATGAACATGCGCATGGCGTTCATGACGTTTCTCCCTGGTGATGGCTTAGTTGCTGGCGGTTTTCATCGGCTGGTCGGGCTTTTTATCGTTTCCGGCGATGAACGGGCTCCACGGCTGGGCGCGTACCGGCTGCTCCGTCTGCCACACCACGTTAAACTGGCCGTTACCTTCGATTTCACCGATCATGACCGGCTTATGCAGATGGTGGTTGGTGGCATCCATGGTGAGCGTAAAGCCAGACGGCGCCTTAAAGGACTGGCCGGCCATCGCCGCACGCACTTTATCCACGTCGGTAGTGCCCGCTTTTTCCACCGCCTGCGCCCACATATGGATCCCCACCCAGGTAGCTTCCATCGGGTCGTTGGTCACCACGGTATCGGCATTCGGCAGCTTGTGCGCTTTGGCATAGGCTTTGTAATCCGCCACGAAGGCCTGGTTGGTCGGGTTATCCACGGATTCAAAGTAGTTCCACGCCGCGAGGTTACCGACCAGCGGTTTGGTGTCGATCCCGCGCAGCTCTTCTTCGCCCACGGAGAACGCCACCACCGGTACGTCTGTCGCCTTCAGCCCCTGGTTAGCGAGCTCTTTGTAGAACGGAACGTTGGAATCGCCGTTGATGGTCGACACCACGGCGGTTTTACCGCCCGCAGAGAATTTCTTGATGTTGGCGACGATGGTCTGGTAGTCGCTGTGACCGAACGGGGTGTAAACCTCCTCGATGTCCTTATCCCCAACCCCTTTCGAATGCAGGAACGCGCGCAGGATCTTGTTGGTGGTGCGCGGGTAAACATAGTCCGTGCCCAGCAGGAAGAAGCGCTTCGCCGCGCCGCCGTCTTCGCTCATCAGGTATTCCACCGCCGGGATGGCCTGCTGGTTCGGCGCCGCGCCGGTATAGAAGACGTTCGGCGACATCTCTTCACCTTCATACTGCACCGGATAGAACAGCAGACCGTTCAGCTCCTCGAAGACCGGCAGCACGGATTTGCGCGATACCGACGTCCAGCAGCCGAATACCACCGCCACTTTATCCTGACTCAACAGCTGGCGCGCCTTCTCGGCAAACAGCGGCCAGTTTGAGGCCGGATCCACCACTACCGGCTCCAGTTTTTTACCCAGCACGCCGCCTTTCGCGTTGATCTCGTCGATGGTCATCAGCGCGACGTCTTTCAGCGGCGTTTCGGAGATGGCCATGGTGCCGGAAAGAGAATGCATGATCCCTACTTTGATGGTATCGGCCGCCTGCACGCCAAAACTCATTCCCATCGCCACGACGGACGCGGATAACGCAAAGGCTTTTAATAAGGTACGACGCTGCATATTTTCACTCCTGAAAAAGAACGCTGTGCGAAAACGTCCGTTACGGCGTGGACGCGGAAAATAAAGATGTCAGCGAAGCAGGAGCAAAAAGGATGCCAGAATGGAGGTAGCGCTATTTCTGGAGGGGGAACGCGGGATGTAAAGAGAACGTCTCAGAATGGCACAGCGCTGCACTTTTATAATGCAGCGCTGAGGTGGAAGTTTTACCAGACTTCGCTGGCGATCTGCGTGACCAGACGGACTTTGTCCCACTGCTGGGTTTCGCTCAGGCTGTTGCCCTCTTCGGTAGAGGCAAAGCCGCACTGCGGGCTGAGGCAAATTTGCTCTTTTGCCACGTATTTCGCCGCCTCTTCCAGACGAGCCTTAATACCCTCCGGGTTCTCCAGCTCTCCGTTTTTGGTGGTGATCAGGCCCAGCACCACCTGCTGCTTGCCCGGGCGAATGAAGCGCAATGGCGCGAAATCACCGCTGCGGTCGTTATCGTATTCAAGGAAGAAGGCGTCAACGTTGACCGTGCCGAACAGCACTTCCGCCACCGGCTCGTAGCCGCCTTCGGAAATCCAGGTTGAACGGAAGTTACCGCGGCAGACGTGCAGGCCGATGGTCAGATCGTCCGGCTTGCCTTCCAGCGCCTTGTTCAGGACGCGGGCATAGATGCGTGCCAGCTCATCGGCATCATCGCCGCGCTCGCGGATCTGACGGCGCTGATCGTCCGAACAGAGATAGGCCCAGACGGTGTCGTCCAGCTGCAGGTAACGGCAGCCCGCGTCGTAAAATGCGCGGATGGCGTCGCGCCAGGTGGTCGCCAGATCGTCGAAATAGTCATTCAGATCCGGGTACACCGTCTCATCGATGTCTTTACGCCCGCCGCGGAAATGCAGGACGCTTGGGCTGGGAATGGTCATCTTCGGCTGAGCATTGCCGCTGATGCTTTTCAGGTAGCGGAAATCTTCGAGCATCGGATGGTCGCCAAAGCCCAGCTTGCCGGTGACGCGCACGCCGTGGGCTTTGGTTTGTACCCCGTTGAACTGGATGCCCTGCTGTGAATCGTAGCGCTCAACGCCCTGCAGACCGTCAAAGAAGTCAAAGTGCCACCAGGCACGGCGAAATTCACCGTCGGTCACGACATGCAGGCCGCACGCACACTGCTGCTCGACGACGTGGCGGATGGCATCATCCTCTACCGCGCGAAGCTGTCCGGCGTCAATTTCGCCGCTGGCGAACTTCAGGCGAGCCTCTTTGATGGCATCCGGGCGTAAAAAACTGCCGACTACATCGGCGCGGTACGGGGCGTGCTGTCGTTGCATGGAAATCTCCTCAGTCTGCCGGCGATAATTGCCCGCAGTGATAATTCATCATTTGAAGTTTTAGACTTCTGGATGTCTAAACATCCAAAAAAGATGTCATACCTGTCCTGTTCCGGCAAACGAGAAAATTTCACGGGTGTTGAAAAAAATTCATGTTCACAGCGCGACGGCAGTTTCGCTGCTGGCAAAGGCGAACTTTTCATCCTCCCATCCGGTGATCCCCCCGAGCATGATTTTGACCGGCAGCCCGAGGCGCGCCAGCTTGAGCGCGGCTCTGTCCGCGCCGTTACAATGCGGCCCTGCGCAGTAAACGACGAACAGCGTGCCTTCAGGCCATTCGGCCATGCGCTCAGCGGTAATCTGGCTCCGCGGCAGGTGCAGTGCGCCAGGTACGTGACGGCGGGCAAACTGCTCCTGGCTGCCCACTACGTGTAGCAGCACGAAGTCCTGCTCATGGTTGACGATGGCGTGATGCACATCCGCACAGTCGGTTTCAACGCTCAGGCGGCGCAGAAAATGGGTAACGGCTTCCTGCGGCTCGGCAGCCGGAAATTCAGTAACATAGCTCATGATCCTTCCTCATCTTTGGCGTTTGTGTTAACACTACTCTACCCACAAATTCAGCCCGTGAATGCGTTCGCTCATGCCAGAAAACAGCAAAAAGATGACAAACTTAAGACAAATTGCCCGCCCGCAGGTGGTCGTGCTGGCGTATGACGGTCTGTGTACCTTTGAGTTTGGCGTGGCGGTGGAGATCTTCGGCCTGCCGCGTCCCGAGCTGGGCGACGAGTGGTATCGTTTTGCGGTGGCGAGCGTGGACAGCGGTGAACTTCGGGCAACTGGCGGGATCCGCATCGTTACCGATGGTGATTTAAGCCTGCTTGCGTCTGCGGACCTGATTGTGGTTCCCGGCTGGCGGGGGCTGGATTCACCGGTTCCGGATGCGCTCTGCGAGGCACTACGCCAGGCCAGCGCGCGAGGGTGTCAGCTGCTCTCCATCTGTTCGGGGGTGTTTGTGCTGGCCGCAACGGGGCTATTGAACGGCCGCAAAGCCACGACGCACTGGCGCTACGTTGACGCGCTAAAAGCCCGTTACCCTGACATCGACGTGGTTGAGGATGTGCTCTACCAGGACGAAGGCGATATTCTGACGTCCGCTGGCAGCGCGGCGGGGATCGATCTCTGTCTGCACGTTGTGCGGCGGGATTTTGGCATGGAAACCGCCAACAGCGTGGCGCGTCGGCTGGTCATTCCCCCTCACCGGGATGGTTCACAGCCGCAACAGCTGAGCCGTCCGGTGGCGCAGCTGCGGGAAAGCCAGCGTCTCGGCCAGCTGTTTGATTTTCTGCACACGCATCTTATCGAGGCGCACAGCGTCGACTCCCTGGCGCGTCGGGTCGGAATGAGCCAGCGCACCTTCCTTCGTCGCTTCGAGGCGGCAACGGGGACGACGCCCGCACGCTGGTTAATCAATGAGCGCCTGCTGAGAGCGAAAGATTATCTGGAAAGCAGCCGGTTAAGCATCGACAGCATCGCTGAACAAACCGGGTTTGGTCAGGCGTCGACACTGCGTCATCATTTTCGCCAGCAGTTCGCGCTTTCCCCGGCTCAGTATCGCAAACAATTTTCACGTCCGGGTACTGCACGCTAACGGTTGAGGGTTCCCCACAAAATAATGCCTGCACGGACGACTCCCTCTCCCTTGTGGGAGAGGGCTGGGGTGAGGGGAACATACGGGTCTGGTGGTCATTCCGTTCACTTTATGTTCCTTGCTACTCTTTAACGACATAACCGGTGAACGTGCCAGGGTGGCTCAATCGCCACCACCCTGGCAACCCGGGCTCCCGGCGGTAAATCGCCGCTTCGCGGTCCCCTCAGCTTATTCCTTCAGGCTATCGGGTCGGGCATGAGCCTGCATCCCTGCAGGCCACGCCCTCTCGGCGCATCCCTGCGCCTCGCCCCGGCCTTACGGAAACGCTTCGGCGATTTACAGCCGGATCAGGGCATCGCTGTAAATCTGTCATTATTCTGAAGACAGTCTTATTGCTTCTGAATACATGTTTACAAAGGGGCCCCTCTCCGCTAAGAGGAAGACTCATTTTTTAATTTTCGTAATACGGAGCACCTGATGGTCACCACACACGTTTTTATCGCGGTTAGTCTTGATGGTTACATCGCCCGACAGAATGACGATATCGACTGGCTGCTGCAGCGCGACGATCCAACGGAAGATCATGGCTATGAGGCATTCATCGCGGACAAAGAGTGGATCGTGATGGGCCGGGGTAGCTATGAGAAGGTACTGACCTTTGACGCATGGCCTTACGATCGTCCCGTGCTGGTGCTCTCCCGACAGCTGGCCGGTACGCCCGTGCCTGAGGCGCTAAAGGGTAAAGTGCAGTTTTCATCCCGGACGCCTAAGGAGGTGCTGGACGATCTCGCTGCGCAGGACGTACATCGCGTCTATCTCGATGGCGGACAGGTGATCCAGTCGTTCCTGCGCGAAGGACTGGTAGCCGATATGGTGATCACGACCGTACCTGTGCTGCTCGGGGAGGGAAAACCGCTGTTCGGAACGTTGTCCCGGGATATTGATTTGACACTGGTATCAAGCCGCTGCTTCCCTTCGGGCCTGGTGCAGTCGCATTATCGGTTGACGCCATAACCCTATCGCGACGGTCGGCGCAAAAAAAACCGCCAAAAAATGGCGGTAAATGCTTGCATGGATAGATTTGTGTTTTGGTCTCTACGTCCCGACACTCCATGGCCGGGCAGCGGATCTCATACAACCTAACACCTGTTGTCTTAACGAATGCTAAACAACCTTATTAACCAGTATGGGTATTGATCTGCAAATAACGCATAAGGCCCTGCTCAGCGCTCTGTTTTGCATCGTCATTAATGGCTTCCAGATAAAAGGAGCGAGCGACACCATAAGGTGCTTTTTCAGAGGGATACACCGCGAACTGGAATGTTTTTCCTCTCGCCCGATGAGTGCAGTCTAATTCCCAACGCTGATCGTTCACTTTTTTGCTGGCGCAGGCAACGCTACCATAATCGCTGGTTAAATAAGAACCCACGCGAATTTCTGCAGATTGAATATATTCTGGTTCGTCATTACCTGCATAACGAACCCCTGCAGCGGCTCCAACAGCCACTGCCAGAAGCGCAAGCGCTATTATTTTTTTCATTTATAAATGACCTGTTCCTTAGCCTAAGATTACTATTATATAAGATTAATCCTTAATGCATACATCCAATTGTGGACCAGAAATGGTAGTTTACAAAGACTCGGATGTTTTTAGGAACTGTCCTAACCGCTATTCCGAACGCACATTATTTGACATTTTCTTTGCGCTAATTTTAACTTTTGAATAATAACCCTAAGAAATAATCGACATGATTACTGCGCATTGTTTTTCAGCGGTGAAACCATGATTAAAAAAGGGTTATCTTTCGTCATGCTTATTTGTGCGCTGTTTTCAGGCCAGCTTATGGCCGGACACAAAGGACACGAATATTTATGGGTCAAGAATGTGGCGCATCAGCTTCGTCATGAAGCCGACAGCGATGAGTTGCGAAGCGCTGCGGAAGAGTCGGCGGAGGGTATGCGCGAACACCACCTGTGGCAGAAGTCGCGCAAACCGGACACGCACGTTCGGTAATTAGCTGCCCTTGCGTTTTGGCAGGGTTTTCATCAGATCGTCCGGACTGACGGACGCCACAATACTGCCGGGCTGCGGCATTTTGAAGATGTGGTTTTTCATCTTACCAATCACATGCATTTCGCAGGGACGGCAGTCGAACTTGAGGGTCAGAACTTCATCGCCGTTTACCAGCTGCATAGGGGTAGCCTTCCAGCTCTTAATGTTCCCTTTCGCCTGCTTAGGACACAGGTTAAACGCAAAGCGCAGACAGTGCTTGGTGATCATCACCGGTACATCGCCCTTCTCTTCATGCGCTTCATAGGCGGCGTCGATCAGCTGCACGCCGTGGCGATGATAGAATTCACGCGCTTTATGGTTGTAGACGTTGGCGAGGAAGGACAAATGGGTGTCCGGGTATACTGGCGCAGGGACGGCTTCCGCTTTACGGCTTCCGCGCGGATACTGTGCCAGGCGCGCGGCATCCAGCATCTCTGCCGTTTCACGGCGGAACGCGTTAAGCAGGCTGTTTGGCACAAACAGCGCATCCGGCAGATTCACGTCGATAGCGCGCGCGTAGTAAATCGTCTGGCCCAGCTTCGCCACGCCATCCTTCAGGCTGTTAAGCGCTTTTTCCGCGTTGTTTGCCACCTCGAAAAGGCCATCGAGCGTATGCGTCACGCTGATGCCGTCTTCACAGGTCATGGTCAGAATCAGCTGCTCTTCCCAGCCGCCCAGCTCAATATCCACGGCGATACGACGTTCGCTGGAGGTTTTCAGCAGCGCCTGCTGCCAGTTATGATCGAGGTTACGGTTAAGCGCCGCGTTCGGCCGCGCCTTGTAGAGATCGGCGGGCATTTCATTCGGCCAGACGCGATAGCGGTTCTCGCCGGTTTTTTCGACCGTATTGGCACGGAAGCCTACGACCTCACGCTTAATCATCACGTTAAGGCCATCGCCGTTCGCCAGCGGTTCCGTCACTTCGACATCAAGGTGATCCTTCGCCACTTTCAGCACTTCACCCACCGGTAAACCGATAAACTTCGGTGAGTCAAACGCGCCGATATCCCCTTTACGGGCATTCACAAAATAGTCCGTGCTGCCGCGGTGGAACGTTTTGTCCGTCGACGGAATAAAGAAATGCTCGGTGCGGCCGGCAGACGCGCGCGCCAGGTCGCCGCGATCTTCGATAATGGCGTCCAGCATCTGGCGATAGTGCGCGGTGATGTTCTTCACGTAGCTCATATCTTTGTAGCGCCCTTCAATCTTGAAGGAACGTACGCCCGCGTCGATCAGCGCGCCCAGGTTGGCCGTCTGATCGTTATCCTTCATGGAGAGCAGGTGTTTTTCGAACGCCACGACGCGGCCCTGATCGTCTTTCAGGGTATACGGCAGACGGCAGGCCTGAGAACAGTCGCCGCGGTTGGCGCTGCGGCCCGTCTGCGCGTGGGAAATGTTGCACTGACCTGAGTAAGCTACGCACAGCGCACCGTGGATAAAGAATTCAATCGTCGCGTCTGTCGCCTGGTGAATATCGCGGATCTGATTCAGGTTCAGCTCGCGCGCCAGAACGATCTGCGAAAAGCCGGCGTCGGAGAGAAACTTCGCCTTCTCGACCGTGCGGATATCGCACTGGGTACTGGCATGCAGTTCAATGGGCGGAATATCCAGCTCAAGCACGCCCATGTCCTGAACGATCAGGGCATCCACTCCGGCCTGGTAGAGATCGGTAATCAGACGTTGCGCAGGCTCCAGCTCATCATCATGAAGAATGGTGTTCAGGGTCACGAACACTTTCGCCCCGAAACGGTGGGCGAACGGCACCAGTTCAGCAATATCGCTCAGGCTGTTGCTGGCGTTATGGCGGGCACCGAAGCCAGGGCCGCCAATGTAGACGGCGTCAGCGCCGTGAAGGATCGCTTCACGGGCAATGGCGGCGTCGCGGGCCGGGCTTAAAAGTTCAAGATGATGGGATTGCAGGCGCATACTTCGTCGTTATCCGTTATGGTCAAAATGGCGGCTATTGTAGTCAGAAGTATGCGTCAGCGAAACAGTTTTGCGTAGCGTCAGCGGGGATAATGAATCAGGGAGTGAAAATGCACCGTCCGGTCGCTGCTGTTGCGGTAGGCGTGCGGTTTATCGCCGGCGAAACGGACGCCCGAATCGGCAGAAATCGTCTGCCACTCGCCGTCAAGCTTCATCTCCAGCTCGCCGCTGATCACCACCACATGTTCAATCACCCCGGCCTCATGCGGCGTGGATTCACTCAGCGCGCCGGGTGCCAGGGTAATGGAGAAATAATCAAACCCAAGCGTCTCGTCCCACGGAAAGAGCGGTTTGACCACCATTGCATGCTGCTGCGGGTCAAACACCGCCTGCCGGTCCGCCTCTGGCGTGATGAACGCGGAAAACGGCACGTTCAGCCCGGTGGCTATTTTCCACAGCGTCGACACCGTCGGGCTGGATTCGTTGCGCTCGATTTGCCCCAGCATCGCTTTTGACACGCCGGTCTCGTCCGCGAGCTTCGACAAACTCCAGCCGCGCGCCTGGCGCAGCGTTTTCAGCGTTGTTGCAAGGTGTAGTGTGATGTCCATGATCCCTCCTGATGGCGATCAGCATACCACTTGTACGCTATAGCGCACAGTGTTACCTTATACCGGACGTTATAACGCACAACGGAGTTTTTATGCGCCCTTCCTCTCACCTTGTTCCAGTCGCACTGGCTGGATTTGTCGCCGTACTGGTCGGTTACGCCAGCTCGGCCGCCATCATCTGGCAGGCCGCCGCTGCGGCAGGTGCCAGCGCACAGCAGATCGCAGGCTGGATGACCGCGCTGGGGATTGGGATGGGTGTCAGCACGCTGGCGCTTTCCTGGTGGTACAAAGCGCCGGTGCTGACCGCCTGGTCGACGCCCGGCGCGGCGCTGCTCGCCACCAGCCTGCACGGCGTGACGCTGCCGGAAACGATCGGCGTGTTCATCTTTGCTAACGCGCTCATTTTACTTTGCGGCATTACCGGGCTCTTCGCCCGTCTGATGAGGCTGATCCCCCATTCGCTTGCCGCCGCCATGCTGGCAGGCGTGTTGCTGCAGTTTGGCCTGCACGCGTTTGCGCATCTGGAGGGTCACTTTCTGCTGTGCGGCAGCATGATTGCGGCGTGGCTGCTGGCTAAAGCGCTGGCGCCGCGCTATGCCATCGTGGTCACGCTGCTGGTGGGCGGTGTCGTGGCATGGGCGGGCGGTGACGTTGTCACGGATAAGCTCACGCTCTCCCTTGTGATGCCCGAGTTTATTGCGCCTACGTTCACCTTCACCAGCATGGTGAGTATTGGCGTGCCCTTCTTCCTGGTGACTATGGCCTCACAAAACGCGCCGGGGTTCGCCACGATGAAAGCCTCCGGTTACCCGCTGGCGGTCTCGCCGCTCATCATCGTTACGGGTGCGCTGGCGCTGCTGTTTTCCCCTTTTGGCGTCTTTTCTATCTGTATCGCGGCCATTACTGCCGCCATTTGTCAAAGCCCGGATGCGCATCCGGATGCCGGTAAACGCTGGCTGGCGGCCATCGCAGCCGGAGGATTTTATCTGCTGGCGGGGATTTTCGGCGGTTCGATTACCGGACTGATGGCCGCTCTGCCGCTCAGCTGGATCCAGACGCTCGCCGGTCTGGCGCTGCTGGGCACCATCAGCGGGAGTTTATATCAGGCACTGAGCCACGAGGCGGAACGCGACGCGGCCATCGTCACTTTCCTGATGACCGCGAGCGGCGTCACGATCCTCGGCATCGGTTCGGCATTCTGGGGGCTGGTGCTGGGCGGCGTATGCTATGCCCTGTTTTCACGCGCTCGCCGCACGTAGCTGCGAAGGCGTCATGCCCGTCGCGCTGCGAAAGCGGTTGCTGAAGTGGCTGGCGGAGTTAAACCCGCAGGCAAGGGCGATATCCGTTAGCGGCGTCGCCGTGTTCTGCACCAGGGCCTTCGCTTTTTCCATTCGCCTCTGCATCACGTACTGATGCGGCGCCAGCCCCGTCGACTGGCGGAACATGCGGGCAAAATGGTATTCGCTGAGGGCGGCCTGAGCTGCCAGTTCAGCCAGCGTCAGGGGTTGCCCAAGGTTCTCTTCAATAAAGGCCAGCACGTTGCGCAGCACGAATGGCGATAGCCCGCCGGTGACGACCGGCAGCTTCCACTGAACGTTAGAGTAGTTTTGCAGCAGATGGGTCAGGAGCAGCGTAGAGGCCGTGCTCAGAGTGAGCTGGTTGGCGTGCTGCTGCCAGTCGCAGCCGAGCAAAAACTGGCGATACAGCGCGGTGATCTTCGGATCGCTACCAAAAATGCGCTCGTCCAGCGTCAGCGAAAGCGGGCGCTTGTCCCAGATCTTTTCCCCCACGTCGCGCAGGTGTTCATCGGTGCAGTACAGATGCACAAACGACAGGTCATCACGGATATCCCACGTCGATTCGCTCTCTTTTGGCATCAAGCAGAAACGGTCTGGTCCCCCGCCGTTCTTCCAGCCGCCCGGCGTTTTTTGGTAGCTTTCGTAGCCGTCCGCCACGTACAGGCTCAGGGTATGGTGGTTACTTTTTACCGTTATTGTATCGTGCTTGTTGTACCACGCTGCCAGCTGAATACCCGAATTCAGCGAGACGGTTTCCCGCAGGACCGCATTCTGTTGGCAAAGCGTTTCAAAGGTATCGTAAGCGTGAGACATGACCGTAAGCGTGTGATTGACTGGAATATCAGTCTAAGAAGAGTTGTCTCCCGTTGCCAGCCCCCGGGAAAGAAAAAAGCGCAAGATTTTGCAAGTCTACCGCAAGCCGGTGAAAGCCCCTGACCGATCTCGCCGCCATACTGTGGGCTTTCGTGGTTTGAGAAGAGAAAAAGTATGAACGCACTATTATACGGACTGGTGGTGGTCATCTGGGGAACCACCTGGATTGCGATTTTCCTGCAGCAGGGGTCCGTGGCGGCGCCCGTCTCTATTTTCTGGCGTTTCGCCGTCGCCAGCCTCACGATGATGGTGGTGTTAATCGCCCTGCGCCGTCTGCGCAAGCTGGCGCTACGGGATCACCTTTTTTGTATGCTCCAGGGATGCTGCGTTTTCTGCTTTAACTTCTGGTGTTTTTACGCCGCAGCCTCGCACATTAACACCGGGCTGGAATCGGTGATCTTCTCCATGGCCGTGCTCTATAACGCCATTAACAGCTTTATTTTCTTCGGGCAGCGCCCGCCCGCGCGGTTCTGGTCGGCGGCAGCACTGGGCCTGACTGGGATCGTCACCCTCTTCTGGGACGATCTGCTGGCCAGCGGCTGGAGCGCGTCGCTCCTGACCGGGATTGGTCTTTCCGCGCTCGGCACCTACGGCTTCTCGCTGGGCAATATGATCAGCATGCGTCACCAGCGCAGAGGCCTTGAAACCATGACCACCAACGCCTGGGCTATGCTCTACGGCACGCTGGTGATGGGCTGCATTGCCCTGTTCAGAGGCGACAGCTTCGCGCCAGAGTGGACCATCAGCTACATTGGCGCGCTGCTCTATCTGGCGCTGTTTGGTTCGGTGATTGCCTTTGGCGCCTACTTCACGCTGGTGGGACGTATCGGTCCCGGCAAAGCGGCCTACAGTACGCTGCTCTTCCCGCTGGTGGCGCTGTCCATCTCCACGGTGTATGAAGGCTACGTCTGGCATATCAACGGTATCGTGGGATTAGTGCTGATTCTGGGGGGAAATATGGTGATGTTTACCAAACCAGAAACCTGGTTCAGACGCTTACGAATGGCGTAAATAAAAAGGCCTGCATTACGCAGGCCTTTTTATTTTATTTCGCGGTCTTTTTCACATCAAACATGGTGGCGTCCGTCGCCATGTCATCAACTACCTGCTTCAGCGTCGCAAAGGTCATCGGCGTACTTTCGTTGTTCAGGTCTTTACCTTCGCCTTTACGCACCACCTTCATGACCGGTTTGTTGGTGGCCGCATCGATCAGTTCGCCTTCAAAGAAGAGATGCGTATCCATGGTGCGATGCCCGGTTGCCATCTGCGTACCTGCTACCACCAGCGCGACCGGCACCACTTCATAGAACTGCAGACCTTCTTTCTGCGAACTCACCCCGGTAATTGCACCGCGGAAAATCAGGCTGTGTTTACCCGGCGTGGTCACAACTGGCTTACGGGTACCAATAGCGGTTTTCATTTTGTTATTGGTGTAATTCAACAGCTCATCAAGCGTTTTTTGACCAATTTGAGTGGTCGGTTTAGGCGCAGGATAATAAGTAATCGGCGTCCAGAGAATACTGTCGTAATTAGCTTCGTTATAAGAAGGATCCACCCAACGCAGCGTTGGTTTTCCCGTCGCAGACGTCGTCTGCTGCAAGCCTGAATAGTCTTTTAAAAAGCCAGAATATTGTTCGGGAGCCGCGACTTTTGAAGAACAGCCCGCCAACGCCAACAGACCAGTAAGCACTGCAACTTTAAAAAAAGTTTGAGTACGCATGATAGTTTTCCATGTTATCTGCAAGTATGCATTTGAAGTTATAGCAAAAGACCGGCGGGTTTGTTGTGACAAAAAATGATGCGGAGAGCACAAATTGCGAAAAGACTGCCCGGAAGCGTACCGGGCAGTGAAAAATTACTGATTTATATCCAGTTGCCAGAACAGATGTTTGCCAAACGGGTCAATTTCATAGCCCGTCACCTCCTTGCGCACCGGTTCGAAAATCGTTGAATGCGCAATCATCACCGCGGGCATCTGGTCATGCATCATTTGCTGAGCCTCTTTATACAACGCCACGCGTTTATCGCGATCGGTCGTTGATTTTGCTTCCGCAATAATTTTATCGAAGGGCTTGTAGCACCATTTCGCCGAATTTGAGCCACCGTTTGCCGAGGTACAGGTAAATAGCGGACCAAAAAAGTTGTCGGGATCGCCCGTTGCGGTCGTCCAGCCCATCAGCGCGGCCTGATGTTCCCCGCCCTTCACGCGCTTAAGGTATTCGCCCCATTCGTAGGTGACGATTTTGGTCTGTACGCCGATTTTCGCCCAGTCGGCCTGAATCATTTCCGCCATGCGTTTCGCATTCGGATTGTACGGACGCTGCACCGGCATCGCCCACAGGTCGACGCTCACGCCGTTGGCAAAACCGGCCTCTTTCAGCAGCGCTTTCGCCTTTTCAGGATCGTAATCGTAATCCTTAAGCTCGCTGTCTGCGCCCCAGACGCCCGGCGGCGGCAGGTTCTTCGCCGCGGTGCCGGTGCCGTGGAACACCGCATCAATAATGGCCGGCTTGTTGATGGCCATCGCCAGCGCCTGACGGACTTTTACGTTATCCAGCGGCGGCTTTTGGGTATTGAACGCCAGAAAGCCGGTATTCAGTCCGGCTTTGCTCATCAGGTTGATGTCTTTGTTCGCCTTCATGCGCGGCAGGTCCGCCGGGTTCGGGAACGGCATCACCTGGCATTCGTTCTTCTCAATTTTGGCAAAACGCACGGAGGCATCCGGCGTGATGCTAAACACCAGCCGATCCAGCTTCGATTTCCCCTGCCAGTAGTCGGCAAACGCCGTAAACAGGATCCGCGAATCCTTCTGATACTGCGCCAGCTTAAACGGCCCGGTGCCTATAGGCTCCATATCCACCTTCTCCGGGGTTCCCGCTTTGAGCATCGCGTCGGCATACTCCGCGGACAGGATCGAGGCAAAATACCAAGCCAGATCGGCGACAAACGGCGCTTCCGGGTGTGCCAGGGTAAAGCGCACGGTGTGGTCATCAACTTTATCAATGCCGGTTATCAGGCTGCCAAACTCCAGGCTTTCGAAGTTGGAATAGCTGCCGTTAGAGACGTTGTGGTAGGGATGATTCACGTCTTTCTGGCGCATAAACGAGAAAATCACGTCGTCGGCGTTAAAGTCGCGGGTCGGCGTGAAGGATTTGTTGCTCTGGAATTTGACGCCCTTACGCAGATGGAAGGTATAAACCTTGCCGTCGTCGCTCACCTCCCAGCGCTCCGCCAGGCTCGGCACCAGCTCCGTGGTGCCGGGTTTGAAATCGACCAGCCGGTTATAGACCGGCACGGCGCTGGCGTCCACGCTGGTTCCCGAGGTGTATAGCTGAGGATTAAAGTTTTCCGGCGATCCTTCGGAGCAATACACCAGCGTTTTCGCGGCAACGGTGGAACTGACCGTGAGTGCAGCAAGCGCCAGCGCTAAAGTTGTGAGTTTGCTTTTCATCATCTATTCCTGTCTTTTTAATTCGACGGCTAATTAATTCTTTTGCCATTTCATAAATAACATTAAAGTGATGTGGCAAACACCTGAAAAATAAATAAGGAACAAATCACTATGGGCTCGCCGCTTTCCAGACAATTAACGCACCGTTTTTTCCGCTATCTCGCTATCACCAGCCAGAGCGATCCCAAAGTCAAAACACTGCCGTCATCGCCGGGCCAGCACGACATGGCGCGGGAGCTGGCGCAGGAGCTGGCACAGCTGGGTTTAGACGACATTGTGATTGATGAATTTGCTACGGTAACGGCGGTAAAAAAAGGCAACGTGCCCGGCGCGCCGCGCATCGGCTTTATTACCCATATTGATACCGTGGACGTGGGATTATCACCGGATATTCATCCACAAATATTAACCTTTACCGGTGAAGATCTCTGTCTGAATAAAGAGAAAGACATCTGGCTGCGGGTGAAAGAGCATCCTGAAATTCTGGCTTATCCCAATGAGGAGATTATTTTCAGCGACGGAACCAGCGTATTAGGCGCCGATAATAAATCGGCGGTCACGGTGGTCATGACGGTGCTGGAAAACCTGACGGCGGAACATCAGCACGGGGATATCGTCGTGGCATTTGTGCCTGACGAAGAGATCGGCCTGAACGGTGCAAAAGCGCTGGACCTTAAGCGCTTTGACGTCGACTTCGCCTGGACCATCGACTGCTGCGAGCTGGGGGAAATTGTCTACGAGAACTTTAATGCGGCAGCCGCTGAGATCCGCTTTACCGGCGTAACGGCGCACCCGATGTCCGCCAAAGGCGTGCTGGTGAATCCCCTGCTGATGGCGACTGACTACATCAACCATTTTGACCGCCAGCAAACGCCGGAGTGCACCGAGGGACGTGAGGGCTATATCTGGTTTAACGGCATTCAGGCCGGGCAAAACGAGGCCATTCTTAAGGCCAATATCCGCGACTTTGACAAGGACAGCTTTGCCGCCCGCAAGCAGCAGATTGCCGACGTTGCCGCGCTGATTGCCGCCCAGCATCCAACGGCCAGGGTGGACTATCGCATTGAAGATACCTACAGCAATATCAGCAATGCGATTGGTGAGGACCGGCGCGCCATCGATCTGATGTTTGAGGCGATGGAATCGCTCGGCATCACGCCGAAGCCGACGCCCATGCGCGGCGGTACCGACGGCGCGGCGCTCTCGGCAAAAGGGCTGCTCACGCCGAACTTCTTCACCGGCGCGCATAACTTCCACTCGAAGTTTGAATTCCTGCCGCTGTCGTCGTTCGAGGCGTCCTACAACACTGCGCTGCAGATCTGCCTGCTGGCCGCCCGTTAAGCGGGCTTGCGTGCCAGCATAGTGGCAAAGCGCAGCTTGATGCGGTTGCCGTTTTCATCGGTGCGGTGCAGTTCGCCAACGTCTTCGTTGTATTTGAGCAACTCCCAGCCTTCATAGTAGTTGCTCAGCTCGCCGCTTTTGAACGCAAACGGGAAGCCGACGGTGCACGGGTAATCAGCCGTGTCCATCGCGGCAACGATCAGGTTGTAGCCGCCGGGCTTGGTGCAGCGCTGCATGTTGGCGATAAGTCCCGGGATGGTTTTTGACTCCAGGAACATCAGCACCACGGTGGAGAGAATGAAATCGTACTCGCCGTCAAAACTCAGGTTGTTGAGATCTTTAATCGCCGTGTGTAAGTTATCGATCCCTTCTTCCGCCTTGATGCGCTCGATATTCTCGATGCTCATCGGGTTCTTGTCCCACGCGGTCACCTCGTAACCGTTGGCCGCCAGATAAAGGCTGTTGCGGCCATTGCCGCAGCCCAGATCCAGCGTTTTACCCGGTTTAATCTTTGCCGCACTGAACAGCACCTCTGAATGGGTGCGGGTTAAGCCATATTTCTCTGTGAAGTAATTCTCGTCGACGGTCATTATTTTTTCCTGAGCCTGCATAAGTTGAAAGTGCATCCTGAATGCCATTTTAAGGCGTTTACCGTCTGGTTGCCAGCCGCTCGAAAACCGAAAAATTTGCTACGTTTAGTTAAGACGCCTATCAGAGACCTAAAAATGAATAAATATCGCCTTAGCGACGAAACACGCCTCTGGCAATGGAAAAACGGCGACACTACTCACTCCGTCACGCTGCGGCAGATTATCGCAACAGTGGATTTTAACGACGTGACGGTCGGTACCAAAGGCGGCTGGATTGACGATGAGCGTGCACTCGCCCAGGACGGCGAATGTTGGATCTACGACGAAAACAGCGTGGTGTTCGCCGGTGCAACCGTGTCCGGCAACGCGCGTCTTACCCTGCCTTGCATCATTAGCCACGATGCGCATATCAGCGGCAGCTGCTGGCTGGACGCGGCAGAGGTCAGCCACGGCGCGCGTATAAGTGACAACGTCACCATTCAGCAATCCTGCGTGCGGGGCGAGTGTCATCTCTACGGCGACGCCCGCATTCTGCACAATAGCGTTATCATTGCCGCCAAAGGACTGACGCCGGACCATGACCAGATCCTGCAAATTTACGATAAGGCGACCGTCAGCCAGTCGCGCATTGTGCACCAGGCGCAAATCTACGGCGAAGCGATGGTGAATTTTGCCTTTGTTGAGCACCGCGCCGAAGTATTCGACAACGCCATCCTCGAAGGTAACGACTTAAATAACGTCTGGGTCTGCGACTGCGCAAAGGTCTATGGTAACGCCCGCGTGATTGCCGGTTTTGACGAGGATGCCATTCCGACGGTGCGCTACAGCTCTCAGATTGCGGAAAATGCCGTGGTGGAGGGAAACTGCGTTATCAAGCACCACGTTCTGATTGGCGGTCAGGCCTGGCTGCGCGGCGGTCCTATCATGCTGGACGATAAGGTGGTGATCCAGGGACGCGCGCGGATAAGCGGGGATGTGCTCATCGAGCACCGGGTTGAAATCACCGATGATGCGGTCATCGAAGCGTTTACCGGGGAGAGCATTCACCTGCGCGGCGAAAAAGTGATCAACGGCGACCAGCGCATCACCCGCACCCCGCTGCTGGGGGCGTTATAGGGCGTAGATCTTCCCGTAGATGTTCACATCGTCAAAGCGGCCATTCAGGTATTCCGCTTCCCGCAGGCACCCTTCCAGCGTAAAACCGTTGCGCACGGCAACGCCGTTGCTGTGCTGATTCGCCACCCGACATTTGATCACAAAACGGCGGATCTCCCCGCGTTCGACGTAGTAGCGCATAAACGCCTGCAGTGACCGGGAGAGAATGCCCTGCCCCTGATGGGCTTCATCCAGCCAGTAGCCGATGTACCCGGCTTTGTTGGCAGGTTCAATCGTATTGAACGACAGTACGCCGACCAGTTCATCACTCTTAAATATCAAAAACATTTTGGCGTAGCCGCGCTGGTGCAGCATCTGGTTGCTCTGCACGTTGCGGCGGGTATCCTCTTCGCTGCCGACGTGCTGCGCCCAGTCAAAGGCGGTTTGCAGAAAGGTTTTGTTTTTGACGACAAGATTATGCAGGTCGGCGGCGTAGCGCTCTTCGACGGCGCGAAGCTCGAGAGCGTCAGATACCAGGATAATTTCGGATGTTGCTGCGGTCATTGCCCCTCACCCTAACCCTCTCCCGGAGGGAGAGGGAATCGTTCGTTAACGCATTATCCGGTCGTCAACGTAGTTACGTTTATCCGGCGCCGGTGGGAAATACTGATACAGCCAGGTTTCACTGATGGCATCGCCCTGGCAGCGCAGGAACAGGCGCATATCCACCGGCTCCGTCGAATCCGAGGTTGGATACCAGTCAAACAGGATGCGATAGCCGTCAAACGGCTCAACGTAGAGGATCTCAACCTGCTTCGCTTCACCGCTGGAGAGCGTAATCACCGGCTCGATGCCTTTTGGCGCAGCGGCCTTCAGGTCGCCACCGACGAAGTCGATAGCAAAGCGACGGGCCCACACTTTCGGGTAATTTTCGCCCGGTGCCCAGCCTTCCGGAAAGCCGCCCATGCCGGTACGGGTGGCGAAGACGTTGGCCAGCGGAGAACGCACCGGCGGCATGGCGCTCCAGTACAGACGATATTTAAAGTCGAGCTCGTCGCCCGCCTTCACCGCTTTTTCCGGCTGCCAGAAGCAGACCACGTTATCCAGCGTTTCACCGGTGGTCGGGATCTCCATCAGGCCAACCGCGCCTTTACCCCAGTCGTTACGCGGTTCAACCCACAGGCTTGGGCGTTTGTTATACCAGCCCATGACGTCCTGATAGTGCGAGAAATCGCGATCGAGCTGCAGCAGGCCGAACCCTTTCGGGTTTTTGTCCATATAGGCGTTGAACTGCAGCTTCTGCGGGTTGTTCAGCGGACGACAGATCCACTCCCCGTTGCCGCGCCACATTGCCAGGCGGTCGGAGTCATGAATTTGCGGGTGAATGGTGTCACACATGCGGCGTTCGTTATTGCCGCAGCTGAACATGCTGGTCATCGGCGCGATGCCGAGCTGCTTGATGTCCTTACGCGCGTAGAGATGGTTTTCCACCTCCATAATCACCTGGCTCTTCTCGCAGTGGATCACGAATTTATAGGCGCCGGTAACGCTCGGGCTGTCCAGCAGCGTATAGACGGTAAAAGTCGTGTCGCCGGGCTTGACGGTTTCAAACCAGAAGGAGGTAAAGTCCGGGAACTCTTCCGGGGTGTCGGTAAAGGTATCTACCGCCAGACCGCGCGCGGAAAGGCCGTACTGGTAGGTGTCATCCACCGCGCGGAAATAGCTCGCGCCCAGGAAGGAGACGATATCGCGACGCGCCAGCTCAGGCGCCTTAAAGGCGCGGAAGCCCGCAAAGCCGAGATCGCTTTGCCCTTCCAGCTGTTTGGTATCCACACCCGTTTCGCCGTAGCTGAACAGCTCCGGACGGAAGTGGATCTCGCGCGCCATAGAGGTAGACTGGTCTAGCGAGAACATCCGCACGCGGCGGCGGAACCCCATCCCCATATGGAAGAACTGCACGTCCAGCTGACGCCCTTCAATGTTGTTCCACAGTGACTGCTTTTCATCGTAGCGGATGGCGTTGTACGCCTGCGGCGTCATCGTTGCCAGCGTCTCCGGCAGCGGACGCGGCGCGCCACCCCACGGGGTTTTCGCCAGATCATGCGCCATGGATTGCAGTACGGAGAAGTCAAAACGACGGCTCTGGCCGTCAGCAATGTCAGAGTCTGCAGCGTATGCCGCTTTGGAAAACAGGGAAGCAAGGCCGGATGTGCCGCTCAGGGCTGCCACTGCCAGCGAGCCTTTTAGAAAACGTCTGCGATTCATGCCTGGAAAAACGTCCTTATGGTCGTGTGAATGTGTTTCGCGCTCGGCGAAATGACGGCAAGAAAGAACGCACAGCCTAAACAAAAATGGTTAAGAATCCAATTGTTGGCCGGTGATTATCTGAACAAAGTGAGAAATATTTTCTGTCGACCAGAACGGCCCGAAAGTGGTGTAAAGAAAGCCTGGAAAATGTGTAGAAAAATGCCCCGGCGCGACATCGTTCGCCGGGGCTAATGAGGCGGTTATTTTACGCTGACATCGATACCCGGAAAGTACTTATCAGCGAGTTTAGCGATCGTGCCGTCGGCACGTACTTTATCAATCGCGGCATCAAGCTGCTTTTTGGTGGCCTCATCACCCTTACGCAACCCAAAACCGATCCCACTGCCGAGGATAGTGTCGTCAGACACCGGTTTGCCGATGAAGCCAAACCCTTTCCCCTGCGGCTTGCTGAGGAAACCTGCCTGCCCGGCCGCGGACATGACCAGCGAGGCGTCGATACGGCCATTCAGCAGATCGCCCCAGGCCATATTCTGATCTTTATAAGACACCACGGTGACACCCTGCTTTTCCCAGTGCTCTTTCGCATAGGTTTCCTGAATGGATCCCTGCAGGACGCCGATGGTTTTACCCTTCAGCCCTTCTGGGGTTGCCTCAACCGCCGTACCGGCCTTGCCGACCAGCTGCGACGGAATACGGTAGATCGGCTGGGTAAAATCAATGCTCTTGCGGCGCTGCTCGGTAATGTTCATCGCCGAGTTGATGGCGTCAAATTTCTTCGCCACCAGGCCCGGGATCAGCGCATCAAACGAGGTTTCAACCCAGCTGCACTTCAGCGCAGCCGCTTTGCAGATGGCATTCCCCAGCTCAACGTCAAACCCTTCCAGTTCGCCCGCCGCATTGCGGCTCTCAAACGGCGGGTATTCCGCTTCCAGACCGTAACGCAGCTCGGTAGCCGCGAAGGAAGAAAAAGTACACAGCAATCCCATGCCGACAACTAACGCGCGTAATTTCATCTAATACTCCTCAGCGTGGTTTAACCCGACACAGGGCCTGGGCACCTGCCCGTAACGTCGCCTCATCTTTCGCAAAAGAGAGACGAATCAATTTATTATCCGTACCGTCCGCATAAAACGCCGACAGCGGAATGGTCGCAACGCCGTACTCAACGATCAGCCGTTTCACCAGCTCGCTGTCGCGCTCGTCGCTGAACTGGCTGTAGTCCGCCAGCATGAAGAACGATCCGGCGCTCGGCAGCAGGGTAAACGGTGAATCGGCCAGCAGGCTGTGCAGCAGATCGCGCTTGCGCTGGTAAAACGCCGACAGCGACAGCCAGGTTTGCGGGTCGACCATATGTTCAGCAAACGCGTGCTGCATTGGCGTATCGGCAGAAAACATTAAAAATTGATGGACTTTACAAATCTCGTCCATCAGTACCGCCGGTGCAACACAGTACCCCACGCGCCACCCGGTGACGTGATAGGTTTTTCCGAAAGAGGAAATAATCACGCTGCGCTCCGCCAGCTGCGGGTGCGTGGCCATCCCGTGGTGCGGCTCATCGTCAAAAACGACGTGTTCGTACACTTCGTCAGACAAAATAATGATGTCGGTATTGCGCGTCAGCGCCGCCAGCTGTTCCAGGTCATTGGCGGAGAAGACCTGGCCGCTCGGGTTATGCGGCGTATTGATGATGATCATGCGCGTGCGCGGGGTGATCGCGGCGCGAACCTCATCCCAGTTGACGGCAAAATCCGGCACGGTGAGCTTGATGGCTATCGGCGTTGCCCCCTGCAGACGGACAATCGGCGCGTAGCTGTCAAAGGACGGCTCAAAGTAGATCACTTCATCACCCGGATGCACCAGCCCGCTTATTGCCGAATAGAGCCCTTCGCTGGCGCTGGCGGTCACCAGCACCTCGCTGGCAGGGTCATACTGCGTGCCGTAGAGCGTGGCGATTTTATCGGCAATACGTTCCTTAAGCGGCTGCAGGCCGGTCATTGACGCATACTGGTTATGCCCCGCCTCCATGGCGCGGGTGACGCCCGCAATCAGCTTCGGGTCGCAGGAAAAATTCGGTGCGCCCTGAGAAAGGTTAATCGCGTTATGCTGCGCCGAGAGCTGGCCGATAACGGTAAAAATGGTGGTTCCCACATCCGGCAGTTTGGAGCGCGTTTGCACAGGCGTTCGTAAAGTCATCCTCTTTCCCTTCTCATGGACATTGCATAACTATTCAAACAACATCTGTGCTGTCGGGACAATCGAATTGTTGTCATAATAGCCATGAGAAAAATGCATAGCTGAGGTGTTTATATGTCGCGCCGTTCGCTCCCCCTTAATGCCATCGACGCATTTTTAGTCACCGCGCGTCACCTCAATCTTACCCATGCCGCGGCGGAACTGTGTCTGACGCAGGGGGCCGTGAGCCGTAAGATTGCCTCCCTTGAGGCGTGGTTTGGCTTTCCACTTTTTGAGCGCCACGCGCGCGGGCTACGCCTCTCGCCGCAGGGCAGCGCCCTGCTTCCGGAGCTGCAGTCCGCTTTCGAGCAGCTGCTGTCCGTGGCCGACCAGGCCCGCAGCCAGCACACGGTGATCCGTCTGAAGGCCCCCACCTGCGCCATGCGCTGGCTGGTGCCGCGCCTGCTGGAGGTGGAGCGCGAGCATCCGGATCTGCAGATCGCGCTGACCACCACCACCGATCACAACGTCAATTTCAAAACCGAATCTTACGACGCGGCCATTGTGTTCGGCACGCACATGAGCGCAGGCGATCTGCTGTTCGAAGAGGCGCTCACCCCGGTGATAAGCCCGGTGCGGGCGGGTGCTGCCTTAGGTTCGCTGACGTTTCTGCACCCGACAAGGGATAAGACGGACTGGTCGCTGTGGCTGACGAAACAGGAAGGCCCGGGCTTTGTCATGCACAAAAATCAACACTTCGATACGATGGATCTCGCCATTACGGCCGCCATTCAGGGGCTGGGGGTCGCCATCGCCGACGAAACGCTGGTGGCAGAAGATGTTCACGCGGGAAGGCTGGTACGGCCCTATGAGACAAGCATAAAAACCGGCGCAAGCTACCGGCTGGTGATGCGCGAAACGCCAGGCGAGGAAAATGGTCTCGCGGCGTTTCGCGCCTGTTTGCTTAATCGAGGCTGACGTGGTGCTTCATCACCCGCTTGAAGAGGCTCATGCGGGCGCGCATAAAGCGGTTTTCAAGCCTGAAAGCTGCATGTTTATTCACACCAATGCGTAACAGAACGTCCCGCCCTTTGCGGCACGCGGGCCAGTGCGTCGGCCCGGGCAGAATGTCGCTAGGACCAGCGTCACGCGCAAAGCTCACCCAGTAATCGGCCACGTGGGCAGCAAACTGCAGATCTCGCTCATTGACGTACTGACGTGAAGGCTCCACCTGGCCGAGCGTATCGAAGACGTAGGGAACTTCGTTGCCGTGCCAGGCACCGTTGATGTACGTGGCATGTTCCGCCTCTGCGACATAGTCAAACCAGTAACGCCAGCACAATCCGCCGACGCGCTGCTGGGCCTGCATCACCACGTAGCCCATGGTGGTAAACGCCATGTCGCGGCACACCTGCCTGCCCAGCTCTTCATCGCCCTTCACGCCCGGATAGAGCAGCTTTATCAGCCCCAGCCCGAAGCGACGCTCGCGCCGAAGCTTCTGAATTTGTCCGGCGAGATCGATGCCAAACACCGCCATCACGCTGGCTTCATCGCTGTTGGAGCCAATCATTACCGGCACCGGATGCTGACGGGCGGCGAAAAAGACGTCCAGCATGGCTTCTGGCAGAACGCAATCTCCAGCGATAGGCGCCGGGGCGACGTTCAGCGGCGCGGTGAGCGGCCAGAACGCCTCGGCCGGAATGGCGCGCAGCTGCCCTGCGGTCGCATTTTCCAGGCCGAAATGGGCGGCCAGCGCTTCCCCTTTTTGCAGGGCCTGCTCGCGCGGCGTGTCCGGCAGGGTGTATCCGCTTTGCACTATCGCCTTATGGAACAATCCTGCCGCCAGCGGCGAGGCCAGCAGAGAGAGCACGCTGCGCGCACCGGCGGATTCGCCAAACAGGGTGACATTGTCGGGATCGCCACCAAACCCGGCGATGTTCTCCCGCACCCATTCGAGGGCGGCGATCTGATCCAGCAGGGCAAAATTATGCACTACGCGCCCTTCCTCGCCTTCCAGCGCGGGATGGGCGAAAAAGCCGAGATGACCGAGGCGGTAGTTGATCGTCACGACAACCACGCCGCGCGTGGCCAGCGCTTTGCCGTTATACGGCGGCAGACCCCCGGCACCAATGGTAAACCCGCCTCCGTGCAGCCAGACCATAACCGGAAGCGGCTCGGCGCGGTCTACGGGGGACCAGACGTTAAGGTAAAGACAATCTTCGGAAAACTGGCCCGGATCGCCGCCGCCTAGCTCCTGACAATACTCGCTGCTTTGCCAGCTTGAGGGAGAGAAAGCCGTGGCCTCGCGCAGGCCATCCCAGCGTTCAGGCGGCCGGGGCGAGCGCCAGCGCCACTCCCCCACGGGCGGCGCGGCGTAGGGAATACCGCACCAGAGGTGGACATTTTCATCGGTTAAACCAGACAGTGCGCCCTGGCGCGTTTCAACCACAGGGGCGGAAGGATTTTGCATAACGACCTTAATTTTTCCATCACACCCCAGCAGAGTAACGATTTCAGAGCAAACCGCAACGCTGTTTGCTGCGCGTTTCAGCCTCCTGGTAGAGCGTAAACTCGTCATATACCGGGCATCCCAGCGCGTCTTCAAACGCATCGCGGCTGGCGTTACCGTGGCTGCGGGCCTGGGTTTCGTTCCCGAGATTGGACTGGAAAATCCCCGCGGCGCTGACCGGGAGGAAATCTTCGTAGGTGATCGGCTGGGCAACCACCCACCCGCGCTCAATCAGCGGCTGCGGATCGTCTCCGGGACGAAACGCGTGACGATGGGCTTCCCCTGATGGCGTCAGGCGATAGCGAAAATAGGCCAGCTCCTGACGCCGCATGAGCATTTCGCTGTCCGGGAAGGCGCCAAAGATCTCCCGCAGATGCAGCTGGTGCGTGAGGTTATCTTTACCGGTACCGGCCTGAGCGAGGAGGCTATCGTACAGTTCCCGGCCTTTCGGGGTCAGCGCCACGCCGCGCTGTTCAATCTCACCGAAGCGCGCGGTGTGGGTGCCTTGATGTTCTCCGGCAAACAGCACCGGCTCTTCGAGCGCCTTGAAGCTGGTTTGACGCAATAAGACGGGCACTTCGCGACGCGGCGGCCCTTCGATCAGAATTTTTGGCTCGATACCGTACTTCGGCATCAGCTCCTGTACCCGGTCAATATCCAGCGTGCGCGGCGTGAGGTGGTTAATATGGCAGCCCGGGAAGCAGACCACGTCGGCAATCAGGCGATGCTCATTGCTCAGGGCCAGATAGGTCTCCTGATCGACCGTCGCATGACGGTGCCAGCGGAAGGTTTCTAACGCTTCGTGCACAAACTCGTGGGCCTGTGCGTCAGTAAAGTGCCCTTCCGACTCGTGAAGGTCGATCAGTTCCAGGCAGCGCGGCGTGAAGATGTTGCGGTGAGACAGGATCTCCGCGGCACGCTCGCGCAGCGCGACGTTTTCAATCAGCTCAAGACGCAGCAGCGAGGTAAAGATACGAAACGGATTCCGGCACAGCGCCGCATCCTCTATCGGACGAAATGCCGTTGAGTGGACGGGCACCCCCGCCTGAGAGAGATCGTAATAGCTGACCGGGTACATGCCCATAATGGCAAACATACGGCGCAGGGTTGAAAGTTCCTGTGCCGTGCCGACGCGGATCGCCCCGTGACGCTCCACGTTAAGGCGCGCAAGCTCATCGGCGTTAGCCAGTTGTTCATGTAATAGTGGATTGTTTTCCAGAACCGCCAGGTTTACGTCCGCAACCAGTTCGAGCAAGGTGCCGTACTGCGGAACTTCCTGCTGGTACATCGCCGACATAGCCTGCGAAAAGTGTTCCCGAATGTCATCAGCCGTGATGGTGTTCGCCATGATGTCATGCCTCCAGTGAATATTACCTGGAGTGTAGAGAAACCCGTTCCTTCCGGGGGGAAGAATTTCTGATTTGTGATCTTAAGACGACAGTGGTAAAACCGTGTGCTACGGGCCCCGGAACAGACCCGAACGGAACCGCCCTTTCGACCTGAATGCTTTTATCCAGGATTTTCCTTATAATTATTTAGGGTTCCGCTTTCTAGCTATAAAGGAGTATTTATTGGCTCTCTCCTGAATGCAAATTAACTAATATGAGTACGCCATTATTTTTATCCTCACCTTTCAAATTTTTAGCCCGAAGTTAGGATTAATCCGAATGGTTGTTTACAAGTCCTTCCTGCCTATCCATATTTCCACTTTAAGCGAAGCGCAAATTTACAAATATTTAAAAATAACGCAACCGCAAATAGCCAAACGCATTTGACGGATGCCGCACAGCGACTAGAGTTATTACTCGAACGACGAGTGATACGGAAATGTTTTCGTATCGTACTGACATAACCAATATATGACTATGAGGTTTAATATGGCAGAGCATCGTGGTGGTTCCGGTAATTTCGCTGAAGACCGTGATAAAGCATCAGAAGCTGGACGTAAAGGCGGCCAGCAAAGCGGTGGGAATTTTAAAAACGATCCGCAACGCGCATCTGAAGCGGGTAAGAAAGGAGGTCAGAACAGTCACGGCGGAGGCCGTAAATCTGATAACTCCTGATCTTATTTAAAACTCTTTTAATAAAACCTGAGAGCATGCTGCGGGCTGAATAGCTCGCAGTAACCTTTCTTTATTTTACCGGAGCGTAATTATTATGAATATGAAAAGCGTCGAGGATGTTTTTATTCATCTTCTGTCGGATACCTACAGTGCGGAAAAGCAGCTTACCCGCGCGCTCAGCAAGCTTTCCCGCGCCGCCTACAGTGAGAAACTGAGCGCTGCCTTTACCGCACACCTTGAAGAAACGCAGGGACAGATCGAACGTATCGACCAGATCGTCGAACAGGAAGACGGTATCAAAATTAAGCGCATGAAGTGCGTGGCGATGGAAGGCTTAATTGAAGAAGCTAATGAAGTTATTGAAAGCACGGAAAAAAATGAAGTGCGTGATGCCGCGTTAATTGCCGCCGCGCAAAAAGTCGAGCATTACGAAATTGCCAGCTACGGTACCCTCACGACATTAGCAGAACAGCTGGGCTATAAAAAAGCCGTTAAACTTCTTGCTGCAACGCTGGAAGAAGAAAAAGAAACCGATCTTAAACTCACAGACCTGGCCGTTGGAAATATTAACCAAAAAGCGCAGAAATGACGCAATAACACAGGTTAAATAAAATGAGCATCAGTCCAGGACAATTAAACGGTGCCATTTAACGGCAGCCATAATATGGTTCATTCTCGCTATCCCCTCCGTAATATGGTGGAAGAATAGCGTGCTATGGGTCATTATCATCAGTATTTACGCCAATATTGTCGGCCATTTATCTGGCTACAGTGCCGCGCGTGCCGATCAGGCTGCTGAAAGTGAGACCAAATAAGCGAACCCTAATGAGGATACAATGATGAATCACGTAGAACACTACCATGACTGGCTACGCGATGCCCATGCGATGGAAAAGCAAGCCGAATCTATGCTGGAATCCATGGCCAGCCGTATCGATAATTATCCTGATGTTCGCGCCAGAATTGAGCAGCATATTAATGAGACAAAACGGCAAATTACCTTGCTGGAAGAAATCCTCGACCGGAATGATATTTCTCGTTCAGTTTTAAAAGATTCGATGAGCAAAATGGCGGCGCTGGGGCAATCCATCGGCGGCATGTTCCCGTCAGATGAAATCGTTAAGGGCTCCATCAGCGGCTATGTTTTCGAACAGTTTGAAATAGCCTGTTATACCTCGCTGCTCGCGGCGGCTAAGAAAGCAGGCGACGTCGCCTCGGTACCTGCCATCGAGACGATTCTGGCGGAGGAACGCGAAATGGCCGACTGGCTAATTCGTCATATTCCGCAGACCACGGAACAGTTCCTGCTGCGTTCAGACGCATCGGGCGTCGAAGCAAAAAAATAATCCGGGAGAATCGCCATGTTCCGACACGTCAAACAGCTGCAATACACGGTTCGCGTTGCCGAACCGAACCCTGGCCTCGCCAATCTATTACTGGAACAGTTCGGCGGGCCACAGGGCGAACTGGCTGCCGCCTGCCGGTACTTTACGCAAGGATTGAGCGATGACGATCCGGGCCGTAAGGATATGCTGATGGATATCGCCACCGAGGAGTTAAGCCACCTCGAAATCATCGGTACCCTGGTCGGCATGCTGAACAAAGGTGCCAAAGGCGCGCTGGCGGAAGGGGTGGAAAACGAGGCTGATCTGTATCGGTCCATGACCGAAAACGGCAATGACAGCCACATTACTTCCCTGCTCTATGGTGGCGGCACCCCGCTCACTAATTCTGCGGGCGTGCCCTGGACCGCGGCCTACGTCGACACCATCGGCGAGCCGACGGCGGACCTGCGCTCAAACGTGGCGGCAGAAGCCAGAGCGAAAATCATCTATGAACGGCTGATCAACGTGACCGACGATCCCGGCGTAAAGGATGCCCTGGCGTTTCTGATGACGCGCGAGGCGGCGCATCAGCTCTCCTTTGAGAAGGCGCTGCAGTCCATTCGTAACAATTTCCCGCCGGGGAAATTGCCGCCAATCGAGGAATTCACCAACAAGTACTACAATATGTCTGAAGGTGGAGAGGTTCGCGGAAGCTGGAACAGCGATAAACATTTCGATTACGTTGAGTCCCCCCAGCCTGCGGTTGATGGCGGCGACGGCAGTGCAAGCGTCACGCTCACGACCGAACAGGCAACCCTGGTCAAGGCGATGTCTGCCCGCACGAAGTCCGATCCACATTCCGACCCGCTGACTGGTGCCGAGCTGGGTGCCGGTAAGACTAAACCGTAATCGGTTTTGCCGGGCAGCCATAAACTGCCCGGCAATTCTCGTGCCCCATCGTTTCAGAGGTACGGACTATGTTCGAACTCGACGCGTTTCATCTGGCCAGAATTCAGTTCGCTTTTACCGTCTCGTTTCATATCCTTTTTCCTGCGATCACCATCGGCCTCGCAAGTTATCTGGTGGTGCTGGAAGGCATGTGGCTGCGCACCAAAAACGACGTCTGGCGTTCGCTTTACCATTTCTGGCTCAAGATATTTGCCGTTAACTTCGGGATGGGTGTCGTTTCCGGGCTGGTCATGGCGTACCAGTTTGGCACCAACTGGAGCGGGTTCTCACAGTTCGCGGGCAGTATTACCGGCCCACTCCTGACCTATGAGGTGTTAACCGCCTTCTTCCTCGAGGCCGGTTTCCTTGGCGTCATGATGTTCGGCTGGAATAAGGTCGGCCCCGGCCTGCACTTCTTTTCAACCTGCATGGTCGCGCTCGGCACGCTGATGTCGACCTTCTGGATCCTCGCGTCCAACAGCTGGATGCATACGCCGCAGGGCTTCACTATTGAGAACGGACAGGTTATCCCGCAGGACTGGCTGGCGATCGTCTTTAATCCCTCCTTCCCTTACCGCCTTATTCATATGGCTATCGCCGCGTTTCTGAGCAGCGCGCTGTTTGTCGGCGCCTCGGGCGCATGGCACCTGCTGCGCGGTAACGATACGCCCGCCGTTCGCACCATGTTTTCCATGGCGATGTGGATGGCGCTGCTGGTCGCCCCCATCCAGGCGGTCGTGGGCGATATGCACGGCCTGAACACGCTTGAGCATCAGCCGGCCAAAATTGCCGCCATTGAGGGACACTGGGAAAACCCGCCCGGCGAGGCCACCCCGCTGCTGCTGTTTGGTCTGCCGGATATGGAGGAGGAGCGCACCAAATACGGTCTTGAGATCCCCGCGCTCGGCAGCCTTATCCTGACGCACAGCCTGGACAAGCAGGTTCCGGCGTTGAAAGACTTTCCGAAAGAAGATAGGCCAAACTCGACCATCGTTTTCTGGTCGTTCCGCGTCATGGTTGGGATGGGGCTGCTGATGATTACTCTCGGTCTGATTGGCGTCTGGCTGCGCTATCGTCATCGATTTTACCACTCTCGCCCGTTCCACTGGTTTGCCCTCTGTATGGGGCCTGCCGGGCTGCTGGCGCTGCTCGCCGGCTGGGTGACCACCGAAGTGGGCCGCCAGCCGTGGGTGGTCTATGGCTATCTGCGCACCATCGACGCGGTATCGCTGCACAGCACCCTGCAGATGAGCATCAGCCTGCTGGCGTTCTTCGTCGTCTACTCGTCGGTGTTTGGCGTGGGCTATGTTTACCTCATCCGGCTGATTAAGAAAGGACCGCAGCCTGTCGAAACGCTGACGTCAAACACCTCGGGCACGCCCGCCCGTCCGCTGTCTGCCGCTGAGTCTGTTCCTGAAGAGGAGAGAACCTGATGGGCGTCGATATCTCAGTTATCTGGTTTGCCATCATCGTCTTTGCCACGCTGATGTACATCATCATGGATGGCTTTGATTTGGGCATCGGCCTGCTGTTCAATTTCGTGGGCGATGCGAAAGAGCGTGATGTGATGGTCAACAGCGTCGCGCCGGTCTGGGACGGAAACGAAACCTGGCTGGTGCTCGGCGGCGCAGGGTTATTCGGCGCTTTTCCGCTGGCCTATGCGGTGATCGTGGATGCGTTGACCATTCCCCTTACCGCCATGCTAATTGGCCTGATCTTTCGCGGCGTCGCCTTTGAGTTCCGCTTCAAAGCCACGCCGTCGCACCGCAAATTCTGGGACTACTCCTTTGCGGGCGGATCGCTGCTCGCGACCTTCAGCCAGGGCATCGTCGTGGGCGCAATGATCAACGGCTTTGACGTTGAGGGCCGACGCTTTGTCGGATCCGCGCTTGACTGGCTCACCCCCTTCAACCTCTTCTGCGGTATCGGTCTGGTCGTCGCCTACACGCTGCTGGGCACCACCTGGCTCATTATGAAAAGCGAAGGCGCGCTGCAGGCCAGCATGCGCGAGCTGACCCGCCACGTGCTGCTGGCGCTGATGGTCGTCATCGCCGTGGTGAGCATCTGGACGCCGCTCGGCTGGCAGTACGTGGCCGACCGCTGGTTTACGCTGCCCAACTTCTTCTGGTTCCTGCCGGTTCCGCTGCTGGTTGGGCTTTTCAGCGTGCTGATCTGGCGCCTCACCCGCAACCCGGCCAGCCACTCTCGCCCCTTCCTGCTGACGCTGGGGCTTATTTTCCTCGGGTTTAGCGGGCTCGGCATCAGCCTCTGGCCGAACATTATTCCGCCGCGCATCACCCTGTGGGAAGCCGCGGCCCCACCTGCCAGCCAGCTGTTTATGCTGGTAGGCACGTTGCTGATTATTCCGGTGATCCTGGTGTACACCGCCTGGAGCTACTACGTCTTCCGGGGCAAAGTGTCGGATACTGAAGGCTATCACTGAGGAACGCTATGACCGACTGGCATACACGAGCCATTATTTATCAGATTGATACCGCGCTATTTTATGATTTGAACGGCGATGGCTGCGGGGACATCGCCGGGATCGCGGCCAAGCTGCGCTATATACGCCGCATGGGGGCGACGGTCATCTGGATCACCCCGTTTTACCTCACGCCCTTTCTCGATGAAGGCTACGACGTCAGCGACCACCTCCAGGTGGATCCCCGCTTCGGAAAGCTGGCCGATATCATCGCCTTTATCGAGCAGGCCCGTGAGCTTGGCATGCAGGTCATTATCGAGCTGCTGATCCAGCACACGTCGGACGCGCATCCCTGGTTCCAGCAGGCCCGCCGTAACCCGGCGTCACCCTATCGTGATTATTACCTCTGGTCGGATAACGACGAAGACGATACGCCCCCCATGTTTCCCGGCGTGGAAAAGAGCATCTGGACCTGGGACGACGAGGCGGGACAATACTACCGGCACATGTTTTATCGCCACGAGCCGGATCTGAACCTCACCTCGCCCGCGGTGCTTAAAGAGATTGAGAACATCATCCTCTTCTGGCTCAAGCTTGGCGTGTCGGGGTTTCGCCTCGATGCCGCATCCCACCTCACCACCCAGGCGGGAAACGGTGATGAAAAAAAGGGTCTGTGGATCCTCGAACATATGCGGCGTCTTATCGAAGAGCGCAATCCAGACGCGATCCTGCTTGGCGAAGTTGACGTAGACGTTGAGACCTATAAAGACTACTTCGGCAATAACGACCGCCTGAATCTGGTGCTCAACTTCTGGCTCAACAAGTATTTCTACGTCAGCCTGGCCCGCAAAAGCGCCCGCCCGCTGCGCAATGCGGTGAAGAAGATGATCGTCCCGCCTGACTCCTGCTGTTTTGCCAACTGGCTGCGCAACCACGACGAGCTGGATCTGGAAGGCATTAGTCAGAAAGACAAACAGCTTGTCCTCGACACGTTCGCCCCTGATGAGGAGATGAACGTCTATCAGCGCGGGATCCGCCGCCGCCTGGCGCCGATGCTCAACGGCGATCGGAAGCGGCTGGCGTTCTGCCACGCGGTGCTGTTTTCCCTGCCGGGTGTCCCGGTGATGCGCTACGGCGACGAGATCGGCATGGGTGACGACCTGGATCTGGAGGAGCGCTACGCCGTCCGCACCCCGATGCAGTGGGCGGGGTCACAGGGAGGCGGTTTCTCCGCGGCCGACCCTGAAAAATTTATCGCGCCGATTATCGACCATGGCCCTTACCGCTATCAGAAAGTCAACGTCGCCGATTCGCTGCTTCACCACAACTCGCTTCTGCACCGGATCATCGATATTGCCACTACCCGCTCGGAGTTCCCCGAAATTGCCGTTGCGCCCTTTCGCCTTATCACAATCGATGATGACGCGGTGCTGGGGATTTATTACGAGACCGACGAGCGCAGCATCCTGACCTTCGTCAACTTCAGCGACGAGCCGGTGCAGTTCACCGCCAAAGGGATCCGCAACGCCACCTGGACCGCCTGTCTCGAGGACAAGCGCTACGATGACGCGCTGATTTGCGGCAAAACCGTTCAGCTCAGCCTTGGCGGCTACGGCTACCGCTGGTTCTGGACGCACCGTAGCGCGCTGCGCTGACTACGGTCTCCGGCGGGTTATCAGACGCGTCAGCACTATTCCCGCCACCGCGAGGGCGCCCAGCGCCACCTTACCCGGCATGCCGGAGGTGACGGACGGCGCGCGGGTTTTCGCCTCGTCAGTAAAGCGGCCATGGATTTTATGCAGATCGTTAACCGGCTGGTCGAGGTAGTCCCGGCGATCCGGCGCGTTGAGATCGTCGGTCATCTGGCCTTCCCACGCCTTTTTCACCATCAGCCGGTCGAGAAAACCGGGGAAGAAAAATTGCCCGACGATGGACTGGATGGTGCTGCTGCCGACCCACAGCTCGCGAACCGGTTTTTGCGCCACCCTGAAGATGGCGCTGGCGGCCACCTCAGGCTCAAAGACCGGCGGCACGGGGCGCATCGCCCAGGCAAACTTATTCCTCGCCCATTCGAACTGCGGGGTATTGAGCCCCGGCATCTGGACCATCGAAAGCTGAACCCGGCTGTTCTCATGCATTAGCTCGGTACGCACCGCATCGGTGAACCCGCGGATCGCCGCTTTGGCCCCGCAGTAGGCTGACTGCAGCGGAATGGAACGGTAGGCCAGCGCGGAGCCCACCTGGATAATCACGCCCCTGTCGCGCGGAACCATAAGTTCGAGCGCGGCGCGGGTGCCGTTCACGTAGCCGAGGTACGTCACCTCAGTCACGCGGCGAAATTCGTCCGGCGTGAGGGTTCGGAACGGTGCCAGAACGGCCCCCATGGCGTTGTTCACCCAGACATCAATCGCGCCGAGGCGATACTCAATTTCGTTAGCGGCCTCCACCACCGCCTGGCTGTCGGCGACGTCCGCCTGCACGGCGTGGGCATTAACGCCATAGCGCCGCAGCTCCTCCTGGGTAGAGTGCAGGCTTGCTTCATCGCGCGCGATGAGCCCGACGTCGTAACCTGCCTTTGCAAAGTGCAGCGCCGTGGCTTTTCCCACGCCCGCCGTTCCGCCGGTAATCACTATGACAGCCATAGAACCTCCCCGTGAGTTTAACCGTTATCCTCGTCAGACAATGCTGCCAGCAGCTCCGCCAGCGAGAAGTGCACCGCTTTTTCCACCACATCCTGACAGTCACCGGAGAAAAGCATGGTGCGGGTTTCCGTCTCGCCGCGTATATTCCACGCAAAGCAGACCGTCCCCGCCGCCGTGCCGTCGTCGCCCCCTTCCGGGCCCGCGTAGCCGCTGATGGCGATGCTGATATCCGCCTGGGCGATATCGCGGATACTGGCGGCCATCTCGGTAACCGTCTGTTCGCTCACGGCAGTAAACCGCTCAAGCGTCTCGGGACGCACGCCGAGGATCCGCATTTTGGCTTCGTCGCTGAACACGACCAGGCCGACATCATAAAATTCGGCGGTATTTTCCTCAGCGCAAAGCGCCACCGAGAGCTTGCCGCCCGTGCAGGATTCCGCGGTGGTTAAGCGAAGCCCGAGATCGGTTAATTTGCTCGCCAGCTTTTTCGTCAGTTCACCAACGGTATTATTGCTGTCGTGAAAAAGATTGCTCATCTTACCGCCTCTTATTTCTCGAAAGGAATGATTGAAATATGACCATTGCGCTCAAGTATGGCATATTTAATGTCGCTTATTTTCGTAATGCCATTATTTTGGCGCGCTGACACCAGAATATCATCACAGGACACGTCAACTTTTTTCAGTTTATCGGCTAACGGCACGCCGTTCTCGACAAGAATAACAGGTGTACCATCCAGAATATTCTCCACCGGCGAGAAATATTTCTTCATCAGCCCGAATATAATATCCACTACCACCAGCGTGGTAATGGTAATCATCGCGCCGGTGACGGAAAAATCTTGTCCCAGAAGCGCCTGCTGTGTGGCTTCACTAATTATCAAGAGCAGAATGAGATCGAAGCTGGTCATCTGCAGCAGCGCACGACGCCCGGCCACTTTAAATACCACCACGAGGAACAGATAAATAGCCAGCGCGCGAAAGACCATATCCATATCAGCCTCCTACGGGTAAATAAATTGCCAGATGTTAATCTCCGGCTCGCTGTTGACGCGGATGACGGTGTTCCATTTACCGGCTCTGGAAGGTGTCGTGAAGAGTAACACGGAGAAGCGGTCGGATTTTTTCAGGTTGTTATAGACAAAAAAGAGGGTCTTTCCGCGGCTGAACATACTGTCCGGCTGCGGCCAGACGCTGCCGGGCTCATACGCATCGCTGCTCTCGCTGGTCATGCTGAGGACATACTTCCCCTCGGCCTGCACCGGAAACGCGAGCTCCATCCGCGTCTCTGTCTCCCGTCGTCCAAAGCGTTCATAGTTTATGGTCAATGATTTAGCGGAATTCGTTTTGACCGTGTTGCTGACCATTCCGCTGGAAAACAGACCGGCAATCGCCGCGACGATAATACCCAGCAGAACAATAAAACCCACCTGACGAAACGCGTATTCAAACGTCAGCAAGCGATAACTCTCGTCTATCCCGGGTAACTTTTCATTTTCACGCTTCATGGCCTTCGTCACCGTTTCGCTTATTATCCGATAATTTTGATTTCTAACGCGAATGTTTTTAGGACTTATCACATTTGCCACATAAAGGAATAGCAACAATACTTAATAAGTCAAGACACCCAAAATGAAGGATATCGGATGAAATTATCACTTGTTTCCGCTTTATTGATATTTCTGGTTCCGGCCGCATGGGCAGATAATAACGGGGGTTTACAAAAAGACGAAGCGCCACCGCCTCCCCACGCGCTTGATAGCGGATATCGCGGAACCGACGACGCGCGTATTATGACCATCAAGCAGGCAAAAGAATTGCATGATGGTGCGACAATTTCATTACGCGGTAATCTTATTGACGGTAGCGGCGATAAGTTTGTATTTCAGGATAAAACCGGAAAAATCGACGTTATTATTCCCCAGGCAGTCTTCGACGGCAGAACGGTAAAACCCGACCAGATGATCAGTATCAACGGTTCGCTTGATAAAAAATCATCTCCTGCCGTCGTCCGTGTTGATCGTTTGCAGAAATAATTCAGCGAAGCGTTAACGCTGCAGTTATCCATCAAATCTCACCCCTTGGCTTAAGGAGTCAGCTATGAGTGATACTAAACAACGTACGAACGCTTACCCGCAGCCCCCGTTCCCGGAACAGCCGCAGACGCCGCCGGGACTGGCATCAGAAATGCAGCCCGTACCCGACCACGGGGAAAAAAGCTACAAAGGACATGGACGCCTTGCCGGCAAAAAAGCGCTAATTACCGGCGGAGACTCAGGTATTGGTCGCGCGGTCGCTATCGCCTATGCTCGTGAAGGCGCTGACGTTGCCATTAACTACCTGCCCGAAGAGGAAAAAGACGCCTCTGAGGTCATCGACCTGATCGAAGCGGAAGGCCGCAAGGCCGTCGCGCTGCCGGGTGACGTCCGGGACGAAACCTTCTGTCAGAATCTGGTCGAAGAAGCCGTGTCGAAACTGGGCGGGCTGGACATTCTGGTCAATAACGCAGGCCGCCAGCAGTTCCGTGAATCGCTTGAAGAACTGACCACGGAAGATTTTGACGCAACGTTTAAAACCAACGTTTACGCTCCGTTCTGGATCACCAAGGCGGCGCTGCGCCACCTGAAAGCGTCGTCCGTTATCATTAATACCTCGTCCGTTCAGGCGGTTAAGCCCAGCCCCGTGCTGCTGGACTACGCCCAGACGAAAGCCTGTCTGGCGGTGTTTACCAAATCCTTAGCCAAACAGCTGGGTCCGAAAGGCATTCGCGTCAACGCGGTTGCTCCTGGCCCTTACTGGACGGTACTGCAGTCCAGCGGCGGGCAGCCGATGGAAAAAGTGAAGGAGTTCGGTGGCGACACCCCGCTGGGACGTCCGGGCCAGCCCGTCGAGATTGCCCCGCTGTACGTCACGCTGGCCTCGGATGAATGTTCATTTACGTCCGGCCAGGTGTGGTGTTCCGATGGCGGTGACGGCGTGATCTAAATCGGTAAACGATACCCCTCCGCAATGAGTAATAAATGAACAAGGATGTTCACTTTTATTCCCCCGCCAAAAAACATGTTGTAACTCAAACAGATCAAATGTTAAAAATATTTTGCTATCAGGTTATCAAAATTAAACAACTTAACTTGTCACCCGCATCGCTCTGTTTTTAACATCGCCTATGGAAAAAAATGGTCTGTTCAGTCAGCGCATACGCTTGCGCCATTTGCATACATTTGTGGCCGTCGCTCAACAGGGAACGCTGGGGCGTGCGGCTGAAACTCTCAACCTGAGCCAGCCTGCGCTCTCAAAAACCCTCAACGAGCTGGAACAGTTGACCGGTGCCCGTCTTTTTGACCGCGGCCGGCTGGGGGCGCAGCTTACCATCGTGGGCGAACAGTTCCTCACGCACGCCGTTAAAGTGCTGGATGCGCTCAATACCGCAGGCCAGTCCCTGCACCGAAAAGAAGAGCAAACCAGTGAGGTGGTGCGCGTGGGTGCTTTGCCTACCGCGGCGCTGGGCATCCTGCCGCCCGTTATCGGCCAGTTCCACAAGCAGCAGCGGCATACCACGATTCAGGTCGCCACCATGAATAACACCATGCTGCTCGCGGGGCTGAAATCGGGTGAACTGGATCTCGGAATCGGTCGCATGTCCGACCCTGAGCTGATGGGCGGTCTCAATTACGAACTGCTGTTCCTGGAGTCCCTGAAGCTGGTGGTTCGTCCCGATCACCCCCTGCTGCAGGACACGGTGACGCTTAGCCGCGTGATGGAGTGGCCGGTAGTGGTTTGCCCAAAAGGGACCGTTCCCCGCCAGACCGCCGAAACCTTGCTGCAAATGCAGGGGTGTACGCTGCCCTCTGGATGTATCGAAACGCTGTCGGCCTCGCTTTCGCGCCAGCTTACGCTGGATTATGACTACGTCTGGTTCGTGCCCTCCGGCGCGGTGAAAGATGATTTACGTCAGGGAACGCTGATCGCCCTGCCGATTACTTCCCCCGGCCCCGGTGAACCTATCGGCATTTTGACCCGCGTAGACACGCCGCTATCAACGGGCGCACAGACGCTGCTGAGCGCTATCCGTAAATCAATGCCGGTATAAAACCTTTTTCACCCCTCACCCTAACCCTCTCCCCTTAGGGGCGAGGGGACTAGCCCATGCGTTAATCAAATAATGCGGAATAATCCATTAACAATTGCGTAAAACAATTTAACAGTTTTATCATAGCGTCGAATTCACCAAATGGTTCGTAAATCATTTTTTAACTCCGAATTCACCCGTATTAATCATTATTCCCTCCGCATTTATTACCCAACTGGTACACACCCAGCTCGACGGGGGGATCTTAAGGAGACAGAAATGGCATTTGGCAGCGCGCCACGTGGGATACCGCGTATCCTGCAGTGGCTTCTTGCCGGACTGATGTTGCTCATCGGTCTGGCAGTCGGCGGGCTGGGCTTTAAGCTCGTCACCGTAGGCGGAAGTGGATACTTCCTGATAATGGGCGTGGTGATGGTGATTGCCGCGATCCTGATTTTCCTCAATCGCAGCAGCGGGATCGTGCTTTACGGCATCGCCTTTATTGCCTCGCTGTTCTGGGCGGTAAGCGATGCGGGCTGGGATTTCTGGCCGCTTTTCTCTCGCCTGTTTACATTTGCCGTATTGGCCTTCCTCTGCGCCATCGTCTGGCCTTTCCTGCGCGCGGCAAACCACAGCGTTGCGAACAAGGCGCCCGCTTTTGGCGTCGCGGCCGTGCTCGCGGTGGCGATGCTGGTCAGCCTGGGCTGGATGTTTAAGCCGCAGACCCTCGTGGCAGCGAACGAGCCCGTTCCGGTGAAACCCGTCGCCCCCGGCGAGCAGCAAAAGAACTGGGAGCACTGGGGCAATACCACCCACGGCGACCGTTTCGCCGCGCTGGATCAGATTAACAAGCAAAACGTCCGCGATCTAAAAGTCGCCTGGGTTGCGCACACCGGCGATATTCCGCAGAGCAACGGCTCCGGCGCGGAAGATCAGAATACCCCCTTACAGGTTGGCGACACGCTGTACGTCTGTACTCCATACAGTAAAGTGCTGGCTCTGGACGTGGATTCCGGCAAAGAAAAATGGCGCTACGATTCCAAAGCCACAGCGCCTAACTGGCAGCGCTGCCGCGGTCTGGGCTATTTTGAAGACCATTCAAGCGTGACAACGTCACAGACAGAAACACAGCCTGCGGCATGCCCACGCCGTCTGTTCCTGCCGACCACCGATGCCCGCCTGATTGCCATCAACGCGGATACCGGCAAGGTCTGCGAAGACTTCGGCGACCATGGCACCGTGGATCTGAGCGTCGGCATGGGCGAAATCAAGCCCGGGTATTATCAGCAGACCTCCACGCCGCTGGTCGCAGGCAATGTGGTTGTCGTCGGCGGTCGCGTCGCGGATAACTTCTCCACCGGCGAACCGCCGGGCGTGGTGCGCGCCTACGACGTGCACACCGGTAAGCTGGCGTGGGCGTGGGATCCGGGTAATCCGAACCTGACCGGCCTGCCGCCGGAAGGCCAGACCTACACGCGCGGCACGCCGAACGTCTGGTCAGCAATGTCTTACGACGCTAAGCTGAACCTGATCTACCTGCCAACCGGCAACGCCACCCCGGACTTCTGGGCGGGCGAACGTACCGCGCTGGACGATAAGTACAGTTCCTCCATCGTCGCCGTGGACGCGACCACCGGTCAAGTGCGCTGGCATTTCCAGACAACCCACCACGACCTGTGGGATTTTGACCTGCCTTCCCAGCCGCTGCTGTACGATCTGCCAGACGGTAAAGGTGGCACCACGCCGGTGCTGGTGCAGACCAGCAAGCAGGGCATGATCTTCATGCTTAACCGCGAAACGGGCAAGCCGGTGGCGAAGGTAGAAGAGCGTCCCGTTCCGGCGGGGAACGTTGAAGGTGAACGCTACTCTCCGACCCAGCCGTATTCCGTGGGCATGCCGATGATTGGCAACCAGACGCTGACCGAATCCGACATGTGGGGGGCGACGCCTGTCGACCTGCTGCTGTGCCGTATTCAGTTTAAAGAGATGCGTCATCAGGGCGTCTTCACCCCGCCGGGTCTCGACCGTTCCCTGCAGTTCCCTGGCTCTCTCGGCGGGATGAACTGGGGCAGCGTCTCCGTTGACCCGAACAACAGCCTGATGTTCGTCAACGATATGCGCCTGGGCCTGGCAAACTACATGGTGCCGCGCGCTAACGTGGCGAAAAACGCCAGCGGCATCGAGATGGGTATCGTACCGATGGACGGCACGCCGTTCGGCGCGATGCGCGAACGCTTCCTGTCGCCGCTGGGCATTCCGTGCCAGAAGCCGCCGTTTGGCACCATGTCGGCCGTTGACCTGAAAACCGGCAAGCTGGTGTGGCAGGTGCCTGTCGGCACGGTGGAAGATACCGGGCCGCTGGGCATTCGCATGCACATGCCAATCCCAATCGGCATGCCGACGCTAGGCGCATCGCTCTCTACCCAGTCCGGCCTGCTGTTCTTCGCCGGCACGCAGGATTTCTACCTGCGCGCGTTTGATACCGCCACCGGGAAAGAGATCTGGAAAGACCGTCTGCCTGTTGGCAGCCAGTCCGGCCCGATGACCTACGTGTCGCCGAAAACCGGTAAGCAGTACATCATCATCAACGCCGGGGGCGCTCGCCAGTCGCCGGATCGCGGTGATTACGTTATCGCGTACGCGTTACCCGATAAGCAATAAGATGTGAAAAAGGGACCGAAAGGTCCCTTTTTTTTGCCCGGTGGCGCTTCGCTTACGCGGGCCTACCGATTTACGTAGGTCGGGTTAGCGAAGCCGCCACCCGACAAAACACGCCACTCAGAACGTCTCCCAGTTATCCCCGGAAACCGTCGCCGCCGGACGCAAAGGCGCGTTCTTCGCCACTGGCGCAGACATCACCGCGCGGCCCGACTTTGCACCACTCAGACGAAATGCCCCGACCGCCTCGGTCAGACGCGCGCCCTGTTCTTCCAGAGACGCGGCTGCCGCAGAGGCTTCTTCCACCAGCGAGGCGTTCTGCTGGGTCACTTTATCCATCTCAGAAATCGCCTGGCTCACCTGCACGATACCGCGGCTCTGCTCATCGGACGCGGCGGCAATCTCCAGCATGATGTCGGTCACGCGTTTAACCGCCTCGACGATTTCATTCATGGTGTTACCGGCAGCCACAACCTCACCGGAGCCCTGGTCGATCAGCGAGACCGATTCGTTAATCAGGCTTTCGATCTCTTTTGCGGCATTCGCACTGCGGCTTGCAAGGGTTCGGACTTCGCTTGCCACCACGGCAAACCCGCGTCCCTGTTCACCCGCACGCGCCGCTTCTACCGCCGCGTTAAGCGCCAGGATATTGGTCTGGAACGCAATGCTGTTAATCACGGCGGTGATCTCGGAGATTTTTTTCGAACTGGTGGAGATATTGCCCATGGTTTTCACCACGCCGGAGACCATCTGGCCGCCGCGGCTGGCTTTCCCGGAGGCATCTTCCGCCAGCTTGCTGGCATGATGGGCGTTATCGGCGTTCTGCTTCACCGTCGCGGTAAGCTGTTCCATGCTTGCGGCGGTTTGCTCAATGGCCGCGGCCTGCTGCTCGGTGCGCGAAGAGAGATCGGTGTTACCGGCAGAAATCTCGCTCGTGCCGCGGTAGATCTCCTCCGCCCCCTGACGTACGGTGCCCACCGTGTTTTCCAGCGAGTGCTGCATGGTTTGCAGATCGCGCGTCAGGCGGCCAATTTCGCTGCGCCCGGCCACGTCGTCCGGCATCGTCAGGTCGCCTTTGGCGATATTCTCGATACGTTTCGCTGCACGCTGCAAAGGATTGATTACCGTGCGGCGCAGCACGACAAAGGTCATCGCCGTCAGCACCAGCGCCAGCGCAAACGCGCCCACCATAAACATCAGGCCCAGCTGCGTGCGGCTGTGCGCCTGCGCCGTCAGCGCATTGGCACGCTCGGTACGGATCTTGATCGCCTTCAGCAGTACGGCGTTGTAAGCGTCATCCAGCGGACGCGCCTTTTCGTTTTCGTGGTTGATAATCGCTTCGAACATGCCGTTTTTGGCAAATTTCACCATCGGCTGCATGCCCGCAATATAGGCGTCGTACCGGGCCTTGAGATCCTCATCCAGCGCTGCACCCTCAGCGGTACGCACGGCACGATTCATATAGGCGGTAAAGCTCTCCTGGGACTGCTTAATACGCGTTTCCGCCTCGCTGATGTTCTGCTTCATCGCATCCATCTCCGCGATGCGGCTTGCCGCACCGGCGTGGATCAGATTAATACGCGCGGTTCGCAGATGGTTTGAGCTGTTCGACAGCCCCATACGCACCTGAATTTCGGATGTAACATCCTGCTGATCGTTATCGGCCTGCAGCAGAAAATACCCCGCCAGACCCGAGCTCAAGGCAAACAGAAGAATAATGCCACCGAGAATGGAGGAAAACAGCGGAACCAGCCTGATGTGATGCAAGAAGCCCAGCTTGCGCTGCGCCGGCATCGAAGTAGTGTTGTCCATGACCGTCGACTCTCTTGTAGGTAAGATGCGTAAAAACATGCCTGTTAAATAGTCATCGGCACGGCAGAGATTTAGATTACGGCTAAAAACGCCGCACTGGTCACACTTTAGAGAAGATTATTAAAGAAACGCCAGCGGCGAAAAACCGCTGGCAGAAGAGTTACTTGTCGCCGAAATGAATAACGGTACGAATGGATTTTCCTTCGTGCATCAGATCGAACGCCTCGTTGATCTGCTCCAGCGGCAAACGGTGGGTGATGAACGGGTCGAGCTGGATCTTGCCGACCATGGCATCTTCAACCATGCCCGGAAGCTGGGTACGGCCCTTCACGCCGCCAAAGGCGGAACCGCGCCACACGCGCCCGGTCACCAGCTGGAATGGACGGGTTTTAATCTCCTGACCCGCACCGGCCACGCCAATGATGATGCTCTCGCCCCAGCCTTTGTGGCAGCACTCCAGCGCGGAACGCATCACGTTCACGTTGCCGATACATTCGAAGCTGAAGTCAACGCCGCCGTCGGTCAGCTCAACGATGACGTCCTGAATCGGTTTTTCGTGATCTTTCGGGTTCACGAAGTCGGTCGCGCCCATTTCACCCGCCAGCTTGAATTTCTCCGGATTAGTGTCGACCGCGATGATACGACCGGCCTTCGCCTGCACCGCGCCCTGAATCACCGCCAGACCAATGCCGCCGAGACCGAATACCGCAACGGTATCACCCTCTTTGACTTTTGCCGTGTTATGCACTGCGCCAATACCGGTGGTCACGCCGCAGCCCAGCAGGCAGACTTTATCCAGCGGCGCCTGCGGGTTTACCTTAGCCAGCGAGATCTCCGCGCAAACGGTGTATTCGCTGAAGGTGCTGGTGCCCATGTAGTGATAAACAGGCTCGCCGTTATACGAGAAACGGGTGGTGCCGTCCGGCATCAGCCCTTTCCCCTGCGTGGCGCGAACCGCCTGGCAGAGGTTGGTTTTACCGGATTTACAGAACTTACACTCGCCGCATTCCGCCGTGTACAGCGGGATCACGTGATCCCCCGGCTTAAGGCTGGTCACGCCCTCGCCCACTTCCACCACAATCCCGCCGCCTTCATGGCCGAGTACCGCCGGGAAGACGCCTTCAGGATCGTCGCCCGACAGCGTAAACGCATCGGTATGGCACACGCCGGTATGGGTGATTTTGATCAGCACTTCGCCTTTCTTCGGCGGTGCCACGTCGATTTCAACGATTTTGAGCGGCTGGCCGGGACCAAATGCAACTGCAGCGCGAGATTTCATCATGTCTTCCCTTTTTGTCAGGTGTGTGGGTTTATTTTAGATAAGAGCGCAGCAAATGGCCGACTTCTGCCATGCGTACGGCTCGCTGATCCGGCGTGGTTTCCCCCGTCACCAGCTCATCTTTGAGGTGAATTTCAACCATTTCGCCCATCAGGCCATTGGCAGCCCCGCGCACGGCGGCGATTTGCTGCAGGATGGCCAGACAGGGATCGCCCGACTCCAGCGCGCGCTCAAGGGCATCAACCTGGCCCCGAATGCGACGGACGCGAGTAAGAATACGCTTTTTATCTTCGGGTGAATGCGGCATACGCCCTCCTAATACTATAGGGGGGTATTGTATCCTCCAAAGCAACTTTATGTAAACATTAAGTTTTATATGTTTATCAGGCATTTACGCGGTATACATAAAAGACACTATTGGACATAAAAGGACTTTTTACTGCCCCCAAATTGCCCCCAAATTGCCCCCAAACCGTATTTTGCCCCCAAATTTGCCCCCAAAAATTCACTCTTTTGCGTAGCTCCTTCCAGTTTCGAAACGCCTCGCTTTACCGCCTCGCTGACTTCCATCATCATGCCCCTGCTTTAAAATCATAATGTTTCGGTGCACATCTGTTTTTTCTCCCTGCCCTATACTTTCAGTCTGACATCTGGCTGGAGGTTTCTATGTGTGGACGTTTTGCACAAGCCCAAACCCGTGAAGAATATCTGGCGTACCTTGTCGATGAAGCAGATCGCGACATCGCATACGATCCTGAGCCTATTGGGCGTTATAACGTAGCGCCAGGTACCAAAGTCCTGCTGTTGAGCGAACGCGACGAGCAGCTTCATCTTGATCCAGTCCTGTGGTCTTACGCGCCCGGGTGGTGGGATAAACCGCCACTGATTAACGCACGTGTCGAGACGGCGGCCACCAGCCGAATGTTCAAGCCTCTCTGGCAGCATGGCCGAGCAATCATTCGTCTTTAAGCATTCTGGAGCCCCGGATATTCTTCGACTGTGTACAGCCTCCCGACGTTACGATTGAGCGGGTTTACGCGCGTCAGGCTGCACGTCACGTCCTTGTCGTCCATCGAGCAGTCGCTGACGTAGAGCGTCCATGACTTGATGGCCGTGGACATATCGGCTGCGTCAAATTGCTGGTACGTCGCAGAGATAGGCGTGATGCGCGAGTAGGCTTTCCACTGCTTGAGCTGTTGCTTGAAGTCCTGCGCCAGCCGGCCAAATTTGACTGTGCTGTCAAGGATCGGCGTGTTGCTTTGCTGGCTTTCGGTTAACTCCATGCGGCATGGTGTGTAGACCTGACCGCCAAGCGTTTTGGGGAAAATCTGGTTATTAACGAGCCTGATATAGCCAAAGACCGGGCTGTAGAATGTGATGGTTTCGTACAGGATTCGGTTTGGCCTTCGGCTTTGAAATTCTCTGAGCGTCGGCATTATGGAACCTTAGGTAAACTCTCCTGGTCGCGACCGTCAGGATAGCCAGTGACAACGATATCCAGCCAGGATGCCCATGGCGGCGGGAGCTCAATGATAATGTCGTCAAACTCGTCATCTGAGTTGACCAGCTCGCGCGCGACGACATCACCGCTCCACGTGAAAATGGACCCGGACTGTGACCACGACGGCCAGGAGAGAAAGTGTAATTCCTGCACCTCGACACCGGAGTCTCCAGTCCCGGTGCCGAGTGGCATCGTGAACCACTGATTGCAGTTATCGAGGTAGTTAGGGCTGCGCAACCACTGCATGAATGCCCGGTGCTGATCCTGTGTGAAGATCCACGTTAACGAGAAGGACGTCTTCAGGTCGTCGGTTAATTTCTGAAATACCGGCGCGCCGACCGTCGGTTGGTCGACGCGAAATCCGGTATCGGTGGTTGGTGATTTCCCTTTCTGTGCCAGCGGCAACCAGTCAGGGTACGTAATTGGCATGTTATCCCCTTGCTTTGCGTGGTGCCTGGTGATTCTGCTGGATGGCCTGGCCGATGCGTCCGCCCTGGCTGATATCGGCAACAATCATGTCGATTGTCACGCCATTGCCGTTCTGTGTGGCCTGGGCATCAACAGTTGCGCCGGTATAATTCTGAATGTTGATGGTGACAGGCACTGAACTACCGCCAGCACCGGCATTCATCTGCTTGTTGCTGATGACCTTTCCATTGTCTCCCGGAATCATGTACTGACTGCCATTGCTGGCCCTGTAGATTTCAGGCATGCCGCCCTCACCTACCTGGTACATAGAGCCTGCAGATACCGGACCGCCGTTTTTGCGCTTCCCGGCAATACCACCAGCCATCGCCATAGCCGCGATAAGGGCAGCAATACCGATAGCCGCAGCACCACCGAATGAACCGATTGAGGCAACGGCCGCCGCTGGGGTCCAGACAGCCATCGTGGTCGTGGCCGCCGCAGTGCTTGCCGCAGTGGTTGTCGCTAAACCAGCAGTTTGCGCCGCTGTGGTGGTGGCAATCGCAGAGGTTTGCGCCGCAGCACCCATCACAGCAGATTTCACCCAGTCGACTCCCATCTGAACGAAGCCGTTAATCAGGCTATTCAGGGCGTTACTGGCTAGAGACTGCATAGCCTCCTGCGCCGACATGCTTCCGGTAAGGATCCCGGTAAAGGCATTGGATGCATTGCGTGCGAGAGAATCAAAGCTCGCGGCAAGCAACTCATTGCCCATACTCTGGTTACGGAAAATCTCCCACTGGGCAGCGATACGCGCCTGCTCATACTGCGTGTCAGTTGCAGCACGCAATGCCATGGCGCTCTGGTGAGTAATCAGCCCCTGCTGCTCGTATGACTGAATAAGCGCGAGTTTCTGGGCGTTCTCGTTAGCCAGCTGCTGAACAGGATCAACTCCACCAACCGACTCCTGCTGTGGCGTCACGGCCTGTTGAGCCTGGATTTTCGCGAGGTTAGCCTGGTGCGTTGCCGCCATTCTTTCTGAAGTCTGGTTGTACTGCTCCTGGCTGATTTTCTTCGCAGCCAGAGCGGTGTTCAGATCCTCAACATCCTGTTTGTAACTGGCATTCTCAGCCGCTTCAGGGAGAAGCTTCTGGGCTGCAGCTTCAGCCTTAATGGCGTTGGCGGTGTCCCATTTTTTTGCCGCATACTGACCGGCCAGTGCTATTTGCTCTTTGGTGGCGCCTTTCCCAAGCGACTGCTGCGCAGTCAGGATGGCCTGTTCGCGACTCAGCTTATTCGTTGAGTCAGCAGCGAGCTCTGATTGCAGTTTCAGGTTCACCAGCTTCTGGGCGATAGAATCGGTCAGTGATGCGCCTTTCTTCTGCTCTGACTGAAGCGTCTTCTGTGCCTGCGTATTTTTGTACGTGGCGGCAGCATCATCTTCCATCTGCTTGGCGTGCGGATCATCCTTGGCAAATCCGGCATCCTCTGCGGCATATTGCGCCTGCAGCCGCGCACGGGCCTCACCCTGCAATTTCGAGAGAGCCAAATTGCGCTCGGACTGTTTGATTAGGTTCTTCTGGCCAGAAGTAAGGTTGTCGACCTCTTTTTTCATCCCGGACAGATTGATTTGAGCCTCTCCAGCGACTCGAACGAGCTCTGTGAGCGGACCAAGGAACGTCCTGATGGCATCAGCGCCTGACTTTGTTGAGCTCTCCGTGTTCTGGAGCTCAAGGACCAGCCTTTGCAGCGCTTCAGGAGTAGGATTATTCGCCACATCGGAGAGTTGCTTGCTTAGCTCGAATGCCCGCTGTTCCGATACGCCAAATTTATCCGCGAGTGTGGTAACAGTGTTCTGGATCGCGTTAGCGTTAACGGTGAATTTCGCCCCGGCGTTCCTTGCCTGCTCCATTGCTGCAGAGTAGGTGTCAGCTGTTACACCGACTGTCGAAAGGTTTTTGTTAAATTCATCAATCGACGCAATACCGCCAACGAAAGAGGTTCTCAGCTTGTCAGTAAAGCCAACGATGGAGCTGGAAGCGTCGTTAATTGATTTGGGGATCTTCGCTATGGCAGCGTTGTACTCAATCATTGCCTGATTTCTCAGGATGGTTGCTGCCTCAGCGTTGGTTCTTGCCAGGTTGGCGTACTTATCTGATAGTGCGGCCACGCCATTTTGGGAAATGGTGATCACCTTATCCATCGCTTCAGCTGCGTCTTTCAGCGCATCCATGGCGTTCTTACCGCCATTCAGCGAGGTAATCAGCACGCCAGCGATAACTGAGCTCAACGCAATTACCGCACCCAATACAGCTCCAGCAGGGCCAAATGCACCGGCAAGCTGCGAGCCCTGCTGAGCGAACGCCACCAGCGCAGACTGCCCACCCTGGACCTGCACGATGAAGTCCTGAACCTGGTACCCGGCCTGCTGCATGCTGGACTTCCAGCCCTTGTTGCTGCCCATCGATGTGTCAGCAGCGCCTTTCATGTCGAACAGCCGCCCGGTCAATTCGCCGATCTTCTGCTTTTCTTCGTCTGTCGCTTTCGACCCGGCACGCAACTGCGCAGCCAGAACTGCGGCACTACGCGCGCCATTTTCCTGCGCTTCGTCCAGTACCGCCAGCTGGTTACCCAGCGCCTCGATGATGGATTCTGCTCGACTGAATTCACTACTCGCGCCGCCGGTACCGCTGCGGGCCTCTTCCATTGCGCGGGCAATTCCGCTCACGTTGGTGTTCAGCTTGCGCAGCTGGTTGTCCATGGAGTTGGCATAACCAGCCAGTTCAGTAAATGCGGACCCGGTCTGGGATGCGCTCTGATCAAGGTTATCCATTCCCTTGCCGGACTGCTGGGCTGCAGCATCCAGTTTATCCAGAGCATCAATGGCCTGTTTCCCGCCCTGCAGCAGCGGCTCAACGTCGGCGCTGATTTAATAAACGATGCTACCGGCGTTCTTCTCACCTGCCATGTCATTCTCCGGACGTAAAAAAACCCGCCGAAGCGGGTATTATTTAATTATATATTTAAGTTACTATGTTCGATTAATATTTTCTCGTTTACCAAACGCATAACCTAAGGCTAAGGTAAGGATAGGGGTAAAAATAGACCAAATATCCTTCAAAGCTGCGACTATATCAATTTTAGCTGGATCGCTCATGTCAAATACGAAGTGGAAATACGCCAGTATTATACACACACTAAAAAGGGCACCAAGATAAAAACAATACTTTAAAGTCATCCATATGAATGAGTCTCTTGCATGCTCACCCGTTCCAATCTGTTGAGCGATTGTACCGGGTAAAAATTCTCCACCAGAGCTAGCATTGTTAACAGATGGTCTTACTTCTTTGTGTTCAGGAGAAGCATGTGAACCAACTGAGGGTGTGATTTTATTGTCCATTACACATCCTCATAAAATGAATAATGCGTAGTAGCCACCAATGCTCCGCCTATAGCTCTAATAATATTTATAGACCAAGACATGTATATCTTTTTACCGTCATGCTTGACACCTACTTCAAGAGGTACAAGCATACCAGCATATCCATTAGTCACTCCGCTGCTATCATTACATCTTACTGGCTGACGGAGTACAACCTCACCATTTTCAACCATCCCTTGGAAATTAGGAAGTGGATAGGGAGGTATATTTGCCGGCGGATCAATATAGGTATTTATCAGAAACTTAATATATAAGCCATCGTAATTGAATCGAATCTGACTTTCATTATTCGCGGCTACGATACTATTAAATACACCAGATTCAACTAGTATTTTCCCATCAGAAACTACAGATATTTTCATTAGATGCCAACTTTAAAAGTTAAAGGTCATGTGATCTGTGATATTTTAACTTATTGAATCATTTAAACAATAAATGTCAAGTAATCATCTGCTTGAACTGCATTTAAATGCTGAATCTCAAACATCCGCAGCACTTCTCCGAGCGGCTTGTTTCTTAAGGTATTCGTCGGCGATGCTGTCGTACTCTTCACGAGTGAAGCCTTTCTGGTCCGGGTATTTCGCCGCCAGCAGCATCTGGAACTCGGTCATCGTTAGCTGCGAGGCTTCTGCGCGATTCATGCCGAAGTGGCTGCGTGCAGCGCTGATGTAATCGAAGGCCTTAAACTCTGTGGTTCGCTCGCCTGTTTCGTGGCGCTGCAGCTGGCGAACCTTTGCTTTGCCGACGACGCCGTGCTGCATTAGGTGCTGCGCCAGCACGATGATGTCGTTCTTAGGCATCTGGCCGGGTCGGTAGACGACGCAATGCCGCCCCCCCTTCCACTCTCCGATCATCGGCGTCAGATCGTCATCGCAACACGCCTGCAGTACCAGCATGCACGTTGATAACAGCTTCTCAGCAGCTCGGTTGAATGATGGGGATAGCCAGGAAGGAAAACGTCCCAGCGTGCCAGCGCAAACCTCAATCAGCTGAGCGACATCATTGCCGTGGATGGTGGCGTACGCCTGCACAATCTCTTCGGGAGTGCCGATCCTGGTCATGGCCTCGAATGAAGGCCGCAGCAGGTAGTCTTTCCCGCCTTCGCAGCTATCGCTGATAGAGAGTTCGCCAATATCGGTTAAAGCGGTCATAGGCCTTCCAGTAAACGGTCATTATCAAGGGCAGCACGCCGCCCTTTGGAATGTCCGTTAGGTAACAGTAACCGTATGCACGGCCACAAAGTTGCCGTCTTCGGTGTTGATGATGATCTGCGCGCTGCCGGTGGCGACACGCGTCACGGTAACGGTGTTGCCGGAGGCGGTGGCTGTTGCTTTAGTCGCATCGGTAGTCGCTACAGTGAAATCTTTGTTGGTTGCGCCGGTTGGTGCGACGTTACCCGTGAAAGTGCTGGTACCGCCCGCCGTGCCGGTGCTGGTTGTCGGGGCTACCGTCACGCCAGTCACCGCAACCGCAGTGATTTCGTTCACTTCGATGGTGCTGGCGTCACCGACTTTGAACTCAGTAGAGAACGTGACGATATCGTTAGTGCCACCGTCAGAACTCAGCGCGTTAATGTTCATGTAGCCGATGAATTCAATCGGACCGTAGTCCATGCGCACCCAGATACCTGGCTGGCGCTTAGCCTTAAGTTCATCAGCGAAATACTTGATGAACTTGCCGACACCGTACTGATCCAGCTTGTCCTTCTTACGCACCTCGCCTTCAAAGCTCAGCGTGAAGTCACTGTTAGTGATGATGGTCTCGACATAGCCGCCGCCGTCATCCGCATCAGAGGTAACCGAGTTCGGGTTGAAGTAGAAGCCTTTCGACGTACCAGCAGCCAGCGCCTTCCACTCACTTTCCAGTGGTTTGACGTCCGGGCAGCCATCGGCGACTTCCAGCACGACCGTACCGCCTAACAGGCGCTCGTTCGAGTTCTGGCAATTAGCCATGTGAAACTCCTCTTTGACGTATAAAAGAAAAACCGCCGGAGCGGATTATTTGGTTGGGATGGCTATTTGCCGTAAGTGCAGACGAACTGGAGTCGGAAGACTATTCGCCCTTCTTCTGTGAGCTCCGGCGCGGGAATTGCGCCCATGTTCTGGATGTAGCCGACACACTCGTCAGCCATGGGGTTGGCCTGTACGTAATCGACGATGCGCTGCACAGCATTGAGCGCGTCTTTGCGCTTATCTTTCGCGCCGACAACGTCGACCAGGACGTGATACTCAGAACCGAGGTCAGTGCGGATATTCGCCCCGCCGTTTGGCCTGAATACCATGACCGCCTTCGACAGGTCGTCAGGGTCGTCGTACATCAACTGCTGCACCGTGAAGCCGGTTGTTAGCCCGGCATCGCCGAACATGTTGCGCACCCGCTCGTGCATCATGGGTGTCATGACGTAAGCTCCTTGCGCATCACCGCGTCAACATTATCGCGCTCGTCATTTGCGCCTTTGGTCAGGAATTGGGGCTCACCGTGCGGATCCCAGTAGTTGCCTGTTCCGGTCCCGCCGCCGAACTCTTTCGGTTTCTGCGGACCGAACTCAGATCGGTTGCTGGTTATACCAAAGTGCGCGCGCGGCTGACCTTTAAGCTTGCCTGATGCCTCATGGACGTACGCAGCATAGTTGGCTGAGTAGCCGATGCGCCCGGTAATGAACACCCCGCCAGCGTCGATTTCCCGAAACTGGCTGTTAATCAGCGTGGAGGTGTCGATTGGGGTGTAATAGGCCGCCCGCGCACCGATGAGAATCATCGCCGACTGCAGCGCGCGAATCACCTTGCGCCCCCTCACATCGTTGATGATATCGTTCAGGTGTTTCTTCGCCTGGCTGATGCCTTTCACTTTGATGCCCATGGTTTTCTCCAGTCAATAAAAAAACCCCGCCTGAGCGAGGTTTGGTGTCATTTAAAGTTGAATCAAAAAGGGAGCATTGCGCGGATTTCAGTGTGCCAGTTATGAAAGGCAGGCAGGTCATCTAATAACCAGAATCCAAAGCCAATCATTACAACGCCAATAATCATTTGAGCAATAACGCTGAACCAGTATTCAATAGGCTTGCTGTCTTTATGGATGTACTCCTTTCGCGTCGTCCCCTTAAATGTCTTTGTATAGACACCTCGTCGCAAAAAGATAATCGACTGAACAAACGCAAAGGGGCCGGTCAGGAAAATCCCACATACCGCAAGCCAATATTGAAAGCCCATCACCTATCATTCCAGTTAATTTTTTGGGCCATTATTGCACAGGTTTATCAGATTCCAGTCAGGATGGCGTAATCATCAGTCAGGCGATCGAATGTATCGCCATAGCGGATAACCTGCCGCACCTCATCGGCACCGGCCACAACCGGGTCGGCTTCGGTTGACACGCCAATCATCAGATAATCACCTGCGGCCGCCAGCGCGAACTCCGTCCAGACAGTGTTCTTCACGACGATTTCGGCGCCCAGACTGGCTAACTTCTTGCTGAGCCCGCCCTCGTAATCACAGAGGATTTGCTCAGGTTCGGCATAGCCCAGCGGATCGCCGTATTCGTTATTGCCTTCCAACTTGCGCCAGATGGTCGCCGTAGCGGTATAGCTCCAGTTTGCTACCGATGACATCAGCCCTCCTTCCAGCGCAGCACCTTCGCGCCAGTCGCCCGGATGCGCGGGCAGTTAATGAACCACCCGCCATCCGACTTCACGTATCCGGTAGTCTCCCTCCCGGTGTCGGTCATCACCCATACGCGGGTAAACGAACGCGGCAGGCCTTGCTTAACTGATTTGTACGTCATCATCAGCCTCCGACCACCATGAACAGGCCGACGCTGTTACCAGCGCTGATCGGCAACTCACCGGTGCAGCCGCTGGTATCGAGACGGGCCAGCGAGTCGCGCAGCCAGGTAATGCTGTCGGTACCGTAATCGAACGAACGAGACGCGCCAGACGGCGCACCCTGCGATTTGATGCGGCGCGCGCCGGACGACGTAGCCATGAGCGCCGTGGCATACATCAGGATCAGCTTCGCTGTGCACTCGTCATACCCGGCTCCATCGAGGCACGGGATAATTTTGTTCACCACGCAGAGGATCGGATCCAGCAGCGCGCCCGGGATGGAGTAACCCAATTCACCGAGGAACGCCTGCACGTCTGCCGCTGTGATTGGGTCAGCCATGGTTATTTCGCCTTCTTGATAGCTTCTGCCAGTGCCGCTTCAGCTGCGTCAGCACGTTTTGTTTCAGCGTCCAACTTAACTGCACTTTCCTGCTTCAGTTGCTCAATCACTTCGGCATGCTCTTTATCCTTAGCATCAATTTCAGACCGGGCCTGTTCCAATTGAGCCAACGCCTCATTGAGTTTTGACTGCAAATCTGATGCACCGGTTGCCACGGGCGCAGACGGTGTCGCCACTTCAAAGACGAGCTTCTCACCCTTCTTGTCAGATGATTTTTCCGCCTTACCCTGCTCGATCCACTTTTCAGCGATCGAGTCATCGACGTCATAAACCTGTCCAGCCTCCAGCTTTTGAAGGCTGGCACCGGCAAAGAGGTTTGCTACCAATACCTTTACGAGTGCCATATTGTTTCCTTAGCTCGAAGCGTGAATAACAGAGTAGTGACCGTTGATGTCCTGCTTGACCATCAGGCCAGCAGCACCCCAGGTACGCCAAACGTAATCTGAGTTGTAGAACTGACGCGGATCAGCGACGGTGCCGAAGGCCTGGCCGACGATAGGAGCAATCACGCCAGCCTGCAGTGGTACGATTACGATTTCGTTTCCGGTCAGCTCAGCATCTTCTTTGATTGCCGCGATGCCTGACAGTTTGGAGATCTCTTCCAGCACGGTGCGGAGAGAGTTCACATCGAAGTACTGTTCCCAGTTGGACATGATTTCGCTGGAGACGTACCACGTCTGCTGCCCGTACTGCATGTTTTGCAGCTTAAGGACGTCACGCAGGGCAATCGCCGCAGCACGCATGGCTTTTGGGTCGGTGCTTGTTGCGAAGTTAACGCTCAGCGTTACCTGCGCCACACGCTCATCGTGACGCAGTCCCTTCCAGGTCTTGTCATCGAATTTGATGTAGTTACCGGCTGCATCGCGGAAGCCTTCCCAGATATAGTCGACATACTGGCGACGCACATCATCCACAGAACCGGCCTGAGCATCCGCCAGGGATGAGAGCGCAGATCCTTTATTGAATACCGGGTCACGCCAGTTAAATTTAAAACCGCTGTCGTGGATCGGCACCATGGTGCCATCGAAGGTGTAAGACTTCGCATCCAGCGCAGCACCAATCTGACCGGACATGGAAGTATGCGCCCAGCCACGGCCGCCGGTGCGAGCGTATTCGTAAACAGACTCTTCCAGACGAACAGAGCGAGACAGCGGCATCAGGTCGTTCAGCAGCGTGAATTCGGTATTCGGTTCGAATTGTTTCAGCACGGTCTGGTCACAGGCCTTGTACAGACGGCGGATATCGTCGACTGCGTTTACTGCGTCCAGTACCGGGGCATTTGCCGCTTCACCGCGAACACGGGTACGAGCAATAAAGTCTGCCACGGCCTGAGCACTGGAATTACGAGCGAACGTCAGTTCATTGAACTGAGCCATGTTGGCTTCGAGGTTCCCGGTTTCGGTCGCCTGCTTAGTGGAGAATACAAACATTCAGGTGCTCCTTATTTAATGACCACGCGCAGGAGGTCACCTGCCGTTGCAATGGTGTATGAGCGGTCTTCTTCTACGTAGCAGCGGACCGATTCATCAGTGCCGACAGCTTTAACGCGGCCGTTGGCAACAGAGAGCGGCTGCCCTTTGGTGTAAGTGCCTGCTGCAGCTGGCACGTTGAAGAAAACGCCTGGGGTTGGGTGGAAAGCAACAACCCAGTCGCCAGCCTTGATGACGTCGTCTACGGTTTTGCAACGCAGGTAGTCATAATTGGCTACGTAGAGGATCGCGGCTTCATTACCATCCACGGAGGCGGTGAATTTCTTCGTAGTGTTGTCGAAGAAACCAATCGTACCTGGAGGCGTATCAGCGGCTGCAGCACCTTCACGGTGAAGCTGTGGGTTTGCGAAGATACCGCCCGCGTGAATTACGTGTTTTCCGTCTTTAGCCATTTTTTACTCTGGCATTTCGCTGACTGATTGGGTGTTAGTTGCCTGGCGGAATGCACCGTTCAGGCCGAAAGAGGTTTGGCACTTGGCGTACATGGCGTCGAGCGCCTTACCGTCCAGATCCGCGACTTCTTCATCGCTCATGTTCATCGCCAGCTTCACTGCCGTGCGCTTTTCGCCTTTCTCTTTGTCGGCGTTCGCGTTCAGGCTGTTGAAAACGACGTCCACGCGATCGGCGAGTTTCTGCGCCCAGGCTGGCATCTCTTCGTTATTGGTGGCCTGCTCTTTTTTCTTGGACTTGCCGGTTTCCGGGTCGATTTCTTCATCGCCTTTTTTCTTGGCGGTGGCTTCTTCGGCCTTCATCTGGTTGTATGCGTCCATCAGCTCGGCGTCGGACTTGCCTTCAGTCGGCTTACCAGCGGCTTGCAGCGCATTGATAATTAGTTCTTTCATCGGATCGTTCTCTCCGTTGGTTTTAATCTCGTACTCAGTGGGTTTGCGCACGACTTCTACAGGTTCGCCGACGAACACGGCCTTGCCGTCATCATCGATGAGGTACTTCTGCTTCAGGTATTTGGTGTCATTGCGGTAGATGAAGCTGTCCGGCCACACCGTTTCAGGCCAAAGCCACTTATCTTCGGCGTCACCCTCGCGCAGCTTGTCGCTGATAGCGCGGGAGATGTCGTCGAAAGAGAAGTTGGAGGCATTGGTGAAGAAGAATTTTGTCTTGTTGAGCAGACCGTCGCGGGTGCAGTCGATACCATCAGCCAGGCGGGCAACTTCGATCTGCTGCTCATCACCTTCTGAGTTAACGAAGATGCCTACGCCCTCTTCTGGCGTTCCAGCGCCAGGCTCATCAAGCAGTACCGCCACATGGTCAAACATCATGTTGGTGGCGATCTCGTTGTACTTCTTGCCCTTAGACTCGCCATTTGCGGCGATGCCGGAATACAGCAGGCCGGTGGAGATGTGGATCGGATCGGAGTTGGTACCGGCCAGCATCTCATCCAGGCGGTTAATCAGGCGCTTCCCCTTGTCGCTCGACTCGGCGTACTGGCGGTTAACGTACATATCGCCCGTCACTTTCCCGTCTTTGTGGCTGACGTTCTGCAGCCATGCCCCGACGTGATACTCATTCACCGCTCTGACATCGCGAGCAGACACATGCTTGCCGTCAACCTTCGGGTGGCCCAGCGGCATCGGGTTTCGCTCAAGCGTGTTGTAGGCCTTTTCGATTTCTGCTGCCGGGTACAACTTCCGGTTCATCACGATATCGTCCACGACAGGCGTGATGCCGCGAACCACGATATGTGGCTTGCCGTCGATGATTTCAGTGGTGATGTTTGAAGCGGAGTTGACGACGGTCAGCACGTTAACGCGGTTGCGTTTCATGCTGGGTCCTCATTGGTGGATTTCAGGCAATAAAAAAGCCGCTTATGCGGCTTAGATATCTTCAAATATTTTTATACGGTCATGTATTTCAATTAAATGCTCTCCATATTCTTCAGGGCTTCTGGCTTCGCTATCTCCACTTATCCAGCCGGCCAAATTCATATGTTCCCATCCATGCAAATAATGGCTTAACTCATCAGCAAAAAATGCATTTGGTACTATTACCGAGTGAGCATTACGTATATCTAGCTGTTTGCAGTTCAACCTCCACTCTCTTTCCCAAGTGAAGTTAACTCCGTCTCTCTTAACCTTATCTTTATCATTTGGGTCATATGTCACATGACGCCAATGAAGGCCCTCCGGGAGGAAATAAGCCTCATTTTTAGGTTGGTAAATAACGTGCCTGCCACCCAAGTCAAAAATAAGTGATTTACTAAAAGCAAATCCAAACTGAGTATAGCGTGATGACTGATGCCTCTTTACTTCTAATGGCGACTCGGTAAAGCAAACGCTTTCCAGATTTCTGAAAGTGTCTTTACCAGACGCATTTAGGCAGCCATCCATAACAATTTTCTTCATTATCTCGAAGGCTAACTCATCAGCTTTTTTGTTATCTTTTCCATCGTAATCAGTTTTTATCCAATGAAATACGTCATCAGAATAATCGCTATGATTATGCATGAATGAAATCCTCCTTTAGTTAGTTATCGACAGGAAGACTCCATTGTTTACGTTCAATGGTCAATTTTTCTTTAAGCCCTTCATTGAAAATGCTGCCGTCATCGTTGAGCAGTACCGGAATCTGGCTGCAATAGCAATTGTACCGGTTGCCGTTCTCAGCGTAGAAGTCCCGCACCTCTTCCGTGGTGTGGACTTTGCCGTGTCGACTGGCGTGCCAGGTTCGCGTCGTTGGCTTGAGCGCAGACAGCCACAGCAGGCCTGTATTCAGGCCAAGCCGGTCAGCGGCCCAGTCGGTTTCGTTCCACTGAGCCTGCCGCAGCGCGCCGACCTGCTCAGTCTGAGCGATGGTCTTCGCCTTCGACATTGACACATCGAGACGCTTACTGATTACGCTGGCCGTCTCGCGAGGATTTACCCCTCGCGCGATCGCATCGGTGATGATGTTGGTCAGATCGCCGCGGGCTGTGTCGCTGATAACCTTCCAGTCACTGAACGTTGTCAGCCTGGCCGCCGATATCTGGTTCAGATAACCGGGGCTGCTTAAAAGCTGCTGTAGCGTTGTCTGGCTGGCGTACACCTGCGACTGCTGCGAGAGGTTGTTGAATGCCTCCAGTGTGCCGCGCTGCGCCTCAGCGACCACGTAATCCATCGTCCAGAGTTTTTGCTCACCACCGTCCAGAAGGTAATCATCCAGAATCGACTGCACCGCTTCGAGGAGATCAGCCAGTTCCTGCGCCGACATGTCGTAGATGAACTTGCCAGCGTTGACCTGGTAGACACGAATATCCTCGCCGTGGTCGTGGCAGAGGAAGTGCCAGTTATGGCTGTTTACCTCTCGCTCTCGCCCAGTCAGGCGCTGGTCAAACAGCGCTTTCAATGCGCGCTTGATGCCGAGATACCGCGCCTCGATATCCCGGAACATCGCGGTTACCTGCTTTGCCGATCGGGTCGGGTCAACCTTGCTGCGCGGAACTATCGGCAGGCCTACCTTTGCCGTCTGTTCTGGTGTCATCGGCCAGTGGATCATCGGTAGTCACCTTATCGTCCGGTTTTGGTGGTTCTTTTGGCTCCGGCAGCGGGTCAAGCCCAACAACTTCGCGCAGCTCATTGGCTGTAACAGGCGGCTCACCGCCATAGAAGCCAGTGGTTTTCTGCACGATATCGGCCAGCTTAGATGCGTTCTCGATCTTCTCTTTCTCGCCGGGCGCCAGCAGGTCACTCCACGAAATGGTGACCTCGCCTTTGGTCGGTGGGTCGATAATCCCAAGAGTCCAGAAGCGTTCCAGCAGCGCGGTAATGCGATCTGTCAGGAAGCCATTTCGGCGCGTGTTGCGTCGGATAGCCCAGTCCGTTTTATCCTCATCGCTCGCCAGTCGCCCAGTCTGCTGACCGAACAGGATGGTGAACGGGATTTGCACGGAGGCTGCCAGTTCGTTCGCAGTGACTTCCCAGGTCGGGCCCGGGTCGCCTGGCGTAACACTCAGAACGTGCATCTGCCCGGCCTGCATTACGGCCGCCGCATCGGTACCGCGGTTCAGCTTATTGACCTTATCGCCCATCGCTTCGCCGAGATCGGCATAGCCAGCCTTTTTGGCCTGGTCAGCCAGCGTATTCATATCGGTTTCTTTGCTGAACTCGACGGCGATCTGACGGCTGGCGTTCTTCAGGAAGCCTTCAGCGCCACCACCTGACACTTTCTCAAGGTCGAGGCCCTTGTTGTAGCCGGCTTCCAGCAGCGGGATACCGGACAACACGTTGTCATCTTCAGAACCTTCGCAGAACAAGATAACGCGGCTCGGGTGTACCGGTTCTCCGCGCATCGGACCGACAAAAGGCTCATCACCGACCGGCTGCTCGTTGAAGTTGAACATCTTCGGCTGGCCGAACGTTTCAGACTGACGGTCGTTATCCCATTCGGCGACAGTTAACTGCGGCTCCCATACCGGGATAAGTTTTACCAGCGCTGACTCGCCCAGGGATTTCACCAGCTTGGTATCTACTGGCTCGTTCCATGACTTATTGTCTTTCACCTGAAGCAGCAGCGCGGAGTATCGCCCGACCATATTGCGGCGATCGGCATCCTTCACCTTCGGCCACAGCTTCTTCATAAACTTGGTGACTTTCTTTTCCCAAGCGTTTGTTTTCTCCGCTTCCTGCGCTTCATCACCGTCAACAATGACAGGATAGTCCTGCCAGCAACCTTCCAGCAGCCGATGCACCACAGCGAAGCCAGCGGCGTTGCGGCGGTACATGTTGTAGAAGTCGTTGAAGGTGATCGTGCGCGGGTAGCCAAATTCCTGGTAAAGCGTAGGTCGCTTCGTGTTTCCGCCACCGATGCCGATGGCATTCAGGTAATTCGCTCGCCTCATTTCAGTGGCGAGGTTGTTCACAGCCATTTGAAGGCCGTTATCTTGTTCGCTCACTGGCGATGCTCCTTAGAAGAATACTGTGCCGACGCCCTGACCGCTTAACTCAGTCATTGCCCACACGAGAGCATCTAGCCGATCGGGTGATTTTTTGGCAGTGGTTGGGATGTATTCCATTTGCTGGTTTTCGAGGTTGTATAGATTGCCGTGGTGGGCAACACTCCCCTGCGAATAAAGCGCTGAAATTGGCTCTGCACGGGCAAATTTACCCTTACTGGCGTGGACGCGGATAATCCGGCCCTTAAACCCGGCGTTTCTGAGAGTATCCTCAGCCATGTCGCCGCCCTGGTTGGTTTCAATGACGATCGCATCTGCCTCATGAAGGTCGTAAGCCTCCATCGCCTTCGTCGCCCAGCCGTTGGGTGAATATTTACCGCTATAATCGCCATCAGCAGAGTATTGCCTGCGGTCACCTGTGCCATAAACACTGGCGGCCACGATACCAGTCTCATCACTTTCTTCGCTGTTTGTGGCCTGTGGGTCAATCGCGATAACCGTTCGCGATAGCTCTTCAGTGATGATGAGCGCCCTAGCGGCGCTGATCATCTCCTCATTCCACAGCGCCCCCTCCGCATTGAAGCGTTTAGGGTTCTGCATATACTGAGCTTCGGCGGTGCGCCGGTGAGAGAACAGCGATACGCGGTGCGATTCGTTGTGCTTAAACGGCCACAGCCAGCCATCAGGCAAGCAGTGGTCAATCGGGATAGCGTGGGTGTTTTCCGGATAAGTTTCTTCGTAACTGCGGCTGCTATCGATGAGAACAGGCAGATTCAGGTGATACCACTTCTCACCACTCCCGCCCCGCAGCAGATATCCGCTCAGGTCGTGGTAGTGAATCCGCTGCATGATGACAATCATCGGCGTCGTCTCGATCGCCAGTCGTGATTTGATTGTCTCGTTGAATCGGTTGTTGACCCCGTCGCGGACGATCTCAGAGTAAGCGTCGTCCGGTTTAACCGGGTCATCGATAATCAGCGCGCCCTGCCAGCCTGGCTCCATATGCCCCGCACGAAAGCCTGTAACCTGTCCGGCAGCAGATGACGCATAGACACCGCCGCCGTGCTCGGTCCACCACATCGCCTTGCTGTCAGCATCATCGCGCAGCGCCATCGGCCACATTGACTGATATGCTTGCGACTTAATCATGCCGCGCGCAGTAGATGAGTTCAGCAGCGCTAGGTTATGCGAATAGGACAGGTGCATGAAACGGGCCCGGCAGTTCAGCGCCAGCCCGCGCCCCATCATATTAATGGTCGCCAACTCCGTCTTCATGTACCCTGGAGGGACGTTGATGATAAGGCGTTGAATCTCACCATCGATGACGCGATCCAGTGTTTGCTGAATCACCTTATGGTGAGGCGCAACAATCATCTTTCCGCCGGTGCGCTGCTTGAAGAAGTAACGAGCGTAATAGAGCCCGTCCTCTTCGCATTCAACCTTACGGGCAAAAGCCTTTTGCTCAGCAGTCGTCATCCTCCATCATCTCCTGCCGTGCGGATTTATATTCCTCTTTGCTCATGGTGATCGTCTGGATAGCGCCACCATTAGGGCCGGAATGTTCAAACTTGTGCTTATTGGTGTAGGCATCGCCGCATTCCTTCGCCGCCTGTTCGATGATCTCGGCCGTAAGCGCGAGGTTCTTCATGCCCTCGGCACGCGTTGCCATACGGCCGAGAACTCGAAGGCGGTACGCCTTGTTGGCGATCGGAATATCGGAGATTTCATTCTGGAAGCGTTCGCGGGTGGCATTGAACATGTCCACCCATTTCTGCGCCAGCCCCCTGCCGTTTGCTTTCGTCGGGTCGTGGGATTCGACCTGCTGACGTGTGATGCTCAGGTCAAATTCTTTTTTGACCAGCTCAACCACCTGGGATGGAGTATCGAAGCAGGCAAGAGACTGAACGATGAAGGCTTTGACCTCACCTTTCAGTGTCGCCATGGATTACCTGCCTGTCATAATCAGTCATATTGTTAGGCCAGCTTTAGCATGCATGTTCCACATGACCTGGCTATATCGATGTGAGCCACTTCTGCAGGCGCATTGGCCGCATCAACGAGCTCCTGTACTTCTTTGCTGGCACCGTATCGACGTACGACACCTGTGAATTCTTCGACGTCGTGGCCGCGCAGTGTAAGCACTGGCTGCCCGGTCTCTTTGTTGAACTTAGGCGCGCCGAAATCATCGGTGGCCTGGGCGATATGGTAAAGCTCATGCTCTACCAGCGCGCAGAATTCGAGGTCACTGCATTGTGAGCAGTAATCAGCTGCCAGCGTGATGATGAACTTCGGGATGCGCCCGAACCATTCATGCATCTGCTGTTCCATTCTTGCTTTCTGCCAACCACCGGCGCGGAGCATTACCTGTTCGGCTTGGCCGAGGACATAACGCCCTTTCTTAGCGAACGAATCGGATGCCCACATGAAGCAGAGGTCAGCCTCTAACAGGTGTTCGTGGTCAGGGTTATAGATGCTTCCGGTATCGCTGAGGATCTGGCGGCCTATCAACTCATGCACTTCGTTGGCGGGTATCAGCCTGGTGTATGGCTGCCAGTTATCGGAGTCGATGAAGTTGACTGGCGGATATGGCCTGCGCTCGTCATCGGCTAACATGATTTAATTCCTATGGTTAAAGCTATAAAAAAAGCCACCCGAAGGTGGCCTTTGTGATGGCAATAGAAAGACGTTGCTACAATCTGATTATGGATTGTATTTTGTCACTATTGAGTACTTAACGATCCCCGGTTCGTCATGAGCCATGAGAAACGTCCCTTTGATTCCCGTTTGTTTCCCTGACTCAATATCATCAGCAAGCTGGCGTAACGTTTTTACATAATGAGGATGAAAATTAACCTCTGTTTCATCCGTAGATTGCATCAGCTTTTGCAATTCATCACGGTACATACATATCTCCTTAGTTGAGTGTTGTAAAAGTATATCGGCTCATTAAGGGGAAACTTAAATATACGCATCAATTAATTACTCATTTATCCATATCTCGTATCCCTGCTAGTTGGTGACTCTCCTTCTCAATGGCCTCCCAGTCCGATTTGCTCATTCGTTACTCCGTTGTTTGTTCTTCTGGCTGTTCGGTCTGCTATGCCGGTACCGGCTTGAACTCCACGCGCTTCACATCGGCAGGAGCGAAATACAGCCACTGCCCCGTTTCAGTCGCCAGCGGCACAAAGCCGTTAACCAGCTCAGGTTGACGTCGTGACATCTTGCCCGTGAAGGTTTCGCCTGTCTGGGTGGTTAGCGTAATTTGGTAGATGTCGGACATTGAGAGCCTCTTAATGAGCTTGAGGGATGTCGCGTTAATTTTCCTCTGCATGAGGATATAACTTATCACTCACTGTAGGAGCAGGGGTCGCCTGACTCGATTTTCCTATAGGAGGTAACATGTCCCAAAACCAATTTTTCGAACTGGCTATCGCCTACGCTGATGGAGTCAATGCGATCATCAATCTGACCTGCCTGCTGCTGGCGAAGCGCTTCGGCGTTCTTCGATATTTCTAATCCCTTCCTTGTCCAAATTGCACTGCCCCAGCGCCGTGTAGAGCTGCGCGTTTAACTCCAGACTTGCCTGCCATGTGAACGGAACAACCATTCTGGGGATCGGCGTATCTGCTGTCAGGTCAGCGCTTATCGGCACTACTGGGGCCGGTACGTAAACTGTCTGCGTATTCCCGCAGGCTGTCAGCAGCGGCAGAAGGAACAGGCTGGTTAGCGCACGGATCGCCTTCAAGCGCCTGCCTGATGTAGACAATGCGTGTCTCGCTATTTTGAGCCAGTTCGTTCTTTGCATTCTGGGTAGCCTGTGAGATGTCACGGATGAGGTTCATCGTGGTGATCACGTTGCTGGTGATCGCCACTGATGTGTCTGCCCGGACCGTCGCCTTATCGCGCTGGTCTTTGTAGGTGATGGCGTTGTCGCGGTAGTGGTTAACGAAGAACGCCAGCACGCCAATTACGGCTACCACAAACAGCTGCAGCCAGTAACGCCTTACCAGTGAGCCAATCACGACAGGAACAGAGCGCGCTCCGCCTCACGTCGACGGGCCAGGCCGTTCAGGACTTTACCGCCAGCTTTATTCCAGCGCAGGAACTCATCGGCTGCGCCAGCGTAATCACCGGCGTTGAGCTTGCGCAGCAGTGTCGATGTCGACAATGACCGGGCGCCGAGGTTATACGTGAACGATACCAGGGCGTCGAATTGCCCCTGAGTCAGGCCAATTTTGACCAAGCGGGACACATCACTTTCGTAACTGACCAGTCCTGTCTTCAGCAGGCGTTCTGCCGTTTCCTGCTTAATTGTCATCCCGGCACGGATTGGTTTCCCGTCGACAGGCTGGGTCCAGCCATAGCCGATCGTCCAGACGCCGACGCTATCCTGGTAAGCTGTGAGTTTGCAGCCTTCAAACTGCTTGATCAGGGAGATGCCTTTATCACTGGTTTGCATTCTTCATCCCCGTCAGGCGTTCCCAGAAGTACGTCAGCGCAACGGATCCCATCGCCCCGCTGATGCCGGACGTAACCAGGATCATGTAAAGACTCAGCCCGCTTTCAACGCTGATCAGGCCACCAATGAGACCGGTAAATCCGGACACTGCGATCTGCGCCAGTGCGTTGATCCAGCTCCAGGTTGCTTTGTTCTGCTTAACGTCAATAAGGTATCGGACCAGGCCGCCCCAGCATGACAGAGCAAGGACAATCAGCCATGACACTCCGGCAATGCTTTCTTTATCTTGCATACGTTTAGCCATATCACCTCCGAAAAAACGGGGTGCTGTTTGTAGTAAGGGATCAGGCCATCGGGACAATTTAACAAGTAGGTGTGTCGATGATGGTTCCCGGAGCCTGAATTAAAAAAGGCCCACATGAGTGAGCCTTTGAATAAAGTTTCTTCACATCACTGCCGATACATTCCTTAAAGGAGATAAAAATGGGCAGACGTAGACGTGGCAGGTACAGAATTAACAAGAATCCGGACATAGTGGATCGAATTATTCACATGATTATCGATATCGCTATTTTCATCTTCCTAGTAAAGCTTGGGATATCTTTTTTGTTCAAATAAAAAGCCCCGCACGATGGCGAGGCTCTTAATTCTTTGTCGACCTACGAAACTAGGGCGACGATATCAGATTTACATGAAATGTATGCTATTTAATTGACTTTTGCAATACTCTGCTGCGAAAAAGTCGTCTTTTGTTGTGATCGTGTTCTCACAGTACAGAGAAGAGAATCGCCATCAAGCCGCTAAAAGATGGTGCACATGGCCCGCCAGTAGTCGGCGTAGTTATGGCACCAGTTATCCGGTTTAACGCCACATAGAGCGGCCAGGTCCTGATGCTGATATGCATCCTTGCCCGCCAGCCCCGCTTTGACGTCCTGCGCCGCCAGCCATATCAGTTTCTTCAGGCGCTCCATCGTCTTGCCAGCCACCTTCTTCGCGCCGATCTGCTCCCGGAACTCTGTCCAGGCCCACTGGGTTATCGCCACCTGATATTCGAATCGGATGTTCTCGCTGTAGTTCCACAGCAGCCATGCTTTCTGGTGCTCTTCCAGCGACAACACAGCGCGGCGCCATGACGCAGTGCCGAACTCCAACGGGCTGACCAGCGCGATAGACGAGCCCTTGGCGCGGGACTGACTGCCACTCATCGCTGGGCCGTCCGGGTTAACTTTCCGGCCGGTGACCGGGTCAGTGACTTTCTTCCGTCCCCGGCTGCGCGCCGTCGCGGTGAATTGCGCGTTCTCGGCGAAAGCTACCAGCTGCCCTTTCGTCGCACCGCTCAGATCTGCGGTCGCCACAATGAGCTGCTGACGTACGTATTCCAGTTGCTGACTGTTCATGCGGCTTCCTTCTGTGGCTGGTTGGTTTTGGTCTGGCTGTGCTTTGCTACTGGCGGCATGCTGGCGCGCTTAACGCTTTCTGCCTGGTACTGCAGGATATCGGCGTGGTTCATGCTGCCTCCCGCTGTTTCAGTGCTTTGAGCTTGGTGCGGTATTCATCGCGGATCCGAATGAAGTCTTCACGGCGGTAGTTGGTCATTTCGTGGGGGCCGTTGAGCCAGTCCACGTAATCCTGCCCGTAACGAGCGACTAGGCCTGCTTCGTATTGCTGCGCCACGGTCGCCTCTTTGGCGGTGTATTTGCCCGCTCCGGCATTACACGATTTGCACTGCTTATGGGCGTTGCGTTCTTCAAAGCGCAGCTCAGGGTTGGCGCCGACCGTTTTGAAGTGGCCGCAGTCCCATTGGCCGCCGTGCAGATCAGGCGGATTGGTCTCACCGCAGCTGATGCATGGCAAATCAGCATCGCGCGCGCGGATGTAGGCGTTGAAAGCCTGCTGAGCCTGCGCTTTGTAGTAACCGTTAGGTCTGAGTTCTGCCAATCTTGCTTTACGGCGCTGGCGGCCTGCCTTCTCTTCGGTACGCTGGCGCTGCGCTTCCTTCTGCTGAGCGGCTTCGCGGGCTTTTGCGGTCTGTTCTTTGCCGAGCGCGCTGGCGCACTCGAATGAGCAGACCACCTGCCCTTCGCGGACCGGGTGGAACCACTGGCGACAAGCTTTATGGGCGCACTTGCGGCGCGGTAACTTAGCCATGCGCCCTCCGTGCCGCAAGACGCAGCCATTTCTGTTCCACAAGGCGGGCGGTATAGTCTTTCAGGGTCGGGATGTCGGACGGCTTAACCGCGGGCTTGCGCTGGCGGCGCGCCGGAACGCGGAAGATTTCGTTGGTGATGACGCGGAAAAGTGGAGTTGACATCAGTCCTCCTGCTTATCGCGCAGCTGCTGGTACTCGCAGCTCTGCGGGATGGTCAGGTGGCAGCCGATGTTCATCGCCCAGGCTTCGACTTTGCACAGGAAGATGTACATCTCGCCAGTTTCCAGATCGGCGGTATGGCGGAGGGATTGCACGGTGGTGACTTCGCCGGACACGACGTCTACCCGGTCTTTGCTCTCATAGCCGAGATAGGTGTGCTTCATCGCGTCCTTGACCCACTCAGGCGTAGCGAAGGTCTTGCCGCGGGCGATGAGGTACTCGCTGATTTCCGTGTACCACATGTGGCTGAGCGCGTTCTGCGACAGGCTGCGCTTCTCTCTCCACGGCTTAACCTGAAGTCGGAAGCACTGCCCGGCATCAAGCAATGGCTGAATCTGCTGGCCGATGGCCGCGAAGTTACCGCGATGGAGTTTGATGCCGTCTACTGGCAGAGTCATACGGCCTCCTTCACGGAAACCGCAGAATGCAGAAAATCGCAGGTGCATTTCTGCAACTGTGACAAGGTGAGGAGTTCAGATTGTGGTCGCATTTAAGTCCCCTTAAATGCGCAGAAGTCACCGGAGCTGTTCAGGCTCCGATGACATGATTATGGCGGGTTGATTATGGAAAATCAATTTTTGAAACTTTAGCGTAATGCTTTCACTACAGTTTGGAAATTTTGAGCTTATCTTTAAGATGCAGCATGTTTATCAACCAAAATGCACCAAGTAACGACATGCAGTGTGCACTTGCAACCAACTTTCTGATTCTAAGCTGATTTTTGTCAAGGCCAGATGGCAAGTCTTTCATTAGAGCTACCGCATAAATACCATTTTCAAGTATGGGTTCGATAATGTTGTGAATATATCCACCATGATTTATCTCTTCCAACTTAACTTTCTTAATGGTAAGGGCTAATCTATCCACTTCATTATCGGTTATTTTATAATCGATATTATGAGCATAATTGTTTCTAATCTTGTTTAACTCACCCATTGCATCGGCTAATGATACCGGAAGACCTAATAGAACAGCTGCTGCCAGCTTGGGGGCGAAGTACTTGTAATTTTTTGATTGCGTTGTATTTTTCTGACCCTTCAGGCCTCAGATTTTCAATAACTACCCTCAAGAAATCCTCATGTATAAGCATAAGCTTCAGAAGAGCTGCTGACTCATCTTCGAAATCAAGGATGGATTTCATTTTATTAACGTCTAAAAAATATCCAAAATCATGATCGATTTTCACGTAGTTACCCTTTTCCATTAGGGGGCTTTGCTCAGTTCTAGAAAATTTCACTTACCTTCCTCCTGTTTGAGATATCGAGGGTCAGATGCTTTTGGCAAAGAGAGGCTTTGCTCGCGGTAATACCGCAACCGCTCAAGGAAGTAATCTCGTAGATGCTCAGGCTGTTCGCGCATCACCACCTCAGCGATAACCGGCATGTTAAGTCGCTCTTGTACACCACGCCGGAGGCCGCCAGGTCAACGTTAACCTTGTCGCGGTCTTCCTGTGGTTTTTCAGCAATGTTATGATTACTCATTGACTACCTCGTAATCATTTAGAATACGCGCCAATACAACCCTAGAAGTGCGCTCTGTCGGGAAACGAAACCCATTGCTAATCTGGGTTAAGATTGGGCCACTAAATAAAACGTTTCCTGAATATGAAACATCCATCATGCCGCCCATGTTTTCCTTGGAAATAGATCGCATCCTATTCGCACAATCATCGGTAAAGTTGATGGATAAACTTTCGCCCTCATCCTTTCCCGTATAATTAATTTCCTTTATGCAATCAGGACTGAATACGTAATTTTTCCCGTTTACATTAAATTCCAAGCCACTGCGCGCAGCGCTCGCACTCATGGAGACAAGCGCTGCTGATATTAAAATACAGACCTTTAATTTCATATCCCCTCCATATTGAAGAGGATTATACATCACTCATGCTGAGGTGATGCTGCAATCATCGCCGCCCAGCACAGTCTTGCCCGGCGCGCCGCCTTCTGAAATCCACTCATATGTCGATGTTGCTCATTGGGCGGCTCCTTCAATGAGGAAAGTCATGCTTTCGAGTTTCTTTTTTTGCTTCTCAAGAGACTTTATTTTCGCCAGTCGACGATGCTCGCAATCAGCTAAAGCATCAGCCTCATTCAGCCAAAAATCCTTACCGTGAGCAGTCGTTAAATAGCCCCCAGGAAGCCTGTACGAAGCCATTGTTCCGCCATGTGATACATCGGCCATAACTTTAAACGGACCACTTGAAAGCGCGTACTTTGTTACGATAACTTCAGTTAACTCTTGATTGCTCATACCCCTACCCTCCCCCAAACCATCAATACTCGCTTCATAGCCGCGCTGTTGCGGCACTCCTGAAATATTCCGTTGGTGCAACTGCGAGCGGTACCGGCCTGCTCTTCCGGCGTGGCCAGGCGATAAGTCACCGTTCGCCAGACCTTGCTCACACGCACAATCTTGCGGGCCCGCTCCAGGTCGATAGCGTTCTTCGTGATGCAGTTGATCGTCATATCGCATTCTGTGGCCACATCCTTCGCGGTGAAGGTCCGGTGCGTTTCGAGATAACACAGAATTGCCTGTTTTCCTTTCATCTCACACCATCCCGTTAGATTTGTTGCGGTTGTACTTCGCCAGCAGCAGCTGGATCGGCGTAGGACCATGCTCGGCAGCCGGTGCGGCAATCGCCCTGCGCACTGGTGGCACTGGCTTACCCTCGGTGACGCGCTTCTCCCACATGTCCAGCAGGTCGCCCGCCTCGCGTGCCAACTCACCATGCGTTAACTGGCGCTCTGTGCTGCGGTGGCGCAGTTCTACGCAGATGTGGTACATGACCGGCTGCGACCAGGGGAATTGCTCGCTGGAGGTGAACTCGAACGAACGGTTACGCCAGTCCCAGTATTCGGCGATCACCTGGTCAACGGTGATGCCCAGCGCCCCGCCACTCTGTCTGCACCAGGCGACGAACTGGCCCGGCGATGGTAGGAATGGGCGCACCTGGCTGCGAGCTACACGCATGCCAGCATCGACCTGAGCCATTGAGTGGATCCCGTTCTCCTGAAACGCCAGCAACCACTGACGGCGGAATTCGTCCTCCTGCAAAGAATCCAAACGATTTGCACCAGAAAGCTGTTGGTGTTCGAGCACCGCAGCTTTCGCCATTTCTGTAGTTCTCACATAACCCCCAGCATCGACGTGACCATCGTCATCAACGGCCCTACCTGTTCCGGCATGAGGCGGAACAGCGACGCTATACCTTCGCTTACCTCTTTCAGCTTCTGATGCTCTGGAGCGTCCAGCAGCACTGCCTGTTTAGCTTCTGCGAGTTCTTTCTCGGCCTCAGCCAGGCGAGACATTTTGCAATCGGCACCGATCAGGCGAGTGCGATACTCAACCGGCAGGACCGCCATGATTGCGGGCGTCAGCTGGCGCACGTTCTCGCGGTACTGTTCGGAGTCGAAGCGGTTATCCAGGAAGCGGAACAGCTTCTGGCGTGCCCGGCTGATGTCGTCCGGAAAGCTGATGGCGGTCCCGCCCTGCTCCCGGTATTCGTTGATGATCAGCGCCGAAACGACGTCCTGATTGTCCAGCGCTGACGACCATGCACGGACCGCATCGCGGATCTTTTCGTGGTCTGGCGCCGCTTTAGCTTGAGCGCGGTTTATCATCGCTCCCGGGTGTATTCCGGTATTGTGTTGATACGCAAGTGAATGCATTGCTTTCCCTTTCGTTGTTAGGGCCGCCGTTAAGCGGCATTGTTGTCGGCCGGTGACGGGAACAGCGTCGATAAGTCAGGGCGAATCTGGTATGCCTGAATCTCGTCACCAGTTGCTTTTACGATGCTGTTCACATGCTCCGGAGAAACCTTCGCTTTGTTGTGTAGCCACTTGTAAACCGCCTGCTGCGACACTGCGCACGCTTCACCAAGGGCTTTTTGAGAGCCGACAATGGTGATAGCGGTTTTAATGGTTGGGTTCATAACAACCTCCGTAGTGAATATGAATGAAGAATAAAACTATGGTTGTATTTAGTCAACAACCATTTTCGTTTGATGGAATAAAACCATGGTTGTACATTGCGCGTATGAAAACGACACTCGCTGAAAGATTGAAAGAAGCCAGGACATTACGAGGCCTTACACAAAAGGCTCTTGGGGATCTGGTTGGGGTGAGCCAGGCGGCTATCCAGAAGATAGAAACAGGAAAAGCCAACCAGACAACTAAGCTGGTTGAGCTGGCTAATGCGTTAAAGGTAAAGCCTGAATGGTTGAGTTCCGGGGAAGGCGTTATGCTTCTCACTGGGCAGGATGAAGCCATCCCACCGTCTGATCAGTGGGGTACCGTTGAGCCTTGGGATAATTCAACCCCATTACCTGATGACGAGGTAGAAGTGCCATTTCTAAAGGATATTGAGCTGGCCTGCGGCGATGGGAAGTTTCCTCGCGAAGATTACAATGGCTATAAACTCCGCTTCTCAAAAGCGACTTTGCTTCGAGTTAATGCCCACAGAGAGAGTGTTATCTGCTTCCCCGCACATGGGAATAGCATGGAGCCAGTAATTCCGGAAGGAACGACTGTCGCTATAAATATTAACGACAAAAAGATCGTGGACGGAAAGGTCTACGCCATCAGCCAGGATGGATGGAATCGCTTAAAAATACTTTACCGTGTGGGCCCGAACAGGTTGAGCATTCGCAGCTTCAATCATGTCGAGCACCCAGACGAAGAGGCGGACCTTGATAGCGTCCAGATCATCGGAAGAATGTTTTGGACTTCAACCATCTGGTAGGGATACAACTATGAGAAAATTTTTATTGGCAATAGTATTACTGGCTCCATTAGCGGCAACGGCCAAAGAGTCAGTTCTTGATCACTTAAAGCAATCGTCATCTGTGATATGTAAAGACCACCCTCAGCCGGGTCAGTGCAAAGTGGCAGTACAAGCCACAATGCTAGCGGTTTATAATTTCACTTCGCTCGATGCCGGGTGCGAGAGCAGCTCTAACGAAGTCAAAGCAAGAATGAACAATGAGTTGAAAGCGCAGTGCGCAGCAGCCAAAGAAGTCTCCGACTACTTTAAAAGCCAAAACCAGTAAACAGCCCTCCCCCTCATCAAACCTCGCTCAGGCGGGGTTTTTTATTGCCTAAATCCTTTCATCAGACATTTTTTAAAAATAAATTCATTTCAAATACAACCAGATAAAACCAAAACAACCCAAAATACAACCATTGTTGTTGACAGCAAAACAACTATGGTTTTTAATAAGTCCATCGAAACGAAACATCGACAGCTGAGCGAAGTTAGCCAGCGGCGGACAGCAAGTCGCCTGCTCATTAAGAATTCAGTCAAGCAGCAAATCACCCGGAGCGCTCCTGGCAAATTGAAATGGCGCCCAATGGGATTGAGGCAGGTGTGTAACGCGTGGCGGGTATAGCACACGAAGAGGACTCCGCACCGGAATGGTTTGCTGCTCAGATCCCGAACATCGGGGAATCTTTACCAGCAGCTCTTTACGAGGGGCTGACGGTAAACAAAGAGAGGTGAATATGGGAAGCGAGTTAACGTTTCAGGATCGCACTGTCGTGCCATTTGATAACGGTGACGGGAAAATCTGGTTCACGACAGACGCGCTGGCCGACCTTCTTGGATATGCAAACACCAATAAGGTTTCCAACATCTACAACCGCCACAAAGATGAGTTCACGGATAGTATGACTACCGTGACCAAAGTGAGGAAGGATGGAATAAACAATAGCTTACGTGAAGTTGAGATGCGTATTTTCTCTCCCAGAGGTGCGCACCTTATCGGCATGGTCTCCCGTACCAAGGTCGCCAAAGACCTGCGTATCTGGATGCTCGACCTGGTAGAAAAAGAATCTGGCATTCAGATTGCTCCATTGAATGTCTCAGGACTTGCCAAACTTACCGGTCAGCAGATTCACGATCAGATCGCTTCATTCGACGAGTTGTCTTTCAAACATCGCGGACAAAAAGGCAGCGGCTTGCTCGCCCAGCGTAAGAAAGACAAAAAACGCGTTAAGGAAGCGACTCTCCTCGCGCTTCAGTTAACGCAGTTCAGCATCCCAGATCTTGGTGAATTCTCCGAAGGGCTACCGGTATGAGCCCGCAGGAGTTCATTCACAAAAATATAACTTCCGAGCTGATAAGGCTGCGTTACGACGAGAACGCCGCGATGACCGGCGCGGACATGGCGGTGGATCATTACCGTCGCTGCTCGCAGGCAAGTCGTAAGGGGAGGATATTCGACGACTGCCTTTATATCGCTAAGCAGTGGGCTGGAAAACACAAGTCCAAACAAAAGTAAGCCGCTTAACCAGCGGCTTTTTCATACCTCACCGTTCTCTATGAGTGCGGTTAGTTATGACAACCGGCGGCCATCCACCGCCCATTAGCGCAGAAGTCTTGTATTAACCGTTCCGTTCGCCGCGATAAGGCCAAGAGGATTTATGTCAGACCTGAAAGAGATAATCGCAAAGCTTTTAGAAGACGCCCGTCACCTTAATGAAATCGCTCCAAATGCTGGCACCGCAGCACGCATCAAAGAAGCCGAAGAGGCTCTTAAGGTTGCATCATGAAAGTCACACACAACGGCAAGCAGTACTCCGCAAAAAAGCTCAACGATAACGAGTGGCAGCTGACGTCGGTATCGGCACCACGCGACAAGCTGACGTTTAACCGCTGGCAGATGCATATCGCTGGCCTCCTGGAACAGGTTGAGATGAAGGTATGATGCACCACTACGGCACCACCCCGCTCATACGCCAGTGCGTCACGCCCGGCATGATGGCAATGCATGAAGGCCGAACCTATCGCGTCTCAGCAGTCATTCAGGAGCGCAAATGGGTGTACCTGCACACCGACGCAGAAATCATCCGCCTCAGTGACTGCGTGATTGACGTCCTTCTGGACGGTCACGGCAACCCTATCCAGCACTAACCACCCTATTCAACCGATCGGCTTGGCTTTCTGCGGGCGGCATCTGCACATCCAAATTTCAGGAGAAACCATGAGCGAAGTAACGGACTTAACTGTCATCGAAATAAAGCCGGAACAGGCGCCAGTGCTTTACGTAGCGTAGCTGGCGGCCTTGATGCTTATCTCGAGCAAATCCGCCAGGCAGTAAACGAAGTGCCGGACCTGTCCACGAAGAAAGGCCGTGATCGTGTCGCCTCTCTGGCGGCGCAGGTGTCCCGCAGTAAGACGGCAATCGAAAAGCCTGGCCGTGAGTACCTGAAGCGACTGAAAGAGGCTGTGCGTCCGGCTGAGGCTGAAATTAAGCGATTCGTTGATGCCTGCGACGAGTTGCGAGATGCCACCCGCCGCCCTCTAACCGAATGGGAAGCCGAGCAGGAACGCATCAAGGCTGAAGAAGCCATGAACGCGCTACACGCCGAAGCGCTGGTCATGAACGAGAGCATCGATCTACAGCGGGCTATTCAGTTCGAAGCAGACCACGAAATGGCTCTGCTGATGAACAAGAATTTCGACCGTGACCGCGAAGAGCAGCGCCGCCTGGCGGAACAGGCTCAGCGCGAGCACGAAGAGCGCATTAAGCAGGAAGCAGCTGACAAAGCCAAGCGCGAAGCCGAAGAGAGACATAAGGCGGAACTGGATGCTGCAGCGCGGCGCGAAGCTGATGAGAAAGCTCGCGCTGATGCCGCAGAGCGTAAACGCAAAGAAGACGCTGACCGTGCAGAACGTGAGAAACAGGACGCCATCGCTGAAGAAAAACGCAAAGCGCAGGAAGAGGCAAATCGCATCAAGCGTGAAGCTGAAGCTAAAGAAAAAGCCCGTCTGGCCGAAGAGCAGCGCAAAGCTGAAGAAGAAGCGCGCCGCGCCGCAGACAAGGAGCACCGCCGCACTGTCAATCGTCGCGTCATCGCCGACCTAATTAATCAGGGCATCCCTGAAGAATTCGCGCAGAAAGCACTGCTGGCGATTGCTGGCGGCAAAGTGCAGGACGCGCACATCAAATATTGAGGCAACCATGAACGCATACCTCACTTACGACCGCATCGAAGATCGGCGCTGGGTTGAGCAGCAGCTCATCGACGAGAAAGAGAAGTGGGTCGACGACCGGGCGCAGCAAATTATCGACATGATGCCAAAAGAGCCGTCCGGCATCTTCCACTTCACGGTCCCGATTGACTCCAGCCCGTACGAAGGACTTCGCAGCGATAAAGCTGGCGAGGCCTACAACGATTTCATTTCGGCAGTTGCTTACGCCCAAGCGGAATACGACTGGGAACACCGTACCGGCTGCCCGTTTTAATTTTTGAGGGGATTGACGATGGCAAACGAATTAACAATCACAGCGAGTGCGCTGCAGGAAAAAGGCATCGACGTCGCTACCTGGAGTGCGCTGAAGAACAGCATTTATCCCGGCGCCAAAGATGAATCTGTCATGATGGCGCTCGATTATTGCCGTGCCCGCCAGTTGGATCCATTGCTGAAGCCCGTTCACCTCGTGCCGATGAGCGTCAAAGACTCAAGAACGGGTAAAAGCGAATGGCGCGACGTGGTCATGCCGGGCATCGGGCTTTACCGCATTCAGGCGGACCGCTCCGGCGATTATGCCGGGGCCCGCGAACCAGAGTTCGGGCCAGACACGACTCAGACGCTTTCTGGTGTCGAAGTAACTTTCCCTCAATGGTGCAAATACACCGTCTACAAGCGCATGCCCAGCGGCGAAATCGTCGAGTTCAGCGCCAAAGAATACTGGATTGAGAACTATGCCACCGGCGGCCGCGACACCACGGCGCCGAACGCGATGTGGAAAAAGCGCCCATACGGCCAGCTGGCGAAATGCGCAGAAGCCTAGGCGTTGCGTAAGGCATGGCCTGAGATTGGACAGCAGCCTACCGCCGAAGAAATGGAAAGCAAATCACTGGACGTTGATATGCGTGACGTCACGCCGCGCAGCACCACAGAAGCACTTCCACCAGCAGCAAGCGAAGAAACGCTTCAGGCGATCACCGATCTCTTAACATCTCTGAATAAAGACTGGGAGCAAGACTTCCTTCCAGTGTGCAGCGACATCTTCAAACGGCCCATTCTTGAGGCGTCAGACCTCACTGAAGAAGAGGCACAGAAAGGATTCAACTTCCTTCAGAAAAAAGCTAAGGCGGCAGCATGACTGGTAAAACCGTTGAAGTGACCTGCAAGTGCTGCCCGGACAAATTCATGGCCCGAGTTGCTGACCGAAAAAGAGGTTGGGCACAGTTTTGCAGTAAGTCATGCGCTGCCTATTGGAAGCAATACGGTCGTCGCAGAGGGCATCAGTCACTTGAGATGCGGCAGTCGGCAATTGACAGAAATTCAATTGAGCGGCTACAGCGCGAAACACATGTGAGCGATCCATCGCGAGGTTTCGTTTACGTAGGTGGATTCGGACCGTGGGATGACCATAAGGACTGCTGACATGACACCAGAAATTATCCTGGCCAGGACCGGCGTTGACGTAACCAACATCCAACAGGGCGACGAGGAATGGCACCGGCTGCGCCTCGGCGTCATAACCGCCTCTGAAGTGCATAACGTCATTTCCAAGCCGCGCTCCGGCACCAAATGGACGGGCATGAAGATGTCCTACTTCCACACCCTGCTCGCTGAGGTATGCACTGGCGTAGCGCCAGAGGTTAACGCCAAGGCGCTGGCCTGGGGGAAGCAGTATGAGGAAGACGCCCGCACTCTCTTCGAGTTCACCACCGACGTGAAAGTCACGGAGTCTCCGATCCTGTTCCGTGACGAGAGCATGCGCACCGCGTGCTCCCCTGACGGCCTTTGCAGTAACAATTTCGGCCTCGAATTGAAATGCCCGTTCACCTCCCGCGATTTCATGAAATTCCGCCTCGGCGGTTTTGAGGCCATTAAGTCCGAGTACATGGCCCAGGTGCAGTACAGCATGTGGGTGACCGGGAAAGACGCTTGGTTCTTTGCCAACTACGACCCGCGCATGAAACGCGAAGGCATTCACCACGTCGTCGTTGAGCGGGATCCGCAGTACATGACCGATTTCAACGAAATGGTGCCAGAGTTCATCGAGAAGATGGACGAGGCGCTGGCGGAAATCGGCTTCACCTTCGGGGAGCAGTGGAAATGAAACGCACACCATTTTACCGCAGGCCCGGGCGAACCGGGCAATTCTCTGGCCTCCGTGAGCGCGTTATCTGGATGATTCAGACGCGCGGCCGCCCGGTAACCGGAAGCGAAATTGCCGAGAAGTTTGGCGTAACGCTCATCGAGTTCAACCGGGTAGCCAACGGTATTACCCGCGGCTCCGGACAGATAGCGCAGATCGTAGAGTCGGAAAAGTGGATCAACGAGGACGGCATCTGCGACCGGACTTTCGACTTGGTAACGAAACCAAAGGTCGTAACGCCGCAAGGTAAATCGCGCCTGTTCACCCGGCGCGCTATAGAGCAATCGCAGGAAGGTAGGCGGCAGGAGTGCATTCAACGTGCCGCCCGCCGTCGCCGCCTGATTGCTCAGGGCCTCTACATCGACGAAATGGAGTCAGTGCTATGAAAGCATGGTCACTCGAAGAGCTGGCGCTCTTGTGGCGACACTCAAACGCTGAAGTCGCAGAGATTACCGGCCGCAACATTGAAGGGGTCGGAGATAAGCGGCTTCAAATCAATATTGAGCGTAATGGCTGGGATGTTAACGATCCGGAGCGAGAGGATGTATGACCGGAAAATACTCTCTTATCTACGCAGATCCTCCCTGGTCTTACGGCAACACCATCAGCAACGGCGCCGCTGCCGATCATTACTCCACCATGAAGCTAATCGACATCAAGCGCCTGCCAGTGTGGGAACTTGCCGCCGAAAACGCGGTGCTGGCAATGTGTTACACCGGCACGCATAACCAGGAGGCGATAGAGCTGGCCGAAGCCTGGGGCTTTACCGTTCGCACGATGAAGGGCTTTACCTGGGTGAAGCTGAACCAGAACGCGGAACTGCGCATCAACAAGGCGCTGGCCGAGGGTGAAGTCACCGACTTTTACGACTTCCTCGATCTGCTTAACGCCGAGACGCGCATGAACGGTGGCAACCACACCCGGGCCAATACCGAAGACCTGCTGATTGCTACCCGCGGCGCCGGGCTGGAACGAAAGCACGCCGGGATTAAGCAAGTGGTATACAGCCCGCTCGGCGCGCACAGCGAAAAGCCGTGGGAAGGTAGTCCGTGAATTATGCCGCGGTGGGTTTAGCAATGATTGGGAAGCATGCCAGGCAGTTTATAACGCTGACTGGCCCGAAAGTTGGAGTGCGTGGGATGTCTGCGACGGGCTGACATTCAAAACCTACACCAGCCACTTCCGCTGGATCCTCTTTGCCATCACCTGGGCGATCTCCAAATACCACAACACAAAGCTGGTTGATAAAGCTATGTCGAAATTCATAGTGGTAAGGATGGCGTCAGCATGAACAGAGCCTCACCCGTTGATTTGAGAAAAAGCCTCGAAATCGCCAACCACCTCGCACATAGTCGAAGCCGAGAAGAATGAAGGCGGTGCAGCATGAAACCAATAATCACCAGGTCGCTAAAGCGGCCTTTTTTATTGCTGGCGTTCACCTTCAACCGTATTAACCGACAGTTCCGGGAGCATTGACCATGGCCGACATCATCGACACAGCAGCAGAGATTGAAGAGCTTCAGCGTAACGCAGCCCTTTCCGCCCACCGGCTCAACCGCAACGCCGTATCAGCAGAGCATTGCGCTGAATGCGGCGAGGATATCCCTGCGCCGCGGCGCGTTGCCGTTCCGGGATGCCAGACGTGCGCAGAGTGCCAATCTGTTATCGAGTTGAAGAATAAGCAGAGAGGGATTTAATTCATTTACATGCTTTTGCATATAGCTCGTTGAAGGCTTTCAGCTGAGAACGAAACTCATCGACCAAAAAACCATCATCCGTTGCGTAAGCTATCGGTCGTCGTGAATACTTGAAGCCCAGAACTAAATGATATGGTTCGGCAGTAATAAAACGCGCACCTATTTTACGGCCAAGTTGTGTCTGACCAGATATGACGCCGCAAACATACGGATGCCCTTCAGAACTATGCGATGACATTTCTGTGAAAGTTACTGGCTTAGATGTATCTAAGTCGCTGTCACAAAAACCTATCATCATTTTCCTTGCTTGCTCATCTTTTGGATTTTTTGCACTTTGCTCTTTTAGCACATCGCAGCCATCAGGATTCCCTGCCCCGCGCTTGAAGAATTCAATAACTGCAGGTTTTACATCTTCAAAATTGTATTGTTCTTGAGCATGACTACATTGGGCCAATGTTAAGAGCACAAGCAGCAGCAAATGCTTTGTTTTCATGGATGTCGATCCCTCAAATGTGACTCCTAACATATCGGCAGATATTGGATTTACCCAACTAATTTTCTAAAAAATGTGCATGCCCCGCTTCGTCGGGGCCTCTTTTTACCTGATTTCGAATAATCAACACGACGCAACAGACGTGGGTATACTCACGCCGGTTGCCAGGAGTCATCATGGCGCAAATCATTTTTAATAGAGAATGGGTTGTTGAGGCAGAACTGACGGCGCTTACTGGCCTGACAGAGCGCCAGATAAAAGCACTCCGAAGCGGGCCATGGCTGGAAGGTGTCCACTTCAAGCGACAGGCAATGAACGGAGGAGAAACTAAGCGTGGCTTGCTATGGTACAACTACCCTCGCATAAATCAGTTAGTGCAGGAGCTGTAATGACCTTCCCAACAGGTGTTGAAATTCACAATGGAAAAATCAGGTTAACTTTCACCTTTCGCGGCAAACGCTGCCGGGAAGTGCTGAAGGGCTGGATGGTCACTCCTGCAAATATCAAAAAAGCGGGAAACCTGCGCGCGCTCATCTTAAGTGAAATACAGCTAGGTGAATTCGATTACGCTCGGCGCTTCCCTGAGTCGAAAAGCGTCAAGAAATTTACCTCTACGCGTGTTGCTTACACCTGGGACGAACTTACCGAACTCTGGCTGGATGCCAAGGAAGAGGATGTTTCAAGAAACACCATGACGCGAATTAAGGCGCAGCTCAGGACGATGAATAAGGTCATCGGAGGGAACACGTTAATTTCCGATATTACTCACAGCGACATGATGCAGTACAGAAAGGAGCTGTTGCGTGGAGAAAGCTTTTACTCCGAGGGTAACAAGAGAAAAAAGACTGGCCGCAGTGTGAACACGGTGAACGACTACATTTGGTGCAGTGCCAGCCGTCAAGTTTATCTGGCATGCTACGTCGCATGCCATTGGTAATCAAAAAAACAGAGTGCCGAGTTGATTGAAAATATTCAGTTATATTCTACCAGATATTACCAGAGTTTTACGCTTCCGTCTGGCTGCTTACCACCAACAGGAGACATGTCATACGCTTTGGTTACACATTTTTGAATGCCATCTTTAAGATGCTTTACCATTTTTTTATCTGAATTATTCTGTTCAAAATAATTCACATTGGTAACATTGTTTTTACTGTAAATCTCAGCTTCACCATACGGCCCGGCGGGATATGTAAGTTTATAACCCCAAAACTCTTCTTTATAGCCAGCCAAAATGTAGGGATCGTAATCAGCAAATACATCAGCAATGCATAAAGCTACTCTTTTTGTATCGCTCTTAGTCGTATATACAGCGTCAGGGGTACCATGTTTAGGTGGTTCCTGCATAATTGAACACCCAGATAATGTAAGAACTGCTAATGCAAGAATAGGTTTTAACATGTCAATTCCATTTAAGTATTTATAAGTGCATGAATAAGATACCTTATTTTGATAATTGTGTCTTGCATTTATTTTATAATCTATACGACCTGAGTATATCGTCTACTGTAGCGAAAACATTTCTCATTTCATCCACCATTCTGGAGTGTGCCTTTCCTATAACATATTGTCTTAGGCCAGTCAGAGCACGGAGATAAAGCTGACAATATTGGCAACGGGGAGCTCAGCCGCCATCGGTTGGAAGGTCATCGGCCATGACTGTTTTTCAGAGTTGAGCCTTCTCAGGCAATCTCCTCAAATCCGTCTCCGAAGGATCCGGCCTGTGTTATGTAAGTAAACTCCCCTTCCATGCCCGCCTGAAACTAGGTTCTCCAGGTAAATGTTTCAATCGCCACTTTTCCTCCGGGCATAAAAAAAGCCCGCCGAAGCGGACCAGATAGCAGGCACCGATCAAAGTTTTTTTCTTCAATTCTTCTAGCCTACTGTTATCTCGCTCAGTAAACACAGTTGCATCAAACAACACCTGTTTATCAGCGCCTTCTGTTCTCATCACTGTCGTAGTGAAAACAGCCTCAGACGCAGCGCAAAGTGTTCCCCATTTCGAATTCTTAGGTGGCGCCAGAGCCCATTTAGCTTCTTCATTCGATTTAAGCCCACCAGGAACATTGTAAAAACATCACTCACCAACCAAGGAGTTGAGCGTTCATTGCTGGTTATCATGCATCGAAGGTATGCTCTGGAATTAGTAGTATCAGAATTATTTTTTACAACCAGTCTTGTTACGGGCGGAGGCTTACTGTCTTCTTCTGATTCCTTGAAAAGGGTGGAAGATAAAACCTTGATTTTCACAAGCTCCTCTTGGGCCTTCTCTGAGTGAGCACGTTATCTTAATTTCCTCGCATTACAGATTACCTCCGGGCTGGAGCTGCTTGGCAATCCCTGCGGACTGATCGATGGTCTGCTGCAAACCCGAGAAATAGAATCGTTATCACCGTAAGTTTGCTACTGAGAGTTTTGGTTTTGAACGATTATAGAGGTTCAAACAGTTACGCCACCAGCAGCAAGAGATTGCACACCTTGCATAAGCATCCGCCCAACATAGCGTTATGCTCCTTGCATCAGCGCAATGAGATTACCAACCAGGATACGAGGATGCAGAAATGATGTATCGGTATATTCGTTCTGGCTCAAGGAGTTCGATGATAAGCAGGCGTACCTGTTGAACGAGTATTGTCAGCAAAAGGCTATCCCGGTACGTAGTCAGAACTGATTCAATTCGCCGCTTCGGATGGGGCTCACTCTGTGATTGACCTATCCTTGAGCATCAAATGCAAATGTTTGAGTATTTGTTGAAGTTAGCTATTGAGATAGGATCTTACACTTCTGTTAATGACATGATATACTAAGAATTATTAATTTTATGGTTCAAAAAATGAACGTGCACTTCAACACTGCGGCTCTCACTTCAACTAATTATTCAAAAAAAGTAAAATCTTCACTACTAGATTTCATTTTTATTGTTCTTTTTTTTACAATAGCTATAACGGGCATTAAAAATTCAATACCATTACCAAACTTTTTATATTCAATAATACACTATATCTGGCTTGCAAGTCCTTTACCGTTAGCCTATATTTCTCTTCGCCTATTAAGAACACCATCATTAATTTCAGCTTATACTGTCTTTATAATCTTTAAGTTGTTAGATTATATAAGCAACACGAAATTATCCCTCACTGGTGAAGTTCTTTCCTGGAATGATTTATTTTCAGGGTCTAATATATCCATTGCAAAGCACTATCTTACCCCTTGGCCAGTGTTTTATCTGTTCCTCGCAATATCATTTGGTATAATTTTATTTTTTATCAGCCGTTTTTTCTACACGACAAAGAAAAACCAATTATTTCTTGCGATTAGCTTTGTCATAACACTACCCTTTTCATTTTATTCCCATTTTAGCACCCTCTTAGGCGAGGATAATATCCTCGCCAGAAAAATGACATTGATTGCTATAGAAATGAATGTGAGCTATATATCGTGGAATTGGCCTGTAAACCTACAGGAAAATGGAATGGCAATGCATATTTTGATGACAGGCTCGCGTAAATCTGCACCTTTGGCTGACAAAAATAACAAAGACATCTATTCCCTTGAAAAATCAGCAGGTAGTGCATCATTACCAAAACATAAAACTATTATTTATGTGCTCTGTGAGTCATGCTGGTATGACAATGAAAATTTTAAAGAAATTATCAATCCCTTATTAAAGGAAGGCTTTGTATCTTTCCGAGCGACCTCACCAGTTTATGGCGGAGGCACTGCAAATGTTGAATTTGAAATGCTAACTGGGCTACCAAGCAACTCAAGAGTTTTATCTGGAACAATTTATCAAGAATATGCCTCGCAGTTCAAATCGGGTTCAGACACTATTGCAAGCGTTTTAAGACAAAAAAACTATACTACTTATGCAGCACATAATTATATAAAAGAATTTTGGCATAGAGATATTGTTTACAAAAAATTCGGCTTCGAACAATTTGATGGCCTCAATGAAATGTCCAATATAAAACTACCCGATGAAATTGTCGCAACCAAAAAGAAATGGCAGTGGCAACCCGATGATTACCTTCTTTATAGGTCAGCAATTGAACATCTAAAAAAAGCCGATGGAAAAAGTATTTTCATGAATTTGATTACTATGTCTACACATGGCCCATATCCTAGAGAGAATGACTCGGGAGAGTATGTATATGCATATGAATTAAAACAGGCTATCGAACGATTCATTGATTTCTCCAAAGAAGTGCGAGAAATAGATCCTAATGCTGTTATCGTTATCTATGGCGATCACAAACCCGCCTTGAATAAATTTTTTATGGACAAGAATGTCTTACCAGCAAATCTTTTCAGCAAAACAGGTGATCGCGACAACGATTTTGTATTTAAATGGGATATAAAACCGACTGATTATGGCGATGTACCCGTGTTTATTTCTGCAGGCAGTAATACTAATTTACAACAACTCGCTATGGAAGCAAATAATCAACCTTACTTTTGTGTTTCATCCCTCATAGATAAACACTTAATTAATTCTGGTCTTCCAAGCTTCAGATACAATATTAAAAATGGTTGTTCCAACACAAGCCAATCATATCAAAGAAAAATCAATGCAATGCCTTCATGGATATATTCAATGGCCTTATTCGAAGGCAATGAAAAATGAAATTATTTCTTACAAGCCTCTCCTACAGCAATTATCGGGGTGTCGTAACTGACAATTCTAAAGGTGAAAATATGACTGACAACAAATGATAGCATATTCATCACTTTTAGAACCGGCCGCCGGTGGAGCGCAGTTAATACCACCGGGATCTGGACGGCATTGACTTGGTATAGTTGGCGGGGGATAGTTGTATGATCAATCCCCCGCTCTCGCAGGCATCAGCTCCATAACCATCTGCGTCAGCCAGCGCAAATTCCCCAGATGGTGATCTTCACGACATCTGCTGCGGGTCTGTATTGTGTCATTGTGCGTCCTTTCTGTTTTAACTGTCCTCTCAAAGCAAAACATCAAACACACCTTTAGACAAAAGCCACTTACTCTGACAAACGTTACCAGATAGTCTTCTAAAAATTCGCAGTTCATGTGCTGCAGATAACCAACCCACGGAGATAAAATGCTGGTACTTTTTACAATGCTTATATTTTCACTGACGCTTTCGTTTTCTCCTGGCCCCGTTAATATGGTGATTATATCATCTGGTGCCGTTCACGGTTTCAGAAAGACCTTCTCATTTGTCTCCGGTGCAACGTTAGGGTTTACGTTATTACTTATCTTTATATGTTTCGGCTTTTACGCTGCAATCGAAAAACATCCCGTATTTTTCAGGTATCTTAATATTGCCAGTTCTTTATTTATCATGTATCTGGGTTATAAGATAGCGTCGTCACGGTCCGATATATCATTAACAAAAACGGATTCACCCGGTTTTGTTCAGGGTTTTGTCATGCAGTGGATCAACCCCAAAGCATGGACCGCGTGCGCCTCTGGGGCAGCGATGTTTTCCGAACCCTCTAACCCTGTGACAGCTCTCGTCTTTATCACGGTCTATTTTTTAGTCTGTTACCTGTCGCTTTCTGCATGGGCATTGATGGGAGAAAAGGTATCGACGCTGCTCAGGAGCACGCGGCAGCTCCGTACGTTTAACGTGTTGATGGGCGGACTGCTGCTTATTACGGCGTGTTACATGCTCTTTTTAGCATTTTAAACCCGTTATAACGCGTGAAACTCAATTGCGTTATAAATATCATTAATCAATTTGTAGGCAATACTGCTGGTCGACATATTAGAGGGCCATACGGCATAGACTTTCAGCGGTTCTAATGACCAGTCTGGAAGTATTTCCTGCATTTCTCCACGCTTAATATCCTCTTCGCTTAAATAGCGAGGAGGTGCGGCAAGGCCAATTTGTTGTCTGGCAAGGGCATAAGCGGCTTCGACATTATCTACATACACCGTGGGCGTATACGTCACTACAGCCACCTCCCCATTTTTATGCCGGAATTCACGGTTATTCTGCCTCATATTGAGTCCAATCCACGGCAGTTTCGCCAGGTCATCAGGATGCGCAATCGTCGGGTAATGGCTGAGCAAATCACGGGAAGCAACTACCTGGCGCGGCAGCACAAAAAGGTGGCGCGCTTTAAGTGAACTGTCCGGAAGCTCGCCGATTCGAAATGCCACATCGATACCGTCGGCAATAATATCTCTGCGCGTATCGCTGTAAGAGATATTCAGTAAAAGGCCCGGATGACGTTTTATAAAATCGGCCAGATGGCGGGTAAACGCACTCTTCAGAAAAACGGCAGGAAGAGAAATAGTCAGCTTATTGGCCGTTGAGATCGAACGCTCCTTAAATTCAATGACCCCCTGCTCATACAGCGCCAGCATCGATTTGGCCGTTTCCAGCAAATTGGCGCCATCGTGAGTCAGAGAGAGTTTGCGGGTGTTTCTGTAAAGTAACGCGCAGCCAAGATTTTTTTCCAGCTTTGATAAATGCGCGCTTGCCGTTGCAGTTGTAAGCCCTAACGCTTCTGCCCCACCTGAAATGGATCCTGCCTCAGCAATCTTTGCAAACACTATCAGATAACGGATGTCATCAATCATTTATCGTCCTGTTGCGACGGCGTTCCTGCGAACTATGCGTTTAATCATAGAGTTACGATATCGTACTTTCCTTCCCGGCCGCATCTCTTTTTACTGTGTGGACTTTAGCGCCCTACTCATTTTGCGATGCGCTGCAGCGTCAACCCGGCGACATCCTCTCCTGGGAGCCGGAATGACGCGCCTGCGCCAGCGTTTGCAGCTCCTCCTTAAGCCAGCGCGTTGCGCCCCGCTGGCCGCTGCGTTTATGCGAGTAAATTTTCACTTCAAACGTGCGTATCGAAAACGGTAAAGGAAAAATCCTCAGGTCCGCTGCCGCAGCCAGCTTCTCAGCGGCAAACCGGGGGATTGCCATCAGCAGGTCGCTCTCCGCAACGATAAACGGCGCGCTCAGCATCGACGGCGTTTTGATCGCGATTTGTCGTGTATAGCCCAGCTGTTCGAGCCGCACGTCCAGAACGCCCTGCTTTTCATTCCATGGCGTCACCACCAGGTGTCGGGCCGCGAGATACTCCTTCAGCGTCAGACGCGTCCGGCGCGCGTTGCTGATGACCACATACTCATCTTCAAACCAGTCGATCTCTTCCAGCTCCGGGTGCCGGATATCATCCTGAGTGCTGAACCCCAGCGCAAGATCCACTTCGCCCGCCAGCAGTTCCGTCAGCGCCGGGCTGTGCGGCAGATAGCGCAATTCGAAACGCAAACCCGGGGCCGCAAGCTGCAGTTTGTGCATCAGCGCCGGGAAAATGCACAGCGCGGTAAAGTCCGTAATCCCAATTTGTAGGCCTTCGGTACTGCTGGACGGGTCAAACTCCGGCTGCGGGGTCAGCTCATGATTCAGGAACGACAGTGCGGAAGCAATGGAAGGCGCAAGCTGAGTGGCATACACGCTGGGGGACATGCGATGCCCTTCCCGAAAAAATAGCGGGTCATTAAGGGTGATGCGCAAACGCGACAGCGCATGGCTCAGTGCCGATGTGCTCATCGCCAGCTCATCAGCGGCCAGCCGAACGGAACGGTGGCGGTAAATCGCGTCGAAAACGGGCAGCAGGTTTAAATCAAGACGCCTCAGTACTGGATGCATAATATTCATCATTTGTTGATTTCATTGCACTTAATTCTTCGGACAATACTCCGTATGCTTAACGCCATCAATCGAACACAGGCTAAAACACAGGAAAAACAATGAGCATCACCATTCGTCAGGCCCGCCCCGAAGATGCGGCGGCAATATACGCCATGATCTACGAGCTGGCGGTGTATGAAAAAGCGCCGGAAGAGGTGGTTACCACGCCGGAGGAGATCCGCGAAACGCTCTTTGACGCAGGCACAAAAACCGAAGCGTTGATCGCGGAGTTTGACGGCAAGATAGCCGGGTATGCCGTGTTCTTCACCAGCTATTCGACCTGGCTAGGACGCAACGGGATTTATATGGAAGACCTGTACGTTTCTCCGGATTATCGCGGTAAAGGCGCGGGAAGAGCGCTGCTGAAACATATCGCGCAGCTCGCGGTAAAACGGCAGTGCGGTCGCCTTGAATGGAGCGTTCTGGACTGGAACCAGCCCGCTATTGATTTTTACCTGAGCATAGGCGCGCTGCCGCAGCCCGAATGGGTACGCTATCGTCTTGATGGCGACGCGCTGCTGAAATTTGCCGAATAGCGACACGTGGTACCGGAGAAGATCCCGCCCCGCGGGATCGCTCTGGCCTGCCTTGATCCCGCCTCAACAGATTCTGAATTTATGCTACCCTTCCATAAATTTCATAAACATATTGCAGAACGCCATGACGACAGCCCCTTTTATCCGCCCACAACTTTCCCTGCCAGACGGTGCCGACAGGCTGCTGTTGCACTCCTGCTGCGCCCCCTGCTCGGGTGAAGTGATGGAGGCTATCCAGGCTTCGGGGATTGACTACACGATTTTCTTCTACAACCCCAATATCCATCCACAAAAGGAATACCTCATTCGGAAGGAGGAGAATATTCGCTTTGCGGAAAAACACGGCGTGCCGTTTGTTGATGCCGATTACGACACAGATAACTGGTTTGAGCGCGCGAAAGGCATGGAATGGGAACCCGAGCGTGGCGTCCGCTGCACCATGTGCTTCGATATGCGTTTCGAGCGTACGGCGCTCTATGCGGCAGAAAATGGATTCAGCGTCATCAGCAGCTCGCTGGGGATCTCCCGCTGGAAAAACATGCAGCAGATAAATGACTGCGGCCAGCGTGCTGCCGCGCGCTATCCGGGTATGGTTTACTGGGACTATAACTGGCGTAAACAGGGCGGCTCTTCTCGCATGATTGAGATCAGCAAGCGGGAGCAGTTTTACCAGCAGGAATACTGCGGGTGCGTTTATTCGCTCAGGGACAGTAACCTGCATCGTAAGTCTCAGGGCCACCCGCTGATTCGCATCGGGACACTGTATTATGGTCAGGATGACAATGAGAAATAACGGGTTCCCGGTATAGAGATATATCCGAAAACAGCCCTGACATGTACCGAATTTAGCCTTACGTCTCCCACATCCACAAAGAGCGGCTATCCTTTAATTATCAACAAAAGGAGGCAAAAATGTCTGATTTCGGTACTGATAAAAACACCCAGTTTGCTGAAGATAAAGCAAAGAATAAATTTGACGAGCTTGCAGGTTCAGCGCAGCAGCAGTTTGGTGAATTCGTCGATTCACCAAAGCATCAGGTAAAAGGTGCGGCTAAAAAATATGCCGCACAGGCCAGCGATGCCGTCTCCGACGTCACTGAAGCTGTCAGAAATAATCCCCTCACCGGCCTCGTCGCAGCGGGTGCGGTCGGTATTGTTCTCGGCCTGCTGCTGGGTCGAAAATAATAAAAGGCCCTTCGGGGCTTTATTTTTTCTTAGCTAAAAATTCTGACCATGCGGTCTAACTCTTCCTCTTTCACGGCCCGCGATAAATAATATCCCTGAAAGTTTTTGACGCCCAGCGCGACTAATTTTTCAAACTTTTCTTCACTATCAACCCCCTCAGCAATACAGTCCGTTCCGGTCATGTCGCTGTAAAGCTGTATCGCTTTAATCAGGTTATAGTCATTATCGTTTGCCACAAAATGCTCAACGATGTCGCGATCCAGCTTGAGTCCATCAAAATGCACCTGCCGCACCGGGAACATGGTTTGATGATTAGAGAAACAGTCATCCAGAAACAATCGACACCCCGTATTACGTAAATGCCGCATGGTTTCAGGGATCCTCTTGTCCTTCGTCACGTCAATATCTTCTGCGAATTCAAAGACCAGCTTTTCGGCCCACTGCGGTTTGAGCAGCATGTCGATAGCTTTCTTTGCCATATCGGGCAATGCATTTCCGGAGGCCAGACGAGGCGGAATATTCACAGAAAAATAGTATTTACCGTTATACTTATTAATCCCGGACACGGCGGCATGAATGACTAACGCTGTTATTTTCAACCATATCTCATGGTTTGAAATATCCGTGAGAAAACTGGCCGGCTTGACAATTTTACCGTTTTTATTCCAGCGGATCAGTATCTCAAAGCCTACGCCTTTTTTATCACGATCGGTAATGATCTGATAAGCAGGGAAGATCTCTTTTTTATACAATGCATTAAAAATCTCTGATTCCTTATCCGTAAACTCCGTATTTTGACTCCGCCGCTTGATACTTCTTTCCGCATTGAAATTGTGCGAATCGTGTAGCCACCGCTTAATTAAGCGTAATTTCAGCACGCCTTCCTTACGGTGCGTATAAACCGTTTTATTAGAAAGCCCCATTTCATCGCACATTTCTTTTACGGACATGCCGCGGTAGAAATTTAATAAAACGTCAATCTCTCTTTTTGTTAGCCACTTTACGTTGTCTTGCGAAGAATTATCCTTGTAGCGATCGCGTAATAAGTACGAACGATCCTTAAAAACATGATGGTGCGTTTGAGAACCAGTGACGACGTCCGAAACGCGGGCTATGCGAATCAATGATAATTGATAACTATTATTTAAAAGACTGCCCAGGGTGCGATATAGCCAGCCATCCGGTATGTCGCCATACAGGGTAACGCGTCGAATAACGGGAAGTGCATTGAGCACGGATGCCAGTCGCTTCAGGCTCTCCAGAAGGCTGACGATACCTTTCCCGAGAAACACCACAACATGAGCATTCTGATTTATAAGGATATTTTCCAGATCCTGCTGGGATGCCTCATCCCCGTCAAAGTGAATATGCGAAGCCTGTATTCCGTACTGGTTAAGGATCAGACGATATCCCTGGAACGTAAAACCGCAGGCGGAGATGACAAATTTATGTTCATCGCACGCCTCATTTCTGAGAGAAATTTTGTGGGTCATAAACTGCTCCTGGGCACTAAGGCGCCATTTCCATTTGTGAATACGTAAAATTTAACGCACCTGTTATAAACATTAATTTTACAGTACCGCCTCAGGGTAAGAAACAGTTATCAGCTGAACTCACAGGAACATCTTTGCGTTAATCACCGTCATTTAAATATACTTTTCTTTGCAAATAACACCGGCAAACATCTTATTCTCAGGGTATAATGAAAATTCCGAAAAGAAGAGTGGACACTTCATCTATCGGCTCATTCAAATACGAGAAAAATGCTATGGATAATCACATCTCATCCAGGGCCTTGCTACATCGAAGGGATGTTATAAAGAACAATCCGCGATTCGGTGAGGCAATATTAGAGCACTACACAATTAATGACACCATCTACAAAAAACAACCTTTGTTCTACAAGACAATGCTGCAGGAATCACGATTTAACATTATTCTCTCCATGTGTTGTTTTATTTTTGGAAATCAGGCCGAGTCAGTTTCAGAGATTAAAGAGCTATGCTCTCGCTATAAAATAGCCAGCCCCAACAGCGTGATTGCGATCATTACGATTCTGAGAACCACCGGGCGCATCAGGACCTGGCGCTGCACGGATGATCGACGCAAAACGAGAATCGCGCCAACTGAAAAAGGACTCAATGAACTTAAGCGTTATATGTCCGGCGCTTTTTTGCCTGTCAGCATTCTTTATCCGGCATTTAATATTAATGTTAACCTGCTGGATAATGATATTTTGAGAAACAACTTCTTCCGCCGCGCGGCTGAATATCTTTTTCGCGGATTAACGTTCAGAAAGGTGTTGCCTGAGGTAGGATTATTTATCGATAAAGATGGCGGCCGTATGATTATGCTTTATATCTACCTGCAGGCCATGAAAAATAAATCCGCTCACGGTGCGGTCATTGACTATTCAGCCAGCACGCTCGCAAAAGAATTTTTTGTTTCACGCATCCACGTCAACCGAATTATCAAATCGGCACAAGAGGCGGGTTATCTTAAAGATCGTGGTGATGGTCGGATGTCGATATACCCGGCGTTTATCGACCTTGTCGAAAATTATGCCGGTTTATATTTTGCGTATGTTACGCATTACATCAACGTTGTGCCTAAAGAGCGACGCCACGCTCACAGCGTGACGTCAACCGTATAATCCAGCAGGCGTTCGGAGTTCCGAACGCCATTCCCCTATCGTTCCCGCAGCGCCTCTTTCGCCTTGTTCAGCGGTTTCAACAGATAATCCAGAATGGTTTTGCTGCCGGTTTTAATATCAACGGTGGCAATCATGCCCGGAAAGACCGGAAATTCCTGACCCTGCTTATTGGTCAGATGGTTACTGTCGGTACGAATATAGACGCGATAGTAATAGACATCCCTTTTCACCTCATCCTGCAGGGTGTCAGGCGAAATCATGGTCACTTCCCCTTCCAGCCCACCGTAAATGGAGTAGTCATAGGCCGTAATTTTCACCAGCGCTTTCTGGCCGGGATGGATAAACGCCACATCGCGCGGCGAGATTTTCGCTTCGACTACCATCTGATCGTCAAGCGGGACAAGGCTCATCAGCTTGCCGTTCGGCGGGATAACGCCTCCCACGGTCGTGACGTCAATATCCTTCACGATCCCGCGAACCGGGGCATTAAATGTCAGCCGGGTCAGGGAGTCCTCACGCCCTTTCATCACCGAACGCTGGGCTTCAATCTCCGCATTGGCTTTTGCCAGCTCCTCACGGGCACGAACGTAATACTGGTTTTTCATCTCGGTAATTTTGTTCTCAAGCTCATTTTTTTGACGCTCAAGACGTAACACCTCAACCTTGCTGGCCGCTCCCTGAGTCACCAGTGGACGAGTTAACGACAGCTCGCGCTGCACCAGTTCGGCGCCCTGACGCAACCCGGCCAGCCCTTTTTCGAGACTTTCACGGCGGGACTGGTAGAGCGCCGTTTCCTGTTTGACCAGCTCAACGTCGTCATCCAGCTCTTCCGGGAACGCGAGCTCCGTGTCGTTCACCTCGGCCTTCAGGCGCGCAGCGGTTGCCAGCGCCGCATTCAGGCGAGACTCGCTCTCCAGCACGCTCGACTCGGTTTTTGTCCGGTCAAGCTGCGCGAGCTGCTGCCCGCGTTCCACGATGTCGCCTTCGCGCACCATCAGGCTGTGGATGATGCCGCCTTCCAGGGACTGGATGACCTGCTCATGCGAAGACGGTATCACCTTGCCGCTGCCGGTCGTCACTTCATCCAGATGGAACAGGCTTGCCCAGGCGATAAACACCGCAAGCAGGGCGAACAGGGACCATGCCACCAGCGACGAGCGCGGCAGGCGCGGCTCCTTCAGTCGGCTATTGAAACGAGAGAAATCATTCATGCCGCGCCCTCCTCTGCAACCGCCGCCGGCTTCATGGTCACCGTACGCTGCGCGGCTTTCTGCGGCGCCATACCGTGCTGATGCAGGATCGCATCGCGCGGGCCGTCCATCACCACCTTACCGTTTTCCAGCACGATGATGCGGTCGACCAGGTCCAGAATCGGCAGGCGATGCGTCGCCACGACCAGCGTCCGGCGTTTACCCAGCCATTTGTGAAGATGCTGAATAAACTGCTTCTCGCTCATTTCGTCCAGCCAGGCGGTAGGCTCGTCCAGCAGCAGGATATTCGGGGAAGTGATCAGCGCGCGCGCCAGCAGCAGCGCCTGACGCTGGCCGCCTGAGAGGCCAGCCCCGCCCTCGTTGATGATGTAATTCAGACCCATTTTCTGCTTGCGCACAAACTCCAGCGCGCCGCTGTTAACCAGCGCCTGATGAATCTCATCATCGGTGGCTAACGGGTTCCCCATCAGGATGTTGTCCCGCACGGAGCCAAAGAACAGCCGGGCCTGCTGGCTGAGCAGCTGCATGTCGCGACGCACGTCGGCCGGGTCCAGATGATTGAGGGCAATATCGTCGAGCAGGATGCTGCCCTGCTGCGGCTCCTGCATGCCCGCCAGAAGCTGTAACAGCGTGCTTTTACCGGAGCCATTGCGCCCGAGCACCGCCACGCGCTCTCCGGCGCGGATCTGCAGCTTGCTGATGTTTAGCACGGTGAGTTTTTCTTCCTCGTCGTAATAAAACCCGACGTCCTCAAGCGCATAGTCGCCGCGCAGGTGGGCTTTGTGCACCTTCTTGCCGTGCTGCGGATCGTCAATCGGGCGCTGCATCAGGTCGTCCAGCCCCTTGCGGGCCACTTTTGCCGACTGCCAGCGCGAAAGCACGCCTGAGATCTGCGACAGCGGCGCGATGGTGCGCGACGCCAGAATCGAGGTTCCCACCAGCGCACCGGTAGTCATGTCGCCGCTGATGACCAGGTAACAGCCCACCAGCAGTACCACCGCGTAGACGATGGACTGCACCTCCTGAGTCCATGTCAGCAGTAACCCCGTCAGCCAGCGCTGCTTCATGCCGACGCTGGCGGCAACGTCGTTGGTATTATTCCACTGGTTCTGGAAACGCTGCTCGGCGCGCATCAGCTTGATGTCTTCAATGCCCTGCACCGCTTCCACCAGGGTGGCGTTACGGATGGCGGATTCACGCATCCCTTCGCTGGAGAGTTTCCCCAGCGGGCGCTGCACCAGCAGGCCGGGAATGAGCAGCAGCGGCACGGCGAGCAGGACCACCAGTACCAGCGGGCCGCCAATCATCCACAGAATAAAGACGAACAGCAGGAAGAACGGCAGATCGGAGATGGCCGCAATGGTGGTCGAGGTGATGAGCTCGCGCACCGACTCCAGCTCGCGGATCTGCGCGATAAAGGATCCGGTTGATTTTGAGCGTGCGCCGTTTTTAATCCGCAGCGCGTGGGCAAACACGCGTTCAGAGATGCGCAGGTCGGCGCGCTTCCCCACCACGTCAGAAATATGCACGCGCAGCATGCGCATGATGAATTCGAACACGATGGCAATCATCACGCCGCCAAACAACACCCACAGCGTGGCTTCCGACTGGGACGGTACCACCCTGTCGTAGACCTGCATAGAGAAGACCATGCCGGAAAGCGCCAGCACGTTGGCCACCAGCGCCACCAGCATAATGTCGCTGTAGCGTCGCCAGTCCTTCAGCGCCAGCTGCCAGAACCAGTTTTTCTCATAGGGTTTGATGTAGTCGTCCACGCGGGCATCCGGCGTGGATTCGAGCGGGCGCAACACCATCAGCCCCTTTAACCGCGCCCCGAGTTCATCACGCGTCAGCGTGGTCTCCAGGCCGCCGTCGCCGCTAAACTGCAGGCTGACGTTGCCTTCGCTGTCCATGCGGTTAATGACCGCGATTTGTCCGCCGGTGAATTCCGCCAGCAGCGGCAGACGCCACGGATCGAGGGATACCGATTCAGCCGCCACCATACGCATCCCCAGCCCAAGCTGGCGCGCCATCTCTTCCAGCACCAGCTGGCGCGGAGACTGGCTTTCGTGGTTAATCGTGACCCGAACATGCTCCGCTGAGAAATCCAGCCGGTAGTGTTTAGCGATGATAAGCATGCCCTGCAGCCAGGGTTCGTACTGTGGATGTGTCTTCATAATGCTACGTCCTGTCCAGAGCGGTAATTTCGCACTGAAATGATACCTTTACGGAATGATTAAAAATCGAACACTTTCTAAACGAGCCCGCAAAATAATCATGTGAAATATAGGGTTATCGCTATTCATGTAAAGAAACGCAAAAGGCCGCGGGGATCGCTCCCCGCGGCGTTGGTTTACGCAATTAACAGCTGATGGTTCGCCAGCAGCGTCGCCAGATCCGTCTGCACGCCGTTCAGGGTCACCAGCGTGGTCGGCGAGAACTGACCGCCTGTACCGTCCAGGTCAACCTGGATCTCGGTATTGCTGCCGTTCTGCACCACGCGGATGTAATCGCTGATATTGCCCGCGCTGCTGTCCAGCGTGGCCACGCCGTTCACGTAGCTCGCCGAGCCCGTGCCGGTATAGCCGCTGCCAGAGAGCAGATCGCGCAGGTCAATACGATCCGTGTCCGCGGTCCCTTCCCAGGTGCCGACCGTAAAGCCGTTCACCACGTCGTGACCGTTACCGCCCGTTGCATCCGAGGCGTTGATCAGCTTGTAGAGCAACGTATCGTGACCGCCGCTGCCGATGTTGAAGGTGTCGTTCCCGCCGCGGCCTTCGAACTGGTTATCACCGCTGTTGCCGGTAATGACGTCGTCGAAGTCCGAGCCGTTGATCCCCTCAATGTTGAGCAGTCGTGACGTACCGAACCCGGTGTCCTGCGCGGTAGAGAGGCGCAAATCAACGGTCACGCCGGAGGTCGCATTGCGGTAATCCACCACGTCCATCCCGCCGGTGTTGCTCCAGGTGTCGTAGTCGGAATGGGTATTCCAGCCGCCGGAGCCGTTGTAGGTATAGGTGCCATCCTCTGCGATAAAGGTGTCGTTATACCCGGTCCCGGTGAGGGTCCCGCTGTGGCCGCCGGTGGCGGCTTCGGCCGTCAGGACGTACCCCTCTTTGCCGTTGCCCGCCTCCAGACTGCTCCAGGTGACGTTATCCGACACGCCGTTGGTGATCTTAAGGATCTCAGCCGAATAGGTTTCATTCGGATCCAGACCGTAGAAGCTCACCAGCGCGGAGGTATCGTTCGACCCGATACCGGACTGGGCGTTGATGATCTGCGACGCCACCAGCACGCCCGCGGCGTTGTACAGATTGACCGTGTTGCCGTAGTAGGCGTTGATGCCCTCGCTGTCGACAATGTGCAGGTGCATCGCGGTGCCGTCAGCAATGGTTTTGCTGTTTTGCACCAGCACCACCTTGCCGTTCTGCTGAGAGACCAGCAGATCCTGCGCGCCGTCCCAGTTGTAGTCGACTGCGGCCACACCGGTAACGTTCGCCAGGCCGGAAGCCAGCTGGCTAGAGGTCCAGGTGGAACCGTAGCCGTTGTTGGTGAACAGGGTCGCCGTCTGCGAGCCGCCGTAGCTGCTGAGCTTGATGATGTCCATCTGCCCGTCACCATTCCAGTCCACCGCCACCGACAGATAGCCCGCCGTGGCGTTAGAGGCCTCCACCGCGCTCTTGGTAGCAGAGAGCTGCCCTGCGCCGTTGTTGTAGTAAATCACCCCGCCGTTGTTGTTGTAGCTGCTGCCCAGGTACAGATCCATGTAGCCATCGCCGTTGAAGTCCGCCCACGTCATGGACGCCGCCGTGGTGGTATTCGAGGCGTTGGCCACAAACACGTTGGTCAGGTTTTGACCGATAGAGAGCGTGCCGTTACCGTTGTTGTTGATCACGGTTAACGAGTACGCTCCGCTGCGGTTGGTGTGCTGGACCACGTCCACGGTGCCGTCATTGTTAATGTCGACGCCGGAGATTTCACGCATGGTGGTGAACTGTCCCCAGAAACCCGCGCCGCCGTAGGTGCCGTCAGGCGAGAGTACCCCGTTGTTGTTGATCAGATAGGTGATGGAGTCCGCACCGGAGTCACCGTACGCCAGATCCAGATAGCCATCGCCGGTTTTATCGTACGCAATCACGCCGCCGTACCAGATGGTGGTCCCCATCGCCAGCTGGCTGGCGTTATAGGTGCTGCCATCGTAGGTCCACATCACCTGCGTAGAGCCCGAGTAGGTGGTCTCCGTCGCGAAGATATCCTGCGTGCCGTTACGGTCAAAGTCGGCAGCGGTCTGGCTTACCACGTAGTAGCTGCGGGTGTTGGTCAGCGTATTCCCGGCATAGGTCGAGCTATCGCTGCTGGAGTAGGACTGGCCGTTAGCAATGATGTTCCACAGACCGCTGCTGTTCATGCCGAGGGTCATGGTGGAGTTGTTGCTGTTCCCCGCCGTGGTTGCCCAGTCGGTATTCACCGAGGTGGTATCAATCACCAGACTGCCGGTCGCCGTACCGGTGGTATTACCGTTACCCGCGCTGCTCTTCACCTGCGCCGTCACGCTGTAGCTCGACACGCTCAGCGCATCGCCGTCCGGGATCTGCAGATACCAGGTGTTGTGATCCGGGTCGACCACCACCGCGCCGCCGGTCTGGGAGGTGTAGGTTTTTCCGTTCACCGTTACCACCAGGTATTCACCGTTCACCAGGTCAGCGGAGACGGTACCGCTGACGATCGGCGTGGTGTCCGACGTGGTCTGCGCGGTAATCGCCGCCGTGGTGGTCGGGATGCTGGTATCCACGTTCAGCACAAAGCCGTCGGATTCCGTGTAGTTACCGGCCTTATCGGTGACGCGCACAATGTAGGTGTGGTTGCCGTCGCTGAGGCCGTTATCCTGGAAGGACCAGCTTGCGCTGCCGTTCATGGTCACCTGGCCGAGCAGGACTCCGTCACGATAGAGCTGCACGATTTCACCGTCGTCCGGGGCGCGGTTAAGCGTACCGTTGATCAGCGGCGCGTTATCGTCCGTTGCCACCGCGCTGCCAAAGGTGCCCTGACGCTCGCCTTCACCGTCGGTATAGCTCACTACCGTGCCTATCGTGGTTGGCGGCGTGGTGTCCACCGTCACCACCTGAGAGGCGGTGGAGCCGACGTTGCCAGCCTGGTCGATAATCCGCACCTGGTAGGTGTAGTCTCCGTCAGGCAGATCGCGGGTATCGGTGTAGCTCCAGCGCTGGTTATTAACGGTGGCGTCTACCCATTGATTGCCGCCGTCGAGGCTTATCTGCACGCGTTCATCACTTGCCAGCGCGCTGCCCAGCGAGCCGTTGATCGTCAGCGTGGTGTCCATGGTGATGAAGTCACTGCTGGACTGCCCGGTATCTTCACTGATGCTGTCAACAGTGATGCCGTACTGCGGTGCGTGGGTATCCACCGTCACCGCCTGCGAGGTGGTCGCCCCGACGTTCCCCGCCTGGTCGACGACCCGCACCTGGTAGTTATGGCTGCCGTCGGTCAGGGTACGCGTGTCGCTGTAGCTCCACTGCGTACCGTTCACCGTGGCGTAAACCCAGTCGGCGCCGCCGTTCAGACTCACCTGAACGTATTCCCCCGCCCCCAGTGGAGCCCCGAGCGTACCATTAAGCGTGTACGAGGTCGAACTGGTCAGGAAGTCGTTGTTATCGAAGCCGGTATCCACGGTGATGTTATCCACGGTCACCGTAATTGCCGCATCCGGCGGCACCGTATCAACGGTCACCTGCTGATGAGCGCTCGCCCCCACGTTGCCCGCCGCGTCTACCACGCGAACGTAGTAGTCATAGGTCTGATTACCCAGCGTGCGGCCGTCCACGTAGTACCAACTGTTGCCGGTGACGATGACGTTCTGCCAGGTGACCCCGCCGTTGATGCTGATCTGGGCATACTCGCCGTCGGCCAGCGTCGCCCCGAGCGAGCCGTGCAGCGTCAGGGACGTATCGTTGGTGATAAAGTCGCTACCGCTCAGGCCGCTATCGTCGCTGATGCTGTCGATGGCGATCGTTTTACTGGCGTCCGGTGCAACCGTATCAATGGTCACCACCTGGCTGGCGGTGGCGCTGATATTGCCCGCGTCGTCAATCACGCGCAGCTGGTAGTTGTAATCCCCGTCGGCCAGCGTGCGGCCATCGACGTACGTCCAGCTCAGGCCGCTGACGCTGACGTCGATCCATTTAACGCCGCCGTCGAGGCTGATCTGCGCGTGGTCGCCGCTGCCCAGCGCCGCACCGAGCGTCCCTTTCAGGCTGATCTGGTTGTCGCTGGTAATAAAGTCGCTGCCGGACAGGCCGGTATCCTGGGTGATGGAATCGACCGTAATTGTCGTAGCCGCAGGCTTCGTCAGATCAATCACCACGTCCTGGCTGTCCGTTGCCCCCACGTTGCCCGCGCTATCGATAACGCGTACCTGATACTGATACGTACCGTCCGTCAGGATGCGGCCATCGGTGTAGCGCCAGGTGGTGCCGGTCACCGTCAGGTCAATCCAGTTTGACCCGCCGTCCAGGCTAATCTGCGCCTTCTCGTTATTGCCAAGCTGCGCGCTCAGGGAGCCGTTGACCACGACCTGAGCGTCGTTGGTGATGAAATCCGTCGCGCTCAGGCCGGTGTCGTTTTGCAGCGAATCAATCGTAATTCCCATCGACGGCGCGGTGAGATCCACGGTGACGCTGTGGTTATCGCTGCCGCTGTTGCCGATGGTGTTGCTGACCTGCGCGTTAATCACGTACGAACCGCCGTCCGCCAGCGCGGTCACGTCTGCGCTTCCGACCGTATAGCTCCAGGTGCCGTCATTCTGAACGGTAGCCGTATAGGTTTTACCGTTCAGCGTGATGGTCACCGTCTGGCCCGCCGGGGCGTCGGTGGTGCCGCTGACAGTCAGCGGCGTGCCGTGCTCGGCGGCGTTGACGATATCGTCCTGCGCAAAGGTGTTAATGGTGATGGTCGGGACATCGCCGTTCAGCGTCACGTCGTGCGTTGCGCTGCCCGGGTTGCCCGCCCTGTCGTTCACCGACGCGGTGATGGTGTAATCCCCGTCGCTCAGGCCGAGGAAATCACGGCCCGGTACGAAGACCGACCAGGATCCGTCCGCCCCGACGGTCGCCTGATAGCTGTGCCCGTTGAAGGAGACGGTCACCGTCTGGCCCTGTTCCGCCGTAGTGGTGCCGCTGATGGTCTGGCCCGCCAGTTGCTCCGCGTTGTTGACGATATCGTCATCGGCCACGGTGCTGATGGTCACGGTTGGCGCGACGGTATCGACCGTTAAGTTGTGCGTGGTCTGGCCGCTGTTGCCGGCCTTGTCGTTGACCGAGGCGGTGACCGTCAGCGCGCCCTGGCTCAGCGCAGCCAGATCGGCTGCCGGAACATCCAGCGTCCACGTCCCGTCGTTCGCGACGGTGGCGGTGTAGGTTTTGCCGCCCAGCGTTACGGTGACGGTCTGACCCTCCTCCGCGCTGGAAGAGCCGCGCACGGTCAGCGGCTGCTGCGCTTCCGCCGCGTTCAGCATGTCGTCAGTCGACAGCGTCGCAATGCTCACTACCGGCGCGGTGGTATCCACGCTGATGCCGTGCGTCGCCGACGCGCTGTTGCCCGCGCTGTCCTGCGCCGACACGGACACCTGATAGCTCGCGCCATCGGTCAGGGCGCCCACGTCTGCGGCCGGAACGGTGGTCGTCCAGCTGCCGTCGCTCTGGATGGTGGCCGTATAGCTCTTGCCGTTCAGCGTCACGGTGACCTGCGTACCGCTGGCGAACTGGGCGCTGGAGCCGTTAATCACCAGGGACGAACCGGCTTCAGCCGCATTGATGACGTCATCGCCGCTGAGGGTATTGATGGTCAGCGCCACGGAGGCGGTGTTCACTACCACATCGTGGGTCTGGGTGCTGCTGTTGCCCGCGCTGTCGGTAATCGTCGCGCTGAGGGTCACGGTGCCGTCGTTCAGCGCGGAAATCACGCTGGCCGGAACGCCCACGCTCCAGTTACCGCTGGCGTCAACGGTGGTGGTGTACTGGTTCGAACCGATGGTGATGACCAGCTTATCGCCGACGCTCGCGCCGGTTGCCGTGCCGCTGACAATCTGCGCCTGCCCGTGCTCCACGCTGTTGATGACGTCATCGCCCGCGACGGCGTTAAAGCTGACGGTCGGCGGCGTGGTATCAAGCGTAATCGCCTTGCCCGCGCTGCCCGGGTTACCCGCGGCGTCGCTCACGCTGACCTGCACGGTGTAGCCGTTATCCGCCAGTGAGGACAGGTCGGCGCCCGGCACGTTCACGATCCAGATGCCGCCCTGCTGCACCTGTGCGGTATAGCTCTTACCGCCCAGCGTCACGGTGACCGTCTGCCCGGCTTCCGCCGTGGTGGTGCCGGAAATGGCCACGCCCGCAGCCGCTTCGCTGCCGTTAATCACGTTATCGCCAGCGACCGTATCGATGCTCACGGCTGGCGCGGTGGCGTCCACGCTGTACTCGCGGCCCGCAGAGGCGCTGTTGCCGTGCGCGTTGGTGACGCTCACCTGCACGCTGGCATCGCCGTCCTTCAGGCCCGCGAGATCGGCGGAAGGCACGGTGGCCGTCCAGTTACCGTCGGCATCGACTTTCGCGGTGTACGTCTTGCCGCCGAAGGTGATGGTGACGGTCTGGTTTTCCTCCACGTTCGAGGTGCTGCCGGACAGCACCAGATCCGCGCCTTTCTCCGCCGCGTTAATCACGTCGTCGGTGGCAATCGCATCGATGCTGACGGCAACGGCAGACAGATCGACGGTGACATCGTGGCTGATGCTCACCGGGTTGCCCGCCGCGCTCTGGCCTGCAGCGGTCACGGTGACCGTGCCCGCAGCCAGGGCCCCGACGTCTGCCGCCGGGATCGCCGCGCTCCAGGTGCCGTCTGCCAGCACGGAGGCCGCATAGGTTTTGCCGTTGACGGTCACGGTGAGCGTGGTGCCTGCAGCCAGCCCGTCGCTGGAGCCGGTGACAATCAGATTCTGCCCGTGCTCGATGCTGTTGATCACATCGTCGCCCGCCACGGTATCAATGCGCAGACCCGGCAGGCTGGCGTCGATAGTGATTTCGCGCTCGCCCGCGCCGGTATTGCCGTGGCCGTTGGTGACGGATGCTGACACCGTCAGGTCACCGTTGCCCAGCGCGGTCAGGACGGATTCCGGCACGTTAATGGACCAGGTGAGATCGCTCTGCACCGTTGCGGTGTAGCTGTTGCCGCCAATGGTGACGGTGACGGTATTGCCCGCTTCCGCGTTCGCTACCTTACCGCTGATGGTCTGACCCGCGGCCACTTCCGCCGCGTTGATGACGTTATCGCCCGCCACGGTATTGATGGTGACGGTCGGCAGCGCGGTGTCGACCAGCAGGGTCGCCGTATTACTGACGCTGTTGCCCACGCCGTTGGTCGCGGCGGCGTTCAGGGTATAATTCGCTTCGCCCAGCCCCGCCAGATCCGCAGCCGGAACGGTCAGGCTCCAGGTACCGTCCGCCGCCGTCGTGGCCGTGTAGTTTTTACCGTTGAGGGTCACGGTCACCACGGTGCCTTCCGCGAGGTTAGCGCTGATGCCGCTGACGCTCAGATCCTGACCTTTCTCCACCGCGTTCAGCACGTTATCGCCGCTGATGGCGTTGAAGGCCACGGACGGCAGGCCGGTATCGACGGTCACGTTATGGCTGCCGGTACCGATATTGCCCGCCGCGTCGGTGACTGACGCCGTGACGGTCACGGTGCCGTCGCTGAGGCCGGAAATGACGCTCGCCGGGACGCCCACGCTCCAGTTACCCGCCGCGTCCAGCACGGTGGTGTAGGTCTGGCCGCCAATCGTGACGGTGACCTTATCGCCCGCTGCCGCGCCGGTGGCGGTGCCGCTAATGATGTGCGCCTGAGCGTGCTCAACGATGTTAATCACGTCGTCGCCCGCTACGGTGTTGATGGTTACCGCAGGCACGGTCACGTCGACCGTCAGAGTGCGATCAACCGACGCCGGGTTGCCCGCCTTGTCGCTGACGCTCGCCGTCACGGTGACGCTGCCGTCGCCGAGTGCCGCCAGATCCGCCGCCGGAACGCTCAGCGTCCAGCTGCCGTCCGCGCCTGCGGTTGTGGTGTAGTCTTTGCCGTTCAGCGTCACGGTCACGGTCTGGCCCGCTTCGGCGGTGGTGGTGCCGGACACGGTCAGATCGGACTGCGCTTCAGCGGCATTCAGAATATCGTCGGTCGCAAGGGTATTGATGGTCACGGACGGCGCGGTCGCATCCACGCTGTACTCGCGGCCCGCCGAGGCGCTGTTGCCGTTGACGTTGGTGACGCTCACCTGCACGCTGGCGTCGCCATCCTTGAGGTGTACCAGATCCGCAGACGGTACGGTGTAGGTCCAGTTGCCGCTGTCGTCTACTGTCGCGCTATAGATTTTGCCGTTCAGGCTGATGGTCACGGTCTGCCCGGCTTCCACGTTGGTGGTCGCACCGGACAGCACCTGATCCGCGCCCTTCTCCGCCGCGTTAATCACGTCGTCGGTAGCGATGGAATTGATGCTGACGGCAACGGTCGCCAGATCGACCGTCACGTCGTGGCTGATGGTAATCGGGTTGCCCGCAGAGCTGTCGCCGGTAACGCTGATTTTGACGGTGCCTTCCGGCCACGCGCTCACGTCGGTGGACGGGATCGCCGCGCTCCAGGTGCCGTCCGCCAGTACGGTGGCCGCATAGGTTTTGCCGTTGACGGTGACGGTCAGCGCCGTGCCCGGTGCCAGCCCGTCGCTGGAGCCGGTGACGATCAGGTTCTGCGCGTGCTCGATGGTGTTGATCACGTCATCACCCGCGACGGTGTCGACGCGCAGTCCCGGCAGGTTAGCGTCGATAGCGATCTCGCGCACGCCCGCACCGGTGTTTCCGTGGCCGTTGGTGACGGTCGCCGTTACGCTCAGGCTGCCGTTGCCCAGCGCGGTCAGCACGTCAGACGGCACGTTCACGGACCAGGTCAGATCGTTCTGCACCGTTGCGGTGTAGCTGTTGCCGCCAAGGGTGACGGTAACGGTATTGCCCGCTTCGGCGTTAGCCACCGTGCCGCTCAGGGTCTGGCCTGCCGCCACTTCCGCCGCGTTGATGACGTTGTCGCCCGCCACGGTATTGATGGTGACGGTCGGCAGCGCGGTGTCCACCAGCAGGTTCGCGGTGTTGCTCACGCTGTTGCCCACGCCATTGGTGGCGGTCGCGTTCAGGGTATAGTTGGCCTGGCCGAGACCGGCCAGATCCGCTGCCGGAACCGTCAGGCTCCAGGTGCCGTCTGCCGCGGTCATCGCCGCGTAGTTTTTGCCGTTGAGAGTCACGGTCACCACGGTGCCTTCCGCCAGGTTGGCGCTGGTGCCGCTGACGCTCAGATCCTGACCTTTTTCTACCGCGTTCAGGACGTTGTCATCGCTGATGGCGTTGAAGGCCACCGATGGCAGACCGGTATCGACGGTCACGTTATGCGTGCCGGTGCCGGTGTTGCCCGCCGCGTCGGTGACTGACGCAGTGACGGTCACGGTGCCGTCCTGCAGAGCAGAAATCACATTCGCCGGGACGCCTACGCTCCAGTTCCCCGCCGCGTCCAGCACGGTGGTGTAAGTCTGGCCGCCGATGGTCACGGTGACCTTATCGCCCGCTGCCGCGCCTGTGGCGGTGCCGCTGATGATTTGCGCCTGGCCGTGCTCAGCGATGTTAATCACATCGTCGCCCGCCACGGTGTTGATGGTCACCGCAGGCGCGGTGATATCTACCGCCAGGTTGTGATCCACGGACGCCGGGTTACCCGCTTTATCGCTGACCGATGCAGTGACGGTCACGCTGCCGTCGGTGAATCCAGCCAGATCCGCCGCCGGGACGTTCAGCGTCCAGCTGCCGTCTGCGCTGACGGTTGTGATGTAGTCTTTGCCGTTCAGCGATACGGTGACCGTCTGGCCCGCTTCGGCGGTGGTGGTGCCGGATACGGTCAGATCGGACTGCGCTTCAGCGGCGTTCAGAATATCGTCGTTCGCCAGGGTATTGATGGTCACGGACGGTGCGGTCGCATCCACGCTGTACTCGCGGCCCGCCGAGGCGCTGTTGCCGTTCACGTTAGTGACGCTCACCTGCACGCTGGCGTCGCCGTCTTTCAGCCCCGCCAGATCCGCAGACGGCACGGTAGCTGTCCATTTTCCGTCGGCGTCCACCGTCGCGGTGTAGCTCTTGCCGCCGAAGGTGATGGTGACGGTCTGGTTTTCCTCAACGTTCGAGGTCGCCCCCGAGAGCGCCAGATCCGCGCCCTTCTCGGCCGCGTTAATCACGTCATCGGTGGCGATGGCGTCAATGCTGATGGCAACGCTCGCCAGATCCACCGTCACATCGTGGCTGATGGAGACCGGGTTACCGGCGCTGCTCTGGCCCGCAACGGTTACGGTAACCGTACCTGCTGCCAGGGCTCCGACGTCCGCCGCCGGGATCGCCGCGCTCCAGGTGCCGTCCGCCAGCACGGTCGCCGGATAGGTTTTGCCGTTTACGGTCACGGTCAGCGCCGCGCCCGCCGCCAGCCCGTCGCTGGTGCCGGTGATAATCAGGTTTTGAGTATGTTCGATGCTGTTGATCACGTCGTCACCCGCCACGGTATCCACGCGCAGGCCCGGCAGGTTAGCGTCTATCACGATTTCGCGCTCGCCCGTTCCGCTATTGCCCACGCCGCTCGTGACGCTGGCCGACACGGTCAAATCGCCGTTGCCCAGTGCGGTCAGCACGGATTCCGGCACGTTAACGGACCAGGTGAGATCGCTCTGCACCGTTGCGGTGTAGCTGTTACCGCCAATCGTCACGGTCACGGTGTTGCCCGCTTCGGCATTCACCACCTTACCGCTGATGGTCTGCCCGGCTGCCAGCTCCGCCGCGTTAATGACGTCGTCACCTGCAATGGTGTTGATAATCACACCCGGCAGAACGGATTCCACGTTCACGGTGTGTGACGTGCTGGTATTGTTGCCGACGCTGTCCGTTGCCGATGCGGTAACGGTATACAACGCTTCGCCCAACTGGCTCACCTGATCCGCCGGAACGGTAGTCGTCCATTTCCCGTTGCTATCGACCATTGCGCTGTACGCTTTGCCGTTCAGCATCACGGTCACCACCGCGCCTGTCGCCAGGCCGGAAGCCGTACCGGAGATCGTCAGATCCTGGGTTTTCTCGGCGTTGTTGATCACATCGTCACCGGAAACGGTGTCAATGGTCAGCACCGGCGCGGTCAGGTTCACCTCCACGCCGTGCGTGGCGCTGTTGCTGTTGCCCGCTTTATCGGTCAGCGCCGCGGTAATGGTGTAATCCCCGGCGGCCAGCGCGGTAACGTCCGCCGCAGGCACGCCCACGCTCCAGTTGCCTGAGGCATCCAGGGTGGCGGTGTACGATTTGCCGTTGAGCGTGACGGTGACCACGTCGCCCGCCGCCGCGCCGGTCACGGAGCCCGTGACAATCAGAGCCTGCGCATGCTCTGCGCTGTTGATCACGTCGTCGTCGGAAACGGGGTTAATGGTCAGCTGCGGGACGGTGGTATCGACCAGCACGTCGCGATCCGCAGAGGCCGGGTTGCCCGCCTTATCAGACACGGCGGCGCTGATGGTGTAGTTGCCGTCGGTAATACCGCTCAGATCCGCGGACGGCACGGTCACGCTCCAGCTGCCGTTTGCCTGCACGGTGGTGGTGTAGTCCACGCCGTTCAGCGTCACGGTGACGGTCTGGCCCGCTTCGGCGTTGGTCACGCCGTTAACAACCAGATCCTGCTGCGCTTCGGCCGCATTGATGATGTTGTTGTCGCTGACGATCTCGATAGACACCGTCGGCGCGGTGGCGTCCACGCTGTACTCGCGGCCTGCCGTCGCGCTGTTGCCGTTCACGTTGGTGACGCTCACCTGCACGCTGGCATCGCCGTCCTTCAGGCTGCCCAAATCGGCGGACGGTACGGTCGCCGTCCAGTTGCCGCTGGCATCCACCGTCGCGGTGTACGACTTGCCGCCGAAGGTGATGGTGACGATCTGGTTTTCTTCCACGTTGGTGGTCGAGCCGGACAGCACCAGGTCCGCGCCTTTCTCCGCCGCGTTGATTACGTCGTCCGAGGCAATCGGGTTAATGCTGATGGCGACTGCCGCCAGATCCACCTTCACGTCATGGCTGATGGAAACCGGATTGCCCGCCGCGCTCTGGCCGTCCACGGTCACGGTGACCGTGCCCGCATTCAGCGCGCTGACGTCTGCCGCCGGAATGGCCGCCGTCCAGGTCCCGTCCGCCAGCACGGTTGCGGCGTAGGTTTTACCGTTAACGGTCACCGTTAACGCCGCGCCCGTAGCCAGGCCTTCGCTGGAGCCGGTGATAATCAGGTTCTGAGCGTGCTCAATGCTGTTGATCACATCGTCGCCCGCCACGGTATCGACGCGCAGGCCCGGCAGGTTGGCGTCGATGGTGATGTCGCGCTCGCCGGTGCCGGTGTTGCCGTGGCCGTTGGTGACGCTGGCTGACACGGTCAGATCGCCGTTACCGATGGCGGTTAAGACCGTGGACGGCACGTTGACCGACCAGCTCAGATCGTCCTGAACCGTCGCGGTATAGGTATTGCCGCCGATTAAAATCGTGACAGTGTCACCGATCACCGCGCCGCTCACTTTGCCGCTCAGGGTCTGCCCGGCAGCCACTTCCGCTGCGTTAATGACATCGTCCGTGGCGACAGGGTTGATGGTGACCTGCGGCAGCGCGCTGTCAACCAGCACGCTGTGGCCGGTGCTTGCGCTGTTGCCCGCCGCGTCGGTTACGCTCGCCGTCACGACGTAGCTTGCTTCGCCCAGCGCGGAGACATTTGCCGCCGGAACGGTGATGCTCCAGCTGCCGCTGGCGTCGGTGGTGGCCGTATAGCTGATGCCGTTCAGGGTCACCGTAATGGTGGTTCCTTCCGGCTGGTTGCTGGTGCCGGACACCAGCAGATCCTGGCCTTTCTCGGTCGCGTTGATCACGTCGTCAACCGCCAGGGTATTGATGGCAACCACCGGCGCGGTCAGGGAAACGTCAAACGCGTGCGTCGCGCTGGTGCTGTTACCGGCTTTATCGGTGAGGGTCGCGGAGATCGTCTGTTCGCCGTTAACCAGCGCGCCCACGTCCGCCGCCGGAACGCCCACGCTCCAGCTGCCGGACGCGTCCAACATGGCGGTGTAGTCTTTGCCGTTCAGGGTCACGGTAATCACGTCACCCGCCTGCGCGCCCGTGACCTTGCCGGAGACGATCAGCGCCTGGCCGTGCTCGGCAATATTAACGACGTCGTCGCCCGCGACGATGTTGAAGGTAATCTGCGGTACGGTGGTGTCGACCAGCACCGAGGAGCCCGCGCTGGCCGGGTTGCCTGCCTTATCGGACACGGTCGCCGTGACCGCCGCGCTGCCGTCGGTTATGCCAGCCATGTCCGCCGCCGGAACGTCGAGCGTCCAGCTGCCGTCCGCCTGCACCTGCGCGGTGTACTGATTGCCGTTGAAGGTCACGGTGACCGTCTGGCCCGCTTCGGCAGTAGAGGTGCCGCTCAGGGTCAGATCCTGCGCCGCCTCTGCCGCGTTCAGCATATTGTCACTGCTGATGGTGTTGATGGTCACCGTCGGCGCGGTGGTATCAACGCTGAATTCCTGCGCCGAAGACGCCGCGTTGCCGTTCACGTTGGTGACGGTTACCTGCACGCTGGCGTCGCCGTCTTTCAGGCCGCTCAGATCGGCTGCCGGAACGGTCCAGGTCCAGTCGCCGTTGGCATCCACCGTGGTGGTATAGGTTTTACCTGCGAAGGTGATGGTTACGGTCTGACCCGCTTCCACGTTGGAGGTGGTGCCGGAAAGCACCAGGTCCTGACCTTTTTCCGCCGCGTTGAGCACGTTATCGTCGGTCACGCTGCTGATGGTGATGGCAACAGGCGCGAGATCGACGTCCACGACGGTGCCGATGGTCACCGGGTTGCCGGAAGCATCCTGCGCGCTGGCCTTGATATCCAGCGAACCGTCCGCCCACTGGGACACGTCGGCCGCCGGTACCGCCGCCTGCCAGGTGCCGTCCGCCAGTACCGTTGCCGAATAGGTTTTGCCGTTGATGGTCACGGTCACGGTGCTGCCCGCCGTCAGATCGGTGCTGGTGCCTGACACAATCAGGTTCTGAGCGTGTTCAATCACGTTGATCACGTCGTCACCCGCCACGGTATCAATACGCAGTCCCGGGAGCTGGGCGTCGATACTGAAGTCGAGAGAAGAAGAGCCGGTATTGCCGTGCGCGTTGGTCACGCTGGCGGAGACGGTGAGGTCGCCGTTGCCGAGTGCGGTAAGCTGGCTCTCGCTTAACGGCAGGCTCCAGGTCAGATCGTCCTGCACGGTAGCGGTGTACGTCTGGCCGCCAAGGATAATGGTGACAGTGTCACCTGAAGCCGCGTTCGTCACCTTACCGGTCAGGGTTTGCCCTGCCGCCACTTCCGCTGCGTTAACGATATTGTCGCCCGCCAGGGTGTTAATCGTCACCACCGGCAGCGAGCTGTCCACCAGCACATCGTGCGAGGTTGAGGCGCTGTTGCCTACGCTATCCGTGACGCTCGCCGTCACGGTGTAATGGGCTTCTCCCAGCGCGCTGACGGCCGAGGCCGGTACGGTGACGCTCCAGCTGCCGCTGGCGTCGGTGGTGGCGGTGTAGTTGATGCCGTTCAGGTTAACGGTGATGCTGGTCCCTTCCGGCTGGTTGCTGGTGCCGGAGAGAAGCAGATCTTCGCCCTTCTCGGTCGCGTTGATCACGTCGTCCGCCGCCAGGGTGCTGATACCAATAACAGGCGTCACGGTATTCACCACCACATCCAGCGAACTGCTTCCGGTATTACCGGATCGGTCGGTCACGGAGACGTCGATTGTCCAGGTGCCGTCAGTCAGCCCCTGCACGACGGACGCCGGCAGGCCAAGGCTCCAGTTACCCGCCGCATCCACCACGGTGGTGTAGTCGACGCTGTTAATGGTGATGGTGACCAGGTCGCCCGCTGCCGCACCGGTGACGGAGCCGCTCAGGATTTGCGCCTGTGAATGGGCGAGCTGGTTAACGGTGTTGGTGTCGGTGACAAAGTCGTTAATGGTCACCTGCGGTACGGTGGCGTCCACCAGACCCACGCGGTCCGCGCTGCTGGCGTTGCCCGCCACGTCGCTCACGGAGGCCGTCACGGTCACAATGCCGTCCGTCAGGGCACCTACGTCAGCCGCAGGCACGCTCAGCTGCCACGTACCGTCCGCCTGAACCGTGGTCTGATACGTTTTGCCGTTCAGCGTCACGGTGACCGTCTGGCCCGCTTCCGCAGTGCTGGTACCGCTTAAGGCTAAATCCTGCTGCGCTTCAGCCGCATTGATGATGTTGTCAGCGGTCAGGTTATCGAGCGTAATCGCCGGTGGCTGCGTATCCACCGTGACCACGCGCGCGGCGTCCGCGCTGTTGCCGCTGACGTTAGTGACGCTGACGCTCACCTGCGCGCGCCCGTCGATCAGGGTTTCCATCGCGCTGGCCGGTACGGTCAGGCTCCAGGAGCCATCCTGCTGCACCTGCGCGGTGAAGGTCTGGTCGGCGAATTTCACCACCACGGTCTGCCCCGCCTCCACGCCCTGCGTCTGGCCGGAAAGGGTTAAATCACCGCCTTTTTCTGCCGCATTGAGCAGGTCGTCGCCGGAGACGGTATCAATGGTGACCGCCACGGCGTTCAGATCGAGCTCAATCGGGTGTTCAGCCGAAACGGGATTGCCCCAGGCATCTACCGCACTGACGCTAACCGTCATGCCGCCCGCCGTCCAGGCCTGCAGGTCCGCCGCCGGAACGCCGATCTGCCAGCTGCCGCTGGCGTTAACCGCGGTGACGTACTCAACGTTGTTGATGGTGACGATAATCTGCGTGCCCGCGGCCAGATGGCTGCTGGAGCCGGTGACGCTCAAATCCTGCTGCTGTTCGATGGCGTTGATCACGTCATCGCCGGAAATGGTGTTCACGCGCAGACCCGGCAGCTCCGCGTTGATGTTGATATCACGCTCGCCGGTGCCGGTATTGCCGTGCCCGTTGGTGACGGAGGCGGTAAAGGTTAAATCCCCGTCGCCGAACGCCTGAAGATCCGCTGACGGGATTTTCACGCTCCAGGTCAGATCGCTGCCAACCGTTGCGGTGTAGCTCTTGCCGCCTGCGGTGATGGAGACGGTATCGCCCGCCGCCGCGCCGGTAACGCGACCGCTGAGGGTTTGATCGACGCCCGCTTCGGCGTTATTGACCAGGTTGTCGCCCGCAAACGTATTGATAATGACCTGCGGAAGGACGGTATCCACCAGCAGATTTGCTTCGGCAGAACCGCTGTTACCCACGCTGTCGGTACCGCTGACGCTGACGGTGTAAAGCGTGTTCGCCAGATTCAGGACGTCGGAAACCGGCACCTGGACCGCCCAGATACCGTTTTCTACGGTGGCCTGATAGCTGACGTTGTTCAGCGTCACGGTGACGGTGGTGCCGTCCGGCAGGTTGCTGGTGCCGGTCAGGCTCAGCGGCTGCATCGCCTCCTGGGCATTCAGGACGTTATCCTGGCTGATGGCATCAATCGTAAATTCCGGCGGGTGTCCGCTCAGCGTAATGCCGTGCGTGGCGCTGCCGGTGTTGCCTGCCGCGTCAGTGACGGAAACCGAAAGCGTGTGGTTGCCTTCACCCAGCGCGCCCAGCACGGACGCCGGAACGCCGACGCTCCAGCTGCCGTCCGCCAGCACCACGCCGGTGAAGGTCTGGCCGCCAAGAGTCACGGTGACCACATCGCCCGCGGCGGCACCGCTCGCCTGGCCGGAAATAATGTGCGCCTGGCCCTGCTCGCTGATGTTGAGGATATCGTCGCCCGCCACGGTATGAATAGTGACGACCGGCGCGGCGGTATCCACCGTGAAATCTGCCGTTACGGACGAGCCGTTGCCCGCTTTGTCGCTCACGTTAACCGTCAGGGTGTGATTACCCTCATTGAGCGCCTGCACGTCGTTCACATCAAGCGTGACGGACCAGGTGCCGTCGCTGCCCACCGTGGCGTTATAGTTTTTACCGTTCAGGGTGACCGTGACGATCTGACCGGCTTCCGCATTCGTTTTACCGGTCAGGGTCAGCGGCTGATTGTGCTCAGCCGCATTAATGATGTTGTCCTGCGCGAGAGTATCGACAGAGAGGGTTGGCGCGGTGGTATCCACCCCAATCGTCTGGCTTCCGCTGACGGTGTTACCCGCCGCGTCTTTACCGCTCACGCTAACCGTCCAGGTTCCGTCGCCCAGCGCCTGCGCGTCTGCCGCAGGTACGTTGACGCTCCACGCGCCGTCTGCCCCGACTTCAGCCGCGTAGGTTTTGCCGTTCAGCGTCACGGTGAGTTCGGTACCCTGCGCCAGGTTTTTGCTGGCACCGGAAAGCGTAAAGCCCGCAGATTGCTCGCTGGCGTTCAGCACGTTATCGCCCGCCGTGGTGGCCAGCGTAATGGCGGCATCGGCGGTAGAGACCGTCACGGTGATACTGCCCGCAGAGGTGGTTTTACTGCCGTCGATCTGCACGACCGACCAGGTGTGCTCCCCGTCCGTCTGGGTCGGTAATATTACCGTCCACGTGCCGTCTGTACCGACCATGGTGCTGGCAATGGTGCTGCCGCTGCTGTCTTTGATCTGGATTGTCGCGCCCGGCTGACCGGTGCCGCTAAAGGTTGGGTTGCTGTCGTCCGTGATCTCGTTTGCGCTCAGCACGCCCTGCTTGTCACCCGCTTTATCCGACAGCAGGAAGGTCGGCGTGGCGCTTTCAACTTCTTTCGTATTATCAATGACTTTTGTTTTAGTTTCGCCGTCACCGCCGTTTGCCAGCAGTGCACCGATGGCACCGCCGCCTAACGCAGCCCCCGCAATCCAGCCCCACGGCGCGTCGCTTAAAACGCTTTCCTGCTCGAGGAAAGGTTGAATGCTGCTAATCGGTGTGGCCTGCGCGGTTAACTCGGTCACCGCAACGCCTGACGCTTCCCCGGCATTGGCAAAAGAAATATGTGTCAGTTCCTGACGGTCGTTGAACACCAGCTCTGACTGATTTTGCGTTTCAGGATCTTCAACAAAATAGTTATTGCAGCGAATAACGCTTCCATCTTTCATATAAATGAGGAGGTCTTTCCCCTGACGGACATAACGCGCCACATCCTGAGCAGAACCCTGGATTTCAATCACGCTCGGGGATGAAATAGAGACCGACAGATTTCCTTCGCCGGTTAATTTCGTTTTCTCCGCCGTTTTGCGAATGATGACATCAACAACCTTTACGTTACTCATATTTCTCTCCTTGCAGGTGTGCGGATTCCTGTGGATATGTCCACCAGACGGATGTAGCTATCCCTGGGAAAAAACACCCATTATTTTCAGTCTTACTTTGCGCAACACTGCGCGTTTTTTATTAACTCAAATCGGGTAATTTTGCGGCAGCGTTTTTCTCTATTCCAATAAGCGGCATTAAATTATCAACCGCGGAAGCATAATTAATTGCCGAACTCCAGCCGTCATACTCAGCGATTATTTTCGCTGAGGTGGCCTGCCAGACATCCTGCTCAACGCTGAGCAGATCGTTAATGCTCCGCTTGCTCAGAGTGTATTCATTTTTATAAACATCCCGGGCGCGCAGCGCATTTTCCAGCTGCTGCTTTCCTGCCTCCATTCTTCCCCGTGCGCCGGTCCAGTCAGCCTGCGCGACGGAGGCTTTTTGCAGGACATCGAAACGTGCCTGATCGACCTGAGAGGAGGCCATGGCCCGTGCGCCTTCCGCCTGCCGAACGCGAGCTGAAACCGCGCCCCCCTGATACAGCGGTGCGTCGATATTGAGCTGTATCTGGTCGTCCCAGTATGAACGGTTGTCCGATTCGTAACGGGTGCGCCCCCCTTTCAGGCTTAACGTCGGCCAGTGCTGGGACTTCGCCGTTTCTACGCCATACTGGGCCGAACGTTCCATGTTCTGCGCGGCCATCACCGCCGGTATTAACGAATAATCAATACGATTGAGCGAATCTGGCTCAACCGCGAGGTTCGCAGGCACCGGGGAATACGCTTCTGCCTGCATCCCGGTTAATACCGCAAGCCTGGCGCGCGCGCTGTTTAAGGCGGCGGTATACTGCGCGACCGTCGCCTGCATGCCGGCAATACGCGTGCGGGTCTGAAGCTCATCGGAGGTGGAACTCACGCCCGCGTCTGCGCGCAGCTTTGCCAGCTGCTCGACGTTCCTGAGCGCCTGCACGTTATCTATTGCCGCCTGCAGCAGATCGGAATAGCGTTTGACCTCCACATAGCTCAGCGCCGTTTTTTCCGCCACGTCCGAAAGCGTGCCCATCAGCTGGTAGCGGTAGCTATCACGCTGGGCGGAAGACTGGCTGATGCTGTTATTGGTCTTGCCAAAATCGTACAGCAGCTGTGTCAGGCTCAGCCCCCAGGCGGCTGAATTCTTCAGCGACCCGCTGGAATCGGTGGTCTGGCTGTGGCCTGTACTCCCGTTCAACGATATTTGCGGCATCCAGCCGCTGCGCGCTTCATCTATTTGTGCCTGGCCAATACCTAATTGCGCGGCCTGCTGACTAATTGACGGATCGCGATCGATAGCAAAAAGAATACTTTCTTTTAAGGTTGTGGTTGCCACCGGGGCAATACCCACCTGATTACTACTGGCGTACGCCGTATTTATGGCTAATGAAATGAATGCCAGTGCTGCTGTAAATCGGCGTAACATAGGCTTTCGTAATATCGTCATGTTATCTCCCTGACTCTGAGTGATACTCAAGCAAATACCCAAAAAGAGGTACAGATAATTAGACAAATATCTTATTTAGCTACCGTGCTGGATTTTAGGTAATAATTCCCATGCCCATTTCCATTGGAGATGAGATCTGCCTGCGTCTTATTTCAATTAAGAATTTACTTATTTCTTAAACTGGTTAGCAGCATAACAAAATGTGGTATAGCCCACTACAGCCACAATGTTAATGTGGTGTTACAAGCAAGAAAAAATATGGGGTTTCTGGACAAAACTCTTAAAGTATCCTTTCAGATGAAACATATAAAGCCTCTGTTATCTAAGGAAAATTCTTAATTCTTTCTATGCACATTTTTGCGTTAATTTCAGAGCGGGTCAGACACAAAGATTTTCAAAGAAGTGTCAATTTACGTAGCTTAAGGGGTATATTTAAAATTAAATGCCTTTAAAAAACTAATTAAAGCAATTAAATGCTGCATAGTTTTTATTAAACAGCATTTAAACCTACTCAATGGCGATATACTGGTTACATAACCCAAATCGTTAAATAAAACATAACAATAACATTGTGATTAACATTGAAAACGGCTTGATTATACCTGCTTAATAAAATTTTAATAATCACCTATCTGAATCATCACGCCGCTGCACATCGTGCATGACCACAATCCCCTTCTCTCTGCGTCAAAATGCTGTATTATGCAAACTATTGCGACATTTTGCAGGAATGTACTCCCATGCACAAAACCGCTCGTCAACGCTACGTCCTGGATATCCTCAGCGAGCAAGGCCAGGCCAGCATCACCGACCTGGCCGAAAAGCTGCAGGTTTCAGCGGATACCATCCGTCGAGATCTGACCGACCTGGAAAACCAGGGCCTTGCGCAGAAGAACCACGGCGGAGCCATCGCGCTTAACCTCTCCGCCATGAACCGTCAGGGCCGCAATACGCTGCTGCCGGAGACCAAACAGCGCCTGGGTAAACAGGTCGCACAGCAGGTTCCACCGGGCTCCACCCTGTTTCTGGATGCCGGAAGCACGGTGATGGCCGTCGCCACCTTTCTTCAGGGGCCGCTCACCGTTATTACCCCCTCGCTGGATATCGCACAGCATTTTAGCGACCGGGAAGACGTTGAACTGATCCTGCTCGGCGGGAAATGGGACCACAAGCAGCGACTGTTTGCCGGCAGCGCCACGCTGTCTTTGCTGTCCCGTTATCGGGCAGATATCGCCATTCTTGGGGCGTGCGCCATTCATGCCGAACTCGGTTTGAGCGCCGGTAAAGAAGCGGATGCCGAGGTAAAACGCGCGATGCTCGACGCAAGCCACGCGCACTGGATTGTCGCCGACCACCTGAAAATTAACCGCTGCGAGCCGTATCTGGTTTCCGGGTTATCCAGCATTCAACAACTCTTTTTAGATCGTCCCTGGCCTGAGCTTGGGGACCATAGCGCACTGCAGGTTACGGTATGCGCGAATTAACGTGGAGAAGGTCATGAGTAAAGTTCAAACAATCAACATTGCGCTGATCGGGTATGGATTTGTCGGTAAAACCTTCCATGCCCCGCTGATCCAGTCGGTGGACGGGATTAAGCTGGCCGTGGTCTCTTCTCGTGATGAAGAGAAAGTTAAACGCGATCTGCCGGACGTACAGGTGGTGGCGACACCGGAAGAGGCTATTCAGCATCCTGATATCGATCTGGTGGTGATTGCCTCCCCCAACGCCACGCACGCCCCGCTGGCGACGCTGGCCCTGAACTCGGGTAAGCACGTGGTCGTGGATAAGCCTTTTACCCTCGACATGCAGGAAGCCCGCGACCTGATTGCGCTGGCGGATGAAAAGCAGCTGCTGCTCTCCGTCTTCCACAACCGCCGCTGGGACAGCGATTTCCTCGGCATTAAGCAGATTATCGAGCAAGGCACGCTCGGCAAGGTTAAACACCTGGAATCGCACATTGACCGCTTCCGCCCGGAAGTGCGCGTGCGCTGGCGCGAGCAGAACGTCCCCGGGAGCGGTCTGTGGTTTGACCTGGGTCCTCACCTGATTGACCAGACGCTACAGCTCTTTGGCCTGCCGGAGTCGGTTCAGGGGAATATCGCGACGCTGCGCGACGGCGCAGAAATTAACGACTGGGCGCACGTGGTTTTAAACTACCCGGAGCATAAGGTCATTCTGCACGCCAGCATGCTGGTTGCTGGCGGTACGGCACGCTTTACCGTCCACGGGGACAAGGGCAGCGTGGTGAAAGCCAGAATCGACCAGCAGGAAGCACAGCTGCTCGCAGGGGTGATCCCGGGCAGTGAAACCTGGGGCGAAGACGGCGACAGCATGGTGTTCTTTGGGGCCGACGGCGCACCGCAGACTATCCCTACCCCGAAAGGCGATCAGCGCCAGTATTACGTCAACGTACGCGATGCGCTGCTCGGGAAAATCACCAACCCTGTCCACCCTGTTGAGGCACTGGCGGTCATGGCCGTTCTGGAAGCGGCGGTGAAGTCGTCGGAGACGGGGTCAAGGCAGGCGCTGGCGTTAACTGCCGAAGAGCGTGCGCTGCTGGGTTAAAAAACAAGCCGGGTGGCGCTGCGCTTACCCGGCAAGAGTTAAAGACTACTGACGCTTTTTCGGCATCATGCGCAGAAGAGTATTATCTTTCCAGAAATAGTGATGCATCAGCGCCGCCACCGCGTGCAGGCCAATCACAAAATAGCCCAGGTTCGCCAGCGTCTCGTGCCATTCTTTCAGCACATCAACCAGGTCAAAATTTGACTCCGCCGCATGCGGCATCACCATGCCAAACGCAAACCAGTCGCTGCCCCGGTTATACATCATCACAATGCCAATCAGCGGCAGCGCAATAAACAGCAGATACACCACAAGGTGCCCCAGATGGGACATCCCCGTCACCATCGCTTTTGGCTTTGGCTGAATCGGCGGCGCGCGGAATTTCAGGCGAACCAGCAGACGCGTCACCATCAGCACCAGGATACTGATACCGCACGAGACGTGGATCATATTGATTACTGGACGCGCGGTGCGCGGGAAGAAACCTTTGAACTCCATGGCGCAGTAGGCGACGATGATTAACAGAAACACCAGCCAGTGGATGCCGATTTGCAGGCTTGTATATTTAGTGCGCATGTGATTTCCCGATTAAAAACAGTTACCGCGCCAACATAATCCCCTTTCCTTAAAAATTCATTAACTTTTCTGTATGGTTTTTCAAATACTTCCTCCCGCATGAAGCATCTTCAATTGCCGCCCTGCCCGTGATGGTCTAAGCCTGGATGAGTTCAAACTGTCGCATCGACACGTTTACAGGAGAACACCATGAGTAAAATTGGCATTAACGGCTTTGGACGCATTGGGCGCCTTGTACTGCGTCGCCTTCTTGAAACCCAGGACAGCAATACCGTCGTCGCCATCAACGACCTCACCTCACCGAAAGTGCTGGCCTACCTGCTCAGGCATGATTCCAACTACGGTGGCTTCCCGTGGAGCGTCGATTTCACCGAGGATGCGCTGATTGTTGATGGCAAAACCATTGCGGTGTACGCCGAAAAAGAGGCGAAGCACATTCCGTGGAAAGCCGCAGGCGTAGATATCGTCGTGGAGTGCACCGGCTTTTATACCTCTGAAGAGAAATCACGGGCGCACCTGGACGCCGGCGCGAAGAAAGTGCTGATCTCCGCGCCTGCGGGTGAGATGAAAACCATCGTCTACAGCGTGAATGACGACACCATTGACGCCAGTGACACCATTATTTCCGTTGCATCCTGCACCACCAACTGCCTCGCGCCGCTGGCGAAAGCCCTGAACGATGCGTTTGAAATAAAAGTGGGCACCATGACCACCATTCATGCCTATACCGGTACGCAGGCGCTGGTGGATGGCCCGCGCGGGAAAGACCTTCGCGCCTCGCGGGCGGCGGCAGAGAATATCATTCCCCACACCACCGGTGCCGCAAAGGCCATCGGTCTGGTGATCCCGGCGCTCAGCGGCAAGCTCAAGGGCCACGCGCAGCGCGTGCCGGTAAAAACGGGTTCGGTCACCGAGCTAGTGGCGATTCTCGGCAAGAAAGTGACCGTCGAGGAGATCAACGCCGCGCTGAAAAAGGCGACGCAGGGCAATAAATCGTTCGGGTATACCGACGAAGAGATTGTCTCGTCCGATGTGATTGGCTCGCATTACGGTTCGGTGTTTGACGCCACGCAGACGGAGGTGTCAGAAGCGGGAGAGCTGCAGCTGGTGAAGGCGGTAGCGTGGTATGACAATGAGTACGGTTTCGTGACGCAGCTGGTGCGGACGCTGGATAAGTTTGCGGCGCTGTGATTTCCCCCTCACCCTAACCCTCTCCCCAATGGGGCGAGGGAATGGTTCCGTGCTTAGATTATCTTACGCGCCCCCTTCAGGACCGGATCCTGCTGCAGCTGTTTCCACGCGGCAATCACCCCCTCAGGAAAGTTAACGTGCGTGATAAAATCCCGCCCGGCCGGGCCATAGCCGTTAACGTCATCATACAAACGCGGCAGCTCCCCCAAAACCAGTGACAGGTAGCGGTCAACGGGCCAGAGTCCGCTATTGCCCGCGCTAAACTCCACGCCCTCTTTGCCATTGTGCAGCGCTGGCGTAAACCCAGGATGGCTTATCCACTGCGGTGACGCGGGTTCATCCTGACAAACGCGGGCAAACGTCGCCATCGTACGGCGCTGCATCGTCGGGTCCTGCACCACCAGCACCCGCCCGGTCGCGCGCTGATGCTGTTTCAGCATATTCCAGCTAAAACGCGCGTTCTCACCGCAGTTGGTGGAGCGATCCTCAATCCACAGGCGCGCATCGGGGATCTGCCAGAACTCCCGCGCAATGTCGGCAAGAATGCTCGCTTCGGCCCGCCCTTCGACCTGTAAGGTGTGATAACGCGGATGACTGCCGATAGCTGAATATAAAAACGCGGTTGAATGGCCAATACCGCCGCTAATCAGGAGAGGGATTTTTCTCTGCGCGGCAATACGGCAGGCTGCCTCAATGGTCGGGATCACCGCGTTCCCTGCCAGGATGACCGCATCGACGTCCGGGGGCTGGCGGCTGCCGCTCAGGTCATCCTGCGCCAGCCATTCACCGACAGTATTGATGGCCGCCAGCGTGGCATCCGGCAGGATGGGAAAATGGGGCTGAACCATGGTGAACTCCTCATTTGTGTCTCTTCAGGGTAGCGGCTTCTTACCGATAACGCAGAGGCGGGCTCTGAAACCAGACGTTGTTTTATCGCCCAAATTGTCATTTTTCTGAAATAACCAGAAACATCCAAAAACAATCGGGTTGCACCTGCATATTATGCTTTTGGTTTTCCAACATACAAAACATCCTGTTGCACATGCTCTCTGCAAAAGCACCCAACGCTGCTTATTTCACCGTGATCTGACCAGTTTCATCCCCCGTTAGCTTGCCAAATACAACATCCAACCCTAAGTTGCTTAACAATTTTACAACCTTTTTCATCATCACAGGTTGCACCTGAAGCGCGCCAGGTGACACCTCATACATCATCAACGTGGCGGGGTTTCAGGTCATGACAGAACATGAAAGTACGACGACGGTATTACGAAAAAATAAGAAGGTGTTAATCGCCAGCCTTACCGGGAGCGCCATTGAATGGTTTGACTATTTTCTCTACGGCACGGCGGCCGCGCTGGTCTTCAATAAGATCTTTTTCCCGATGGTCGATCCGGTTATCGGGCTCATCCTCTCTTATCTCTCTTTCTCATTAACCTTTTTCATTCGCCCCATTGGCGGGGTACTTTTCGCCCATATCGGCGACCGCATCGGCCGTAAAAAAACCCTCGTTCTTACCCTCTCTTTGATGGGAGGTGCAACCGTCATGATCGGTCTGCTGCCCACGTATGAGATGATTGGCCTGTGGGCGCCCGCTCTGCTGATCCTGATGCGTATCATTCAGGGGATGGGCATTGGCGGTGAATGGGGCGGCGCGCTGCTGCTGGCCTACGAATACGCGCCCGAAAAACGTAAAGGCTTCTTCGGCAGTATTCCGCAGGCTGGCGTCACCATCGGCATGCTGATGGCGACCTTTATCGTCTCGCTGATGACCCTGTTCAGCGAGGAGGACTTCCTCTCCTGGGGCTGGCGCATCCCGTTCCTGCTGAGTTCGGTTCTGGTGTTGCTCGGCCTGTGGATCCGTAAGGACATCGACGAGACGCCTGATTTCAAGAAGGTAAAACAATCGGGCCAGGTGGCGAAAGCGCCTCTGCGCGATACCCTGAAACACCACTGGCGCGAAGTATTGATTGCCGCCGGTCTGAAGGTGGTAGAAACCGCACCGTTCTACATCTTCTCGACGTTTGTCGTGAGCTATGCCACCACGACGCTGACGTATCAAAAGTCTCAGGCGCTGGAAGCCGTGACGCTGGGAGCCCTGGTGGCCACGGTTATGATCCCATTAATGGGGCTACTCTCGGATAAAATTGGCCGTCAACGCATGTATGCCGCGAGCGTCATCATCCTGGGTTTGTTTATCGTGCCGTGGTTTATGCTGCTCAATACCGGTACAACCTGGGGCATTGTGCTCGCGACGGTCATCGCCTTTGGCGTGCTGTGGGCACCGGTAACGGCGGTACTCGGCACGCTGTGCTCTGAAATTTTTAGTGCAAACGTACGCTACACCGGCATTACGCTCGGTTATCAGCTGGGTGCCGCGCTGGCAGGCGGTACCGCGCCGCTGATTGCCACCGGACTGCTGGCAAAATATGACGGCGACTGGGTTCCGGTGGCCTGGTATCTTGCCGTCACGGTAGCCATTTCCCTAATCGCGATTTTCTGCGCCAGCCGCGTTAAGCGAGCGTCACTCCTGCAGGCACAGCCCGAACATCTCTGATCGTTGTCGGCCCGACTTTCGGGCCGCTCTTTTTCCTTAAACTTCCCTTCTACATTTGATTAACATGCGTAAATCATATTCACTTGAATTATCATTTGCGGCAGACGTAGAATCGCTAGCCCGCTAATTATTCAATTATTTCTAAGGTAAACGACGTTATGCGCCTGCCCGAACGCGACCCTTATGCTCCTCGCGAGTGGCAGCCACATGAGAAACCCGCCCTGCTGGGTTCGCCTTCCACACCCGAGCACACTACGCCAAAACGCATTGCCTACGGCGTCGTTGGCCTGCTGGTGTGCCTGACGGGGGCGCTGGGAAATGCGGTGGTGACCGCCAACCTGCAAAATCTGCAGGGGACCTTCGGGGCCTGGTCGACTGAAATCGCCTGGCTGCCCGCGGTCTACGTCATGACCAACATCTCTATCAACCTGCTGCTGGTCAAGTTCCGCCAGCAGTACGGTCTGCGCGCCTTCACGGAAGGTTTTCTGGTGCTGTACGTGCTGGTGACCTTTTTCCACCTGTTCGTTAACGATCTCAGCTCGGCGCTGATGGTGCGCGCCGCGCACGGGATGGTGGCCGCCGCGCTCAGCTCGCTGGGGATTTACTATCAGATCCAGGCCTGGCCTGCGAAGCACCGCCTGAAGGCGCTCACCATCGGGATTACCGGGTCCTCGCTCGCTATCCCTCTGGCCCGCCTGTTTTCGACCGAACTGCTGCAGCTGGACGAGTGGCGCGGGCTCTATTTCTTCGAGCTGGGGCTGGCGCTGATCTCTCTGGCCTGCGTGATAGCCTTAAAACTGCCGCCGGGCGATCGGCGTAAGGTCTTTGAGAAGAAAGACTTCATCACCTTCTTTTTAATGGCCCCCGGCATGGCCCTGCTCTGCGCCGTGCTCTCGTTGGGCCGCCTTGACTGGTGGTTCGAGGCGCCGTGGATCGGCTGGTCGCTGGCGCTATCGCTGGTGCTGATTGTGGCTGCCATCGTCTTTGAACATAACCGCGCCAACCCGCTGCTGAACACCCGCTGGCTGTCGAGCGGCAGCATCGTCCGTCTGGGGCTGATCATGCTGCTGATCCGCATCGTGCTGGCAGAGCAAAACACCGGCGTCATCGGCTGGCTGCAGTACGTGGGGTTACAGAATGAGCAGATGACCCACCTGGCGTGGTCCATTTTCGCCGGGATCGTCTGCGGGATTGTCACCAGCTGCCTCACGATTAAGCCGACCAAACTGGCGTGGCCGATTATCACCTCTCTGGCGCTGATGATTGTTGCCTCGCTGCTGGACAGCCAGTCCAACAACCTGACCCGGCCGGATCAGCTGATGCTAAGCCAGTTTCTGCTGGGTTTCGGCAGCGCCTTCTTCCTGGCACCCGCCATGCTGGCCGCCATTGGCGGGGTGATTGCAGATCCGCGTAACCTGGTCAGCTTCTCGGTGATGTTCGGCATGAGTCAGAACCTCGGCGGCCTGCTGGGCTCCGCGATCCTCGGAACCTTCCAGACCTGGCGCGAGAAGTACCACTCCAGCCTGCTGGCGGACCAGCTCACCACGCTCAATCCGCTGGTCAACGAGCGTATCCAGATTTACACCCAGATGTACCGAAGCCTGATTGGCGACAGTTCGCTGCTGGGAACGCAGGCGATAACGCAGCTGCAAACGGTGACGACGCTTGAGGCGAATATTCTGGCCTACAACGATACTTACCTGCTGACGGCGGGCATCGCTGCCGCCACGCTGGTCTGGATTTTATGGCGCTTGCTGCGCCTGCGCATTACTGCCCGTATGGCGCTTAAGAACGCCACCGGCAATAAATAATTGAAATATTTCTGGAGAGTTTATGAGTCAGCAGGATGCCGCTAAAGAGCAGGCCAACACCCGCAAAAATGTGCGCATTGTTTCCGTTTTCACCGCCGCCGCCATCGGTATTGTCGGCGTGCTGGTGATCCTTTATGCGTGGCAGCTGCCGCCGTTCACCCGCCACGCGCAGTTTACCGACAACGCCTACGTGCGCGGTCAGACGACGTTCATCAGACCCCAGGTGAATGGCTATATCACCGAGGTGAAGGTTCAGGACTTTGTACAGGTTAAAAAAGGCGACCTGCTGCTGCAGATTGATGACCGTATCTATCGTCAGCGCGTGCATCAGGCCGAGGCGCAGCTGGCGATGAAAATTGCCGCGCTCAATAACAACCTGCAGCAGCGTAAAAGCGCCGAAGCGACGATCGCCAAAAACGACGCGGCGCTGAAAAATGCCCGCGCCCAGAGCCTGAAAACCCAGGCGGATTTAAAGCGCGTGAAGGATTTGACGGCTGACGGATCGCTTTCCATTCGCGAGCGCGACGCGGCGCTGGCCAGCGCGGCCCAGGGCAGCGCCGATATCGAGCAGGCCAAAGCCTCGCTTGAGATGTCGCGTCAGGATCTGCAGACGGTAATTGTGAACCGCGGCGCGCTGGAGGCGGATGTCGAAAATGCGAAAGCGGCGCTGGAGCTGGCGCAAATTGACCTGCAAAACACCCGAATTACCGCCCCGCGCGACGGCCAGCTCGGCCAGATTGCCGTGCGTCTCGGGGCGTACGTAACCGCAGGGACCCATCTCACCACCCTCGTCCCACCTCAGCACTGGGTCATTGCCAATATTAAAGAGACCCAGCTCGCGGAGCTGCGCGTTGGTCAGCCTGTCAAATTCACCGTCGATGCGCTGAACAACAAAGCGTATCAGGGCCGCGTGGAGAGCATTTCGCCGGCAACCGGGGTTGAATTCAGCGCCATCACGCCGGACAACGCCACCGGCAACTTTGTCAAAATCGCCCAGCGTATTCCGGTGCGCATCGAGGTGCTCGGCAAGCCTGAGGAGTCCGCCCTGCTGCGTCCAGGCATGTCGGTGCAGGTGACCATTGATACGCGGGAGGGCAAACAATGACCCTTCGCCCGATTGCCGGCCTGGTGCTGGCGGTGACGCTGGCCGGATGCCAGTCCGTTGACGTAAAACCGGCGCAGCCGACGCTGCACATCCCCACCCAGTGGCGTGCTGACGCCGGCCCTGCCAGCCCGGCAGAGCAGCTCTGGTGGCGCAATTTTCACGACAACAACCTCAACCGCTATGTGGATCGGGCGCTAAAGAACAACAGCGACGTGCTGATCGCCCGCGAACGAATTAACGAGTATCAGGCGCGGGTCTTTGCGGCCGACGGCAGCCTGTTTCCGTCGCTTGACGCGGGCGTAACGGGGACGCGCGCCCGTTCGCAATCTGCCGCGACCGGGCTGCCAGTCTACGGCACGCTGTACAGAGGTAGCCTGACGGCGAGCTATGACGTTGATATCTGGGGCGTCAACCGCAGCACGGCCAATGCCGCTGAAGCCTCGCTGGAGGCGCAAAAAGCCGCCGCCGCCGCCGCGGATTTGACCGTCGCGTCTTCCGTTGCATCCGGGTATGTCACCCTGCTCTCGCTTGACGAACAGCTGCGCGTGACCGAATCCACGCTGAAATCACGCGAAGAGGCATTTAACCTCGCGAAACGTCAGTTTGAGACGGGCTACAGCTCGCGTCTGGAGCTGATGCAGTCGGATTCCGAACTCCGCTCAACGCGGGCGCAGGTTCCCGTGCTGCAGCATCAGATTGCACAGCAGGAGAACGCCCTCAGCCTGCTGCTGGGAAGCAATCCCGGCGCGGTAGCGCGCAGCGAAAGCTTTGAGGCGCTGACGCCGCTGACGCTGCCGTCACAGCTGCCTTCTACGCTCCTGAACCGTCGGCCGGATATCGTTCAGGCCGAACGACAGCTGGTTGCGGCAGACGCCTCGCTTGCCGCGTCGCGCGCCAGCCTGCTGCCGTCGATCAACCTGACAGCGACAGGATCGATACAGGATCGCACCCTGTCCGGCCTGCTGGACAACCCGCTTCAGCTCTGGAGTGTCGGGGGCAGTATTCTCGCCCCGCTGCTGAACCGCCAGGCGCTGAATGCGCAGGTGGATATTTCCCAGTCCCAGCGTAACCAGGCGCTGTACGCCTATGAAAAAACCGTGCGTAACGCGTTTGCCGAAGTGAACAACAGCCTTGATGCTATTACGCGCTATCAGGAACAGCTGACGGAGCTGCTTGCCCAGCAGGATGTGGCGCAGGAGACGCTGCGCATTGCGCAGAACCGCAATCGCAACGGCTACTCCTCCTATCTGGACGTGTTGGACGCGCAGCGCACGCTGTACTCGGTGCAGACCAGCGTGGTGCAGGTGAAAAATAATCTGCTGCTGGCGCAGATCGATTTGTACAGGGCGCTGGGCGGCGGCTGGAAGAATGCATGAACCGCCTTGCGCGCTGATGCCCTCACCCCGCCCCTCTCCCACAGGGAGAGGGAGAAAAATCCAAGGAGTCAATCTATGCAACAACAATGGTCTGCAGTAGATAATTACATGATTTCTTCGCTTATCCCTGATGATGACGTGCTGAGTCAGGTACTGGAAAACAACAAGCGCGCCGGGCTACCCGAACACGATGTTGCGGCCAATCAGGGGCAACTTCTGGCGCTGTTCGTACGCATGACCCAGGCAAGACGCATTCTTGAGATCGGTACGCTGGGCGCCTATAGCTCAATCTGGATGGCGCGCGCCCTGCCGCCGGACGGAAAGCTGGTTACGCTCGAGGCTGACACGACGCATGCCGATGTTGCCCGCCAGAATATTCATCTCGCGGGGCTGAACGATCGCATTGAACTGATTGAAGGCCCGGCGCTGAATTCACTCGAAAATCTAGGTGACGTTACGCCGTTTGACCTGATCTTTATTGATGCCGATAAGCCAAACAATCCCGGCTATCTGGAGTGGGCGCTTCACTACTCCCGCCCGGGTACGGTGATTATCGGCGATAACGTGGTGCGCGATGGCGAAGTGGTTAACGGGCAAAGCGACGACGCGCGCGTGCTGGGCGTGCGCCGTTTTATCGAGATGATTGGGGATAACCCGCGCTTAACCGCCACCGCGCTGCAAACGGTGGGGGTTAAGGGATGGGATGGGTTTACGCTGGCAATGGTGAACGGGTGAAAATTGTGCGGCCTGATGCCCTCACCCCGACCCTCTCCCACAGGGAGAGGGAGAAAAACGGGCAAGGGTTTTAACCGGAGATCTGCTCCATCGCCTGCAGAATACGTTTATCCGAAATCGGATACGGCGTACCGAGCTGCTGGGCAAAGAAGCTGACGCGCAGCTCCTCGATCATCCAGCGGATCGCCTGCACGTCTTCATCGTCGCGGCGCGCCGGCGGCAGCTTGTTAAGCCACTGCTGCCACGCCTGCTGCACGCTTTCCACTTTCAGCATCTGCGCGCGATCGCGGTGCGGGTCGATAGCCATCTTCTCCAGACGTTTTTCGATCGCCTGCAGGTAGCGCAGCGTATCGCCCAAACGCTTAAAGCCGTTGCCGGTGACAAAGCCGCGATAGACCAGCCCCGCCATCTGCGCCTTCACGTCCGAGAGCCCCAGCGCCATGGTCATATCCACGCGCCCCTTCAGGCGCTTGTTGATATTGAACACGGCGGTGAGGATCTGCTCGACCTGTTTGGCAATCTCCACCACGGTGTCGTTCAGCTCCGCGCGCACCTTTTCATGAAGCTGAGCAAAGCCCTCTTCCGTCCAGACCGGACCGCCCGCCTCGTGGATCAGCTTGTCCACGCCGCAGGAGATGCAGTCGTCAATCAGATCCAGCACCTTGCCATACGGGTTAAAGTACAGCCCGAGCTTGGCTTTGTTCGGCAGCTTCTCGTGCAGATACTTAATCGGCGACGGGATGTTGAGCAGCAGCAGACGACGCAGCCCGCGCCACATCATCTGCTGCTGTTCCAGCGGGTTATCGAACAGTTTGATCGCCACGCTGTCGCGCTCGTCCACCAGCGCAGGCCAGGCTTTGACCTTATAGTTACCGCGCTTCTGTTCGTAGCTTTCCGGAAGCTGACCAAAGCTCCAGATGTGCAGCCCGCTCTGCTCAATACCGTCGTCCGCCACCGCAGAAAGCGTCTCCTGAACTTTCCCCTTCAGCGCCTCTTTCAGCTCGCTCAGCGAACGTCCTTCCAGCAGCTTTTTGTTTTTATCATCCACCACGCGGAAGCTGATTTTCAGGTGATCGGGCACCTGATCCCAGTTCCAGTCCTCGCGGTCGATGGTGGTGCCGGTCATGCGGCGGAATTCACGCTCCAGCGCGTCCAGCAGCGGCAGCTCCAGCGGCGTGACGCGGCCTAAAAAAGCTTCCGCATAGTTTGGCGCAGGCACAAAGTTGCGGCGCACCGGTTTCGGCAGGGATTTGATCAGCGCAATCACCAGCTCGCGGCGCAGGCCGGGGATTTGCCACTCAAACCCGCCCTCATCGACCTGGTTTAGCAGCGGCAGCGGAATATGAACGGTCACGCCGTCCGCGTCGGCACCCGGTTCAAACTGATACGTCAGACGCAGCTTGAGGTTGCCCTGATGCCAGAAGTTCGGGTAGTCGAGCTTGCTGACCGACTCCGCCCCCTCTTTAATCAGCATGCTCTTTTCGAAGTTGAGCAGGTCCGGCGTCTCTTTGCTGGCTTTGTTCCACCAGCTGTCAAAATGGCGAGCGGAAATCACCTCGTGGCTGATGCGCTGGTCGTAAAACTCAAACAGCGCCTCATCGTCCACCAGAATGTCGCGGCGGCGGGACTTGTGCTCAAGCTCCTCCACTTCGGCGCGCAGCTTCAGGTTTTCGCGAAAGAAGGCGTGACGCGTCTGCCAGTCCCCTTCCACCAGCGCGTGGCGGATAAACAGCTCGCGGCTGAGCGCCGGGTCAATCTGGCTGTAGTTGACCTTACGCGCGGCGACCACCGGCAGGCCGTAAACGGTCACTTTCTCGGTCGCCATTACCGCGCCCTGCGCGCGCTCCCAGTGCGGTTCGCTGTACGAGCGTTTCAGCAGGTGCTGAGCCACCGGCTCCACCCATTCCGGATCGATACGCGCGGCAATGCGTCCCCACAGGCGGCTGGTTTCCACCAGCTCCGCGACCATGGTCCATTTCGGCGGCTTCTTGAACAGGCCGGAACCCGGGAAGATGGAAAAACGGGCGTTGCGCGCGCCGGTATACTCCTGCTTTTCGGCATCCTTCATCCCAATGTGGGACAGCAGGCCGGTCAGCAGCGCGATATGAATCTCGCGGTACTCCGCCGGCTCGCTGTTGACCGGAATGCCCAGCTCTTTCACCACCTGGCGCAGCTGGGTGTAGATATCCTGCCACTCGCGCACGCGCAGGTAGTTGAGGAAATCCACGCGGCACTGGCGGCGGAACTGGTTCGAGGAGAGCGCTTTCTGCTGCTCGCCGAGATAGTTCCACAGGTTTACGAAGGCGAGGAAGTCGGACTCTTTGTCGTGGAAGCGACGGTGCTTTTCGTCAGACGCCTGCTGTTTGTCCATCGGACGCTCGCGCGGGTCCTGAATGGAGAGCGCCGAGGTAATGATCATCGCCTCGCGCACGCAGCCGTGCTTCTGCGCTTCCAGCACCATACGGGCCAGACGCGGATCCACCGGCAGCTGGCTGAGCTGGCGGCCCAGCGGCGTCAGCTTGTAGACCGTCGCCTGCTCGTCGGTGGTAATGGCGCCGAGCTCTTCCAGCAAACGTACGCCGTCCTGAATGTTGCGTTTGTCCGGCGCTTCGACGAACGGGAACGCCGCGATGTCGCCCAGCCCCAGCGCGGTCATCTGCAGGATAACGGACGCCAGGTTGGTACGCAGAATTTCCGGATCGGTAAATTCCGGGCGCGACAGGAAATCATCTTCGGAATAGAGACGAATACAGATCCCTTCCGACACACGGCCGCAGCGGCCTTTACGCTGGTTGGCGGAAGCCTGAGAGACCGGCTCAATCGGCAGCCGCTGAACCTTGGTGCGGTAGCTGTAGCGGCTGATGCGCGCCGTGCCCGGGTCGATAACGTATTTAATCCCCGGCACGGTCAGCGAGGTTTCCGCCACGTTGGTCGCCAGAACGATACGTCGCCCGCCGTGCGGCTGGAATACGCGGTTCTGCTCGCTGTTTGACAGGCGCGCGTAAAGCGGCAGGATCTCCGTGTGGCGCAGGTCGCGCTTGCTGAGCGCATCGGCGGTGTCGCGGATTTCGCGCTCGCCGCTCATGAAGATCAGGATGTCGCCCGCGCTTTCGTTGCCCAGCTCGTCAACGGCGTCGAAGATAGCCTGCAGCTGGTCGCGCTCGGTATCGTCCGCCTCTTCCACAATCGGGCGATAGCGCACTTCAACCGGATACGTGCGTCCTGACACCTCGATAATCGGCGCATTGTTGAAATGCTTTGAGAAGCGCTCAGGGTCGATGGTCGCGGAGGTGATGATGATTTTCAGATCCGGACGACGCGGCAGCAGCTCTTTCAGGTAGCCGAGCAGGAAGTCGATGTTCAGGCTGCGCTCGTGCGCTTCGTCAATGATGATGGTGTCGTACTGCATCAGCAGGCGATCCTGCTGGATTTCCGCCAGCAGAATACCGTCGGTCATCAGCTTGACCATGGTGTTATCGCTAACGTGGTCGCTGAATCGCACCTTGTAACCGATGCAGCCACCCGGCTCCGTCTGTAGCTCTTCGGCAATACGGTTCGCCACGGTGCGCGCCGCCAGTCGACGCGGCTGGGTGTGGCCAATCAGCCCTTTTAGCCCGCGTCCCAGCTCCATACAGATTTTCGGCAGCTGGGTGGTTTTCCCCGAGCCGGTTTCCCCCGCAACAATCACCACCTGGTGGTCGCGAACGGCCTCAAGGATGTCCTGTTTTTTCTGGCTGACGGGCAGGTTTTCCGGGTAGGTAATTGCCGGACGCGCGGCTTCGCGCAGCACAACTTTCCCTGTCGCCTGTTCAATCTCTTTCGCCATCTCCTGGTAAATGGCCTGTTGTGCATCAGGATTTTTAACCTTCTTCACGCCGTGCAGACGGCGGACAAAGCGCTGTTTATCGCGCAGCATCAGAGAATCAAGCTGTTGCAGGAGCATCGGGAAGGTTAATTTTTGTTGTTCTGTCATAGCGTTAAAGGGCAGTACACGCCCTGATAAACTCTCTTTTTAATGATTGCTATAGAGTACCACATCGACGCCTTTCGTGCCTTATTCAAAAAATTCGAACATAGGCTTCGATATATTGCGCTATCTCTGTGGCAGGATTGTGAATAGAGTGTCAACAAGCAACGGGGCACCCCCCTTCAATCAAATGCAACAACAGGAATCACCCATGAGCAAAGTATTAGTTTTGAAATCCAGTATTCTGGCAGGGTACTCTCAGTCTGGTCAGCTGTCTGATTACTTCGTTGAACAGTGGCGTGAACAGCATTCCGCTGACGAAATCACCGTGCGTGACCTGGCTGCAAACCCAATTCCTGTGCTGGACGGCGAGCTGGTTGGCGCGCTGCGCCCAAGCGATGCACCGCTGTCTCCACGTCAGCAGGAAGCGCTGGCCCTGTCCGACGAGCTGATTGCTGAGCTGCAGGCGCACGACGTTATCGTCATCAACGCCCCAATGTACAACTTCAACATCCCTACCCAGCTGAAGAACTACTTCGACCTGGTGGCGCGCGCTGGCGTAACCTTCCGTTACACCGAGAACGGCCCTGAAGGTCTGGTGAAAGGTAAACGTGCGATCGTACTGACCAGCCGTGGCGGCATCCATAAAGACACCCCAACCGACCTGGTTGCGCCGTACCTGAGCCTGTTCCTGGGCTTCATCGGCATCACTGACGTGAACTTCGTGTTCGCTGAAGGTATCGCTTACGGTCCGGAAGTGGCGACCAAAGCGCAGACCGATGCGAAAGCCGCCATCGACAGCCTGGTAGCAGCCTAAGATTTTGCCCTCTCACCGCCTGGTGGGAGGGTTTTTCTTTTCTCCCGCATTTCGTTATCATCCGCTCCCACTCTCCAGCCGGGCGGCCTGATGTCTGCGATTATTGATTCTTTTATTGCCCCACCGTGTCATGACGACATTGAGATCCTCTGGCAGGATGAACATCTGCTGCTGATCGATAAGCCTTCCGGTCTGCTCAGCCTCTCGGGCAAAAATCCGCAAAACCTTGATTCTGTCCATTATCGTCTGGTCCAGACGTTCCCCGGCTGCACGCTGGTACACCGTCTGGATTTTGGCACGTCCGGGCTGATGGTGGTTGCACTCAATAAGGCCATCAACGCGGCGCTGTGCCAGCAGTTCAGCCAGCGCAGCGTGGAGAAGGTCTACAGCGCCCTGCTTTGCGGCCATGTGGAAAACGACGAGGGAATAATAGACGCACCGATTGCCAAAGATCCGGCGCTGTTCCCGCTGATGTCGATCTGCGCCCGCAACGGAAAACCCGCCCGCTCCCGCTATCGGGTGGTGGAACGATTTTATCAGAGTACCGGACTGCCGTTAACGCGGGTGAAACTGATACCGGAGACCGGGCGAACCAATCAGCTGCGTATTCACTGCCAGCAGCTGGGGCACCCGATTCTGGGCTGCGATCTGTATGGCGGTCTTGAAGCGCCGGGGGCGGAAGACGCGCCCCGGCTGATGCTGCATGCCAGCGAGTTGAATTTTATTCATCCCGTGAGCGGAGAGCCGGTTAACGCCCGTCACGCCGCCCCGTTCTGAATCCGTTTTACCACATCAAATCGTCAGGGATTTTGAAGTCCGCGTACGGATCGTCTTCGTCCTGCTCTTCCTGGCTGAGCGCGCTGTTTAACACGATGCTGTCGGCATCGCGCTGGGCAATTTTATCGGCCACCACCGCCGGAATAATCGCGTATTCACAGTCGCCGCTGGCGTTGATGACCAGACGAGCAATCGCCAGACGGCCGTTGATCAGCTGAGCCTGGGTTTGCTTGTCGACCTCGATTTTTTTGATCAGATTGCCGTCGGTGAAGTTAAAGGTGATGTTGCCTCTCGTCACGGTGATGCGGTTCATCTCAATCAGCTGCTTCACCTGTGCTTTAAACTCTTTTGCCAGCACGGCCTGCTTCTGCTGCTCGCTCAGCTGCTTGTCGCGCTCGATCTGCGCTTTCTTGTTCTCTTCTACCGCTTCCCGAGCCTCGCGCGCCTGAACACGTGATTTCTTTGCCGTGCGCTGCACTTTCGCCGCTTTTTTGCTGCTAACTAAGCCCGCTTTCAGCATCTGCTCTTGTAAGGTGAGTTTTGTCATGATTGTTTCTAAACCGGTTGGAAATTTTGGGGATTATAGCGGGAATTGCGGAGCGTGTGCCAGAGAAGTAGGCATGGCGTTTTGTTGCCTGAGTCTTGTTTATTATTTATTCAGCGTTTACTAACGTTACGGCCGCAAGAGTGATTAAAAATCGTCAGGTCATTTTCTTAAAAAAAATCAGCAATTCGTGAATATGATGTGGATTGAATAATTGTGATCGCTTCAGGCGTAGGCTGCTTTTTCTTATTAAGAGTATGAAGAAAAAATATGCCCTTAAAAGGAGAAATGATGCTTAATGATAAGGATTCAGCATGTTCCGACTCTACCGGTCACATGATTTAACACGGCAATTAAACCCTGAAGATTTTCAATACATTCTGACGCCAGCGGGCTCGCTGAGAGAGGCGTGTATTCATTACGATCTCTCTTATGAAGTGAACGGTCACAGTCTCACTTTTGGTCTTCCCCAAAAAAAATATAGCGTATCTCCACATCAAAGACCCTATGAACGAAAGCATCGCAGCTACGCAGATCCCATTTATGATGAAGTAGAACGCGAGCTGCAAATTGGTTGGCTTGTTGGTGTGGATACCACCAGGCGCTGGAGCAGCGACCAGAACCCGTTTTATATCGACAATAACGGCGAGCTAATTTTTACCCCTACTTCCTCATCGTGGCATGCATGGTATAAGGACGAAATCATGAGCGCCTACCGGCACGTTATTGCCGATCGACAAGGCAGGAAGCCTGCTCCCACTCAACGGATGCATTATGATTATTACGGGCCAACAATTGCACCATCGGGGAAAACCCTGAACAGTAAAGCCGTTGGCCAACTGCTGGCCGCAGGTGGAGTGTATAACGGCAATATTGAAGGGTTCCATGAAACCGCACAGCAGCTTGGAGGGGATGCTCCAGCGGGCTACGATCAAATCATGAGCAACAAAGGGTTAATCATTACGGGTGCCTCTGTTGCGGCAGGATTAACAATGGGTAGGTTGAACCCTTTAAGCGAAATAGATGAAATATCGGGTCTCAGTAAAATATCAGCTCTTGAAAACCCATATGTAAAAGGCTTCACCTCTAAGCATGGCATATTAGTTAATGCTGAACACGCGGTTATCGATCCGAAAAAACTCGCGGCTTATGCTTTAGATTCAACGCATCCTACAGGGGGGCACAAAGCCAGAGTGTTTGAGTCAGCGCTGGGATACAACCCAACTAATGCAGATGTTTTAGCCGCAAGAATTCAGGAAGGCGTATTATCGGCCCCAGCCAAAGTGTTGCAGGCGAATAATTACGGTCAAACAATGGCTGTCGATATGCCCATTTTAGGCGTCAATGATGAAACAACGATCGTGCGTACAGGCTGGATGTATGAAACAGACGCCCTGGTTCCTCGCCTGACAACCATATTCGTAAAATGAGAAAACAAAAATGAAAAGAACCGAATTAGACGTTGTGGTTTTAGGCGAGGATTTACCGGATGAAGGACTGGTAAAAGGGACCGTTGGTACAATTGTTATGGTTTTCGATACCCCGACACTGGGCTATCTTGTCGAGTTTTGCGACAAAGAAGGAAGAACAATAGCAATGCCCGCTTTGCTTCCATCTCAGCTAAAGAGTTATTTCACCCCAGGTATCCTTAAAACACTTCTGGTTGACAATAATTTCCCGGTAGCCAACCCAGTTGATCCAGACGTAATGGCAGGCTTGATGCGCAAAGCCGCCCCTGCTGAATGGGATGCTCAGAAGAGTAGAGTTTACGAGGATATCCAACGCCTGATGGTTAACCGGTTGGACTACTCTGGTATGTTCGAAATCATGGATGGACTTGAGTATAACGGTTTGACGCTGTACAGCCTGGTGCAGGCGGAGAACGGTGAGCCCGTATGGTCGAATATCTACTTTCGTAATTTTGAAATACGTAACAACGAAATCTATGTTGATCCGAACCTTACTGACAAGGTACTCATTGGTGAAGATGGTATGTCCGTGTTTGCCTACAACTTCACAGATGACTGTTTCGAGATCCGTGATAAAGCATCGACGGATTATGCCATTGAAACACATGTTAACTTCAGCGAATTGTTGTCCGCGCTGATTGATACGGTGAACTGAAATCCGCAACATCAATTGCTGGTTGTATTTGCAACCAGCCTCTCTCTTCCCAAACCTACCTGAACAATCACGAAGCAGATAGCCATCGCAGTCCGTTCATGAACTTCCCTCATGTTGCATTGAAATTAAGTCACTTCCCCTGCGCCGCGGGCTCAGGCATAAATTATGCATCGGCAACTTCTTAGCAACATGAACTTAGGATGCATAACTACAATGAGCAAAGCTTTCACATATACCCTTAAGCGCAGTTGCTTCGATGAGAATTACAACCCGTCAGAAAATACGCGTACGACCACCAACTTTGCCAACCTGGCGCGCGGGGAAAAGCGTCAGGAAAACCTGCGCAATACGCTGGTGATGATCAACAACCGCTTTAACGCCCTGGCGCGCTGGGATAACCCAAACGCCGATCGCTACGCGGTTGAGCTGGAAATCATCTCTGTCGATTTGAACATTGGCGCGGAAAAACCATTCCCGGCCATTGAGATATTGCAAACCACGATTGTCGACAAAAAAAATAACCTGCGTATCCCTGGCATCGTCGGAAATAACTTCTCTTCTTACGTGCGGGATTATGATTTCAGCGTGCGCCTGCTGGAACACAACAAGAACGAGCAGCACTTCAGCATTCCGGAAAAGTTTGGCGAACTGCACGGCAATATTTTCCGCCACTTTGTGAATTCGCCGGAATACAAAGAGAACTTCAGCAAGGGACCGGTGATCTGCCTGAGCGTCTCCAGCAAAGACACCTACCGCCGCACCGGCAACCAGCACCCGGTGCTGGGCATTGAATATCAGCCGGATGGCGAGTCGCTAACGGAACAGTACTTCGCGAAGATGGGCCTGCAGGTTCGCTATTTCATGCCGGAAAACAGCGTGGCGCCTTTCGCGTTCTTCTTTACCGGGGATTTGCTGAGTGATTACACCGATCTGGAACTGATTGCCACCATCAGCACGATGGAGACGTTCCAGAAAATCTATCGCCCGGAAATTTATAACGCAAACTCGGCGGCGGGACTGTACTACCGACCGGATCTGAACCAGCAGGATCACTCATTAACCAAAATTGTTTATGACCGGGAAGAGCGTAGCCGACTGGCGATTGAACAGGGCCGCTTTACCGAAGCGTACTTTATTAAGCCTTACCAACACATTCTTGAGCAGTGGTCTGATAACTACACGCTTTAATTCATCAAAAAAGGTCTTTTATTATGAAAACATTGCTCCCGACTTCTACGGCTGGCAGCCTGCCTAAGCCGACCTGGCTTGCACAACCTGAAACGCTGTGGTCACCCTGGAAATTACAGGATCAGGAACTGCTGGCAGGTAAACAGGACGCGCTGCGCCTGTCTCTGGATGAGCAGATCCGCGCGGGTATCGATATCGTCAGCGACGGAGAACAGACTCGCCAGCACTTCGTCACCACCTTTATTGAACACCTGAGCGGCGTGGATTTTGAAAATCGCCAGACGGTGCGCATTCGTAACCGCTACGACGCCAGCGTGCCGACCGTGGTTTCAGCCGTTGCGCGTCAGAAGCCGGTATTCGTGGACGATGCGAAGTACCTGCGTCAGCTCACGGACAAGCCGATCAAATGGGCCCTGCCCGGACCGATGACCATGATCGACACCCTTTACGACGCGCACTATAAAAGCCGCGAAAAGCTGGCCTGGGAATTCGCCAAAATCCTCAATCAGGAGGCGCGTGAGTTAGAGGCCGCAGGCGTGGATATTATCCAGTTTGATGAACCGGCATTTAACGTCTTTTTTGACGAGGTGAACGACTGGGGTATCGCCGCGCTGGAACGCGCCATTGAAGGGCTGAAGTGCGAAACCGCGGTACACATCTGCTACGGCTACGGCATCAAAGCCAATACCGACTGGAAAAAGACGCTCGGCTCAGAGTGGCGCCAGTACGAAGAGGCCTTCCCTAAGCTGCAGACCTCTAATATCGACATTATCTCCCTGGAGTGCCACAACTCCCGCGTGCCGATGGATCTGCTGGAGCTGATCCGCGGTAAAAAGGTTATGGTCGGCGCGATCGACGTGGCAACCAACGCGGTTGAAACGCCCGAGGAAGTCGCCGATACGCTGCGTAAAGCGCTGCAGTTCGTCGATGCCGACAAGCTTTACCCGTCAACCAACTGCGGCATGGCCCCGCTTTCACGCCAGGTGGCCAACGGCAAGCTGAAAGCGCTTAGCGCCGGCGCAGAGATTATCCGCAAGGAGCTCGGCGCGTAATTGCCTTACGTTTGCCAGTAGAGCGGCGTGCCGAAAAACGCCACGTAATAATCAATCACCGCCCTGACGTTCAGGGGCGGATGACGTGCGTTAGGATAGATCGCCGCAATATTGAGTTGCTCCGTGTTGATGGCGCACGTCATATCCGGCATAAGGGCGATCAGCTCGCCCCGCAGCAGCCTGTCGCCAATTAGCCAGTCCGGAAACAGGACGATCCCCATCCCACCCAGCGCGGCAATGAGCAGCGACTCCGCATTATTGGACGTCATCAGCGGCGCGACGGGATAATGCACCCAATTCTCCCCTTTGCGACGCACGAGCCAGCGGTTAGGCCCGGACGAACCGCGATAGACCAGACATTTGTGCTGGCTCAGTTCGGTCGGGTCGGCCGGGACGCCGTGTTGACGCAGATACTCGGGCGACGCGGCGAGGTGGTAGCGCTGCTGCCCAAAGACACGGGCGTGGAACGTCGAATCCGTCAGCGTGCCGATGCGGAAAATGAGATCGGCGGCATCCCGGTGCGGGTCGATAAAGTCATCGGTCAGCGTCAGCTCTATGGTTAACCGTGGATAAAGCTCGGCCAGACCTGCCAGTCCGGGCGCAACGTGCCTCTGTCCAAAAAATACCGGCCCATTTATGCGGACCGTGCCGGAGGGTTCGGTCGAACGTTCATCCATCTCCCGCCGCGCCTCTTCGAAGTTATCGACCATCGCCCGGGCATAGCGGATAAACAGATGCCCGCTTTCCGTGGGGATCACCGCCCGGGTATTGCGATAGAACAGCTGCTGGCCGAGCGCGTCCTCAAGCTGATGAACAATGCGCGACACCTGCGAGGCGGATATTCCCTCTCGTCGCGCGACGACGGAAAAGTTCTGCGTTTCATAGACGGCAATAAACAGCAGCAGTGAGCGAAGGTTCATGCTTCCGGCATCTGACATTAATGCATTTCCTGCAAAGGTGTTTCCTGCATTATGGCATTTTTCTCACGGGTCTACCGACGTAATCTTCTTCGCCTGAAAACGGAGGAAGCGTAATGCAGTTTGTTTTGATTTTACTGGTGATTGCCGGCGGGATGGGCCTTTCCGTCGAGGCTGGGCTGCTGGGGCCATTAGGGGGAGAAGTGGGCGATTTATGGGCGACGTTCAGCATTTTTGGCGTCGGTGCCGCGCTGACGTTTCTGCTGATGCTGTTTTTCAGCCCGCGCAGCAGCCCGTCGTTTTTCGCCCAGCCCGGCTGGCAGCTGCTCGGCGGCGTGCTTGGCCCTGTTTACGTGGTCATTCTGACGATTGCCACGCCGACCATCGGCATCGCTCTGACGATGATTGGCATTCTGGCTGGTCAGGTTTTTAAAAGCCTGATCATTGACCACTTTGGCCTGCTGGGTACGCCGCACAGGAAAATAAACGCAAAACGTATCGTGGCGCTGGTTTTTATTATTGCGGCACTGGTTCTTGTCGCACAGGGGTGATGATATGACGCTGATAATGATTCTTCTCGCCGTCTGCGGCGGCGCAACGCTGAGCATTCAGGCCGCGATTAACGGGCAGCTCGGCAGCAGCGTGGGCGTTTTCAAAAGCGCGTTTCTGACATTTTCCGTCGGCGCGCTGGTGACCGCCCTGCTGATTTTCTTCTTTGAGCCTAAGCAGGCGGTCACGCTGCTGGACGTGCCGAAATGGCAGCTCCTCGGGGCGATGTTTGGCGTGCCCTATATCGTGATAATGGTGCTCGCCGTACAGCAGATCGGCACCGCCGTCGCCACGGTGGCGGTGATATTCGGCCAGCTCGCTATGAGTATGCTGATTGATAACTTTGGCTGGCTGGGCAATCCCGCCATTCCGTTTTCGCCGAGCCGTCTGAGCGCGGTGGTGTGCCTGGGGATTGCCCTGTACTTCATCTACTCCAGCAGCAAAACCGGCAGCGTCCGCGACTAAGCTGAGGTCTTACGGGTAAAGAACAGCGTCACCGTGGCAACGGTGACGCCAAATTTCTTCATCTCGGTTTTGTTAAACAGATGGGTCTCATCCTGCAGGTACATCCAGTCGTCGAAGTTCAGTAGCCAGGTGCTGCCGTTTGCCGTCACGTTCATGCTGTAATGCCAGTTAAAGGCATTGCCTGCGGCCTGCCCCGTGGCAACCCCTTCAATATCCCCTGCCGTTCCCTCGTAGCGATCGTTCCCCACGCGGCGTATATGCCAGACCCGCTGCTGCTTCTCGCCATCGTCGTAGACGAAGTGCTCGTTGAGCGTCAGCGTATCGCCGATAACGTCCCCGGCAATCTCAACGTGAAAACGGCGGATCTGCTTGCCGCTGCGATCCTGCACCATCCCCCACGCTTCGGTTTTGCCCTGGAAGTAGTGGAAGATATCAAGCCGCGGCTGCTGCTGGCGATACTCGGCCACCTCAGTGCTACAGCCCGCCAGCAGCATCGTGAATGCCAGCGCCATCATCAGGATACGTTTCATTTTTGGCCTCCGATTAACTGCTGACGCAGCTCAGGATATTGCGTGCGGGGATCGAGCCAGATGGCCAGAAAACGGGTGCTGAACGCTTCCGACTGACGCGGTCCAAGTGGAATAAAGGATGTTTGCGCCGCTGACGCGCGATACCAGAACTGCCCCTGCTTATCATTGAGAACAAACGCCAGCTGTGAGCCCGGGCGAACATCCGGCCAAAGGGACCGGAGCATCCGCAGCCAGGCTTCGCTTTGCGCTTCCTGCGCCAGGATCCCCTGCGCCTGCCACTGGTCGCGGGTCGCCTCAACCAGTTCATCGCGATCGATGTCCCGCGCATAGGTAATAATGAGCGCCTGATCCTGATTATCCCGACCGTAACGCCCGTCCGGGGTGCGTAGCTGGGAGGTATAGACGGTGAACGGCCCCCAGGTGAGCGTGGCGTCCCCCACCTTCCGCCAGGCCAGCCAGTCGGCGGCCTGGGCAACAGGCACAACCAGCGTCAGCCAAAGCAGCAAAACCACAGCTCTCATTTTTGTCTCCCCATCAGCAGGTGGAAAAACAGCATCAATACCAGCCAGCCCGGCGCCATCCAGCCCACGACGATAAAGGTCGGCTCCAGAAACGTGATGCCCCCCAGCCGCTCGCCAAACAGGTAGGCCACCGGTCCACCCACGGCGGCCAGCAGGGTCAGCAGCCAGCCGGGTAACGTGGTGGTGCGCGTCAGCTGCGTCCAGACGGTGGCGAACATCAGCCACAGTGCCACCATCCATAACGGCATCAGGGACTCGCCCGTAAAGGCAATCAGCCCGGTCAGCGCCCAGAGTGCGTCCAGCAGACTGCCCGCCGCGGCCAGCCCAATGGCGTAAAAACGGTAAGCAGGCGGCAAGAGCAGGCACGCCAGGATCGCCAGCGCGAGCCAGATAATCAGGCCCTGTTCGCGAAAGAGCACCACCAGCGCCCAGTAGAGGTCGAACGCGACGGCCAGCAGGAAGACCTGAAGGTAACGTCTCATACGCGCTCGGCGGTCAGCTGCACCACGCTGATGGTGCGAGCGTTAAACCCGGCTTCGCAGTAGCCGAAGTAGTACAGCCACATGCGGCGGAACCGTTCATCGAAGCCGAGCTTTTCAATCTCCTGCCAGGCATGGACAAATCGCTGCCGCCAGTGGGCAAGCGTGCGGGCGTAGTCGGGGCCCATGTCGAAAAGATTGCGCACCACGAAATCGGTGTGGCGCGTCATCAGCTCGTTCATCGCAGTGATGCTCGGCAAGAAGCCGCCGGGAAAAATGTAGCGCTGGATAAAATCGACGCTTTTGCTGTAGTCGCGATAGCGCTGGTCCTGAATGGTAATGGCCTGAATCGCCATCCGTCCTCCGGGGCGCAGACGCGCCTGGCAGGTGCGGAAAAACGTGGGCAGATAGCGTTGCCCGACGGCTTCAATCATCTCAATTGAGACCAGCTTGTCGTACTGTCCGGTGAGGTCGCGATAGTCGCAGAGCAGTACCTCAACGCGATCCTGCAACCCGGCGCGGGCGATCCGCTCGGTTGCCCAGGTATATTGTTCCTGCGACAGCGTGGTGGTGGTCACCCGACAGCCGTAATGACGGGCCGCGTATTCCGCCATCGCGCCCCAGCCGGTGCCAATTTCCAGCAGGTGGTCACCCGGGTTTAGCGCCAGCTGGTCACACAGGCGCGCCATTTTGGCCCGCTGAGCCGCAGTGAGATCCTGCTCGTCACCAGTAAACAGCGCGCTGGAATAGAGCAGCTCTTTATCCAGAAAATGGGCATAGAAGGTATTGCCCAGATCGTAATGGGCGGCAATATTTTCGCGCGCCTGCATGCGAGAGTTACGCCGCGTCCAGTGGCGTATCCGCTCCAGCGGCCTGCCGAGCAGACGGAACCCGTTTTCCAGACGGCCAAGCACCTCGCCGTTGAGCGCCAGCAGCTCCAGAAGCGGCGTGAGGTGTGCGGTTTCCCACTCGCCGTCCATCCAGGCTTCTGCCGCAGCAAGGCTCCCGCCCGTTAAGACGCGCCAGTAGACGCCGGGCGTGAGGATCTGCACGTCGGCATGCAGCGCGGAGGACGTCTCGCCAAAATGGAAGGTCTGCGCCCCTTCACGCAGCGTGAGCGAGCCGCCGCGGATGCCGCTTAACAGACGAAACAGCAGCCATCGCGCGAGGCGGACGTTGCGCGGAATATCGGGTTCTAACGCAAAGACGGGATCGGTCATGAGCGTTCACTCCTGCTGACGGGATGGTTATACAGCGGCACGCGCTTGAGCCACAGGCGCAGCGCCTGCCAGTAAATGGCAAAAACGGTTTTCAGGGTCATAAGCGGAATGCGCAGCAACAGCGAGCGCAGCGCGGGGCGCGTCAAAGGCTCCCGGCGCAGCGCGAGCGTGGCGTCAAAGACCTTCGCTTCCTGATGATTTTCAATGTGCATATGCAGCGTGTTATCCGGGTCGTTAAAGCGCCAGTGGTAAATCATGTCCATCGGGTTGAAGGGGGAAACGTGAAACGCTTTTTCCGTGGGCTGCGCATCCTGTCCGTTGACGGCATAGTAATGACGTTCATTCCACGGCGTGTTGCGGACCTCCGCCAGCACCCAGCGCAGCGTTCCCTTTTCGTCGTAGCAGTAGTAAAAATTGACCGGATTGAAATGAAAGCCGAAATAGCGCAGCTGCGTCAGGAGCATCACCCGCCCGTCCGGACGTTCCCCGGTCAGGCTCTCCAGCCTGCTGAGCACGTTCTCTTTAAGCGGCGTGCCGAGCGGATAGTCCGCGTCGTGGAACGAGGCGGCGGCAAAGCGATTGCGCCGCACGCCGACGGACGAAAGCTGCGGTAGTTCATCGAGATCCAGCCAGGCCATAAAGACGCTGTAGCTAAATTCGTGGGTTTTCGGCTGAAGGCGGCGGTGGCGTAACACGCCGTGGTAGAGGCAGCTGTTCATCTCAGTTCCCCTCTCCGGCCGCTATCGCATTGACCACGTCCAGCGCGCTGCGCACGCCATCTTCATGGAAACCGTTGTACCACCAGGCCCCGCAGTACCAGCTCCGGTTATGACCGTTGATCTCGCCGCGCCGCGCCTGCGCCCGCCAGCTTTGCGGGTTAAACAGCGGATGTTCATAGACAAAGCGTTGCAGAACGAAGCGCTCATCTACCGGCGCGTCCGGGTTGAGGGTGACGCAGAACAGCGGACTGCCCGCAGGCAGCCCCTGCAGGATGTTCATGTTGTAGGTGACGCAGGCGCTGGCCTGTTCCTGCGCGCTCAGGCGGTAGTTCCAGCTGGCCCACGCGCGCTGCCGCTCCGGCAGCCAGCGCGGATCGCTGTGTAAAACGACCTCGTTGCGCTGCCAGCCGATATCGCCCAGCACCTCGCGCTCTGCATGCGTTGGGTCATCAAGCATCTCCAGGGCGCTGGCGGAGTGGCAGGCAAAAATTACCCTATCGAAGGTATGACTGCCGTTTTCAAGCTGGAGCGTAACCCCGTGCGCGTGGCGGCTCACCCGCTGCACCGGTGAATTGAGGTGCAGATTCAGACGGTCGCCCAGTTTGTCGAGCATGGCGCGGATATACTCTCGCGAGCCGCCCGGCACCACGTACCACTGCGGGCGCTGGGTGATATCCAGCAGGCCGTGGTGGTGGAAGAAGCGCAAAAAGAGCGGCAGCGGGAAACGCTTCATCTCCTGCAGCGACGAGGACCAGATGGCGGCCCCCATCGGCAGAATGTAGTGGCGCGCAAAAAACGGCGTGAAGCCGTGCTGTTCCAGAAACGTCTGCAGCGTGGCGTTCGGGTCCACCTCCCCGTCCAGCGCCTGTTTTGCCAGACGATTGAAGCGGACGATCTCCCCGAGCAGCCGCCAGAATGCCGGATTCACCAGGTTTCGGCGCTGGGCAAACAGCGACGTCAGGGTGTGTCCGTTGTATTCAATCCCCGTCGCCGGGTTGTGCACCGAAAAGCTCATCTGCGTTTTTTGCCCGCTGATGCCCAGCTCGCTGAGCAGGCCCATAAAGCGCGGATAGGTGCGGTCGTTGTAGACGATAAACCCGGTATCGATCGCGTATGTGCCCTGTGGCGTCGTCACGTCAACCGTTGCGGTATGGCCGCCGGGCGTGGCGCCCGCTTCAAATAAGGTCACCTTATGGTGCCCGGCCAGGCGCCAGGCGCAGGTCAGCCCGGCGATGCCGCTGCCGATAATCGCAATGTTCATGAACGCACCATCCTGCGCAGCAGCGCGCGCTGTAAAAACGCGGGCAGCCCGGAGAGCAACCGCAAAATAAAGCCGAACCCGTCAGGAAATGCGATATGCATTTTTCCTGCCGCCAGCCCGGTACGGATCGCCTTGACCGCCTCATCGACGCTCACCCTGCCCGGCATGGCAAAATCGTTTTTGCGCGTCAGCGGCGTGTCGACAAAGCCCGGGGAGACAACCGTCACGGCTATCCCTTTTGGCTCCCAGTCCAGCCGCAGGCTCTCGGCAAACCAGCTCAGGGCCGCTTTGGACGCGCCGTAGGCCTCTGCACGTGGGAAAGGCAGCCAGTGGGCCATCGAACTCACCAGCACCACGCGGTTGCCAGCCGTCAGCTGCGGCTGCAGCGCGTCAAGACAGTTCACCGGGCCGAGGAAATTTGTCGCCATAACCCGCTCCACCAGCGCCGCATCCACCACGCCTCCATCGAGATATTCGCAGGTACCGGCGCAGAGAATAATCAGATCGGCGTAGCTGCCGGTCAGCGCCTGGCGACAGGCGTCCCTGTCTGTCATATCGAACAGGCGAACGGTGAGATTGGGGCAGGTCTGATGCAGCGCTTCGAGACGCGCCGGATCGCGTCCGCAGGCAATCACGTGGTAGCCGTCTGCGGCAAAGGATTTCGCCAGCCCGGCACCAATGCCCGAGCTTGCGCCGGTGATCAGTACCGTTTTCATGATTTGACCCTCCGCTTCACGCCGCGTACCGCCCAGCCCAGCAGAGGAAGGTGTTCGTAGATCATCTCTCCCGCATCGTAGTAGTCGCGCTGGTGCGTGATGAGATCGCTTTCCGTGTCCACCACCGAACATCCCGGCAGTTCGAGCGGCTCTCCCCCGGCAATGCGCGGATGCGACCAGTGCATTACCCAGGTCACAGCAAACCGGTTCCCGCTGCATAGCGGCGTATCGATGGAAAAACGGCAATGCTCGACGTTGGCCAGCAGATGGGTGAAGTAGCGCTGAAGCGCGAAAATCCCGTCATGCTCGCCAAACGGATCGATAAGCGTGGCATTCGAATGGTAAAGCCCCACCAGCGCGGACGGCGGCTGGCTATCCAGTGCGGCGTAGTACTCAACAAACCGACTCACGACAGAGGGCAAAGTGCTCATGGGTCACATCCTGGCTGTAAACAACGTGGCGTAATCGCATAATTAAAACTTACACAATTAACGTTATTTGTCCAAGTTTGTGGTGATTTATTTTTTATTTTAGATATATATCAATTACCTATATATAGTCAAAAGAGTGGGTTTTGTAGTTCAGGTAAGGCGTAGCCGCCACCCGGCTTTAACTTTCAGGATATCCTTAAGGCAAACTCGCCGGTCTTATTCCAGGCTTATCCTTTTTATTCATAAGGATGCCCGCATGAAACGTTTCTTTCTCTCCCTTTTCTCCAGCCCGGAATCCTTACTGCAGGTGATGAGCCAGCAGGAAATCATTGAAGCCGTCGAAGATGGCGATCGCATCATTATCGACCAGGACGGGAACGCCTCGGTGAACTACAAAAGCAACGAGGTGCGGCAGGATTTTTTGCGTCACGTCAACATGCTGAAGAGGGCCTGATATGGGAACGGCGATATTTATGGTGCTGATGGTATGCGGGTACTGGTACACCAGCCGCGACCTGTCGACCCGCTTTAAAATCAAGCGCTCCTTTGGCTGGGACGTCTATTTTCTTGTGGCGCTGTACGGCTGTATTTTCGTTCTGCAGGGCGTAATTGCCACCGGTCTGCTCTGGCTGCTCCTGCTCGCCCTTTCTGCGGCCAACAACGCTTTTCACTTTGCCTCGCCGAAATATACCGACTGGCAAATCGACTTTATGAACTGGAGCTTTTTAGGCATTCAGGCGCCGGTGGTCGTGATGCTGGCGTTTGCCATCCTGTTTTGCCTCTACCGCTCTAACTGGGCAGGCAGCGCCAGGCTGGACGGCGAAAGCCGGAAAAAGCTCTACAAACGTCTGGCGCAGTCGAGCGGTATTGAACAACTGCTGTATCAGTGTATGGAGCAAGGGGAACTGGCGCAGGTTACGCTCCGTTCCAGGCGGATTTACGTCGGCATGATCCACACCGCGACGCTGGAATATGAAAAAACGGCCAATATCGTGCTGATCCCGATGTTAAGCGGGTACAGAGACGCGAAGACGATGAACTTTCGCATCGAGAATAACTACAGCAAGTGGTATGCGGAGCATGACATCACGCTCGACTCTGAACCCCGCAGCGCCATGTCATTCCGAAAGGTGATTTTACTCAATCAGATTGAGAGCCTCTCGCTGTTCGATCCCGCCAGCGCCAGCGCGCTATCGCTGGCACAGCGCGACGAAAGCTCTCGCCCTAAAGAGACATCCCCATAATTCTGAGAATGCTCTGCTGTGAAGCGGTTTCGAAAAGGACGTTCTTAACGCAGAGCATGCCCTGCTTCTGGTAGAACCGGTACGCTCCCGCGTTCTGCTCAAGCACTTCCAGCCAGAGATAGTCTTTTCCCCTGCTCCGGGCCATGTCGGTAATGTTGTTGAACATCACCTGGCCATAGTTCTTGCCGGTCTCGGCGGGATCGAGGTAGAGCTTGTTGAGGAGAACGCCCTTCTTATCCGTTTCCGGGAGCAGAGCTTCCCAGGTCACTTTCATGAACCCCACGGGCCGATCGGTCTCGGCAACATACCAGGAAACAGCGTTCTCTTTCAGGCTCTGTTCAAGTACGGAAAGCGCGTACTCGCCGTGCAGAAAATCCTTCATCTCTGCCTCTGACACCCACAGATGCTGAAAATGGGCGGGATAGATTCGGTATCCCAGCTCGCTTAAAAGCGTTGAATCGGCCCCTGTGGCCTGTCTAATTCGAAGAGTCATGAAAAGTATCCCTGGTAATCACCCACGTTGGGCATTTTGGTAGAGATCCCAGCGGTTGCCGTAAATATCTTCAAACACCACCACCGTACCGTACTCTTCCTCACGAGGTTCTTCGCAGAAATGAACGCCTTTATCTTTCATGGCACGGTAATCGCGCCAAAAATCGTCCGTCTGAAGGAACAGGAAAACTCTGCCGCCGCATTGATTGCCGATAAAGCTTTCCTGCCTCTCGTTAGAAGCACGAGCCAGCAAAATATTGCAGTCGCTTTCCGGGTTGGGTGAGACGACCACCCAGCGTTTACCCGGTTGAGGCGTATCCTCTACGAGGGTAAAACCCAGCTTATCTGTGTAGTATTCAATAGCGCGATCGTAGTCATCAACCACAACAGCCACGCAGCCAAGGCATCGCTTCTGTGTTCTCATTTTTCGTTTCCTTTACCCTAAATGGTTATGCTCAGCGCTTTCTCACAGAATACGCGCGCATGAAAATATTTTACAGACTGATAGGTCTGCTAAGTACGCTCCAGGTTCAGACACACTAAAACGGGTGGGTGAAAAACCTCATCCGATCGCGCTACTCTGCCGCTGATGAAGGGATGATGGGTGATAAAAACATATGGAAATTATTTTGATGCGGCATGGAGAACCTCAGCACAGGGGTGAGCCAAAAGTATCGCACAGGCAAATGGCTGAATGGATCGACAGCTATAACCGCTCTTCAACGGGCAGCGACAGACCTTCGGAGATAGCTCAAATCCTCGCGTACCGCGCGCTCACGTTTCTCAGCAGCCCTCTCCCGCGAACCCTTTCATCGTTGAAAACGCTGGGGTGTCAACCGGGTTTAATTGATGAGGTTTTTCGGGAAGCGGAACTGCCGATATTTCGTATCCCAGGGTTACGGTTGTCGCCTTTTTACTGGGCGGCACTGTTTCGCGTTCTTTGGCTCTGCGGGCTGTCTGGTGAAGCAGAGTGCGTAAGCGTCGTAAAAAAACGTGCCGCTAAAGCGGCTGAGATCCTCGTAACGGCGGCTAAGGACTCCGATGGCCCCGTCTTGCTCATGGGGCATGGGATCATCAATCGGTTTATTGCAAAAGAACTGATCGCATCAGGCTGGAAAGAACAGACTCGTCAGGGTAAGGGTTACTGGGGAGCGGGTGTTTACAGCCTTATGTAACGGCACCAACTGACGCCGAGGATTTTTCAACCTCAGCAATTGGGTCATAACGTCTGGCCAAGAATAACGCAATCAAACAGACGCGCATGCGGATGAGCATCCCGGCATGCTTGCCGACTGCATAGCATGTACGCGGATGAGGACTTTTCCAGCTTATATCGAGGGCGAAAGTGCGGTTATAGGCCATTTGCTCATTCCCGGTGTGAAGGTTATTAAACGCTAAGTGTTGTTGTCTTGCGGGCATTTGTCAGTCGTCGCAGGGGTAAACATTATTTGCCCACTAATAACGCTGCGGCTAATGCCCTCTTCAACGGAGTGATGACCTCATCCGTACCCATGCCCATCTGTGCATGAATAATTGCGCCGTCAATGAGCAGCATAATTTCATTGACGATGCGCTCATCAGCACTCTTCGTCAGCAAGGCAATAATTTTCTTTGTTTCTGACTTATGACTGCGGCATATCTCTTTAATTTCGCTTTCAATATCTTCCGATTTCGCCTCTGCGCTGGCGTTAATAAACGCGCAGCCGTGGAATTCGGGCGAAATAAACCATTCGTAAAGCGTTGCGGATATCGCATCAGAAGGTATTTCGCCTTCATCGAGATGTCGACGCAGCGTGGTCTCAAACCAGTTAATCCATATTTCATGCCGATAGTGTAGATAGGCGAGAATAAGCAAGCTCTTACTCGGAAAATGGCGATAGAAAGTCACCTTGGTCACTTTAGACGCTTTAATCAGCGTATCCACCCCCGTCGCCCTGAAGCCCGTGGAATAAAACAGATCGTGCGCCGTGAGTAATATCTTATCTCTGACGCTGATTTTTGTATCGTTGCCTGCGGGTTCTGTTTTCACTTTTGGGTAGCCTCAAAAAGAATGTTGACAGCGTTATTTTACAGGCATAGATTACCGCAGGTAGACAGATCTGTCTACTTAATATAACGCTGAGGTAATCGCAATGAACACACGTCCTCCTTTACCGCCCTTCACTCGTGAAAGCGCCATCGAAAAAGTCAGACTGGCAGAAGATGGCTGGAACAGCCGCGACCCGGCGAAAGTCGCGCTTGCCTATACGCTGGATACCCAATGGCGTAACCGCGCAGAGTTCGCCACCAACCGTGAAGAAGCCCAGGCGTTTCTGGAGCGGAAATGGAAAAAAGAGCTGGACTATCGTCTGATTAAAGAACTCTGGGCATTTACGGAGAACCGAATCGCGGTGCGCTATGCCTATGAATGGCATGATGATTCCGGCAACTGGTTCCGCTCTTACGGCAATGAAAACTGGGAGTTTGAGCCGGACGGACTGATGAAGCGCCGCTTTGCCTGCGTAAACGATATGCCGATCAAAGCCACTGAGAGGCTGTTCCACTGGCCGCTGGGCAGACGCCCGGACGATCACCCTTCGCTGAGCGATCTTGGCTTATAGGATTTTCGCATCACTCCGGGCCGCCCCGGAGTGATGACTTTACAGCGCGCCCAGCTGTTTCATCAGCGTCAGGTTGTCCTCAATATGCCAGTTAGCCACAATCTTACCGTCACCAATCTCATAAATATCGGTGGCGATAAAATCTATTTTTTGCCCCTTTCCTTTCAGCTTGCCAAATGTTCCGGTGAATGTGCCGTGAAAATGTAAATGCGAAACCACGCGATCGCCTGAAATAATCATTTGCTCAACGTCACATTGCAAATCAGGCACGGCCGCACGAAACGCACGGGAAGCTAAAATAGCGCCTTCCGGCCCCTGCTTACGCCCCTCCGGAGGCGTTTTATCAATAAAGTTTACCGCCAGGGCATTACGCGCCAGGGTTTCATTACCCGTATTCCAGAATGAGGCATATTCTCTGGCGAGTGCTTCATTCGCCTTTAATTTCGCCTGCGGCAGGCTGTTGTCCACTATAAGCTGTTTTGGCTGCAGCCATTCCCCCTGCGCGGAAATCGCATTGCCCGACAGACCTGCAAAAATAACTAACGCTACAGCCGAATGAAAATACGTCGAATATTTCATGATATCTCTCAATAGAGTATTACATTACCCGCGGACGATTCCCTGCGGTTCAAATCAGAGAGGGTCAGTTAATTAACGCCCCGCCTTCAATATCAATGACCGATCCCGTGACAAAGGGATTATCAATCGCGAAAAGATATCCTTGCGCGACGTCCTCCGCCCTTCCCCTGGCTTTGGCTCGCAGGCTTTCCGCCGCGCCAGCGAGCATTTTTTCCCGCGCGGCGGCGTCCATGCCCGCGTACGCTTCCGTGTCGGTCAGCCCCGGACTCACGACGTTGACGCGCAGCGGTGAAAGCTCTTTCGCCAGCACTTTTGTCGCGGCCTCGATGGCGGCATTCATCGTCGTTTTAACAATGGCGCCCGCCACGGTACGACGCGCCACGAACCCGCTGGTGAACGTCAGCGTACCGCGAGGGGCGATGTTCCCGCTGAGATAGCGGGCAACATTGATGCTTCCCCAGAATTTTGTATCAAAGGCCAGCCTTGCCGCGCGGAGATCCAGCCCGGAAAGAAGCCCTCCCGGAGCCTGTGAACCCGCCGTAACGACGATATTATTGACCTCACCCAGCGTTTCACCGAGTGCAACCAACTCTGCCTCACGGCTGATATCAAGCACGAGGGTGTGAACAGATGCGGCGTGGGCGCTCAGCCGCTGCCGCGCAGCGTCCAGCTTCGCGCCGTCGCGGCCCGCAAGAATAATTTCCTCGCCGCGCCCGGCAAGCAGGCTGCCCACGGCGAAACCGATTCCGGAAGCGCCGCCGATAATTAAGGTTTTATGGGTCATAACGTTTCCTCCTGCAGGGTGTAAATGGGGTAATCGGTATATCCCGTCGCGGTGCCGCCAAACAGCGTGGCGGGGTCGCGCACCTGGGCCAGAGGCAGCTGGTGCGCCAGCCGGTGGGGTAAATCCGGGTTGGCAATAAACGGCCGCCCGAAGGCAATCAAATCGGCATAGCCGGCAGCAAGGATCTTTTCCGCTTTTTCAAGGTCATAGTTCCCCGCGACGATAAGGGTTCCGCTAAACGTCTCGCGTAGCGATTGACGGAATTGTTCAGGTACCTGCGGCGCATCGTCCCAGTCGGCTTCCGCCAGGTGGATGAACGCAATCCCTTTTTGTTCACACCAGGCCGCGAGAGCGAGTATGGCTTCCGTCACCTGCGGATCGTTCATCCCGCGCTGGGTAATAAACGGGGAAAGGCGAATGCCCGTACGCTCGCGGCCAATGGCCTCGGCAATGGCGCTTAGCACTTCCTGAGCAAAGCGGATCCGGTTCGCCAGCGTGCCGCCGTACTCGTCCGTGCGTTTGTTGGAGGTTTTACGCAGAAACTGGTCGATCAGATAGCCGTTTCCGCCGTGAACCTCCACGCCGTCAAACCCGGCCTGAACGGCATTCAGTGCCGCCTGACGATAGTCCGCGATGATGCTGTGGATGTCCTTGAGCGAGAGTGTTCTCGGCTGCGGGCAGTCAACCATTTGGCCTTCCCCCTTTTCATTCACAACCCACACCTGCGCGTCCGGCGCCAGTGCTGATGGGGCGACGGGCTGACCATCCTGATGAAAACTGGCGTGCGACATTCGCCCGACGTGCCAGAGCTGCGAAAAAATCACCCCGCCCGCCTGATGCACGGCGCCCGTCGTGAGTTGCCATCCTGAAACCTGCTCAGGCGAATGGATGCCGGGCGTCCATGAGTATCCCTGGCCCTGAGGCGAAATCTGGGTGGCTTCCGTGATAATTAATCCGGCGCTGGCCCGCTGCCGGTAATACTCCGCCATCAGCGCCGAGGGAATATTTCCCGGCTGCAGGGAGCGCGCGCGGGTCATCGGCGCCATGACGATACGGTTTTTCAGATCCTGCAGACCCAGCCTGTAGCGTTCAAAAAGTGAGATACGTTGCATGTTTTCATCCCTTATGGTTTGGATGAAATCACTTTACATTCGGCATCTTATTTTGATAATTACGCTAAAAGTAGATGCACTTTTCGGAAAATATGAATAATGGGTAAACTCGAAGACATGGCGTTACTGGTGGAAGTTGCCGAGGCCGGCGGTCTTTCTGCCGCCGGGCGACGCCTGTCGCTTTCTCCCGCCACCATGACGGCCAGGCTGAAGGCGATTGAGGAGCGTTACCAGACGCGCCTGTTTCACCGCTCAACGCGATCCATTACGCTGACCCGCGCCGGGGAAGAGTTTTACCATGCCGCGCTGCGCGTGCTGGAAGAAGTGCATCACGCAGAGTCGTTACTGACGCAAAAGGAAGGCGTGCTCAGCGGCAACATTCGCCTTTCTGCGCCCTCGGACTTTGGCAGACAGTATCTTAGCCCCGCCGTCGTGGAATTCTCCCGACGCCATCCCGACGTTAAATTTTTCATCTCGTTAAGAGAACACGTTGAGGACCTGGTCGCTAACCGGCTGGATATGAGCGTGCGTTTTGGCAACCTGCCGGACAGCAGCCTTGTCGTCAGAAACATCCGCCCGAACCATCGGGTGCTGGTCGCCTCCGGGGAGTATCTTAACGAACGCGGTATTCCCTCCACGTTTGCCGATTTAGCCCAGCACCGGTGCCTGGCGCTTGAGTCTCAGGGCGTGGTGATGAACGAATGGCGCTTTGAAAAAGATGGCGAGGAAAGCGTCGTTCGCGTAGAGCCTGCCATGGTGTGCGACGACGGGGCTTTGCTTCGTCAGTGGACACTCAGCGGGGCTGGCATCGCGGGGAAATCGTGGTGGGACGTAAAAGACGATGTTGAAACCGGAAGGCTCACGGTACTGTTTGCCGACAGCTTCACCGGCTTTAGCCGATACGATCGCAAAGATGTCGGCCTGCAGCTTGTTTACCCGCAGCGCAAACTGCAGCCGCTTCAGGTCACGGCTTTTAGCCAGTTTTTTCTCGACTGGCTAAAAAAACATTAAATTAAATCGCGTCAGGCAGCTGCGGTTAATTTGTCGCCAAAATAAGAGATAGCGCGCATTTCGTGGACAACCTCAGGACTACCCTAGGAGCGGTTTTCAGGAGGTACAAAATATGAAAAAGCTTCTGATATGCTGTTTGTTTGGTAACACCGCAAACTCTCTCGCCAAAAAGATGCAGTCTCTGGCAGAACGCGAAGGCTATCCGCTGATTATTAGCGCTGTTGGGCTGGATAACTTCGCCAGCGTCGCTCCCGCTTTCGATGGTTTCCTCATCGCGCCGCACATTCAGTACAAACTCGATGAGATAAAAGAAACGGTGGGCAATACGCGTTCAATCGCCATTATTGAGAGCCTGCCCTATGCATCTCTCGACGCGAGGAACGTATTGAATTTCGTGAAGGAACAGATGCCTGAACTGGCTGCCTGACAGATAAGGCCGCATCGGTTTTGCGGCCTCCTCTCACCCGGCGATCAAAACGTGTCGACACAAGGCTGGCCGACCTTATTAAGGGCGTTTTGCAACCTGGCTCTGAGTTCAATTAACGCTGCTTCTTTCTCTTCAAGCTGCTGCAGCTTGCGGCGCAGAGAAGCCTGTTTTTGCTCAGCGGTAAAGTTGTCGTCAACCCAGACAGATAAAACCTCTGCAATTTCGGCTAAGGTAAAACCCAGCATTTTGGCATGCTTGATCATGTTTAAACGCTGTAAATCGACGGCGGAATAAACTTTGTAGTTATTGCTGCGATTGGGCTGTGGGATATTCTCTAATAGCCCCTGTCGCTCATAGTAACGCACCGTCTCTTTCGACAATCCCGTTTTCGCACAAAGTTCACCAATTCGCATCGCGTCGCCCTCACCTTGTAAAAATCACGCTTGACCGTGTACCTAAGTGCACGGTTTATCCTGTGCGGCATACATTAGGGAAACGGGATTAAAGATATGAACTCTTTTGATTATACAGGAAAAACGGCGCTGGTTACCGGAGCATCTTCGGGCATCGGTCGTGATTTTGCCCGGCAGCTTGCCGCCCGCGGCGTGGCCTTGATCCTCGTCGCCCGCAGCGAGCCAAAGCTGCAGGCGCTTGCCGCAGAGTTGGTCAGAAAGCACGGCGTCTCCATCACGATTATCGTGCAGGATTTAGTGAAGCAGGAAGCCATTCCCCACATTGTGGAACGGCTTGAAACCTTAAGACGCGTCCCCGACATTCTGATTAACTGCGCCGGGTTCGCCACCTACGGGCCATTCGAAAAGCTGTCGATCGACAGGCAGCGTGATGAGATAAACGTAAACTGCATGGCCCCCGTGGAGCTGACTCACGCCCTGCTGCCGGGAATGCTGCAGCAGGGATCCGGGGTGATTATTAACGTTGCCTCAACGGCCGCGATGCAACCGGATCCCTATATGGCGATTTATGGCGCAACCAAAGCCTTCCTGCTCTCGTTTTCGAACGCGCTGTGGGGAGAATATCGCTCAAAGGGCATCCGCGTCCTGGCGCTTTGCCCCGGCGCAACGGATACGGCCTTTTTTGATGTGGTGAATGCTGAGGAGGCCTCGGTAGGGAAAAGAATGCCCGCTCACAAGGTGGTCACCCTGGCGTTGAAGGCCGTTGAGAGTAACCGTAGCTACCTGATTACCGGATGCGGTAACTGGCTTCTGGGGCAGCTACACCGGTTCGTGACGCGCAGGCGTCTGGTGCTTATTGTTGAAAAAATATTGCGCCCACGTTCGGCTTAAGCAAAAACGGCTCTGTTCAGCGCAAGGGAGTTGCGCTGAAACCCTCGCTTATTGCAGACAGATAGATGCCATAGTGCACGAAAAACAGTGATACACTTACCCCACCTGGTTGATCGTCCCGTCTGAACGGCACATGATGAATGACGGTAACCAAAATACGAAATGGTCACTCGTTGTTAATCGTAGCCTGTCACGCTAAGCTTAAATAATGACTAAAAATATGAATCCCCCATCAGCACGTGGTCCCCTTGACCACGCTGTCAGAGAGCAAATCGTCGAAGCGGCTTTTGAGCACTTCGGTCACTACGGCTATGAAAAAACCACCGTCGCCGAGCTGGCTAAATCCATTGGTTTTTCAAAGTCCTACATTTATAAATTTTTCGATTCCAAACAGGCTATCGGCGAGGTGATCTGCGCTAACCGCCTGGAGCTGATCATGGCGGCAGTCCTTTCCGCCATCGAGGATGCGCCGTCAGCAAGCGAAAAATTACGCCGCCTTTTCAAAGCGCTCACCGAGGCGGGAAGCGAGCTGTTTTTCCACGACCGTAAGCTATACGACATTGCCGCCGTCGCCGCGCAGGAGCAGTGGCCGTCAACCCAAAAATACAGTGAAAGCCTGATGAAGCTGATCGAGAGCATCATTATCGAAGGCAGGCAGGCCGGCGAGTTTGAAAGAAAAACGCCGCTGGATGAGGTCACATTTGCCGTCTACATGGTGATGTGCCCTTATATTAACCCCGTTCAGCTGCAGTACAACCTCGAAATGGCCCCCACCGCGGCGGTGCTGCTCTCTTCACTTATTTTAAGAAGCCTGGCCCCCTAATTTGTGACCATTGACAATTTTGGTCACTAGTCAGAGAATGCGGATACCGTCCTGTTACGTCAAAAAGGTTTCCCATGCTCAGGCTCACTTCAGCCCGCGTTGCCGTTTGTCTCCTGCCGTTTGCCCTGGTGGCGTGCGGCGATATTTCCGCGAGTGACGATCCGCGCACAAAGCCACCGCTCGTCAGATCCGCCTCCGTCGAGCTTGCGAACAATAACGCCCGCGCCTTCACGGGCGTGGTGGTCGCAAGAACGCAAAGCGATTTAGGTTTCAGAGTCCAGGGAAAAATCCTTGAGCGACTGGTCGATACGGGGCAGACCGTCAAACAGGGCCAGCCCCTGCTGCGTCTGGATCCGGTTGACCTGAAATTACAGGCTCAGGCGCAGCAGCGCGCGGTGGATGCGGCTCAGGCGCGCGCGCGCAAAGCCACCAGCGATGAGGCGCGCTATCGTGGACTTGTGGCGTCCGGCGCCGTGTCTGCCTCGGAGTATGACCAGATCAAAGCGGCGGCCGATACGGCCAGGGCCGACCTCAGCGCCGCCCGGGCGCAGTCCAGCGTGGCGCAAAACGCCACGGGCTATGCCGTGCTGCTGGCGGATTCGGACGGCGTGGTCATGGAGACGCTCGCCGAGCCGGGTCAGGTCGTCAGCGCCGGACAGGTGGCGATCAGGCTCGCCAGAGCGGGACAGCGTGAAGCGCTCGTCCAGCTTCCGGAAACGCTGCGCCCTGCCGTCGGCAGCGAAGCGCAGGCCACGCTGTATGGCAATGAAAAACATCCGGTCACCGCAACGCTGCGCCTGCTGTCTGACTCGGCCGATGCCGCGACCCGCACTTATGAAGCCCGCTACGTGCTGGATGGCCTGCTGGCAGACGCGCCGCTGGGGGCAACCGTCACGCTGAACATTCAGGACAATAAAGCGGAAGGTCAGGTCATGCAGGTCCCGCTGGCTTCACTCTATGATGCAGGAAAAGGTCCCGGCGTCTGGCGTATTTCCGCCCAGCCGGCAAAGGTTGCATGGACGCCCGTCAAGGTGCTGAGCGTGGGTGAAGATGCGGCGCAGGTCACGGGCGGCGTGAAGCCCGGTGAGAAGATTGTTGCGTTAGGTGCCCATCTTCTGCACGAAGGTGAAGTCGTCAGGCTTACCGAGCAACGCAATGCCGCCCTGGCGGAGAACACACCATGAGCGGAAGCCGCTTCAACCTGTCGGCGCTGGCCGTCCGCGAACGTTCCATTACGCTGTTTCTGATCGTTCTGGTCACGATTGCCGGAATTTACGCCTTCTTTGGGCTCGGGCGCGCGGAAGATCCGCCCTTCACGGTAAAGCAAATGACGGTGATAACCGTCTGGCCGGGCGCCACCGTGCAGGAAATTCAGGATCAGGTCGCCGAGCCGCTGGAAAAGCGCCTGCAGGAACTCAAATGGTATGACCGTACCGAAACCTATACCCGTCCCGGCATGGCGTTTATCACGTTGTCATTGCAGGACAAGACCCCGCCTGCCGAAGTGCAGGAGGAGTTCTATCAGGCGCGTAAGAAGCTTGGAGATGAATCTCAGCGACTTCCGGCGGGCGTCATCGGCCCGATGATCAATGACGAATTCTCGGATGTTACCTTTGCCCTCTTTGCCCTGAAAGCGAAAGGCGAACCGCAGCGGCAGCTGGTACGTGATGCCGAAGGCTTGCGCCAGCAGCTTCTGCACGTTCCCGGCGTGAAGAAAGTGAACATTATCGGCGAACAGGCCGAGCGGATTTATATCTCCTTCTCCCATGACCGTCTGGCGACGATAGGGCTCTCACCCCAGGATATTTTCAATGCCCTCAACAGCCAGAACGCGCTAGCCGCGGCGGGTTCCATTGAGACCCGAGGCGCGCAAATTTTTATCCGCCTGGACGGCGCGTTCGATGAACTGCAGAAAATCCGCGATACGCCTTTTATTGCTCAGGGCAAAACGCTCAAGCTGTCCGATGTGGCAACGGTTGAGCGAGGCTACGAAGATCCCCCGACGATGCTGATACGCAATCAGCATGAGCCCGCCCTTCTGCTGGGCATCGTGATGCGTGAAGGCTGGAACGGTCTGGCGCTGGGTAAAGCGCTGGATGCGGAAACGGCGAAAATAAATGATAGCCTGCCGCTGGGCATGTCCCTGACCAAGGTTACCGACCAGTCCGTGAATATTCGCTCGTCGGTCGATGAGTTCATGATCAAATTCTTCGTCGCCCTGCTTGTGGTCATGGTGGTTTGTTTTGTCAGCATGGGCTGGCGCGTGGGTGTTGTCGTTGCGGCGGCGGTACCGCTGACGCTGGCGGTCGTGTTCGTGGTGATGGAAGCCGCGGGGATAAACTTTGACCGCGTTACGCTGGGCTCCCTGATCCTCGCCCTCGGCCTGCTGGTTGATGATGCCATCATCGCCATCGAAATGATGGTGGTGAAAATGGAGGAAGGTTACGACAGAATCAAAGCCTCGGCCTTCGCCTGGAGCCATACCGCCGCGCCCATGCTGGCCGGTACCCTGGTGACGGCCATTGGCTTTATGCCGAATGGCTTTGCCCAGTCGACCGCCGGGGAATACACCAGCAACATGTTCTGGATTGTCGGCCTCGCCCTGATTGCATCGTGGTTTGTCGCGGTGGTGTTCACGCCCTATCTTGGGGTGAAGATCCTGCCGGCGATCCCCAAAGTAGAAGGAGGTCATGACGCCATCTACAACACGCCTCGCTATAACCGTTTTCGCCAGCTGCTTGCCCGCGTTATCGCCAGAAAATGGCGGGTGGCCGGGTCGGTGGTCGCCATTTTCATTCTGGCCGTGCTCGGCATGGGGCTGGTTAAAAAACAATTCTTCCCGACCTCCGATCGCCCGGAAGTACTGGTTGAGGTGCAGATGCCCTACGGTACCTCGATTGAGCAAACCAGCGCCGCAGCCGCAAAAATCGAAGCGTGGCTGGGCCAGCAGCCCGAAGCCAAAATTGTCACGGCCTATATTGGTCAGGGTTCGCCCCGCTTTTATCTGGCGATGGCGCCTGAACTGCCCGATCCGTCTTTTGCGAAAATCGTGATCCTGACGGACAGCGAAACGTCACGCGAGGCGCTCAAGCTCCGGCTGAGGGACGCTGTCGCCAACGGCCTTGCCCCCGAAGCCCGCGTGCGGGTAACGCAGCTGGTGTTTGGCCCGTACTCGCCCTTCCCGGTTGCCTGGCGCGTGTCGGGGCCGGATGTCGAACAGGTGCATGACATCGCTGACAGGGTGAAAGCCGTGCTCCAGGCGAGCCCGATGATGAGAACCGTCAACACCGACTGGGGCTCACGCGTTCCCGTCCTGCATTTCACCCTCGATCAAAACCGCCTGCAGGCGACCGGCTTAACCTCCAGTGCCGTTGCCGAGCAGCTTCAGTTCCTGCTGTCTGGCGTGCCCGTCACCTCCGTGCGGGAAGATATTCGCTCGGTGGAGGTGATTGGCCGCGCGGCGGGAGATATCCGTCTTGATCCGGCAAAAATCGAGGGTTTCACCCTTGTCGGCAATGCGGGACAGCGCGTTCCGCTGTCTCAAATCGGCAAGATTGAGATCGGTATGGAAGATCCGATCCTGCGCCGTCGCGATCGCACCCCGACGATAACCGTTCGGGGCGATATCGCTAACAATCTTCAGCCACCGGATGTGTCGGTGGCCGTCATGAAGCAGCTCCAGCCGATTGTTGACGCGCTGCCGCCCGGGTACCGAATAGACATGGCGGGTTCGATTGAGGAATCAGGTAAAGCCACGCAGGCAATGATTCCGCTGTTCCCGATCATGATTGCCCTGACGCTGCTGATCATCATTTTGCAGGTGCGCTCAATCTCGGCGATGGTGATGGTGTTCCTAACCGCGCCGCTGGGGCTGATTGGCGTGGTGCCCGTGCTGCTGATTTTCAATCAGCCGTTTGGCATCAACGCGCTGGTCGGCTTGATTGCCCTTTCAGGCATTCTTATGCGCAATACGCTGATCCTGATCGGTCAAATCGATCATAACCAGAAGGAGGGTCTTGAGCCGTTCCAGGCGGTGGTTGAAGCGACGGTCCAGCGCGCACGCCCGGTCCTTCTGACCGCCATGGCCGCCGTGCTGGCGTTCATTCCCCTGACGCATTCGGTGTTCTGGGGCACGCTGGCCTGGACGCTGATAGGCGGAACGCTGGGCGGGACGATCGTCACGCTCGTCTTCCTGCCCGCGATGTATGCGATCTGGTTCCGGATCCGACCATCGGAACAACGCGTGCAGCACCGTGCAGAAAACGTGTAAACTACCATGAGTAGATAACACTTCTGAGGAAAGCATGGTTGTTAAGCGCTTAAGAAAAGAGGACCGCCGCGTGCAGCTGCTGGAGGTTGCACGCGGAATCGTTCGTCAGCAAGGCACGGAGGCGTTGACGCTTGGCTACCTGGCCGAGCGGGCCAACGTGACCAAGCCTATCCCCTACGACCACTTTGGCGATCGTGAAGGATTGCTGATGGCGCTGTACCAGGACTATAGCGATCGGCAGCTGGCGAAATTCCGCGAGACGCTGGCGGTCGACAGCAAAACGCTGGAAAAGACGATCCGCTTTTTCAGCGCCGCCTATATCGACTGCGCCATTACCGCGGGGCCTGAAACCGGGCCAATCGCCGCGGCGCTGTCCGGCTCCCGCGCGTTGCAGACGTTTCGTGAGGCATGCGTGGCCGAATGTGCCGACTGCCTGCGTACCGCGCTTTCCCCTTTTGTCACGCTGAAAGGCGTTCAGGGGGAAGCGGCGCTGACGGCCATCATTGGCGCGGCGGACGCGCTCAGCACCGCCGCAGGCAACGGCGTGCTCGCCCGGAATGTGGCGGAAGATACGCTCAGCGGCGCCATGACCGGCGTGCTGGAGACCTACGTGAATAGCACAAAATGATCGCTTTGGGCGGATTGACACCTAAGTTACCAATAGTAATATAGGTGTCACTTCTACCCCATTTTGAGGTCGCTATGTCTGCTACAAATGCCATTAATAACGCACTGATCGTGACGGCTCATCCTGTCGACAATTCGTTATCCCATTCGCTGGCAGCCCATATTGCCGGGAAATTACGCGAGCAGGGTACGCAGGTTGAGATCGCCGATCTGCATGCTGAAGGGTTTAATCCGGCCATGTCTCGTCCCGACCTTGATCTGTATCACGGCGATCCGAGCGCTCTTCCCGACGATATTCTGCACGAGCAGCAGCGCGTCGAGCGAGCGGATATGCTGGTGTTTGTCTTCCCCGTGTACTGGTGGTCGGTCCCCGCGCTGTTGAAAGGCTGGTTCGATCGCGTATTAACCCTGAACTGGGCGTATAAGGTGGCCGATGACGGCCGGATTGTGGGCAGCTTACGCGATGTTCCCGTCCGCCTGATTGCCACCGGCGGCAGCGATCTCACCGGATTCGACAAACACGGCTATTCGACGGCGATTCAGACGCAGATAATCGAAGGCGTGTTTGGCTTCTGCGGGTTGAAGAACGTTAAGCTCGATATCCTTTACCAGGCAGACACGGTGACGCCTGAGCAGGTGGAGGAGTTCCTGAAGGGGCTAGAGGGCCTTAAATAATCCCGGCTATTCAGTCAGCAAAGGCGCGCACAGCAGGTTACGAGCCTTTGCTGACAGCTTCCTGCCGCTGCATCGTCCCCCTACCCAAGTTGGTGTCTTGAAGCAATGAGTTAAGCAACGCTATAACTAACGTGATAATTCCGCATATAGCATATTGAATAAACAAAGGTCATTTCATGTATCAGTCAGTTCAGCCAACAACCACCCTCACCACCACCGGCACCTTCGGCGGCGTGAGCGTATCTGTAGCGAACTACTGACAAACAGAACCTCAATCCCCGCCTGACTGGACGGGGAAATACCTCTCCGTTCACCACCCTCTGAATGGAGAAAGAAAATGATTTCTGACAATGCTCTCTTAATTATCGACATGCAGCAGGGTCTCTTCCGGGGCCCGGTCTCCCCCTGTTCCACCGATGCCGTTCTGGCAAATATCCGTTTGTTAATAGCCAACGCGCGGCACGCGCAGGTGCCCATCTTTTTTGCCCGCCATGTTGGACCAGACCACTCGCCCTTTTCAGCGCAGGGGCCGTTGACGCAGCTGATACCCGAGCTGGACGTAAAGGAGCAGGATATTGTTTTCACCAAGCGCTATCCCAGCTGTTTTCGGGATACCGAATTGCTGCGTGAACTTAATCAGAGAGGCATCAAACAGCTGGTCATTGCCGGGATGAAAACAGAATTTTGTGTCGACACCACCTGCCGGGCCGCGCCGGAGCTGGGTTTCAGGACGGTATTGATTTCAGATGCGCATACCACAATGGATAATGCACATTTATCCGCCACTGACATCATTGCGCATCACAACAGCACGCTGGCCGGCCCGTTCGTGATGCTGTCGACTGCCAGCGGCTGGAATTTTAATACGGTAAGTTGAGTTGGCGGGATCGTCTCTCTCTATCCCGGCGCGCCTTTCCACGCGTCGGGAAAAGTAGAGAAAATTACAGGGTAAAACCTCCGTCACCCACCTGCGCCTGGGCGTACCATTTCATCAGCTCCGCGCTACCGGGCGCGTTCTCAGCCGGTGACCACGAGGCGGTATCGTGCTCCGGAACAGGCTGATAGCCGCCGTGTTTTACCTCAAAAATGACGCCGCCTTTATCCAGCGACAGCACGGCATGCCAGGTACCGGCATCCATCTCCAGCACTTTGCAGTCTTCACCTAACACCACGCGCTGGGTCACGTTACCGCTGTCATCAAAATTCAACACCAGAAAGCGACCGCTCAGAGCCGTCAGCAGTTCAAACGTGTGCGGGTGGCGATGAGGGCGAACATAGGTACCAGGCTCCATCGCGATAGCCAGGCGTTGTACCGGGTCGCTCAGCTCGGGATGTAAATTGCGGTGCGCGCGTAAGCGAGGAGAATTGGCAGCCTGCTCGCTTTGTTGCTGCAGGTCACTGAACGTAATTTGTTTCATATACACCTTTGTGAATGGAGTCAGCGGGCGGCAACCCGATTGCCGCAAGACGTTATACCATTCGGAACGGTCGATGAGCGATGGCATTTGTGAAACAAATCGCTGCAGCGTGAGGAGATGCGTGATTGCGCTTCAAAGCGCAACGTTGAGTAAAACTCACATTAATTCCCACTATTTATCGTTTTTCAACAGTGACGCCGCTGAAATACCATCCATTCATCCCTGGGATAGAAAAAACAAATATTACCAAGCCTGTATGGAGCACCTATGACACTCGATGTTTTATTCCATGTAATGAATATTATCTCGCCTAATAAATTTAGCGCCCAGGCAAATGTGCATGAGTTGATAACGTTACTTTCAGCAGAAAAGGAAAGCTCAGAAGCGCTATCACCTTTCATCCATCGACTGCACCTCCTCTCTTTCGCTCAAAGCAATCCGGGTAACGCCGAAGAGCTGCTCTCAGCGCATTTACCAAAAGAGGATGGGACCCTCCCGCTGCCTGACTTTGCGGAGTGGCCAAAGGTGCGTTACGCCACGTCTGGCGAAGCTCAGACGCGTGAATCAGAGGAGTATTTCCGTGAAATGACGTCGGCTGCCAATCTGTTACGCACGGCGCTGATCGATGCTGAACGCGCAAGGGGGACGCCTGCGCTTTATATTCTGGATAAATTGCTCAACCTGAACAGCGCCCTGCCGGAACGATATAAAAATATGGCGAATATTCCCTACGCATAATTTAATTCATTATGCAGGATATGCCGTCCGGAATATCCTGCATTTATATTTATTAAAAACATTTCTCATCGTCATCGAGACAAACAATATCCAGAGGGGGAAAAACCGGCCTATTGAGATTAAGCCAGGCCAGCAGACGTTCAATACTCTCTCTTCTGAGCGAATTTTTCGGCCAGACGAGGTAGTAGCCATCGCCGGTTGCGATAGCTTCCCTGAAGGGCAGCGCGAGAAGCCCACTCTCAAGCGCTTCAAGCGTAAGACCAAGATCGGCCATAGCAACACCATGTCCGTTCATGGCGGCCAGGCTTCCCTGCTCCAGGGTGTCGAACACTATTCCACGACTCACGTCGAGTCCGGGGAATAATCCGGTTTTTTTCAGCCAGCGCTTCCAGTCCCGTCGGTCCGCCGAGGGATGAATAAGCTCGCACTGCGCAAGCTGATGCCGGGCAGACTCAAGCAACGACGGGGTACAAACCGGAATGAGCCATTCACTGAAGAGCAGCCTGCTTTCCGTTGACTCGCCGAAATAGCCATTACCGAGGAGGATCGCACAATCATAGGGCTCACGGCTGAAGTCAACGGTGTCGAAGTCCATCCAGACGCTGGCAATTTCAATTTTTGGCTTCGCGTGGTTCTCACGAAAGGATTTAAGCACATTCAGAAGCCACCGCATCGTCAGGGTGCTGGGAGCTTTGAGGCGCAGAAGGTGGTTTTCACTTCTGAATGCGCGACAGGCCCACTCAATATTCGAGAAACTTTCGCTGAGCTGTCCGGCCAGAATACGTCCGGCATCACTGACCTCCACTCTCGGCCCTTGACGTTTAAAGAGCTCACAGTCGAACCACATTTCAAGCGTCCGGACATGCCTGCTGACCGCGCCCGGCGTGATATTCAGTGCTTCAGCCGCTTTGCTGAAGGAGTTCAGCCGCGCGGCAACTTCAAAAGCGCGCAGCGCATACAGTGGCGGTAAAGACATACGTTCCCTTTCTGTGAGGTTTAGCTATGCAGTGTTTGTATTATCGGCACTCGGTGACTTGTCGCTCAGATCCTCGGGCGGAAACGTCAGCAGCAGCTCCCTGAGCAGGGACTCAAGCTGCGCGCGCTGCGGCTCAGACAAGCTGCTCAGCAGCGCATTTTGCGTTTGCGTATGGACGATCAGCGCCTGTTCGATACGCTCCTGCCCGTGCGGCGTCAGGCTTACGAGGGTGCTGCGCTTGTCATCCGGATCGGCAATTCGGCTGATAAGCCCTTGCTGTTCGAGATGGCTGAGCCGGTTCGTCATCGCCCCTGAGGTTACCAACAGTGATTTATACAGCTGCGTTGGCGAAAGGCAGTACGGCTCGCCGGCGCGGCGCAGCGTGGCGAGCACGTCAAACTCGCCCTCGCGAAAACCAAACTGCACCATAGCCTGCGCCCGTTCTCTTGCCAGATGCTTCATCAGCCGGAGCATTCGGCCAAAAATCTTCATCGACGAGGCGTCCAGCTCCGGCATGGCGCGGCTCCACTGGCCGACAACAAAGTCTACATGGTCTTTCATTTTCACCCCTGATGGCGTGGGTATTTATCCTGTTGTGCGGTACATCTTACGCAAAAACAGATTTTATCTTAACGTTAAGATAAATGCTCGTAGCAATCTGCCGGGCCATTCACAACCGAAAAGGACTCCATGTTGAAACGCACGTCGCCTTTACTCTTCGCCGTTATCGCTTTTATCGTCGGGCTGAACCTGCGCCCCATTCTGGCTTCTGTCGGACCGCTGTTCTCCGAGCTGCAGCGCGAAGCGGGGCTAACCGCTACGCAATTCAGCCTTCTGACCACCCTGCCGGTCGCGATGATGGGGCTGGCCGCCCTGTGTGGCCCCTGGCTTTTAGCCAGAGTCGGCGCCGTTCGGGGCATTATGCTCGGGCTTTTCATCCTGCTTGTTGCCTGCTTATTACGCGGTTTTAGCGCCTCGCCGGAGAGTCTTATGGGCACCGCGTTACTGGGCGGGGCCAGCATAGGCACGATCCAGGCGTTAATGCCTGCCCTGATAAAAAAGGAATATACGCAAACGGCCAGCACGGTGATGTCGCTCTTCAGCACGGGCATTATGGCCGGAGCGGCAATCGCCGCCGCCAGCGCAGAGCCGTTGTTCTCATGGCTCAGGCTGAAGCCCGCGCTGGCAATGGCCGGGCTGTTAGCGCTGCTGGCGCTAATACTGTGGTTAACCCTGGTTAAGCATCCTCAAGGGGAAAAAACAGCACACGAAACCGTCACGCTCTCGTCCTCCCGTATAGCACTACTGTTGCTCTTTTTCGGCGTGGGTACGGGAGCCTATACGCTGGTATTGGCCTGGCTGCCCCCGCTTTACATTCAAGCGGGATGGTCCGCACGCAGCAGCGGCTACATGCTGGCCTGGCTGACGCTAACCGAGGTTGTCGCCGGGTTTGCCGTCTCCGCGCTGATCGGTAAGTTTCCCGATCGTCGCGTGCCGCTGATTGCCGTTTTGTTGCTGCTGCTGGCGGGATTACTGTGTCTGGTCTTTTCGCCGGGTACAACGCCGGTGTTATCCACGCTGCTGCTTGGCACCGGGATCGGCGCCCTCTTCCCGCTGTCGCTCATCGTCACGTTCGATCATGCGCGAACGCCCGCGCAGGCCGGGAGGTTACTGTCTAAAGTTCAGGGCGGTGGATACATGATTGCCGCGCTTATGCCGCTAATAGCGGGGATCGTTCGCGACAGTTCGGTCTCGCTGACCAGCGCATGGCTGATCATGAGTGCGGGAGTCGTGCTGCTGATCGTCATCGCGCTGAATTTTAAACCCATCGTGGACGTGCAGGCACGGTGAATACAACACCAGAATTGAGGGTCGTATTTCCGCCGATCGTAAGATAAATTCAGGGTGAATTTCACCTCATTCAGGAGTGGATATGTCGCAGACGTTACCAGAAATTGATGTCTTGTTCGTCGCCGGGTTCGGGCCCATTTCGCGGGATACGGAGTCCAGCAGCGCGTTTTATGTTCAGACACTCGGCCTTCCGCTGAAGCCGATGGAGGGGAACAGCGAATATCTGCTCACTGAGGAGGGCCATCTGGAAGGCGTGAAGCATTTCGCCGTCTGGCCGCTCGCACAGGCGGCTGCATCCTGTTTTGGAGAGGAAAAGTGGCCAGTTGAGCACCCGATACCGCAGGGCTGGGTTGAGTATGAGGTTCAGGATCTGGACTCGGCTACCCGCGTTCTGAGTGAAAAAGGCTATCGGCTGCTGGTAGCTAACCGTTTGGAACCGTGGGGGCAAACCGTCACTCGCCTGCTCAGCCCGGAAGGCTTGCTTACCGGGCTGACCATTACGCCGTGGCTGCGGGGGTAATGGGGTTTTGGAAAGCAGCCTGGTAGTGGGAAACGCCTGCTTTGAGCGAACAGTGGGCGTACCATTATGCTATTTTCACCAACGGTGTGAGTCTATTTCTGGGTACTTCAGCCGGCACTGCGGGCAAGCTCATCTATTTTTGTGCCAAAAACCCGATGATAGTTAACACTCTTGATAACCTGAGCACCGAAAGACTCATAAAACTTTTGTGCCAATGGGTCTGCTGCCACAGATAACCAATCGAGTTGTAAACATCCCCGCTCTTGAGCCCGACTGGCTATAAAACTCATCAGCTTTCTACCCACTCCAGCCCTCCTGAAAGGTGCTGAAACAAAAAGCTCTTTGATAAACATTTGCCCGCTGAAACGTGGTGAAGGGTACATCACTGAGACGCATGAAAACGCTGCTATTACTCCTTCACAAACCACTTTGTGAACTTCAGTATGAGAGTCGACTGCAAGGACCTTATCCCTCAGATATGCGGTCATGTCACTCCTGGACAAGCAAAGATCCTGATTATAATAGTTTTCCATCTCGATAAAAATATCAACCAAATCAGTATATTCGTCTGGTTTGCAGATGGTGATGTTCACGCATGTCTCCTTAAGCAAATAGTACCAATTTAAATTAACACAAAAGCAATAAAGCTATATTAATAAAGGTTTCTACCGCAAATTGTTAAATAACACAGTTGTTTCATAGTTGCTGAAGCAGTTTTGAGCGCGAAGCAGACACTCAATTTATAAGTGAAATAATTGCTGATTTTGCATTCAGGCCCTGTTAAGTTGAATGACGATGAAAACACACTCAGTCCTAACCTATTCAATGATTATTATCACCTGTCTGACTCAGGTGGGATAACGTTCGCCATTTTCCCGCCGGTAAGGCGGGCCTTACCGGTAACAATCCAGTGAGGTAAAGAATGGACACAAATGCAGTAACGACGCCTGAAAAACCTGTCTTGCACTTGTTATGTGGAAAAATTGCATCAGGAAAATCCACATTGTCAGCAAAATTAGGATCATCACCTGGGACTGTAATTGTCAGCGAGGATCGCTGGCTGGCTGCCCTCTTTACCAATGAAATGCAATCCATATCTGATTATGTGCAGTATTCATTAAGACTAAGAAATGCCATGAAGCCTCATCTGGTGTCACTACTCAAAGCTGGTTTATCAGTAGTTCTTGATTTCCCGGCAAACACACAAAAAAATCGTGAATGGATGATGAGCATTATTAAGGAGTCAGGTGCCAGTAATCAGCTGCACTATCTGAAAGTTTCTGATGAAGTATGTAAATCCCGCTTGCGCGCCCGTAATGCAGAAGGCGTGCATGAATTTTCTGCCTCAGATCAACAATTTGACATCATAACGCGCTATTTCGAAGAGCCAACGACTGATGAAGGGTTTGATATTACCGAATACTGCTAAATTTACCTTCCTGCACAAAAGCCGCCAGTTGGCGGCTTCATTATTTTCCATCTCATACGGTTATAAACGGTACTATAGCGAACTAAAAGTCCGCTCCTGGCACAAAGTGGACATCGGGTATTCCGGAAGTGCCCGACTCATGGTTAATTCCATTCACCAAAACGCTCACCTCCCCAGAGCCTCCACAATCGCCCTCTCCATTTTCTCTGGCGTCGTCATCGGAGCAAAACGCTTGAGTGGTTTACCGTCGCGGCCGATCAGAAACTTAGTAAAATTCCACTTGATCCGCCCTCCCAGCACGCCTGGCAATTCGTTTTTCAGATAACGAAACAGCGGGTGCGCTGCGCTACCGTTAACCTCAACCTTCTCAAACATTGGGAAACTCACGCCGTAGTTGATGTAACAGGTTTTCGAGATTTCGTCGGCACCGCCGGGTTCCTGTTTGCCGAACTGGTTACAGGGGAAGCCCAGCACCACTAATCCTTGATCGGCGTATTTCTTGTATAGCGCTTCAAGACCAGCATATTGCGGCGTGAATCCACACTGGCTGGCGGTATTGACGACCAAAACTACCTTTCCCGCATAGTCGGCCATTGAGATAAGGCGGCCATCCAGGCTGGTGGCGATAAGTTGATGAAAGTTCGTCATATTAGTGATGATGATCTCTTAGAAAAACGGTTAGCACATCCCTGGGAGGGGTTACACCCGTTTCTGAAAGCATCCAGCCCACAGCGCCGCGATGATAGGTACCGTGAAACAACACATGGTTGAGCATATCCGCCGCTTTCATTTCGCCATTTCCGCCATCGACGAAACGGAATTTGATGATTTCGGAAAGTCCGGGGATGTCCATTGAACCTGCATGCGTAATATACCAGTCAGTGCATTCACTCATCTTTTTCAGAAGCTCGTCTGCAGACGGCGTTTCTGGCGTATTTAACGCGGTGTATTGATGCGTTTGACCAGTAATATTTGCTCTGAAAATCATATCCACAACATAAATATGGTTCATAAGCCTGAGCATCAGATGGTGCTTTTCAGCATTTGCTAAGCTATCGACCCTCTGTATTGCCTGTAAGGTTTCCGTATCTGCCCAGCGTTTGAATTTGAATAACGTGACAATCGTGCCTGCGTCCATTGCCCCTCCGGATTAACAAAAATTTATCATATCAGCAACTTTGTCAGGCCGGTAACACTTCCACTTCCGGCACCAAACAGACGGTAATTCGGCCATCCGAAAAATTCCCTCATCGCAGGCTAAGTGTGATACATTCCTGGCGCGTCAATGACCACCACACTCGCTATCAGGTATGCAGAACATAACAAAAAATATTCGCTGGCTTCTGCTTACTCTCCCACTCCTCAGCGGTTGTGGCACGCTCTCACAGATGTCCTCTCCGGAAGGTACTCAGGAACTTCTCACCCATGATTCGCTGGATGGCGACGTTGACAGCGTGGTGCGTCACTATATGGCGCAAAAATCCGTTCCCGGGATGACGGTCGCGGTGATCCATAATCACGGCTCGCCGCAGTTTTACACCTGGGGCGTAACCGATGCGGTCAATCGCTATCCGGTCAGGCCCAACACCCTGTTTGCGCTCGGCTCGCTCAGCAAAGGGATCACGGCGGAAGTGGTGGCTTGTCTGGTGAATGAAGGGCAACTGAACTGGAACGATAACCTGGCAACATTGCTACCTCCAGGGACGCCGCTTAGCGCGGATGCACAAAAAATTACCCTGCTTGAACTGGTAACCCACACCTCCGGCCTGCCGCGTCAGAATATGGATGTTCCGATGCTTGGAAAATTCATCAGCTACTTAAGCACGGGCGATAATTTCTATAGCGAGCTGGATAGCGATAACGTGCTGCGTTACCTCGCCGACTGGCGGGCGCCAAAGAATAAAGTGCCGCAATACTCCAATACCGGCTACGCCCTGATCGGCTATATCCTTAAACACAATACCGGCGAAGATATTCAGAGTTTAGCCTCGCGCTATATTTTCCATCCGCTGCAAATGGCTAACAGCAGCTTTATTCCCCAGCAGCTAAAAGGATACCCTCAGCGTGCGCTCGGCCACGCGGGCGATCAGCCGAAATTTATCCCGCGCGGGCAGCTCACCCCGGACTGGCATTTTTCCAACAACATGGTGGCGGCAGCGAGCTTATACAGCAACGCCGAAGATCTGGCGACCTATGCCCGCTATCACGTCTCAACGACCCACAATCCCCTGCTGGACAGTGTCTTTGCCGAAGTGAGAAATACCGATATTCAACGTCCCGACGGGGTACAGGGTATTGCCTGGACCACCGACTTTATCGGTCTGGAAAAAATCACCTATCAGGTCGGCTATATCGGCGGTTACTCCAGCTTTATCGGCTATGACAAAGAAAAAGGCAATGCGGTGGTGGTGCTGCAAAATACCTTTAACTGGAGTAATTACATTGGCATCGCGCTATTAATGGATATGGCGAAAAAAGACAGCCAGAGCCCTGGCAGCCGCTTTGCGATTAATGAGATTCCAAAACGCGTTTATCAGCAATAGTAGTGAACGCCCGCCGTCAGATTCATTCCTGATGCGCAAGATCTTCGCGAGTCGGCCCCTGAAAGTAGATAGTACTAATATGGCAACTTCGAGGCTGAGTCAGTACGAAACGAATCGTTTCCCAGATTGACCATCCATTCATCAGACGCTCCCCCATTCTTGATTGATTATCGACATGCGCATCTAAACCGGTCAGTTCAAAATCAGGTGGATATAACCCGGTTACCCGAATGTTTTCTTTGGATAAGTGTTCTGACAGTTTCGTTGTAAAACCGCTGAGCCCGTGTTTGCTGGCAAAAAAAGCGGGATGGGCAATCGAATCTGTAAAGTTTGGAATACCGCACGCAGATATAATCGCAATGATGTCTGCACTGTCTGAGCGTCTTAAACCCGGAAGCATTGCCTGGGTGAGCAGGATTGAACCTGTCAGGCCTGAACTGACGGTATTGAAGATTTCTGTGCTCGAATGTTCGTCTATTGTCCCTGACAACCACTGAGCAGCATTCAGAATTAAAATATCGATTGGCCTGTCTGAATGTAAGACCTGCGAAGAAAACTGAGAAATGGATTCCGGCAGGGCTAAATCACAGAGATACCCTTTCGCCTCACCACCTTCAGCCGCGATGAGGCTGCAGGTTTTTTGAATATCCACCGCCCGACGGGCGCTAAAATCCACTTCAACGCCCTCTCTGGCAAGCCAGACGCACAGCGCCTGACCAAATCCCCCGCCGCCACCCGTGATCACAGCTCTTTTACCCCTCAGCATAACTCTGCGTCCTCTGTCGTGATGAGTCTGTGTCGGGGATTCATAACATGATGATGCGGGTAACATCTTCCCGTTAGTGCCATTTACAGCGGGAAAAAGCGCTTGAACGTCATCAGCTGTCTCCGCGTTGTATTTAAGAATTAAAAACATATAATAACAGCTTCTTTAATGCTCGCACTTCACGGAAAACTTGAGTCAGAAGGAATATGGCGCTATGCAATACAAAAGAATGAGCGATGAGTTTATAAAACTTGACGTTGAAAAAATTAACGGTTATCTGTGTGCCATCGAAAGTCTAAATGGGGCCGATTATCCAAAAGTTGATTATTCATTCACCCACCTTAAAAATACTGGCTCATTGTTAAAATCCATAGAAGACCATATCGCGGCAACCTATCCCAATACGGCCTTAGATTACTGGCATATCAAAATCGAGAACATTAGCAAAAGTCAGTTCAGTGATAGTATAAAAACTTGGTTTTTCCGTTTTGGTAGAGCAGAAGTACTGCGTGATCAATTAAAACCTTTACAGGATGGTTTTTTAGAGCTACTCAATCAACTTGTTCACACCCCTCATATTTACCGTGTCAATATGATTCCGCCTGTTTGGTATGCAACTTGTTGGGAATCAATTTTACTGGACTCGGATAATGGTTTATTTATGCTTGAATTTAACTTTGATGAATAATTTATTCTGCGCCATACTTCGACTTTATATCTAACTCTCTTTCAACTCGGGAGTCCCTTGATGAAACACCAGTTTCCACTGAACATTATCAAAACGCTCCCAACATGAAGAACGAAGGGAAGTACGACTGCCATCTGGATTAAACGTCCTGTAATGTAATATAGCAAAATTATCGCTTACGCTGATGAGTTGAAAATCGCTACTGAGAATAGTTGGCGCATTTATTTCAGCAGAAAGGCATTCTATTGTCTCTGTACGAGTGACTAACACGCCTGTACGTGTTATTTCTCTAAATTCTTTATGAAGTATTTGTTCAAGCCATTCCCTGTCTTTTCGCATGTCGCCATGTAGAGAACATTCAAGTCTAATAAGCTTCTCAAGGAGCATAGTGATTGTCCTCATTACATGTCAGGTTTATAAAACGATAATCGATCTAAGGCAATGCCCGCTCCTGCCACGAAGCGGACCTTCCCCCTACACCGCCGACTTCGGCCTTAAATTCTCATCAAACGTCAGCCGTTTTCGGTCAGGCTCAGCCTCGCGCAGCGGCTCCACCTGGTGCATAGTGAGCTTGCAGCGCTCCACCAGCACCTGATACTCCCGCGTGCCCTGCTGCTTCCACGCCAGCTCCTGCTCGCTGAGTTCGCGAATCGCTTTGGCCGGGCTGCCGATGATCAAATGGTTGGCGGGCATCTCCGCTTTCGCCTTCACGAACGCCGCCGCGCCGACGATGCTGTTTTCACCGATGACCGCGCCGTCCATTACCACCGCGTTCATGCCCACCAGCGCATTGCGGCGGATCACGCAGCCGTGGAGAATGGCGCTGTGGCCGATATGCCCGTCCTCTTCCACCACCGTGTCCTGCTCCGGGAAGCCGTGCATTACGCAGTTATCCTGAATATTGGCGCCGTCTTTCACCACGATACGGCCAAAATCACCGCGCAGGCTGGCGTTAGGACCAACATAAACGCCTTTGCCCAGAATCACGTCGCCAATCAGCACCGCCGTCGGGTGAACATAGCTCTCGTCCGGCACGACCGGCGTCAGACCGTCAATTTGATAAACTGGCATCTTCGCTCCTTATGCGCTTGTAAGACCACCAAAGCGTTGATAGTAAAGCGTGCCGGGCACGGGCAGCTCGCCCACGGAGGTTTCGCCCTTCTCGCTGACAAACGCCAGCGCCCCCGGCGCGACACGCTGGTAGATATTTATGCAGAGCTGTCGGGCGCTTTGTCCCGCCCAGTGCGCGGGCAGCAACTCTTCCGGCAGCAGCGGGTCTTTCAGCACCACGCGACGATAAAAGTGAATCAGCAGCAGCTGGATCTGGAAACAGCGTTCCGGCGTCAGCTCCTCCGGCGCAGCCTCTTTCAGCAGCGGCAGCAGCGGCCGGAACGAGTTGATAAAGGACTCGTACATCGCGTTTTGCTCGGTTAACTGCCAGCACTCTTCCACCCGCGAACGCAGCGCGGCGCGGGAGAGCGCCAGCGGCGAGTGGGCTTCAAAGAAAATCACGTTTTCCGCCACGCCAGCATCGTGAAGCAGAGACTGTACGTCCGCCAGATGCTGCGACGGCGAGGCCATCAGGCTCGGCGCCAGCGTGCCAAACCCCTGCCAGATCAGCTGTTTTTTGACGTCGGCAAGGGTGGTTTTATCCAGACCTTCGGAGAGCAGCAACAGCCATTTGCCGTCCCAGGCGGGCAGTTCCGCGCGGTAAATCTTATTCTCCGCGCGACGCGTCAGGCGAAGCCCCTTATCGCTCAGGCGGTAAAAGCTGCGACGCCCGATGCGGGAAACGTCCAGCCAGCCCTCTTTGTTGAGGCGAAACAGCGCGGTGCGCACGAAGCGCTCGCCAAACCCCATGCCTTCCAGCAGGGCGGCCAGGCTGCCGAGCCAAATCTCACCGCCGCGATGGGAAAGCGCGTCACCGTATAACGAGGAGATAAGCGAGGTCCCGCTGACGGGAACGGAGCTGACCGCGTGCTGGATAAAGGCGTCGAGTTTATTCATGTGATTCATTCTGTTGTTATTTTTGTCCTGGATGAATCATAGCATAGGATTCTGGGGTGTACCCTCTCCCAAAGGGAGAGGGTACTTTTTACACCCTCTCCCTTTGGGAGAGGGCTGGGGTGAGGGAAACTCAACCGTTGGCCGCGACTTTACGCAGGTCAAACACCCGGCAGGCTTTCCCCTCGGAGCGCGGGATGCTGCCGCAGTTCACGATCGTCACGTCGGTGGAAATCCCCACCATCGACTTAATGCGGTGGCGCAGCTGGTGGCACACCTGACAGCGCTGCTCGTGCGTCAGGGTTAAGCTGCTCTCTTTCAGCTCCACCTTCACGGAAAGTGAATCAAGATGCCCGCGACGGTTCACCTCCAGCTGGTAGTGCGGAGAAAGGTGTTCGAACTTCACGATCTCCTCTTCCAGCTGCGACGGGAAGACGTTGACGCCGCGGATGATCAGCATGTCGTCACTGCGCCCGCTGATCCGGTCCATACGACGCATGCTGCGCGCGGTTGCCGGAAGCAGGCGCGTTAGGTCGCGGGTGCGGTAGCGGATCACCGGCAGCGCCTCTTTGGTCAGCGTGGTGAACAGCAGTTCGCCCTGCTGCCCGTCATCCAGCGGCGTGCCGTCGTTCGGGTTAACGATCTCCGGGTAGAAGTGATCTTCCCAGATGGTCGGGCCGTCGACGGTTTCGATACACTCCATCGCCACGCCCGGCCCCATCACTTCGGAAAGACCATAGATATCCAGCGCGGTAATGCCTAAGCGTTTTTCAATTTCGCGACGCATGGCCTGCGTCCAAGGCTCGGCGCCGAAGACGCCCACGCGCAGGGAACAGCCGCTGGCATCACCGCCCATCTGGCGCTCCAGCTCCTCAATCAGGTTGAGGCAGTAGGACGGCGTTACCATGATCATATCCGGCTGGAAATCACGGATCAGCTGCGCCTGTTTCTCCGTCTGGCCGCCGGACATCGGGATCACCGTCGCGCCTAAACGCTCGGCACCGTAGTGCGCGCCCAGCCCGCCGGTAAACAGGCCATAGCCATACGCCACGTGAATTTTGTCCTTCGCGCTGCCGCCCGCCGCGCGCAGGGAGCGGGCCACCAGATTGGCCCAGTTGTCGATGTCGCCCTGCGTATAGCCGACAACGGTCGGTTTGCCGGTGGTGCCGGATGACGCGTGAATACGCACCACCTGCTCCATCGGCACGGCAAAGGTATCGAACGGATAGTTATCCCGCAGGTCCTGCTTGGTGGTGCACGGGAATTTGCGGATATCCGCCAGCTCTTTGAAATCGTCAGGGTGAACGCCCGCGGCGTCAAACTTGCGTTTGTACATCGGCACGTTGTTGTAGGCGTGATGCAGCGTCCATTTCAGACGCTCGGTCTGCAGCGCCTGTAACTCGTCAAGGGAGGCCGTTTCAATCGGATCAAGCTTTGTTGTATTTGTCATTGTAGGGTACTCACATTGTTTTTATGCTCAAACACGCTCAAGGATCATGGCAATGCCCTGACCCACACCGATGCACATCGTACACAGCGCGTAGCGCCCGCCGCGTCGGTGCAGTTCGTTGCTCGCGGCCAGCGCCAGTCTGGCACCGCTCATTCCCAGCGGGTGGCCCAGTGCAATCGCGCCACCGTTCGGGTTGACGTGCGCGGCATCATCCGGCAGGCCCAGCTGACGCAGCACGCCCAGCGCCTGCGAGGCGAAAGCTTCGTTAAGCTCGATCACGTCCATATCATTAATACTGAGTCCGGCGCGCTCCAGCACCTTACGGGTGGCGGGAACCGGGCCAAGCCCCATCAGACGAGGCTCCACGCCTGCCGTCGCCATCGCCACGATCCGCGTGCGCGGGACTAGCCCCTGCGCCAGCGCCATCTTCTCGCTGGCGACTATCAGCGCCGCAGCGCCGTCGTTGACCCCAGAGGCATTTCCCGCCGTAACCATCCCGTTCTTACGAAACGGCGTTTTCAGACCGGCAAGCTGCTCGAGCGTGGTGTCCGCGCGCGGATGTTCATCCACGCAGAACTCAGTGACCGTCCCTTTTTTGACCGGCACCAGCACTGGCACAATCTCCTGCGCCAGAATGCCGTTCTGCTGCGCCTGCGCGGTACGCTGCTGGCTGCGCAGCGCGAACGCGTCCTGATCGGCACGGCTGATATTTAACAATTCAGCTACATTCTCTGCCGTTTCCGGCATACTGTCAGTTCCGAATTGCTGATGCATGAGCGGATTCACAAATCGCCAGCCGATGGTGGTATCAAAGATTTCCGCCTGACGCTGAAACGCGGCGGTGGCTTTGCCCATCACAAACGGCGCGCGGGACATGGACTCCACGCCGCCCGCGATCAGCAGGTCGCCATCGCCCGCCTTAATGGCGCGCGCAGCAAACCCAATCGCGTCCAGCCCCGACCCGCACAGGCGGTTAATGGTGGTTCCGGACACCGTCTGCGGCAGCCCGGCGAGCAGGGACGACATGCGCGCTACGTTGCGGTTATCTTCCCCCGCCTGGTTGGCGCAGCCGAAAATCACGTCGTCGATCCGCTCGAGGTCGAGCTGGGGATAGCGGGCCAGCAGCGCGCGCAGCGGCACGGCACCGAGATCGTCGGTTCGGACTGCGGCAAGCGAGCCGCCGTAGCGCCCCACCGGGGTTCGAACGCCATCACAAATAAATGCGTCACGCATCAGGCCTCTCCTGTCACGCTGCCGCCGATGCGGTGAGATTTCCCGCGAAAAAGGGCGACGGTTTTCTGTTGTTGATTCTGGATTTCAATGTCGTACACGCCGGTCAGCCTGCCCTGGTGCATCACCCGCGCGGTGGCGGTGAGCGTGTCCCCGGCAAAGCCCGGACGCAGAAAATCAATCGAGCAGCCAGAGGCTACCGCCGCCAGCCCCTGGCTGTTACAGGCGTAGGCAAAGGCGGTGTCTGCCAGCGAAAAAAGCTGTCCGCCGTGGCAGGTTTTGTGGCCGTTAAGCATCTGCGGAGTGATGGTCATGGTCACCACCGCGTAGCCTTCATCCATGTCGACAATGTCCATCCCCATCGCCTGCGCGCAGGCGTCCCGTTCGTACATCGCGCGGGCGTTATGCCAGGCGTTATGACTCATAGCTACTCTCCAGAAGCGCACGCTGGCGCAGCAGTGAACAGGGGCGATAGCGCTCTTCGCCGTAATGACGCTGCAGGTTCTCCAGCAGCGTCAGCAGCCGCTGCCAGCCCAGTCGCTCGCCCCAGGCGATCGGCCCGCTCGGGTAGTTCACGCCCAGGCGCATGGCGGTGTCGATGTCCTTCTCGCTGGCGACCCCTTTTTGCAGGGCATCCAGCGCTTCGTTGGCAATCATCGCCAGCGTGCGCCAGACCAGCAGGCCGGGATAATCGGCAATCTGCACCACCCGGTTACCCTGCTGCTGCAGGTAGCGGATGACCTTTTGCGTCGCGGTGTGCGGGTTGCTGGCGGCCGCTGCAATCACCGCCACATCGCGCTCAATGCGGTCCACTACCACCACAGCGCCGTTGAGCCGCAGCGCCAGCGCCTGAGCGGTTTCTCCCTGCGTTTCAATCAGATATACATCATCAATTTCGGTGACGCCGTCACGTCTCTTTTCCACGCGCATCGGGCTGTAGCTGTCGTTCACGGCAGGCACCCACCGCACATCGGGTTTGTCACCCTGCCAGTCGTAGACGCCCTTCCCGCTCTTTTTGCCCAGCCTTCCTGCCAGCACCAGCTCCTGCTGCACCAGCGAAGGCAGAAAACGACGCTCCTGCCAGAAGGCGTTAAATACCGAGCAGGTCACCGCGAAGTTCACGTCCTGACCAATCATGTCGGTCAGCTCCAGCGGCCCCATCGGGAAACCGCCGCCTTCGCGCAGGGCGGCATCAATCACCTCCGGCGGCGCGACCTGCTCTTCCAGCGCGCGCCAGGCTTCGGAATAGAACGGACGGGCGACGCGGTTGACGATGAACCCCGGCGTTGACTGGCAGCGAACGGGCTGTTTGCCCCAGTTCAGCGCCAGCTCGCACAGCGCGTCGGCCACTTCCGGAGAGGTCGCCAGCCCGCTGACCACCTCTACAAGCTTCATCACCGGCGCCGGGTTAAAGAAGTGCAGCCCTGCGACCCGCTCCGGGTGGTGGACGTCCGCCGCAATCGCCGTAACGGAGATGGATGAGGTATTACTGGTCAGCACCGTCTGCGGCGGGCAGATCTCAGCCAGCTGTGCAAACAGCGCCTTTTTCACCTCCAGACGCTCGGAGGCCGCTTCAATGACCAGATCGGCCGCGGAGAGCGCCTCGATATCCGTGACCGGAACCAGCCGGGCGAGGATCTGGCTCCCGGCATCGGCGGAGAGTTTTCCGCGCGTCACCCGGGAGGCAAGACGCTGACGGATCCCGTCGATGGCGCGCGATATCGCGTCGCTGGAGATGTCGTAGATCAGAACCTGATGACCATGGCTGGCGGCGACTTCGGCAATCCCTGCGCCCATCGTGCCGCTGCCAATCACGGCGACAGTGCGTATGTTCAGCATCTTATTTCCCCGTAAAGTTCGGCGCGCGCTTCGCCAGGAAGGCGCTGACGCCCTCGCGGTAATCGTCGCTGCGTCCGGCCAGGCGCTGATAGTCGCGCTCCAGATCGAGCTGGGCGTCCAGAGTATTGGTTTCCGCGGCGTTGATAGCCTGCTTGATCAGCCCCAGCCCGAAGGTCGGTTGAGAGGCAAAATGCAGCGCCATCTGCTGCGCCGTGGTGGAGAGCTGTTCGTCATCCACCACCTGCCAGATCATCCCCCACGCCTGCGCCTGTTCGGCGCTGAGTTTGTCGCCGAGCAGCGCCAGCCCCATGGCGCGGGCGCGTCCGGCCACGCGCGGCAGCAGCCAGGTGCCGCCGCAGTCCGGCACCAGGCCGAGCTTGCTGAAGGCCATCACGAAGTTGGCCGAACGCGCGGCAATGACCATGTCGCAGCCTAATGCCAGCGTCGCACCCGCCCCCGCGGCCACGCCGTTAACCGCGCAAATGACCGGTTTCGACAGCTTTGCCAGGCGGCGCACCAGCGGGTTATAGAAAGTTTCAACGGACATCCCCAGATCCGGCGCCGGGCCGTTGGGGTCGACGTTGCGGTCGTTCAGATCCTGACCGGCGCAAAAGCCGCGTCCTGCCCCGGTGATCAGCAGACAGCGAACGGTGTCATCCCGCTCGGCCAGCTTCAGGCACTCGGCAAGCTGCTGGTGCATCACGTCGTTAAAGCTGTTCAGACGCTCCGGACGGTTCAGCGTAATGGTCATTACGCCCTGCTCAACATGACTGAGAATAAATTCCACAATTAGCGTCCTTTAAAGTCGGGGGTGCGTTTTTGTAAGAAGGCGTCGATGCCTTCCCGGCGGTCTTCGGTGGCAGAAAGCAGCGTAAACAGCTGGCGCTCCTGCGCGAGCCCGGCCTGGAGCGGTACCTCCTGAGACTGGCGCAGCGCCTGTTTCGCCGCCTGCAGAGCCAGCGGAGAGTGGCGCGCCATCAGCGCCGCCTGCTTCAGGGCATACTCCAGCGTCAGCGCTGCCGGGAAAACGTCGCTGACCAGCCCCGCGCTCAGCGCCTGCTGCGCGGAAATACTCTCGCCGGTCAGCACCATTTTGCTGGCAAGGGATTTACCGACGCTGCGGATTAGACGCTGGGTGCCGCCCGCGCCGGGCATAATGCCCAGCGTGATTTCCGGCAGGCCGAAACGGGCGTTATCGCCAGCAATGACAACGTCGCACAGCAGCGCCAGCTCGCAGCCTGCGCCCAGCGCGAAGCCGTTCACGGCGGCGATCAGCGGTTTGCTGAACGCGTTAATGCGCGCCCACAGCTGCGGGCGGATATCATTCAGGGTAGCGGGCAGGTCTTTCTCCGCCATTTCGTTGAGATCGGCCCCGGCGGCAAAGCAGCGCTCGCTGCCGTAAATCACGCAGGCGGCAATGTCAGCATCCACGGCGGCGGCCTCAAGCTGTTCCGCAAGCTGCGTCAACAGCACATTGCTGAGGGCGTTGCGCGCCGCCGGACGGTTGAGCGTCAGCTGCAGCACGCGGCCATGACGGGTAACATTCAGTTCGCTCATGCCATCCCCTTCGCGTCGAAGTCGACAATCACGTCGGCGGTTAACGGCAGCGACTGGCAGCTCAGCACGTACCCGGCGGCCAGCTCGTCCGGCTCCAGGCTGTAGTTGGTCGCCATATCCACCTTCCCGCGCAGCACTTTGCATTTACAGGTGGCGCACACGCCGCCCTTGCAGGCATACGGGAGATCCGCCCCCTGACGCAGGGCGGCGTCCAGGATGCTTTCGTCGTCCGCCGTCAGGGTGATTTCACGGTCGCGCCCGTCCTGGCGCACGGTCACTTTCTGCCCTTCCGCCTGTACGTGCACCGCGCGTTTAGCGGTGGTTCCCGGGGTGTTAAAGCGCTCGAGGTGAATCGCTTTGTCTGGCATCCCCAGCGCTTTCAGCGCGGCTTCGGCATCGTCCATCATCGCCGACGGGCCGCAGATAAACGCCTCGTCGTACTGGCGGAAGTTAATCAGGGTTTTCGCCAGCGCCTGCAGCTTTTCTCCGTCAATGCGGCCAAAGAGCAGATCGCTGTCCAGCCGCTCCTGGCTGAAGATAGAGACCAGCTGCAGCCGCTGCGTGTACTTGTCCTTCAGGTCCGCCAGCGCCTGGCGGAACATCATGCTCTGGCTGCTGCGGTTGCCGTAGATCAGGGTGAACTGGCTGTTGGGTTCGGTTGCCAGCGTAGCGGAGATAATCGCCAGCATCGGGGTGATCCCGGAGCCTGCCGCAATCGCCAGATAGTGGCCTTCACGTTCAGCCCGCGGCTGGTAGCCAAACTGCCCCTGAGGAACCATTACCTCCAGGGCCATACCCGCTTTGATCTCATCCCGCGCATAGCGGGAAAAGCGCCCGCCGTCGATGGCTTTGACCGCCACGCTGATTTCGCCCGGGGCGGTACTCCGGCAGATGGAGTAGCAGCGGCGCAGCTCGTCACCGTCAAGCTTCGTTTTTAACGTCAGGTGCTGGCCGGGGCGGAAGCGGTAGGCGTCCTGCAGCGCCTGCGGCACCGAGAAGGTGATGGTCACCGCGTCGCGGGTTTCGGGTTCCACTTTTGCCACTGTTAATGAATGAAACGTTGTCATGGCAGCCTCAAATACATTTGAAATAGTCGAAGGGCTCGCGGCAGGTATTGCAGCGGTAGAGCGCCTTGCAGGCCGTCGAACCAAATTCACTGATAAGCGAGGTATCGGTGCTGGCGCAGCGCGGGCAGGTTACCTCCAAAGACGCGTGCGCGTGACAGCTATGCCCCACGGGTGGACTGATGCCGTACGCCCGCAGGCGCTCGCGCGCGTCGGCGGTCATCCAGTCGGTGGTCCATGCGGGATCAAGCTGGAGCACAATGTGCACCGGGGTAAAGCCGTGAGCGGTCATCGCATCGCGGATCGCCCCCAGCAGGTGTTCCGTTGCCGGGCAGCCCGAGTAGGTTGGCGTGAAGCCAATGACCCAGCCTTCCCCCTGCGCCTTCACGCTGCGCACCATGCCTAAATCGGTGATGGTTAACACCGGCACTTCCGGATCGGGGATCTGGCTTAACAGCGACCAGATCTGCGGGATTTGCGCGGGCGCGATGTCGACGAGGCGTTGCATAGCGTTCTCCTTTACCACTGCTGGCCGGGGTACGCGCGCTGGAGATACTGCATCTCCGCCAGCATCGGGCCCAGATGTTCGGTATGCAGCCCCCTCTTGCCCCCGGTGCGGTACGCCACCTCTGCGGGCACCTGCAGGCAGGCTTCATTCAGACCGGCATAGACTTCGCTTTCCCACGGCTGGCGCAGGAGGCGCGGGTCAACCGCCACGCCGGAATCAATCAGCGCCAGCTCGACCTCATCGGCTTCAAACAGCTCCGCCGTAAAACGCCACAGGCTGTCGATAGCCTGCTGCATTTTTTGCGCGGACGTTTCGGTCCCGTCGCCCAGACGCACCAGCCAGCCGCGGCTGAAGCGCAGGTGGTAGCGCGCCTCTTTAATCGCTTTGGCGGCTATGGCCGCAAGCTGGCCGTCGCTGCTTTGGGTCAGGCGTTCGTACAACGCCACGTTCCAGGCATCCATCAGGTACTGGCGGGCAATGGTGTCGGCGAAGCTGCCGTTCGGCTGCTCGACCAGCAGCACGTTGCGGAACTGGCGCTCGTCGCGGCCAAACGCCAGCGTGTCTTCATCGCCCTGGCCTTCCCGCTCCGCGGCATAGCTCAGGAAATTGCGCGCCTGGCCCAGCAGGTCGAGACCGATATTGGCGAGCGCGAGGTCAATTTCCAGCTCCGGCGCGTGGCCGCACCAGGCGCCGAGACGCTGGGAGAGCACCAGACCGTTGTCGCCCAGACGCAGGGCATAGGCAGTCACTGAATTCATTCTTTGCCTCACATATGCTCGATGCCGTCAGGGATGGTGTAGAACGTCGGGTGGCGGTAAACCTTGCTTTCCGCCGGGTCGAAGAACTCACCGCTCTCTTCCGGCTGGGAGGCGACAATTTCGCTCGCCTTTACCACCCAGATAGAACACCCTTCGCTGCGGCGGGTGTAGGCGTCGCGCGCATTTTCAAGCGCCATGCGATCGTCGGCGGCATGCAGACTGCCCACGTGACGGTGGGATAACCCTTGTTTGCTGCGTACGAACACTTCGTACAGCGGCCAGTAGACATTGCTCATCGTGATTCCTCTTAAGCCACTTTGCGGGCGTGTTGTTTTTCCGCGTGCGCCAGTGCGGCTTCGCGCACCCACGCCCCCTCTTCCCAGGCTTTTCGTTTCGCGGCCAGGCGCTCGTGATTGCATATGCCGCGCCCGTTAATGACCTCGTCAAACTCCTGCCAGTCGATCTCGCCGAAGCGGTAGTGACCGCTCTCTTCGTCCAAACGCAGGTCGGGATCCGGCACCGTCATGCCCAGCATCTCCACCTGCGGCACCGTGTTGTCGACAAAGCGCTGGCGAAGTTCGTCATTGCCGAAGCGTTTGATTTTCCAGGCCAGGCTGCGGGCGCTGTTCGGCGAGTTGTCGTCGTTCGGCCCGAACATCATCAGCGCGGGCCACCAGAAGCGGTTGATGGCGTCCTGCAGCATCTGGCGCTGGGCCTCGCTGCCCTGCGCCAGCGCCATGCAGGCCTCAAAGCCCTGGCGCTGGTGGAAGCTCTCTTCTTTACAGATTTTCACCATCGCCCGGGCATACGGACCGTAGGAGGTCCGGCACAGCGCCACCTGGTTGACGATAGCGGCGCCGTCCACCAGCCAGCCGATCACGCCGATATCGGCCCAGCTCAGGGTCGGATAGTTGAAGATGGAGGAGTATTTCATCCTGCCGTCGAGCATCTTCTGGTAGATGTCTTCCCGCGCGCAGCCCAGCGTTTCCGCCGCGCTGTAGAGGTAGAGCCCGTGCCCGGCTTCGTCCTGCACTTTCGCCAGCAGGATCGCTTTTCGGCGCAGCGTCGGCGCGCGGGCGATCCAGTTCCCCTCCGGCAGCATGCCGACAATTTCGGAGTGCGCATGCTGACCAATCTGACGGATCAACGTTTTACGGTAGGCGTCAGGCATCCAGTCCTGAGGCTCAATCGCCGTCTCCTGCGCTATGCGCTGCTCAAACCGTTGTTCTTGCGTCACGTCATCACCTTTATGATTCGTTAGTTTGCAAACTAAAGCGTAATGTTGAATCACTTTGTTTTTTAAAAGTTACACAAAGGTTAAATATAACCCCAAGAATTGTTTCCTGGTTTTGTGATGTTGCTCGCAAGGCTTTTGCTACACGCCCTCTGAACAGCCGCTTTGCGCGCTGCAATTCATCAGACCGGATCACAATGTTAACAATTCATTAAAACTCAGCTTGATTTTTATGATTCATGATTAAACTATTAATGAGTAAATTACGTAACATTTGGAGATAAGCGATGCAGCAGTTAGCCAGCTTCGTGTCCGGTACCTGGCAGTCTGGCCGGGGCCGCGAACGCACTATTCATCACGCCATCAGTGGCGAAGCGCTGTGGAGCGTGACCAGCGAAGGGCTGGACATGGCGGCCGCCCGTCGCTATGCGATTGAGCGCGGCGGCGAAGCGCTTCACGAGATGACCTTTATCGAACGTGCGGCCATGCTGAAGGCGGTGGCAAAGCACCTGCTTAGCGAGAAAGAGACGTTTTATGCCCTGTCGGCCCAGACGGGCGCGACGAAGGCGGACAGCTGGGTGGATATTGAAGGCGGCATCGGCACCCTCTTCACTTACGCCAGCCTGGGCAGCCGCGAGCTGCCGGATGACACCCTTTGGCCGGAAGACGAGTTAATCCCGCTGTCGAAAGAAGGCGGCTTTGCTGCGCGCCACGTCCTCACCTCCAAATCCGGGGTGGCGATGCACATCAACGCCTTTAACTTCCCCTGCTGGGGGATGCTGGAAAAGCTGGCGCCGACCTGGCTTGCCGGGATGCCCGCCATCATCAAACCCGCTACCGCGACCGCGCAGGTGACGCAGGCGATGGTGAAATCTATCGTGGAGAGCGGGCTGGTGCCGGACGGCGCCATCAGCCTGATCTGCGGCGGCGCGGGGGATCTGCTCGACCAGCTCGACAGCCAGGACGTCGTGACCTTTACCGGCTCCGCCAGTACAGGGCAAAGCCTGCGCGTGCACCCGAATATCGTGGCGAATTCGATTCCGTTCACCATGGAGGCCGACTCCCTGAACTGCTGCGTGCTGGGGGAAGACGTTACGCCAGACCAGCCGGAGTTTGCGCTGTTCGTCCGGGAAGTGGTCCGCGAGATGACCGCTAAGGCCGGGCAAAAATGTACGGCCATTCGCCGGATTATCGTCCCGCAAAACCAGATTGACGCCGTGAGCCAGGCGCTGATTGCCCGCCTTGAAAAAGTGGTGGTGGGCGACCCGGCGCAGGAAGGGGTGAAGATGGGTGCGCTGGTCAACGCCGAACAGCGCGCGGACGTGCAGGAGAAAGTGGATCAGCTGATCGCTGCAGGCTGCCAGATCCGTCTGGGTGGCAAAGCGGATCTGCAGGCCGCGGGCGCATTCTTCCCGCCGACCCTGCTGTTCTGCCCGCAGCCGGACGAAAGCCCGGCCGTCCACTCTACCGAAGCCTTCGGCCCGGTGGCAACGCTGATGCCGTATCGCAACGCACGCCACGCGATGCAGCTTGCCCGCGCGGGCGGCGGCAGCCTGGCGGGTACGCTGGTCACCGCAGACCTGGGCATTGCCCGCCAGTTTATTGCCGGTGCGGCGCGCGCCCACGGGCGTATTCAAATCCTTAACGAGGAATCATCAAAAGAGTCTACCGGCCACGGCTCACCGCTTCCTCAGCTGGTGCACGGCGGCCCGGGCCGCGCGGGCGGCGGCGAAGAGCTGGGCGGCCTGCGCGCGGTGAAGCACTACCTGCAGCGCACCGCGATTCAGGGCAGCCCGACGATGCTGGCCGCCATTGGCAAACAGTGGGTGCGTGGCGCAACGGTGCAGGAAGATCGCGTGCATCCGTTCCGCAAATACTTTGAGGAGCTGCAGCCGGGCGATAGCCTGCTGACGCCGCGCCGCACCCTCACGGAAGCGGACATTGTGAACTTTGCCTGCCTGAGCGGGGACCACTTCTACGCCCATATGGACAAGATCGGCGCGGCAGAGTCGATCTTCGGCGAGCGCGTGGTGCACGGCTACTTCCTGATCTCCGCCGCCGCGGGACTGTTTGTTGATGCGGGCGTCGGGCCGGTTATTGCCAACTACGGCATGGAAAACCTGCGCTTTATCGAGCCGGTTAAGCCGGGCGATACCATTCAGGTGCGTCTGACCTGCAAACGTAAAACGCTGAAGAAACAGCGTACCGCCGAGGAAAAACCAACCGGCGTGGTGGAATGGGCGGTTGAGATCTTCAACCAGCACCAGCAGGCCGTGGCCCTCTACTCCATTCTGACGCTGGTGGCGCGTCAGCGGGGTGATTTCAGCGAAGTGCCCTGATCCTAATCCTCTCCGCAATGGCTGAGCGCTCTCAAATAATGTGCGAGCAGAAGCAATAACGTTGTTTCAGAACGATTGAAGGCGTTCAGCGATGCTCTGGTCCGGCTGTAAATCGCTGAGGCGTTTGCCTTCCGGCCGGGGCGAGGCGCAGGGATGCGCCGAGAGGGCGGGCTTTACAGGGATGTTACCTCCGCCCGTCCCCGATAAGCCGGAAGGAATACGCCGAAGGGACCGCGAAGCGGCGATTTACCGCCGGGAGCCCGGGTCGCCAGGGTGGTGGCGACTGAGCCACCCTGGCACGTTCACCGGTCATGTCGTTACAGAGTAGCAAGGAACATAAAGTGAACGGAATGACCACCACAGCCGTATGTTCCCCCTCACCCCAGCCCTCTCCCTCAAGGGAGAGGGGGTCGCCTGTGCTGACATCATTTGTGGGGTTCCCTCAGCCACAATGGGGAGAGTAAATGGCCCAGCATGTGATTTATCCCCGCTCTTTTTTTAACCTGGCAAGACTGACAAATAATCTGGCAGATGCAGGCAAACGCTTTTCTCAGGCGCCTGTCAGGATAAGGCTGTCACAACACAATAAACACAACAAGATGAGGTCTACGATGGGAAGCAATTCTTCTTTTTCTGCCCGTAGAACGGCGCTGGCCATGGCCGTTGCGCTGTGTTGCGCCTGGCAATCCCCTGTTTTCGCCCACGGCAGCGAGGCGCATATGGTCCCGATGGACAAAACGCTGCAGGACTTTGGCGCGGACGTTCAGTGGGATGATTACGCACAGATGTTCACCATTGCAAAAGACGGTGCCTTTGTGAAGGTTAAACCGGGCGCAAAAACCGCCATCGTCAACGGTAAAACCCTCAGGCTTGAGGTGCCGGTGGTGATGAAAGGCAAGAAAGCCTTTATTTCCGATACCTTTATCAACGATGTTTTCCAGACGGTCTTGACCAGACCTTCCAGGTAGAAAAACGCCCTCACCCGTTAAACGCGCTAACGGCGGACGAAATTAAGCAGGCCGTTGAGATTGTGAAAGCCTCGGCGGACTTTAAACCTAATACCCGCTTTACCCAGATCGCCCTGGCAGAGCCCGAGAAAGCCAAAGTGTGGGACTTTGTGCTTAACGGTACGGCAGTGGATGCCCCTCGCCAGGCGAAGATCGTCATGCTCGATGGCAAGCACGTTATCGAAAGCGTGGTGGACCTGAAGGATAAAAAAATCCTGCGTTGGGAACCGGTGAAAGACGCGCACGGCATGGTGCTGCTGGATGATTTCACCGCGGTTCAGCAGATCATTAACGAAAGTACCGAGTTCGCCGAGGTGCTTAAAAAACACGGCATCACCGACCCGAAAAAAGTGATTACCACGCCGCTGACCGTCGGCTACTTCGACGGTAAAGACGGCCTGAAGCAGGAAGATCGCCTGCTGAAGGTGGTGAGCTATCTGGACGTGGGCGACGGCAACTACTGGGCGCACCCGATTGAAAACCTGGTGGCCGTGGTCGATCTTGAACAGAAAAAGATCCAGAAGATTGAAGAAGGCGCCGTTGTTCCGGTTCCCATGACCCCGCGTCCCTATGATGGCCGCGACCGCGTTGAGACGCCGAAAAAACCGCTCAACATCACCGAGCCGGAAGGCAAGAACTACACCATCACCGGCGATATGGTGCACTGGCAGAACTGGGATTTCCACCTGAGCCTGGACTCCCGCGTCGGCCCGATGATTTCAACCGTCACGTATAACGACAACGGCAAAAAGCGCCAGATTATGTATCAAGGATCGCTCGGCGGCATGATCGTCCCTTACGGCGATCCGGACGTGGGCTGGTACTTTAAAGCCTATCTCGACTCCGGCGACTACGGCATGGGCACCCTGACCTCACCGCTGGTACGCGGTAAAGACGTGCCGTCCAACGCCGTGATGCTCAATGAAACTATCCCGGATTACACCGGCGCGCCGATGGAGATCCCGCGCGCGATCGCCATTTTCGAACGCTACGCGGGGCCGGAATACAAACATCAGGAGATGGGTCAGCCAAACGTCAGCACCGAGCGCCGCGAGCTGGTGGTGCGCTGGGTGAGTACCGTGGGCAACTACGATTACATCTTCGACTGGGTGTTTCATGAAAATGGCACCATCGGCATTGATGCTGGCGCGACGGGTATCGAAGCGGTGAAAGGCGTTCAGGCGAAAACCATGCACGACGCCACCGCAAAAGACGACACCAAATACGGCACGCTGATCGACCATAACATCGTGGGCACCACCCACCAGCACATCTACAACTTCCGTCTTGATATGGACGTGGACGGCATCAACAACAAGCTGGTGGCGATGGATCCGGAAGTGAAGCCGAATACCGCCGGGGGCCCGCGCACCAGCACCATGCAGATCAATCAGTACGATATTGATACCGAGCAGCAGGCGGCGCAGAAGTTCGACCCGGGCACCATTCGACTGCTGAGCAACACCAGTAAAGAGAACCGCATGGGCAACCCGGTCTCATACCAGATTATCCCTTACGCGGGCGGTACGCACCCGGTGGCGACCGGCGCGAAATTTGCCCCGGACGAGTGGATCTACCATCGACTCAGCTTTATGGACAAACAGCTGTGGGTGACTCGTTACCACCCGGATGAGCTCTACCCTGAAGGGAAATTCCCGAACCGCTCCGTACACGACACGGGCCTCGGACAGTACAGCAAGGATAACGAGTCGCTCAACGATCAGGATGACGTGGTCTGGATGACCACCGGCACCACCCACGTCGCCCGCGCGGAGGAGTGGCCGATTATGCCGACGGAATGGGTACATACCCTGCTTAAACCGTGGAACTTCTTCGACGAGACGCCAACGCTCGGGAAGAAGAAAGACGAACAGAAATAAATAACGTACCGGGCGCAATGCCCGGTTTTTCATCCATTTACTTGCTGAATACCACTCCCCGATTATAGTTATTTCTACCTCATTTATTTCCATTGCATTTCTTGAACCACTTTCAGCCAGGACGCGAATTTTCCACAAGCGACGTAATACATCACTGAGAGGTTTAGGATGAAATTCAATTTGATCGTCAGGAGTCTTGCTCTGGCTGGACTTGTTATTTCCGTCAGTTCCGCGTATGCCGCAGAAGCCCCGAAGGATGCCACGGCAGCAACGCAACAAGCCAATAACGCCCTCTTTAATCAGCTGCCTTTCTCCGACAACACCGATTTTACGAACGCCCACAAAGGCTTTATTGCACCGATTCCTCAGGAAATTATCAAAGGGGAACAAGGGAATATCATCTGGGATCCACAGCAATATTCGTTTATTAAAGAAGGCGATAAAGCACCGGACTCCGTTAATCCCAGCTTATGGCGTCAATCTCAGCTGATTAATATTAGCGGCCTGTTTGAAGTCACCGACGGCGTATATCAGATCCGAAATCTTGACCTGTCAAATATGACCATCATTGAAGGGAAAGAAGGTATTACCGTGGTTGACCCGCTGGTGTCGGCAGAAACGGCGAAGGTCGGGATGGATCTCTATTTTAAAAATCGCGGCAAGAAGCCTGTCGTCGCCATTATTTATACCCACAGCCACGTTGACCACTATGGCGGCGTGCGCGGCGTGGTGGATGAAGCCGACGTGAAGTCCGGTAAAGTGAAGGTCTACGCGCCAGCCGGGTTTATGGAAGCGGCCGTTGCCGAGAATATCATGGCGGGAAACGTGATGAGCCGCCGCGCCAGCTATATGTATGGCAACCTGCTGAAGCCCGATGCCAAAGGTCAGGTGGGCGCCGGTCTTGGAACAACGACCTCCGCCGGGACGGTCACGCTGATTGCCCCGACTAACATCATTGAGAAAGACGGGCAGAAAGAGGTTATCGACGGCCTGACCTATGATTTTATGCTCGCACCGGGATCCGAAGCGCCATCGGAAATGCTCTGGTATATCGAAGAGAAAAAACTGATTGAATCCGCTGAGGACCTGACCCATACCCTGCACAACACCTACTCGCTGCGCGGGGCCAAAATTCGCGAGCCGCTGCCGTGGTCGAAGTACATCAACCAGGCGATTGTGCGCTGGGGTGACAAAGCTGAAATCATCATGGCGCAGCACCACTGGCCGACCTGGGGCAACGAAAACGTCGTCAAGCTGCTGAAAAGCCAGCGCGATCTCTATCGTTACATCAACGACCAGACGCTGCGTATGGCGAACGAAGGGCTGACGCGCGACGAAATCGCCGCTAACTTTAAGCTCCCGGATTCACTGGCGCATACCTGGGCTAACCGCGGATATTACGGTTCGGTGAGCCATGACGTGAAAGCCACCTATGTGCTGTATCTGGGCTGGTTTGACGGCAACCCGGCAACGCTGGATGAACTGCCGCCAGAAGAAGGCGCGAAGAAATTCGTGGAGTATATGGGCGGCGCGGATGCCATCCTGAACAAGGCGAAAACCGACTTCGACCAGGGGAACTACCGCTGGGTGGCGCAGGTGGTGAGCAAAGTTGTCTTTGCCGATCCAAACAACCAGGCGGCACGCAACCTGGAAGCGGATGCGCTGGAACAGCTTGGCTATCAGGCTGAATCCGGGCCGTGGCGTAACTTCTACCTGACCGGCGCGCAGGAGCTGCGTAACGGCGTGGTGAAAGGGCCAACGCCGAACACCGCCAGCCCGGATACGGTGCGCGCGATGACGCCGGAGATGTTCTTTGACTATCTGGCTGTCCATATCAACGGACAAAAAGCGGGTGACGCCAAGTCTGTGTTTAACATCGATCTGGGCAGCGATGGCGGGAAGTACAAACTCGAGCTGGAAAACGGCGTGCTGAACCACACGGCGAACGCAGAAGCAAAAGATGCGGACGCGACGCTGACGCTTAACCGTGACACCCTGAATAAAATCATCCTCAAGGAGGTAACGCTAAAACAGGCTCAGGACAGCGGAAATATTAAAATTACTGGCGACAGCGCGAAACTTGATGCCATGCTTAGCTATATGGACAAGTTTGATTTCTGGTTTAACATTGTGACACCGTAACGGTGCACGCAAAAGGGCGGTTCGTCCGCCCTTTCCTGCTTCACGTGTTAGCCAGACAGGGTAAAAGCGTCAATGGAAAAAAGAAAAAAACCGACACTTGAACGGGCAACCTGGCCAACGCGCCATGCTATGGTCATGCACGGGCTGGCGATGAACCTGCCGTGGCTGGCCTTCGTGAATATCAGCTTCGCGGTGATGATCCTGCTTCGCCACGTCCTGCTTAATACCAGCGATCCCCTTTATCCCCACTCGCCGCAGCTGACGAGAATAGTCGATGCCTCCATGCTCGGCATTATCATCCTCTCCGCTGCGCTGATCCTCATGGCCTGGCGACGCATCGCCGGCATCAGCGTGGTGCTGTTTATCTGCAGCGCCATCTGGTCGGTCTCCTGCTTCTGGTTTATCACCCAGCTGCAGCTCCCGCACGTCTGGCCGCTGTGCGTTATTTTATTACTCGCCGGCTTAACGGCGCTCTATTTTTATCCTGAAGGGCTACTCGCCTTTGTGCTCCCGCTCTGGATCACCCTGCCGGTAGCAAGCTGGATACGGAACGATGGCCTCAACCTTCACTTTTTTGTTATCTGGAGCGTCTTTACGCTGATCCTGATCTGCGGGCGTTTCATCCTGCTAAGCTGGTTTGACGAGGCCTGGCGACGTAACCAGCAAAATCAGCTGCTGATCTCCAGACTGGATGCGCTGGCGCATCAGGATCCGTTAACCAAAACCGCCAATCGCCGGAAAATGGAAGTGGTGCTGGAGAACGCGGTTGAGCAGAAAAAAATCTTCTCGGTGATTATGCTGGATATCGACTATTTCAAACGCTACAACGACACCTACGGGCACCAGGCGGGTGACGACTGCCTGACGCGCGTGGCGCGGGTGCTGAAGCAGTCGGTGCGCACGCCTGACGATGTGGTGTCACGCTACGGCGGTGAAGAGTTTGTGGTGATCCTGTTTAACTGTCCGGAAAACATCGCTGAAAAGGTGGCCTTACGCATTCAGGACGGCCTGCGCGCGGAGTCCATACCGCACAGCGCCTCAACCGTTAGCGACCATGTCACCGCGAGCATGGGGATTGCGAGCATGGCGGAAGGGTTAGCGGGCACAGAGATCATCGCCCGCGCCGATGCGGCGCTGTATCGGGCGAAGGAGGCCGGGCGGGATCGAGTATGCCGCTGAGAACGGCGGCTATTCCGCATGACGCCCGGCGATCCACCTGCGGTACTGGCCGGGCGACATTCCCGTCACGCTAGTGAATGCGCGCCTGAATGCCGTGTCGTCAGCGTAACCGCAAGCGCCAGCAATCTGCGCGATGACGTACCCCGGCTGTTCCAGGAGACGCATCGCCTTTTCAACGCGCATGCGCGTCAAAAAGTTTTTAGGGCTTTCATTCATCTCCTCCGCAATTTTTCGGTGAAGGGTTCGAGTGGTCATATTCAGCGCCCGGGCAAGCTGCTCTACGGTAATCGCCGGATTTTCATATCGGACGAGATGTTCCGCCTTCATTATCATCGGATGTACTGAATTTAAAAAACCTGCTGGCGCGTAAACCTGCTGCGACAACGGCTGGCTGTCAGCCACGGCCATATCGGCCGTCAGACGCGCCAGCGTCTGCCCCGCGTGCAGACGGATGATATGCAGCGCCAGGTCAACCCACGAGAGCGGACCGCCGGATGTGATAACCCGCGCGTCCTGCACCAGCGCTTTCCCCCAGACGGGTTTGCTGAGCGGATAACGCTGGCGGAAAGTATGGTAAAGCCACCATGTCGTCGTGCATGCCCGGCCATTGAGTACACCCGCCTCGGCGAGAACCAGCCCACCGGCACAGGCTCCCGCAAGCATCGCGCCTTTATCATACTGGTCGCGCAGCCATGCGCCAGCCTCGTGGACCGCCGCCAGCGAGACCGGGCGTTTCTGCTCGTCAAGCTTCATCCCGCAGGCAATCACGAGGTCGAAGGTTCCCCCGGTGACAAAGCTCCCATCGGCCTCGATCGGCCGACCCTGCGCGTCCGGGACCGGCTTTCCTTCCGCCGTGATGATGACCGCTTCAAATGGTGATATGCCCTCGCGGTCCGGCTGCTGGGCAATCACCTCGTTAGCGAGCCAGAACATGTCGCAGAGCCCGGCCACGGCGGATTTCATACTTCCGGGTAACGCTAAAATGCCAATTCTCATGATTCAGGCCTGAGCAGAATGTCTGATTTCGTATGTTAACCGTCATTTCAGACACTTCAAACCTCTTTGTGCCTCTCGTTACACTGTGCTTCAACGTCTCTCAGGAAATTACGTCACGCCTATGAAACCGACACGCTTGCCCGTTCTTCTTTCTTTGCTTTGCATGGCTGCATCCCAGCCTGTACAGGCGCGGATTAATAACATCATCCTCGTTCACGGTGCCTTTACCGATGGTTCCGTCTGGCAGGAAGTGATAGACCGTTTGCAGACCCGGGGCTACCACGTCACGGCGGTGCAGAACCCTCTGACCTCGCTGAAAGATGACGTCGCCGCCACGGAGCGTGTCATTGACCGTCAGCAAGGGGACGTGGTCCTTGTCGGTCACTCCTGGGCTGGCGCGGTCATCGCCCAGGCAGGCAATAACCCGAAGGTGAAAAAGCTGGTTTTTCTCTCCGCCCTTGCCCCCGACAGCGGTGAATCGGTCACCTCTCTTCTTACCCGCCTTAACGCCCCGATGGCCGACATGCGCCCGGATAAAAAAGGGCTGATCTGGCTGGACGATCCCGATGCCTATCAGCGCACGATGGCCAATGACCTGCCTCTTAAACGCGTAAAGCTGCTGACGGCAACGCAGCAGCCCATCGCGGCAAACGCCTTTAGCGAGAAGGTCGAACATGCCGCCTGGCGCGAAAAACCCTCATGGTATCTGATAACCGAAGTCGATCGCGCCCTTTCTCCCGGCGTCCAGCAGCAGCTTGCCGGCGCCATGAACGCCACCGTCCTGCGTATTAAGAGCAGCCATATGTCGATGATTTCCCACCCGGACGCCGTCAGCCAGTTTATCGAACAAGCAACCCAGACCGACGCAAAGGAAACAAAAAATGAATATCCTGCATATAGATTCAAGCATTAACGGCGAGTTCTCACTTTCACGTCAGCTGACGGCAGAGGTGGTTCGCCAGCTCGCGTCAGATAAGGTGGTTTATCGCGACGTTGTTAAAACCCCCATCGCCCATCTCACCGGCGCCGTTGCTGCAGGCTTCCGGCCGCCGCGGATAGCCGCGGACGCTACGGCTGAAGACGTCCGCGAACACGAGCTGTCCGGGGAGCTTGTGAACGAATTTCTCAATAGCGACATCATCGTGATAGGCGCCCCTATGTATAACTTCTCCGTCTCAACGCAGCTTAAAGCCTGGTTAGATCGACTGGCTCAGCCGGGAAAAACCTTTAGCTATACCCCGACGGGCCCGGTGGGGCATGCGACCGGCAAAAGGATTATCGTCGTTTCCACCCGCGGCGGGATCTATCACGGTACGCCAATCGAAGACATGGATTTTCAGGAGCGATACCTGCAGAAATTTTTTGGCTTTCTGGGCATCGACAGAGTGGAATTTATTCGTGCGGAAGGGGCGACGCGCGGTGAGGAGATCCGGACTAAAGGCGTTGCGCAGGCGTTTGACGCTATTCCATCGGTCATCGCCGCAGCATTAAAATAGCCGCCGGGTTAAAGCCTGCCGGGTAACCGCAGCGTTACCCGGCAGTGTTTTTTAATACCGCACGCAAACCGACTTGGTTTCACACCAGCCGTCCAGCCAATCCGGGCCAAAGTCACGCCCGGTGCCGGACTGCTTCATGCCGCCGAACGGCAGGTTGGCGTCGATCAGCGTATGGCTGTTCACCCAGACGGTGCCCGCCTGCAGCCTGTCGGTATACTCCAGCGCCTTGCTGATATTCTGCGTCCAGACGCTGGCCGTCAGTCCATATTCGCTGTCGTTTGCCAGCTGGAGCGCCTCTTCCCCGTCGGCGACGCGCACCAGGTTGACCACCGGGCCAAACACCTCTTCTCGGGTCAGGCGCAGCGAGGCATCCGGGTTCACCACCAGCGTCGGCGAAACGTAATAGCCTTTGCCTTCCGGTCCCCGGTTACCGACGATCAGCTCCGCGTTGCGCGACTTCGCTTCATCAAGGAAGGTCTGCACCTTGTCGCAGTGCGCGCGCGACACCAGCGGGTTGATAAACGCTTCCGGCGACATGCCCGGCCCGACGCTCAGGGATTTCACCGCCTGCTCAAACCCGCTGACCAGCGTGTCAAACAGCGGCGCTTCAATATAGATGCGCGAGCTCGCCGCGCACACCTGCCCCTGGTTCAGGAAGCTGCCGGTCATCAGGCCTTCGATTACCCACGCCGGGTCCGCGTCTTTCAGTACGATAGCCGGGTTTTTCCCACCCAGCTCCAGGGTCACCCCGGTTAGCGTGTCCGCCGCCGCGCGGGCGATTTGCTTGCCCGTCGCCGTTGAGCCGGTAAAGCTCACCTTTGCAATATGCGGATGCGAGGTCAGCGCTGCGCCGCACACCGCGCCGCTCCCGGTCACCACGTTGAACACCCCGTCCGGGATGCCCGCTTCGCTTGCCAGCTCCGCCACGCGCAGCATGGTCAGCGGCGTGGTCTCTGACGGCTTGATGACAATAGAGCAGCCCGCGGCCAGCGCAGGCATCACTTTCCACATCCCGATCATCAGCGGGAAGTTCCAGGGCACAATCCCGGCCACCACGCCAACGGGCTCTTTACGCGTCCACGCCTGATAGCGGGCACCCTGCGGCAGCGGGATGGAAAGGTCGAGGGTCTTACCCGAAATTTTGGTGGTCAGCCCGGCGGTATAGCGCATCCAGTTCAGAGTGCAGCTGACTTCAAACATGCGGGAAATGTTGATGGATTTGCCCTGCTCCAGCGTTTCAAGCTGGGCCAGCTCCTCGCTGTGCTGTTCGACCAGATCGGCGAAATGAAGCAGGATCCGCTCGCGCTCCGCCGGCAGTTTTCCGGCCCAGCTTCGGGCGACAAACGCGCGCCAGCCGGACATGACGGCGCGGTCAACGTCATCGACGCTGGCATCGGCAGTCGAGGCAATGACCTCGCCCGTGGCCGGGTTGAAGACGTTCAGCCGTTTTTCACTGTCCGACGCGGCCTGACGCCCTTCAATCCACAGGCCATGCTGTCGGTCTAAAAATTGTTGTACGGCAGGCTGAATGGCCACCTGTGATTCAGACATAGGATACTCCTTCGTTATTCTTCGCAGGGTGTCCATCCAGTCTAAGTGGGGTTTTGCATTCTCGCTTTTGTCTCTGTGACATTCGCTTTGCCACCTGTGACAGGCTCCGCAAATCGCGATAATTGCCGCTTATAACGCTGTTACCGGTGAGTGTTCTTTCCTATAGTCAGCCTCATAGCTCTGACAAAATGCAACACAAATGCAACAATGCGAAAACGTTGACGGTGCAGTGAGAGAAGCGATGGCGTGTGCAAGCGAGCAGGAACAGTATCAGCAGTGGCTGGCGCAAATTAACCAGGTTTGCGGGCGTTTTAACGCGCAGCCCACCGGGGGGAAATTCTTCGGCGAGCTGGAGACCAGCTATGCGCGCAGCCTGAAGCTCAGCACCGTGACCGCAGGCGGCGTTAACCTGTTCCGCTCCCGTCAGGAGATCGCTCAGAGTAATGATGCCTGGTTCTATACCGTGTTCCAGCTCGAAGGCAGCGCGGAAATTGAGCAGGATGACCGTCGCGCGCTGCTCAGAACCGGTGATATTACGCTGATTGACGCGTCGCGTCCCTGCTCGATCAACTGGCGGGAAAAATCCCGTCAGATCTCGCTGCTGGTTCCCCGTCAGATTATTGAGCAGCAGTGTCGTTTCCAGGAGATAAGCTGCGCGACCGCCCTTTCCCGTACCTTGCCCACGGTACAGCTGAGCCATCGCCTGCTGATGGAGAGCATGAGCAATGCCGACCTGAGTGACCGCGAAAGCGAAGCGGCGCTCGAAGCGATGATCTGCCTGCTGCGCCCCGCATTCCAGCAGCGTGAAATCATTCAGCCGCGCAAGGAGCGCCAGTTCCAGCATGTGGTGGCGCTGATTGACGACCATATTCAGTCTGAATCGCTGCGCCCGGAATGGATTGCCGCCGAGAGCGGTATGTCCGTGCGCAGCCTCTACCGCATGTTTGCCGAGAAGGGCCTGGTGGTGGCGCAGTACATCAAAAACCGTCGTCTGGATCTCTGCGCGCAGGCACTGCAATCAACCGGTGATGATGAAAAGCTGGCGGGCATTGGCTACAGCTGGGGGTTCACCGACCATAGCCATTTTTCAACGGCGTTCAAGCAGCGTTTTGGCGTCTCGCCGGGTGAATACCGCAGGCGCTACCGCTAACTACTTTTTGAGCCATTTTCCGTTAATGCCCTTTACGTATTCGCCCGGCTGCGCGCGGGCAACGAGTTTCTGACCGGCCATTTTAGCCACTTCATCGACCGGCAAATTATTGCTGTCAGCCAGCTTCTGATAGTTTTCCGTGCGCGCCGCATTGATACGATTGACCAGCGCCAGCGTTTCCGCGTCCTGTTGAATCGGGGCAAGATAGCCGCTCAGGGTTTCCCCCACGCGCCCCTGCGCCCGGGCATCGTTTAAGGTCAGCGCAGCCGCCTGCACGTTCATCCCCAGCGCCAGTAAAATCAGAGCTAATCGTTTCATGGCATCCTCAGAACAGATCGCTGCGCGATTTCAGCAGGGTTTCAACGTCTTTATCGACCTTAATATGGATTTCATGTTCGATTTTGACATTCATATTGATGGTAATCGGCTCCTTTGGCGCAGCGACTTCAATGCGCGGCGTACAGCCGGTCAGTAGCGCGGCAACGGCAACGGTGAGCACACCAGCCATCTTTTTCATTGTTGTTCCTCACTTTCCTTGCCAGTCAAACTGCGGGGAGCAGGTATCGCCGCATGTTGCTCAAACCAGGTTTGCAGGTTGTCCCCAAAGCGCAGGCTGCGCCAGAGGGTAAAGACATTCTCGTCATGGGTATAGTTCAGGTTGACGGAGCTGCTTTTGCCATCCACCCGGCTGGTCCCCTTGATGGTCGCCTGCATGGTTAATTCACCCAGATTATCTAAATTGATTCTCGTCCACGAACGCGAAATTTCCATATAGCGGAGCCAGTTAATCGCCGCGCCCGCCACCATATTATCTTTCACGATGGCGTCGGCCGTATCTTTGTCGATGCGTAGCGTCATTGGCCCCGGGTTGGTCAGCCAGCCATCTTTAATGATCCATTTTTCATTGTCCAGCCAGAACGGCAGCGCCCCGCTCACCGGCCCTGACATGGCAAACTGCTTCGGATTCACGGCGCTTATCAGCTCGCTGGAGGAGATATTGTCCACGCGCAGCAGGGCCGGATCGTGCTGAGGCATCCGTAGCTGCTGCATGGTGATCTTCCCGCCGAGGGTTTCCACCTTCACGTTGGTGAGCAGCAGCGGGTTGTCCTCAGTCCAGGGATAGTCTCCCTGTAGATCGGCGGTAATGTTGCGTGCGGTCACCAGGTTTTCCACTTCGCCTATGCGCAAGGTGACCGGCCCGCGCGTGCCGAGGGACCAGGTTCCCTCGCTGAAGCGGAACGGCAGCACAAAATCGACGCCGTTAATCTGGTTATCCGGCATCCAGGCGCTGCCGGATTTCAGCACGCCGTGCCCACCGGCCTCAAAGCCCTGATCGGCCGCCGCCGAGAAGGCGACCTGCGCGTAAAGTTCCCCGTCGCGCAGCGTCATTTTCCAGTCCGGCGGGATCAGCGGCTGGAATACGGTGAGCGACTGTTTCGGCCACCAGGCCTGCCCGCGAAGGCGCACGCCGTCCCAGCGACCGTTCACCTGTACAGGGCCGATTTTGTCCGCATGGAGGTCGCCCTTAAACTGAAAAATGGTGGGGTCGGTACCGTCGACGCTGAAGGTCAGGACCGAGGGCGGCAACGCGCTGCCGCCTGAGAAACGGGTTTGCCCGGCGTTGAGCGACAGCGCGCCGCTGAAGGCCGGCTTTTCGGGGTCACGCAGCCAGCGCACCGGTTGATCCAGCACCAGACGCGGCTTGCTGACCTCCATCGTGCCGTACTGGAGCTTGTCAAAACCGGTGGAGAGCGCCGTCAGCTCAATAAGATTGTCGCGCCACTCGCCTTTCCCGGCGACATCCCAGCGGGCATGCATCGGCGTAAAGCCGCCTTTCCCCCAGTAGCGCCACTGCCACAGGCCGTTATCAGGTAAAAAGTCGTTGGCCTGGCCGTCGAGGTGGAGTTCAAAATCGCCCATCTGGTTTTCATGGGCGCGCAGAATCGCCTGTAAACGACCGTCCACGCCCTTCTGCGTCAGCTTCACGCCCGCCAGCGGCCAGCGGATTTCATCGATATCGAGTGAGTCAATGATGCGCCCGCGCGAGAGGAGCAGCGCGCCAGGCTCAAAGGCCAGCTGCGGTTCATACAGGCTGCCGGTCAGCGTGGCGGGCAATTTGGCGTAAAGAATAAGATCGTTTTGCTTCGCCTCGCCGCTCAGATGAAGGGGCATGTCGCTGTTTTCCATACTGAGCCTGCCGGGCCCAATGTTCAGTACCGCGTTGCCTTTCCCCGCATCACCCTGGGTAAGCACATTCAGCCGTCCGGTCAGGATGGTTTTATCCAGCCCCTGCTGCCAGTTGTCCGCGCGAAGGGACACGCGCCCGCTAAGCGGCATACCGGAAAGATCCCAGTTCCAGCGCCCGTCGCTGATGTTCAGCTGCTCCGCGGTGACCTGCCACGGCAGGTCAAGCAGCGGATCGGGATTGTCCTGCGCCATCACCACCAGCTGTCCCTGATTGTCTTCCCAGTCCAGATCGGCATCGACCAGAGACGTTAACTGTGGCACGTTAAAGGTCGCGACCGCGTGGCCTTTCACCGGCACGCCATCCGGCACCAGCGGCAGGGTAAACTCGCCCACCAGCTTAATCGGCTGCGGCTGGTCCGGGAGCTGTACATCGAACTGGCTGACCGAGAGCGTCTGACCGCGAAGCGTGCCTTTAATGCTGACCTGCTCGCCTTTATAGGCGATCTCCTGACTGGACGGCGTCAGCGACGCATGCAGCTCCCCCTGCCACTGCTGCCAGGGCGACAGCGTCAGACGGTGAACCGTGATCCAGGTATTCGGTAATACCGCCTGCCACTGTGCCAGCGTTTTGGGGGCGACCGTTGAAGGCGCAGACTGGGGGATTTTGCTCAGACAAATGGAGTTAAGATCCAGCGCGCCGACATCCAGCTTCCAGCGGCTCGGATGTGACAGCGTCACGTTATCGATGCGGGCAATTTCGCAGTCTTCAACCAGATAGCGAAGATTGGGGATCACCAGCGCGTGGCGAGTCAGTTTCGGACTTTCTTCGAAAGCGATGCGCGTTCCGACGGGCAGCCAGATCCCGGCGAGCGTCGGTACCCACTGGGCGAGCGTCATCAGCAGCGTCAGCGGCAACAATATGAACAGCAGTAAAAGCGCAAGAGCGGCTTTGTATTTACCCTTCATGGGCAGTTAATATCCTGATTTAGCGAAAGAATTAAGCCGGCAGTGCCGATCATTGTCGCATGTTTAGGCAGTCAGTTGAAGGGAATGCCATTTTTAAGGATAGATGCTCTAGAATAATTGATAGAACTTATTGAATTCAATAATATTTTAGAAATTGTAAGATAATTTTAATCATGCTAACGTGAATGCAAAATCACTGGAGAAAGTCTTATGAAACTCGCGGTATATAGCACAAAGCAGTACGACAAAAAGTATCTGCAACATGTTAACGAGGCTTACGGGTTTGAGCTTGAATTTTTCGACTTTCTGCTGTCCGAAAAAACCGCCAAAACGGCGCACGGCTGTGAAGGCGTCTGTATTTTTGTTAACGACGACGGCAGTCGTCCGGTGCTGGAAGAGTTGAAAAAACAGGGCGTGAAGTATATCGCCCTGCGCTGCGCGGGCTTTAATAACGTGGACCTCGACGCGGCCAAAGAGCTGGGTCTTAGGGTGGTGCGCGTCCCGGCGTACTCCCCGGAAGCGGTCGCGGAGCATGCGATTGGCATGATGATGTCGCTCAACCGTCGTATTCACCGCGCTTATCAGCGTACCCGTGACGCCAACTTCTCGCTGGAGGGGCTGACCGGCTTTACCATGTACGGCAAAACCGCGGGCGTGATCGGCACCGGTAAAATCGGCATCGCCGCCCTGCGCATTCTGAAAGGCTTCGGCATGCGTCTGCTGGCGTTCGATCCGTACCCGAGCGCCGCTGCGCTGGAGCTGGGCGTGGAATACGTCGACCTGCCGACCCTGTTCTCCCAGTCTGACGTGATCTCCCTGCACTGCCCGCTAACGCCGGAAAACTACCATCTGCTTAACCAGGCCGCGTTTGACCAGATGAAAGATGGCGTGATGATCATCAACACCAGCCGCGGCGGGCTGGTTGACTCTCAGGCCGCTATCGAAGCGCTGAAAACCCAAAAAATTGGCGCGCTGGGGATGGATGTGTACGAGAACGAACGCGATCTGTTCTTTGAGGACAAGTCGAATGATGTGATCCAGGACGACGTGTTCCGCCGCCTGTCTGCCTGTCACAACGTGCTGTTTACCGGACACCAGGCGTTTCTGACTGCCGAAGCGCTGATCAGCATTTCAGAAACCACGCTGGGTAACCTGCAGCAGCTGGAAAAGGGCGAAGCGTGCCCTAACGAACTGGCATAAGCGTGACGCCGGGTGGCGGCTATACCCCACCCGGCGTACTGTCTGTTTCCCAGGTCCGGTGCGCAAAGCACCACCATAGCAGAACGGCCACCAGCGCAATCGCGCTCAGGACGCTGAATGCCGTGGCAAATGAGTAATGACCCGCAATCGTGCCGGTTAACGCCGGACTCATGGATGCCCCAACCCCCTGCATCAGCATCACCACGCTCTGCCCGGCATTGACGTGCCCGCTTCCGCGCAACAGCACCACGATAAACGACGGTACCACCACGCCCAGGATCCCTGCGGCCAGCCCGTCGAGGATTTGTACCGGGATCATCATGAGCGGCGCATCCGTCGACGCCGCCAGCGCCGCGCGCACCGGCATCACCAGCAGCGCCAGCATAATTAAGCGCCAGTAGCCGTAGCGGTCTATTCGGTTAGCGACCCAGATGGCGACGGGGATCATCACGGCCTGGGAGATGATAACGGTGCCCGCCGCGTACAAACCGGGGTTGATCGAGGCGGGCGCGGCGGCCACCCTCATGCTCAGCATCGGCAGCAGCGCGGCGTTCGCCAGGTGAAAGAGCAGCAGCGTCAGCCCGGTGACAAACAGCGCCCTGTTTTTAATCAGCATGGCAAAGCCGGGAACCGGCAGGCTCGTGGAAGAGGACAGCCCGCGCGCCGCGTCGTTATCAATATCCCCGTTGCGAATGGCAAGCAGCGCGCAGAGCGTTAACAGCGTGGTACAGGTCATCAGAAGGAAAATCCCGCCGACGCCCCAGTACCACGCAATGCCGCCCGCAATCAGTGCGGTAACAAAGTTGCCGCCGTGATTGAACGCCTCATTTTTGCCCATCTGCGCGCTGAACCCGCCCTGACCGGTCAGCCCCAGGGTAATTCCGGCGATCAGCGGACCGACAAACGCCGCACAGATACCGGAGACAATTTGCGAAACAGCGACAACAGCGCTCTGCTGGCTAAACCAGAGCAGGAGCGTGCTAAGAGTGATGAGCAGGCACACCAGCGCCAGCACGGTACGCTTGCTGCGTGAGGTGTCGGTGATGAATCCCGCCGGCAGCGTGGCCAGTAATCCCGCCAGCCCACCTGCCGTCATCAGGATGCCGATATCATCAGGGGTCCAGTGGCGTTCGGTCAGAAAAATACCGAGAAAAGGACCTAGGCCATCGCGGACATCCGCAATGAAAAAACTTGTCAGGCATAATGCCCGCAGCGAACGAAGAGACATACTGCCTGCCTTTGTCTGTTATCGCCTGTAAAAAAGAAAATGTAGTATACCGGGTATTTTTGAAAATCAGATGACGTCTTAAAAAACATGCTTTCCGAACTTAAACAATTCATAACGGAGTCTGTTTTTTCGCTTTACTCATTATCGGCCCTGACTATACTGGCAATAAATTTTCACAGGAGTCCTTCGTTGGAAAGTTATTTTACAGTCGATACGAAGGTAAGCTAGCGCGATTTTCTCGCTGCTTACCTGAAACGGTGGGCAGCAATCCTCTTTAAGCGATTGTATCCCGACACAGTAAGAACCACTCAATTTGTGGGGCATCGCATGTTCATGTTTACTCATTCACTCTTTCCGCCACCGTTGTCCTGACACGCTTAGCATTTAAACGGCGTTATGATGTGCTTAGCAAAGCACTGACGCTTATTATTTAATAACGTTAACAGGCGACAGACTGATGTTCCCTTATATCTCTCATCTGCTCGCAGCGATGCTGCTGGGCGCAATTATTGGCGCGGAAAGACAGTGGCGCCAGCGTATGGCCGGGCTTCGTACCAATGCACTGGTTGCCACGGGTGCGGCAGTATTCATTTTAAGTTCGGTATCGACTTCTCCTGATAGCCCGGGGCGTATCGCAGCGCAGATTGTCTCCGGAATCGGCTTTCTTGGCGCTGGCGTCATTATGCGTGAAGGAATGAATATTCGTGGTTTGAATACCGCCGCAACGCTGTGGTGCTCGGCCGGAATTGGCGTACTGTGCGGATTAGGCCAGTTCTGGAATGCCGGCATGGCCAGCCTAATTATTCTCTGCGCTAACATATTGCTTCGCGAAGCCGCGCAGCGAATTAATCAACTGCCCGTGCTTCATGAAGGCGAAAAATGCTATGTCCTTAAAATCACCTGCAATGATGAGCATGAAGATGCGGTGCGGCAAAGCATCGTAGATATGGCGAAAGAGTTGACGTTAAGTCTGAAAGCGATTTATTCCGCTACTGCGCAAACAGAAGGTAAAACTGAAATCCGGGCGGAGGTGATGACCCGGGAGGAATACCGAAAATTGCTCGATCTGATTATGGGTAATATGGGCGGAAATAAAATTATCGCGTCCGTCAGCTGTCACGCAATATAAAACCTAAACCGGGCGTTACGCCCGGTTTAGGCTTTGCCGTTTAGCCGGAAACGAACGGTGATGCGGAGATATTCATAAAGCTGTGCTGATTTTAGCCAGGCGTTTCATCATCTCCGTCGTCAGGCCGAGCTGCTCGCTGCCCATAAGATGGGACAATTCTTGCTTAGCGGATTGCCAGACCGGGATGAGCTCCTCAAGCAGACGCCAGCCCTCAGCTGTCAGCGTGAGTCGTTTCCCTGCACGTCCACGGCCTCCAGCCGAATCGATAATGCCGCGCGATTCCAGACTGCGGATATTTCGACTCAGCGTGGTCGCATCCACCCCGGCTCTGGCGGCGAGTTCCGCAACGGTTTCATTTGGGGAACCCCCGATGCCAACCAAAAGGCTGAACTGCTCGGCGGTCAGCTCAAACGGTCTGAAGCAGGCATTGTAATAGCGCGTAATAGCCCTTGCGGTAGCGCGCGCCTGAAACCCAGGGCAGACTTCCGGGATGGTCTTCAACAGCGCAACATCAATGTTGTTCATCATTTCATCTCGACAATCAATGCTAAAGTTAATACTGTATATACATTATTTACCATGTTAAGGAACGACTATGCCAGCCTTTGTTCATATCAACTTACGCGTTATTGATCCAGCCAGACAGGCCAGCCTTGCCCCCCGCTTCACGTCTGCATTAGAAGAGGCAGGAGGTAAAATCGTTCATTTTGGTGCTGTCGCACAGCTCCTGGAAGGGGAAGTGGAGCCGTTACCCTATGCGGGCATTTTTGAATTCCCTACCCTGGAGCAGGCCCTTGCCTTCTATCATTCGGAAAAATATGCGCCGATTAAGGCTGAACGCCAGCTCGCCCAGGAGGCGAGAATGTTCATTGTCTCGACGGAATGACAGCCAGGTTCGACTGTACGCATATCACATAACCGAAATTTGTACTCGTTATGACAGCTTGCTCTCTGTTTTCCTGAAATTAACGGTCTACCCTGATTTGTGTGAAAAACACTCAGGAGGGACAAATGTATAACTCAATTTTGGTTCCAATTGACATTTCTGAGGATAGCCTGACGCACATGGTTATCCCCTTCGTTCAGGCACATACAGCACTTAACACAGCTAAAGTTCACTTTCTTACTGTCATTCCATCGCTTCCGTATTATTCATCATTAGGCCTGGCCTATTCGGTAGAAATGCCGAAGCTGAAAGAGTTCCAGCACGCGGCCTTAGCGAAGCTGGATGAAATCGTTAAGCAATTCAAAATCCCTCCCGACAAGATACAGACTCATGCCTTGACGGGATCTCCAAAAGATCAAATCCTTAAGCTCGCTGACACGATCGATGCCGACCTGATTATCATCGCTTCCCACAAACCTGACATATCGACATATCTGTTGGGTTCGAACGCTGCGGCAGTGGTTCGGCATGCGAAATGCCCTGTCCTGGTCGTGAGATAGAAAATGGCGTTTACGCCCGTGGATGCGAACGGATAGCGGATAACAAAAACCGGGCGCGATGCCCGGTTTTTCATTTACGCAGCCCTGAGTGAAAGCGCGATTTAGAGATTTACTCTGTTGGCGTTTAAATTTAAGTCCGTAATGGCGGCCGGTTTTCCAAGCAAGTAGCCCTGGACTTCATCACATTTATTTTTTTTCAGAAAAGACAGCTGTTCCGCGGTCTCCACCCCTTCTGCGGTTACCGCCATGGAATAGGCTTTCCCCAGGTCGATAATTTTCTCCACGACTGACTGGTTCTGCGGCGAGTCACCGAGGGTAAAAATAAAGCTCTTGTCGAGCTTAAGCCCGTCAAACTGAAACTTCCGCAGATAGCTCAGTGAGGCGTAGCCGGTACCGAAATCGTCAATCAGAATGCGGACGCCCATTTTTTTGAGAGACTTCATGGTCTGCAAGGTTTTTTCAGGATCGGAAAGCGTAACGTTTTCAGTGACTTCAATTTCCAGCCGGTTGGGTTCAAGCCCTGTTTCGCGAAGGATCTCTTTTATCCTTTCGGCAAGATCGCTTGCCTGGAATTCGATAGCAGAAATATTGACGGAGACCGATAATCCCGGCAATTTATCTTTCGTCTCCGCACAGGCTTTGCGTATGACCCAGTTGCTCAGGCTAATAATCAGCCCGGTTTCTTCTGCCAGCGGGATAAACTGATCGGGCATTATGGTCCCCCGAGCCGGGTGCTGCCAGCGAACCAGCGCTTCGACGGCATCAATAGTAGAATACCGGAGGTTATAACGCGGCTGGTAAACCAGGTAGAGCTGTTCTTCGCGAATTGCGGTCTTGAGTTCTAATTCCAGTTTCCTGCGTTCGGTCAACTTTTCCGACATATCCGGGCGATAATAGACCCATCGGTTTCTGCCGGATTGTTTCGCCTGATACAGCGCAATATCCGCGTAGCGTAGAAGATCGTTTGCGCTGCTGCTATCCCGGGGAGCCAGCGCAATGCCCATGCTTACGCCTATCGCCACATCATTGCCCTCAATGGCGAAAGGACGGTTAAGGTCTTGCACGATGCGACGACACACCTCCTCAATCTGGTCTTGCTGGCTGGTGTTGCCGAGGAGAAGCATAAATTCATCCCCTCCCTGCCGTGCGACAAAGTCACCTCGACGAACGCAATTTTTAAGACGTGAAGCGACCTCACCAAGCAGAGCATCGCCGGTGGAGTGCCCGAAAATATCATTGACGGGTTTAAACTTGTCTAAATCAAGGCAAATCATGGCAAAGGGATAATGGTTAAGGTCTTCTTTCGCTAACTTGCCAGCCAGAAATTCCTTAATATGATACCGGTTCGGCAGACCGGTTAATTCATCATGGCGTGACAGGAACTCCACGCGTTTTGTTGCTTCAACTTCCTGAGAGACGTCGGTTGCCGCGCCTCGCAACACCACCGTTCCATCAGGCTGAGCAGAAAATTTTGCCAGAAGCGTGCAATATGACGTGGTTTGTTGCGCGTGAGTATAAGGGCAGTTTTTAAATTCAAAGCGTTCGGTTAAGTCCCGCTGCCTTGAGCAGTCATGTGATAATCCGCTTGTCGACGGAAAAAGTTCATCCAACCTGCGGCCTATCCATTTGCTATTTTCATATCCCGTTATTGTAGAAAAACGCCCCGATAGCCACGTTATCCTTAACGATAAATCTGTTTCCCAGAACCAGTCGCTGGTTGTTTCACTGACGTCCCGGAATCGTTTTTCACTCGTAATAAGATTCAACCGCGCCTGCTCGAGGAGAAACGTATTTTCATCAAGCATTCTCGCCTTGTGCATAATATGGCGCATTAATATCACCGTCATCGATACCGTCAGAACGACTGAAAGAATGAGTAATGGCAAAAAATAAATTATTAACGCCTGCCCGGGATTTTCACCGTCCCAGATAATTTTCACATCCCCATTCTGGGTGCTTAAGGTAAATTCTGTCTGATTATTTATTTGAGAAGTGACTGTAGCGGGAGAAGTACGAACGTTCTGGATACCGGCATCCTGCCCAATCGTGAGGAGTTTTCTAGCCGTTAACTTGTCTATAAACACCATTGTCGAAGGTTTTCCGGGTAGGGTTTGTACGCTCGAATCATCACCCGTCGTTATCCATTGCGCAGAAACAATGGCCGGAACGGAATCGATAAGCGTCAGCACAGAAACCGGCGATCCATTTTTGATGCTCGTTTCACGCAGTAAACGGTCTTTTGTTGATTTATCTAACCAGCGCTCCAGATCCTGAAGCTTCAGTTTCCCGTCAACCACGCTGTATCGCGTGCTCCCTTCCGGGGAGAGAACAAACACCCCTTCGTAGCCAAAGTTGTCATACAGGGACTTACCCAGGTTCTGCTTATCCCATGCCCAGTGAACGTCAGTGTTCAGATGAAGATGTTTGTAGGCATCTCCCCACTCGGCATTGTCTTTCAAATGACTTCGCATGCTTTCCTGGCGAGTATCCAGGGCTTTCCTTAACAAAAATTCATCGTGCGTGTCGCTGATTTCATTCACATTATCTTTTATTATTAGCAGGGAAATTATTGCCGCAATAAAAATACTTATCAACAACGTTACAATATAGGTAAAGGTTTTATTTATCAGGCCTTTAGAAGGCTCGGTATCGGTGAAGCCCGGATTGTTCAGAGGTAGGGTCATCTTTCGCCTTCTTAACTGCTACTACGTCGATTTTTATGCCACTTTCATTTATCGGCACAAAATAACAAAAATTTATAGCTAAAAATCTGAGGCTAAAGAATATTTGATTTTTCCAACCCAGATCAAATTATTAATCATTAACTATTTTACCGTCTAAACGGTGTCAATAAGATATTTAACCTGGCATAATACTTAACCCAACATTTATATTTAAAAAAGAATATATATACTCCACAAGCATAACTATTTTATTGGGATCGCTTTCACTCTGTTATATTAAGACCTGATATCAGGTCGCAGTTTTATTCATCCCGCTTTGGCGAGGCTGCGGGGGCGGCATACCAGTTTTCTTTCGCGACCATTACGCTTCCTTCAGGCTGCATAACAAAGTTTGGCGACATGATCTGGACATTGAATTCGTTGAACACATCCTGAATGTGAGTGAAGAGCTCATTTCGCGCGACGGCTAGCGACGTATCCGGTCTCAGCCTGACCTGCAGCTCATAGGCTATGTACCAGTCCATCAGCGCCAGCTGCCGCACCAGTGGTGGAATCGTAAGATCAACGCAATGGGTCCGCTTCGCGGCCAGCTCAAGCATGGCATGAACCTGCCGCCAGGGCGTGTCGTACCCGATGGTGACGCTTACGGTTAGGTTGATACTGCCATCGTGATTTTGCGCGCTGAGGTTCGTTATCTTGCCACTCACCACAACGGCATTGGGTACGGTAACAATATAGTTTTCTCGCGTAATAATTTTGGTGGCGAGCATACCGATTTCACTCACCTTACCTTCGTTATCCGCGATTCGTATCACATCGCCTTTGCGCAGCGCGCGCGAGTAAATAAGCACCAGACCACTCATGGCATGATTCATCACGCCTGCCGATCCCAGGGTCAGCATCAGGCCAAAAAATACGCTTATGCCTTTAAAGGCCAGCGAGTTTGCACCCGGTAAAAAGGGATAAGCCGCAGAGAGCGCGAACAACCACACCATCACGGAAATAAGTTTTCGCGTCGCGCCGACGGTTTCCGGATGAAGGCCCGGTAACTGTAAACGCCCGGCCTCAACCTGATTGAGGATCACTTTTAGAAGTTTAAGGATTAATGCGGTAATGAAGAAAATGATAAGAACAATCGACAACCCTGGTAATGCGGACGCCATCGCTAAGGCAATCTGTCGTATTACATGCCACGACCAGTCGCCTAATGATGTTGCCCAGACGCGCGTCCAGGGAAACAGGCTAAAGGCCCAGCTAAGCCAACCATAAAAGCTAAAATCACCACAAAACACATCAGCAAGCCATACAGACGGGCTTCAATGACGCCTGTAAATCGACGCCAGTTTTGAGGTATCCAGCTTCGTTTTTCGGCTACCCGGCGGCGATAATATCCTCTCACCCATCTCCAGGATCGCAAAGCAACGTAACTAAGCATCAACCATGCCAGGAAACCGGCCGCGGTCTTCGCAGCGGAAAGCGCAAGCCACTGAGTATCATATTGGTCGCGAAGCAAGGTACGCTGCGCTTCCATACGCGCCAGGACACGTTGCGCAGCCTGGTCTAACGTTAGATCGTCCCCTTCATCCAGATCCGATTCGGTCAGCAGCATGACCGGCTTAGCGTTCATTACGAACAGTCTGCCTTGCTGGTTGTAGCGCGTGACAGGAATGATTTTCAGCGGTTCACGAACATCTTCCTGCGTGAAATTTCGCAAGGTATCCCGAATGCGTAATACGCGTTCTTCTGGCGTGGTGAAACCGAACTTTGCCTGCAGCATAACGATGGGCTGATGGAAAATATAAACCGTCCGCGCACGTTCTTGTTCCGTAGGTTCGAGCCGGGGTTCAGCCGATATGGCGCTGAATGAGAGAAAGAAGACTGAGACGATTAAAGAGCTTATCAGAGATAGCACTACTTTGTTCATGTCTACCATCCAGAGCAGTCACGCCATCGTTTAAAACCGGGCTACACGCCCGGTTCTGTTTTCTGCCCAAAGGGCTCTATTCGCTCAACCCGCGGTTTTCTAGCATCGGTTCAATTTTCGGATCGTGCCCACGCCAGTTGCGATACAGTTCAGCCAGATCCGTGCTGTTACCACGGGACAAAATCGCCTCGCGGAATTTTTGCCCGTTTTCACGAGTCAGGCCGCCCTGTTCGACAAACCACTGATATCCATCGTCCGCCAGCATTTGCGTCCACAGGTAGGCGTAATATCCCGCCGCGTAGCCGCCGCCGAAAATATGGGCAAAATAGCTGCTGCGATAGCGCGGGGGTACGGCGGGCAGATCCAGCCCCTCTTTTTTAAGCGCTGCTGCTTCAAAATCCTCTACGCTCAAAACGGCCTCACCGATGCCGTGCCAGTTCATGTCCAGCAGCGCGGCAGCCAGCAGTTCCGTCATGTCATAACCCTTGTTGAAATGGGTCGCGTTGAGCATGCTTTCCCGCAGCGCGTCCGGCATCGGTTCACCGGTTTCGTAATGGCGGGCGTAGTGGGTAAACACCTGTGGATGACTGGCCCAGTGTTCGTTGATCTGCGACGGGAATTCAACGAAATCGCGCGGCGTATTGGTCCCGGAAAGCGTGGCGAAATGCTGGCTGGCAAACAGACCGTGCAGCGTATGGCCGAACTCGTGGAACAGGGTGATCACGTCATCCCAGGAGAGAAGCGCAACGCCGCCGTTAGCCGGTTTTTGGTAGTTACAGACGTTGTAGATCACCGGACGGGCAGCAAGCTCGAAGGATTGCTCGACGAAATTCCCCATCCAGGCCCCGCCCTGCTTGGAATCGCGGGCAAAGAAGTCGCCGTAAAACAGCGCCATGCCCTCACCGGTGTGGTCGAAAATTTCCCAGACCCGGACGTCCGGGTGATACAGCGGAATATCGAAGCGCTCCACAAAGCGGATGCCAAACAGCTGGCTTGCGGCCCAGAATACGCCATCGTGCAATACGGTATTGAGCGCAAAATAGGGTTTGATTTGCGATTCATCGAGGGCATATTTTGCCTGACGCACGCGCTCGGCGTAAAAAGCCCAGTCCCAGGCCTGCACGGTGAAACCGCCCTGCTCGTCATCAATCACTTTCTGAATATCGGCCTGCTCGCGCTCTGCCCGGGCGCGGGCGGCGGGCACAATGCCGCGCATAAAGGCCAGCGCGGCGTCCGGGGTTTTCGCCATCTGGTCGGCGATACTCCAGCTAGCGTAATCCTCAAAGCCCAGCAGGCGGGCCTGCCGCGCACGTAGCGCCGTAAGGCGGAGGATCAGCTCGCGAGTGTCGTTTTGATCCCCTTTCTGGGTGCGCGTCCAGCCTGCATTGAAAAGGTTTTCGCGGGTCTGACGATTGCGCAGCGCGGAAAGCGCGGGCTGCTGGGTCGTGTTCAGAAGCGGGATCAGCCAGCGATCGTTTAGCCCTCGCTCTGCGGCAGCCTGCGCCGCGTCGGCAATCTCGCTGGCGCTGAGCCCGTCAAGCTGATGCGCGTAATCCACTACCAGGCCGCCCGTCTTGTCGGCAGCCAGCAGACGCTGGTTGAACTGGCTGGTCAGGGTGGCCGCCTCGGTATTCAGCGCCTTCAGCTCAGCTTTTTCCGTTTCATTGAGACGCGCGCCGGCCAGAATAAACCGCTGATACGTCTCCTCGACCAGCCGGCGGGATTCGGCGTCCAGCACGGCACGGTCCTGCCAGACGCTCTCCACGCGTGCGAAAAGCGTGTCATTCAGCCAGATATCGTTCGCCAGCGCGGCAAGCTCGGTGGAGAACTGCTCCTCAAGCTCCTGCAGGTACGCATTGGTGTGTGCCGAGGTCATGGCGAAGAACACGCTGCTGACGCGCGCGAGCATGGCGCCGCTTTTCTCCAGCGCCAGCACGGTGTTGGTGAAGTCCGGCGCAGCGGCCTGAGACACAATGGCGTCAACGTCCTCCCGCTTCTGGCGAAGCGCTGCATCGAAGGCCGGGCGATAGTGGCCGTCGTTGATTTCATCAAAATGGGGGGCCTGATAGGGCAGCAGGCTGATTTCAAAAAAGGGATTCGTGGCCGTCATCTTTCACTCCTGAGTACGGGTATTCTCCCAGAGTAGGCCAGGCCGCCATCCCCTGCAACGCCGTCATACAAATGTTGCCTTAACGCACCCTCTGCGGCCGTGCTATGTTAGTACAACACAAAAAGCGTTGAGGAACAGTGAGATGATTATTTTAGTTACCGGGGCAACGGCAGGTTTTGGTGAAAGCATCACGCGTCGCTTCGTCGCCAACGGGCACAAGGTTATTGCCACGGGCCGTCGTCAGGAGCGCCTGCAGGAGCTGAAAGACGAATTAGGCGACAGCATCCTGACCGCGCAGCTGGACGTGCGTAACCGCGCGGCCATTGAAGAGATGATTGCCAACCTGCCTGCCGAGTGGCGCGCCATCGACGTGCTGGTCAACAATGCCGGTCTGGCGCTGGGCATGGAGCCCGCACACAAAGCCAGCGTGGAAGACTGGGAAAACATGATCGACACCAATAACAAAGGGCTGGTCTATATGACCCGCGCGGTGCTGCCTGGCATGGTCGAGCGCAACCGCGGCCACATTATCAATATTGGCTCCACCGCCGGGAGCTGGCCTTACGCGGGCGGCAACGTCTATGGTGCGACGAAGGCGTTTGTGCGCCAGTTCAGCCTTAACCTGCGTACCGATCTGCACGGCACCGCCATTCGCGTCACCGATATCGAGCCGGGTCTGGTGGGCGGCACCGAGTTTTCCAACGTGCGTTTCAAAGGCGATGACGCGAAAGCGGGCAAAACCTACGAAAATGCTAACGCGCTGACGCCGGAAGATGTGACCGAAACGGTCTGGTGGGTGGCGACGCTGCCAAAACACGTCAACATCAATACTGTAGAAATGATGCCAGTCAGCCAGAGTTTTGCCGGACTTAGCGTCCATCGTGGCTAAATCTGCCCTTCCCGGCCTGCGGGCCGGGTCTGTTTCGGGTTAGAAAAGAATGGTAGTATGTTCAGGCTAACTCTCTGAGAAATGACAACTCATGGCCGCTGAATCGCAACTCAATCCCACCCAGCCCGTTAACCAGCAAATCTATCGCATTTTGCGACGTGATATTGTCCATTGCCTGATCCCACCGGGAACGCCGCTTTCTGAAAAAGAGGTGTCCGTGCGATTTGACGTTTCCCGTCAGCCGGTACGTGAAGCGTTTATTAAGCTTGCTGAAAACGGACTGATTCAGATCCGCCCGCAGCGCGGCAGCTACGTGAACAAAATTTCACTCTCTCAGGTACGCAACGGCTGTTTCGTTCGCCAGGCCATTGAATGTGCGGTGGCGCGCCGTGCCGCAACGCTTATCAACGACAACCAGTGTTACCAGCTTGAGCAGAACCTTCATCAGCAGCGTATTGCGATTGACCGTAAGCAGCTCAATGATTTCTTCCAGCTTGATGACGAGTTTCACCAGAAGCTGGCGCAGATCGCGGATTGTCAGCTGGCCTGGGACACCATCGAGAACATCAAGGCCACCATTGACCGCGTGCGCTACATGAGCCTCGATCACGTCTCCCCGCCGGAAATGCTGCTCCGACAGCATCATGATATTTTCAGCGCGCTGGAAAAACGCGACCCGGACGGTGTGGAAAAAGCGATGACGCTGCATCTGCAGGAAATTAGCGAATCCGTGCAGCTTATTCGTCAGGAAAATAGCGAGTGGTTTAGCGAAGAGTAATATTCGCCGCCCCTTTCGGGTGCGGCGGCGTGATTAGCGAACGACTAACACCGGGATCGTGGCGTAGCGCAGAATAGATTCCGCATTTGAACCCAGCAGATGAGTGGTGATGCTCGGGTTTTTCGACCCGATGACAATCGCATCATATTCCCCCTCCTTGCTCAGCTTGATAATTTCATCCCGGACGTTGCCAAAACGCACCATGCTGTGAATATTCTCTGGGGCGATATCGAACAGTCTTTTTAACTCGTTCATTTTCTTACCGGATTCTGCGGTCATATACTCTTCAAACTTTTTTATATCGGCGTTGAACCCGCGCAGCAGAGACCGGCTGCTGGCTGGCAGAATATTGACCAGGGTAATCGACGCGCCCTCAGCCTTTGCAAGGTTTGCCGCGTGGCGAACCGCTTTGTCGCTCAAATCCATTTCAAACACGTCTACAGGCATCAAAATGCTCTTATACATAAGCCTGACTCCTTATTCCGATGAAGGGTTATTTCCTGCACCCAGAATGACATCGGGAATATAAACCAACCCTCAACGCTTCCCTGTCGAAACTATCAGTTAATGAAAATAACGGTCTGCTTTGTAAATTACTGTCCCGAACCGTCAGCGCCCGACGAAATAAAGAAAAAAGTGTGAGTTTGATCAAAAACAAAAACATGAAGCGCGGACAGGCGTATTTATATGCCCCGTGAACGGCAAACCTGAAATAGGGCCGTAACGAACAGGTTAGAGAGGAGAATATACCATGATGACATACGACCGTAACCGCAATGCAATCACCACCGGCAGCCGCGTCATGATTAGCGGCACGGGCAAAACTGGCGTGATTAAAGCGATCCACAGCGACGGGCTGGATGCCGCGCAGGTGCGCCGCAGCAAAACGGTTGAAGTGGAAGGATGCGAAGGTAAGTTCGAGCCGATTGAGCTGATTCGCCTGGGGATGCACTAAGCTGTGCGCAGCCATGCCGCCGCGCGCGGCGGCATGTGCTGAATTACCGTTGAGACACGTACTGCGCGACGGTCGCTTTCGCCCCCTTTTGCAGCAACGACCGGTACGCGGTCATCACCGCAGCAACGAAGCGCGGCTCCTGCGGTAACTCTTTACCAAATATGGCTTCAATGCCGAGCAGCGCGTTAACCCGACTTTCCCCTTCCGCACTTCCCTTCACCGCCGCCTGAATCAACGCCAGCTGCGGATCGCTCACGTCGATGGCGTTACCCTGCTCGTCCACGCCGCCGACATAACGCATCCAGCCTGCCACGCCCAGCGCCAGCAGTGGGAAAGGTTTCTGGTGCACCAGGTGCCAGCGCACGGAGTCCAGCATACGCTGCGGGAGCTTCTGGCTGCCGTCCATCGCGATTTGCCAAGTCCGATGGCGCAGGGCCGGATTGCTGTAGCGGGCAATCAGGAGATCGGCATAGCGGCCTAAATCAACGCCCTTCACTTTCAGCGTCGGGGCCTGCTCGTTAAGCATCAGCGTATGCGCGGCGAGGCGGTAGTTCTCATCTTCCATACAGTCGTTGATATGCTGGTATCCGGCCAGATAGCCCAGGTAAGCCAGGAAAGAGTGGCTGCCGTTGAGCATGCGCAGCTTCATCTCTTCAAACGGGATCACGTCTGACACCAGCTCGGCACCGGCTTTTTCCCACTCGGGACGTCCTGCCACAAAGTTGTCTTCGATCACCCACTGGCGGAACGGTTCACAGGCTACAGCCGCCGGGTCACGCACGCCCGTCAGCTGCTCAATTTTATCCAGCGTATCGGGAGTGACCGCCGGCACGATGCGGTCCACCATGGTTGACGGGAAGGTGACGTTAGCCTCGATCCAGTCCGCCAGCTCACCGTCTACCGCACGGGCGTAAGCGCAGGTCACATTACGCATCACGTGGCCGTTCTCCGGCATGTTGTCGCAGGACATCACGCTAAACGCAGGCAGACCCGCCGCTTTGCGACGCGCCAGCGCTTCCACCACCACGCCCGGCGCGGATTTCGGCTGGTGCGGGTTTTGCAGGTCGGCGACGATAAACGGGTGATCGAGCATCAGTTGCCCCGTCGCCGGTGAGTGGCAGTACCCTTTCTCGGTGATGGTCAGCGAGACAATCGCCACCTGAGGTTCACACATCGCTGCCAGCACGGTCTCCAGCCCGTCAACCTGCGCGTGGAGGGCCTTTTTGACCACGCCAACCACGCGGGATGTCCATGCATCGGCAGACATCTCCGCCACGGTGTAGAGGTTATCCTGCGCGTTCAGATCGGCAATCTGCTGCTCGCCGCCAATCAGGTTAACCTCACAGTAGCCCCAGTCGCTGCCGTGCTCAGCCGCGAGAATGTCGGCGTACACCGCCTGATGCGCGCGGTGAAAAGCGCCGAAGCCTAAATGTACAATGCGTGCTTTAAGGCTTTCGCGATCGTAATGAGGCAGCGTCGCGTTGGCCTGTAATAAGGTGTTTTCCATGATTAAGACTCGTTAATTAGAAAGCCGTGGATCGCTGCCGCGCCTTCTGAAGCGGCAGCGCCTGCTGACTACACCAACTAGAATGGCAGTTGGGGTAAAAAAATAACTGCCATCAACCATACTGATACTGCCGTTTGATATTTTGATTTATATTAACTTTTGCTCATGTGGTGTGACATAAAGATAAAGTTATGTGACAGGTCACGTAAGTTATGAACCATTAGCGCCGGGAGGAGACCGCGCCGTAACCCACGCTCTCTTCTGGTGCGGACTCCGCTGCGTCGTGCGCCGCGCTCAAATCACGGTCGCGTACTTCCGGCATCAGGATCGCCGAGACCAGCCCAATCACGGAATAGGCCACCAGCATGGCGACAATCGGCCACCAGGAGCCGGTCATATTGCAGAAGATCCCCGCCAGCACCGGACCAAAGCCCACCGCCACCAGACCGCCCGCCTCTTTCGAGATAGCCATACGGGTAAAGCGATTTCGCGAGCCAAACATCTCCGCCATGGTGATATTTTCCAGCGCAAACAGCCCCAGCACGGCGAAGTTATGGATAACGATGATCGAGAGCATGATTGTCCCCGGCGCATAGCTCTTATCGACGATGATAGAGAGCATCGGATACGCGAGAAGAATGGCGGAGATATTGAGGATAATGTACGGCAGACGGCGCCCTACTTTATCGGAAAGCCAGCCCAGCAGCGGAATGGAGATAAACCCGAGAATGGAGCTTATCATCAGCGCATCGGTCGGGATGGCTTTATCGAACAGCAGCGTCTGGACCAGATATCCGGCGAGGAACGTCTGGATCAAACCCGAGTTGCCTGCCTGACCAAACCGCAGGCCGGTCGCCAGCCAGAAGGATTTACTTTTCACCATTGAACCCAGCGATGTATCCGGCTGCGCGGTTTGTGCATCGTTCACTTTCTCAAACACCGGGCTCTCTTTCAGGTTCATTCGCAGCCAGATGGCGAAGATCATCACCACGACGCTGGCGAGGAACGGCACGCGCCAGCCCCAGGCAATCAGTTCTTCACGGTCGAGGGCAAAGAACATCACCGCCCAGATCGCCGTGGCGCTCAGCGTTCCGCAGTTAGTGCCCATCGCCACCAGCGAGGAGATGATGCCGCGTTTGCCTTTCGGCGCGTACTCCGCCAGCATGGTTCCGGCCCCGGAAATCTCCGCCCCGGCCCCGAGCCCCTGAATAATGCGCAGCGTCACCAGCAGAACCGGGGCAAAAATCCCGATCTGCGCATAGGTTGGCAGGACACCAATCAGCGTGGTGCAGATCCCCATCATGGTGATGGTGATAAACAGCACCTTCTTACGACCAATGCTGTCGCCCATTCTGCCGAAGATAAAGGCGCCGACAATACGTGCTATGTAGCCTGCGCCGTAGGTCCCCATCGCGAGGATCAGCGCCATTGCGGCTGACTGTTCCGGGAAGAAGATCTCGTGAAAGACCAGGGCAGCCCCCAGCGAGTAAAGCTGAAAGTCCATAAACTCCAGGGCGGTGCCCAGCCAGCCGGAAACGGCGGCTTTCACCAGATCGGAGGTAGTTCTTTGAGGTTGTGCTTGCGTCATAATGGCTATCTCTGAAGGGTAAGATGCGTACCACATAGAGCCTGTCTGCGCAGGCTCTTAACCGCGTAAATGATTATTGCCCGAACGTGAGCAAGACTTTGCAGCACTGCCGCTGGTCTTTCTCAAACAGTTCAATGGCGTCTGTTACATGGTGATAGTCAAAGGCATGAGTGATCAGTTTTTCCGGGTCGATCAGCCCCTTCTTCAGCCAGTCGATGACGACCGGGAATTTGTTGGCATTGAGGCGCGAGGAGAAGATCGCCAGCTCTTTGCCGGTGATGCCCTGCTGGACAATCTGGCTCGGCTCGCTGGAGAACCCCATCAGCACGATACGCGCCGCCGGCGAGGCCAGGGTAATCGCTTCCTGCAAAATCGCCGGATGACAGGCGGCATCAATGATTAACGTCGGTTTGATGCCCTTTTCGTCCAGCGCGGCCTGCAGCGACTGCTCGCCGTTGTTCAACACCCAGTCCGCGCCGCTGCGCTGGGCCATTTTCAGGCGTTCATCAATGCGGTCAACCACGATAACCTGCTTCACCTTATAGACGCCCTTCAGCGCCTGCACGGTGACCAGCCCCATCGGCCCTGCGCCGTAAATCAGCGCGACGTCCTGCTCGCTGGGACTGGCCTGCCCCGTCACGTTGGCGGCGATGGTGAAGGGCTCAACCATGACGGCGTGTTTATCCGGAATGTCATCCGGGATAGGCCAGGCATTTTTAGCGGGCACTGCCGCATATTCGCTGAAGCCCCCGTCGCGGTGGACGCCCAGCACCACCAGCGAGGTGCAGACGTTCGGTTTTCCGACGGAACACGGGTAGCAGTGTCCGCAGCTGATCACCGGATCAACCGAGACGCGCTGGCCCAGACGGGCGCTGTCTACGCCCTCGCCCACGGCGTCAATGACGCCAAAGAACTCGTGGCCGATCGTGCGTGGATACTTCGCAAACGGGTTATGGCCGCGATAGATGTGGCTGTCCGAACCGCAGATCCCCGCCAGCGTGATTTTGACGCGAACTTCGCCTGCACCTGGCGCCGGGCGTGGCCGCTCTTCAATCACCAGTTCGTTCGGCTGTTGAATCACTACGCTTTTCATCGTTCGCTCCTCGTTTACCAGTTCCACAGCGTGCCGTCTTCAAGACGGGCCACCGGCAGATAGGCCGGATCGTAGGGGTATTTCGCCGCCAGTTTTTCATCAAACTCGATGCCCAGTCCCGGCTTGTCGCCCGGATGCATATAGCCGTTATCAAAGCGCCAGCTGTGCGGGAAGACTTCCAGCATCTGTTCGGAATAGCCCATATATTCCTGTACACCAAAGTTTGGCACCCACAGGTCGAAATGCAGCGCGGCGGCGTGGCATACGGGCGAGAGATCCGACGGGCCGTGCGAGCCGGTGCGCACCTGGTAGAGCGAGGCGAAGTCCGCGATGCGACGCATCCCGGTGATCCCGCCCGCGTGGGTAATGGTGGTGCGGATATAGTCGATGAGCTGCTCTTCGATGAGCTGCTTGCAGTCCCAGATGCTGTTGAATACTTCGCCCACGGCAATCGGCGTGACGGTATGCTGGCGGATCAGGCGGAAGCAGGCCTGGTTTTCCGCAGGCGTTGGATCTTCCATCCAGAACATGCGGAATTCTTCAATGCTCTTGCCGAAGCGCGCCGCTTCGATTGGCGTCAGGCGGTGGTGCATGTCATGCAGAAGATGTTCATTGAAGCCGAATTTACTGCGCACCGCGTCGAACAGCTTCGGTGTGAAATCGAGGTATTTTTCGGTCGACCAGAGCTGCTCTTCCGGCCAGTCGCCTTTGGTCGCAGGCTCGTAGGCCAGCCCCTTCCCTTTGGCCATGCCGTAGGTGGTTTTCATGCCCGGCACGCCGCACTGGACGCGGATCGCCTTAAAGCCCATCTCTTTATGGCGGGCGTAATCTTCCAGCACGTCGTCAATGGTGTGACCGGTGGTGTGGCAGTAAACCATCACGCCTTCGCGGGATGCGCCGCCCAGCAGCTGGTAGAGCGGCATGTTGGCCGCTTTGGCCTTGATGTCCCACAGCGCCATGTCCACGGCGGAGATGGCCGACATGGTGACCGGGCCGCGACGCCAGTAGGCACCCTTATAGAAGAACTGCCAGATGTCTTCGATGCGGTGTGCATCGCGGCCAATCAGCTGCGGGCAGAGGTGGTCTTTCAGATAGGAAGCAACGGAGAGCTCACGCCCGTTCAGCGTAGCGTCACCGAGGCCGACAATCCCCTCGTCGGTGGTGATTTTAAGGGTGACAAAGTTCCGCCCCGGGCAGGTAACAAACACGTCAGCCGCGACAATCTTCATAATTCCTTTCCTTACATCATTCGTTGTGATGCTGGAAATTTACCCATCAACCCTACTACCATACAAGTATAATGATCATAAAATCGGCTAACGATCACAAAACAGGGGGCTCAGGCCCGCCCCCATCCCGCCACAATAATCAGCATGCCGCACAGGGCAATCAGCGCGCCGGCCCAGTCGTAGGCGCTGAGCTTGACGCCGTCCACCACGCGTAGCCACAGCAGCGCGGTACAGACATAGACACCACCGTAAGCGGCGTAGACGCGGCCGCTGGCAGCCGGATGCAGCGTTAGCAGCCAGACAAAGAGGGCCAGCGCGACGCTTGCCGGGATGAGCAGCAATACGGACCCTCCCTTCTTCAGCCAGAGCCAGGGCAGGAAGCAGCCGATGATTTCGCATAGCGCGGTAGCAAAAAAAAGCAGCGTCGTTTTGAGCATATTTAACGTCAGGTGAGGATCTATTTAGACATCATACCCGATAATGTCCTTTACTTTTCCATACTTGCTCCGCGGGTATGCCGTCATTTCTCTTTGGTGTAGAATCTGTTCGGGGTAACTTGATTATCTGCACCCATTTAAAAGGAAACGCTATGACCACATTAAGCAAACGCCTTTGTCTGACAGCCCTGCTGGCGCTGTCATCGTTCGCTTTTGCCGCCTCTGCGACAGCGGAAACCAGCAAGCTCATTATTGAGTCTGGTGACAGCGCGCAAAGCCGCCAGAACGCCGCCATGGACAAAGAACAATGGAATGACACCCGTAACCTTCGTCAGAAGGTCAACAAACGTGCTGAAAAAGAGTGGGACAAAGAAGATGTCGCTTTTGACGCGCGCGATAAGTGTCAGCAAAGTGCAAACGTCAATGCCTACTGGGAGCCAAACACCCTGCGCTGCCTGGATCGCCGCACTGGCCGCACGGTAGCCCCATAATGTCGGCGCCCTGCGACATTAAACTCCGTCCGCTGGAGCGTGAAGACCTGCGCTTCGTCCACCAGCTCGACAATAACGCCAGCGTGATGCGCTACTGGTTCGAAGAGCCTTACGAGGCCTTTGTTGAGCTGTCCGATCTCTACGATAAGCACATTCACGATCAGAGTGAACGTCGTTTTGTGGTGGAGTGTGAAGGCGAGAAAGCCGGTCTTGTGGAGCTGGTTGAAATCAACCATGTTCACCGTCGGGCGGAGTTTCAGATCGTTATTTCCCCTGAGCATCAGGGAAAAGGCCTTGCCTCACGGGCAGCGAAGCTGGCGATGGATTACGGTTTCAACGTTCTGAATCTCTACAAGCTCTATCTGATTGTGGACAAAGAGAACGAGAAAGCGATCCATATCTACCGCAAGCTGGGCTTTATGGTGGAAGGCGAGCTGATTCACGAGTTCTTTATCAACGGTGAATACCGCAATACCATTCGCATGTGCATCTTCCAGCATCAGCATCTGGCCGGGCACAAGCCGTCAGGCGCCAGCCTGCTGAAGCCTACCGCGCAGTAACCTGCGCGGTTTTATTCTCAGTAGTATTCAATCGTGTTTTTGATGGTGTATTTGTGCTCAACGGCAGGTTTGACGCTGTCGTCCGTGATCGTCAGGTCACAGCTCACCGGATTATTGTGTCGATCGTAATCGCAGCTCTGCTTCACGTTGCCCAGCGGCTTGTCATTCAACATGCTCACTGCCGAGTAATCCATCCTTTTGCGAACGTCTTTAGACGGCGTCGACTGGACGGACAGGTGCTGATCGCCGGAGACGGTGGTTTTGCCCAGCGGGTAGCCATCCGCATCGTAGCGATACTTCACTTCCATCTCTTTGCCGTGCGCCGCCACCACAAAACCGTTGTCGTCGGTATCCCACGTTATCCCGGCTGACGGCAGTTCGGCCAGCTGGCATTTCCCCTGCAGCTTCACTTTGCGCTGCTGGGTTTCCGCATCAAGGTAGTAATTGGCATCCAGCACCAGCGCCACGCCGGTATTGGCCTCCAGATCGTGCAGCTCCAGGGTATCGAAACACCCTTCCGTAGACACGGTGCCGGTGACCCGTTTGGACACTTCGCCCTTCTCGTTGAGCAGCGTCTGGGTGAAGTTTTTCACCGGGCCGCGCAGCGGGTCAAAATCAAATTCGTTCGAAAAACTCGCCATTTCGGGCGTAAACGACAGCGGCGCGGAGCTGTTGTCGCACCCCACCAGTGTTGCTGCCAGTAGCGTTATCGCTGCGTATTTCTTCACATTTATTACCGTACAGGGAGATTATTCCCAATCATATTAGCAAATACAGTTGTTTACACGAAGCCTGCTAAAATTAATCTCTACACAGAGAAAAGGAGCTACAGATGAAACGGTTACCCTGGATTACCGCCCTGCTGTTAATGAGTGCCTCAACGGCCGCGCTGGCGGCACCGGATTCCTGCGAACGTGTTAAAAGCGACATTCAGCAGAAAATTATCAACAACGGTGTGCCTGAATCAGGTTTTACGCTGAGCATTGTGCCGAACGATCAGGCTGACCAGGCGGGCACGCAGGTGGTAGGCCACTGCGCCAACGACACTTTTAAAATTTTGTACACCCGTACAGGCAGCGGGGCTGCTGAAGCTCAGTAATTTACCCTCAATCCCCTTTGATTTGATGAGGATTAAGATCTAATACCCCCAAATCAGTAACACTCACCCCATCATTAGCCCGGTTATCATTTCGGGAAAAATAATACGTAATTATAATGATGGGGTGAGCCATGTCCGATACTGAACATCACGGCGGGATTAGCCGTCGAACTCTCGTGAAATCTACGGCAATAGGGTCTCTGGCGCTGGCCGCCGGTGGGATCTCGCTTCCTTTCGGTTTAAAAAACGCCGCCGCCGCGGTGAAGAACGCAGTTCAGCCTGCTGAAGATAAAGTGGTGTGGGGCGCCTGCTCGGTCAACTGCGGCAGCCGCTGCGCGCTGCGTCTGCACGTCCGCGACGACGAAGTGTACTGGGTCGAAACCGATAACACCGGCGAGGATATTTACGGTAACCATCAGGTGCGCGCCTGCCTGCGCGGGCGTTCTATTCGCCGTAGGATCAATCACCCTGACCGACTCAACTACCCGATGAAACGCGTGGGCAAACGCGGTGAAGGCAAGTTCGAGCGCATCTCGTGGGACGAAGCGCTGGACGCTATCACCGCCAGCCTGAAAAACGTGGTCAGCAAATACGGCAACGAAGCGGTGTATATCAACTACTCCTCCGGGATTGTCGGCGGCAATATCACCCGCTCCTCCCCTTACGCTTCGCTGGTGGCGCGCCTGATGAACTGCTACGGCGGTTTCCTGAGTCACTACGGCACCTACAGCACGGCGCAAATCGCCTGCGCCATGCCCTACACCTACGGCAGCAACGACGGCAACAGCACCTCGGATATTGAAAACACCAGGCTGGTGGTGATGTTCGGCAATAATCCAGCGGAAACCCGCATGAGCGGCGGCGGGATTACGTATTATCTGGAGCAGGCTCGCGAGCGGTCCAACGCGCGAATGATCGTTATCGACCCGCGCTATACCGATACGGCAGCCGGACGCGAAGATGAGTGGATCCCTATCCGTCCGGGTACCGATGCCGCACTGGTGGCGGGCATTGCCTGGGTATTAATCGACGAAAACCTGGTCGACCAGCCTTTTCTGGATAAATACTGCGTCGGCTACGACGAAAAAACGCTGCCGGAAGGCGCCCCCGCTAACGGCCACTACAAAGCGTACATTCTTGGCCAGGGCGATGACCGCACGGCGAAAACGCCTGAGTGGGCCTCACGCATCACCGGCATTCCGGCAGATCGTATCGTCAAGCTGGCCCGCGAAATCGGCTCCGCGAAGCCGGCCTACATCTGCCAGGGCTGGGGACCACAGCGCCAGGCGAACGGCGAGCTGACGTCCCGCGCCATCGCCATGCTGCCTATCCTGACTGGAAACGTGGGCATCAACGGCGGCAACAGCGGCGCGCGTGAGTCAACCTACACCATCACCATTGAACGTATGCCGATACCGGATAACCCGGTCAAAACGCAAATCTCCTGCTTCAGCTGGACGGACGCCATCGCCCGCGGGCCGGAGATGACCGCCCTTCGCGACGGCGTGCGTGGGAAAGATAAGCTGGACGTGCCGATTAAGTTCATCTGGAACTACGCGGGCAATACCATCATCAACCAGCACTCCGATATCAATAAAACTCACGATATCCTGCAGGATGAAAGCAAGTGCGAAATGATTGTCGTCATCGACAACTTCATGACCTCGTCAGCGAAGTACGCCGATATCGTGCTGCCGGACCTGATGACCGTCGAGCAGGAAGACATCATTCCAAACGATTATGCGGGCAACATGGGCTACCTGATTTTCCTTCAGCCCGTGACCGCACCGAAGTTCGAGCGTAAGCCTATCTACTGGATCATGAGCGAAGTGGCGAAACGCCTCGGCCCGGATATCCATCAGAAATTCACCGAAGGACGCACGCAGGAACAGTGGCTCCAGTTCCTGTACGCCAAAATGCTCGCAAAAGATCCTCAGCTTCCGTCCTATGACGAGCTTAAAAAAATGGGCATTTATAAGCGCAAAGATCCGAACGGACACTTTGTGGCCTATAAAAAATTCCGCGAGAACCCAGAAGCCAACCCGCTGAAAACGCCATCGGGCAAGATTGAAATATACTCCAGCAAGCTGGCAGAGATTGCGGCCACCTGGGAGCTGGAAAAAGATGAAACCATCAGCCCTCTGCCCGTCTACGCCTCGACCTTTGACGGCTGGGATGCGCCCGAGCGCGCGCAGTTCCCGCTGCAGCTGTTTGGCTTCCACTTCAAAGCCCGTACGCACTCGAGCTACGGTAACGTCGACGTGCTGAAAGCGGCCTGCCGCCAGGAAGTCTGGCTCAATCCTGTCGATGCCGAAAAACGCGGCATTAAGAACGGCGATACGGTGCGCGTCTTTAATAGCCGCGGCGAGGTACGAATTGAAGCGAAAGTGACGCCGCGCATCATGCCCGGCGTGAGCGCCATGGGCCAGGGTGCCTGGCACGATGCCAATATGAGTGGCGATCGTATCGACCACGGCTCCTGCATCAACACGCTGACGACCCATCGACCTTCTCCGCTGGCAAAAGGTAACCCGCAGCACACCAATCTGGTGCAGATTGAGAAGGTGTAGAGGGTGAAACACGAGACCCTGGTTTATTCTATGGTCAGTATTATCGGTTAACACAGCCGCGCGGGCGTCATCCGCGCGAGCAAGGAAGGTTTAATGAAAGACGTCTCACATAGTGAATCGTTCGCGTTCAGCGCCCGGGTGCTGGGCGCGCTGTTTTATTTCGCTCCCGACAGCGAGCAGGCCGCGCCGCTGGTGAAAGCGCTCACCGCTGGCGAATGGGTTCAGGACTGGCCCCTGCCTGCAGAAACGCTGCAGCCCGTTGCCGATACGTTTGCCTCATCTTACGATGAGCCGCTGGCGGACGCCTGGCAACGGCTGTTTATTGGTCCGTATGCCCTGCCCGCTCCGCCGTGGGGTTCCGTCTGGCTGGACCGTGAATCCGTGCTGTTTGGCGACTCGACCCTCGCGCTGCGCCAGTGGATGCGTGAGAACAATATCGCGTTTGAGATGCAGCAGAATGAGCCGGAAGATCATTTCGGTACCTTGCTGCTGCTCGCGGCGTGGCTGGCCGAGACTGGCCGCGAAGCGGAGTGCGAGCAGCTTCTGGCGTGGCACCTGCTGCCGTGGAGCACCCGCTTCCTGTCGGTGTTTGTCGACAACGCCGGGCATCCGTTTTATGCCGCGCTGGGCAGACTTGCGCAGCTAACGCTCGCGGACTGGCGATCCGGGCTGCTTATTCCGGTTGCGGAAAAGACGCTGTATCGCTAAGGGATGTGGCTTGCTCGCGGGTGGCGGGCAAGCCTTTAGCTCATTACCTCGCCACCTGATTCACTCGCACTCTCTTTGCTTTGAATGAACCGAAGTGCCAGATAGAGGTCTGGCGCCAGAATCATGTCATCATCATTCATTGTTGGTCGGCTATCTTTAAACCAGCGCGTTAATTCCGTTTTTCTGCCCGCAAGGATTAACGTAATCTGTCGCCCCTTCAGGTCACGCTTTAACTCATTAATGGTTGCCAGAACGCTGATGTCTGAATAGGTGAAGCAAGCAACGGCGTCAATGACCACCCATTTGGGTTGTAATGCTGCACCATCAACCAGGTTCAATACCCGACGTTTAAAATAAGCCACGTTAAAATAGGTCAACGGTGAGTTAAATCGATACATCAGCACGCCCGGGACCATTTTAATATCGGTCGTATTACCTAATGAGTGAATCATTCCATCTTCGTCAGTTCCCAGTAAGTGTTCAGAGGGACGAAACACCGTACGCAGAAACTGTAACAGGCCAAGCAACACCGCAAGGCCGATCCCCTGGATAACGCCGATAATTAACACACAGCCAAACGTGAAAAAGGCCAGACGAAATGCCTGTTTATTTCTTCGCCTCAGATTCCATAACCCGCGCAGATCAATTAATGACCAGGATGCGTACATCAAAACAATACCTAATGCAGATACCGGAATAAATTGTAATGGCTGAGTGAAAAAGACCACTACGATACCGATGAGTAAAGCTGCGACGATGGAAACCAGCTGACTTTTCCCACCCACTGAATCATTAACCGCGGTCCGGGAATCGGCTCCACTGATAGCAAACCCCTGAGATAACCCAGACATAATGTTCGCAATACCCAGCGCTCTGAACTCTGCATCAGCATTAATTTCATAGCCATTTTTCGCGGCGAAACTGCGGGCGGTCAGCATCAGGCTGACAAAACTGACCAGCGCCAGGTTCAAAGCCGGAATCACTAAATCACGCATCGGACCGGGCTGAAACGCGCCCCAGTTAACGACGGGTAAACCAGGCTGGAAGCCTTCCCCTCCAATAGTGGCGATACCATACTGTTGTGCAGATGTCGCCCATACCAGTAGCGTTGTCATCACAATGGCAATCAACGGTGCTGGCCAGTGGCTGCGATACGTTTTAATAACTATTAAAATAATTAACGTTAAAAGCGATATTCCAACGGTTAATAAATGGCTGTCTGAAAGACGTCCTGGCAAGGCCATTATTTTCTCAATAACCTGCGCTTCGTCGAGTTTTATCCCCAACACCTTGCCTAATTGCCCGACAATAATCGTCACGGCAACGCCATTAAGCAAACCCGTAAGGATGGGATGAGAAAGCAGATCGGCAAGTGCGCCCAGGCGGAATTTACTGGCAAGCAGGCACCACCCGCCCATCATCAACGTCATGATAATGGTCAGCTGCCAGTGCAGTTCGGGATTACCTGCAGAAAGAGGAAACACGACGGCCGCAATCACCGCGCAGGTCGTGGCATCAGGGCCCACAATAAGCTGACGTGAAGAACCAAACAGTGCATACGCTATCATCGGTAAAACGCAGGAATAAAGCCCCACTATCGCCCCAACACCTGCCAATTCAGCATAGGCAATGGCCACGGGTAGCGCGACAGCCGCAACGGATAAGCCGGCTTTAACATCATGTTTTAGCCAGCTTTTATCGTAGGCTAACAAAGTTTGTAAACCTGGCATGTAGTTTAATAATTGTTTTCCGAACACGTTGTTCTCCGGATAGGGATATTAGCCACGTCATGCTGGCACACTTCTCAGTGAGGTTCTGGCTTTCGAATGCTCCGGATTAAGGCGCCACTGTTCAGAATCTAATAACAGTTCAACTCTTTATTATTCTGACTGATGTTAAACATAGTTCAAAAACGACCGCTTGTGACTATTCTTCGTCTGGGAACGTATCGGCTTCAGGAGAATAATGCTGACAAACGCATGCCAGCTTATGCCCGTCAGGATCGCGCAGATAGGCAACATAAAAATCGGGGCCGTACGCGGTTCGTGTCCCTGGCATGCCTTCACTCTTCCCTCCCGCAAGAAGGCCTGCTGCATGGAAACGTCTGACAAGCTCCGCGTTATCTGCACGGAATGCGAACATTGTTCCGTTTCCCGCCGTTGCAGGATGCCCGTCAAAAGGAGGGCAAATACAGAAGCTGAACCCCTCATCCGGATTATTTTCATCTCCCCACATTGCCCAGTCCTCTGTCCAGGCCGGCAAACGTGAATAGCCAAGCACGTTAAAAATCGCGTCATAAAACGCCGCGGCGCGCTGAAGATCATTTGTACCTATAGTGATATAAGTCAGCATCTTGTCACATCCTCTTTGCCGTTCTCTGAACAGCGATTATACCTCAGAGGCTATGATTTTAGCGGCGGCAAAAAGGCTGATTTTCACTCCTGTAAGCGCGTGGGGTAAGGGTTCGCAGAACATGTTCTATCGTAATTTCGGCCCCCATCCGCGACGTGAATATCTCGAGTTTTCGTATGTATGCTAAAATTTATCCAGCTGAAGACCGAAAACAGTCCTTATAATTTCAGTACGTTAGCCAAAGTGAGCGAATATGGATAATATTCCACATAAGCAGACAGATCGGAAAAGATGGCCCACATGGCTGTGGTGCGGAAGTTTTTATCTTTTTACGTTGCATTGCTCTGCAGATGAAATAAATCTGTATTCAATAAACACCGGCTCATACGTTTATCATCTGACGCATAATCGAGGACAATACACGGAGAACTTTGAAAATAAGTTCATATCCGTGGAGAGGAAATTCTCGGATACGTCGAAATACAGTCTTGTGCTAGGGACAATGAAAAACAGCTTTAATGACAGATGCCTGGCTGCCGGCGTAAGAAGAGACTGGGCTGGTTGGGATAACGGTTGGGTTTTTAAAGGAATCTATGGATATGTAGGTGAATTTTTCTTTGATACTTTCGATGATTGTGGTGACCATGGTTCATACCATGATTTTAAAAAAGCAACGGGGATAGGATTTTCTCCCTATATATATCATGGGTTCCAGTATAATTTTACGTCTTATTTTGGAATGGATGTGGGTATTATCATACCTTCCGTGTTTGTCATTACGGCACAATGGAGCTTTAGATAAATCCTTCAGCCGCGTGTGCAGTGCTGTAACTGTCTGCAAAGGGAACCGCCCCGCCATCTCAACCGGAGCGGCTTTAATTACCGCAAAAGCGTGCTCAAAACGTTAAGCCACTGCAGCCAACAATCAAAAACTGTACGTCACCTTCAAACTCCCCGTGGGCGATGTTTTGCGTTGAACAATGGGGCTATCACCCGCATCCCCCGTCAGCTGCGTCACGCCCGCTGAGGCAAGGACGCTCCAGCGCGAGGTGAGCTTGTGGGTCCAGTCCAGATTCATCGACCAGGCATAAATCCCTGCCCCGGCGTCATGTCGGGCAAATCCCGATGCGCTCGACTGAGCGGCGCTGACGCCGTAGTAGATCTGCATATACTTGTCGGATCCCCAGCTGCCGGTCAGCGCCAGGGTCACCTCATTTTTTGGTGAGGTATAGAACGGGCTGGAAATGCCGAAATGCACCGCTTCACCGTTGTCTCTTTCAGAAACAGGTACCTCTGCCTGCATCTGCAGGTGAAGCCAGTCGGTCACCCTGTACTCAAGCCCAGGCACAACGATTGCAGAGCCTTTTATCTCGCCCATCCCCCGCAGCTCGTCGCTGCCGGAGCTGATCGAATCGCTGCTCACGTCTTTATCTTTACGGCCAACTCGATAGCTCAGCGCGGCGCTGTAGTCCAGGTTGCCGATGTTGTTGCCGTAACCGATCCCTCGCGTGGTGCCGATAAAAAAGCCGTTTGCCATGGCATAATCCACCACCTGAGCCGCACTGACGCGGGTTTTATCGGAACCCGAGTAGCGCGGCGCGACGTCCACGCCGCCCCCCAGCGTTAAGATGTTACCCTGGCTCTGTTCTGCCGCCAGTGCAGGCGTGGCCAGTAACGCCAGAACGACGCCCGGCACGATGTTTTTCAGGCTGCGGCCCGGAAATAAATGAGGGAACGTATGACGAAGTTCGATGTTTCTCATTAAAGAAGCCCTTTTGGATTCAAATGATGACGATGCATGCGGTTAACCGCCAGAACGCCCATTTTGAATACCGACCCTAAGGTTCTTATGAGCCGAACATGAAGAAACACTGAAGCGCGAGCCGGTGCTGTAAACCGGGCAGGTTTCCTGATACCGTTTTTTTCTTAAGATGTTCTTCATTCACGGTTGATACATTTACCAGTGTGAAAATTCTACTAATCGAAGACGACCTGGATCTCGGCAACGGTGTACGTATCGCCCTCTCGGATCAAGGATTTGACGTCATATGGGTACGCCGCAAAGAGGATGCGCTGCATCAGCTGAACGTCTGCGTGCCGGAACTTATTTTGCTCGACCTGGGGCTGCCCGATGGCGACGGCATGAGCCTGATGACGCGTTTGCGTCAGCAGCTCAAAGGGATCCCGGTCATCATCCTGACGGCGCGAGGCACGCTGCAGGACCGGCTGTGCGGGCTGGATGCCGGTGCGGACGACTATCTCGTCAAGCCTTTTATTCTCGCCGAGCTGCTGGCGCGAGTGAGAGCCCTGGCGCGGCGCAGCTACGGTTTCGAGAATGAGGCGATAGAAATTCGAGGATTATCGCTTCATGTTCCGACGCGTCGCGTGACGGTGAGCGCGCGCCACGTAGACCTGACGGCGAGTGAATATGCGCTGCTGGAAACGCTGATGCTGCGCGCGGACCGCGTGATTACGCGACGGTTTCTGGAAGAACGGATATTCGGCAACAAAGAGAACCTCAGCAATGCGCTCGACGTGCATATGGGAAATTTGCGGCGAAAAATCGGCGACGGCTATGTGCGAACGGTGCGAGGCGTCGGGTATGTCATTGATACCGTTTCAGTCCAGAAGGTGACCGGTTAATGCGAAACGTCTGGTATCACCTGAGGCGCCCAACCCTGGTACGGCGAATTATCATCGCCCAGATGCTGCTGCTTACCCTGCTGTGGTGTCTTTTCGTAACCTTCATCCTGTGGGAGGACCTGCGCAGTCCTCCCATTATCACGGGCAGTAATACCTATGAAACCCTTTTTACCCTGGTTGAGAGGATGGACGGACGCCCGCAGGATCGCACCGCAGTGCTGGAAGCCTTCAGCAAGGCGCTGCGTGAGGGCTATGGCGGCGGGGAAGATCCCGTGCTGTCGATTAACCTCATCGTTCGCAAGAATAATGCCGTTATTTTTTCGTCAGAGGGTGCCCCTGCAGGGGTAATAAATACCCGGCTGGGGGAAATGGAGCACGTGCAGAGTGAAGGTCGCGTCTGGACCAGCCGCACCCTCAAATCCGCCCACTCCGATGTGGAAGTTACCCTCTTCACCCCTGCCAGCGGCTGGAACTTCTTTATCTACCTGAACTCGCGTGGCTACTACATCCTGCCGCTGCTGGTCTGCTTCCCTTTTCTTCTGTTTCCCGCGTGGCTGTCAATCCGCATTGCGATGCGCCCCTGGAACAAGGTGGTCAATGAAATTACGTTACGCGCGCCTGACGATCTCTCCCCTTTAAAAGCCGTTCCCGGACACAGGGAGCTTCGCCAGATGGTGGATGCGACCAATGACTTCCTTGCCAGAGTGCGCGAAAGCGCGGAAAGGGAACGGGTTTTCATTGCGGATGCCGCGCACGAGCTGCGTACCCCCCTCGCAGCGATGCGCATCAACGTGGAAGCGCTGCAGTCCTGGGTCATTAGCGAGAGCCAGCAGGAGCTGCTTGCGGGGGTGATTCGCAGCAACAGCCGGGCAGCGCGTCTCGTCAACCAGCTGCTGCTGATGATGCACAGCGAAGCGCGCATTGATACAGAGATGGAGCCCGTGCCGCTGACGACGCTCATTCAGGAGCGAATGGCCGAGCTGGAACCGCTGGCCTCTGCGCGCAGAATTGAGCTGGAATTCTTCGCTGAGGATGACATCTGGATCGCTGGCGTCAGGGAACGCCTGGTGTCGCTTATTGATAACCTCATTGAGAACGCCGTGAAGTACAATCCCGAGGGCGGGCGGATTCAGGTCGACATCTGCACATCAGATGGCTTCGCGCGGCTTCGCGTTTCAGATGCAGGGCCCGGTATTCCGGTTGAACTGCGCGAACGCGTGTTCGACCGGTTTTTCCGCGACCCCAATCAGGTGCAAAGCGGGAGCGGGCTGGGGCTTGCCATCGTCAAAGCGGTGGCGCAGCAACACAACAGCAGCGTAAACCTGAGTACTTCCGCTGAAGGAGGCCTGATGGTGACGGTTGACTTCCCGAACCGCACGTTTAGCTAAATCAGAACAGGGGGTTCGATCGCAAATGCCGCAGATTGCTTCAAAATAATTACCGTATTTGTTATATTGTTGTTTATTGCTTATTCACCTCTGCGGTGCCAAAAAGAACAAGATTCACCGCAACCCAGGACAGAGAAATGTTAGATTACCGCTTCCCGACAGCTTTGCAGATGGTTCTCAGCGTAGCGATGGCGGAGCAATTGGGTGAACGTTCCACGAGTGCGATTCTGGCCTACGGCCTGGAAGCGAACCCGAGCTTCATCCGCAAATTGATGGTTCCGCTGACGCGTGACGGCATTATCGTCTCAACGCTTGGCCGTAACGGCTCAATTCATCTTGGTCGCCCGCCGGAAGAGATCACCCTGCGCGACATCTACCTTTCGGTTATCGAAGATAAAAAGCTCTGGGCGTCGCGCCCTGACGTACCGGCCCGCTGCGTGGTCAGCGCTAACGCCTGCTGGTACTTCAAATCGATATCCGAAGAAGCCGAGGAGGCTTCGTTAGCGGTACTGGCCCGCCATACCGTGGCAAGCGCCCTGGAAGCGGTCAAAAACGCCGATAGCAGCGGATGGGATCCGCTCCCGGACCTTATTGCCCAGTATCAAAAAACGTCTTAACGATCTTGCCGGGTGCGCTGCGCTTACCCGGCCCACATTCTGATGTAAAAAAACCGCCTTCATAATGAAGGCGGTTTTTTATTATCTGCTGCATTCCTACGCGGGCAGAACGTCTCTTTCCTCTTTTTTCCCGCGCGTCACAAACTTACGCAGCGTTACGTAAAACACCGGCGTCAGGAACAGACCAAACAGCGTCACGCCCAGCATCCCGGAGAAGACCGTGATCCCGGTAACGCCGCGCACTTCTGCGCCCGCCCCGTGGCCGAGGATCAGCGGAATAGTCCCGGCAATAAAGGCGATGGAGGTCATCACAATCGGACGTAAACGCAGGCGGCACGCCTCCAGCGCGGCTTCCATAATGCCTTTGCCCTGAATTTCCAGCTCGCGGGCAAACTCCACGATAAGAATCGCGTTTTTACACGCCAGCCCCATCAGCACCACCAGCCCCACCTGCACGAAGACGTTGTTATCGCCGCCGGTCAGCCAGACGCCAAACAGCGCGGAGAGCATGGTCATCGGCACGATGAGGATCACCGCCAGCGGCAGCGTCCAGCTTTCATACAGCGCCGCCAGGACCAGGAACGCCAGCAGCACCGCGACCGGGAAGACGATCAGCGCCGTGTTGCCCTGGGTGGCCTGCTGGAAGCTCAAATCCGTCCATTCAATGTTCATCCCGTTCGGCAGGATCTGCTTAGACATCGCGTCCAGCTGCGTCATCGCCTGCGCAGACGAAAGCACGCGCGGGTCGGCATCGCCAATCAGATCCGCCGCCGGGTAGCCGTTGTAGCGAATCACCGGATCCGGACCGTAGGTGGTCGTGATTTTCACCATGCTGCCAATCGGCACCATTTCACCCTGGCTGTTACGGGTGCGCAGATTCGCAATATCTTCCACGCTGTCGCGGAACTGCCCGTCGGCCTGCGCCATCACGCGCCAGGTACGGCCGAACTGGTTGAAGTCGTTCACGTACGACGAGCCCAGATAGGTTTGCAGCGTACCGAAAAGATCGGTCAGCAATACGCCCTGCGCTTTCGCCTTGTCACGGTCGACCTGCACGTCCAGCTGCGGAACGTTAGCCTGGTAGGTTGAGATCGGGAAGTGCATTCCCGGGGTCTGCATAATCGCACCGGACATGGTGTTCACCGCGTTTTGCAGCGCGCCATAGCCCAGACCACCGCGATCCTGGATGTACAAGGAATAGCCCGACCCCTGACCCAGCCCTAAAATCGGCGGCGGCAGGATGGAGAAGCCAAAACCTTCCTGAATTTGCGCGATTTTCGCGTTGATCTCAGCGTTAATTTCCGCCGCAGTATGTTTGCGCTGGTCGAACGGCTTCAGGCCAAAGAAGACCGTCCCGGTATTCGGCGTATTGGTGAACTGCAGCGCGTTCAGCCCCGGGAACGCGACCGCGTAGTCCACGCCTTCGGTATTCATCCCGATTTCGCTCATTTTGCGGATCACCGCATCGGTGCGCGCCAGCGACGAACCTTCCGGCATTTTCACGCCGCCAATCAGGTACAGCTTATCCTGCGTCGGAATAAACCCGCCGGGCACCGCTTTAAACATCACGCCTGCGGCACAGAGCAGCAGCAGATACACCACAAATACCGAGCCGCGTCGTCCCAGCGTTTTGCCCACCAGCCCCTGATAGCCGTTCGAGCTGCGGTGGAAAAAGCGGTTAAACGGACGGAAAATCCAGCCGAACAGACGATCGATAAGCCGGGTCGGAAAATCTTTCGGCGCGCCGTGCGGTTTTAACAGCAGTGCCGCCAGCGCCGGAGAGAGCGTCAGCGAGTTAATGGCGGAGATGACCGTGGAAATCGCGATCGTCACCGCAAACTGCTTGTAGAACTGCCCGGTAACGCCCGAGAGAAACGCCATCGGCACAAACACCGCGCACAGCACCAGCGCAATCGCGATGATCGGCCCCGAGACTTCGCGCATCGCCTGATGCGCCGCCGCAAGCGGAGCAAGCCCCTCTTCAATATTTCGCTCGACGTTTTCCACCACCACGATGGCGTCGTCCACCACGATGCCGATGGCCAGCACCAGCCCGAACAAGCTCAGGGTATTCAGCGAGAAGCCCAGCAGGTAGAGAATGCTGAAGGTACCCACCACCGAAACCGGCACCGCGATCAGGGGAATGATCGACGCGCGCCAGGTTTGCAGGAACAGGATCACCACCAGCACCACCAGCACGACCGCTTCCAGCAGCGTTTGCACCACCGCGCGGATGGAGTCGCGCACGAAAACGGTCGGATCGTAAGGTGCCGCCCACTTCATGTCCGCCGGGAAGCGCGTGGACAGCTCGTCCATTTTCGCACGCACCGCGTTAGACAAATCGATGGCGTTCGCTCCCGGAGACTGGAAGATACCAATCCCGACCGCGTCTTTATTGTTCAGCTGGGAACGCAGCGCATAGCTGCCGGAGCCCATTTCGATACGCGCCACGTCGCGCAGGCGGACGACCGTACCGTCCTGCGTCGTTTTCAGGACAATATTGCCGAACTCTTCTTCGGTATGCAGACGGCCCTGGGCGTTAATGGAGATCAGGAAATCGCTCTCTTTCGGCAGCGGCTCGGCGCCAAGCTGCCCGGCGGATACCTGCACGTTCTGCTCCTGCATCGCCGTGACCACGTCCGACGCGGTCAGCCCGCGGGCCGCCACCTTGTTGGGATCCAGCCAGACGCGCATCGCGTATTCACCCGAGCCGAAAATCTGGATCTGGCCGACGCCGGGCAGGCGCGCCAGCTCGTCCTTCACCTTCAGCGTGGCGTAGTTACGCATATACAGGGAGTCGTACTTGCCGTTAGGCGAAAACAGATGCACCACCAGCGTCAGCGTCGGGGACTGTTTCTGGGTGGTAATGCCCAGGCGCCGCACGTCTTCCGGCAGACGCGCTTCGGCCTGCGCGACGCGGTTTTGCACCTGAACCTGCGCCTGGTCCGGATCGGTACCCGGACGGAAGGTGACGGTGGTGACCAGCACGCCATCGGAACCCGCGACGGACTTCATGTACATCATGTTCTCAACGCCGTTGATCGCCTCTTCCAGCGGCGTCGCCACCGTCTCGGCAATCACTTTCGGGTTGGCGCCCGGGTACTCCGCGCGCACCTGCACGCTTGGCGGCACGACGTCAGGGTATTCGCTCACCGGCAGCAGCGGGATGGCGATTAACCCTGTGATAAAAATCAGAATCGACAGCACCGCGGCAAAAATCGGCCTGTCGATGAAAAAGCGGGAAAAGTCCATGGATGGATTCTCAGGTCAAGGTATCAGTTGAGGGCGCTGGTGGCGGTCATGGCAACGGTTTTGGCGTTAACCGGCATACCCGGCATAAACACTTTTTGTAAACCCTCGACGATGACTTTATCGCCAGGGTTCAGACCCTGCCGCACGATGCGTAAACCGCCTGCCAGACGGCCCGGCGTAATGTCACGGCGCTGCGCTTTCCCCTCTTTATCCACGATATAAACGTACTTACGATCCTGATCGGTCAGCACCGCTTTGTCGTCGATAAGCGTGGCTTTGAACTCCGCGCTGCCCGGCAGGCGCACGCGGGCAAAAAGTCCCGGCGTGAACTGACGCTGGGCGTTATCCAGCAGCGCGCGCATGCGGATGGTGCCTGTACTCGGCGTCAGCTGGTTATCCAGGAAGTCCACTTTGCCCTGATGGGGATAGCCCTCCTCGCCCGTCAGGCCAATCTCAACCGGAAGCGCCGTGTGATTGCTGGACGCCCCCTGCCCGCTGCGGGCCAGATTCTGGTAGTGCAGGTAGGTCGACTCGTCCACGTCAAAGTAGACGTAAACCGTCTTCTGCGAGACCAGCGTGGTGAGGACGCTGGCGGTGTCGCCCGCAGTCACCAGGTTTCCGCTGGTGATCAGCGCTCGGCTGGCGCGACCGTCGATAGGCGCGGTGACTTTGGTGAAGTCCAGGTTGAGCTGCGCGGCGTCAACCGCCGCCTGCGCGGCGCGAATATCGGCCTGCGCCTGAGTGGCGGCCGAACGACGCTGCTCCCACTCTTCACGGGAGACAACGTTGGTATTGACCAGCTTATCGGTACGGTTAGCCTCACTTTGCGCCAGGCTGGCCTGCGTTTTGGCTCTCGCCAGGTTCGCCTGCGCCTGTTCCAGCGCCGCGCGATAGGTTCGGTCATCAATCGTGAACAGCACCTCGCCCTTCTTCACTTCCTGGCCGTCGGTGTAATTCACTTTATCAATGTAGCCGGAAACGCGCGGACGGAGCTGAACGCTCTCCACCGCTTCAATCCGGCCGTTAAAGCTATCCCACTGGCTAATGGATTTCACCACCACGTCAGCAGCGCTGACGGCGGGCGCAGGCGGCGCGGCGTTTTGCGCGACGCTGTTGTCGCATCCGACGAGCAGCACGGAGAGCAACATGACCCCCAGCGCGTTCAGATGAAAGTTACCCCAGGTTTTTTGCAGGCTCATTATTTTTATTCCGGTAATTGTCGCCGCCGGGCAAGACGCAGCAGGAGGCACTGCGCCACTTCCTTTGTCCGGTGGCTGTCTCAAGGCCATTTGTGTCGTTCATCGCCACAAAACTGTAACAGTTGCGAATACACTATCGCGGCGATTGTAGGAAGGCGCTTAACTAAGTGCAAGAATAATTGTTGCACTTTATGTGCTATTTGATCGGATGTGAAAAGACCCGTTTCGGTCAGGGATTTAAATGCAACAATAAAACTTGCAATTAATACAAAAACGCGCCACCTTTTAATGCAACAGACAAAGATACCTTTTGACAGGCAGCGTGGGAGTAACCAGATGAACACTGGCGCATTTATGCATGATTTACTCGACTGGATCGACAACAACCTGGATAGCCGTCTGGACATTGAGTCCGTCGCCAGGCGGTCCGGCTACTCAAAATGGCACCTCCAGCGCCTGTTCAAAGAGCATACGGGCTATCCCCTCGCCGGGTATATCCGCGCGCAAAAGCTGCAAAAATCGGTTGAGCGCTTAACCCGCAGCGATGAGCCGATTCTGAACGTGGCGATCGCGCTGGGCTTCGACTCCCAGCAGTCCTTCAACCGCAGCTTTAAGCGTCAGTATGGTCAGGCGCCCGGGGCATGGCGGCGGAGCATGGCTGGCCCGGAAACGCAGCAGCTACGCTAGCAATGAAATTGTCACGGATGACATCCTCCCTGCTTGCGTCCCAGGCGATGCCCACCTTCCAGCTGATTGACTCTCCCGCTAGCGGAATAATCGCCAGCTCCGGCGGCGCGATATGCGTCACGCTGGTGGGCAGAATGGCCACACCGATACCCGCAACCACCATCGCGACGATAGTTTGGATATCGTCAGTCAGCTGAGTCGATGAGACGAAAAGGCCGTTGTCATGCAGGAAGCGGTCAATCTGCGCGTTTAAACCCCGCCCTCGCTCATCATAAAGCCGCAACAGAGGGCGTTTCGTGAGCCACTCTGCGGCAGACAGTGTCGGCAACGCGGCGGGCGCAACCAGAACCAGCCGGTCGGTAAATAACGGCAGGTATTCAAGCGCCACGGGGGGAGGAACCCTGACAAAACCGACCTGTAGCTCATCATTTTGTAAACGCTCGTACTGCTGGAAGGAAGGCAGATCCGTCAATGACATTTCTACTTCCGGATAGTCCCGACGAAAGTCAGCGATACAGCGTGGCGCCAGATAAAAGCTTGAGAGTCCGAACCCGACGGAAATATGCCCTTCAACCCCTTTCGATACCCGCTCAGCGTGCAGCATAAATTGCCGGGTCTGCCTGACCACTTTTTCGGCCTCTGGCAGCAAACGCCTGCCGCTGGCGGTCAGCATTGCGCCGTGACGACCTCGTGTAAACAGAGACATATTCACCTGTGATTCGAGGAGATTGATCTGTTTGGTCAATGCCGGCTGCGAGATAAACAGCGCCCGCGCCGCATCGGCATAATTACCTTTTTCCGCCAGCATCAAAAACGCCTTTAGCAACCGGGTGTTCATTTTCGCATTCCAGATGGTTATCGAATTCAGAAATGTTTTGATTATACAGTTATCGGTAATCGTTATGTAATTCAGTCTCAATGACAACCGGAGACGCATCATGAACGAACTGACATCCTTAAAGGCGGCAACCGTACAGTTTCAGCATCAGGCCAGTAACAAAAAATACAACCTCCTGATAATGGAGAAATTTATTGAACAGGCGGCGCTTGAGCAGGTGAACATTCTCACTTTCCCTGAAATGTGCATCACCGGCTATTGGCATGTCCCTAAGCTCAACGCAGCGGAAGTGTCTGCGCTGGCAGAGCCGATTGCTGACAGCCCTTCCCTGACGCTCATTCGTTCCCTGGCGATAAAACATCAAATGCTTATTGGCGCCGGACTTATTGAACGCGCCGACGATGGTCGCCTCTACAATGCGTATGTTGCCTGTATGCCGGACGGCTCAATGCACACGCATCGTAAGCTCCATGCTTTTGAACATCCTGCCATCAGCAGCGGGGATAGCTTTACCGTTTTTGATACGCCGTGGGGCGTGAAGGTCGGGATCCTGATTTGCTGGGACAATAATCTGGTTGAAAATGTACGCGCGACGGCGCTGCTGGGTGCCGATATTCTTCTCGCGCCGCATCAAACAGGCGGTACCGATTCCCGAAGCCCTCACGGGATGAAGCCTGTTCCGCTGGCGCTCTGGGAGGAGCGGGAAACGCGCAAGGACGAAATTACGGCCGCATTCAAAGGGCCAAGCGGCCGGGGATGGCTCATGCGCTGGCTGCCAGCCCGCGCGCATGACAACGGAGTATTTCTTCTCTTCAGCAACGGTGTCGGTGCGGATGACGACGAGGTGCGCACGGGCAATGCCATGATCCTCGACCCGTATGGAAGGATCGTGAATGAAACCTGGGCGGCTGAAGATGCGATGGTGAGCGCTGAGCTGGATTTAAGCCTGCTTGCTATGAGCACCGGTCGCCGCTGGATCCACGGTCGTCGTCCTGATTTATACCAGATACTGACGCAGCCGCAGGGCTATGAACGTGATGCGATCAGCGCACGATTTTCGAATGTGCCCCCTGCTCGCTAAATTGTGAGCAATTTTAGCTGCAAGATAAACCAGGAACTGTTATACTGTATATAATTACAGTATAAGGTGCGCATAATGGCTGTTGAAACAAAATTTGTTGTCGTTAGAAAAGGTGAAGAGAAAATGACATTTGCCAGTAAGAAAGAGGCTGACGCTCACGACAAGCTGCTCGATATGGCAGACGCGTTCACCGACTGGCTGTTGCAAAGCGGAATGCAGATGGATGAAACGCAGGCTGAAAATCTTGGCCTGTATCTCGCCGAGCAGAAAGAGACCGTGCAGCATATTCTTCGTACCAGCAAGCTTCCCGATCTCAATACTCCAGCTGCTGCGGATAAAACAGAATCCGATGCGGCTGACACGAAAAAAATCAGGGCTGTGAAAGCGGCCTGATTGTCAGAAAATCATCACCGATCCGAAAGCCGTGAGCTGATAACCGCTTACGGCTTTTTTAGCTGTCAGCAGGGATCCACAGCTGATTGATGTTAACGATTTTATTGACCCTTAACGTTTGTTTGAGCGTTCGTGCGTCCCGCATACCGGACTCGAAGGCTGCGCTGTAGGTTATAAACCACGCCATTTAATTAGCAGTTCCGGTATGTGTTCTTACAGCCTGTGCCAATCGGTAGGTACAGCATGTCGGATTGGCGCAGCGGTCAGGGTGCCAGCCTTAAACATCTCACTTTCCCGGGTACATAATAATAGATGCCATAATGCGCCCGGTAAAAATAAACACCTTTTATTCTATACAGAGCGGTATTTTTCTTTTTATTTTCTTTTTATTAAAGAAAAACCAACATTACTTTCGTAGTTATAGTGCAATCCTGTTACCAGGCAAAAGCCTGGGTAATAACGTCTAAAAACTCTATTCTGCCTGCGGATACATCAGATTGGTTCATTCATGAACGCGGTTTTGCAATAATAGCGGATAATTAAAAAACGTTAACTCTGTTGTAACAACCAGCACACAATCCTTTTAAGGACATACAAAAAGAGACTTTTCTTAACTTCACCAGTATCATATTTTAATATCTGCAAGACACGCCAGATATTAATTTCACGGGGTCTATTTTAATTATTTATTGTGGAGTCAGGATTGAAAGCCACATTGCGTATATTAAATGACTGGGTTACAGCTGCCCTTATTAATAATACCTGCAACACTGCCAATATTGGCGGCATCCGGTTTTTATATGAAGCGGTTAAAAAAGAATTTTCATTAAGCGTGCACAACCCGGACGATAAAGCGAATCTAACGCGCCTTATTATTGCAGGCACACTTTACCAGGATAAAGAGTCGTTGCACAGACTCTGCGTCAAGGCGATCCCGTCTGCGTCTTGGGAAAATAATACCCAACAGATTGCCGTCTTCACCAGTACCAAACTTATCAATCGTTCTGGCGCGCTTAAGGAAGCCGACTCAGATAAACAGATCGATAAACTCAAGCGGCTGGAAGGACTTTTTAATGAGGCCTTCAGCGACGGAAAAATGGGGGCTATCGATACTGCCTCAGCAGTTGGCACGCCTACGCTTCAAACCCATACACGCGCTTTGAGTATGGGCGCTGGCACCACACACCGTAAAATCAGTCCTGTTATTACCATGTCATCTGCATACCACTAAGGTCAGGCTCAGTACGTAAAACCGCTATCGGCAGGCGGTTTCATATTTGTTTTTCCTCCCCAGGATGTCCAGATGAAGATAGTACTCCCAACCCAATATTCTGTTCAGAGCCTTATAAACTTCCAGAGCGATTGTTCCGATATGTTCTGACTCGGAATTTTTATCATCTTTTCAAAAACTCTTCTATCATAAATTAAGAATTATTATTTTTTGGTAACCATAAGTATGAAACCTGAAACACATTTTAATGCACTGATCAAGGCAGCCTCTGACTCCAGGCGGATCCAGAGTGCTAAGCCACGTCAGCTCATTACGCTGGAGAAGCAAACTGAGCCAGTAACGTTTATCCTGCATGAGGGAGTCGTTGCGATATACAGAAGCAGCGATCGGCTTCTAATTAAATATATCAGAGGCCCGATGATTACTGGGATGAACGAATTAATTGATACCAACGCCGGCATTTTTATAAAAGCCTACAAAAGCGTTAGCTATGAGATCTTACCTACAAAAGAGATGCTTGACGTCATCAATACGCAGGAGTTATGGAAAGATGCTTCATACTGTTATATGTATGCCGTCCGTCAACTGCTCCTCGCCCACTATTCATCCGTCGGGCTATCAACCTATGAGCTGATACGACTGAATTTGATTGCCCTGATGAATGAAGATGAAGCGCTCAGCGATCATGTCAACGTCAGTGATTATATTCTGGAAAAAACCCGACTTTCACGCAGTCGTGTGATGAAAATACTGGGTGATTTACGTATCGGTGGTTATATCGAGATCAATCGAGGGATTCTTAAAAAAATAAATAAATTACCTGAAAAATATTAAACGCATTAACTGGTAATTAACGCAGAGTCATTATGTCAGACAGCGAATATCATGTAATAAATGACCTGATGGAAGAACAGCTGCCGCATCAATGCGGCGGCTGGAGCTTCTGTATCGCTTTGCGCAGTTCCAGATCATTTTTTACTCCCAGCTTAAACATAATATTTCGTTTGTGGGTACTGATCGTTTTCTGACTTCGAAACATTTCGCGTGATAATTCAATTCCGGTTTTACCACTTTTCAGGCCACTAAGTACTTTTCTTTCTGCATCGGTAAAAAAAATACCGTCGGCTATATTATTTTTTTGCTCCTTGAGTCGCAGGAAGTGAGCACTGATATAACGTTGACTTTTCATACTGTGTTTTATCAGCTCACGCAGTTCCAGCAAACGTTCATCCACACAAAGCAGCGAACACCGGTATGACTTCATTAGCTGAAGCGCCAGCTTCTCCTGACACGCAGAGAGCATAACCAGCGCAGTACCTTCACCTGGCCGGCAGAGACCTTCGTACTCCGCGGCGGTGATATCAGTAAGTGCGTCATATGCGGTGAAATCAAGCAAAGTCAGATGTGCATTATCATGCCGTATAAGTTCATAATTCCATTCTGGATTTTTCTCACGAAAAGCCTTTAAGCTGGATAGAAACCCATTCAGTAGAGTCGGATGAACCACGCGAGAATAAATAGTAAAAGTAAACATAGTCCTCCAGATGTTCAGACTGAACAGATCTGATCCAAACGGTTAAGCAGATCCAGCCAACTGGCTGACTTTTGTAGCCCCAGACGCAACCGAATGTTTTGTTTATGGGTGAAGACCGTTTTGTATCCCATATGGCGCAGACTGGCGATTTCATAGGCATTCAGACCTCGGGCGCAGTCGATAAGAATATTCAGCTCTGAGTGTGTGAGCCTGTTTTTTTTATTCATGTTATTTATTAGCGCGGGGCGTAAAGGCAAATATCCTGATCTGAAACTGGTGGATTTCATGCGCTGAGGGAGTTCCTCTTCCAGGTAATTTTCGCAGAGCAGCGTCTGTACACCAAGCTCGTACATCAGTCTGGTAAGAAGAACATCCCGCTTAGCGACCCAGACGATAGTTTCTTTTCCCAGCATTATTAGATGTTGAATCAGCCGTAATAGCGCATATATTTCTTCACCGGCGCCACTAAGGCCTGCAGCGAATAGAGACGTTTGATCGGTAACGGGGGTTACCTCCTCTATCAGCGCGTCTGGTTCAATCACCAGCAGGGAACCGTTGGCGACCTGGATGCTGTTTTTTGCCACATTTCGAAATATAGGCCGAGGCTCGTAAAGTATTATTTCTGTTATTTTTGGCTGAGGCATCGTATCAATTATAAATATAAAACAATAAATATGATATTAGAGAAACAGGCTGTAATGTAGGAGTTGTTTTGTGTCCAATAAAGGATGCCAATTGCAGGAAGTTATTTTCCAGGGATTTCCTGCGCTTAATTTGAGGTTTGCGAGGCGTATTCCAGAAAGACAACGCCGCCCTAAATTTTCAGCGTATCAATCACCGCTCTAAGCGCAGGCGACACGTTACGGTGCGGATAATAGAGATACAGTCCGTCCATGCGCAGGCTAAAGCGCTGCAACACCCGGATAAGCGTTCCGCGCTCCAGATCGTCAGCCACCAGCTCCACCGGAACATAGGCCAGCCCAAGCCCCAGCCGGGCGGCTTCGGCTTCCATGTAGCTGTCAGACAGCGCCCATTGCCCCTCTGGCCTATGGGTGATTTTTTTCCCGTCCTGCACCAGCTCCCACTGATAGTCACTCCCGTCGGCAAGCTGGTAGGCAATGCAGGGATGCGCCACTAAGTCCGCTGGTGTCTGGGGAAAACCGTAGCGTCTGAAGTGTTCCGGGGCAGCCACTGCGGCCATTTCCATATCAGGCGTGATACGCACTGCAATCATTCCCTGCCCCACTTCCGGCCCGAGTCTGACACCCGCATCGAACCGCTCGGCGATAATGTCGACGAAGCGGCTTTCATTTATCAGTTCCAGCCTGATGTCCGGGTAACGCTGTTTAAAAATGGCGAGCTTTGGCAGCAGACATTTATCGATAGCGTGCTGGCTGGCATTAATACGCACCGTGCCGGACGGCGTCTGACGATAGTGTGCCAGGGTCGCCAGGCCCGTATCGAGCGTATCGAACGCGGACTCGGCGGTCTGATAAAGCTGTTCCCCCGCGTGGGTTAGCGAGAGCTTGCGCGTGGTGCGGACCAGAAGCTGAACGCCCAACCGCTCTTCCAGCTCGCGAACCGAGCGGCTGATCCCGGATTGCGCCAGCCCAAGCCGCTGCGCAGCCGCCGTGAAGCTCCCCTCCCGTACCACCTGCATGAACAGGTAAAGCTCATTATAGTTTTCCCGTTTCGCCATCATGCTCACCAATTTATAACAATATGATATGAATCCTAGCAGCTTTCGGCCTCTAATCAGCACTATTTCTGCTAACTATAATGACCGCAACACAACAACCCAGGGTCTATTTTCATGAAAACATTCACCCAAAAACTGTCTGTTGCGATGCTGCTATGTGCATCATTAAGTGGAGTGACAACAATGAGCTATGCAGAAACCACCAACCCAAACGCGCCTGTTTCGATGGTGAGCACATGGGATAAAACCTTCGCCGAAAGTGACAAAGTCGATCACCGCAAGGTGTCCTTCCAGAACCGGTACGGGATCACCCTGGTGGGCGATCTGTATCTTCCTAAAAACCTCGGTGACCGCAAGCTGGCGGCGATTGCGGTCAGTGGGCCGTTTGGCGCGGTCAAAGAGCAGTCCAGCGGTCTGTATGCGCAGACCCTGGCGGAAAATGGGTTTGTGACCTTGGCATTCGATCCGTCCTATACGGGCGAAAGTGGCGGCCAACCGCGCAACGTCGCCTCTCCGGATATCAACACTGAAGACTTTAGCGCGGCGGTGGATTTCCTGGGATTGCAGAAAGAGGTTGATCGTAACCGCATTGGTATTCTCGGCATCTGCGGCTGGGGCGGTATGGCGCTGAATGCGGCCTCCATGGACACCCGCGTGAAAGCGGTCGCCACCAGCGTGATGTACGACATGAGCCGGGCGATGGGTCACGGCGTGGGCGACGGGAAAGATCGCTACTCAACGTCTGACCGCCATGCCGTTCTGCAGTATCTGAACGCACAGCGCTGGAAAGATGCAGAGAACGGGACCTTCGCGCACGGTGGACATGACATTTATGTCGATGAGAACGGCAAAGTGACGGCGGCTGAACGTATTCTGCCAGAGGCGTTGCCAGCAGACCCGCACCCGGTGCTGAAAGAGTTCTATGACTACTACCGCATGCCGCGCGGCTTCCACGCGCGCTCCGTCAACTCCACCGGCGCGTGGACCGCGACCACGCCACTATCCTTTATGAATATGCCGCTGCTGAGCTACGCCGGGGAAATTACTATCCCGACGCTTATCGTAACCGGTGAAAAGGCACACTCCCGCTACTTTGCCGAAGATGCGTTTAAAGCGGTCGGCAGCAAGCAGAAGCAACTGGTGATTGTCCCGGGCGCAAACCATGTCGATCTCTACGACAACGTTGCCGGGAAAATCCCGTTCGGCCAGTTTGAACAGTTCTTCAAAACCAGCCTGAAATAAACCTCTCTGCCGCCCGTTTTCGCGGGTGGCGCTTTGTGAAAGATGACTATGTCCACTCTGAATCCTGCCTCCTCACAGAATGAGGAACGCGCGCACTGGGGCGGTATTTTTGCCATGACCCTGTGCGTATTTGTCCTGATTGCCTCGGAATTTATGCCCGTCAGCCTGCTCTCGCCCCTTGCCAGAGATTTGGGCGTTACGGAGGGGCTCGCTGGCCAGGGGATCGCGATTTCCGGCGCGCTGGCGGTTCTGACCAGCCTCTTCCTTTCCCGGCTTGCCGGGAATATGAACCGCAAACACCTTCTGCTGGGCATGACGCTCCTGATGGCGCTCTCGGGGATGATTATCGCTTTCGCCCCAAACTATCTGGTTTATATGACAGGCCGCGCGCTGATCGGTATCGCCATCGGCGGGTTCTGGTCCATGTCCGCCGCCACGGCCATTCGCCTCGTTCCGCAGCATCAGGTATCTCGCGCGCTGGCGATATTCAACGGGGGGAACGCGCTGGCGACGGTAGTCGCCGCCCCGCTCGGAAGCTATCTCGGTGCCACCATTGGCTGGCGCGGCGCCTTCCTGTGCCTGGTTCCCGTGGCGATAGTGGCGTTCCTCTGGCAACGTTTTAGCCTGCCCGATATGAACGGCAATAAAAATACGGCGTCACGCGCATCCATCTTTGGGTTATTCCGCCAGCCGGTGGTTTCCATCGGTCTGCTGGCCTGCGGCCTGTTTTTTATGGGACAGTTTGCGCTGTTTACCTATGTGCGTCCGTTTCTCGAAACCGTCACACGCGTCCCCCCCTCCGGCTTATCACTGATTTTACTCACCATCGGCGTCGCGGGGTTTGTTGGCACACTGCTTGTTGCTCTGGTCCTGAACGCCGCGTTTTACCTGACGTTAATCGCCATTCCCCTGCTGATGGCCGTTATTGCAGGCGTGTTGATACTGACCGGCCACAGCGTGTGGATCGTTTCCCTGCTGTTAGGCTTCTGGGGGATGCTGGCGACGGCGGCGCCAACGGGATGGTGGACATGGATTGCGCGAACGCTGCCGGAAGATGCTGAAGCCGGCGGCGGATTAATGGTCGCCGTAATCCAGCTTTCTATTGCGCTGGGTTCAACGGCCGGTGGCCTGGTATTCGACCATAGCGGCTGGCAGAGCACGTTTGCATTGAGCGGCATGTTGCTCCTGGGCGCGGTTGTGCTGACGCTTCTGCTTTCGCGTCTTCACAAATCACTCGCCGGATGATTTGTTGACGCTTTTCTCAACCGCTGGTGTATTGTTTTTAAACGATTCATCACTCTGAAGAGAAGCGGCGACATGATTAACATCCTCGGCAAAACCACCTCCATCAACGTGCGGAAAGTGCTCTGGACCTGCGAAGAGGCGGGCCTCGCGTATCAACAGGAAGATTACGGCAGCGGTTTTGCCTCGACGGAAACGGATGTCTTCCGCGCCCTGAACCCCAACGCCATGGTGCCGGTGCTGATCGATGACGATTTCGTGCTGTGGGAGTCCAACGCCATATGCCGTTACCTGGCGCGCAAGGCCGGACGTCACGATCTGCTGCCCGCAGAACCGCAGGCCTGCGCCAACGTCGAGCGCTGGATGGACTGGCAGGCAACCGAATTTAATAACGCCTGGCGCTATGTCTTCCCGGCGCTGGGGCGTAAAAACCCGGACTTTAACGACCCTGAGCGCATTGCGGCGGGAATAAAAGAGTGGAACCACTGCATCACCATTCTGGAAAACCAGCTGCTGCGCACCGGTGCCTTTGCGGCAGGCGAGACGTTTACCCTTGCGGACGTGGTGCTTGGGCTGTCGGTGAATCGCTGGAAGATGACGCCGTTTGATAAGCCCGACGTGCCGGCGATTGAGGACTGGTTTGAACGTCTTAACCAGCGCCCGGCGTTTTTGCGTCACGGCAATAACGGCATGATATAAAGTATTTACGCCCCCATGATGAGCAAGGATATTTTATTTAATTACTAAACCCTTAAACGTGTCAGAGGGAATAATAATTAAGCCATATCCTGGACAGCCCGCTGCACCGCTTTGCTAGCCTGACTATTCAGGCAAAGCTCAACCTGGAGGTATTCTTGCTGATTAGACTCAAGAAAGAACGAACGCATAAGGAGGATCGCCGGCTTGCTCTCTGGCTGGCGACCTCGGCAGGTTTGCTGAATGCCATCGCCCTTGGTGCATTTGGTTTTTTCCCCTCACACATGACCGGCAACACCTCACAGTTATCCAGCGAAGTCTCCTCCACCGATCTCAGCGATATTATTTTCTTCGGCTCGATTATTCTCTCCTTTGTCGCAGGCGCTATTCTTGCCCGCATAATTGTAATATGGGGCATTATCCATAACGTCAGGCTGGTTTTTTGCCAGATTCTGTTTGTCGAGGGGATATTGCTGACCGGCGTCTCCTTCTATGAGATGTATTTTCACGCCCTCACCAGCAACCGCGTGATTATTCTTTTTCTGTGCGGCCTGATGGGCATTCACAATTCTACCTCCACGCAGCTTTCCGGCGGACGGGTGAGATCGACGCACATTACCGGCACGTTGACGGACGCGGGGATATCCCTGGCCTCCGTAATGGTGGCGATGCTGCGCAGGGATTACTCCAAAGATACGGCGGCGCAAAAAAGTCAGCTGAAAACCCACTTAACCACCCTGTTCTCGTTTATTACGGGCGGTATCGCGGGGCTGCTGCTGTTCAGGTGGATCGGGTTTAACGCCATGCTGGCGCTCGGGTTGATGCTCGCCGTGGTCGCTATCGTTTCAATTATCACCGTCTCGACGCGGGTTCGACGCGTTCGCGCCTCTCTATGAAAATAATGACCTGTATTGGGCGTAAGAGCTCTTTAGATGTGACGTTGTCACATCTAAAAATTCGCTTTAGGACTATTCTGCCTGCCCCTCAATCAGCCCTTACGCCATAAGGCTTAACGCCAGGTTGTCACTGTTTTCATAGGGTTACTGATTTTACCCCTTCGCTGGAACCCTTCCCAAACGCTTGCTATAGGTGAAATACCCCTGCCGAAACATGGCATAACAACAGGCAACCGGTGGTTGCTATAACGCATGCGCACAGGGAGACACACCGCAATGCACCCATTACTCAAACGTTCGCTGCTGTTTGTCGGCGCCATTATCGTGGTTCTCGCCCTCCTCGTCTGGGGTATCGGGATGGAGACGATAAAGGCGCGCCAGGTTGACCTGGTCTATCTCGGGCAACAGCACATGATTCTGGTTTTCTCATCCATGTTTTTTGCCCTGCTGGTGGGCATCCCGGCCGGTATTCTGCTGAGCCGCCCGGCCGCGCGGGGTATCGCCGAATATGTGATGCAAATCTTCAACGTCGGCAACACGCTGCCGCCGCTGGCCGTTCTGGCGCTGGCGATGGTGGTGATTGGCATTGGCGATACGCCCGCCATCATCGCCCTGTTCCTCGCCTCGCTGCTGCCGATCGTGCGTAACACCTACGCCGGGCTGTGCTCGGTCCCGCCGTCGCTGCTGGAAGCGGCAAACGGCATCGGGATGACCAAATGGCAGCGTCTGCGTCAGGTTGAGCTGTCAGCCGCCTGGCCGGTCATGCTGTCGGGGATCCGCATCGCCACCGCCATTAACGTCGGTACCGCGCCGCTGGCGTTCCTGATTGGCGCCAGCAGCTACGGCGAGCTGATTTTCCCCGGTATTTACCTGAACGATTTCCCGACCCTGATCCTCGGCGCGGCGGCCACCGCCCTGTTCGCCCTGATCCTCGATACCCTGCTGGCGGCGCTGGGTCGCGCGATGAGTCCCCATCTCGCTCGATAACAATAACAAGGAGCTTTTATGAGACTGTTTTCCGGCCTGACGGCGCTGTGTGCCGCGGCGCTGTTCACCAGCCAGGCGATGGCGGCCCCGCTGATTCTGGCGACCAAGAGCTTTACCGAGCAGCACATTCTCTCGGCGATGACCGTGCAGTACCTGCAAAAGAAAGGTTTTCAGGTCCAGCCGCAAACCAACATTGCCACGGTGATCTCCCGCAACGCGATGATCAACAAGCAGATTGACATGACCTGGGAGTACACCGGCACGTCGCTGATCATCTTTAACCACATCAACAAGCGCATGTCGCCGCAGGAGTCTTACGAGACGGTGAAACGCCTGGACGCGAAGCACGGTCTGGTGTGGCTCAAACCCGCCGACATGAACAACACCTACGCTTTCGCCATGCAGCGCAAGCGCGCCGAGGCGGAGCATATCAACACCATGTCGGAGATGGTGGCGAAGATTGAGCAGGTCCGTAAAACCAACCCGGACAAAAACTGGCTGCTGGGCTTGGACCTGGAGTTTGCCGGGCGCAGCGACGGCATGAAGCCGCTACAAGCGGCCTACAAGATGGATCTGGACCGTCCGCAAATCCGTCAGATGGACCCCGGTCTGGTCTATAACGCGGTGCGCGACGGCTTCGTTGACGCCGGTCTGATTTACACCACCGACGGGCGCGTGAAAGGCTTCGACCTCAAGGTGCTGGAAGATGATAAAGGCTTCTTCCCGAGCTACGCGGTGACGCCAGTGGTGCGTAAGGACACGCTGGAGGCCAACCCCGGTCTGGAAGAGGCGCTCAACACCCTCTCGGCCCAGCTCAACAACGACGTTATCACCGAGCTGAACAAGAAGGTGGATATCGACCATCAGTCACCGCAGCAGGTCGCCCGCGATTTCCTGCGTAGCAAACAGCTGCTGTAGGAGGCGCTATGGAGACGATTCACTACATTCTGGACAACCGGGATTACCTCTTAACCCTCACCCTTCAGCACCTGTGGCTGGTGGCGCTGGCCGTAGGTTTAGCCATCATCATCGGCGTACCGCTGGGCATTCTGATTGTCCGCCACAAGTGGCTGGCAACGCCGGTGCTGGGGATTGCCACCATCGTGCTGACCATTCCGTCCATCGCCCTGTTTGGCCTGATGATCCCGCTGTTTTCGCTGATCGGTCAGGGTATCGGTGCCCTGCCCGCGATTACGGCGGTGTTTCTCTACTCGCTGCTGCCGATTGTGCGTAACACCCATACGGCGCTCGACAGCCTGCCGCCGGGCCTGCGCGAAGCCGGCCGCGGCATCGGCATGACCTTTTGGCAGCGCCTGCGCTGGGTCGAGATCCCGATGGCGCTGCCGGTGATTTTCGGCGGCATCCGCACCGCCGTGGTGATGAACATTGGCGTGATGGCGATTGCCGCCGTGATCGGCGCGGGCGGTCTGGGCCTGCTGCTGCTCAACGGCATCGGCGGAAGCGATATTCGCATGTTGATTGCGGGCGCGCTGATGATTTGTCTTTTAGCGATTGTGCTCGACTGGCTGCTGCACCGTCTGCAGGTGGTTCTGACTCCAAAGGGGATTCGATAATGATAAAACTGGAAAACCTCACTAAACAATTTTCACAGAAGCACGGCCAGACCTTTAAGGCCGTCGACAACGTCAACCTGACCGTGCCCGAAGGGGAAATGTGCGTCCTGCTCGGCCCGTCCGGCTGCGGAAAGACCACCACCCTGAAGATGATTAACCGCCTCATTACCCCAAGCAGCGGGACGATCCTGATCAACGGTGAAGACACCAGCGGGATGGACACCGTCACCCTGCGCCGCAACATTGGCTATGTGATCCAGCAGATTGGCCTGTTCCCGAACATGACCATCGAAGAGAACATCACCGTCGTGCCGCGCATGCTGGGCTGGGATAAAGCGCGCTGCAAAACCCGCGCCGAAGAGCTGATGGATATGGTGGCGATGGATCCGCACAAGTTCCTGAATCGCTACCCGCGCGAAATGTCCGGCGGCCAGCAGCAGCGTATCGGCGTCATCCGCGCCCTGGCGGCGGATCCTCCGGTACTGCTGATGGATGAACCCTTTGGCGCGGTGGACCCGATCAACCGCGAGGTGATCCAGAACCAGTTCCTGGAGATGCAGCGCAAGCTGAAAAAAACCGTCATGCTGGTGAGCCACGATATTGACGAAGCCCTGAAGCTCGGCGACCGTATTGCGGTGTTCCGTCAGGGGAAAATCGTTCAGTGCGCAAGCCCCGATGAACTGCTGGCGAAACCGGCGAATGAGTTTGTCGGCTCGTTTGTCGGTCAGGACCGGACGCTGAAGCGTCTGCTGCTGGTATCGGCGGGCGACGTCACCGACCAGCAGCCGACCATTACGGTGCGGGGATCTACTCCGCTTCCGGAAGCCTTTGCGACCATGGATGATAACGATATTCGTGCGATTACCGTCGTCGACGAGCAAGGTAAACCGCTGGGCTTTGTGAAGCGTCGCGAAGCGCGTAACGCCAGCGGTACCTGCGCCGACATCCTGCATCCGTTCCGCATGACCGGCAAGGCGGAAGACAACCTGCGCGTGGTGCTTTCACGTCTGTATGAAAGCAATACCAGCTGGATGCCGATCGTGGATGAGGACGGTCGTTACAACGGCGAGATTTCGCAGGACTATATTGCCGAGTACCTGAGCTCCGGACGCACGCGCCGGGCGCTGAATATTCATAGCGACAGCTAACCTTTCTGGCCGGGCATCGCCCGGCCTTTTCGCACGCAGACCTTTTGCTAACCCCGCGATTTCCCGCCACAATATTGTATCGTCCTCGTTTAATCGCGACCCATGCTACGTCTTCATACCTACCCTGACATCCGCGCGATGTTTCGCCGACTGCTGATTGCCACCGTCACCGGCGTGCTGGCCGCGCTGGCCGTGGCGGTATTCCGCCACAGCATGTACCTGCTGGAGTGGATGATTCTCAGCAACGACAGCGGCAGCCTGGTGAATGCCGCCGCGTCGCTCTCGCCCTGGCGGCGCGCATTGACGCCAGCGCTGGGCGGGCTGGCTGCCGGGCTGCTGCTCTGGGGATGGCAGCGTCTGAACGCGCAGCGACCTCATGCCCCCACCGATTACATGGAAGCGCTGGAGACCGGAGACGGCCAGTTTGACTACGGCGCCAGCCTTGTGAAGTCCCTTGCCTCGCTGCTGGTCGTGGCCAGCGGAAGCGCCATCGGGCGTGAAGGGGCGATGATCCTGCTTGCCGCCCTCGCCGCCTCTCTTTTCGCCCGGCGCTTTACGCCCAAATCCGAATGGAAATTATGGATTGCCTGCGGTGCCGCCGCCGGAATGGCCAGCGCCTACCATGCTCCGTTAGCAGGAAGTCTGTTCATCGCGGAAATTCTGTTTGGCACGCTGATGCTGGCCTCGCTCGGCCCCGTGGTTATCGCGGCGGTGGTTGCGCTTCTCGCCACTCAGCTCCTGGCACCGGGCGCGGGTACGCTCTACGCGGTCCATCTGAGCGGCAACCTCACCGCGCCCGATTATGCTCTTCTCGTCGCGATGGGGCTGGTGGCGGGCCTTTGCGGACCGCTGCTGATGTGGCTGATGGACTTCTGCCACGGGCTTTTCCTGCGCCTCAAGCTTTCGCCGCCGTGGCAGTTGGCGCTGGGCGGTGCGATCGTCGGGCTGCTGTCTCTCCTCACGCCGAAGGTGTGGGGGAATGGCTACAGCGTGGTTCAGGCTTTTCTGCTCGCCCCGCCGCTGCTGTCGGTGATTGCCGGGGTGTTTATCTGCAAGCTGCTGGCGGTACTGGCGAGCAGCGGATCGGGCGCGCCGGGCGGGGTGTTTACGCCCACGCTGTTTGTCGGGATGGCAACGGGGATGCTGTTTGCGCAGCTGTTCGCGCTGTGGCTACCGGGTTCTGAGACGGCGATTCTGCTGGGGCTGGCGGGAATGGCAACGCTACTTGCCGCGACCACGCATGCGCCCATTATGTCGGCGCTGATGGTCTGTGAAATGACCGGGCAGTATTTTTTGCTGCCCGGCCTGCTGGTCGCCTGCGTGGTGGCGTCCGTATTGTCGCGGACGTTACGCCACGACTCGATCTACGGTCAACACGCCACCGAGGGCAGAGAGATCGATGTATTGCGCTAGCTCGCGCTGCTCGGCGCGGGGCAGATAAGGCAGCTCACCCACCAGCGGTCCGGGCAGTTTTTTGCTCAGCACATCGATGATCTCCGCGTAGTGGGCCAGGCCCGGGTTGATGCGGTTTGCTACCCAGCCAATCAGCGGCAGGCCGTCATTGGCGATCGCCTGCGCCGTCAGCAGCGCGTGGTTGATGCACCCTTCCTGGATACCCACCACCATCACTACCGGAAGCTGCTCCTGCACGACCCATTCAGAAAGCGGACGCAGGTCGTTCATCAGGCTTCGCCAGCCGCCCGTCCCTTCCACCACCACGTGGTCAACCTTCTCGCTCAGGTTCGCCAGTCCGTCGGACAACAGGGGATAATTAATCAGGCCGCTGTGCGCTACGCTGCTCTCCTCTTCGCTTAACGCAATGGGATTGACCGCGTGATAAGGCAGTTCCAGTGACGAGACGCTTTGCAGCACCAGGGCGTCTTTATTACGCAATCCCTCTGGCGTCTCTTTACTGCCTTTTGCGACCGGTTTGTACCCTGCCACGCGTTTACCGCTTGCTGCCAGCGCCTGCAGCAATGCACGGGATACGACGGTCTTGCCGACAGAGGTATCTGTACCAGTAACAAAGAAACGCTTAAGCATGACTCACTCCACCTCTTGGGTATGCTTCGAAAATATAAACCAGGTAAATAATTCAGTGGAGGAAGTCTACGGGATGCGTGCGCTACCCGGCTTGAGATAGCGCAATTTTTCTTACATCTGCGGAAAAGAGTTAACCCTGCAGCAGGCGGATCAACAGCGAGCCGTTATACATGGCGTCTTTGACCAGCGCCGCGCCGGCCATGGTTCCCTGGTTGGAAAACTGGGTGCTTTCTACCGCAATATTTTTGCTGTAGGCGGGAAGCGACTGCTGATGGATACAGGCCGAAATCGCCGGGAAGAGGATCTCCGCCGCCTGGCTCAGCGGTGAGCCAATAAGGATTTTTTGTGGATTGAAGAGGTTCACCATTATGGCCAGAATGCGGCCAACGTTATTACCCACCCCGGTAATAATGTCCTTCGCCAGCAGATCGCCCTGGCGCGCGGCGGCGCAGAGGGAATCCACCGTTAGGGGTTGTCCGTGCAGCGAGGAGCTCATGGACTGGCTCAGCCGAACCTGCGCCAGCTCGAGCACGCTTTCCACGCTGGCAATGGTCTCCAGACAGCCGTGGTTTCCGCAGTAGCAGCGCTTGCCGTACGGATCGACCTGGGTGTGGCCAATTTCAACCAGGCTACTGCTTCCGGCGTGGAGAAGACGTCCGTCGGTAATCACGCCCGCCCCGACGTTATGATCGATGACCACCTGAATCACATCCCGCGCGCCGCGCGACGCGCCAAACAGCGCCTCCGCCATCGTCCAGGCGCTGATGTCATGCTGAATATAGACCGGCACGCCGGTATGATTTTTCAGCACCTCGCCAAGCGGCATCTCTTTGACATCGTCGTAAAACGGCATGCGGTGAACAATACCGTTTTCGGTATCAATAATTCCCGGCATGGTGATGGCAATCGCCGTTAAGCGTTCCAGCCGCTGCTGATGGCGGATAAAGAAGTGATCGATATGCGAGACAATCGCGTCGAGGAGCGGTTCCTCCGCGTTGAGCGGCAGTTCAAGCCGGTCTTCCACCACCAGCTTGCTGCTCAGGTCACGCAGCGCAAGGAAGATCTCCCCCCGGCTGATGCGCAGTGACAGGTAGTGCCACGCTTCCGTTTCAACCACCAGCCCGACTGCCGGACGGCCACGGCTGCCCGGCTCCTGAATTTCCGTCTCCTGAACCAGGTGCGCTTCCAGCATCTCGCGGACAATCTTGGTGATACTGGCAGGTGCCAGTTGTGCCAGGCGCGAAAGATCGATACGCGAAACCGGACCAAGCTGATCAATCAGGCGATACACCGCGCCAGCGTTGGTCTGCTTAATCTGATCGATATGCCCTGGCTGACTATCAGCAACCACCTCGTACTCCCTTATTTTCGAGCTTCGAAATAAACTGTTTGCTATGGTGAAGCACTTCCATGTCCGTCGTCAAATATTTACTTAGCCATGTGATTTACCGCACATTTTTACCCTCTTTTCCGTGGAAATGCCGCCCGGCAGAGGCGCTAATTAGCTGCTGTTTGAAGCGCTGTGCGGCATGGCTCTGTTCACGGTGTTTTGACCACACCAGCCACATTTCGGAAACGGCATCCTCTTCGGCAATGGTCACCCAGCGCATTTCGCGCAGCTGCACCCGTTTAAAGGAGGCCGGAAGAATAGACACGCCCAGACCGGCCGCGACCAGGCCGATAATGGTCATCGCTTCCCCTACCTCCTGGGTGATGACCGGGGCAAGATCGTAGCGGCGCATCAGTCCCAGGATATCGTCATACAGGCCCGTCCCGACCTGCGGGTCAAAAAAGACAAACGGCTCTTTTGCCAGCTCTGCCAGCGAAACGGCCGGACGAGACGCCAGCGGGTGATCATGCGGGATCATCGCCATCAGCGGCTCGCGCAGGATCACCTCCCACGCCAGCGTGTCCGGCAGTTGGGTGTTACGCATTAGCCCCAGATCCAGCGAACCCTCATTCAGCGGGGCAATCTGCTCGCGGGTGTTGATTTCGCGCGTCTGAATGTGAACATCCGGAAAGTGGCGACGAAATGACGAAAGGGTCTCCGAAACGGCGCTGATAAACGGCGCGGACGAGGTAAACCCGATTCGCAGCTCTCCGGCCTCCCCGAGATAGAGCCGTTCTGCACGGGCGGCGGCGTCATCGACCATGCTCAGGATTTGTCTGCTGTCGATCAGGAACTGCTTACCCGCCGCCGTCAGGCTCACGCTGCGGTTGGTGCGGGCCAGAAGGCGCGCCCCGACCTGCTGTTCCAGGATCTGAATCTGCTGGCTTAACGGTGGCTGAGAGATATTCAGCCGTGCCGCCGCGCGGCCAAAATGCAGCTCCTCGGCGACGGCGACAAAGTAGCGAAGATGACGCAGCTCGATATTCATATTTTTAAAGTATCATTTGAGATTATTAATATATTAGACAGAATATTTACATTTTCCTACCCTGAACATGTGGTCATACCCGTCACCAGAAATCACGGGGATGTTTAAGCAAGGAAACATTGTGAGCCGTACAACGACTATTGATATCGATCCGGCAAGAGATATCAATGATTTACCCGCAGCACCGCAGCCGGTCCAGTTCATTAAACGTGGTACCCCCCAATTTATGCGCGTCACGCTGGCGCTCTTTTCCGCCGGTCTGGCCACCTTCGCCCTGCTCTATTGCGTTCAGCCGATCCTGCCCGTTCTCTCTCATGAGTTTGGCGTATCGCCTGCCAGCAGCAGTATTTCACTCTCTATTTCTACCGGCATGCTGGCGATTGGCCTGCTCTTTACCGGGCCGCTGTCCGACGCCATTGGCCGTAAGCCGGTGATGGTGACCGCGCTGATGCTGGCGTCGGTCTGCACGTTGCTCTCGACGATGATGACCAGCTGGCACGGTATTCTGGTGATGCGCGCGCTGATTGGGCTCTCGCTCAGCGGCGTGGCGGCGGTCGGGATGACCTATCTCAGCGAAGAGATCCACCCGAGCTTTGTTGCCTTCTCGATGGGGCTTTACATCAGCGGGAACTCGATTGGCGGAATGAGCGGCCGCCTGCTGAGCGGGGTGTTTACGGACTTCTTTAACTGGCGTATTGCGCTGGCGGTAATCGGATGTTTTGCGCTGGCATCAGCCCTGATGTTCTGGAAAATTCTGCCGGAATCACGCCATTTCCGCCCGACATCGCTGCGCCCAAAAACGCTGTTTATCAACTTCCGCCTGCACTGGCGCGACAAAGGTTTGCCGCGCCTGTTTCTGATGGGATTCCTGCTGATGGGCGCCTTCGTCACGCTGTTTAACTATATAGGCTACCGCCTGATGCTCTCCCCGTGGCATCTGAATCAGGCCGTTGTCGGCTTGCTTTCTGTGGCCTATCTCACCGGCACCTGGAGCTCGCCGAAAGCCGGGGCGATGACCGCACGCTATGGCCGCGGTCCGGTACTGCTGGTATTCACGGGCGTGATGTTACTCGGCCTGCTGCTGACGCTCTTTTCCTCCCTGTGGCTGATTTTTGCCGGAATGCTGCTCTTCTCCGCCGGGTTCTTCGCCGCTCACTCGGTCGCCAGCAGCTGGATTGGCCCGCGCGCGCGTCGCGCCAAAGGACAGGCATCGTCGCTGTATCTGTTTAGCTATTACCTGGGTTCCAGCATCGCCGGGACCCTCGGCGGCGTGTTCTGGCATAACTACGGCTGGAACGGCGTGGGCGGGTTTATCGCGCTGATGCTGTGCGCGGCGCTGCTGGTGGGAGCAAGTCTTCATAAGCGTCTGAGATAATAAGCCTGCGGGCTGATTTCCGATCCAGATAAACGGCACCAGCGTACTGGTGCCGTTTCACGTTCAGGAATCCCAGGCCTGCTCTATCTTAGCGGCTTCAAACTGCGGAGGCGGTTTTCGGAATCGGCGCGTTAGCCATGTCAGGTAAAGGATCCCCAGTGCCGCCCAGATGAGGCCAAGCGTCAGGGACGTCGCTTCGAGGTTTATCCAAAGTACCCCAACCGTTACGGCACCAATGAGCGGCAGCAGAAGATAGTGGAACCGATCTTTCCACGTTTTGTTCATCCCCTTACGCCGCCAGAAATGGTTGTATACCGAGAGATTTACAAACGTAAACGCCACCAGAGCGCCAAAGTTGATCAGCGCCGTCGCGGTCACGAGGTCAAAGTACAGGGCCGACAGCGCCACTATCCCTACCATAATGACGTTCAGGGCCGGAGTCCGCCATTTCGGATGCACGTAGCCAAACACCCGCTCCGGAAAGACGTTGTCACGCCCCATCACATACAACAAGCGTGAGACGCTGGCGTGCGAGGCCAGGCCTGAAGCGAGCGTATTTACAAACGTGGTACACAGAAACACCGACTGGAAGAGCTTGCCGCCCACGTACAGCGCAATTTCCGGCAGCGCGGCGTCCGGGTTCTTGAAGCGCGCGATCGTCGGGAAAAAGAGCTGCATGAAAAACGAGGCAACAATGAATATCAGCCCGCCATACAGCGCGGTCAGGAAAATGGCTTTGGGAATCACCCGCGCCGCGTTTGGCGTCTCCTCCGACAGCGTGGTGACCGCGTCAAAGCCGAGGAAAGAGAAGCAGACGATAGTCGCGCCGGTAATAATAGGGATCAGGTGTGCGTTCTCGCTGATAAACGGCTGTAGCGACCAGACGGTGCCGACGCCCTCACCCTTGTGCAGGCCATGCACAACGAGTATGACAAACACCACCATGATAGCGACCTGCACCAGCACAAACAGGGTGTTAAAGTTGGCGACCAAATTAACGCTCTTCAGGTTCGCCAGCGTCAGGATCGTCACAAACCCCACCACCCAGACCCATGGCGGAACTTCAGGGAACAGCGCGGAAAGGTAGATCTTCGCCAGCAGCACGTTGATCATCGGCAGGAAGAGATAGTCCAGCAGCGATGACCAGCCGACCATAAAACCCAGGTGGGGTCCGATCGATTTCTGCGTGTAGGTGTACGCAGAGCCCGCTTCCGGGAACTGTCGTACCAGCTTGCCGTAGCTGATGGCGGTAAACATGACGCCGGCCAGCGCCAGGAGATACGAGGCGGGCACGTGGCCATTGCTGATACCGGACACAATGCCGAAGGTATCAAACACGGTCATGGGGGTGAGGTAAGCCAGCCCCATCATGACTACCTGCCAGAGCTTGAGGGAACTGCGCAGCCGGGTTCTTCCGGCCATGCCCGGCGAGTCAAGAGAGGTGTTAGTCGCCATAAACCGTCCCCCCCATGCTTACCGTGGTTTGCAATTGCGTTGACCTTGACGCAAACCTGCTTAGCAAAGGGGGAAGTTGTAAAGAACACACGCGATCGTACCAGCGCACCGTCTCTGATTCGCACTCACAGCAGGAGCCGGACTGGCCCCCTTCGCCCTGCGGATAGTTGAACATCTGCATCATTTCTTACCTCGTCACACAGTGTCGTTAAGAAAATCCCTGTGCCGCCTGCGCTCCATAACGCGACTCCCGGGAGATAGCTGGCGTGCCAGCAAACAGTTAGGCCAGGCTCCGCGCAGGCCGTTAGATGATACGTATGCGATGAAACAAAGCGGCCCCTTACCGGGGCACGTTATCAGGCGTTTTTCAGCATCCACTCAATTTCAGTTTCGGTAATCAGGCGTTCAAACTGCAGTAATTCATCATTTTTGCAGGCGTGATAGACGTGGCAGAAACGCTCGCCCAGCCGCTCGCGAAGATGATCGTTTTGCATAAATTCCCACAGCGCATCGCTCTGACGGATCGGGAACGGCAGTCCGTCCTGCTCCAGACCATTGCCTTCAACTTCTTCCTGCAGGGGTAAATCGTTATCCAGCCCATGTAGAATGCCGGCAAAAATCGCCGCCATCACCAGATACGGATTCGCGTCTGCTCCCGCCACCCGGTACTCGACCCGATGGTTATGGCGATCGCCGCACGGGATACGCAGGGCAACCGTGCGATTGTTGTGTCCCCATGAGGCCTGCGTCGGCACGTACATTCCCGGCTGGAAACGGCGGTAGGAGTTGACGTTCGGTGCCAGCAGCGCCATGGACGCCGGCATCAGGTCGATCATCCCGGCCAGCGCGCGTTTCAGCAGCGCGGAATCCTCGCCGCTGGCGTCTGCGAGCACGTTTTCGCCTCTGTTATTTTGCATGCTGATGTGGATATGCATCCCGCTGCCCGCATGCTCTTCATACGGCTTTGCCATAAACGTGGCGTGCATCTTATGTTTTTCCGCCATCTGCCTGACGAGACGTTTTAGCGCCAGCGCATCATCGCAGGCATCAAGCACGTTTTCCGTATGGTGCAGGTTAATCTCAAACTGGCCCGGGGAGGCCTCGGCCACTGCCCCGTCGGCGGGTATCAGCTGCAGCTGCGCCAGCTCGTCAATGTCATTCAGCACGTCAGCAAAGTGGTTCAGGTTGTCAACCGAGTAGACCTGACTCTGCGTGTTACGCACGTCGGTGCCCGGCGCGCAGGGTGGCTGCAGATAGCCTTCGGCATCGCGTTTACGGTCAAGCAAATAGAACTCCAGCTCTACCGCTACCACGGGGAACAGACCGCGCTGGCGCAGCTGCTGCCAGAGTCGGTTGAGTACGTTCCGCGGCTCAACGTCAAAGGGAGCGCCATCTTCATCGACCATGGTGAGCTGCACCTGACCAATGTATTCCGGGTCGGCGGCGGACGGCGTCAGGGTGCCCGGTACCGGCACGCAGATACAGTCCGGCTCGCCGAGCTCCTGCCCCAGGCCCGCCTCTTCCACGACGTTACCCAAAATGTCCATGGCGAAAACCGATGCCGGGAAATAGCAGCCTTTTTCAAGCTTGCTCAGTCCGGCAACCGGGATACGTTTGCCGCGAAAACAGCCGTTCAGGTCGGTCAGGAGGACATCAATAAACTGGGTGTCAGGATACTTTTCTAAATAGCGCTTCACTTCCTGCGTAAAGGCGCTGCCCCGCCTCTCATCCGTGTGCTGCACAAAGTTCTCAACTTCTACGATATTGGTTTCCATGATTTACCACCGTTTTTGGGATTTGCGTTCGCTGCCTTGGACTGTCAAATATAATGTCCACCCTATCGAATTTGTATGCAAACAAATTGTTTGTCAAATGTTAAATTAAGTTTGCAAAAGGCAGATCCCGTTGCTAGATTGAGAAAATATTGAACGAAAAGGCCGTTCCAGAGGTGAGAATGGCCTAAATTTAGTCCACTTTGTGAGGGCGATCATGGAAAATATAATGAACAAGCCAGTTATTGGCGTGGTGATGTGTAGAAACAGGCTTAAGGGTCATGAGACCCAGACCCTGCAAGAAAAGTACCTGAATGCCGTTATTAACGCGGGGGGCTTACCTATTGCCTTACCGCATGCGCTGGCGGAGCCTGAGCTAATGGCCGCTCTGCTGCCAACCCTGGACGGAATTTACCTGCCGGGCAGCCCAAGTAACGTGCAGCCGCACCTTTATGGTGAAAACGGCGATGAGCCTAACGCCGATCCCGGGCGAGATCTTCTGAGCATGGCGCTGATTGCCGCCGCGCTCGAAAGGCGCATCCCCATTTTCGCCATCTGCCGGGGGCTGCAGGAACTGGTTGTTGCGACGGGAGGGACGCTGTATCGCCGCCTGTTCGAGCAGAACGACCTGCTTGAACACCGGGAGGATGCTGAACTGCCGGTTGAGCTACAATACGCCCCTTCTCATGAAGTTCAGGTTCAGGAGGGAGGACTGCTGTCTCAATTAATACCAGGCTGTAACAAATTTTGGGTAAACTCGTTACACGGGCAAGGTGCACGAACGTTAGGACCACGGCTCCGCGTGGAGGCCCGTTCGACGGACGGGCTGGTCGAAGCGGTTAGCGTTCATGACCACCCTTTTGCCCTCGGCGTGCAATGGCACCCCGAATGGAACAGCAGCGAGTACGCCCTGTCACGCATGTTGTTTGAAGGTTTTATCACCGCCTGTCAAAGCCACGTTGCCGAGAAGCAACGGCTTTGACCACTATCGTAAAGGAAATGCAACTATGAGCGATGACGGACTGGCGCCAGGGAAACGTCTGTCAGAGATCCGCCAGCAGCTGGGTCTCTCGCAGCGGCGTGCCGCCGAACTGTCTGGGTTAACACACAGTGCCATCAGCACCATTGAGCAGGATAAAGTCAGTCCTGCCATCAGTACGCTGCAAAAGCTGCTGAAAGTTTATGGGCTGTCGCTCTCGGAATTCTTTTCGGAACCGGAAAAACCTGATGAACCGCAGGTGGTTATTAATCAGGAAGATCTTATCGAAATAGGCAGTCAGGGTGTTTCGATGAAGCTGGTTCATAACGGAAATCCGAACCGTACGCTGGCGATGATTTTTGAAACTTACCAGCCTGGAACCACGACCGGAGAGAGGATCAAACATCAGGGTGAGGAGATCGGTACGATACTGGAAGGTGAAATAGTGCTAACCATTAATGGCCAGCCATATCACCTGGTTGCGGGGCAGAGCTATGCCATCAATACCGGCATACCGCACAGCTTCAGCAACACCTCGGCAGGCATCTGCCGCATTATCAGTGCCCACACCCCCACCACGTTCTAATTACCACTCGGTCCCGGCGTAAGCGCGCTTACGCCGGGACAAATAAAAACGATCAATGTCGGCATTCAACGGGTTAATTCCCGGGATGCCTCACGGCTTCGTATTGCCTGAAACGGCCATGCCTTTATTTATCTGATTGCGAAAGAAAGGAGTGAATATGCATTTTAAGCACCTGACTTACTGGCAGGATAAAGCAAAAAACAGCGCCATTGAGACCCGGCTATTTATTAACGGTGCCTATTGTGATGCCGCCGATAACGCCACGTTTGAAACCGTCAATCCCGCTACCCGGCAGGCGCTGGCGAACGTGGCCCAGGGCAAGCAGGCGGACGTGGACCGTGCGGTTCAGGCCGCGCGTGAGGTATTTGAGCGCGGTGACTGGTCGCAGGCGTCTCCGACGCAGCGCAAGGCCGTGCTACATAAGCTCGCCGATTTGATGGAACGCCACGTCGAAGAGCTGGCCTTACTGGAAACGCTGGACACCGGTAAACCCATCCGCCACAGCCTGCGCGACGATATACCCGGCGCGGCGCGCGCCATTCGCTGGTACGCCGAAGCGGCGGATAAAGTCTACGGCGAAGTGGCGCCTACGGGGCCGGGCGAGCTGGCGATGATTGTGCGCGAGCCGATCGGGGTTGTCGCGGCCATCGTCCCCTGGAACTTCCCGCTGCTGCTGGCCTGCTGGAAGCTGGGCCCGGCGCTGATCGCGGGCAATAGCGTGGTATTGAAACCGTCGGAGAAATCGCCGCTCACAGCCCTGCGCCTGGCCGGGCTGGCGAAAGAGGCGGGCCTGCCGGACGGCGTGCTGAATGTGATAAGCGGTTACGGCCACGAAGCGGGCCAGGCGCTGGCGCTGCATCCGGAGGTCGAGGTGCTGACGTTTACCGGCTCTACCCGTACCGGCAAGCAGCTGTTGAAGGACGCGGGTGAAAGCAACATGAAGCGGGTCTGGCTGGAGGCAGGCGGCAAGAGCGCCAACATTATCTTTGCCGACTGTCCGAACCTGGACAAGGCCGTGAGCGCGACCGCCGCCGGGATTTTTTATAACCAGGGGCAAGTCTGTATCGCCGGTACCCGCCTGCTGCTCGAAGACAGCATCGCCGATGACTTCCTGGCAAAGCTGAAAGCGCAGGCCCGTCACTGGCAGCCGGGCGATCCGCTCGATCCCGACAGCACGATGGGAATGCTCATCGACGCTGCGCACGCCGATACCGTCCACACGTTTATTCGCGAGGGAACCCGAAAAGGCACGCTCCTGCTGGACGGGCGGGAACAATCATGGCCTTCCGCAGTCGGTCCAACCATTTTTGTCGACATCGACCCTGCCTCCCCGCTCAGCCGGGAAGAGATTTTCGGGCCGGTGCTGGTCGTCACCCGTTTTAAAACCGAAGAGGAAGCCTTAACGCTGGCCAACGACAGTGAATATGGGCTTGGCGCGGCGGTATGGACCCGCGATCTCTCCCGCGCGCACCGCATGAGCCGCCGCCTGAAAGCAGGCTCGGTCTTCGTCAATAACTATAACGACGGTGATATGACCGTACCCTTTGGCGGCTATAAGCAGAGCGGCAACGGTCGCGATAAGTCCCTGCACGCGCTGGAAAAATTTACCGAACTGAAAACCATCTGGATTGCCCTGGAGCCTCAATCATGACCGAACATACCACCAGCTACTACGCGGCCAGCGCGAACGCTTACGAACCTTTCCCGACGCTTAACGAGTCGATCAGCTGCGACGTGTGCGTGGTGGGCGGCGGCTACACCGGCCTCTCCTCCGCGCTGCATCTCGCCGAAATGGGCTACGACGTGGTGCTCCTTGAAGGGGCGCGCATCGGCTTCGGCGCCAGCGGACGCAACGGCGGCCAGCTGGTTAACTCCTACAGCCGCGATATCGACGTGATTGAGAAAAACTACGGACCCGACGCCGCCAGAGTCCTCGGGAGCATGATGTTTGAAGGCGGAGAGATCATCCGGGAGCGTATCCAGCGCTATCAGATCCAGTGCGACTATCGTCCCGGCGGGCTGTTTGTGGCGTTAAACCATAAGCAATTGGAGACGCTGGAGGAGCAAAAAGCCAACTGGGAACGCTACGGCAACACGCAGCTGGAGCTGCTGGACGCCAGCGCCATCCGCCGGGAAGTCGACAGCGAGCGCTATACCGGCGCGCTGCTGGACCGCAGCGGGGGGCACATTCATCCGCTGAACCTGGCGATCGGCGAAGCGGACGCCATTCGCCTGAACGGCGGGCGGGTGTATGAACAGTCCCCAGTGACCGCCATTCAGCACACCAGCCCGGCCGTGGTGAGCACGCAGCATGGCCAGGTGACGGCCCGCTACGTGATCGTCGCCGGGAATGCCTATCTGGGCGATAAGATAGAGCCGGAACTAGCAAAACGCAGCATGCCCTGCGGCACCCAGGTGGTGACCACCGCCCCGCTGCCGGAGGAGGTCGTCCGCACGCTGATCCCCAATAACTACTGCGTGGAAGATTGCAACTATCTGCTGGATTACTATCGCCTCACCGCCGACAACCGTCTGCTGTACGGCGGTGGCGTAGTCTATGGCGCGCGCGATCCGGACGATGTCGAGCGCCTGGTGATGCCAAAGCTGCTGCAAACCTTCCCTCAGCTGGCAGGCGTCAAAATCGACTACCGCTGGACGGGCAACTTCCTGCTGACCCTGTCGCGTATGCCGCAGTTTGGTCGTCTGGATAAAAACATTTATTACATGCAGGGCTACAGCGGCCACGGCGTGACCTGCACCCACCTGGCCGGACGGCTGATCTCTGAACTGTTGCGCGGTGACGCTGAGCGCTTTGATGCGTTTGCCAAACTCCCGCACTACCCCTTCCCGGGCGGTCGCAGCCTGCGGATCCCATTCACGGCGATGGGCGCGGCGTATTACAGCCTGCGCGATCGTCTTGGCGTATGATCGTTTCGACAAAAGGGTATCTGACATGAGTAACCAGGAATTTCATCAGCGCAGACTTTCTGCCACCCCGCGCGGCGTAGGCGTAATGTGTGATTTCTTTGCCCGCACGGCGGAGAATGCCACGCTTACCGACGTGGAAGGCAACGACTATATTGATTTCGCCGCCGGGATCGCGGTACTGAATACCGGCCATCGTCACCCTGAACTGGTGGCCGCAGTGGAAAAACAGCTTCACCAGTTCACCCATACTGCCTATCAGATTGTGCCGTACGAAAGCTACGTTTCATTAGCCGAAAAGCTTAACGAGCTGGCCCCGGTGCAGAGCCCGGCCAAGACGGCGTTCTTCACAACGGGCGCGGAAGCGGTGGAAAATGCGATTAAAATCGCCCGGGCCCACACCGGCAGACCGGGTGTGATTGCCTTCGGGGGAGGCTTTCACGGCCGAACCTATATGACCATGGCGTTAACCGGCAAGGTCGCGCCCTATAAGCTGGGATTTGGCCCCTTCCCGGGGTCGGTTTATCACGTGCCGTATCCCTCCGAGCTGCACGGCATTACGACGCAGGATGCCATCACGGCGATTGAGCGCCTGTTCAAAGCGGATATTGAGGCGAAACAGGTGGCGGCGATTATTTTTGAACCCATTCAGGGTGAAGGCGGATTCAACGTCGCTCCGGCAGAGCTGGTGGCCGCCATCCGCCGTATCTGCGATGAGCACGGGATCGTGATGATTGCCGACGAAGTGCAGAGCGGCTTCGCCCGTACGGGTAAACTGTTTGCCATGGAACACTACGCGGACAAGCCCGACCTGATGACGATGGCTAAAAGCCTGGCAGGCGGAATGCCGCTGTCCGGCGTGGTGGGCCGCGCCGGGATCATGGACGCGCCGGCGCCCGGCGGTCTGGGGGGAACCTATGCAGGCAACCCGCTTGCGGTGGCCGCCGCGCACGCGGTGCTGAATATTATCGACAGCGAGTCACTGTGCGCGCGCGCCCGTCATCTGGGCGATCGACTGACAGCCACGCTGGAGGAGATTCAGGGCAGCTTTCCTGCGCTCGTGGCGATTAGGGGAAGAGGATCGATGATTGCGGCGGAGTTTTTTGATCCCGAGAGCCGTGAACCTTCGGCCGCCATCGCGCAGGCGATCCAGCAAAAGGCGCTCGCCCAGGGCCTGCTGCTGCTGATCTGCGGCCAGTACGGAAACGTGATCCGCTTCCTTTACCCGCTGACCATTCCGGATGCCCAGTTCAACCAGGCGCTGGCGATCCTGCAACAGGTTATGCGTGGTAAGGACTAAGTGCCCACCGAAAACCGTCTGCCGGAATGCCGGCGACGGTTTCAACGGAGGAGATCGGCATAGATTTCCTCCGTGTGGGAAATGTTGGGGAATTTGGTCTGTTTCATTGTATGCTCCCTGAAACACATCCCTGGCAAGAGGAAATAAGAATTGCAAAAAACATCAGCCTATCAGTCACTTGTCAAAACCTTCCAGCGTCTCTCCCGCTTCTCGCACCTCTCCTCCATCGCCAGCTGGGACATGTTCACCATGATGCCGCCAGGCGGCAGCGCCGCGCGCGGCGAGGCGCTGGCGGAGATGAGCGTCCTGCAACATCAGATCCTGACAGATAAAAAAGTCGGCGACCTGTTAGCGGCGGCGGCAGATGAAGATCTGAATGATGTCGAACAGGCCAATCTGCGCGAAATGACGCGCCTCTACCAGCAGGCGACCCTGCTGCCGGAATCGCTGGTGGAAGCGAAATCCCTGGCAGGCAGCAAGTGTGAACACGCCTGGCGTACTCAGCGCCCCGCCAACGACTGGCAGGGTTTTTCCGCCAACCTGAAAGAGGTGGTCAAACTCAGCCGCGAAGAGGCTCGCCTGCGGGCTGAAGCCAAAGGCTGTACGCCGTACGACGCGCTGCTGGATATTTTTGAGCCCGACATGACCAGCGCACGTCTGGACGTTCTGTTCGGTGATATGAAGTCCTGGCTACCGGACCTGCTGGCAAACGTGGTCGAAAAACAGGCTCAGCGGTCGTTTATTCCCCCGCAGGGCCCTTTCCCGACGGCAACCCAGCGTGAGCTGGGCCTGGAAGCCATGAAGATGCTTGGCTTCGATTTTAACGGCGGCCGCCTGGACGTGAGCGCGCACCCGTTCTGCGGCGGCGTCCCGGAAGACGTGCGCATCACCACGCGCTATGACGAAGATGAGCTGCTCAGCGCGCTGTTTGGCGTGATCCACGAAACCGGACACGCCCGCTACGAACAAAACCTGCCGCGCGCGTGGGCAGGACAGCCGATTGCCCTGGCGCGCTCAACCGCGATCCATGAGTCACAGAGCCTGTTCTTTGAAATGCAGCTGGGACGCAGTGAAGCTTTCCTCAGGCATCTCCTCCCTGCGGTACACGCCCGCTTTGGCAGCCAGGCGGCGTTTAGCGAAGAGAACTTTATTGCCTGGAACCAGCGCGTGAAGCCTGGCTATATCCGCGTCGATGCGGACGAAGTGAGCTATCCGGCACACGTGGTGCTGCGCTATGAGATTGAGCGCGCGCTGATCAACGGCGAGATAGAGGTGGACGATATTCCCGCCCTGTGGGATGAGAAAATGCAGGCCTGGCTCGGGTTATCCACCAAAGACAACTACCGCAACGGCTGTATGCAGGATATCCACTGGACCGACGGCGGTTTTGGTTACTTCCCGTCATACACGCTTGGCGCCATGTACGCCGCGCAGCTGTTCCATGCCGCCAGAACCGCACTGCCGGGTCTGCAGACCTCCATCGCCGAAGGTGATTTTTCCGCACTCTTTGAGTGGCTGCGTCAGAACATCTGGCAGCACGGCAGCCGCTTCAGCACGTCGCAATTAATCACCCAGGCGACGGGCGAAGATCTGAATATCCGTTACTTCCGCGAACATCTGACCTCCCGTTATCTTTAATCCCTCTGCCGGAGCCTGCTCCGGCACTCTTCTCACCCTTTTCAATAAGAATATGATTTAGCACATGTTGTCATGATTGCGTCGGGTGTATGAATGCGTGTCCTTCCGACACAATTAGACTGCCATCAGGTCAGGATTAAAAAAATAAAGGGATGAATGATGAAAGGCATAATGAAAACGATGTTAGCCATTCTGTGTGCGACCAGTTTAAGTACTTTCGCAGCCAAGGATAATACCCCGCAAGACGCGTTCAACGATATTACCCGCTCTCTTGCAGACCTCCAGCCCATCACGTTTCAGGCTCCTGCTGAAAAATATAAGCTGCTGGTGTTTATTGATAATCAGTGCATTTACTGCAGCAACGTAGTGAAAAACGTTAAGCAATATACGGATGCCGGTTTGACGATGTCGTTTCTGACCGTTGCGCCCAACGCCATTCGCGACTCGGTAATTGAAGATATGGGACGCGTCTGGTGTTCAACCGATAGGGTCAAAAGCCTGCAACAAGCGATGGCGGGATTTTTACCGGATAACGACACCACCACAGCCTGCTCCGATCTGATCGCGCGGCAATCTGCCCTGGCAGAACGTTTGGGCATTAGCATCACCCCGGTAATGGTGGTGATCGAGCCTGAATCACGGTCGATTATAGGCAGTCAGTCTCCGGCGGCTATTCTGGCCACACTGAACAAATAACAGAGGCCCGTACGAGCAGCGGCGTTTGGCCTGTTCGTACACTTTTCTCCCCGCTGTACATTCCGTTACACGCCGATACCAATCACTCACGGAAACCTCGAATTTACAGGGATATAGTTATTTCAACGGCCCCGCAGTGGGGTTAAATGAAAAACCAAATTCGAGGGTATGAGAATGAATAAAGTATTAGCTCTGGTTGTTGCCGCTGCTATGGGTCTGTCTTCTGCTGCATTTGCTGCTGACACTACCGCAACTGCTGCACCGGCTGCCGCGCCTGCTGCAACTACCACCGCTGCGCCAGCAAAAGCGGTTCACCATAAGAAACATCACAAAGCTGCAGCGAAAAAAGAAGCCGCTGCACCAGCAACCGCAGCACCAACCGAGCAGAAAGCTCAGGCTGCCAAAAAGCACCACAAAAAAGCCGCTAAACCAGCTGTAGAGCAGAAAGCGCAGGCTGCTAAAAAGCATCACAAAAAAGCAACCAAACCAGCTGTAGAACAGAAAGCGCAGGCTGCTAAAAAGCACCACAAAAAAGCAACCAAACCAGCTGTAGAACAGAAAGCTCAGGCTGCTAAAAAGCATCACAAAAAAGCAGTAAAACACGAAGCTGCCAAACCAGCTGCACAGCCAGCTGCGTAAGAGTACAAGCTTAACCGTGCCCTTCGGGGCACGTTGGTAAACCGGCGCTGAACCGGAACAGGTTCCGCGCCGTTTTTTTATTTCCGGAGGGCGTATGCTGCGACGCTATCGGTTTGAGCTGATTCTGATCCTGCTTATTTTATGCGCGCTCATCGCCAGCCATTTTTATCTTTCCTGATTGTAGCACGCTGATTTTACTCCCACTTTAGCGCTGTCCCGTCTATAGTATTTTCATAGGGTTCACTTTTAATAATCATAATTACCCCCACCAGAGTGTGATATGCGTAAATCTGTTGTGTTGTTACTGGGAACGTTTGGTCTTTTTTCTGGATTCTCACATGCGGATGATGGCGGTGATGACACCATTAGCGCGAAAGAGCTAAAGACGCTTTTTTTCGGTCATGACGATCGTACGCGCGTCGCCGATCCCACCCAGGCGCCCTGGGATGCTATAGGCCAACTGGAAACCGCCAGTGGTAACTTATGTACTGCGACGCTGATCACCCCGCAGCTTGCCCTGACGGCAGGCCACTGCCTGTTAACGCCGCCAAACGGCAAGCCGGATAAAGCGGTTGCCTTGCGGTTTGTGTCGCAAAAAGGAACCTGGCGCTATGAAATCCACGGCATTGAGGGGCGGGTTGATCCGTCTCTCGGCAAACGCCTGAAGCCGGATGGCGACGGCTGGATAGTGCCACCGGCAGCCGCCTCGTGGGATTTTGGCCTGATCATTTTACGCTACCCGCCTTCTGGCATTACGCCGCTGCCGTTATTTGACGGCGACAAGGCCGCCCTCACCGCAGCGCTGAAAGCCGCCGACCGAAAGGTGACGCAGTCAGGCTATCCTGTCGATCATCTGGATACGCTTTATACGCACACCGACTGTATTGTGACGGGCTGGGCGCAAACCAGCGTACTTTCGCATCAGTGCGATACGTTGCCGGGTGACAGTGGTTCACCGCTGATGCTGAAAACCGACAAGGGCTGGCAGTTGATTGGTGTCCAAAGCTCTGCCCCGGCGGCAAAAGACCGGTGGCGCGCCGACAACCGCGCCTTGTCCGTTACCGGTTTCCGCGACCAGCTGGAAGCGCTGGCTACACAGTAAGCCAGCGCGGAGGCCTGAAACTAATGATCGCAACGTTATCAGGCGAGTTTTATCATGATCATGCCGGCAAGCAGCAAGATGAGCCCCATCCAGCCCTTGTTGTTTAAGCGCTGGCCGAAGAGTACCCAGCCTGCGGCCAGCGTGGCGGCGATACCAAAACCGCCCCACAGCGCATAGGCCACCGACAGATCGATCCCTTTTACCGCCTGGGACAGGGCGCTGAACGCCCCGAGAACCGCGGCAATCGACATCAAGCCGTACAGTTTACGGCGAAAACCATCCGAGAATTTCAGCAGAACGTTCGCCAGGATTTCCAGCACGATGGCGAGCCCCAGCCAGGCCGCATGAACCCACTCAAACTGTTGCATGGTTCTGCTCCTTCTGCTGTTTGCCAGGTTTACGGGTACCCGATTTAATCAGCACAATACCCGCGACCAGCGTCGTTAATCCGGCGACCTTCATTGTTGTTAATGTTTCGTCAAATATCAGCACGCTGAACAGCGTAATCAACAAAATACCGATCCCTTCCCACAGTGCATACGCGACGCCCAGCGCAATTTTTTTCACCGCAAACGAGAGGAAAATATAGGAAAGCGAAATCATCACCAGCATCAAAATAAAACCAGTGTTGCCATCGCTGACGCTTGCCCATTTCATAGACAGCGTGCCGGTAATTTCAGCGATAATTGCCAGCGCTAATAGGATCCAGTAAAACATGTTTTTCTCCTGCTTGAGAATATAATCCATCGTGGCCCGCTGCGTGCAGCAAACCAAAAAATACGAATTGAAATCAGACAGCTAAGCGCTTAGCGCCAGCTCAGGCAGAAGAAATGACTATAGTGCGGTGCGCCAGTGTTGCTCACCAGAAAGCAGGCAGAAGGAGGTGGAGTATACAGCGGTATTGTTTGAAGAGTACGTCCTGAACATATTGTCCATAAAATTACAATTATCCGCGTTGTTGCTTCTCGTCTTTGCGGATGAAAATTGTCCTCGGTAGTTAAACACACCAAATTTGTACCATAAGCCAGGATTTTACTCAAAGTCTTTGCAATTCTTTACCCATCCCGTTTGATTTTGGTTAGTTTATTGCAATGCCTTTCACCTTTATTATAAATATAAAGAAAATTTCGGAGTCACCATGGCTAAACCCATTATTACCCTGAACGGGTTAAAAATTGTCATCATGCTGGGCATGCTGGTGATCATACTGACAGGCGTTCGTTTTGCCGCCGACATTATTGTGCCCTTTATTCTGGCCCTGTTTGTTGCGGTGATCCTTAACCCGCTGGTACAGCGCATGACGCGGCTACGCATCCCGCGCGTGCTGGCAATCACGCTGCTTATCAGCATCATCATTGTGGCGATGGTCTTGCTGGTGGCGTATCTGGGGACCTCGCTCAATGAGCTGGCGCGAACGCTGCCGAAATACCGCTCTTCGCTGGCGATACCGCTGCTCCAGCTGGAACCCTGGCTGCAGCGCGCGGGTATCGAAGTCTCGGTTGAGGAGCTCCTGAAATATATCGACCCCAACGCGGCCATGACGATCGTCACCAGCCTGCTGGCGCAGCTTTCCAATGCCATGACCTCCATTTTCCTGCTGTTTTTAACGGTGGTGTTCATGCTGCTGGAAGTGCCGCAGCTGCCGGCAAAGCTGCAGCAGATGATGGTCCGTCCGGCTGAAGGCATGGGGGCGATTCAGCGTGCGCTGGACAGCGTCTCCCGCTATCTGGTGCTGAAAACCGCCATTAGCCTGGTCACGGGGGGCGTCGTCTGGGTGATGCTTCTGGCGCTGGACGTTCGCTTTGCGTTTGTCTGGGGGCTGCTGGCGTTTGCGCTTAACTACATTCCCAACATCGGCTCCGTGCTGGCGGCGATCCCCCCTATCCTTCAGGTGCTGGTTTTCAGCGGGCTTTATGACGCGCTGATCCTGCTGGCCGGATACCTGGTCATCAATCTGGTGTTCGGTAACATTCTTGAGCCACGCATGATGGGGCGAGGGCTGGGACTCTCCACGCTGGTGGTCTTTTTGTCCCTGATTTTCTGGGGCTGGCTGCTCGGACCCGTTGGGATGCTGCTCTCCGTCCCGCTGACCATTATCGTCAAGATTGGTCTGGAACAGACGGCGGGCGGACAAACCATCGCCGTGCTGCTGAGCGATATGAGCCATAAATAGCGGTCAGTCCGCCATCGACAGGAGGGGCTTGCGGGTCCTTCCCCCTTTGCGATACGTACCGATCGCCCTCCGCCATTCCGCCAGCGGATACACCGTGACGTCGCTGTACCCGCTGGCGGGCAAATTAAGCCAGATGCGGTCAAACTCCGCGCGCCACGCCTCAGCGCTGAGCGCATCCAGACCGTTTCGGATATGGAACCACGCCACGCGCGGCGCTGGCCGTTGCTGTCTGAACGTTTGACCGGAGAGCAGCCCGTAGCAGACAAACATGCCCTGCTCGGGCATCGCGCTGAGGAGCGCTTCCGCAAGCGGCCCGCCGGTAGCATCGTAGACGACGTCGGTACGCGCGGCGACGGTGCCAATCCGCTGGGCGTCATGCTGCGCGACGGGAATGATCCCCATCGTCTCCAGCCGTTCAGCGTGAACGGCGGAACGGTGAATTCCGTACACCGCCTCCGCCCCCGCCTGACGCGCCCACTGCCCCAGCAGAATGGCGCAATCCGACCCGGCTGCCGTGAGCAGCACCCGCTTTCCTTCAGGCGGATAGCGGGTAAGCATCATCTGCGCCGCCAGCGGGTTGATATAGGCCCGCGCGGCCAGACGTGCGTCAACAGCGTCCGGAACGGGGATAGCATACTCTGCCGGGCAATCAACATAGCGCTGCCAGGTGCCTTGACCGCGCAGCGGCAGGACGCGTTTACCCAGCAGATGCGTAAACGACGCGGGCGCGTCGGTGACAATGCCGACACCTTCATACCCCGCGACCGCCGGTAGCGGAGTTCGGTGGCTGTAGGCGCCGGTGATGGGAATGAGATCGGACGCGTTCACCGGAGAAAACAGCATTCGCACACGAAGATGACCCGGCGCAAGCGCCCCCAGCGGCGCGGTTTCAGGTTGCAGAACGGTTTCTGGCTCACCAAAACGGCGATACCAGAGGGCCAGATTTTCCATTACGATCTCACGGCTGATAGCGGAACGACTACTCGCGCCAGCCCATTGCCGGTGCGACGTGTTTGAGAATAGACTCAATCACGTGCGCATTGTAATCCACACCGAGCTGGTTCGGCACGGTCAGTAATAACGTATCGGCTTCGGCAATCGCGTCGTCCTTTTTCAGCTGTTCGATCAGCTTGTCCGGCTCCGCCGCATAGCTGCGTCCGAAGATGGCGCGCGTTTTCTCATCAAGGTAGCCCACGCTATCGCTGTCGTTGCGGCTGGCACCGAAATACATCCGGTCGCGGTCGTCCATCAGCGCAAAAATGCTGCGGCTGACCGACACCCGCGGCTGGCGAGTATGCCCTGCCTCTTTCCAGGCCTGACGGTACGCGCGGATCTGTTTTGCCTGCTGAATATGGAACGGCTCGCCGGTTTCATCGTCCTTCAGGGTTGAGCTTTGCAGGTTCATTCCCAGCTTTGCGGCCCATACGGCCGTCGCATTTGAACCGGCGCCCCACCAGATACGCTCGCGCAACCCTTCAGAATACGGCTCCAGGCGCAGCAGCCCCGGCGGATTCGGGAACATAGGCTGTGGATTGGGTTTTGCAAACCCTTCACCGCGCAGCACCTCAAGCAGCACCTCGGTATGACGGCGCGCCATGTCCGATTCGTCTTCCCCTTCCTGCGGGACATAGCCGAAATGACGCCAGCCATCAATGACCTGCTCCGGCGAGCCGCGGCTGATGCCAAGCTGCAGACGACCGCCGGAAATCAGATCCGCAGCCCCCGCATCTTCAGCCATGTACATCGGATTTTCATAGCGCATATCAATCACGCCGGTACCGATTTCGATGGTTTTCGTTTTTGCGCCTATTGCCGCCAGCAGAGGGAACGGCGAGCTAAGCTGTCGGGCAAAGTGGTGCACGCGGAAATACGCGCCGTCTGCCCCCAGCTCTTCAGCCGCCACGGCTAAATCGATGGACTGCAGCAGCGTGTCTGCCGCCGAGCGCGTGCCGGACTGCGGAGAAGGCGTCCAGTGACCAAAGGATAAAAACCCGATCTTTTTCATAACGATGTGTCCTGAGAATGCTTTGCGTTGCACCTACTTTACGCATTACCGGGTGAGAATAAATGGCGTTTATTTAACGGAAAGCATCAAATAAATTGACAGAATAGCGTGGTTCGTCATTCCGCCTCATAATGGGATATAATATCCCCCACTTTTTTCATGGCAGGTAAAACCGGCAATGGCTTTGATCCCCAAAAACTACGCGCGGCTGGAAAGCGGCTACCGCGAAAAAGCATTAAAAATCTATCCCTGGGTCTGCGGACGCTGCTCGCGGGAGTTTGTCTATTCCAATCTGCGTGAATTGACGGTTCACCATATCGATCACGACCATACCAACAACCCGGAAGATGGCAGCAACTGGGAGCTGTTGTGCCTGTTTTGCCACGATCACGAGCATTCGAAATACACCGAAGCGGATCAGTACGGCACCACCGTGGTGGCCGGGGAAGACGCGCAAAAAGACGTGGGCGTCGCCACGTTTAACCCGTTTGCCGATTTAAAAGCGATGATGGATAAGAAGAAGTAATCGTTCACCGCCCATACCTGCCGTATGGGCGGCTCAGGAAAGGATAAAGGTCATGGACACCCTCCGCTGCTACTGGGATATGTTTTACACCGCCTACGGTTTACTTTTCACGAGAATACTTTGCCTCATACTTCTGGTCTGGCTGTGCCATGATTTTCTGCGCCGCCCAGAGAAAAATGCTGCTGATGCCGCTGGCCCGATTGCAGAAGCCGATGCCCGGGAGCGATATCAATGGCGTTTTCAGCTGTGGTCATTGCGAACGGTACAACTCCTCTGCGTGCTCTCACTTTTCTGGATGCTTATTAAGGGACTCCTTGCCTGACCCTCTCCCTGGTTAAAATGTCCAGGTGATAGCGGCGGTTGCAGACCCTTCATTACGCCGCATTACGATCGGGCTGTTATTCGCATGGTCGCCCAGCCAGGTGTAGTCCGCACTCAGCACCGTCCCCCAGTGAGCATCGAACTGATGGCTCCAGGTCAGGCTGGTGTCGACGCCATAGAATCCACCCGGCGCAGCATAGTGGCGATATCCGGTGCGGCGGCTCTGCTGCTCGCTGACCCCATACCAGGTATTCAGATAACGGCTGTCGCCAAACAGGGCCGCAGACTGAAAGGCAACCGTATCCTGGTTATTTTGCACGGGGATCAGCGTCACGGAGGCCTGATAGCTTGCACCCTGGCTGTCCGTTAACGGCAGCGTCGCTTTGCCTTCCATACTCAGCCATGGCGCGGCCTGCCAGCCGACGGCAAGGCCGGTATTCAGAGTGGCATCAATGTCCCCCATCCCTTTCAAATTGTTTGCGCCCTCACGCCAGCCAGAATTTTTATCAGCCCTTCCGAAGTCGTAGCCCAGCGTGTGTTCGAAATACCAGCCGCTGTCGTTTTGCAGGTCATATCCCCCCCCTTTTTGCGCATCAATAAAGAAAGCGCCTTTGCGTCCCTGCAGCACCGGAACCACCTGCCACACCTGCTTGTCTGAGCCTGAGTAACGCGGGGCATACTGCCCCCCAAGCCCCACGGTGAGGGAATCGGACGCGGTGCCATCATCCGCCTGCACGCCGGAACTCACGGCCATCAGAAGCGGGACGGACATATACAGGACTTTTTTTATCGCTATCATACTGCTCTCCATACGGACGCTGGCGCCTCCTGATACGGGGGCGGCCACACAACGTTGGCGCAGTATGATTTGGCTGAATCAATGAATCGTCGGGATAGTGTTAAGAAATGGTCAAGGTGAACGGATGTTGTCCAGAAGAGTGCTGATTATTGAAGATGACGCCGATGCGGCTGGCGTGCTCGAGGCCTATTTACGGCGGGAAAATTACGACGTGACCATTACCGGAGACGGTCATTCCGGGCTGGATATGGCGCAGCGGTGGAAGCCCGACCTCATACTGCTGGACGTGATGCTGCCGGGGCTTAACGGCACCGAGGTGCTGGCTGGCCTGCGTCGTAAAAGCGATGTGCCGGTGATCATGGTCACGGCCATGGGGGATACCCCCGACCGCATTGGTGCCCTGCGGTACGGTGCCGATGATTACGTTGTGAAGCCTTATCATCCGGGCGAAGTGGTGGCTCGGGTGCAGGCGGTGCTGCGGCGCAGCAGTAAAAAAGAGACGGACGAGGCGATCCTTCGCTGGCAAACGCTGGAGGTGGACGTGGCCGCCATTGTGGCGAGCGTGGATAACGGCGGCGACGCGCCCGTGATGCTCGATCTTACGCCAACGGAATTCTCGCTTCTGGCAACGCTGCTGCGTTCTCCGGCGCACCCGTTCTCCCGCCAGTATTTACTGGAGCACTGTTTGCCGGAAAGCGAGGCGCTGGAGCGCGTGGTGGACACCCATATTTATAACCTGCGTAAAAAACTCGAAGCGGCGGGGATCTCCGGCGTGCTGATCAACGTTCGCGGCGTGGGTTACAGGTTCAGACAGCCATGATTAAAAATCAGCACTCCTCTCTGTGGCGCTGGATTTGCGCGCGCATCTTAGCGCTGGCTATCGGCAGCGTGATCGTCATTGCCACCTGCATGTGGCTGCGCTATGCGGTTCAGAACTACTGGATAATGGGCAAAATGCCAGCGGCGGTCCGCCAGGAGTTTCTGGCGCTCAGCCAGAACCCGCAGACCAATCCGGCCCGCTTCCACTCGATTGTGGACACCTGGTGGGGCCTGAGCTATTCCACGCCGTCTATCGCCTCAGCCGACTGGGCCACGGTGGCCCTTCTGGTGCTGGTGATGATCCCGTTTATTGTGGTGATGGGGCTCAAACACGCCCGGCCGCTGGCGCTGCAGTTCAGCCGCCTTCGCGATGCGGCAAAGGATGTCGCCGACGGGCAGTTTGGCCGCCAGGCGGAACTGATCGAGGATGCGCCGGCTGAAATGGTCAGCTTTGCGACCGACTTTAACTCCATGACGGGACAGCTCGCCCGCTATGAAAAAGAGCTCCGCGCCTCGCACGTCGCGATGGCGCACGAGCTGCGCTCGCCCCTGACGGCCGCCATCGGGCGTCTGCAGGGCATGTTAGACGGCGTGTTTGATGCCAGCCCGGCGCAGCTCGGCATGGTGATGAAACAGCTCCAGCACCTCAACCGTCTCACCGATGAGCTTCACCTTCTCTCGCTCGCCGACGCGGGTAACCTCGTGCTGGAGGACCAGCCGTTCTGTCTGGATGAGCTGATTCAGGAGCGGGCTGCCTGGATCATGCCCGAGGCTGACGCGCATCATTTTCGGATAACGCTTCGCAACCCGCGCCCCAGCCTCTTCAGAGGCGATGCGTTCCGTCTGGGCCAGGTTGTTACCATCCTCATGGAAAATGCGCTACGTTACGGGCGCGAGGGCGGCCACCTCGAGGTGGCGCTGCATTACGCCAGCGGTCATTACACCCTCGAATTTACCGATGACGGGCCGGGCGTGTCGCCCCAGTTCTTACCGGAAATGTTTAAACGCTTTAGCCGCGAGGAGCAGTCCCGCGCCCGGCATTCCGGCGGCAGCGGCCTCGGTTTGTCCATCGCCCGGGCGATTTGTGAGGCGCATGGGGGAGAGATTAGCGCGTCATTGCCGGAAACCGGCGGCCTCACCGTGCGCATTTTGTTGCCCTGGCACCCGGCCGGTAATGAAAATCTCCACTCTTGATAAAGCCTTGACAGAACGTCGAATCTTTCTCGACGTAGCGCGCATTTAATAACGCCATTCCCTTTATGGAGCGGCGTTATGTCAGACGAATTTTTTCTCTCCCTCCGCCACTGCCTGCATCATATGTACGGCGTGGCGCGCACCCTTTCCTGGCTGCATTATCTTCCCCTGGCCCTGCTTGCGCTGGCGATTTTTCCGCTGACCGGCTGCGGCGATAAACACGAAAATAAGCCCGACCCGGCGCGAGCGGTACGCTACGTCGTCGTCGGGGCCGCCCAGACCCTTCCCGCGCTGGAAAGAACCGGTGAGATCCATGCCCACGATGAAACGACCCTGAGCTTTCGGACCGGGGGCCGGATACTGACGCGCAGCGTTGATATTGGCGACCGGGTCACTGCCGGACAGCTGCTGGCCACGCTTGACAACACGACCGGGCAAAACCAGCTCGACGGCGCGGCGGCCGACTATGAAGGCGCCAAAGCCTCAGCGCAGGTCGCCGCGCTTAACGTCAGCCGAATGCAAAAGCTCATGCCAACGGGGGCGATAGCCCGCACGCAGCTCGACAGCGCCCGTGCGGACTGGCTTGTCGCCCGCGCGCGCTTAAAAAGCAGCGAGGCCGCGTGGCGAAATGCCCGCGAAAGCCTCGGCTGGACGCGCCTGATCGCGCCGCAGGCGGGCGTTATCACCGCCGTGAACGCCTCTGCGGGACAGGTTGTCAGCGACGGTCAGTCCGTGCTGACGCTGGCAACCGGTGAAGCCCGCGACGTGGCGTTTGATATTGCCACTCCCGATGCGATCCCGCCTCTGGATAAGGCGTTTTTGCGGGTTTCCCTCCTCAGCGACCCGTCGGTGCAGGCGTCTGCCGCGCTGCGGGATATCACCCCTCAGGCCGATCCTCAGACCCGCACCTGGCGCGTCAGGGCCACCCTGCAAAACCCGCCCGCGGCCATGGCGCTGGGCGCCAGCGTGACCGTCACGTTGCCATCGTCAGCCCCGCGCGGATACACCCTTCCCGCCTCGGCGCTGACCCGCGTCGGCGACAAACCCGCCGTTTTTGTGATTACCCCGCAGTCGCGGGCGCAGCTGCGCGCGGTGGTGCCCGTCGGCTATACGGCCTCCTCCGTCATGATTGCCTCCGGCCTTGAGCCGGGCGACCGGGTGATTACCGCGGGCGTGAGCACATTACGATCCGGCGAGCCGGTGGTTGCCGGAGAGGTTCAGCCATGAACACAGGACCGGAAGCCAAATTTAACCTCTCCGCCTGGGCGCTGAAGAACCAGCAGATGGTCAGCTTTTTCATGCTGCTGGTGATTGCGATGGGCGTGTTCTGCTATGAGAAGCTGCCGCGTAACGAAGATCCGGCTTTTACCATTAAAACGGCCGTCGTCTCCGCGCAGTGGCCGGGAGCAACCGTGGCGGATACCACCCGCCTGCTCACCGATACGCTTGAAAAAAAGCTGCAGGAAACGCCCTGGCTGGACTATCTCGAAAGTGAAACCCGGGCCGGACGCACCGTTATCCACGTCAACCTCCGTGACGATACGCCCCCGCAGAGCGTGCCGGACATCTGGTATCAGGTTCGCAAAAAAATGCAGGACATCGCGCCGTCCCTGCCTGATGGGGTGCAGGGTCCTGCCGTGGACGACGAGTTTGACGACACGTTCGGCACAATTTACGCCTTTATTCCCGAGGGCTTCACCCTGCGGGAGGTGCGGGATCGCGCAGAGACAATACGGCGCGAGCTCATGTCCCTGCCGGATATGGGCAAAACCACCCTGCTGGGCGAACAGCAGGAGCAGTGGGTCCTCGCCTTTTCTCCGGCGCGCCTGGCCGGGATGGGGCTCGATATTCAGGAGATTGCCGATGCCCTCCGGGCGCAAAACGCCGTTGTCCCGGCAGGAACGATGCGTACTGAAAAAGAGAACATGGCGATCAAGGTCAGCGGGGCGCTCACGACCGAAGAGAGCTTACGCGCCGTCACGCTGCACGTGAACAATCGCTATATTCCGCTGACCGACATTGCCACCGTCACCCGGGAAATCGCCGAGCCACCGGCCCCGGCCTACCGGGTGAACGGTAGACCGGCTATCGGGCTGGCGGTGTCGATGGCGCCAACGGGCAACATGCTGCGTTTCGGCGCTGCGCTGAACGCCAGAATGGCGGCCCTCAGCGCCGGGCTGCCGCACGGTATCGAGATGGTGAAAGTTGCCGATCAGTCAGCGGTGGTCAGTGACGCGGTAAGCGGGTTTATCCGGGTGCTTATCGAAGCCGTTATTATCGTGCTGGCGGTTTCATTTGTCTCTCTGGGGTTACGGGCCGGACTGGTGGTGGCGACGGCCATCCCGCTGGTGCTCGCCATGACGTTTGCCGGCATGATGCTCGCAGGTATTGGCCTTCAGCGTATCTCGCTCGGGGCGCTGATCATTGCCCTGGGCCTGCTGGTGGATGACGCCATGATCGCCGTCGAAACGATGGTCTCCCGGCTGGAAGCGGGGGATTCCCGTCGGCTCGCGGCCACCCATGCATTTAAAACGACGGCCTTCCCGATGCTCACCGGTACTCTGGTAATGATTGCCGGCTTTATTCCCGTTGGTTTTGCGGCCTCCAGCGCCGGTGAATACTGCTTTTCCCTGTTTGCGGTGGTGCTCATTGCCCTGCTCTGCTCCTGGGCTGTCGCGATCCTGTTTTCGCCGCTGACGGGCACGAGGCTGCTGCCGGAAAAAGTCAGACATCACGCGGCAGGCCCCGGCAGGATCGCGCGCGGGTACGGCAGACTTTTACGCCTGGCACTGCGTCACCGAGTCGCTACCGTGCTGATTGCGCTTTCCGCGCTGGGGCTGTCCGTGTACGGCACGACGTTTATGCAGGGCGAGTTTTTCCCCGCTTCGGACAGGCCTGAGCTGCTGGTCAGCCTGACGCTTCCGGCCAACGCGTCGCAGCCGGAAACGCTAAGAGAGGTGGAAAAGCTGGAAAAGGCGCTGGCCAGCAACGGCAACATCGATCGCTATTCGACGTACGTCGGGTCGGGCGCCATCCGTTTTTACCTGCCGATGGACGTGCTGCTGGAAAATGAAAATATCGCCCAGATGGTCGTGGTGGCTAAGGATCTTGAGGCGCGGGATCGTCTGCATGCGCAGCTCAACAGGATCCTGGCGACGCAGTTTAGCGACATCATCACGCGCGTGTCGCCCCTTGAGCTGGGGCCGCCCGTCGGCTGGCCAATCAAATACCGGGTGAGTGGGCCTGACTATCTGCAGGTTCGGGCGTTTGCGAACCGTCTCACGGACGCGATTGGGCAGTCCCCGTTCTCACGCGACGTTAACCAGACGGCCGGAGAGCCGGAGAGGGTCATAACCCTTGAGGTGAATCAGACGGCGGCCAGGGCGGCGGGCATATCGTCAGAAAGCCTCGCCCGCACGCTGAACACCGTCTGGTCCGGCAGCGTTGTTACCTCCATCAGGGATAACGACCGCCTTGTCGACGTGGTGCTGCGGGCCACGGACGATGCACGTCACAGCACCGCCACCCTCTCCTCGCTCACGATTCAGGGGAATGACGGTAAAAAAATTCCGCTCAGCGCCGTCGCGACGCCGGTCTGGGGCGTGGACGATCCGGTCATCTGGCGTCGGCAGCGCGTGCCCTTTATCACGGTGCAAACGGACCTTGCCCCGGGGCTGAAGGCTGAAGCGGTATCCGCGGCGCTGCGTCCGGCGGTCGACAGGCTGCGCGCGAGCCTGCCCGCAGGTTACAGCATTGAAGAAGGCGGTGCGGTTGCCGAATCGGATAAGGGGAACAGCTCCGTCTTTACCGTTCTTCCGGTAACGCTGGTCCTCATGCTGTTGCTGCTGATGCTTCAGCTGCGGCGATATTCCCGGATGCTGCTGGCCCTCCTGATGGCCCCGTTTGGCTTGCCGGGGATCGTGCTGGCTATGCTGCCCGGCGGCACGCCGATGGGGTTTGTCGCGCTGCTGGGCGTCATCGCCCTGGCGGGGATGATCGTGCGCAACGCGGTGATACTGATTAGCGAGGTTGACAGCAATCTTGCTCAGGGGATAGCAAACGATGCCGCCATTATGGCGGCCGCGGAGCACCGGGCCAGACCCATCTGCCTGACCGCCTGCGCCGCCATTCTGGGCATGGTCCCGATCTCTCATCAGGTCTTCTGGGGGCCAATGGCCTATGCCATTATCGGCGGGCTGCTGGTCGCGACGCTGGTGACGCTGACCGTGTTACCCGCGTCGTTTAGCCTGCTGTTACAGTGGGGAACTCAGCGCAACGCCGCAGAAGACGGGCTGCGCTGAGGCTCCACCGTTTCCCGGCAGATTACGCGGCGGTCAGCGCAAAACGGTCTTTCAGTACATGGCGGATTTCCTCCTCCGCCAGCTGCCGCGTTTCAATGCCGTTCGCCGTGATGATTTTCAGCACGTCGCCCAGTAAAATCTGGCGTCCTTCCGGGCTGTGCTGCACCACTACCCGCTTCTGCACAAAGATGGCATCCGGGTGCGTGGAGTTAAGGTAGTTGGCCGGAACGAAGTCAATCCATTCCTGAGGGGTGAGATCAAAGCCGTACTGCCGGGCCCATTCACCCTCAACCTTCGCCTCAAGCAAATACTCACCCTCCGCGCTGCGGCTCAGTCGGAACGTGTCGAAATCCTGCGTGATATCCACATCAAGCGTGTCCAGCGCCATCGGCGCGCGAATGCCGTAGCTGCCGAAACCGAGGTCGCAAAGCCACTGTCGGCTCTCCACCTCGGCAATCAACGCCATATGGGTTTTCGGCCGCCGCGCGGGGTAGAACATCGGGCGCGCCGCCACGAAGCGGTAAGGGATCCCTAACGCCTCCAGCGCCATGGCAAAAAGCCCGTTTACCTCATAGCAGTAGCCGCCGCGCCCCTGCGTTAACACCTTATCGGCAATGTCGTCCGGCGCCAGCGAGACAATTTTGCCCGCCTGCACGTCCAGATTCTCAAAGGGGACTGAAAAGAGCTGATGGCGCATCAGCGCATGCAGGGTGGCCGTATCGGCAGCCGCCGGTCCGGTATAGTTTATGCGGTTGAAATAGGTGGAAATGTTGAAGTTATCGCTGTGCATAATGCCTCCTTGTCCTGAACATGCCGGACACTATAGATGGCGCGCATCAATGGCTGTATAGTCAGTTTTATCGAAAATTAGCCTGAACAGTTACCCATGTCTGCCCCGTCCCAGTCCTCTCCTCACTATCGCCGTATTGCGGATATGCTGCGTCTTACCATTACGTCCGGCGCGCTGCGCGCCGGTGACAGGATGATCTCCGCGCGCAAACTGGCCGAACGCGAGCGCGTTAGCCTTCCGACGGCGCTGGAGGCCCTTCGCTGCCTGGAGGCTGAAGGGCTGATCGTTGCGCGCCCGCGGTCAGGCTATTACATCCGTCAGACCAGCCAGCCTCCGCGCGCGGAGCCCGCGCGTTCCTTGCCTGGCCCGGTCCCCGTCACCATGTCCGCCGTGGCCCGGTCGCTGTTCAGCAGTGCAGAAGCCCGGCTGATCCCGCTGGGCGCCGCCCTGCCCGATCCCGCGTGGCTGCCGGGAGATGCGCTGCAGCGGGCGTTGCACTCTGCGGGCCGTCGTCTGGACGCGCATGGACAGAGCTACAGCCTGCCTCCGGGAAGGCGGGATTTGCGAAGCAAGATTGCCGCGCGCTCTGCCCAGTGGGGAGCCCGGTTCGGTGCGGACGATCTCATTATTACCGCAGGCGCGACGCAGGCGCTGCGCCTGGCCCTTCGGGCCGTGTGCCAGCCGGGCGATGTCGTGGCGATTGAGCAGCCAGCCTACTTTGGCACGCTCCTGCTGCTGGAGGATTTAGGCCTGAAGGCTTTAGCGATCCCCACCGACCCTGTGGAAGGCCTGCTGCTGGAACCGCTGGCGGACGCTATTCGCCACCACCGCCCTGCTGCCGTTCTGGCCTCGCCCACGGTACAAAATCCTTTGGGTGCCAGCATGCCCGTCGCGCGCAAGCAGGAGCTGGTTGCCCTGCTGGAAGAGGCGGGTATTCCCTTGATTGAAGACGATGTTTACGGTGACCTGGTCGGCGAGGGGCAACGCCCTCCGGCCTGCAAGGCGTTCGACCAGAGCGGGAATGTGATTTACTGCAGTTCCCTGTCTAAAACGCTTGCGCCCGGATGGCGAATCGGCTGGATCGCCGCCGGACGCTACTCCCCGCAGGTCTTACAGGCCCGCATGGCCGGAGAATGGGCTGGCGCCCCGCTGATGGAAGCGGCGACGAGCGAAGTTCTGGCGAGCGGCGACTACGATCGCCATCTGCGGCGGCTGAAGCGCCGGATCGCAGAGGGCGTTCACGCCGTCGTGGCGCAGGTCAAGGCGAGCTTTCCGTCCGGTACACGCGTTAACGTGCCCGCTGCCGGTTTCCTGCTATGGGTTGAACTGCCTCAGCGGGTCAACGCGCTGGAGGTGCACCGTCGCGCGCTGGCGCTGGGCATTGGCGTCAGCCCTGGCCCCCTGTTTTCCCCTGCCGCGGAGTTAACGCACTTTCTGCGGCTGAACTGCGCAAACGAACCCACACCCCGCCTGCTGAACGCCGTTGAGCAGATTGGCGCGCTGTGTCACGAGCTGGCTGCTTTCACACCAGACTCTCCAGCCATTCGGTAAAGACCCGCACCTTGCGGGAGAGATGGCGGTGTGGATAGAGCAGTGACAGCTTGCGGTCCGGCGAACGATAGTCCGGCAGGACTTCAACCAGAAGACCGCGGTCTATGTAAGGCTGGAGAAAGAGATTCATCCCCTGCATTAACCCCAACCCGGCAAGGCCTGCCGCGATGTAGGCCTCGGAGTTATCCACGACAAGCTTACCGGGCAGGGTAATTTCCGCGATGCCTTCTGGCGTGGTAAATGTCCACGGATGAATTTGTCTGCTGCGGTTATTAATCCAGTTGATGGCCTGATGCTTGCGTAAATCATCCGGCGTTTCTGGCATACCGTGTTTTGCCAGCCAGGCCGGGCTGGCGCAGGTCGTGATTTTGATGTTCCCGATTTTACGCGCGATATACTCACCGTCCTCCAGCTCTCCCACCCGCAGCACGCAGTCCAGGCCATCCCGCAGCATATCCCGACGGCGGTCAGAGCTGCTCAGAATGATGTCGATCTCAGGATGCTGACGATAAAAATCAGGCAGATTGGGTATCACCCGCAGCGTGGCAAAAGAGACCGGCATATCCACACGCAGCTGGCCGTGTATTGCCCGGTCCGTACCAAACGACTCCAGCAATTCGTCCGCCTGCGCCAGCAGGGGTTTACTCCGGCGATAAAAGGCTTCCCCATCCGGCGTCAGGCTAATCCGACGCGTTGTGCGCTGCAGTAGCCGGGTGCCGCTGTGTTGCTCCAGAAGCTGTAACGCTTTGGTAACCGCCGGACGATGGACCTGCAGATTCTCCGCCGCCTGGGTAAGACTGCCTGACTCGACAATTTCAATAAAAATTCGAATAGCTTCAAAGAGGTTTATTTGCATAAGGAACGCTTTTGTCGCGAGCAGGATAAAATGATTGTTATTAATTTTATAACAGTGATGAATCTTTTTGGCTGTTTTTCCTAACAATCCTGCGCCCTACACTCTTCCCCATTCAAACGTGAGGGAGAGTCCGCTATGAAAAATAACCGTATTTGCCAGATCCTGGGCATCGAAAAACCTGTTATTCAGGGGCCGTTATCCTGGCTCACCGATGCTCGTTTAGTTGCTGCGGTCAGCAATGCCGGAGGGCTCGGCGTGCTGGGGCCCAATGCCGGTTTAACCGCCGACACCGCGGTCTCCACGCCGGAAGAGACCGCCGAAAAAATGCGCGAAGAAATTCGTAAAACCAAACGGCTGACCGAGAAACCGTTTGGCGTGAACCTGATCCCCACGGCCGTTAATGACGTCTGGACAGGGCCTATTCTTCAGGTGGTGAAAGACGAAGGCGTCAGGGCCGTGGTGTATACGGGCTATGGGGAAGGCAGCATTATTCCCGCGCTGTTCAGCGAGTTAAGAGAGGCGGGTATCGCCATTATCTACCGCGACATCAACCCAACGCCGGAGAACACCCGCCTCGCGGAAGAAATGGGGGCTGACATTATCGTCGCCACCGGTTTTGATGAGGGCGGGACGTTACCCGCAACGGTGCTTGGCACCTTTTCCATCGTGCCGCTGATTGCCGATGCCGTGAAGCACGTCCCGGTTATGGCCGCGGGCGGCATTACCGATAATCGCACCGCCAGAGCGGCGCATGCATTGGGCGCGGAAGGCGTGTTTGCCGGTTCGGTCTTTATCAGCACGGAAGAAAGCCGCGTGCCGCAGGGGGTCAAAGAGAAAATTGTTGCCGCCAACGGCCTCGATTTGCTGCTTTTCCGCACCGTGCCCCATTACTACCGCTCTCTTCCCGGCAAGCTGGCGGACAAACTGGCGGCGATGGATAAAGCAGGCGCAAGCAACGAAGCGCTGGGCAAGGCGATGGGAGGATTACGGGGCCTGCGTCTTGGCATGCTCGAAGGCAACACCGATGAGGGCTATATCGCGCTCGGCACGGGGATTGGGAACATCCGCAGCGTGAAAAGCGTGGCCGAGGTTGTGAATGCGTTAACGGTTGAGTAAGCACCCGGCGTCCTGGCCTGCACCAGGACGCCCAGGCTCATCAGGGAATAATCCGCGCGGCTCTCAGCTGCGCGAACAGGCGGAAAAACATCTCATCGGTGGCCTGCATTTGCGTAAAGCCCGCCCTGCGCAGCTTGCTCCCGTCACCAAACATGTCGTAATCCCAGCTAAAGACAAAATCGGCAAACCGCCCGTCGCTCAGCTGCAGAATATCCGCTTCCACCAGCCGCTCTTCGGCAAGCTCTCGCCATACCCCGCGATAGTCGTTAAACAGCTGATGAAATGACAGCCTCACCGGCGGCGCAGAGTCCAGTTCAAACCAGCGTGCGATGCGCGGCCACAGTTCGCTCCAGCGCCAGACATCGCCATTGTTCACGTTGAACGCCTGATTCTGTGCCGCAGGTGACGCGGCGGCCCACACCGTGGCCTCGGCCAGCAGCCCGGCGTCGGTATGGTCAACGATGCTGTGCCAGGCCTGTTCCGAACCGGGGAAACGCAGCGGTAACCCCAGCGCCTTGCACAGGGAGGCGTACATGGCGATGCTCAGCGCAAGGTTCATGGCATTACCCGGTACCGCACTCCCCACCACGCCCGGCCTGATGGCATTCCAGTGCCAGCCTTTCCCCCGCTGAAACTGGCTGAGCCACGCGAGCTGCGCGGCGTTAAATTCGGCACCCGGCACGCCGGGATCGCTTTCCCGCGCCGGGGTTTTAAACGGCCCCAGATGCGCACCATAGACTTTGTACCCCTGCATCAGGCTTACCGTCTGTAAAGGTGCCGTTTTTTCGAGGGTGCTGACCAGATTACGCAGCATGGTGACGTTCGGCTCAACCATGTCCGTCCAGTTCGCCGCGTTCGCCCAGGCGCTGTAAAAAATGTGGGTGACACCGTTCAGGGCGTCCAGCGCCCGCGCGGTGTCCTGCGCGTCCAGTAAATCGACGTTCACCACGGGAATGCCGTCCGGATGGGTTACCTCGCGGCGACTGAGGCCGATCACCTCCCACTGATGGTGCAGGAGCGTGCTGACCAGCTGTCTGCCGACAATGCCGCTGGCGCCTGCGACCAGGGCGACGTTGTGTTGCTGCATCTTATTCATGGTGTTTCTCCGTAAAGGGTGACAGACGCAGTGTGATCTATTATTTTTTCTGGAGATATCCCCTGAAACCGATGGCACTTATAAGCAGAATCTTTAAATGAATAATAAGCTCACCGCCATTTCTACCTTTCTACGCGTCGCTGAAGCGGGCTCGTTTTCGGCGGCAGCCCGTCAGACCGGCATTAAGCAGTCCGCCGTCAGTCAACAGATCGCGGCGCTTGAGGACGCGCTGGGTGTGGTACTGCTGCACCGAACGACGCGTACGATGAAGCTGACCGAACAGGGTGAACGTTACCGGCGTGATATGCAGCTCGTGCTGGACGCAATGGGGGAAGCGGAGAGGCGTCTGCATCCTGTTGACCATAGCATTCAGGGACGCGTCCATGTCCAGCTACCGAGCGGCCTGGGGCAGATCGTTTTGCCGCATCTGCTGGCGCTACAGCGCCTGCATCCCGAACTGCAGCTGATGATTTCCCTGGATGACCGCCTTGCCGATCTGGTGACGGAGGGCGTGGATGTCGCGATACGGCTGGGCAGTGAGCCTCCGCAGGCGCACGCGGCTCGCGTGCTGGCGCGTATTGAAGCCGCGCTGTTTGCCTCACCCGGTTTTCAGGCGGTACACGCCGTCAGCGAGCTGACCACGCTGCCACACGTACGGTTCAGCGGTATTCCGCTGGATGCCCCCCTGCGCCTGATTTCTGACGAGGAAACGGTCGAGGTCAACGTGAATACCGTTTTCCGTGCCAACACCAGCGACGCGCTGCTGCAGGCGCTGGAGGCCGGCATCGGTATCGGCGGCATGCAGCGACCGCTCGTGGCCAGGGCGCTGCAGGCGGGCACGCTGGTGCCGGTGCTGCCCGACTGGCGCTTGCCCGATCGCTTCCTCTATGCCGTCTACCCTGACGCCCGCTTTATTCCGCAGCGCGTCAGAAAGGTCGTCAGCGTGATTGAGCAGTTACTGCCTGAAATAATAAAGAAAAACTGATTGTTTCCGCCGTAAATCACGTGCATTTTTTAACCGCAAGGAATAGAGTGTTTTTACCGTATCCCCTCTTTCTGGAGCACGTATGCCGGATTACTGTTTTTTCCAAAAAGGCCCGAACCTCATTGCGATCGAGAGCGCAAACACCGATGCGGCCGCTCAGCTCATCGCTCAGGGGTTTGAAAAACAGTTCGAGGAGATCGGCGCTGCGGATGAAAAAGAGGCGCTTACCCGCCTTGCGGATATCCGTAAAAATAATGAGATCGATCGCTATAACTTCCTGGCCGGAGCGGGCGAAATGCCGCTGATCGGCGCGCTGGCGGCTGCGGCAACCTGGTTGGTGCAAAAGAAATAACGCAACCATCTTCTACTTCGCCACCGGCAAATCGGCGTACCGCGTCGTATAGGCCGGTGACAGCATCTCACGCTTCATCGCCCAGGATTTCTCAATACCCTGCCCGGCGAACCATATCTTCCCTTTACCGGAATGATTTACGCTGTCCATCATCTCCATCAGCGCCGCGCTGTTGGCGCGCAGACGATTATCGTCAAACAAATTCAGCTGGGCGACGCCGCTGCTGAAAAAGTCCGCCAGCATGACCCCGGCTTTCATATAGCGATAGCCGTCGAGCCATATACGCCCCAGCGCCTCCGTGGCGGCGCGGATGATATCGCGCGAGTCATTGGTGGGCGTCATCAGGGTGACAGAAGCCTGATTACCGTAATAAATTTCATTGTCCGCGTGCGGGCTGGTGCGCACAAACACGCTGATAAAGCGACAGTATTGATGCTCACCGCGCAGTTTTTCCGCAGCGCGTTCCGCGTAGGCGCAAATGGCCTGGTGCATCTCTTCATATTGCGTAATACGGTGTCCAAACGAACGGCTACAAATAATTTGCTGCTTCGTGGGGGTGAACTCTTCCAGGTCAAGGCAGGGCTCACCGCGAAGCTCGCGGGCCGTCCGTTCCAGTACCACGTTGAAATGTTTGCGAATGACCCAGGACGACGCTTCCGCCAGCTCCAGCGCCGTGGTGATCCCCATAGCGTTGAGCTTTTTCGTGATGCGCCGCCCTACTCCCCACACCTCCTCTACCGGAACCTTTGCCAGCAGCTTACGCTGCCGCTCGCGGCCTGAGAGATCGACCACGCCGCCCGTGCTGGCCCAGCGTTTCGCCGCATAGTTGGCCAGCTTCGCCAGCGTTTTGGTCGGAGCAATACCGACGCCAACGGTTAAGCCCGTATTTTTAAATACCTGCGTGCGCATCTGGTGACCGAACGCTTCCAGTGACAGGCAGTGACTGACCCCTGAAACGTTCACGAACGCCTCATCGATGGAGTAAATCTCTATTGCCGGGGCGAGATCGGTCAGCGTCTGCATGACCCGACTGCTGAGATCGGCATACAGCGCATAGTTCGAGCTAAAGACGTAAACTTTTGACGGGTATAGTTTTTCTTTGAATTTAAAATACGGCTCACCCATTTTTATGCCGAACTGCTTTGCCTCCCGCGACAATGAAATGATGCAGCCGTCGTTATTGGACACCACCACGATGGGTTTCCCCTCCAGATCGGGGCGGAACACCTTCTCGCAGGAGGCGTAAAAGCTATTCACATCAACCAGCGCGAACATGTTTATGCGTTTTGAGCGTGTGGGTGACGACGCCGAAGATCTGCAGCTCCTCTTCGGACTGAAAGGTAATTGGCTGATAGCGGGCATTATGCGGCAGAAGTCTCAGAACCGGACGGGTCTGTAGCTCTTTCACCGTAAACTCACCGGCGACCGACGCCACGACGATATCCCCATGTTCGGCATTTAACGAACGATCGACCACCAGCAGATCGCCGTCGCCGATCCCCGCCCCAATCATGGAGTCTCCACTCACCTTGATAAAATAGGTCGCACTGGGGTGTCTGACTGCCAGCCGGTTAAGATCGAGACGATCCTCCACATAATCCTGCGCCGGGCTGGGGAAACCACAGGCAACGCGTTCTAAAAACAAAGGTAATTCAATGTCTTGTTTTGGGTGATAAGAAAAGAGAGTGTCCATAATGCCTTTCTCGCCAGATACTGTATATAAATACAGTATTACGGATTATGGACAAGGATCAAGGTCATTTCCAAAGGCGAACCCAAACGCGTTGAAGTTTGAGCGGTTTTAATTTAGCAACGTTGCCCGCCGTTAACAGGCCTGACAGAACAAGTCATATAAAAGTCATCTAGTTTATGACTTATAAAAAATAACATCACTATGCAATAACTACATGTTGACTTTAAAGTCAGATAAAAGCATATTTTACCGAACGAATTAACAAGACTTACTGGAGAATATTTTCAATGCCAGCCCGTGACTATCCAGACAAGCGTGTTGCACGCGGTCTGGCAAAGGAGGCCGATCTCAGAATGTTGAGCGCCCGCATCGATCCCGATCTGATGGAGTACATCAGAACCACCGCCTTTGAGACGCGTAAGAGCAAGCAGGAGATTGTGGCGGAAGCGTTAGCGCTTCACAGGCAGAAAAGTCAGACAGGACTCTAAGCGCGCAAAGCCGGAAGCATCCTTCAGGCTTTGCGCGTGTTACCTTTAATCCATCAGCGAATTCAGCGTTTCCAGCGCTTCAGGCGGCAACCGCAGCTCCCCCGCCGCGAGGTTTTGACGCAGATGCGCCACGGAAGAGGTGCCAGGGATCAGCAGAATATTCGGGGAACGTTGCAGCAGCCATGCCAGCGCAACCTGCATTGGCGTTGCGCCCAGTGAATCCGCGACGGCCTGCAGCCCGGAAGATTGCAGTGGCGTAAAGCCTCCCAATGGGAAGAACGGCACATACGCGATCCCCTGCTGCGCCAGCAGATCCACCAGCGCGTCGTCACCCCGATTTACAATGTTGTACATGTTCTGCACGCACACCACCGGGACCATCTTCTGGGCTTCCGCAACCTGGGTGGCCGTGACGTTGCTCAGGCCAATATGACGCACCAGACCCTGCTGCTGTAATTCGGCCAGGGTGGAGAGCGGTTCAGCAATCGACCCTTCCGCCGGCCCGTGTGCGCTAAACATGATCCGCAGATTCACCACGTCCAGCACGTCCAGCTGCAGATTACGCAGGTTGTCATGCACCGCCTGAGTCAGTTCCTGCGCGGAAAAGGCTGGCAGCCAGGCACCTTTTTCGTTGCGACGAGCGCCAATCTTGGTGACGAGCGTCAGATCGTCCCGGTACGGATGAAGCGCCTCGCGGATCAGCTGGTTAGTGACATGAGGACCATAAAAATCACTGGTATCAATGTGGTTCACCCCCGCCGCTACCGCTTCGCGCAGCACGTCCAGCGCGGCCTGCTTATCCTTCGGAGGACCAAAGACGCCCGGCCCGGCGAGCTGCATCGCACCGTAGCCCAGTCGTTTAACCGTCCGCGTTCCGAGCGCGTACGTCCCGCTTTTATCAATGCTGCTCATGTTAACCTTCCTCATAAAAATGATCCGGATTTACAACAGGTTCCTCACCGGAGCCCTTAGTTAAGCGCGAGTTAAATTAAAGTTTAAATTCTATACGACGATAGTATTGGTGTACCTCTGCATCCTTTCTAACGGACGACCGCTATGCTGAAAAATTTGCACGTGATTACCGGTATTATCTTTGCCCTCACCATATTCTGTCTGTTGCAAGTTGTCACGGGAGGGTTGTTCTACTCTGCCGTCAGCAACGATCGCCATAACTTCCAGAATTCCGGCGTGCTCAATGCCCAGCAGGAAAGCCTGAGCGACAGCGTGAACACGCTGGTGAAAACGCGCGTCACCGTCACCCGCGTGGCGATCCGCTACCTGAAAAACCAGCGCGACCCGGCTTCCCTTGCGGCGATCAATAAACTGCTTGGCACCGCAGCCGACTCGCTGGCAAAAGCCGAAGCCTATAACAAAGAGTGGCAGAAGCTGCCGCAGGTTAACGGCCAGGAGGCAGCATTAACCGACGAGATGCAGAAGTCCTGGAACCAGATGCACGAAGTGATGCGCTTATCGATTGAGTATCTGCGTGCCGACAACTACCAGGCCTATGGCGATCTGGATGCGCAGCAGGCGCAGGACGAGATGGAAGCGGTCTATAACCGCTGGCGCGCCGAAAACAACACCCTGCTGAAGGCCGCAACCGAAGAGAACCAGAGCAGCTTCACGCAGATGCAGTGGACGCTGGCGGCGATTCTGCTGGCCGTTATCGCGGTTCTGGTGGTCATCTGGCAGGGTTTACAGCACCTGCTGTTAAAACCCCTCCACTCCATTATGAACCATATTCGCGCCATTGCAGGGGGTGACCTGACGCAGGAGATCGCTATCTCCGGTCGCAACGAGATGGGCCAGCTGGCTGCCGGCCTGCATGAGATGCAGCAGTCGCTGGTGACCACCGTCAGCGCCGTACGTGGAAGTACCGATTCCATCTACACCGGCGCAGGCGAAATTGCCGCAGGGAGCAACGATCTTTCCGCCCGCACCGAACAGCAGGCCGCCTCGCTCGAAGAGACCGCCGCCAGCATGGAAGAGCTGACCGCGACGGTTAAACAGAACTCCGATAACGCCCGTCAGGCAACGCTGCTGGCGAAAAACGCCTCTGAAACGGCCGCGCGCGGCGGTCACGTCGTGGATAACGTGGTTCGCACCATGAACGAAATCGCCGACAGTTCGCAGCAAATTGCGCATATTACCGGCGTGATCGACAGCATCGCGTTCCAGACCAACATTCTGGCGCTTAACGCAGCGGTGGAAGCGGCACGCGCCGGGGAACAGGGCCGTGGTTTTGCGGTTGTTGCAGGTGAAGTCCGTACGCTGGCGAGCCGCAGCGCGCAGGCGGCTAAAGAGATCAAAGGGCTTATCGAGAACTCCGTCAGCCGGGTGAATACCGGTTCTGAGCAGGTCAGCGAGGCTGGCACCACCATGAAGGAAATTGTCGCTGCCGTCACCCGCGTGACCGACATCATGGGTGAGATTTCATCTGCCTCTGACGAGCAGAGCCGCGGTATTGAGCAGGTGAGCCTGGCCGTTTCGCAGATGGACAGCGTGACGCAGCAAAACGCCGCGCTGGTGCAGGAGTCCGCCACGGCGGCTGCGGCACTGGAAGATCAGTCCGAGCAGCTGCGCCAGGCGGTAGCGGCGTTTCGTCTGAACGGCAAAGAAAAAGCGGTCGCACCACGCCCGGCCAGTCTGAAAACGCCACAGCTGCTGCGCCCGGCGACGACTACCGCCTCCACCGACAGCAACTGGGAAACGTTCTGAGTCACCGGCGGGCGAGGAGATCGCCCGCTAGCGGCTGCGCTTGGCGTGCCGCTCCCAGTTTTCCTGTTTTGCCTCATCCGATTTTCGCAGTGAAACATAGCATGCCCCGCTGCCGCCGTGATGCGGCAGCGCCACGCAGAAGGCCTGCACTTCCTCAAACTCGGTTAACCAGCGCGCCAGATAGCTGCGCACCACATTGGGATGCGAGTTTTGCTCGCGCCCTTTCCCGTGAATGATAATCAGATTGCGTAACCCGTCGCGTCCGGCCTGGCGAATAAAAGAATAGAGCATCTGACGGCAGCGTTCGGCGGGCTGACGCAGGAGGTTTAAGCTGGCCTGGCGGGCGTATTTACCCGAGCGGAGCTTATCAATAACGCCCTGCTGTACCCCTTCTCGCCGGAACGCCAGCGGTTCTTCCAGGGGAAGCACGTCAAGAAAATCCAGCGTCAGGAAGTTATCCAGCTGTTCGCTATCCACCTCCTCGCGCGCCCGCGTATTGCGGCTGGGCTGCCAGTGAATATCCGCGCAGCGCTTCAGGGGCTGGACATCTTCCATGGCGTCAAGAAAAAATGATTTGTCGTCAGGGTTCATGGACATCCTCCAGCTACATCTGAGGACTGTACTATACCTGCGCCAGAGACCGGCCTCAATCACCGTTACAGAGCGATGCGTGGCAATATTATTAACCTGATGAATATATATAGTAATTATTAAATAAACTTAAATCAGACTTAACTAAAATTTCAGCAAAGGTAAAATACGTGATTTATGTTAAAAATTCGTGAAATCAATCACTCGCCCGCCTTTCATTTTTCGGGAAAGGTGTTATACCTAAATATACCTGCCTCATGGAAATAATACTCAGGATTGGCGAAAGGACGTACTGCTGTGTGTACTATAGGGTCTGTCTGATGTCGGGCAGATCCTGTTTTTTTTTAATTGGCATTTCACACGATGACTATTTTCCTCACCTCCCTTCTGAATTGCGTAATTAATGACTCAGCAAGGGGAGTCTGACGTGAATCACGGCGCTGAATTAAATAATATGTTGCTTTAGGAAGCGATTCGACAACCGGAAGCATGACCAGACGGTGTGCCAGCAGCGGATCACAGCCTAGCTCCTGCGGCAATATGCTTAAAAAATCACTTTGCGCGACCAGGCTAATACAGGAAGAAAAAGTTTCGCAAACCACACCGATTCGCGGTATTTGCGAGCGATCGCTAAATACCTCCTCTAATTGCTTATAATAACTTCCCCGCGGCGTCGGCATTGTCCAGTTATAATGCAGGAGTTCATTAATTGACGTTGCCCCCATTGCCGGATGCCCCTCCCGACAAAATACCGCAAACGGTTTTTCGAAGAGCTTTTCAAACGTAAACTCCTGGTCGTAAGGCCCCTGATAATAGGTATTGATGGTGAAGTCCAGCTCGCCCTGGCGTAATTCATTGATCATCGACACCAGCTGTCCTTCCATAATCCGCACCTTGACCTGCGGATGCTGCGCATGAAAGCGGGTGATAACGGCGGGCATCAGCGTGCGTGAAACGCTGGCCCCCATTCCGATGTTGATCTGCCCGGCCAGCTCACCCTGCCGCTGACGGATGTCATCCTGCGCCGCGCGCAGCTCTTCCAGAATCAATCTGGCGCGCTGGTAAAAGCCCTCGCCGCATTCGGTCAACGCGACGCCCTTACTCCTGCGCACGAAAAGCTGCGCCGCCATGCCCTCCTCCAGCTCTTTGATGGATTTGGTCAGCGCCGGCTGGGAAAGATTCAGCGTCCTGCTGGCACCGCGAATGCTGCCCTGACGCGCAACCTCAACAAACGCCCGGATTTGATGAAATTTAATCTGGAATGTCATAGCCCGACCGATAACCGTTGTTTATCAGAGTAAAGAAACTGTCATCTACTTTAATGGAAAGGGATGTGCGAGGGTAATTCCTGAACGGTTAAAACTGTGAAAAATCGGTTAGTGATAAGTAAAAACTATCACAGCGTGAAGCAGTTCACATATTTTAATGATGACAGGAACAGATATGGACACACTGGCGCAGTACATCCAGACACTATCCCCGCAGCTGAGCGCATGGCGTCGCGATTTTCACCATTATGCGGAATCCGGCTGGGTAGAGTTTCGTACCGCCGCGAAGGTCGCGGAAATCCTCGATTCGCTGGGTTACGAACTGGCGATGGGCCGCGACGTGGTGGATGCCGAAAGCCGGATGGGGCTGCCCGATGCCGCTACCCTGACACAAGAGTTTGCCCGCGCGCGGGCGCAGGGCGCGCCCGAGAAATGGCTGGCGCCGTTTGAGGGCGGGTTTACCGGCATTGTGGCGACTCTCAATACCGGGCGTCCTGGACCGACCCTGGCGTTTCGCGTCGACATGGATGCCCTTGATTTAAGCGAAGCGCTGGATGAAAGCCATCGCCCGTTTCGCGACGGGTTTGCCTCCTGCAACGCGGGAATGATGCACGCCTGCGCGCACGACGGCCACACCACGATTGGTCTGGGGCTGGCGCGGGTGCTTAAGCAGAATGAAGCGCAGCTCAACGGCACCCTCAAGCTGATCTTCCAGCCCGCCGAAGAAGGTACCCGCGGCGCGCGCGCCATGGTTGCCGCCGGGGCGCTGGACGACGTGGACTATTTCACGGCCATCCATATTGGTACCGGCGTCCCTGCCGGAACGGTGATTTGCGGCAGCGATAACTTTATGGCCACCACCAAGTTTGACGTGAACTTTACCGGCGTGGCCGCACACGCGGGCGGTAAACCGGAGGACGGTCGTAACGCCCTGCTTGCCGCCGCGCAGGCCGCCCTCGCCCTGCACAGCATAGCCCCGCACAGCGAAGGCGCCTCCCGGGTGAACGTCGGGGTGATGCAGGCGGGCAGCGGACGCAACGTGGTGCCCGCGAATGCCCTGATAAAGGTTGAAACGCGCGGCGAAAGCGAAGCGATTAATCAGTACGTCTTTGAACGCGCGCAGGCGGTCATTACCGGCGCAGCGGCGCTCTACGGCGTGAGCGCCGAGATGCGCCTGATGGGCGCCGCGACATCCAGCGCGCCGACACCGGCGTGGGTGGATTATCTGCGCGAACAGGCGAGCCAGGTTTCCGGGGTTGTTCACGCCATCGATAAGGTGAAGGCGCCAGCGGGTTCCGAAGACGCCACGCTGATGATGGCCCGCGTACAGGAGAACGGCGGCATGGCGTCATATATGGTGTTCGGCACGGATTTGAGCGCCGGACATCACAACGAAAAATTCGACTTCGATGAGCAGGTCATGACCATCGCCATTGAAACGCTGGCGCGAACTGCGCTCAATTTCCCGTGGACGCGAGGTGTGTAATGCAGGAGAACTACGCTTTTATTGCCGATGCGATCGACACGCGATGTCGGACGTTAACCGATATTGCCGACGCGATCTGGGATCGTCCTGAAACCCGCTTTGAAGAGTTCTGGTCCGCCGAGAGGCTCGCCAGCGAGCTGGAGTCAGAAGGATTTACGCTGACGCGCGAGGCAGGCGGCATCCCCAACGCCTTTATCGCCAGCTTCGGCAGCGGGAAACCGGTCATTGCCCTGCTGGGTGAATACGACGCGCTGGCCGGGCTAAGCCAGCAGGCGCACTGCGCAACGGCGCAATCCGCCACGCCGGGAGCCAACGGCCACGGCTGCGGGCATAACCTCTTAGGCACCGCGGCGCTGGCGGGCGCGGTGGCGGTGAAAAGCTGGCTGGAGCAGCACGGCGGCAGCGGAACGGTGCGTTTTTACGGCTGTCCCGGTGAAGAAGGTGGCTCCGGGAAAACCTTTATGGTGCGCGAAGGCCTGTTTGATGACGTCGATGCCGCCGTCACCTGGCACCCGGAAGCCTTCGCCGGGATGTTTAACGTCAGCACGCTGGCGAATATTCAGGCGGCCTGGCGTTTTCACGGCGTGGCGGCGCATGCGGCCAACTCCCCTCATCTGGGACGCAGCGCGCTGGACGCCGTGACGCTGATGACCACCGGCACCAACTTCCTCAACGAACACATCATTGAGAAAGCGCGCGTCCATTATGCCATTACCGATACCGGTGGGATTTCGCCCAACGTGGTGCAGGCGCAGGCTGAGGTGCTGTACCTGATCCGCGCCCCGGAGATGGCCGATGCGCAGCAGATCTACGAACGCATCGAGAAAATCGCCCAGGGCGCAGCGATGATGACCGAAACCACCGTCGAGTGCCGCTTTGATAAAGCCTGCTCCAGCTACCTGCCGAACCGCACGCTCGAGGCGGCGATGTATCGCGTGTTGCAGCACTACGGCACGCCGCTCTGGACGGAGGAAGAACGCGCCTTCGCCCGCGAGATCCGCGCCACCCTGACGCCCAACGATCTGCAAAACAGCCTGAAAAATATTGCCGCAACGGGGGGAGACGCGGGTAAAGCCTTTGCCCGTCGTCATCAGGAGACGCTGCTGGTGGATGAAGTCGCGCCTTACGCCATCACCGACAACGTGCTGGCGGGTTCAACCGACGTGGGCGACGTCAGCTGGAAAATGCCAGTTGCCCAGTGCTTCAGCCCCTGCTTTACCGTCGGCACGCCGCTGCACACCTGGCAGCTGGTGGCGCAGGGACGTACCTCCATTGCCCACAAAGGCATGCTGCTGGCCGGAAAAGTGATGGGCGCAACCGCGCTCAATCTGCTGCAGGACGCAGCGCTGCTGAAAAAATGCCGTGAAGAGTTCGAACAACAATTACAAGAAAAACCGTACGTGTGTCCGATCCCGCAGGGCGTGACACCGTCACCTTTAAAATAAAAAAACACAACAACACAACACTCCCGAGGAACGCCCATGAGTATGTCATCCATACCTTCGCATTCCCCATCCGGTAAGCTCTATGGCTGGGTTGAAAGGATCGGCAATAAAGTACCGCACCCTTTCCTGCTGTTTATCTATCTGATTGTGATTTTAATGGTCGCCACCGCCGTGCTCTCCGCCTTTGACGTGAGCGTGCGCAGCCCGGCTGACGGCAGCCTGGTGGCGGTAAAAAACCTGCTCAGCGTCGACGGGCTGCACTGGTTTTTACCCAACGTGATTAAGAACTTCAGCGGTTTCGCCCCGCTGGGGGCCATTCTGGCACTGGTTTTGGGTGCCGGACTGGCTGAACGCGTGGGCTTGCTGCCCGCATTAATGGTGAAGATGGCTTCTCACGTCAGCGCGCGTTACGCCAGCTATATGGTGCTGTTTATCGCCTTCTTCAGCCATATCTCCTCAGACGCCGCGCTGGTGATCATGCCGCCGATGGGCGCGCTGATTTTCCTTGCCGTCGGGCGTCATCCCGTGGCGGGCCTGCTGTCGGCGATTGCGGGCGTGGGCTGCGGATTTACCGCTAACCTGCTGATCGTCACCACCGACGTGCTGCTCTCTGGCATCAGCACGGAGGCGGCGAAGACCATCGATGCGGCAATGCACGTCAGCGTGATCGACAACTGGTACTTTATGGCCAGCTCGGTCATTGTCCTGACGATTGTTGGCGGGCTGATTACCGATAAAATCATCGAGCCGCGGTTGGGGAAATGGGAAGGCCGTAGCGATGAAAAGCTGGACACCCTGAGCAAAGAGCAGCGCTTCGGCCTGCGCGTGGCGGGCGTTGTCTCGCTGGCCTTTATCGCGCTGGTGGCGCTGATGGTGGTGCCGGAAAACGGCATATTGCGCGATCCGGTTAAACATACCGTACTGCCGTCGCCGTTTATTCAGGGCATCGTGCCGCTGATTATCCTCTTCTTCTTTGTCGTTTCGCTCGCCTACGGTATCGCGACCGGCAAAATCCGCCGTCAGGGCGATCTGCCGCAGCTGATGATCGAGCCGATGAAGGAGATGGCGGGCTTTATCGTGATGGTGTTCCCGCTGGCGCAGTTTGTGGCGATGTTTAACTGGAGCAACATGGGCAAGTTTATGGCCGTGGGCCTGACCGACGCGCTGGAGGCGGCCGGATTAAGCGGCGTACCGGCGTTTGTCGGCCTGGCGCTGCTGTCATCCCTGCTGTGCATGTTTATCGCCAGCGGCTCCGCCATCTGGTCGATTCTGGCCCCGATCTTCGTGCCGATGTTTATGATGCTGGGTTTTCATCCTGCGTTTGCCCAGATCCTGTTCCGCATCGCGGACTCCTCGGTGATTCCGCTGGCGCCGGTTTCGCCGTTTGTCCCGCTGTTCTTAGGCTTCCTGCAGCGCTATAAACCCGAGGCCAAACTGGGTACCTACTATTCGCTGGTTTTACCCTACCCGCTTATCTTTTTAGGGGTATGGCTGGTGATGCTGGTCGCATGGTATCTTGTCGGCCTGCCGATTGGGCCGGGGATATACCCGAGGCTGAACTAAAGGAATGAGGATGCTGAGATTACTCGAAGATAAGATTGCGACGCCGCTCGGGCCGCTGTGGGTGATCGCGGACGAGCAGTTCTGCCTGCGCGCCGTCGAATGGGAAGAGCACAGCGACCGGATGGAAGAACTGCTCCATGTTCACTACCGCGCGCAGGGGTATGAACGTATCCGAGCCACCAACCCGGGCGGGCTGAGCGACAAGCTTGCGGCCTACTTCGAAGGCGATCTCAGCATCATCGATACTCTGCCAACAGCCACGGCAGGCACGCCTTTTCAGCGCGAAGTATGGCAGGCGCTGCGGTCGATTCCCTGCGGGCAGGTGATGCATTACGGCCAGCTCGCGGAACAGCTAGGCCGTGCAGGCGCCGCACGCGCGGTGGGTGCCGCGAACGGCTCGAACCCGGTCAGTATCGTGGTACCGTGCCATCGCGTCATTGGCCGCAACGGCACCATGACAGGCTATGCCGGCGGCGTGCAGCGCAAAGAATGGTTGCTGCGTCACGAAGGGTATCTCCTGCTCTAGCTTCCAGGCTTTTTGTGCTTAATTTTCTTCCGGTTAGGCTAAAAATCCATAATCAAGCTGTGGAATTTCAAGAAGATGTCGACACGTTGCCGTCTCTTGTCCTTATTGAGGGTTTGTCAGGCTTACGTACTTACCAAAAAGATGTTAAAATTGACCAATATCAATTAAGGCTTGAGCAAACCTATGATCCCGGAAAAGCGAATTATACGACGCATTCAGTCTGGCGGTTGTGCTATCCATTGCCAGGATTGCAGCATCAGCCAGCTCTGTATCCCGTTTACCCTGAATGAGCATGAACTCGATCAGCTTGATAATATCATCGAGCGCAAAAAGCCTATTCAGAAAGGGCAGACGCTGTTTAAAGCGGGAGACGAACTGAAATCGCTCTATGCTATCCGTTCTGGCACCATCAAAAGCTACACCATCACCGAACAGGGTGATGAGCAGATCACCGGCTTCCATCTGGCGGGCGACCTGGTGGGCTTTGACGCCATCGGCACAGGCCATCACCCGAGCTTTGCTCAGGCACTCGAAACCTCAATGGTTTGCGAAATCCCGTTTGAAACTCTGGACGATCTGTCCGGTAAGATGCCTAACCTGCGTCAGCAGATGATGCGTCTGATGAGCGGTGAGATCAAAGGCGATCAGGACATGATTCTGCTGCTTTCTAAAAAGAACGCAGAAGAGCGCCTGGCCGCGTTTATCTACAACCTCTCCCGCCGCTTCGCCGAGCGTGGCTTCTCGCCGCGTGAATTCCGTCTGACGATGACGCGTGGCGATATCGGTAACTACCTGGGTCTGACCGTGGAAACCATCAGCCGTCTGCTGGGCCGTTTCCAGAAAAGCGGGATGCTGGCCGTTAAAGGTAAATACATCACTATCGAAAACGGTGAAGCGCTTGCCGTTCTTGCCGGGCACGCCCGCAACGTGGCGTAACTCTCCGCATGTTGATGACCAGACTGATAAATTCTTGTGATTTATTGGTCTGGTATAATCACTTCCGTTTCAAGATATTTTCACCGCAGTACGTCCCCACACAGCGCCCGAAAGGTTCTCGTTGAGGTTATGAATTGAGAGAAAGTTTGTTTTTCGTTTCAGTCGTGATTGCCTCAGTGACCTTTATCTTCATCTGGATCATGCTTGTCGGCCCGATGAAGGGGGAGGAAAAAACCTACGTTCAGGACTCCACGACCTTTGCCATAGCGGTGATGGTGCTGCTGTTTATTGCGTTTATCGCGGTGACGACCACGGTACTTTTCCTCTGATAATTTTTCATGAATTATTGATCTGGTAAAACCTCCCCTCTGTTTCATTCAGGATATATAGGTTACTCTTTTAATTACAGACTGTGGTGACAGTAGTAAGGAGACCTGTATGGCCAAGTATCAAAACATGCTGGTAGCTATCGATCCGAATCAGGACGATCAGCCGGCATTACGACGTGCTGTGTATTTGCATCAACGGATTGGTGGCAAAATCAAAGCGTTTTTGCCGATCTATGACTTCTCGTATGAGATGACCACCCTTCTGTCGCCTGACGAGCGCACCGCTATGCGTCAGGGCGTCATCAGCCAGCGTACCGCATGGATCCGTGAACAGGCGAAGTATTACCTGGAAGCGGGCGTGCCCATTGATATTAAAGTGGTCTGGCATAACCGACCTTTCGAAGCCATTATCCAGGAGATTGTCGCCGGTGGGCACGACCTGCTGCTGAAGATGGCGCACCAGCACGACAAGCTGGAATCCGTGATTTTCACCCCGACCGACTGGCACCTGCTGCGTAAATGCCCTTGCCCGGTCTGGATGGTGAAAGACCAGCCGTGGCCTGAAGGCGGGAAAGCCGTTGTGGCGGTAAACCTCGCGAGCGAAGAGGATTACCACAATTCGCTGAACGAGAAGCTGGTGAAGGAGACCATCCAGCTTGCCGATCAGGTGAATCATACCGAAGTGCATCTGGTTGGTGCCTATCCGGTCACCCCGATTAACATTGCCATTGAGCTGCCTGAATTTGACCCGAGCGTGTACAACGACGCGATCCGCGGTCAGCACCTGCTGGCCATGAAAGCGCTGCGCCAGAAATTCAGCATCGATGAGAAAATGACCCACGTGGAAAAAGGGCTGCCTGAAGAGGTGATCCCGGACCTGGCGGAACACCTGCAGGCGGGGATTGTGGTGCTGGGCACCATTGGCCGGACCGGTATTTCTGCCGCCTTCCTCGGTAATACCGCCGAACAGGTGATCGATCATCTGCGCTGCGACCTGCTGGTCATTAAGCCGGATGAGTACCAGACGCCGGTTGAGCTGGACGATCCTGAAGACGATTAACGCCTGACGCCCGGCAGCGCAGGCTTGCCGGGCCTACAAAACCGTAGGTCGGGTAAGCGTCAGCGCCACCCGGCAATAAAAAAACCGCCGAATTCGGCGGTTTATTCGTTTCAGCGCAACTTACAGCGCTTTCAGAATCGCATCCACGCTGGCTTTAGCATCGCCAAACAGCATGTGGGTGTTCTCTTTGAAGAACAGCGGGTTCTGAACCCCGGCATAGCCGGTATTCATGGAGCGTTTGAAGACGATCACGTTCTGCGCCTTCCACACTTCGAGAACAGGCATACCGGCGATTGGGCTACCCGGGTCGTCCTGCGCCGCCGGGTTAACGGTATCGTTGGCGCCAATGACCAGCACGGTGTCGGTGTCGGCGAAATCATCGTTGATCTCATCCATTTCCAGCACGATGTCGTAAGGCACTTTCGCTTCCGCCAGCAGCACGTTCATGTGGCCAGGCAGACGCCCTGCCACCGGGTGAATACCAAAGCGAACCTTGATGCCACGCGCGCGCAGCTTCTCGGTGATTTCCGCAACCGGATACTGCGCCTGCGCCACCGCCATGCCGTAGCCCGGGGTGATGATCACGGAGTGCGAGTTTTTCAGCATGTCTGCGGTATCTTCCGCAGAAATTTCACGGTGCTCACCCACTTCTTCATCCGCACTGGAAGAAGACCCGTCGGTCCCGAAACCACCGGCGATAACGCTGATGAACGAGCGGTTCATTGCCTTACACATGATGTAAGACAGGATCGCACCGGAAGAGCCCACCAGCGCACCGGTGACGATCAGCAGGTCGTTGCTCAGCATAAAGCCTGCCGCCGCTGCCGCCCAACCGGAGTAGGAGTTCAGCATCGAGACAACCACCGGCATATCCGCACCGCCGATGGACGCCACCAGGTGCCAGCCGAACGCCAGCGCGATGATGGTCATTACCAGCAACGCCAGCACCTGCAGACCGACGCTTTCGGTACGCACGAAGACCACCAGCAGTACAAACGACACCACCAGCGCCGCGAGGTTCAGCTTGTGACGGTTTGGCAGCATCAGCGGCTTAGAGGAGATCTTCCCGCGCAGCTTGCCGAACGCGACAATGGAGCCGGTGAAGGTCACCGCACCGATGAAGATACCGAGGAACACTTCCGTCAGATGGATGTTCACCAGAATCGGTTCCAGACCCGGTTCGTGATACAGGTAGCTGTTGAAGCCCACCAGCACCGCCGCCAGACCCACGAAGCTGTGCAGAATGGCAACCAGCTCCGGCATCTCGGTCATTTCAACGCGTTTTGCCAGGCGAATACCAATCGCGCCGCCGATGATCATCGCCACCAGGATCCACGCCACGTTGCCGGTATCCGGCCCGAAGATGGTGGCAATCAGCGCAATCGCCATCCCGGCGATACCAAAGTTATTTCCCTGCTGAGACGTTTCGTGTTTGGAAAGCCCCGCCAGACTGAAAATAAACAGGATTGCAGCAACAATGTATGCGGCTGTCACTAATCCTCCAGACATATGCTACCCCTTAGCCTTTACGAAACATTTTCAGCATGCGCTGAGTCACGGTGAAACCACCGAAAATATTGATACTGGCGATCAGCACCGCGATAAAGCTCAGGAAGCTGATCCAGCCGCCGTGACCAATCTGCAGTAACGCCCCCACCACGATGATCCCGGAGATGGCGTTGGTTACCGACATCAGCGGCGTATGCAGCGCATGGGAGACGTTCCACACCACGTAGTAGCCCACAACGCAGGAGAGCGCGAAGACGGTAAAGTGGCCGAGGAACTCTTTTGGTGCGACGTCAGCCAGCCAGCCGAACAGAATAATCACCAGCGCCATGATCGCGTATTTGCGCCACGGAGAAGCCGGTTTGGCGGGTTCTTTTGGCTCAGGTGCCGCTTTCGTTGCCGCCTGAGGCTGAGCAGAAACCTGAATAGGCGGCGCAGGCCAGGTAATTTCACCTTCACGGACCACCGTGACGCCGCGCACAACAACATCGTCGAAATCAACGGTGACGTTGCCGTCTTTCTCTTTGCAGAGCAGCTTCAGCAGGTTGACCAGGTTAGTGCCGTAGAGCTGAGAAGACTGCGTTGGCAGACGGCCCGGCAGATCGGTATAGCCGATCACCTTCACGCCGTTAGCGGTCGTGGTTACCTGATTTGGAACGGTATATTCACAGTTACCGCCGTTTTGGGCGGCCAGGTCGACAATCACGCTGCCCGGCTTCATGGAGTCAACCATCTCACGGGTAATCAGCTTCGGCGCCGGTTTACCCGGGATAAGCGCGGTGGTGACAATAATGTCGACGTCTTTCGCCTGGGCGGCGAAGAGTTCCATTTCGGCTTTGATAAAGGCTTCGGACATCACCTTCGCGTAACCATCGCCGCTGCCTGCTTCTTCCTTGAAGTCCAGCTCAAGGAATTCGGCGCCCATACTCTGGACCTGTTCCTTTACTTCAGGACGGGTGTCAAAGGCGCGTACGATAGCGCCCAGGCTGTTTGCCGCACCGATTGCGGCAAGGCCCGCCACGCCTGCGCCAATCACCATCACTTTCGCCGGAGGGACTTTACCCGCGGCGGTGATTTGACCGGTAAAGAAGCGACCAAATTCGTGGGCTGCTTCAACAATGGCGCGATAGCCGGCAATGTTTGCCATGGAGCTTAAGGCATCCAGCGACTGCGCGCGCGAAATGCGCGGCACGGAGTCCATCGCCATCACGGTCACGCCGCGGGCCGCCAGCTTCTCCATCAGCTCCGGGTTTTGCGCAGGCCAGATGAAGCTCACCAGGGTCGTCCCCGGATTCAGCAGCGCAATCTCATTCTCTTCCGGTGCGTTGACCTTCAGAATCACCGGCGACTGCCAGACGTCAGCACCGTCGACCACTTCCGCGCCGGCCTGGATAAAGGCCTCGTCATCGAAACTCGCCAGTTTGCCCGCGCCGCTTTCAACCGCGACCGTAAAACCCAGTTTAAGCAGTTGCTCCACCGTTTTCGGTGTTGCCGCTACGCGGGTTTCATTGGCTAACCGTTCTTTTGGTACCCCAATACGCATAGTTTTCCCTTCCATCGGTTTTTGATGATGGTTTATCGATAAATGCCCGCGGTTTGTATCAATTTTCGCCATCGCGCGAGCGACGAGAGATGATTAACCCCGGAAAATAAAACAGTAACAAACTGTCTATAACCTACTGAAAATAGCGCCCGCGATCTACCGCCAGAAAACACTATTTCTTACTTTATCTGTGAAAAATAAGCGATCGGCGTCACTGACAGTGATATTTACCTTAAATTCACTGCCAGAACCGATAAAACGCGCAAGCGAAGCGGTAAAAACATGATATAGCGCCATAAGAGAACAACTTGTTAACATTAAATTAACTTGTAAAAGTCATATGCTTTATCAGTTTTACTTGTCAAACGCGTGTTTTTTCAACATATCACTAAATGTTATCGAATTCGGTGATTCAGTAAGCACAGGCAGTGAAAAATGGCGCAGACAGCGACGGGTTTTAAATGCAATAATCGGGACCGTCTCAAATTAACAACAATACCAGTACATGGTTTGCGCAAGGCGAAGGATCATTTTTATGAAGCTTAAGAACACACTCCTGGCGTCCGCACTTCTTTCCGCGACCGCCCTGTCTGCGAATGCCGCAACAGAGTTAACGCCGGAGCAAGCGGCAGCGTTAAAACCTTTTGACCATACGGTCATTGTGGGTCGTTATAATTCTATTGGCGACGCCGTCGCCGCTGCATCAAAAGCCGCAGACAAAAACGGGGCGGCCTCGTTTTATGTCGTTGACCAGTCCGATTACGGCAACAGCGGTAACCAGCGCGTGACCATTGCGCTGTTCAAAGACAATGCGCCAAAAGCTGACGCACCAAAAAACCGCGTGATCAACGGTGTTGTTGAACTGCCGAAAGATCAGGCGATTGAGCTGGAACCTTACGACACCGTCACCGTTCAGGGCTTCTATCGCAGCCAGCCTGAAGTGAACGATGCCATCACCAAAGCCGCGAAAGAGAAAGGGGCCTACTCTTTCTTCATCGTGCGTCAGGTCGATGCTAACCAGGGTGGCAACCAGCGTATTACCGCGTTCATCTATAAAAAAGATGCGAAAAAACGTGTTCTGCAGAGCCCAGATGCCATCCCGGCGAATTCAGAAGCAGGTCGCGCGGCGATAGCTAAAGGCGGCGAAGAAGCGAAGAAAGTTGAAATTCCAGGCGTAGCAACGACGGCTGCTCCAAGCGCTGAAGTGGGCCGTTTCTTCGAAACGCAGTCCACGAAAGGTGGCCGTTATTCCGTTACGCTGCCGGACGGTACCAAAATTGAAGAGTTGAACAACGCCACTGCAGCGCAGATGGTGCCGTTCGACAGCATCAAGTTTACCGGCAACTACGGCAACATGACGGAAGTCTCTTACCAGGTCGCGAAGCGTGCGGCGAAGAAAGGGGCGAAGTACTACCACATCACCCGCCAGTGGCAGGAACGTGGTAACAACGTGACCATCAGCGCCGATCTGTACAAGTAACAACATCGTTTACGAAAGGCGGCGCAATGCCGCCTTTTTTTGTTACTTTTTTTGAATTTCTGCCTCACGTCATTGCATGCATTCGTTACACTCCGTAAAATCCCGCGCCTTAGTGTGATCCACCATTTTTATGCGCCTGAGCGAAATAATTATTCTGGATTTTGACCTTTCATAACAGGAAGCCAATGGAAAAGAAACTTGGCCTGAGTGCTCTGACTGCACTCGTTTTAAGCTCAATGCTGGGTGCAGGCGTATTCAGTTTGCCGCAAAATATGGCGGCCGTCGCCAGCCCTTCCGCGCTCATCATTGGCTGGGGCATTACGGGTGTCGGCATACTGCTGCTGGCCTTCGCGATGCTGCTGCTCACCCGCATTCGCCCGGATCTGGACGGCGGCATTTTCACCTATGCGCGTGAAGGTTTCGGCGAGCTGATTGGCTTCTGTTCCGCGTGGGGATACTGGCTGTGTGCCGTTATCGCCAACGTCTCCTACCTGGTGATCGTCTTTTCGGCGCTCAGTTTCTTTACCGATACGCCTGAGCTGCGCCTCTTTGGCGACGGGAATACATGGCAGTCTATTGTGGGCGCCTCGGTGTTGCTGTGGTTCGTCCACTGGCTGGTGTTACGTGGCGTACAAACGGCCGCCAGCATCAACCTGGTGGCGACGCTGGCAAAACTGGTTCCGCTCGGCCTGTTTATCGTTCTGGCCTTTATTGCGTTCCGTATGGACGTTTTCAAGCTTGATTTCAGCGGCGTTGCGCTGGGCGTTCCCGTCTGGGAGCAGGTGAAAAACACGATGCTGATTACCCTGTGGGTGTTCATCGGCGTTGAAGGCGCGGTCGTGGTTTCAGCCCGGGCCAGGAATAAACGCGATGTAGGCCGCGCGACGCTGCTGGCCGTACTGGCCGCGCTCGGGGTCTATCTGCTGGTGACGCTGCTGTCGCTGGGCGTGGTGGCGCGTCCTGAGCTGGCTGAAATGCGTAACCCGTCAATGGCAGGCCTGATGGTGAAAATGCTCGGTCCCTGGGGCGACGTGGTGATTGCCGCAGGGCTGATCGTCTCCGTCTGCGGCGCTTACCTGAGCTGGACCATCATGGCGGCTGAAGTGCCGTTCCTAGCCGCGACGCACAAGGCGTTTCCACGCCTTTTCGCCCGTCAAAACCAAAACAGCGCGCCGTCGGCATCGCTCTGGCTGACCAACATCAGCGTTCAGGTCTGTCTGGTGCTGATCTGGCTCACAGGTTCAGACTATAACACCCTGCTGACCATCGCCTCGGAGATGATTCTGGTACCCTATTTCTTAGTGGGCGCGTATCTGTTAAAAATTGCCACACGCCCGGCGCATTATGTAGTGGGTGTCGGAGCCTGTATTTACGGCCTGTGGTTGTTGTATGCTTCCGGGCCTATGCATCTGCTGCTGTCGGTGGTGCTGTACGCACCGGGTCTGCTGGTGTTTATCTATGCCCGCCGCACGCATCAGCTGGAGAACGCGCTGAAACGCCGTGAAATGGCATTAATTGGACTGTTACTGGTTGCTGCCCTGCCGGCAACCTGGATGTTAATGGGTTAGCATCGCCTTTCCCATTGTTGAACTGTAAAGGAGAATACGATGGGAAATGCACCGCTTCGCCCAATACTGATTACCGGTGGAGGCCGCCGTATCGGCCTCGCCCTCGCCCATCACTTTCTCAACCTTCGCCATCCGGTCATTGTCAGCTACCGTACGGAATACCCGTCGATTGAAGGGTTACGCAAAGCCGGGGCGGTCTGCATTCAGGCTGATTTTTCGACCGATGAAGGCATTCTGACTTTCGCGGAAAAGGTAAAAGCCACCACGACGGGACTGCGCGCCGTGATCCATAACGCCAGCGCATGGCGAGCCGAAAAACCCGGTACGTCACTCAGCGAAACGCTCTCCGCCATGCTGCAGATCCACGTCAATGCGCCTTATCTGCTTAACCACGCTTTGCAGGACCTGCTGCGCGGCCATGGGCACGCGGCGGGCGACATTATTCACTTCACCGATTATGTGGTGGAGCGCGGCAGCGACAAGCACATCGCCTACGCGGCCAGTAAAGCCGCGCTGGATAATATGACGCGCTCGTTCGCCCGCAAGCTCGCGCCCGAGGTGAAGGTGAACGCCATCGCCCCGGCGATGATTTTGTTTAACGAAAACGATGATGCGGAGTATCGCCAGCAGGCGCTGAATAAGTCGCTCATGAAAATCGCCCCGGGCGAGAAAGAGGTCATCGATCTTGTGGATTACCTCCTGACCAGCTGCTACGTCACGGGCAGAACCTTTGCCGTGGACGGCGGACGACCGCTGCGCTAGTGAAAGCGGCTCCAGAAGAAAATTAACACCCAGGCGCTGAGTCCCCAGCAGGCCACCGCCCCGCTCAGCGCCAGGGGAAGACGCAGAAAACCGGTGAAATACCACAGCGAAAGCAGGTAGAGAAAATACGGAATGATAGACCACATGCCAAACACGATGGTCGTACGTAACGCTTCCGTACCCCGCTCAGAAGCCACGATATAATGGGCAATCAGCGCAAAGGTCGGGAACAGCGGGATTAGCCCGGCAATATAGTAGTTTTTCGTTTTTGCCAGAATGCCAATCAGTAACACCACTAGCGCGCCCAGTGCGGCTTTAATCACCAGCCCCATACTTTTCCCTATAACAATCAAGTAACAATAAGAGCCAGAATAACGGAACCGGCGTTAATTTTGAAAGATTAATGGAAGGTTAAGGTTTCGCGGTGTATGTTGGCTTTTTTCACGAAAACAGACGCTGTATGAATAAGATTGTTTATGTTGAAGACGAACCCGAGGTCGGGCAACTGATCGCCGCCTATCTGGGTAAACATGATATGGACGTCATTGTTGAACCTCGCGGCGATCGTGCCGAAGAGGTGGTCGTCCGTGAAAACCCGGATCTGGTGCTGCTGGATATCATGTTGCCAGGCAAAGACGGCATGACGCTTTGCCGTGACCTGCGCGCCCGTTGGGAGGGCCCTATCGTCCTGCTCACCTCACTGGACAGCGATATGAACCACATTTTGTCGCTGGAGATGGGCGCCAATGACTACATTCTGAAAACCACACCGCCTGCCGTCCTGCTTGCCCGCCTGCGCCTGCATTTGCGCCAGCACGCCAGCATCGAACGCGAAGCGCCCGCGCCGTCTCTGACGCCGCACAAAGCAATGCGCTTCGGTACGCTGTCTATTGACCCCATTAACCGCCAGGTGCTGCTTTCCGGCGAGCTTATCGCCCTCTCCACCGCAGATTTTGACCTGCTGTGGGAGCTGGCAACGCACGCCGGGCAAATCATGGACCGCGACGCGCTGCTGAAAAACCTGCGTGGCGTGAGCTATGACGGCATGGACCGCAGCGTTGACGTAGCAATTTCGCGTCTGCGCAAAAAGCTGCAGGATAACGCTACCGAGCCCTACCGCATTAAAACCGTGCGTAACAAGGGTTATCTGTTTGCCCCGCACGCCTGGGAAACCTGATTCCGTTATCTGGCTAGCATAACGTGCGCGAAATGAAGGCGTTACACAGCGATGTCCTCTCTTTCGCGCGTTTATTTTTACGTTTGCGCAACAATTAACTTGCTAAGCACGCGAACTATCCCATAATTAAATCTTCATCCATCCTTTCTACAGCCAGCACTGCCCCGGCGACATGCAGACTCTTTTTTCACCGTGAAGCTCTCACGATACCTTTCCCATAAAATCTTGAAATGAGGATTTAAGCCCATGAAATATGTATAGCTACAGTCAGATAGAAGCCATCAAGACCAATCTTGAATGGATTGTTAATCAGGCAGCGCTTAGCCATTCCTCCCCCTCACGCGCCGATCAAAAAGCGCTCTTTGATCTCCTTGAACTCATCCAGACTTACGAAATTCTCCTGGATTTAATTAACGAATTTGGGACCGATGTGATTGATATGCACATTGCGGAAGGACTGGCCGTAACGGAAACACTCATCGCCAAGGTAAAAAACAGCGCGAAAGCCATGTAACACGCTTCACAGACATGAAAATATCGACGGGTTTTCATGTATATTCTGCACAAAGCGTTTCTTCGGTGAGATCCAATGAAAAAGCTGTTTGTGCAGTTTTAGTGTGCAGAAAATTCGTAACTCATTGAAATTCAATCATTTCCCACGATATCAGTGAGTTAGCCCGAAACGTTTAACAGACATCTACGGACGTGCACGGTCTTTTTTGTGCCCCTATCGGTGTCCCTACTTTCAAAATGCCCCCAAATTTGCCCCCAAAATTCTGATTCGATTAGCTGATTTGCGCGCACGTTTCCAGTTTTTAAACCTCCTGCTTTACTGCCCCCAACTCCCAACAGCATAATCACCGTGAATGAGTTGTATGACTTAATCGGCGTGCGCTATTTTTTTGATTACTGCTTGTTTGCATGGCATTACTTCACTCCCCTTTGACATTTGAGAAGGACTTTTATGAAACAATTATTCTCTCGCCTTCCGGAGGAATTCCTCCACACTCACCTCGGTAAATTCAGATTTGGATCCTTTGACGACATTCCAAAAGACGATGAACCGTTTGTCTACCCTAAGTTCAGCGACATTCGTTTCATTCTACCTCCAGTGTTTGCTCAAGAGGGTGGATGCATCATTTTTGCCGATGGTTTAAAAATTCTGGAAAGCATGGGGGATGAGGCATTTAACATCGACCCAATTCGCTGGCACAAAGTTAAAAGCTACATTGCCAACGGTATTGTCGAGTATCCGGAGATGACCTCGCCATTCCGTATCATGGATGGTCGGCACAGAACCCTGGCTCTTACTCAACTTTATCCTGGTATAAAAATTCCTGTTATCATCCCTCATAGCCTTCACAGTGAAGTTATTGAAACAGGAATTTTCAATAAAGCGATCGTTGAACCAATGCTTTAACTGGAGTAGATAGACAGGCAATGCATTGGTACCCATTTAGCGTGCTTATCTGTGCCTATACTTTCAGTCTGACAACTGGAGGTGCCCGATGTGTGGACGTTTTGCACAATCCCAAACCCGTGAAGAATATCTGGCATACCTGGCCGATGAAGCAGATCGCAACATCGCCTATGACCCCGAAACGATCGGACGTTACAACGTGGCGCCAGGCACAAAAGTACTGCTGTTGAGCGAACGCGACGAGCATTTGCATCTCGATCCGGTGCTCTGGGGTTACGCGCCCGGGTGGTGGAATAAGCCGCCACTGATTAACGCGCGCGTTGAAACTGCAGCCACAAGCCGCATGTTTAAGCCGTTATGGCAACACGGTCGGGCAATCTGCTTCGCAGACGGTTGGTTCGAATGGAAGAAGGAAGGCGAAAAGAAACAGCCCTACTTCATTCACCGGGCCGACGAGCAACCCATATTTATGGCGGCAATCGGCAGCACGCCATTTGATCGTGGAGACGAAGCAGAGGGCTTTCTGATAGTTACGTCCGCAGCTGGTAAAGGTCTGGTTGATATTCATGACAGGCGGCCACTGGTTTTGTCACCGGAAGCAGCACGCGAATGGATGCGCCAAGATATAGGCGGGAAGGAAGCTGAAGAGATAGCAGCCGACGGTGCAGTGCAAGCAGACAAGTTTTTCTGGCACGTGGTATCGCGCGCTGTGGGTAATGTTAAAAATCAGAGGCCGGAGTTAATCGAGGCAATAAATGCAATATAATCGAACGAAAAAAGAAATAGAATGATTTTATGCTCAAATCCATAAATCTCCATTGACATTATACACCACGTCACGTTACATATATTGAACATTCTTTATAAATTACAACAGCAATGACATAACCACCCAAAACACAGGGAGGCCAGAACATATTTTCTAGTGAAGACAATAAAGTCAATACAAACACCTGAGAAAATATTAACTTTTTTAGTTTATTCATCATAGCTAAAGCACGCCCCCCCCTTCACCACTCCCAACGAAATAAATCGCAAGACATTAATATCATTGATATTGGTATTTTAGAATGATATTCCTCTAATTATTCCTATTGATTGACATCACCTAACCAATAACGATTAGTCAAGAATTATTAACTTTTACTCCCCTTCCAAAATATAGAAAATAGTCCAGCAGTCATTATAACTATATTGTTCTTCATTTGGGGGTGATGTCCCCCTTTTTTAGTTTACATTGAGCTTATAGTAACATAATGATCACAAAACCATAAAGAAGGCACAAATAATCATTGATAAAATAGAATGTGGTGCCGGGTGCCTCCCGGTGTTTCTCTTCCAGTCTCAAGAAACGCGAGCATACTGCAAAATTTGACTGTTCGCCCCTCCGCTTAGGGGGATTCACCACATATTTAAACTATTAGATTTACGAAATCTAGTCAAAAAAAATAAGCATTATGCTTTCAGTCTCAATCATACATAATTATCTCCCGGGCTAAACATGCAATTTTTGGCACTTTAAGTATACGATGAAAAAAACCCGCCATTACAAAGCGGGGTACTGAAGGTTCAGAAAGGTTGTGTACCATAGCATTGCTTAGATTCAAGCATTTTGAGGCTAGTATAATTTTTTATTCTTTGCCAGGACTTAAAATTTTTGTATCGCTACTAAACGATAGCAATTATCTAACTACTGGCAGATCTGTTAGTCGAGTCGTATATCGAGGAGATAACATTTCACGCTTCATCTGCCACTGCTGCTGTATTCCCTGCCCGGCAAAGTAGAGAGTTCCTTTACCCTCTTTCGCGTTCAGGTGATCTAGCACCTCCATCAACCTTTTACTACCGGACCGCGGCGCGTTATCGTCAAAAAGGTTGAGCTGTGCCACGCCCTGGCTGAAGAAGTCACCTAGCATGATTCCGGCTTTCTGGTACCGGTGACCGTCTTGCCAGATTTTGTCCAAGCACTTTACTGCAGCGTTGATAATGTCACGTGAATCCTGAGTGGGGGTGAGAAGCTTCATTGATGCACTGTTGCCATAATATGGCTCATTTAGGGCAAAGGGTGATGTCTTCACGAACGCCGAGATAAAACGGCAATACTGGTGCTCACCACGTAGTTTTTCCGCACCACGGGCAGCATAACTGCAGATAGCCTGGCGCATTTGTTCGTACACGGTGACCCGTTCGCCGAAAGACCTGCTGCAGACAATTTCCTGCTTTGCTGGTGCAAACTCCTCCAGCTCCAGACATGGTTCGCCGCGCAGCTCCCGGACAGTTCGCTCGAGCACTACGTTAAAGTGTTTACGGATAATCCATGTGCTGTGTTCTGAGAGGTCCAGAGCCGTTTTGATGCCCATGGCGTTCAACTTCTTACTGATGCGCCTGCCGACGCCCCAGACATCCTCCACAGGCACAATTGCCAATAACCGACGCTGGCGATCGATATTGGACAAATCAACAACTCCACCCGTCTGCCTCTGCCATTTCTTTGCGGCGTGGTTGGCGAGTTTAGCGAGTGTTTTTGTCTGGGCAATGCCAACGCCAACGGTGAGGTGTGTACGCTTTAGAACCGTAGCGCGGATCTCCTTGCCGAACTCGGTCAGGTCCCGGCAGTTGCGAACACCTGTCAGGTCGCAAAAAGCTTCGTCGATGCTGTAAATTTCGACGCGAGGGCTCATTTCATCCAACGTTGTCATCACCCGGTTGGACATGTCAGCGTAAAGCTCGTAATTGCTGCTGAAGCAAACAACGCCAGCGCGCCGAAATAAGTCCTTTTGCTTGAAGAAAGGCTCTCCCATTGTAATTCCAGCGGCCTTAGCCTCGGCACTGCGTGCGATTACACAGCCATCGTTATTCGAGAGAACGACAACCGGGCACCCTCTCAGGTCAGGCCTGAATACGGTCTCGCATGATGCGTAGAACGAATTCACATCACAGAGCGCAAACATACTCAGCTCGCCGATTTGACGATGAAAGTAACAACGCCGAAAACGTCCAGCGTATCTTCGCTGCCTACAACAATCGGACTGTAGGCGCTATTCATTGGGATGAGTTGGACTGTCGGGCGTAGCTGCAGGCGCTTAACAGTGAATTCCCCTTCTACCGCGGCAATGACAATGTCACCATGCTCAGCAGTTCGCGAACTATCAACCACCAGCAGATCACCGTCGCTGATACCCGCCTCGATCATTGAGTCACCAGCGGCCTTAACGAAATATGTTGAGCTCGGGTGAGTAACCAGTAACTCATTGAGATCGATACGCTGTTCAACGTAATCAGCGGCAGGGCTTGGGAAACCACACTGCACTAAGTCACTGAAAAGCGGAAGAGCGATAATTTCTCGCAGTTCTGTTGGCCTGATGAATTCCATTATGCACACCCCAAACACTGTTTTTATATACAGTAGTTTTATTTCTAAGTGTCCGCAAGATTCAGGCCCTATCGTCACTGCTTAAAGCTTCGCCGTTTCGTTTCTAAGCTTCTCTCTCGTTTCGAATTATCTCTTTTGTAAATTTTTCTATAATGGCAGATTGTAAGCAGACCTGAGTGAGACAAAGCCAGTTGAGTACCTGCACGGGCTGCGGCTGAAAGCTAAGACTTCATGATTCCGCTTTAAGCTTCTGGAGCTCTTTCTGTGTTGCCTCCAGCTGTTTAATGATGTAGTTCAATGCCAGCACGGTATCAAGCATGATAACGTTGTTATCCAGTGCCAACGTATCATCAGCATCAACCCTGTTTCCTTCGCTATCAAACTTTGGCGCAGCAGGGACCAGCTTTACGTACTCACTATCAATCTTCATGACGTCCTGAGCGATTACACCTCGGCGAACTCTCTCACGAGGGTCATCGTTGTAGACGTAAGTTGCTGGCAGGAATTTCTTGATATTCTCGTATGACTGATAACCATCATCATATTTAATATCGTGCTTCAGCGTAATGTCACAGTTAGGCTGCTTTTGGAAAATATAGTTACCGGAAAGATTTCCACCAGCGTTGGCGTATATATCACCGTTTGCTGTCGTGAATTGAAATATACGTTGCCCGGCAGAACCACCATCCCCAAGTGTTGTTATTGCTACATCCGCCCACGAACTAGGCCCGGTAGCTATAGAACCAAGCCCTACTGTTGAAGAATATCCACCACTGCATTGACTATGCCAACGGGCAAAAGGAATAAACCCTGCATCATTATTAACGGATACGTTACCTCGAAAAAAAGAGATATTCCTTTGCCATGTGTTAATGTCTGACCATGAACCACCATAACCAGCCCCATCAGCTCCACACGAAGATGATTTGAATCTTTCATCGGGGTAAAATAAAAATGACCCCGCCGTACCAGCTCCGCTATTAACATTCAACTGCGCTCTGTCTAAATTAGTTCCGCTCCCTCGAACGCCGCCAAGAGACCAATTTCCGTTATACCACGCCCCTCCCACAGCGTTTACATAACCTCCTACACTACCATCCCCTGTGATGTTGTATAGCTTAACGGTCTTATCACCACCTTCCTGAGTAGATACGCCAATGCTGCTACCCTGAGTTACCATCAAAGTACCAGTTACATTTCCACCCGTTTTTCCATTTAACGTGCTTGTCTGGCTTATTACGGATGGCCACGATGGACCTTTAAAAGTTGTTCCATCTGGTAGCTTCACTGTGATGTTTCCGGCTGCACTGAAAACCTGCTGCCAGTTCTGTTTGTCGTAATTCAGTCCACGCAGCGCTTCTGCACTCTGAGCAACTAGCGCTGCTGTGACCATATTCAAGGCCACACGCGGGACTGCTGACCAGGCCGCACCGGATTGCGTTGGCCCGGTGAAGTTACTGACAAGCGTGAGCTGCGTGCCACTGTCTACCGTTTTCACTGGCAGCGTATAGGGCACACCGCCCACAGTTGAGACAATGAAGTCACCTGCGGCAAGTTCGGTAGTAAAAGAGGTTCCGGAACCGCCAACAATAGCGGAACCATTTGTCAGAGTTATTGTTCCTGCCGACATATAGGACTCCTTAATTCAGATAATAAAAAGCCCCGCCAGAGCGAGGCTTTTGGGTGGGGTTGTATCAATACATTGCGGGGATAATGGGAATACTCATTCCCGTAAATCTCTCGCCGGTCACAGAATACTTGTCGGTCCAACGGGAACGGACACGACCATTCCCACATTTTACCGAGTTCCCACTCATCACCAGTCCCTTGGAGCGCATGTTGCACCACCCGCTGGCTGTTGACGAGTTGAAACCATAGCAGCCAAGCGCAATCATGCTGTTGCCAATATCGACCCAGCTATTGCCCGGTGAATAAAACTGATTGCGGAATATAAATGGACGGCGAGTGGTGGAGAAGGTGCACTGACCAGCGGCGTTGATGAAATTTAATCCTCTCCCCGGTACAGGTGCCTGAACCGCAAAAATTGCAATATCGACATTTACAGAACGGGCAATATCGTCATAGCCCGTATAATCCTGCCGGGAGTAAATATTATTGCCATCACACTCAAGCGTAGCTGCGCTGTCATTCCAGCGGGCAAAAACGAGCCCTTTGGCCGGAAGCGTGTAAGTACCATTTACATTGACCGTCCCACTGAAAACACAGGAAGCAACGCGGCTGACATCAGTGATCGCAATAAAGTCTGTCGAGTCCTCAATGAGCAAACCACGGTTTCCACTCTGCCCTGCCGGTAAAATCTGCCAAACTGTGCCGGGAAATGTTTTATCTTTCCCCCAGCCATCTGATGACCAGACTCTCTGAGTCAGGGTTCCGTTGCCGTTATTGGTTATCCCGTCAAGAACCATAATCGTTGTGATCAGATTCGGCGAGCGAGTCACATTCACAACCGAGTTTGATGGAATGAAAAATGGGGTCGCCCCGGCAATAAAGCCCTGAACAGTCATGGTCTGCTGGCCCCATGCCTCTACTGCCTCCCCGCCATACGACGGACATTTCATTCCGGCAGTGATGGTCATTGCGGGACGCCCGTCATTCAAATCAATATAAAGCCCCCTGGCCATCAAAATTCTCCCAGAACAATGCGCCCGCCGTTCGACAAACTGACAGTGACACCGTTGTTATTGATCGTGACGCCTCCAGTTGAGTTGGTAAATCCAAACTGACCATTTTGGGCATAAACCCCGCCACGAACCGTCACATTATTGAATTCAGCAGAACCATTCTTGTTGATAGTCCAGCCTGCTGTGCCCGCACTGTAATTATTCGACTGAATGACATTGCCAATCTTGGCATTCGTGATCGTGCCATCCTGAATAAAACCTGAGCTGATAAAGACCTGACCATTAACCACCGCGAAGGGTGAATACTGACTGTCACCGCTGCCGCTCATCAGAACGAACTGATTAGCGTTGAACCCAATACGGGTAACTACTGGTTTCCCGGCCTCAGCAAGCACAGCAATCGACATCCCGGCGTTGTACATCACCCCGTTTATCCTCACGCCTGTTTTGAGGGTGTAGATTGCCGAAGCACCTGAGGCATCGACGACGGCTGTGAGCTTGTCTTCCAGGGAAGCGGTGACGTTGTCGATCTGCGCCTGCACCTGTGTCGACATTTCGGCCATTGCCCTATCCACCTCAGCAATAGTAGTTTTCACAACGAGGATATCGGCGCGTACCTCTCCGTATTGCGCCCATTTATGTTCAACTGTTCCGTGGTTGGCCAGCGCGTTCTGCATTGCAGCTTCAAGATTGGTATCAATATCGCTGGTCAGGCGGTCGCCGTCGGCCGAGGTAAGGAAATCGTCTGCTATTTCACCCAGATAATCATCAGCATTATCGTTAGACATTCCCCTGATCCAGTCGGTATAGCCGGACTCGTTACCCGTTCTGTCAACCAACTGCGCGCGATACCAGAATTCCTGCCCGGCTTTCAGCCCGAGCTGGGTATATTCAGCAGATGGATAAGGTACGTCCGATAGCAGCAACGGATCGGAAAAGTCGCTGTTGGCCGTGTACTGGATTTCTGTTTTGAGGGTATCGCCGGTGTTTCCCGGGAACCCCCAGTTCAGACGAATACCCCAGTTAATGCCCGTAGCCATAAAGCCCACTGGCTTGGGCGGATTGCCCACTTTGCCGGTCAACGTCTTCTCTTCTGAATATCCCCACCCGGATGAAATTTCCGCTGCGTTGATAGCACGCACGCGCACCAGGTACCGTCCGGCGTAGATGCCGGAAACGTCAAAGGAAGCGGTGGAGCTGCGCGGAACGTTAACCCAGTTCCCGTCATTGCGGCGCCATTGCGCCTCATAGGCGATGGCATTTTGTGCCTGGTCCCAGCTTACGCGCATGGTTTCGACGCTGATATTTTGCTGAATCACCGAAAACGAGCTGATCGCGATGTTGACTGGCGGCGACTGATTACCAAGTGGTATTACACTTATTGGCCGCTGATCTATAACGGCACCTGTATCGATACGGGCATATTTATCCGGATCGTGATTTGCCCCCGTGATGGTATATGTCCCGTCATTGTTATCGGTGACACTAATTACCCTGTACTGCTCCGCATAGAGTTCATCAGATTCAATTACCCATACAGCCTCAGCCTGCGGAAGTTCACTAAAGGAAGTTGTTACGGTGACCATTTCACCGGACAGGGACTGAATCGTCCGGGATTGGGTAATACCCGACGGCAGGTTTACCATTATCCTGTCACCGGCCATAGCACTTGGCACCCGGTCAAGTTTGAGGACACGACCATTAACCGCGGATAATCGACCACCTAAATCTCGGCCAGAGAGATTTCGGTCAGCGACAGCAATTATGTAGCCAGGCTGAGGGATGTTGCCGTCCAGACCAACGTCAAACGTTACAATCCTATCTTTATTGTTGGTCAGGATCCCCCAGCGCCCTTTTCTGTTAGCCTCAGACTGCCGAGTGCAACCGATGGCGGTGATCTCAAGCTGGTTGAAACCATAGCGCGCCACCAAAGCCTGCTCGAAGACGGGCTCCATTGCATCAGCATAGCCATTTGCCGGTTCAGACCAGGATACAAGAGCGTTCGTGTAGCGACTTTTGGTTGTGCTGCTGGAATACACAAATTTGCCGTTGACTACGTTAGCGTGCGTGTAGGTAAAATCGACATCTCTGGGCATGTCTGCAAGGGCAACAATCTGGTCGTCTCCCCAGTAGGTCATACCTCGAAAAATGGCGGCAAAGTCTCGCAGCACAGTGTAAGCGTCATTTCGATCCTGAATGTATACGTTGCAGGTGTAACGAGGTTCAGTTCCGCTGCCACCCTTACCATCCGGTACCGGTTGATCACAATATTGAGCGACCTGATAAAGCGTCCATTTGTCGATATTGGCTGCCGTTAGCCGATTACCAAGGCCGAAGCGGTCAGTGACCACCAGATCGTAAAATATCCACGCAGGGTTATCCGTCCATGCCCACTTAAATGCGCCCGTCCAGGTGCCGCTGTACGTTCGTGTTTCCGGGTCATAGGTATCGGGCACACGAATAACACGTCCGCGAGGCTCGCAGGAAATTTGCGGAATTGAGCCATTGAACTGGCTCGAGTCAAATTCAACGTACAAAAGCGCAGTGTTCGGATATCGAAGTTTGGCGTCGATTACTTCTGTGAAGCTTTGCAGCGTCATCGTGTCGCCAATCTTCGCGCTATTGGCATCGGCTGTAATTTTGCGCAGCCTGATGGTCCAGGTGCTGCCCGCCTGAGGTAAATCAATACGGTGGCTGCGCTCGTAACCTGACGTCGTTTTCCCGGTCACGCTGGTATTCAGCACTGTCTGCCAGGAGCCGCCATCTGTCTGCAGGTCAATTGCATAGTTGACCGAATAGCCAACCAGATCGCCATCATCCTCCTGTTTGAAGAGAGAAGGCCATTTTAGACGCAGGCGAACAGCTGAAAGCTGCGTATTGGTGAACGTGCGCGTCCACGCTGTAGAGCTGGAAACTTCGGAGCCTACATTGATTTCATTTTCGGTACCCGGGATCCCTTGAATGTATTTTTGCGCCTGAGTTCCAGAACGAAACTCCCACGCCACACCGCTGAAGTTCTGTGAACCATCTGCGTTCTCAAGTGCGGTGCCATCGAGATAAATATCGCGCGCAGTAAGGCCACCAGCAAACTCCCCCTCTCCCAGCGCGAGAAGGATTTTTGCCTTGGCTACTGACTGCAGATCGTCTGGCTGTTCTGTAGGAGTTCTTGAGCTTGAACTGCCGCCCTTGCGGCCTTTAATAGCGGTTGCTATAGCCATATTGCGCCCATAAAAAAAGCCACCCAGAGGTGACCATGATTAGAACAATGTTGAATTAAATATTATTTGATAAGCAAACCAAAATAATAGTGTTCATCGAAAATACGGAGAAAGCGAATTGCACAATTACGAACGTACTCTAATTGTTTCGAGCGAGGAATGTCACCGTGTCGCGGATAGTTCAGGTAATAATACCCAACCTCATATTCATAATTATTTGTAAAATCATCATGCAATGCGCTCCAGTACGTCATTACTCTATATAAAAGGCCATTTGGCAAGTCATACCATTTAACAAAAGTTCTAGTTAATTCACTCCAGACATCATCCTCAAGTTCAGAATAGGCGAGCTTTTTGAATGTTAGTCTCATTGCCAATATGAACGCGACTCGTTCAGTTGGCATCACTTCTCCAATCTCATCAACGTAGCCATCAAAATAGCGAAACACCTCATCTTTCGAGATTTCCTTATCTAATCCCAAAGATGCCAAAATCAAAAGATTTGAAGACTCATTGCCAGCTGAAATCTGGTTTTCAGCCCAGTCTGTGAACGCCCTTCTGTCCAAACCAGGCTCGTTTAATTTTCTTAATCCAAGCAAATCTTGAAAGTCTATAGCATAACCATCCATAAGCATTTCCAGTCTTATAATGCGTTCTTTCAAGAAGATACTCTTAGTTTGGCACTATAGCTACTGCTGATCGTCAACATAAATGCCAGCAGAAATGATCGCTCCACCGATGCGGCGCTTGCCGTAAAGGAGCGGCACAGGATTACCCTGGGCTGTCGTATTTGTTACTCCACCAAAGGCGTAACTGGCCTTGTTGTCTGCCGATTGTTTGCTGGCAAGTCCGGTTGTCTGTGGAGAAAGCATTTGAACGACACCGCCAAGGGCCATCGCAGCGCCAAATTGCATTAGAGGAACGCCGACAGCACCACCGCCAAAGTATGACGCCACAGCACCAACTGCGACCAAAGCCACGCCTAAGATGGTCTGGAACACTCCGCCACGTTTACTCCCGAGGATAACCGGCGCAATACGGATATCAGCACTACTCTGATCCATAGAGAGTTCGTCATCGTTCAGGTTACGCTTTCCACTGAATACAGCGTAAGTAAGCCCGCGCTGCTTACTGGTATTCAAAAAACGCTCGAAGCCTGGCACGATAACGCACAATGCGCGGATGGCTTCTTTTGGTGAGGCTACCGAAAGTTGGAATTCGCGGCCAAACGTACTACCTAGAACACCGTACAGGCGAATGGTACGGACGGATTCGCACATTATCCCTCCTGCATGATTAGGCTTTTATGCCTGACAATTTTCATGGTTCTCTCCATCCAGTAACCTCCATATGGCACACGTTGACTGAGGTGACCATAAAGATGATGAAGAAGCATGTTCCCCTCCAGCAAAATCCCTGAATGGTTCCACTTATTCGATTCCATCTGCATGATGATCAAATCGCCCGGCATTGGTGATCCACTGAATTCTCGGAACCCACATTCGTACCAGCAATCCTGATAGAAATTATCCGGATAGGAGTCCTCCCACCACGGATAATCAACACGGTAATCCTGAAGTTCGACATCATGCTCCTGCCGGAAATAGCTCATCACCAGCCCCCAACAGTCGTAGTGTCCGAGCACAAACGGGCGCCCGAGCAGCGGCAATTCTCCGCGGGGAGTAATGGTACGAAAGTCTCCTTCCGGCCAACTGACAATATGCCAGGGCAGCAACGTTGCATCGCATTGAGCCTTGTCCAGTTCGCTTGGTTGGGTCGTCGCGTCAGGGTGACTATGTACGATTCCCGTTATCGTCCCCCAGTCTTCAGCAGCGGCGTAATCCTCTGGTGAAAGGTGAAACTGTTCCGTTGGTTCAGCAGCCAGATTACGGCATGGGAAATAGCGTTCCACCCGGCTTTTCTGCGCTATCACGCCGCAGCATTCGTGGGGATAGTCTTTCGCAGCATGCGCCAGGATGTCCTGAATTGTTTTCTGACGCATGTTAACTCCTGATCAAAGATGTTCCTGGAAAACCACCGAAAGGAAGTTCATTGTGTTCACCAAACCGAAGCTTGCAGGCGGTGAGCGTGCCGTTGCATTCATCCAATGAGGGATCGCTTACCGGATTGTTGTTTCTGTCGAAGTAAAGCGTGCCGGCATAATCGCACCCATCGCCGGTGCGGTACCTATTCCGGATGCACCATGTGCAAAGGGAATGCAGCTGTCTGGTCGGAATCATCAATCCCTGCAGATCCATCGGGCTGGTAAGAACAAACTCGATACTTTCACCGGGAAGCTCGCTATTTTTACCGTCGATATAGAAAACCCGCTTCCTCACCTGCAAGGGATCTGCTGTTGGATTTCCATCCGAGAAATTGCGCGCATCCAGGTAATGCGCAAAAGTGTCATGAATCGTAACTTTGGCCTGCAGCATATCGTCATAGGCCAGACAGAGCGCAGTGATAGAGCTGTCAATGTTGGCAACGGTGAGCGTCGGCTGGGCGCTACTGCCATCGGTTGACGCTTCCAGTCCCTCGAGCTTATATGGCCAGGCACCATACTCTTCGCCCTGCCACCAGATACTTTTCGCCTTTAACTTTGATTCTTCTCCACCAGCAGCCGCAATCTCTTCTGCAGTATGCGGGAGGTTATAAGCGTGAAAACGAAGAACGTCGTCCAGGCCAAACGCAGAACCGTCTACCTCAAGAAGACGTATTTTTTCACCAGGTTCGAGGCGTTGATAATCTTCAGTAATCATGGTGCGTATGCCTGTTTGAAGATTGCTTTTATGGTCATCACTTTGCTGGATAGCGGCTGGACTTTAATGGAATCAGCTTCAATCCGGTATAAACCGGTTTCGCCAACAGGAGACGTCCAGATAAAGGATTTTGTAATGTGCTTGCGGCAAAACCTCAGCGCATCGAGCATCTCAGTTTTTTTTCCCGTTAAGGTCATCGGCCATGACTGTTTTTCAGGGTTGATGCCTTCACCGGCGATCTGTTCAAAACCGTCTCCAAAGGAAGCAGAGCGCGTTACGTAAATAAACTCCCCTTCCATGCCCGCCTGAATCTGGGTTCGCCAGATAAATGTTTCGATCGCCAACTTTCCTCCGGGTATAAAAAAACCCGCCGAAGCGGGTATAATTCGATTAGTCGCTGAAAGAAATTTCATCTCCAATTGTCGATTCATTACGTATATTTGAATGGCTATTACACAATTTCACTACACAGCGAGTTCTCATGAAAACACTACTAATCGCAGCTCTTTCTTTAGCGCTTGTGGCGCCCTCGATCACTTATGCAAAAGGTTCTCGTGGTCATTACACCAACGGGAAAGGCTCCTCACACAAGGGTGGGACATATACAACCCATAAGTATCTGCCCCGTAAATAATTAATCTTGTGATAGCAGGCTCAAACAAGGGACTGCTATCAGTTTATCAACGGCTTTTCATAGCGTTCCAAATCAACCTTCCGGGTTGCAACTCCTTAGCAATTCCAGCACGAACAGACTGATCGATGGTCTGTTTGTAAGCCCGAGAAATAGCATCGTTATTGCCGGAAGTCTGCTGGTGAGTGTTCTGGTTTTGAACGACCACGGAAGTTTGAACGGTTACGCCACCAGCTGCATTCGATTGCAGCCCATACATTGGGGCTGTGCCAACATAACCGCCGTTTGCATACCCCTGAGCTCCACGCATAAGCGCATAGAGATTGCCAACACCAAGTGCACTGGTCGCTTCCTTCGTAAATACAAACTCACCACCATGAACTACGCCTTTCGGTTGGTACTTACCACCATCACCGGTGTAGCCACCGCTATCGAATCGCGGCACCAATCCACCACCTGAAAAACCAAAGAACGCGCCGATACCGGTTCCACCAAACGCTGACTTCATTCCATTAACCAAAGCCAGTTGCGTCAGCATCTGGGCGATGCCCTTGAGGAAAGTGGAAAGGAAATCTGAGAAGTTAGATTTACCTGTGGTGAAGAAATCAGTCAGGGTGCTGGCCATCCCGGTGAAGGCATTGCTGGTAATCGTCTGCACCTGCGAGTAAACATTGGTCGCGCTGTCCTCAAATTCAGCCCAGCCCTTTTTCACGCCGGTCAGCCAGTCACCGCGTAGCTGATCCTCAGCATCATAGTAATCGTTAGCTGCCTTAAGCTGTTTCTGGTATCCCTCTTCATCCAGCGAACCACCAGTATTTTTCCAGCCGGCGGTGAGCTGACTTTTTGCCAGCTCTCGCTGCGCCTGGCGGTCACTCATCCCCGCGCCACCCAGTAATGCGGCCTGTTTCTCAGCCATCTGCGTGACGTATTTCTGCGAGGTATCCATGCGCTTGTTCAGCAGTTCCTGAGCGGAAATCTGATCACCCAACAGGGCTTTCTGCCGCGCTAACTGTAGCACCTGGTCTTTACTCGCGAGCAGAGATTGCTCCTGCTTTGTCAGAGAGCGAGATCGGGAGGCCTCTTCCAGCACCTGAAATTTCGCTTCCGTAGTCCAAAGGTCTTTGCGCTGTTGGCTGATAGTGTCGTTCAGCCCTTTATGCTGCTGCAGCGCGCGTAACTGTGCCTGAAGCGCCAGCAGCTCGGCCTGGGCAGCATTCGTGCTGCGATCGCCAGCCGATAAAGTGCCCTGCTTTCCGGTTTGCGTCTTTTTACCAAAAGAAGCGACTCCTTCACGATCCTTCTGGGTGGTTGCGGTACTTATCTTTCTGGTCGTATCGAGGTATTTACCTGCACTGATATCAGCGGCATCCCAGTCTTTTTTCAGCTGAGAGACGCTGTCGCCATAAGCGCCGGCCATTTGTTCGTTGTAGTCCTGCCATCCCTGCAGAGTATCCGTTTTCGCCCAGTCAGGAATGAGATTAATCGCTGCGGCAATCGAGGAAGAAATAATCTGGTTCAGCTTCTGGAAAACGATCGCAACGCTGTAATAAATTGCGTTGAATTCCTTCAGTGTGTTTGATGCCAGCTCTGCTACCCACTGGCCGATACTATGCATGGCCTCAGACGCCCAGTCTTTGATATCCAGCCACAGGCGACCAAACGGCGTCAGCGAGTCGTAAGCCTGTTCTCCACGTTGTGCCATCGTATCGCCAAACAGGTCCATGGCCTGTGTAACTGCAGCGGTCCGGTCCTTCTGCTTCACCAGTTCATCAATGTGCTTAAGCTGCGAAACAGTCAGGAAGTTGTATTGTTCGTTTAGGCTCTGAAGGGCTTTAACCGGATCCTTTTCAATATCCTGATATGCCTTGGTGATGTCCTGCGCCGAAACAATACCGGTTTGAACTGCAAGTGCCGTAGAGCCCGCCGCTTTTTCAAGCTGCTGCTGTGTGAGCGATCCCATGCTAATCAGTTCAGTCATCAGACTCTGAACGGTTTCTACAGTAGCGCCAGTAGAGGCAGCAATCGACTGGGAGGAAGCCATTACCTGGAGCGCTGACGTGCCTGCAATGTTGCCAGTCCTGATAATGGCCTTGTTAATTTCGTCGTAGGCGGTGAAGTAGTCCGCTCCCGCTTTTGCAGCAATCAGAACAGCACCGGCCAGGCCACCAATGGCCACTCGGGCAGGAGTCACCATCGACAACATCGCTTTGAGAGCATTGCCTACACCCCCAAACGAATCGCGCAACTGGCCGCCCTGCTGAATGGCTACCATATAAACCGGCATGCCGGACGCCAATGAAGTTACGATGTCGGTCATTTGCATTGGTAGATAACGCATCGCGTTGCGGTATTGCCCCGCGCTGATCGCTCCTGACCTCCACGCTTCCTCCTGCTCTTTCAGTCGGGCGATCATCGGTGCAGCACGATCGGACACGCCAAGTTGGGCTGCTTTTAGCTCTAACAGTTCTGCGCGCGTTTTTCCGATTGCTGTGACCTGCTCTTCCAGCGAATCGATAAAGGTTTTGCCCGCCGCAGCTGCACGCTGCGCTGCCTGTGCCTGTTCAATGCGAGCCCGCCCCTCTGCGGTCTCAGACTCCATGACCTGCGCCAGTTTTGCCCGCGTCGTCTCAAGCACGCTGTTGTAACGAGTAAAGTCCTCGTCTCCCACCAGCCCTTTACCGCGAAATTTCGCCAGGCTCTCCTGGATAGTGTCCAGCTCATCCAGCGCCTTGTTTACCGGACTAATTTTATTCAGCAGGTTCTGCAGTTCCTGACGCTGCTGCTTCAGGCTTTCGCTGTTCTTCTTCTGGTTATCGATGCCGGTGCGGAACGTACTGTTCAGGTCATCCGCTTTACCTGCAGCGGCGGACGCGGTCTCCTGAAAGCGATCCAGTGCCTGGTTACCACGCTCCAGCTCATTGGTATTTACGCGCAGGGAAATCGTGGCGATGTCGTAACTCATTCCGCCCTCTCTTTATGCATAACTTTTAGTGCGGCGCTCTCCATGATTCGAATGTCCGAAAGCGCGGTTGCCTCGTCGTCGACGTGGTGCAGGCGCATCATCCAGGGCAGCACGTTGTAATCAAGCCCTGATGCGCCTCCCATGCCCGTGCGCCACTGTGTGCTGACAGCCTGAAACACCAGGAATGAAGGCCATACATCTGGCCAGACGTCAATGTACTGGTCATCGTAATCGTCCGGCGTAAGCCCGTAGGGTGCCAGTTCAGCCGCCGTCGGTTCAGGCGTATAGAACGCAGAGGCAACCGCTATCAGTTTTTTTCGCGGTGTCCCATCAGCTCGCGATAGTACGTTTCCGGAATGGCCTTCATGGCCGCCGGGTAATTCTCCAGCAGCACCGACAGGTTTTCCGCGTTGAATGCATCGGGAAGTGCCCAACCTGAAATGATTTCCATCAGAAAATCAGTGGCGGTTTTGCCTTCGAGTTTTTCCAGGTCAGCCAGTTCTTTAAGTGGTTTGTGATTAAACGTGAATGTCAGCACGCCATCCTCATCGCCGGCTCGGGGGATCGAGACATTGGCCTTGAATGTTGGTTTGGGCTGAAGAGTGAATTTGGTCGCCATCGATACCTCTTAACGGAAAAAGCCTCCACTATGGGAGGCATGGAATAGTGAAAGCTCTGACGGGTTAGGCGGCAGCATCAGTCACCTTGTAGAACGTCATCGCCGGTGACTGCAGGTTCAGCACCACACTTACTGTCTCGACCTCGTTAACCGCAGTAGTTGGCGTATCGTCAAAGGACGCCGTGGCCGCCCAGTAACGGTTTTCCTTCGCCTTCGGTACGTACATGTAAGCCGCGACCGTCTCTTCGTCTTCGTCCAGTTGACGCAGCAGTGGGTATACCGGAAGCGTGGAGTCATGAGCGATCGAGTAGGTCTGGGAAACTGCTGATTTGTAGGTGTTCAGGTTGCGCTGTCTGTCATCGCTGAGGAACTGAATCTGCGTGGTGTTCTGATCGCCACCAGCTTTTGATACTTCTGTGATTTGTGGCAGTTCGGTCCACTCAAGCACCTTGCGGATTGAGCCGGAACCGCCACCAGCAGCATATTTGTTTTTGTTAGTGGTATTGATATTGCGCAGAGTTACAGCGCTGTCTGCAATCGCTTCAATTTTCGCGATTACGTTATCAACACCGGACCAGTTGCAGTTCACATGAACAATATCACCTACCTTGAGCGCGTCCGCTTCACTCACGGTGATCACCATATTTTCGGCGTTCGTCGCCCCGGTGAAAGTAATGGCTGGGCCATAACCCGATGCCAGATAGACGTGAGCGCCGTTAGGCAATGCAAAGCCCATATTGGTTACTCCTTTAGAAACGGGAAAACCGGCAAAGAGCCGGTCAGGTTTAGAAGGTTGTGAGGATTAGCTGGAGATATCAGCTCGATAATTGAGACTAACGGGAACGGTATAAGCGACAGATGTAGTGATACCGCGGAAAACACCAGGCGTTTCATCTATCCAGCATGTAAAGCCCCTGCCTTCAATCTCCAGCCCCTCGGGAAACAATTCAGCCACGCGGTCTACCAGGGCCACTACATCGGTACGGCCTATGCCGGCTGGAGCCACAACGTTAATCTGGTAGACACCTGAATAAATGCGGCAGCGCAATCCAAGGTCTACCGTACGCGGCGAAGCGGGCATGTCATGGACAGCAAGATAGAGCCCATCAGACGGCGGTGTGAAAGGCACGTTTTCCCAGGCAACCGGGATCCCTTCAGCATCAGCCCACTCGCCGAGCCTGGCGGCCAGCGCCGCCGCGATATCGGGAATCATTTAGTCACCTCCCTTACTGCTTCCTCAAAAAATCGCTGAAACTCAGCAGCAGTAATGCGTACCATCCCTCCCGGAGCCTGGGAAGAGTGCCCCATCTCCAGTCGATACGCGTAAGGGACGTTGTTGCAGAAATAAATAGCCTTCATCCCGACTTTGAACAGCGACAGCGTGTAATTGCCGGCGGCTTTTGTCAGATTTCCGGTTTTATCGACACGGCCCGTTTCATCTGTGGTCGGTGCATCAAAAGACACCTGCCAGTTGCCCCGAAACCGTCCACCGGTATATCCGGGTGGCGCTTTGATATCCATCCCATCCACCAGTCGAGCTTTCTTCTTAAGCCGTCCGGTTTTAGTCAGGTTGGCAGGGTCCGATTTTTGCGCTTCGTTATGGTCGTATACCGCCTGATTGTAAGAAGCTGCCGTCTGGTTGATGCCCCACAGTTCCGGGTTGCCGACAGGTGACATCATCACCAGTTGATTAAGGATCCGAATGCCGACAGCACGTACGACCGCTTCCTGATTCGCTTTGGCTTTGTCCACGAACGCGGTGATGGCAGTCGTAAACGCCTTATTATCGCCCATGCTATGTCCTCAACTGGGATTTGTAGCAGAGCACCACCGCACCCGGTTTCACGGGGTTAGGTTTAACTACGCGGTGGCTTACGCCGTCCACGACGATCAGATCGCCGGTTTTAATTTCCTTCTCAGCGGTGAAGACAATCCGCACATCGCCGTTTTCAATGACGGTTCCATCAATTTCGCCTGGCGTGTAATCCGTCTTCACTCCTGTGGCGGTGAACTGGATATCATCGGAACGATGCTCCACACCACCGATGACGATTAACGTGCCCTTACGCGTGACGTTGTATGCAATGCCGTTCTGCTTGAGCATACGAGTCGTTGTCGCCTGCATTCGCTGATAGTTGATGGCCATTACGCGCGCTCCGCGAAAGTATTGATTGCATATCCACGCCCACCAGCCAGGTCGCCGAGAATAGCCATTACCGCCGGGTAAGAAGGTGTAAACGCCTCACCATCGGCAACCGCATAGGTCATGGTAACGGCGCCTTCGACACGTTCGGTTTTAACCGCGGCCTCACGAACGCTTGAAAGCAAATCGCCAGCAATTGCCTCGATAGCCAGCATGCATTGTGCGGTGATAACCTGCCGCGGCACCTGGTCGGGTGGGAAGTCGTGTCCATCCAGAATGACATTTGCGCGTGGCCAGGCCAGCGGCTGTCGAGGGTCTGCTTTGGAACCTACCCATTCAAGCCCTTCCAGGTAGTCCATCGCCTTAATCAGTAACGGTGCGAGCTTTTCAGGCAGCTCAACTCCTCTCAGCGTGGCAAATGACGCCAGTTCATCTTCGCTGGCGTAACTGTTTGCGTCAGCGGCGGTGATATCAGTAATAATCATCTGAGCATCCGTTGAATGGGGCTTACGCCCCATCGATTAGCCAGCTGCAGGTGCGGTGAAGGTGATCTCATCCGTGGTTTTCGCCACTCCTTCAACCGTGCCGGTTACCGTGAAGGTGCCAGCAACGTCTGATGTGAGTTTGACCGTCGCCCCACCAGCAGAGCCGGTCTGAGAACTGGCAGTGCTGAGCGTGCCGCCGGTTGAATTCCAGGCAACGTTTTTGCCGGAAACACCTGCGCCGTTTAGCGTGTACTTCAGGGAAATGGTGACCGCATCGGTGCTGTCAGCGGTTGCGGAGGTTTTATCCGCTGACAGCGTTACTCCCCCGCTGCGGATCCCAGCTTAATCAGGACGCCAGCCGTAGATTTGTTGCTGGTGAAGTGCTTCTTCCAGTTACCCGCGGTGCCGATTTTGGTCAGGTCCGGGTTATCACCTTTGGCGGTGTCCCAGCTGTAGCCCAGCAAGTCGACATTCACAACGCCTTCAGCACGGTACCCGATGGCCAGGTTTTCCTGATCGTTGATGTCGTAGGAACGGAACCCCGGCGCCTGAGACTCGGTGACGGTAACCGCTCCGGCTACCAGCCCAAGGATCGCATCAGCGTCCATGGTGTCGGTCACCAGCACAGGTTTACCCAACGTGCCCGGCTGCCCGCCGTAAACCACCACGCCAGCTTCTTCGTAGATTTTGTTGGCGATCGCCTCATCCACGATGTCGAAGTAAGTGGCGGAGTGCATAACGAAGAGAACAACACGGTTGAACTTATCGCCGTATTTGCGCAGGCCGCGCGTCAGGGTCTTCTTGCCGTCTGTTTCGATATCGGCGGTGACCACCATGTCCGCGTTGGCGCCAATAGCAGCCGTCAGCGCCTTCAGGCCGTATTTCACGTAGCCTTCCAGGGTCGCGTCAGCCACATCAGTGCCGATTACTTCGGAGAACTCATCAACCGAGCGGCCGCGGCGTTTGAACGCTTCTTCAGTGGTTTCGTATGGACCGTATTTCCACGGCGCTTTGACGGATACGGCTTCACCGGCGCCAATCTTCTTACCCGTCACCTTTTCGGTGGAGTTAACGTCACGCGATTCGATTGAGCCGCCCACCTTGTAGAAGGCACGCTTGCGGAAGTCGCCTTCAATCAGCTCGTTATCCAGCAAGATCGCGCCGTTGGAGGACGCGTTGAAAATAGCCAGGTTGTCCTGGCGGCGCTCGAGGAAAGCAGTCTGCGCCAGGTCGTCATAAATGATCAGGTCACTATTAACAGTGGTAGGCATGGGTTAATCCCTTATTTCGGAAGTTTGAGGAAGGCCTGCTGGCCATGCTTGCGGATGTAGTCCGCTTTGTCGCTGGCGCTCATTTCGGAACGTTTCAGGCTGCCACCGCCGTTTGGTTTGTGTCCGCCCGCGCCGGTGCCTTCTGCGCGTGGGAACAGATGCGGAGCCGTCTCCTTAAGAGACTCAGCCCACTCAAGCGGGCTCAGTGGAGTTTTGCCGTCTTTACCGAACAGAACATCGCCATTTGCATCAACTGCTACGGCCTCGCCTTCGTCGTTGAGCTGGAAAGTGCCTTTGGCACGCAGAATCAGATCGTCAGATGCTTCCGGCAGCGCACCAGCTTTTGACGCTGCTGCACGGATTGCATCGCCCAGAACTCGATCCCGGAATTTGTTGGAGAACGCTTCGGCTTTGTCCGCGCGTTCATTTGCGGCTTTAATCTGCTTTTCAACGTCAGCACGCAGACGCTCGGTGCGCTTATCGAGCACCTCATCGATTTTTCCGGCGGCAATCAGCTTTGCCTCTTCGTCGTCGGAAAAACGCTGGAGGATCCCGCGCACTGCATCAGGATCGATACCATCGAAGCGTGACAGGGTTTCTTTTTGCTGCTTAATGGTTCCCAGCAGCTCAGAGTTTTTCGATTTCAGGCCAGTGACTTCGCTGGTCACACGCTCATCAATCAGCTTCTGGATTTCAGGAGTGATTTCGATACCGCCACCACCACCGCCCTCACCGCCACTTTCAGGTGCGTAATATTTCAGAAGCATGTTTCGAATTAACATAATTTCCCCTCGGGATTTTGCCGGGCCTCGCCCATAAAAAAGCCCCGGCGGATGCCAGGGCGTGGAGTAAGATGTGATTGTTAGTTGTCTGTGCCTGAGAGCTGCTTCAGCCGTTCCAGGCTGATCCACTCGCCTTTGTCAGTGAACATATCAGCCAGGTCGATTTCACCCGCGCGGAACAGACGTCCACGCTCGGCACCCAGAACCTGATCCTGGCGTTGTGCCGACTGGCGCGCGAGCCATTCCAGATACGAGGTTTTAGCTGGCACCTGGCCATCCATGCTGGCACGAGTACCCTCGGCCATCTCATCAATATCAATGCCGAGTTCGCGCCAGGACTTGAGAATCAGAGTTTCAGTAGAACGGCAGCAGAAATGAATCTTCCCGGGTCCCTGCAGGTAAGGCACCTTATGCCCGACCGGTTTGTTATCCAGGGTGTAACGCAGCAGGTCACGAATAATGCAGTCGTGGCTGGTTTTATTGTCCAGTGTAGACAGCCACTGTTTGCCTTTCACGATATCGCTGTTGGCACTGGTGAAGCTGTTGCGCGCTGTGGCAGCCAGATGATTCACAGCTGTTTTAGCGATGCTGGCGGCATTTGCCCTGCTCATCTGCAGCGCGCCGTCGCGATAATCTTTATTGGCGTGGCCGCGAACACTGCGCGCGATTGTTTCTACCGTGTCGCCGGCAAGATACCCCCTTCGAACGGCGTTCACTATCCGCGCCAGCCTGTCCGATTCCAGATTATCCGCCCACTCACTCAGCAGCCGCCCCTGAAAGGGCTGCGCCATCGCCGCGGCATACACCATATCGGCTGTAATACCCTGCAGCGGATAGTGAGACAGGACCTGTGATGGCAGAAGGGAATCGAACAGGCTCAGCTGATAACTGGCTTCGTTCTTTGCCAGCGCCACCAGCTCACTCTCGAGCCCTGCCTGCATGGACGCTACGGCTTGATGGTTAAGTTCGCGCACGCTGCCCAGTAAACTCTCCAGACGGTTAACGGTGAAGCTCTCCGGCGGCAATCTGTCCAGCGCATCTAGTAGCCGTGCCGAAAGATCCGCGTCCGTTTCGTTAAGCAACTTCACCATCCGGTTTGCCACACCGGTGGCGTAGCGACTTAACCAGACGGAATGTGCGATCGACTCATCGCGCAGGCTTTCGTTAATGGTGGCCATATCAGCCTCCCGTCAACGTTGGTGCCTGATTGCGAAGCACATCAATAACCTCGTCCGGACTGTCGGCCGGGTCAATGAGGTCAAGCTTTTGCAATGCGCGAATCATATCGCTATCGCGCAGCGCACCGGACTGCCAGGCGTTGACGATTGCCGTCACCATGCCCGACTCGGCAACCTTCGCGATGAACTCCTGGTTGATGGTGTAACTCGTCGTTTCGCCCTTGATGCCGAGGTATTTCGCACACCAGCTAAGCGCCAACGTGTAGGCCTCAGAAACGTTCGAAACGCAGATACCGAGCACAGACGTTGAGGATGTTTGCTCACCGCTCGCCTGGGTAGCAGTCTTCGCCGTGGCGTTCTGCTCAATCAATCGGGCGCCAAGCTGCACCATGTAATCGCGTTTGCTGTCCATGGCCTCTTTAGCCAGCATGTTCGGCTGCGCCTGGGCATAACCAAACGAGCCCTCCTTAGGAAGCAAAAGCGGTGATCGGGAACCAATTTTAACGCCCTTCTTCTCGAGGTGATCACGCCAGTTGGTATCAAGCCCTGTCATGTACGGCTGCACCTGACCACAAAACCACACGCTGTCCTCATAGTCAGCACTGTTACGGTAATGACCGTGGTTTATCTCCACCAGCGCAGCCAGAGGTGAATCATCAATTGTAGGATCGTTGTTCTGGGCCCCGACGAATGTGAACGGGATTTCGTCCCAGTAGTCCTTTCCTTTCGGCTTAGGGTGGTACTCACTGTCAACGGTGTAGGTTCCGCTTGCAGTGCCACCAGCCCGGCGCCATACCCGGCAGATGAACCGGCCTTCTTCCAGCGCCAGTTCGCGGTACTGGATTTCATCCTTATAAGCGTAACCATCCGGCTCTTCTACGCATTCACGCAGTACCACCAGCACCAGCTGATCGCGCCCGTTAATTCGCTTTGTTCGCCAGTTGATGATGTTCTCTGCCGGATAGCGGAGGATGATCGCCTCATCGGAGGCTTCTGCGTAATCGACATAAAGCCCCTCTCGCGCAACTTCCAGCACGTTCTCGGCCACCAGTTGCGACTGCTGATAAATACTGGTGCCGGCACCGTCAGCATTGTCCAACAGGTAATTGAGCTTTTCAGGGCCGTTAAACGTGGGGTCCTTGCGATACGCCATCCCAAGCATGCCGATTTTCGTATTACCGGCAATGGCATAGAACACCGCGCGGCTCAGATAGTCCTCATTGCGCTTGCGATTGCGAGTGGATTTATCAGTTGGGTCGAGATAAGGCAGGTACTTATTACCCGCTGCCTTTACGGCCTCAGCTCCTTTGCAAAAGTCCCTGTATTTCCGCCAGGCAGCAGAAGCCGCCCGGTGTTCTGGTCGAACCCAGGTGATGTCGTCGTTTGCCATATCAGAAAGTGGTGTCCATGGTGATTGAGTATGCCGGTTTCACGATCGGGTAATCCTTCACGATGAAGTACCCACCAGCATCATTGGGGTGATCGTTATCTGCTGATTTGTCCGGTTCGCCATTTGCCGCCCAGATTTGCTGCTCGAGGCTCTCGGTGTAAACCGGGCAGTTCTGAACGTTAACCAGATAGCGGCGTTCGCCATTGGCGTTGCAGAACATGGCGTTCATCGAGTTGATGCGGTCTTTAACAGGAGGGTTGGCATCATCTACGATGACGCTGAATCCGGCATCGTTGAGCTGAGCAATATCGGTCTTGCTGGCGTTCTGGGACTTGCGGGAGTCGCCAGAGGCATCCGGATAGATGTAAATCTCCCGGCTTTTAACGTATCGGCCATCCTCGTAGCGCCAGAACTCTTCCTGGATACGCTTAATCATCGCTGGCGTGTCGTAGACCTTCACCAGCTCACGGACCGCGCGCGGCAGGCCATTACGCTTTACGTGAACAATCGCGGCCATTTTCCCTACGTTGAAGTCCATACCAATAAATAGCGGATCCCCGTCCTGAATCTCGTCAGAACAGTTATTCAGCTTGCGGTTAAAGGTGTGGTAAATGGTCCCGCTGTTAAGGTTGGTGAACTTCCCGCGCAGATAGGCCTGAATCAGTTCGTCAGGGTAAGAACTAAGCAGCGATGGAATGTAATCAGGCGGTAGATTCTTCGCATTGTCGAACGTGCTGGCCTGAATCAGTCCATACAGCGCCGCAAGCTCTGGTTTTTCACGCACAGCCTTCACGAACTGCTGGTAGACGAATTTGAAGCCTTCCGGCGTTGTCGTGACGTCAATTCCATTTCTCAGACCGGGAATGTTGTAACGCATACGGGCGATGATTTTTCGCCAGGCCTGCTGCGCTTTGGCAGCCGCCATAACGTCCAGCTCATCCACCATCGCATTACCAATTTTGAAGCCGACTATCGAGCCGGGCTTCTCCATCGAGCGGCAGATGGTTGTCCCGCGGTAGCACCGCCCCTCGTAGAAGTGAACCTCTTTGTTCCCCTCGTTGATTTTGACGCTCAGCCCCCAGTCAAAGGCCACCTCCTCTATCGTCGGGTAGAAGATGTCACGAATCTGCGGGTACGTCGGCGCGAAATAACCCTGGTTGATTTTAGGATGCTCCCACATCCCTTTGCAGATGCCCCCACAACCCACCCACGTCTTACCGGAACCGAACCCAGCAACGTAGGCTTTGAATTTGTGCTGCATCGCGAGGAAGCGCGCCTGAGGAATGTTAAGTGTCGGGCTGATCCCCATCGTCTGCCCTCGCATCCACTACGTTGATATTGATCTGCACTGGGGTTGGTTCATCGTCCTCACCATCACCGACCAACTCTTTACGAAGCTTTTCTACCTCCAGCTGCCGGCGCTCGATTTCAATCTGCTGCAGGCGCTGCGCGAACTCGCTATCAGCCAGGCCAAGGCGCTTCATTACCGCTTCGAACATGCGCTCACGGCTGATTGCGGTTATCTCGACGCCATTCTTGCCGACCTTAACGCCGGAGTATGCGAGCCGTGAGACTTGAGGGAGTTTGCGCGTATCGGGGAAATAAGGCTGGCCAATACCATCGCCGTTGCAGCGCGGGCATTCAGGGTTAGGCTCTCTGTTGTGGTCATAGCCGTAACCGCCGGAATCTTCGGGTTCACGTCTGTCACGCTCAAGCGCCTCGAGTCTTTTCTCTTCGAACTCAACGGCATCGCGCCACTGGTAGTGATGACCGAAGCCCCAGCAGTAACGACACGCGCCACGACGATACTGCGAAAGCTGGTTTGCATCGAAGGTGGCGAGCTGCCACATCTGCGCGAGGACTTCATCGGCACTGCCAAGCGTGCGCGCAATGGACGCTTTTTGCTGCTGCGCAATAGACTGCGCAACGTTAGGATTCGCTATGAGCTGACGACCGTAGTTTGGGTCACTATAACCAGCACGTGCAGCGGCAGCTGTGGCGTTGTTGTCCTTCAGGTACTCCGCGACAAATAAGCGCTGCTGAGCTGTAAGTCCATCATCATCCACCAGCGCATCTGCGCTTTTATCTTTCTGCGCAGTGCGCACTTTTTTTAGCGCAGGTTTTTGCGCAGTTTGCGCAGTAGGCTTTTTGATGTATCGGCGGGCGGTAGCGTAATTAAGTCCCTGCGCTTCACACCATTCCTTCGGTGATACGCCTGTTTTGGCATGTTCGGACAGGAACCGTTGCTGAAGCTCGCCCCAGTCCGGTTTTGCCATGTTTTTTCCTTGCGTTACTCACTGTCAAATAGCGATAAAAAAGGCCGCATGAGCGACCTTGTTTTGTGAAGTTACGATTAAAGGAGTTTGATTTTGACCTCGTACCCTTCAAGACCTGTCATCGCTTCACGAGCGATAAACTCAATTTCGGAAACTTCATGGCCTGTTTTTTTTCGTAACTCTGAAATTTTTTTTGATATGAGGGCAGAAATTTCTTCTTCTGCCTTGTTCGTCAGTTCTTCAATTTTCATTATTACCTCTTTTGGCCGTTTACTATTTCCATTATCAAGTAAGGCGACAGTCATAGATGAGCTGCCTTTAACCTAACTGTATGTAAATAGTAGACTACCTGTGTTACAGATGCTGAATGGGCTAACGTTCAGCTTGTCCCCAATGGGGTTCCCAGCGTCAGTGATGCCCCAAATAATGATAAAAAAAGCTCCTTCATCATTACAAGAGCTTTTGCCATATGGTGCAGGATGCCTCCTGGTGAATCGTCTCTTAGTCCCCGGAAGCCCGCAGCCTCATTTGTTCAAAATTGGCGCATGACAAGAAGAACAATCAGACACATCCCTGCCACTATGAACAGGGCCAAGTCAAAACCTTCCGCCACAGGGAAACCAGCTATTAATGATTGCCGTTTCCGCCTGAGATTGAAAGATCAGGATGAGGGGCTTCACGTTATTGCATTTAAAAGTGCATTTAATTTGCAATATCTGGCTGAGATGTTATTTTGCCAAAGCCTTAGAGCAAGAAGCACATAAACATTACAAAAGATTCGACTAATACTTGCCCCGTATCAGGGGCATTTTTTATGGCCGAACGCAGTTCAACCCGTTCCTTTTAGTGTGTGTAATTTCGAGTGAAATCTAATCTTCTTATAGGGGATATTAGGTAGAGCATGTGCAACAAGTAAGAACCATCAAAGACTGCCAATCTGAGGAAATTCCTAATACTTTTCGCTTACGCTTGTTGATTACTGGTTGACTGCCAGGCTATCCAAGACTCTGATGCGGAGAATGCCAACTCCAGGGAATCATCGATAAAAAGAGCAAGTGAAACTGAGACTCCTTTAGCTCTCTTTGCGAGAGCATTTTTTTGGCGTCATCCAACCTATCAAAATGCGCTTAAAATATTTGCTATTGCTAGTGTCCAGAAGAGAAATAGTGACAGAACCTTACGGATGAGGCTCTATTTCATACATTGCTCTTTGATGTAGTCCTGCAAATATCCGACCTGCTTTGTCACTGTGACGATTCTTTCTCTGAGGGTGAAATAATCCCGTTCAGCGGAGTCAGTAAGTCGGGGGCTGGAAGCATCGCCCAGGCTGCCGGTTCCGGCCGTTCCGTTCGAGGGACATCTGGCGTTGACGTGCAGCCCACACTTACCAGTGCTAACGCAACGCTGCAGATCTTCAAGCTGTGATTTCGCATCGGCTAATTCCTTCGTGTATTTAGCATCAAGTGCCGCTGCATCACGCTGACGGGTCTGCATGTCTTTGATGGTGGCGTTTGCCAGGCTGAGTTTCTCAGTGGCTTTATCCCGCTGATCTTTGTAGGTGATGGCGATGTCGCGATAATGGTTAATCGCCCATGCCATGGAAACCAGAAGGCAGATAACTACAGCAAAGATGGTTGCTGTTAATCGGTTCATTTCTGGCCCCACTCGCAAACTTCACGCTCAATCTCGCGCCGAGTGATAAGCCCTTTCCACTGTTTGCCACCGGCATACGTCCAGCGCTGCAGTTCTTTGCATGCACCCGGAACGTCGCCGAAATTTATTTTTTTCAGCAGCGTCGATCTGCTAAACGCTCCAGCTCCTACGTTGTAGGTGAAAGAGTAAAGTGCGGCACGAGTGGTTTCGGGAATATGGACTTTAATCAGCGGGTCGATAGCTGCAGCTACCTTGCGCAGGTCGGATTGAAGCAAAGCGTCACATTCTTTATCGGTGTATCTGTGACCGCGGCGAATGTCAGCGCCGGTATGCCCATCGCAAACAGTCCAGACACCAACGACGTCTTGATAAGCGTAATAGCGTCTTCCTTCAAGTCCATCCGCATTGCCCAGCATCACAGCTGCAATAGTGATTGCGCTGGCGCCGCCAACAACGGCGCCCACCAGCTTATTTCGGAGTGTCGGGTTCATCTCGGCTCCTGCTGCGGCGGTTGTCTTCGCGGATTTTGAAATAGAGATTCGTTAGATACGTCAGTACAGCGATGATGATGCCCACCAGCACGCCGATAGCGTTCCACTGCTCGGGACTGTAGGCATTCAGCATGCCGTTTAGGATGCTACCGGCTGAAGCGCCGTAAGCAGCACCGGTGGTTAGTTTGTCCATGCGATACATACTCTCACCTCGCGTAGTTAGCGGGTGCTGTGTGTTAGAAAAGGGTCTGTCCGTCGGGACGATTTAACAAGAAGGCGTGTCGATGATGGTTCTAGGAGCCTGAAATGAAAAAGCCAGCGACAGGCTGGCAAGGTGAGGGTAAGGCAATGAGCAGGGTATTATTTAGAACCAAGCGACCTATAACCTAGCTAAACAGATGACATTTGTGTAAAAAGATGACATCAATCAGCAGGTGTCCATCGTGAAATACATTTGGCTAATTTTAAAGCTCATAACAGCATCACTTTATGTGTTTCTGGTTGTTTTTGGCTCTGGATTTGTAGGTTCGAGTATAGCCAATGCAATTAATCTTGAAACACTTAACCTAAATTACTCATTAATCGCAAAGGACTCGGCGGTATACGCATTCTTCGCAACTGGTGCGACATTAGTTGTTCCACCTGTCCTATATTTAATCCAACATTATGTCTGGCCAGTGTTGAAGTTTATCGGCTTGAAGATTCGCTTCTTCTTCCATGGATACTAAAAGGCTCGCAGCTGGCGAAGCATCGCTTATTTTTCCGTTACAGCGCTAGCTCTTCAATAATTCTTAAATCGACAGAAGCAAAAAGCCCCACGGGGTTAACCGCAGGGCTTTAAACGAAGGCAATAATCCATCGTTAGAGGAAAACTACCACAGATTCGGGAAAAGTAAATAGCTCACGATAAAATAACGCCCTATTTTGTTATCTGCTTGAGCTGTGCATCAGCCCAGGCCTCTTCGATGTCAAACCTGGTGATGAGTTGATCGTAGAATGGCTTAACAGATTTCTTCCATGTATCGAGGCTGATTGCATCCGTTATCTCACTTAAAGCTGCGTAAGCCTCAGTTGATGGAATTCGCTCAAACCCTCGCCCACTGCAGCGCTTGCAATCAGCCAGTACCGGAACGCCCTGCTGATCTGTAAGAGCGTGATTAACAGCTTTCCCGCGGCCATGACAATCTTTACAGGCACAGCTTACTACCTTCTTCCCCTTACACCGAGGGCAGAGAACGCGCGCTACCTCCCTGACCTGTCTATGCACCTCATACTCAGAAGGACGAATATCCTCCGCGCCCATGTGCAAAGACATCTTCACGAACTTCTTCTCTTTTGCCGGAGTGTGAGACTTCATGCTGAAAACCTCAGCGTCAATAAACCCTTCCCCATTGCAGCCATCGCACTGCTTCACGCTGGCGGCGCTGCGGGAATAGTCTTCGAACGCGAAGGTGGCCAGCTGATGCATCACCAGTGGTTTAACCCCTGGCTCCAGCTTGCGCAGCGCCGCCACCCGATCGCACTTAGTCAGCGCATACTGGGCCAGCAATTCAATCGCCCTCTCCCGGTCATTGTTGCTGATGCCCATTTTCCCGAGAAAAGCACTGTAACCCAATGCTGCCCGTTCCTGCGTCATGCCCATAGCGGCCATGATATCCGTCCCAGTTAATGAGTCTGACGCCGTTGCACGCGGAGAGTCGCTAATCATTGTCGATTTGGCAAAGTGATATTTGAGAGTGTTTTCAAGGTTCATGCGGTCTCCAGCTCGGTAATGGTGAGTTTTAATTTCCCGCCTTTAACGACAGGCATTTTCACAACGCGATAATCGATTACCTGGCTGTCATCCAGCCAGAATCCCGCCTTGGTCAAAGCGTCAAATGCAGCTTTCTGCAGGTTATCCAGATCGCGGCGTCGGCGGTCGGGCATGTGACATTCAATTCGGATTTTGAGTGGTACAGCTGTCCGAATATTAAGCCGGGCGCTTCGAATGAGACTGGCGACCGCATAGCGATACGCGACGCCATCTGCGCTAATGTGAGTGCGCCCGCGGTTGTGCCGGTAATACCGGTTGTTGCTCGGCGGCCAGGGCAAAGTGATTTGATATGTTTTCACATTCATCCCCACATCCGGTTTCGCCAGCGGCTATCCGGGCGCGCTGGAGTATTTGAGGTCGGAAGGAATGCACTGACAGTCCAGGTCACGTAATCCTGGTTAAGGCTGCGCTCAACTCGCACGCCGCGCGCTTTGTAACGCTTGACCAGTTCGTCGGCCTGTTCGGTGCTACAGTCGGTATGATGGAACCATGTAGACTTCATTCGATCACCCCGCGAAGCCAAGCAGCTGTGCGGCGACATTTTCTGCCTCATCGCGACTGCGGAATGAACGGGACAGGACCCACCGCCAGAGGACATCAAGCGCAGCTTTATAGAGTTGCTGAAACTCGGGCTCGTCCATGTTGGCGAATGAAATGCTGCGAGGATGCTTTTTGAGTGTGCCGTCAGGTAGCTGAATGGCATCAAAGTGCCCTGCCTCAACGATCACCCAGGAGCGGTAAGCATCGAAGGATTTGCACAGGCTAATGCCATTCGTGACGCGCCGGTAAGCAACCTGCTCTAGATACTGCTCAGCAGCATCGATCAGCGCGCCCTCATTCCCGCCATACGAAGCAAGGAACTTGGCGTAGCCAGTGATCAGCTTCCGCTCGTTACTCGAGATAGCCCCGCCGGTTGGTTCCCAGTATTCAAAACCAAGATTGAGAAGCGCGAAAAAGCGTCGGTGGAATGCCGGGTTTCGTACACGTCTGAACTCGGCCACAAGAACATCGCCGAGCCGGGTTTTGGATTGCAGGATATCGCTGGTCTCGGGAGTAGCCGGGATCAGTATTCCTGAATGGTGTTTGATAAGTTGTAATTCTAGCGCCATGGTTCTCTCCGTGGCGCATCAGGTATAGGGTGTTCAGGCCTATGAAAGAATAATATCAGACGGTGGTGTAACTCGGTACCCCAGTCGTTTTGCAAATTGCATAAACCCGTTGAGAGTGAAGATTTCTTCCTCGTCGAGTAACGGTCGTAATGAAACTATTCCATTTACTCGATAAACCAGATATCTCCCTTCCGCCGGGAAGCTATAGATGACTGCGTTATCGGCCCTTCTGACAACGTCGTACCATTGATCATCTGCATTAAAGGCATCTGCACTACACACTATTTTCCCCCAGAGCGACTTATTGACACGGTAAACAGTAATCGGGAACAGCCAGGGGAGCGCAAACAGCAATACTCTTTGAAACTGCTCCAGTGAAATTCACGCGATTAATTAAACCACTCGTCAGCGCTTTCCCAGGTCTCCTGCACGATATATTCGACCTCTTTCTTGTCACCCCCGAAAACAGTCAGCCCATCATGGCTGGCACGCTTAATCGTAAGCTGGCAATCATCAAACTGCTTGCTGAGCCTTTTCAGCAGTTCTGACTCGAGCGCAGGTATAGATCCATCAGGAAGTTTCTTCATGCGATCAATGGTTAACTCGATTTTCATTTTTCCCTCCGCAATGAATTACTGTATGTATATACAGTATATTTATAAACATATCTTACGGGTTTTGCAACGCTTTCAGAACATCGAATTTGAATCAACCGATTTTTCTTGTAGAACAAATCAAGTGTTCAATCCAGGCGGCAACCTAGATAAAACTGATCTCGCGTCGCAAAATAACATAAGGATTTTAAAAGGTTGGAATTCATTCGCTTCTAAATCGGACATGAAAGCGATGTGTTAGAAAAGAGAAAAAAACATCACTTATGTTAAAAAATTGGGTGACTTTTAAATTGGTTTAATTTTAGCCAGATGTGATAGAGTGAAATACATTCATTGAGAGGCTAATCATCATGTCTGTTATCGATTACGCAATGAAACTTTTTGGAAGCGTATTAACCACCACCGTCACCTGCCCTGTTTGCGGATTAAAATCCGCTCAGTCTTCCTCTAAACTGCGTCTAAAAAGCCCCATGCTCTGTCCGGGGTGTAAAGCACTTTTTATCTCTCCGCGCTAGCTTCACAGCCGATGTTCTACACTTAATATAATATCAGCAGTTGTCAAAATCCCCGATGCCTTACGCCCATCCTGAGAGAACGTTTCTGAACTGATTTCGCATCTGCTCCTGCGCGTTAACGTAGCAAAAGAGCAACCCTATGAAAATGAAACATATCGCGTGGTTTAAGCGATCTCGTATTCTGCCCGAAGGCAGCGCACACATATCAGCCACAGTCAACGATTGGGGAGGAGAAAACTATTTACGTTCGGAACTGTTTTCTACCCCTCAGTTGGAACGCTTTGGAAAAAAACTGGCTCGTACGCACAAATTGTCTCCGGAAATATTACCGTACTACCTTCTTAAACGACTAACTGACAATGAAACGATAATTACGCGATGTTGCTATCTACTCAATGCAGGAAAAAAAACGAGTATCATGCCCGCAGGTGAGTGGCTGCTGGACAACTATTACCTGATTGAAGAGCAGATTCGCATGGTACGCCAGCACTTACCGAAAAGCTTTGGTAAGGGTCTTCCGCTACTAGCCTACCCGCATAGATGTCCCAGAATTTATGACTTAGCCTCAGAGGCCATAGCGCATGGCGACGGACGCTGGGACACCAGCAGTCTTACCAGTTATATTTCCGCCTATCAAGAGGTGACACCTCTGACGTTGGGGGAGATATGGGCTTTGCCAGGAATGCTGCGTCTAGCGCTGATTGAAAACCTGCGTCGTGTGAGCAACGAAGTGACCCAAGCCCAGCAGGAGCGAAATCTTGCAGATATGTGGATAACGCGGATTTTTGATTGTGCAGAGAATGCTCCCGCCGACCTAATTATGATTGTTGCCGATATGGCGCGTACTCACCCTCCGCTGAGCAGTGCCTTTGTCGCTGAAATGGTTCGTCGTCTGCAGGGACATGGCAATGCTCTTGCACTCCCTCTGAATTGGATTGAACAACGTCTTGCAGAGCAAGGTGTTACAACTGAGGTCCTGATTCATCGCTTCAATCAGCAGCTTGCCGCCAGCCAGCTTTCCGTCAGTAACAGTATTTCGGGTTTACGTCTGCTGAATGAAACGAACTGGTCTGATTTTGCAGAGACCATCAGCGTAGTCGAGCAAACATTACGCCTTGACCCAGCTGGTATATATCCTCACATGCACTTCGACACCCGAGATCATTATCGCCATGTGATTGAAACGCTTGCCAGGGATGCGATCTTAAGTGAGCCGGAAGTTGCAAACCGTGTGATGGCAATGTCTTGCGAACCGAGTCTAGATCCTGAGCACCGACATATCGGTTATTTTCTGCTTGGGGGTGGAAGGCCACAACTTGAAAAACTGTTGTCAGCTGAAAGGTCTCTATTGAAACGGCTGCGGCAGAGTATGAATAAATCGCCCCTTCTGTCATGGCTTGGTAGCCTGAGTCTTTTGACCACGGCCGCTTCAGCTACCATATTGTATGAAACTGCACTACAGGGTATATTCTGGCTGCTCATCCCCCTAGCACTCCCCCTTATTGTTGCCATTAGTCAACTCGCCAGCGATATGCTTAGCGAAGCAACGACACGCTTTCGTATTCCCAGGCCTCTGCCGCGGATGGACTTTTCAAGTGGGATACCAGTTGAATATGCCACAATGGTTGCGATCCCTTGCATGCTGACAAGCTATGAAAGCCTCTGCAAACTTCTCTTCCGCCTGGAAGTCTGCAGCCTTGGCAATCAGGATGAAAATCTCTGCTTTGCACTTCTTACCGATTTTCCGGATTCATCAACTGAGGATACCGAGGAAAACACTGTCCTTTTAAGGCAAGCGATTGCTGAGATGCAGAGACTTAATCGGCGCAACCCTAGCGGCCGATCTCGATTTTATCTACTGCACCGCCAGCCGGAGTGGAACGATTCGCAGAGAATCTGGATGGGATATGAACGCAAGCGGGGCAAACTAGCTCTTCTTAACAGCTGGTTACGCCAACCGGGAACCCAGTTTTCGAGCGTTGCAGACCTTCCCTCGCAGGCTTTGCCCGGACGGATTAAATACGTCATCACTCTTGACAGTGATACGCTCCTGCCTCGTGATACAGCCCATAAACTGGTGGCCACAATGGCGCATCCGCTGAACAAACCAGTATATGATCCAACGTTCCAACGAGTCGTTAAAGGGTACGGAATTTTACAGCCAGGCTTAGCAGAGGAAATGCCTCTTTACGGTCAGGGGCGCTACGCCGCCATGCGCAGCAGCGTCCCGGGTAATAATCCCTATTCGATGATGTCTTCAGATATATATCAGGATCTTTTCGGCGAGGGATCGTTCGTAGGCAAAGGTATCTATGACGTAGATATTTTTGTCCAGTCCACTGCCAACGTCTGTCCGGAAAATCTCGTACTCAGTCACGACCTGCTGGAAGGATGTTACGCCCGCTCTGGTCTGCTGAGCAACGTTTTACTTTACGAACAATATCCAACTAATTATCTCTCAGACGTCGCACGTCGTACGCGCTGGATCCGAGGAGATTGGCAACTGCTCAATTGGCTGAGGGTTCGGGTCAGAAAAGCTGACGGAAGTAGGGAAAAAAATCCATTGTCCATCCTTTCTCGCTGGAAGTTATTGGATAATCTCCGACGCAGCCTGGTAGCGCCGTCGATCATGCTGCTTGTATTTAGCACGCTGCTCTGGCTCCCCAACCCTTTATACTGGTTTAGCGTGCTAACGCTAATATGGTTTCTTCCTGCGGCGCTTAGCATAGCATGGGATCTCGTTCATAAACCGCACCGCCGTCCCCTTAAACAACATCTGCAACTGGTTTCAGCTGGAGCCTTGAAGCGCGTTTCACGTATCGGTCTCACATTTATGATACTACCCCACGAGGCCGGTTACTCATTATACGCTATTGGAGTTACGCTTTGGCGACTAGGTATAAGCCAGCGTAACCTCAACCAATGGGTAAGCTATAACCCAGATAACTACCAATCCAGTATCTCTGTTTTAGGTTTTTATCGGGCAATGTGGCTGAATGTTGCCTGCGGTCTGAGTCTCGCATCACTAGCATTGGTGTTTGATCCGCTGATGATGTTCATTGCATTGCCCATTAGCGTCGGGTGGTGCATATCTCCCATTATTATGGCTTGGCTGAGCCGCCAACCCGCGTGTAAGCCCTTTTTGCCAGATCAGAAACAGAAACTTCTGCTGAGACAGACAAGCCGAGAAATATGGTCTTTTTTTGAGACCTTCGCCACAGCGAAAGAAAATTGGCTCCCCCCTGATAATTACCAGGAAATACCGCAGCCGACGATCGCGCACCGTACATCTCCAACCAACATTGGGTTATCACTACTGGCTAACCTTACTGCTTGGGATTTTGGCTATTTGCCAGGCGGTAGCGTCTTACAACGCATAACGCTCACGCTCGACTCTCTTGATAATATGGAACATTTTCGTGGTCATTTATATAACTGGTATGACACTCGAACGCTTGCGCCGCTGAGTCCACGTTACGTATCAAGCGTGGACAGCGGTAATATGGCCGGACATTTGTTAACTCTGCGTGAAGGGTTATTAGCCATGCGAAACCAGCCCATTTTGAATGTCGAAAGAATACTTGCAGGGTTAATCGATACATTATTACTTCTTGAAAAACACTGGGGGCCGGGGGCACCGGATTCGCTTAAAGAGCTTCAAAAGCAGTGTTTCAGCTCAGCGGAACTACCTCCGGGAGCTCTTTACAGCGAACTTAAAAAGATGCGAACTCAGTGCAAACATCTCACCGCTGCGAGTCAGCAGGAAGGCGATCTTGTGGTGCGCTGGGCCGAACATCTGGAGCATCAGTTGGTTGAATTATGCCACGAATGGTCACATCTGCTCGCGTGGATACCCCCTACATACCAAAGCGAGACACTGCCAACACTAAGCTGGTTGGCGCAGAGTACCGATACCGGAGAAGGAACGCCTCCTGCACCAGTAATTACTCACGCCCGTTTGCGGCTGGATATCATCAGCGAACTTGAAAAGAGATTAAATGACCATGCACGAATGGATTTTGCCTTTCTCTACAGCGAAGCTACCAGCCTACTGAGTGTCGGATATAACTGCGACACAAATACCGCCGATAAAAGCCACTATGACCTTCTGCCCTCTGAAATCAGGCTGACAAGTTATCTCGCTATCGCGACAAATCAGCTTCCGATGAAAAGCTGGTATGCGTTGGGAAGGTTGTTCACCAATATCGACAATGAAACCGCGTTGATGTCATGGAGCGGCTCGATGTTTGAATACCTGATGCCGAATCTGGTGATGCCAAACTGGCGCGGCAGTTTGCTTGATGAAATGGGCAAATCCGCAGTGACACGCCAGATTAACTGGGGCAAGGAACGTGGCGTACCATGGGGCGTCTCTGAGTCCGGCTATCATGCATTTGATGTCCAGAGTAATTATCAGTATCAGGCATTTGGGGTACCTGGACTCGGTCTTCGCCGAGGACTTGCGGACGATATGGTTGTCGCGCCGTATGCAACACTACTGGCTCTGCTCGTTTCCCCCCAGAAGGCCTGTGAAAACTTGCTTAGACTGGAGCAGAGCGGCGCACATGGCGAATACGGGTTTTATGAAGCGCTGGACTACACGCCATCGCGGCTTGCTACCGGGCAACTGTACGCGGTTGTACAGTCCTGGATGGCACACCACCAGGGGATGGGATTCCAGGCGCTAGCGCATATCCTGCTTGATGCCCCAATGAGCGAGCGATTTATGACAAGCCCCACCTTTATGTCGGCGAATCTTCTTTTGCAGGAACGCGTCCCGGATTCAGTCGATCTTTACAGCCCTCGCCGTCATTTTGAATCCCATGAAGGAAGGGTTAAACCGGTGCGATATGAACCGAGAGTTTTCAGTCATGTAGACAGCCCTACTCCGGAAATACAACTGCTCTCAAATGGGCATTACCATTTGATGCTGACGCCAGGTGGTGGAGGGTACAGCCGTTGGAATTCGATTTCAGTTACCCGCTGGCGCAGCGATACAACCCGTGATAACTGGGGATCGTTCTGTTATATCCGTGATCCGCATACGAATGAGGTGTGGAGCAATACTTGGCAGCCCATGGGCGGAAATGCGAACAGCAGCGATGAGATAATCTTCACCGACGCAGGCGCAGAATTCAGGCGTACCTTGGGAGCCCTAAGCGTTAGGACACAGGTTGTGGTTTCCCCGGAAGATGATATAGAGCTGCGGCGTGTCACCCTGGTACACCATGGCCGTCTACCGCGAACGCTTGAGCTAACAACGTATGCTGAAGTAGTGATTGCTCCAGAAACCAGTGATCTAGCGCATCCGGCATTCAGTAATTTGTTCATTGAAACTGAGATTGATCACAGTCGGGACGCTATTCTTTGCCATCGACGACCGCGTTCTCAAGATGAACCGAGCCCATTTCTGTTTCACATGATGGTGGTGCATAGCAATGATCATAATGAAGCCTCGTTTGAAACAGACCGAGCTAAGTTTATTGGGAGGGGCAGAAGTCCGGCTGATGCCGCTGCTATCTATGCTAACGGGCCGCTCAGCAATACTTCCGGTGCCGTGCTGGATCCTGTACTAGCGATCCGACAAGTTGTGAGACTCATGCCAGGCATTCCGATAACGATTGATATCGTTTATGGCATCAGTGAGAGCCGTCAGCAAAGCAAGGCATTATTGGAAAAATACCGTGATTACCCAATCGCTGAGCGTGTTTTTGAGCTTGCCTGGTCGCACAGTCTGGTAGTGCTCAGGCAGATAAATGCTAGCGAAGATGACGCAACGCTGTTTAACCGACTCGCTAGCGCTGTGCTCTATTCCTGTCAGGAACTACGCGCCGACGTTCAAGTCATAAGCCGTAACCGCCGCGGTCAGTCCGGACTGTGGGGCTGGGGTATTTCAGGTGATCTACCGATTGTACTGCATAGCGTGACCAGCGATGAGAGTATGACCTCTATCACTACACTGATTCAAGCTCATCGTTACTGGCGACTAAAAGGGCTTGAAGTGGACCTTGTTATCCTCAATAACAGCGCCGGTGGCTATCAGCAGGCCCTACAAACACTGATTATGGATTTAATCTATGCCGGTTCAGAAGCCAGCCTGCTGGATAAACCTGGCGGCATTTTTGTCCGTAACGGGGAGCATTTGTCTTCCGAAGATAAGCAATTGTTGATGAGCGTTGCATGTATGCATCTTGACGATCGCGCCGGCGGGCTAAACGAGCAACTTAATCAGCGGCTCCACTCGTCAATTAAACCGCAAAGGCCATTTGTACCTTTTGTCACTGAGGGAAGCAATCGACACGAAGACTGGACGCCGCATATAGAACATATGTTCAACTTCAATGGGCATGGAGGGTTTTCTGAGGATGGACGGGAGTATCAGATTATCCTGAAGGAAAATGTTCCAACGCCGGCCCCTTGGTCAAATGTGCTGGCAAACTCCTGTTTTGGTAGCGTCATTTCAGAAGCCGGACAGGCTTACAGTTGGTATGAGAACGCTCATGAATATCGTTTAACCCCCTGGGAAAACGATCCAGTAAGCGACCGTAGCGGTGAGGTTTTTTATATTCGTGATGAAGAGAGCGGAACGGTATGGTCACCCACGACATTACCTGTGCGTGGCCGCGGGGATTATTTAACCCGTCATGGTTTTGGCTACAGCGTATTCGCGCACCGCGATAGTGGTATAGATAGCGAGTTGACAATACTGGTTAGCGAACACGATCCTGTTAAGTTGGCACTTCTGACGCTTAGTAACAATTCGGGCCGCACGCGCAAATTATCGGTCACAGGGTACGTAGAGTGGACGCTTGGGGAATCACGCTCGCGTTCTGCTCCCCATATCGTTACACATACGGTGATCGTGCCGGCTGGTAGTGGAGTTACAGCAAATAACTTTTACGGAGCTAACGGCGAAGGACGCATTGCATTTTTCGCTGTCAACGATCCTCATTGTTCGTTGACAGGTGATCGCCGAGAGTTTATTGGCCGCAATGGCTCTTTGCAAAAACCGGCCGCAATGAAGCTTCGCAGTTTATCGGGAAATACGGGCGCCGGTTTGGATCCATGCGGTGCAGTTCAGTCTGTTACCACCCTAATTGACGGTGATCAGAAGACCTTTATTTTTGTACTCGGCAGCGAGGAAAACTCCGCCCGGGCTCAGACTATACTCGCTCATTATTTGGATGAAAATATCGTTCGACAGGAGTTGGACAATGTCCATCGTCACTGGCACCGCATGCTGGATAAGATAGTGGTCAATACACCAGACCATTCAGTTGATAAGCTAGTTAACGGTTGGCTTCTGTATCAGACAATGGCCTGTCGACTCATGGCGCGCAGTGGTTATTATCAATCGGGTGGCGCATTTGGTTTTCGGGATCAACTCCAGGATACATTAGCACTGACCCACGCTGCACCGGAACGCCTGCGCGACCAAATAGTACTATGTGCGTCAAGACAGTTTATTGAAGGCGATGTGCAGCACTGGTGGCATCCACCTCACGGTAACGGCGTACGCACGCGATGTTCAGATGATTTTCTCTGGCTCCCGCTCGCCGTCTGTCACTACGTCGACACTTCTGAGGATATCGGAATACTAGAGCAGATGATTCCTTATCTGGAAGGACGTCAGCTCCAGCCTGGAGAAGAGTCCGTTTACGATACACCACTAATCAGCCACACCGAAGAGACGCTATGGCAACACTGCGTTAAAGCCATTAAGCATGGGCTTCGTTTTGGACAACATGGTCTGCCGCTAATGGGCGCTGGCGACTGGAACGATGGGATGAACCGGGTCGGCATCGAAGGAAAAGGTGAAAGCGTTTGGCTCGGGTTCTTCCTGTTCGACATTTTAAAGCGTTTCGCGACGCTCGCTGATCGTCAGCAAGATAAGCTTGTAGCATCGCTGTGTCGCACGGAGGCGGAACACTTGCAGAAAAATCTGAATGCGACAGCCTGGGACGGGGAATGGTTTCGGCGTGGATATTTTGACGATGGAACGCCTTTAGGCTCCAAAAGTTCTCAAGACTGCCGGATTGATGCAATAGCTCAAAGTTGGTCCGTTTTATCCGGTGCGACTGACTGTGGACGTGCCGGTAAATCAATGCAGGCTCTGGACAAGCATTTGGTAAACTCCGAATCCAGGTTGATAAAGCTACTTTCGCCTCCATTCGATGGACACGGACCAAATCCCGGTTACATTCAGGGTTATGTGCCTGGTGTGCGTGAAAATGGCGGGCAATATACTCATGGTGCTATCTGGGCCGTGATGGCATTTGCCCGAATGGGAAATGCAGAGCGTGCGTGGCAACTCTGGTCACTGATCAATCCAATAAACCACGCGTCTACTGACGAAGAAGTTGCGATTTACAGAGCAGAACCATACGTAATGAGTGCAGATGTTTACAGCATCGCGCCACATACTGGACGTGCAGGTTGGAGTTGGTACACCGGATCAGCGGGTTGGGCCTATCGTCTTCTTACAGAAGAATTGATGGGCATAAAACGTTCCGGTGATATCTTGACCATACATGCCCTGTTACCAGCAGAGTGGAAGTCTTTTTCTCTGACATATCAGCATGACGAAAGTCATTACGAGATTACCATTACACGTGGCAACGGGGAGTATCAGGTCATACTAGATGGTATCGAACTGTCTGATGACCGAATACCTTTAAAGCAGGATGGTCAAAGACACATAGTAGAGATCACTCAGAACTAAGGGATCTTAAGAGCGCATTAACGCCTACCGTTAATGCGCTGATTGTCTCTAAGCACTTCAATCGCAGTCTGCATAGCAACTTTATCATCACGTCTTTTTTGCTTACCTTGCATGACTTGAAGATACTCGAGCAAGGTCCGGGTATTAATGGGCCTTCCCTGTTTACCCACAGCAAGCACTGCTTCACCTAAAATAATTTTTACTGGCGGCAACTGCGCTGGGTACCAGTCAAGAGTGTCTTCTGATTTCATCATAAATTTCTCATGGAAGGATATTGTAACATAAATCAAACTGTTGTTTTCTAAAAGCTCATATTTTATTCAGCAATAAATATTCATAACTTAACCCGACAATTTATATTTTAAAGCGTATAATAAATATTATATTTTTCAGAGGTTATTTTATGTCATTTACAGAGGGACTTAGACATTTTAAAGAAAGACCGGTCCATGTTGCTTGCCCGGTATGCGCATACAGAGCCAATCAGAAAGCAGGTAAACTAAGAAAAAATGCTGTTCTGGAATGTCCTGCCTGCGGACTGTTGTTCAGGCCATCAGAATGCTGGTGCATCGGCGGCTGAACAGTTCCTGCAACTTAACTGATATCTGTAAATGCCAACATTCCTTTTATAGTATAGTGGTAGAGGGCATTATGATGAAAGATAAAAAATCTGTTTTTATTGAAGGAGATATACTTTCGAACAGCTGTCATGGACAGATCGGTCAACATTTCTATATCCACAGAGTGAAATTTAGCAATGGTAAATATGCAATTGTTCGGGAAGCATCAGGGATATGTTTCAAGCCAGGCGAAGTTATTCAACGAAATGATTGCTATTGGTTTTATAACTTAATCCCAATTCGTCTTCTATCTTTTGAGTATGTTGGGGAGGATGAATCCAGAAGGCAATTCCTCGAATATCGTTAATAACCCATTGAGTCTTATAGAAAAAGAATTTTTTTCGCCTCACTAAACCATTTAGTGAGCATCCACTCCCACACGCAATCTGTCCCCCTGAATTCAGAAAAAAACTCAATTATCTAAATGAAACGTTCCGCTGAAAAACAAATTTTCAAATTATCCATGTGCATTACAACCTTCATTAACTTAGGGAAATTTATGTCACAACTCTTTACATAAAAATTACTTCATCCCCGCCACTGGTTTTCCTGGGCAGGCTTGGCACTTCTGTGGGTTATAGTCCAACTTCCTTATCCGGTTTTATATACTCTTGGTTCCGGTCTTGGAAAAATCTCCAGGCCCTTTTTAAAACGTAGAGAAAGTATAGCGGTTAGGAATATTGAACTCTGTTTTCCCGATATGACTCCGATTGCCCGAAGCCAGATGATAAATAATAACTTTGTTTCTCTCGGGCTGGGACTGATGGAAACTGGCATGGCCTGGTTCTGGAGCGATGCGAGAGTCAAAAAGTGGTTTGACGTAGAAGGGATTGAAAACTTGGCTAACGCAACCGGAGGGGTAATGGTTGTCGGGATTCATTTCATGTCGCTTGAACTATGCGGAAGAGTAATGGGGTTATGCCATCCAATGATGGCAACATATCGGCCGCACAACAATCCATTGATGGAATGGGTTCAGACAAAAGGACGTATGCGTTCAAATAAAGCTATGATTGATCGACGTAATCTATCTCGCTTAGTTCATGCACTCAAGGCCGGTGAAGCTGTGTGGTTTGCACCAGATCAGGATTACGGGCCTAAGGGGAGCGTTTTCGCACCCTTTTTCTCGGTAAAAAAAGCAGCCACAACGAACGGAACGTACGCACTTTCAAAACTCGCTGGAGCAAATTTGATCACACTTAGCATGATTCGACGGAGCGATAAAAAAGGTTATCATATGTATATCAGTAATCCATTGTTAGGATATCCGGAGGACGATAATATCGCTGCAGCTGCTTATATGAATAAAATCATCGAGCGTGAAATCCTCCGCGCCCCTGAGCAATACCTGTGGATGCATCGAAGGTTCAAAACGCGCCCAGAAGGAGAAGACTCTTTATACAAATGAATTTTTCACAGAATTATTCAAATGATTGTCCAGTGGACCTTTCTCAACACCACTCGCATCTCATGCTAGCTTTCATCCGTTCATATTCCGTCCTTAGCAGTTCAGAGGTGTAGGATCCAATAGAGCGGCCAAAGCTAGGATTTCGTACTGCCTAATCCTCAAGATAAAAAAGGTACCATAGGAAAAGTGATTAATATGATTGAGTTATTAGACAACTATTTCTCCGCGCATCACTCAGTCAGCATCAGTCACTTCAGCTACGCTTTATGTGTTCAGCAATGAGCATGTGGTATAAAAAATCTCTTTCGGCTCAATAGCAGTAGCGCTCACGCTTGCATCCCCTTTCCCCTTGCCAGGTTGATTCTGTCAACGCATTCCCTCAATGCTTTGACTTGCTCCGAAGAGAGTTCAGTTTCATCAATTGTGGCCAGAAGCGCGTTGAGGGAGCGCTCAATATCGTTTTTAGTCAACCGTAAACAGATAACCTTAACCCAACGTGGCGAGAACTTGCTGAGGCCGATTGCTCTTGTGATTCGTAATTTCATGCCATGCCTCTTTGTCGCCAGAGGAGGCGACTTGTAACTTGTTTATAACACGTTGTGGAAACAAAGCCTTCTACTCATTCGCTGTATGGTACGAATCTGAAGAATCTTTGCTCGCACAGTTAAACTCTCCCTTCATCTTTTAGGCGCGCGTATTTAGCCTTCAGAAGTTCAGCTGGCGTTGGCCCCCTCGGAGCCACTGGTGCTGCCAACGCACGACGAACAGGCGGGATTGGTTTCCCGGCCAGCACCCGCTTTTCCCACATATCCAGAATGTCGCCGGCTTCATGCTCGAGTTCTTTGTGGCACAGTTGACCATCAGTTCCCCGGCGCCGCAGCTCGAGGCAGATGTGATAGTAAATGGGTTTAGGCCAGGGATACTGCTCACTGCTCGGATACAGGAACACCAGCTTGCGCCACTTCCAGTATTCAGCCATCACGTCTGCGGTGGTGATCCCCAGAACACAACGCCCTTCCCTGCACCACTTGATGAACTGACCTGGCGACGGCAAAAACGGGCGCTCCTGACGGCGTACCTGGCGCATACCGGCTTCAACCTGCTCCATGGTGTTTATCCCGTTTTCTTTGAAGGCCAGCACCCACTGTCGGCGGATCTCGTTCACATCCTCCTGGCTTCGGTTAACCAGGCTTGCCGGGAACGCGGCCGCCAGCTGTACGAACAGCCCGTTGATAATCTGCGCCACTTGCTGCGTTTGTTCGCGCTCGGTGTACTGCTCAGGCAAGTTATGCGCCACGCGGCGAGCCTGTTCCCGGTCAAAATCGCGAATGCTCTCTGCAAGGTTTTTCATTCCAGCACCCCGTCGATCCAGTCGGTGTTATGCAGGTCGATACCGCCCCGGGAAGGTTTTACCGCCCCGGTTGCGCGCAGCCGTTTGGTGGTGAGCTGATCCCACTGTTTGCGCAGACTTGAAGGGCTCAGGATGTTGTCTTTCCAGAACTCGTCCCGGTTGGCCCACTGGAACAGGTCACAGATTTCGTAGTGAGTACGCTTGTCCTGGACACGCATCAGCCTGATGGTGTTTGCCCATTCAGCCCAGTTTGGTTCGGATAGCGAAGCGTTGACGGTGAGAAGCCTGTCGTAAATCCAGCGAGCGGCCTTGAGGTCGTCAGCAGATCCCCATGATTTACCTGCCTGGGTGTATATCCCGGCGGCAGCTTCTGGATGGCGTGAGAGAAACTTTTGAGTTTTCTGGTTTCGGGATTCGTCAGAATTCCGAGACGAGGATATTTTAATATTGTTCTTGTTATAGTCTTGGGTGTCTACCGTTTCCGGGAAGGTTTTTCCCGTTTTCGGTAACACTTTTCCCGATTTCGGGAAGACTTTTCCCGTTTTCGGTTTGTCTAAAATCCAGGCAGAAAGGTCAGTATTTATACCGACCGTTTTCATCACGCCCTGCTTAAGATTGAAGATAATTTTGCGTTCCGCAAGCGTTTTGAGCGCATCAGAAACATGCGAATCACTCAATCCTGTAAGCTCGGCGATCACCGTGTTCGTAACCCGGTCCTGCTTCTTGTTCCAGCCGTAGGTAAGCCAGATCACCGCCTCAAAACACTGCCACTCCCGGCCTGACATTCTCAGACGAGGCTTGAGCTGTTGGATCTCGTTAGCGACCTTGGTATACCCGTTCGACAGGTCGGCCATACGACCTCCCGGTTGTTCGGTTCTGTGGGGGAAATTGATAATTTCAGCTGTGTTTGACATACTTAGCTCCGCAATCACACTCCGTTTTTGCACCTGAAAGTCGGTTCTGTTCGCGCAGACCGGCTTTCGCCTTTTCTGAAGTCTTCACATTGCCCCCAACATGGTTGTGACCATCGCCAACAGCGGCGCCGTAAGGTCCGGATCGACTCTGAACATTTCGAAAATCCCCTCGCCTAACTCCTTCAGTTTTTCCTTCTTCGGTGCATCGAGCATCAAAGCTTGCTTCGCCTCACTCACCTCTTTTTCCAATCTGGCCATCCGGTAGGCAAACGAGTCGTTCTTTACAACACGGTCGCGGTATCGAAGCGGTAATACGGACATGATTGCTGGCATCAGCTGTTCGACGTTTTTTCGGTACGATGCGGAGTCTTCTTTGTTGTCCAGCCATCGGAACAGCTTCACGTTCCAGACATCGGCCTGGCCAGAGAAATCCACGCCATCAAGTTGAAGTTCTTCCGCCGCTTCTTGGATTTGAAGCGCAACAGCTACGCGCCCTTCTACCGCAGCCCAAGCTCGTACCGCTGAGCAGATATCGCGATGCTCAATTTCCTGCGCTGCCGATTCGCTTTGATGACACGGGAATATCATTGGATTAGAGGAAGCTCTGCTACTCTGTTGAAATGAAACAGTTTGCATAGTTAAGGCTCCTGTTTAGGTAAACCATCAGTGTTGTTTGGATAGAGATCTGGCCGTAGTTCGTGTGGAGTTACTCCAGTAACCCCATAAATTTGCAGGACGCGATCCGCAGGCACCCCTTTACGGCGCCACTGCGAAACAGCCATTTTTGATACGCCAATCAAAGCGCCAAGCGCACTGGCAGAACCAGAGCGGTTAATTGCATTTTCTATACCATTCATGAGACCTCCTTAAGCGAGCAAAGTAAAGCATTGATTTACCGAAAAGTCAATAATCGCCTGCCTATCGAGAGGTAAAGCTATTGTTTACAATCAATCTATGAATAAAAAAGATCCTAATGAGAGCCTGATTGCTAGGCTGACCGAATTAAACGTAAAGGGCTTCTCAAAGACTGAGATGGCAAAGGTTGCTAATGTCAGTAAGCAGGCGGTGACCGGGTGGTTTCGAACCGGAAAGATGAGTAAGGAATCTGCTTTGGCTGTAGCCGATGCAGCCGGTGTATCAGTTCCTTGGTTACTTGGCGAAGAGGTTGGTGAAAAAGATGGCCTTAAACCTGATGAACGGCGACTCCTAGAACTCTATCGTCAGCTTCCTGAAGAAGAGCAAAAAAATATGCTCCGCATATTTTCGATTCGTCTGAAAGAGTTAGATGAGCTTTACGAAAAATACATGAAAGGTCGCATCCGGTCACAGGACGATTGAAGCCATCCAAGAGCAATTCCGGGGCCTCAACTATGTGCTGTTTTGCCCTGATTTTAGGTTGTTTAGTGATGTTGCCCCATATTGAAAGCCTAATATAATTGACGGCAGCGCTACCCTAATCAACAATGCAGTTATGATGTTTTGGATTAATTTTCCCAGGTGATAGCATGGCCGTTGTTGAACTTCAGTTGTCCAAAGTGATGATTGAGTGGATAGCAAACTCCCAAGGACTCTCTCTCGAGGCCCTTGGAGAGCAAGTCATGCCGAAAAATTCTAATAAATTCCTGAATGGGATTGTGAGCAAATCTGGAGCGGAAAAGCTTGCTAAAATTGGTGGGGTTCCTTTTGGATTCCTTTTCCTCGACACTCCGCCAAAACCAGAAGTACCTAAAATTCCTGATTTACGACAAACACTTGATACTCAATCCTTGGGTAGAAACTTCTTTGATGTTTATCATGATATTGAATATAAACTTGAATGGTATAAAGAGTATTTGAAAGAGAACGGTAGTGACCAAGAGCTTAAGTTTATAGGTAAATTTAAATACAGTAAAAACTTAGCTCATGAGATTGTGGCTCAAGATATTGTCACTACTATAAAATTTAATGTTCAAAAAGAAATAAAAGCTGTAACTATAGATAGTTATTTTTCCAAAGTTTCCAAATTGATAGAACACGTAGGCATTTTAGTTTTTAAAAATGGTGTTGTTGGCAACAACACCAACAGGAAATTAGATACTCGGGAATTCCGAGGATTTTGCATAGCAGACAACATTGCACCAATAGTGTTCGTAAATGCCTCAGATGCATTGTGTGCCCAAGTATTTACCTTATTCCACGAAGTTGCTCATCTCTGGTTGGGGATTGAGGGTATTTCTGGATGGGATACAGAAAAAAGTATAGAAGCTTTTTGCAACAAAGTAGCTGCAGAAATACTAATGCCTCGGAATTTGTTCTTATCCTCTTGGAATGTAAATGACGTAGAAGATGATATCTATAGGGTTAAAGATGTATCTCGTCAATTTAAAGTCAGTAATTATGCCTGTGCAATCAGGGCATTACAGCTGGGTCTTATAGATGAAAGCACTATCGCTGTTATAAAACATGAAGCTAATAACAAACCCAAAAAAGAATCTTCTGGTGGTTCTTTCTTTAACACCCTTCCTGTACGTAATAGCTACAAATTGACTAACATAATTGTTTCTCGCGCAATGTCCCAGCAATTGCCCTTACGAGAAGCTGGCGTCCTGCTGAATGTAAGAGCAGATACAATAGTTGATTTTCATAAAAATAGAGAATCCCTATGACTTCAAATGGGAAATTTTTGATCGATAGCAATGTCTTCATAGAAGCTAAAAATTTCGCTTACAACTTTAATTATTGTAAGATTTTTTGGGATTTTATTCTTGCTATGCATAGTAAGGGATTTGTCTACAGCATCAACGCTGTAAGGAAAGAACTTTGCGTTAAAGAAGATCCACTATGTCTCTGGATTAAAGATGAAATTCCGTTATCATTCTTTGAAAATGAGCTTACATCAATCACGAATTATGCCAAGCTTATAAATTGGGCTATGACTTTAGATGTCACACCGAAGGCCAAAAGTGATTTTGCGAATCAAGACAAAGCCGATGCGTTCTTGATTGCTCACGCAATGACTCATGGATTTACGATTATTACTCATGAAAGACCTTCTGGTGGCACTCCTAAAAAACGCATTATGATCCCAGATGCTGCTGCAGTACATGGGGTCAAGACTCTTACGCTTTACGAATTCCTACCAACGTATGCAAGCCATAATTTTTCACTAAAATAAAAATTTAATCACCCATCGCGTAGGAACGACTTCCCTACCCCTTTCAGCTGAATCACGCAGTTAAGATCTGCTACTCAAACTCCTCGCCCCCGTCAATCGGTCGGTTTTTGTGCTTTCTATTCACTTTTACTGGCCCGCAACCATCAAAGTAAAGCATAGCCATACCCTTTAGTACCATCACACTTGACTCAAAAGTAAAGTGGTGATTTACTATCATCACTAAGACGCACTACGAACCACCAAGGCAGGACGCCCACGAAGTAGCCGCCGACGGCATACGAATAGTCGGATGAGGTGGAGAGATTAACGCGCATCAGGTTTAAACGTTCCGCTGGCCGGCGTTACAGGCGCATATAGGGGGAAAAATTGTGGATGACACGGTCATAAGAAAGAGTGAGCTTTATGCACATTGCAACAGCTCACTCTGGAGAAATAGGTCTAGCTGGGGAAGCATATAACCCTATTTCCATTCGTCTTCTGAGAGTTTCTGGTCAAGAAAGACTTCGAATTTTGCATAGATTTTTTCTATCTCTTCCACCGGATCGTGGGGGTCAGAAAGATTCCGGCCAGAAGAGATTTGAGCAGAACGGTAAGAGTTATATGTATCAACCGCTAAGCGAGTTAAATACAAGACTTTCTCTTCTTTTTCCATAGTTAATTCCCTCATTAGAGTGCGGGAATAACCACAATAGCACTGAAGTTAGGACCGCGATACGACAGTCAGAATTAAAAGGAAAGATAAATGATCGACTTTGCACGAACACCTTCAAGACAACAAGCTATCCGCCTCAGTGCGGCGGAAGTATGGATTCGCAAGCTTTGCTACTTACTGGCGCAAAAAGGCAATCCAGAGCTAAAAGCATGAGCTCGTTCTTTGCCCTGATCGTTACCGTCTGCGCCCTCACCGGGGAATGCTCAGACATCATGCTCGGTGTATACCAAACCGAAGCTGGCTGTGATGCAGCTGCCAAAGAACAGCACGTAAAAGGAGAGTGTTACCCATATAGACCGGCTGACGACCACCAGCCTGCTTTCAAATTTTAATCGAGTTATGACCAATGGCTGTTACCAGCCCCTAAAAGCACAAAACCCGCGCAAGGCGGGTTAAGTACCCGGTCAGCCGACCAAAGCTTTCCGGAATCGAGTTTTGACCAATGACCACTACCCAAGGCGGCAATCATTAGCTGCGGGTATCTTACAACCAAAATTAAGGACCCGATATGGAATTCTTTCATTTTATCAAGGCAACCCAGAAATCCGGCAAAGAAGATGCCGTTATCTGGTTCACGGCTAAATCAGAAGCACGAGCCAATTTGCAGCTGGATGTAGAGCTGGAAGATGCTGGCATTGAAACCGGCCGGGGCACGGATTATGCCAAACCAGTTCGGACCGATTTCCCCGTGTATAACGACCTGCCGGAAGAAAGTGCGGTGGATTACACCTGGTGCAAACGCTACGAACTGCAGGAAGATGGACGCACCTGGCTGCCAAAGGCTGGTGCTGAGTTGACTGGACCTGTGGACACCACTGCCGCACCGGAAACGTCCGTTAATGTCGAAACTACCGTCGAGAGTGTCCCGCTTGAAAACCGCACTCCAGCGGTCCGTTTTGCCGTCCACCTGACCAGCGACAAATACCAGTCACACATCACTAAAGAGCAGCAGCTGTCTGCCAGCGAAATGTCACTGGATGAAGGCAACACCTATCTCCAGAACCTGCTGCTGGCGAAGAACGACATCCCTGAAGTTGCCGATCTCAGCCTGAACGCTGAGTGGAAACTGGTTCAGGCGATTAAGCAGGTATTCACGCCAGATGAAGCACACGAAACCGAAATTATCGCTGCATTCATGGCTGACTGGGCGAGAGCAGATGCCAGCGACCGCAATCAGTTAGTTGAAGAGTGGAGAAGCGGAAAGCTTTCTCTTCTCAAATCAGAAAGCACCAGCAACTCCGACGTTACAACCGTTCAGGTTCTGGAACCTGATAACGGTATCCAGATTGACGAGAATGATGACGAAACCACTCGTTATCCAGTCGTGCGTATGCCGTTCCGGAAGCAGCTACTCGCCCAGTTCACCGCCAACGAACTGCGCCACCACTTAACCCGCCAAGAATACGAAGGTATCAGCGCTCTGGAGATGGACACTGACAACAGCTATGTCCAGAACCTGCTGCTGGCGGCAGAAAACTGCGAAGAGGTTAAGGGTTACGACACCAAAGACCTGTGGCGCTATACCGACGCCATTCGCAAGGTGTTCAGCCAGGAGAAGCGCCACGAACTCGCTTTGGTTCTCCGTTTCACCAGAATCTGGGCGGCGACTGATTATATTGACCGCGGCATTCTCGTTCGCGAGTGGGCAGCCGGTAATCGCATCAGTAATGTTCAGCGCACCGATTCTGGTACTAATGCCGACGGTGGCTATGTAACGGATCGCGGCGAAGGCGCGCATCACACTCTGGACACTCTCGATCTTGAGATCGCATGCGCTCTACTGCCTATGGACTTCCACCACTTCGAGATTCCTTCGAGCGTGTTACGACGTGCCAAAGAAATCGTGGCTAAGAAAGAAGAACCATGGAAATCATGGAGCGCCATCCTGCGTAATCAGCCCGGCGTACTGGCGGTGAACCGTGCGGCAATCTTCAATCTGATCCGCATCGCACCAGAAAACATTCATCACACGCCAGCGGCTCATCTTGAGTTCGTTAATAAAACCATGACGGCTGAGTTTAACTCTGCTGTGGCGTTATTGCCGTTGTCTGCAGCTGCTGTTGAGTCTGAAGCTCCAGTTGAACAACCGTATGTTGAAAATCTCGGCAGCGGCGTGTTCTCCATCGATGGCCTGATGGGTGGAAACACCCAACCGGTCTTCAATACCTCCTCAAATGAAGTCGAAAAAACGGAAAACACAGCGGAGACCACCGGCGATGTGCAGATGGAAACGGCTAAGCCAGAGAAAGACGAAGATGCTGGTTCGGTACCACCGGGCGAAAGCACTGATGCAACTAATTCGCAGACAGTTTCCGTAGAAGCAGACCAGTTGCAGGAAACAACAATTGACGTTCAGGAATCGAACCCAGAAGTGGAGCTCCCTGCAGACTTCGAACCTGGCCGATACGAAGGCCTACCGAATGACGTTTATCACGCTGCGAACGGCATTAGCTCAACCCAGGTGAAAGATGCCCGCGTCAGCCTGATGTACTTTAACGCGCGCCATGTGGCTAAAACCATCCCGCGAACAGCATCCAAAGTGCTGGATATGGGAAATCTGGTGCACGCTCTTGCACTGCAACCGGAAAACCTCGAAGCAGAGTTCAGCGTAGAACCTGAGATCCCGGAGGGTGCTTTCACCACCACCGCAACCCTGCGCGAGTTCATTGACGCGTACAACGCCAGCCTGCCGGCGCTGCTGAGCGCCGACGAGATTAAAGCGTTGCTTGAAGAACATAACGCATCCCTTCCCGCTCAAGTGCCGCTTGGCGGCAGCCTGGAAGAAACGGCTCAAAGCTATATGGTTCTCCCAGCTGAGTACCAACGTATTGAAGAAGGTCAGAAACAGACAGCAACGGCAATGAAGGCATGCATTAAAGAGTACAACGCCACCCTGCCCGTGCCGGTTAAAACCAGCGGCAGCCGTGATGCGCTACTCGAGCAATTAGCGATCATCAATCCTGATTTGGTCGCACAGGAAGCGCAGAAACCGACGCCGCTGAAAGTGTCCGGCACCAAAGCAGACATGATCCAGGCAGTTAAGTCGGTTAAGGCCGATGCCGTGTTCGCAGACGAGCTGCTGGATGCCTGGCGCGACAACCCTGGCGAAAAGATTCTGGTTACCCGCCAGCAGCTGGCCACAGCGCGGGCAATTCAGTCCGCACTACTGGCGCACCCGACCGCCGGCATGCTGCTGACACATCCAAGCCGTGCCGTTGAAGTGAGCTACTTCGGTTTTGACGACGAAACAGGTTTAGAAGTGCGTGTACGCCCTGACCTCGAGATTGAACTGGATGGCGTGCGCATCGGTGCTGACTTGAAAACCATCAGCATGTGGAACGTTAAGCAGGAAAGCCTTCGCGCCAGGCTGCACAGGGAAATCATAGACCGTGACTATCACCTCAGCGCGGCAATGTATTGCGAAACCGCAGCGCTGGACCAGTTCTTCTGGATTTTCGTCAACAAAGACGAGAACTACCACTGGATCGCCATCATTGAGGCGTCAACCGAACTGCTGGAACTGGGCATGCTCGAGTACCGCAAAACGATGCGCGCAATTGCCATAGGTTTCGACACGGGCGAATGGCCAGCGCCGATCACTACCGATTACACCGATGAACTGAACGACTTCGACCTGCGCCGCCTCGAAGCGCTGCGCGCTCAGGCTTAAGGGGGATTTATGCATAACACTAACGTTACCGTTGCTGACCAGAACACCGTTATTAACTCCAACGTGGCTTTGTTCGATTCCCAGTATCTGAACGCCATCAGCACGTTCGCGCAGATTATGGCCCAGGGCACCGCTACAGTTCCTAAGCACCTGCAGGGCAATCAGGCCGACTGCATGGCTGTAGCGATGCAAGCGGCACAGTGGCAGATGAATCCCTTTGCCGTGGCCCAAAAGACGCACCTGATTAACGGTGTGCTCGGGTATGAAGCACAGCTGGTTAATGCCGTAATTTCACGCAGCGGCGTGCTGGCCAGCCGCTTTGAATATGAATGGTACGGGCCATGGGAAAAGGTCGTTGGAAAATTCCACATCCGTAAAGGCGACAAAGGCGAGTACCGCGTCCCGGGCTGGACCCTGGCTGACGAAGCCGGGATCGGCATCATTATCCGCGCAACGCTTAAAGGTGAAGATCAGCCGAGAGAACTCGATTTGCTGCTGGCTCAGGCCCGAACCCGAAACTCTACCCTTTGGGCTGATGACCCTCGCCAGCAGCTGGCGTACCTGGCCGTCAAACGCTGGGCGAGACTGTTCTGCCCGGATGTGATTCTGGGCGTTTACACCCCTGATGAGCTCGATGATCGTCGAGAAGAACGAGAGGTAAACCCGGCACCGGCGCAGCACGTTAGCCTCGCAGATATTTCAGGTGACAACGTCACTACCACTCAAACGGCTCAGGAATCAGCTCAAAACATCGATGCTCTAGCTGATGATTTCCGCGACCGCATCGAGGCGGCTCAGGATGTGGATAGCGCTAAAGCTCTGCGAGCAGATATTGAAACCGTGAAAGCAACGCTGGGTTCTGCCCTGTTCACTGAGCTGAAAAACAAGGCCGTGAAGCGTTATTACCTGGTTGATGCACGGAACAAAGTCGAAGCAGCCATCAATTCCTTGCCACCTTCAGATGAACCCGATGCAGCTGCGCGGTTCGCAGAGGTAGAGCGCGTTCTTGCATCGTCGAAACGACATCTGGGCGACGAGCTGCATGGTCAGTTCAGCATCACCCTGGCGGATATGAAACCGGAATACGTGGACTAACGAGATAGGGAGGGGAAACCCTCCCTCAAGGAGAAGAAATGCGACTGATTAATCGAGGCAGTAAGCAATCCCCTTTGGCTCGCCAGGCATGTGAAATCGCACTCGCAGCCCACCAGCAAAGATATGGTGACTATGGGCGCAGCAAGATGAAAGAGACCTATACGGTGAGAGTGGAAGGCGTGAAGGTCTGGGTTGAAGTGGTCAACTGCAAGGCAAGCTACGTGGCCACAGCAATGACTGGTATGCGCCGACTGCGTTCCCTGCCCGGCCAGGCAAACTGAAACTGAAATATCAACGACTAAAGACCGGCATATCTATACTCATGCCGGTTACCTGAGGTGAACCATGTCGCAGGTAATTTACGATTCAGAATGGGGCGTTGCTTCAAAACTAAAAGAGAAGACAGGCCTTACCGATCGTCAGATTAAAAGCTATCGCCAAACCTCCTGGGTAGAAGGTGTTCATTTTAAGAGAATCCCATTGGATGGAAGCAGCTCCGAAGAGCGAGGACTTGTCTGGTACAACATCCCAAACATTAACAGGTTTGTGAAGGAGGCATAATGGCTGCAATGCCAACGGGTGTTGAGATCCACAACAATAAGATACGAATAAGTTTCAAGTTTCAGGGCGTTAGATGTCGAGAAACATTGAAAGGATGGATCGTAAGTGCTTCGAATCTCAAAAAAGCCGGAAATCTAAGGGCCAAAATTGTAAGCGAGATACAGTTGGGCACTTTTGACTACCGGGGCGTGTTCCCGGAGTCAAAGGTAGCAGCAAAGTTTTATACATCTAAAAATATTACGACGTTCGCCGAACTTGCATCAACCTGGTATGAAAACCATAAAATCGATCTCTCACCCAATGCCACAAGAAGCTATGGGATAGCTGTAAGAACGTTAACAAAACTAATTGGCCCTGAAACGCTGGTTGCATCCATCACCAACAGCGACATTCTGGGCTGGAGAAAGGAATTACTGACTGGCGAGACTAACTATGCTCCCGAAAAGAGAAGAAATAAAACCGGCCGTGCCGTTAGAACAGTAGATTATTATCTGGCCATCCTGCGACAAATCCTCGACTATGCGGTTAAAAATAAAGTCATTTCATATCAACCATATGTCGGGATAAAAAGGCTTCGCAAAGGGCAAACTAAACCAGATCCGCTTCTGAGACATGAGTTTGAGCAGCTGAAAGGGACTGCTCCGGCTCAGCAGAAAAACATGTGGCAATTTTTTGCTTACACCGGCGTTCGGCCCGGGGAACTTTGCGCTCTTGCCTGGGAGGATATCGATCTTAATTCCGGCGAAGCTAACATTGCGCGCAATCTAACTCAGGAAGGCTTGTTTGGACCACCCAAAACCGAAGCTGGATACCGGACGATAAAGTTACTGGAGCCGGCTCTGGAAGCTTTGCGAGCTCAAAAGGAACTTACCGGGAGTGCCCCTAAGGTACCAATCACTTTTTACCACCGGGAGTTCGGTAAAACGGAAACGCAGAAACTGCACTTTGTGTTTATGCCTCGACCTCAGAAAGGCAAGCAAGCTGCGTACTATTCAGTCAGCTCAATTGTGTCACTATGGGATATTACGGTAAGACGTTCGGGCATTCGCCGCAGACGCCCCTATCAGCTGCGTCATACATACGCGTGCTGGATGTTGTCGGCAGGTGCTAATCCTGCTTTTATAGCGAATCAGATGGGTCATGAGAATGCAGAGATGGTCTTCCATGTATACTCTGCGTGGATAAATGCTCTCGATAGCGATCAGGTATCATTTTTGAATCAGCGCTTTGGTGGATATACAAATGCCCCTATAGTGCCCCTGAAGGTAAAAACAAAGTAGTTAATTACTTGATTTCCCGGTGATATTTAATGAAAAAGCTGTTTGTGCAGTTTTATCTTTTGCTGTTTGTCTGCTTCCTGGTCATGACCATGCTGGTCGGGCTGGTCTATAAATTCACCGCCGAACGTGCGGGCAGGCAGTCGCTGGACGATCTGATGAAAAGCTCGCTCTATCTGATGCGCAGCGAGCTGAGAGAGATCCCGCCGCACGACTGGGCGAAAACCCTCAAAGAGCTGGATCTGAACCTGTCGTTCGATTTACGCATCGAGCCGTTAAAAGATTTTGAGCTGGACCCGCCCGCCATGCAGCGCTTGCGCGACGGGGACATCGTCGCGCTGGATGAGAAATACACCTTTATCCAGCGCATTCCGCGCAGCCATTACGTGCTGGCCGTCGGGCCGGTGCCCTATCTCTATTATCTGCACCAGATGCGTCTGCTGGACATGGCGCTAATGGCCTTTATCGCCATTTCGCTCGCGTTTCCGGTCTTTATCTGGATGCGCCCGCACTGGCAGGACATGCTGAAACTGGAATCCGCCGCGCAGCGTTTTGGCGAAGGGCATTTTACCGAACGCATTCACTTCGACAGCGGTTCCAGCTTTGAACGTCTGGGTGTGGCCTTTAACCAGATGGCCGATAACATCAATGCCCTAATCGCCAGTAAAAAGCAGCTGATCGACGGGATTGCCCACGAGCTGCGCACGCCGCTGGTTCGCCTGCGCTATCGTCTGGAGATGAGCGAGAATCTGACGGAAGCGGAGTCTCAGGCGCTTAACCGCGATATCGGCCAGCTTGAAGGGCTGATTGAGGAGCTGCTGACCTATGCGCGCCTCGATCGCCCGCAAAACGAGCTGAACCTCAGCACGCCGGACCTTCCCGCCTGGCTGCAAACCCACATCGATGACGTTCAGAGCGTGAACCCGCAGCGCACGCTGTTAACACGCGTCACGCCGGGTGATTACGGCGCGCTCGATATGCGCCTGATGGAGCGCGTGCTGGACAATCTGATGAACAACGCCATGCGCTACAGCGAAAGTACGCTACAGATCGGGCTGGATTTGCAGGGCAATCAGGCCAGCCTGACGGTGGAGGATGACGGGCCGGGGATCGCCCCGGAAGCGCGAGAAACCGTGTTTGAACCATTTGTCCGCCTCGACCCCAGCCGCGATCGCGCCACTGGCGGATGCGGCCTGGGGCTGGCGATTGTCTACTCTATCGCGCAGGCGATGGGCGGCACGGTGCATTGCGAAGAGAGCGAGCTCGGCGGCGCGCGCTTCTGCTTTAGCTGGCCGGTGTACCATAACATCGCCCTTCCCGTCCCTGCCTGACCTCAACTGCACGCTGGCCTGACCCGGCGTGCTGTGTTATATGATAAGTATGTTGTAACTAATGAGAATGCTTATGGCGACCTACGATCTCCTCGAACGGCTGAACAGCACGTTTCGGGAAATAGAACACGAGCTCCTGACCCTGACCGAACGTTTGCAGAGCTGCCGCCTGCTGGCCGCGCGCGTCTTTACTCTCCCCGAGGTGGCTAAAGGGGCCGAGCACGACCCGCTGAACGCCATCGAGGTTGAACAGCACATCGGCAGCGCCGCCCTTGAGCTGGCGCTGAAGCACTATCGCCGCCTGTTTATCCAGCAGCAGTCAGAAAACCGCAGCAGTAAGGCGGCCGTGCGTCTGCCCGGCGTGATCTGCCTGCAAACCGATGCGACAACGCGCGACGCGCTGGAAAGCCAGATTACCCATATCAACACCCTGAAAGCGGCATTTGAAAAGATCATCACCGAAGAGTCCGGCCTCGCCCCTGCCGCCCGGTTTGAATGGGTGCACCGACAGCTTCCGGGGCTGATTACCCTGAACGCCTATCGCACGCTGACGGTACTGCGTCACCCCGCCACGCTGCGCTTCGGCTGGGCGAATAAGCACATCATTAAAAACTTCACCCGGGATGAAATTCTGGCGCAGCTGGAGAAAAGCCTGAAGACGCCGCGCACCGTCGCGCCGTGGTCGCGTGAGCAGTGGATTGAGCGCCTGGAGCAGGAGTATCACAGCATCGCCTCGCTGCCGGCGGACACGCGCCTCAAGATAAAGCGCCCGGTGAAGGTGCAGCCTATCGCCCGCGTCTGGTATTCCGGCCAGCAAAAACAGGTTCAGTATGCCTGCCCTACGCCGCTGATTGCGCTTTATGATGCCGATCGGGGGGGCATCGTGCCGGATATTGGTGAGCTTTTGAATTACGATGCGGACAATGTCCAGCACCGTTACAGACCTCAGGCGCAGCCGCTACAGCTGATTATTCCGCGGCTGCACCTGTACGTGGCGGGATGATTATTTCAGGCTGCCGACCATCGCTTCCGGACGAACCCAGGCGTCGAACTCTGCCTCCGTGAGATAGCCCAGCGCCAGGGCGGAGGCTTTCAGCGTCAGCCCCTCTTTATGCGCTTTTTTAGCGATCTCGGCGGCTTTGTCGTAGCCGATATGGGTATTCAACGCCGTCACCAGCATCAGGGATTCATTGAGCAACTGGCTGATACGCTCGCGATTCGGCTCAATGCCTACCGCACAGTGCTCGTTAAAGCTCTCCATTCCGTCCGCCAGCAGACGAATTGATTGCAGAACGTTGTGGATCACCATCGGGCGATAGACGTTCAGCTCGAAGTTGCCGGACGCACCGCCCAGGTTGACGGCCACGTCGTTGCCCAACACCTGACAGCAGAGCATGGTCATGGCTTCGCACTGGGTCGGGTTCACTTTACCCGGCATGATGGAGCTGCCCGGCTCGTTTTCCGGAATGCTGATTTCACCGATGCCGCAGCGCGGACCCGAGGCCAGCCAGCGCACGTCGTTGGCGATTTTCATCAGCGAGGCCGCCAGCCCTTTCAGCGCGCCGTGGGTGTGGACCAGCGCATCGCAGGTCGCCAGCGCTTCAAACTTATTGGGCGCCGTGACGAACGGCTGCCCGGTGATGTTTGCCAGTTCCTCCGCCACGCGCACCGCGTATTCTGGATGGGTGTTTAACCCGGTCCCGACCGCCGTTCCGCCGAGCGCCAGCTCCGCCAGGTGCGGCAGGCTGTACTCAATATGCTTCAGGTTATGTTCCAGCATCGCCACCCAGCCGGAAATCTCCTGGCCGAGCGTCAGCGGCGTGGCGTCCTGCAGGTGCGTACGGCCAATTTTGACGATGTCGCGGAAGGCCTGCGCTTTCTCGTTGAGCGTGGCTTTCAGCACGTTGAGCTGCGGAATAAGCTGCTCGCGGATAGCAATCACCGCCGCCACGTGCATCGCCGTCGGGAAAACGTCGTTAGAACTCTGGCTTTTGTTGACGTCATCGTTCGGATGGACCTTACGCTCCATGCCGCGCACGCCGCCCAGCAGTTCGCTGGCCCGGTTCGCCAGCACTTCGTTCATGTTCATGTTGCTCTGGGTGCCGGAACCGGTCTGCCAGATGGCGAGGGGGAATTCATCGGGATGCTTACCCGCCAGCACTTCGTCGGCGGCGTTGATGATGGCGGTCGCTTTGTCCGCCGTCAGCAGGCCTAAATCCTGGTTCACTTTCGCGGCGGCGCGTTTGGTGAGCGCCAGCGCCTGAATCAGCGAGACGGGCATTTTTTCGGTCGAAATACGGAAATGCTCCAGCGAACGCTGGGTTTGCGCGCCCCAGAGCTTGTCAGCCGGGACGTCGATGGCGCCCATCGAATCTTTCTCATGGCGTACCGTGGTCATTACTTTCTCCTTGATAACAAAAGAGGGATTGCTCACATGCTTAAGGGATAAGTATTGATGACTTCTGAGAAACGATATGGCGCTTTGTGCGCTCTTATTGGTGTCGGGTGGCGCTGGCGCCACCCGACAATTTACAGAATTACTTCACGCACGCCGAACACTGGGACGACTGGATCTGCTTGAAGAAGTCGTTGCCTTTGTCATCCACCAGGATAAACGCCGGGAAGTCTTCCACTTCAATTTTCCAGATCGCTTCCATACCCAGTTCCGGGTATTCCACGCACTCCAGGCTCTTAATGCTGCCCTGCGCCAGAACCGCTGCCGGGCCGCCGATGCTGCCGAGGTAGAAGCCGCCGTGCTTGTGGCAGGCATCCGTCACCTGCTGGCTGCGGTTGCCTTTCGCCAGCATGATCATGCTGCCGCCGTTGGCCTGCAGCTGGTCAACGTACGAGTCCATACGCCCTGCGGTGGTTGGGCCTAACGAGCCGGACGCGTAGCCTTCAGGCGTTTTTGCCGGGCCTGCGTAGTAGATCGGATGATCTTTAATGTACTGCGGCAGCCCTTCGCCGTTGTCCAGACGCTCTTTCAGCTTCGCGTGCGCGATGTCGCGGCCCACGATGATCGTGCCGTTCAGCGAGAGACGGGTCGAGACCGGATACTGCGAAAGCTGCGCCAGAATCTCTTTCATCGGACGGTTCAGGTCGACGCGAACCGCTTCACCCTCACCCGCTTTACGCAGCTCTTCCGGGATGTATTTGCCCGGGTTGTTTTCCAGTTTTTCGATCCACACGCCTTCACGGTTGATCTTCGCCTTGATGTTGCGATCCGCAGAGCAGGACACGCCCATCCCGACCGGACAGGAGGCACCGTGACGCGGCAGACGTATCACGCGCACGTCGTGGGCAAAGTATTTGCCGCCAAACTGCGCGCCGAGGCCCAGATTGCGAGCTTCTTCCAGCAGTTCCTGCTCAAGCTGTACGTCGCGGAACGCCTGGCCGTGCTCGTTACCTTCGGTAGGCAGGCCGTCGTAGTATTTGGTTGAGGCCAGCTTGACGGTTTTCAGCGTACTCTCCGCCGACGTACCGCCGATCACAAACGCGATATGGTACGGCGGGCACGCCGCGGTGCCGAGGGTGCGCATCTTCTCAACCAGGTAGTTCTTCAGCTTGCCCGGGGTGAGCAGCGCCTTGGTTTCCTGGTAGAGGTAGGTTTTGTTGGCCGAACCGCCGCCCTTGGCGATACAGAGGAATTTGTACTCGTCACCGTCGACGCTGTAGAGATCGATCTGTGCAGGCAGGTTGGTGCCGGTGTTGACCTCTTTGTACATATCCAGCGCCGCGTTTTGCGAGTAGCGCAGATTGTCTTCGGTGTAGGTGTTGTAGACGCCGTGCGCCAGGGCCGCTTCGTCACCGCCGCCGGTCCAGACGCGCTGGCCTTTTTTACCGACGATGATCGCCGTGCCGGTGTCCTGACAGGTAGGCAGAACACCTTTCGCGGCGATGTCTGAGTTACGCAGGAACTGCAGGGCAACGTATTTATCGTTTTCGCTGGCCTGCGGGTCGCTCAGGATATCGGCAACCTGCTGCTGGTGCGCTGGGCGGAGCATAAACGAAGCGTCGTGGAAAGCGTGCTGCGCCAGCAGCGTCAGCGCCTGCGGATCGACCTTGAGGATCTCTTGTCCTTCAAACTCAGAGACGGAGACGTGATCGCGGGTTAACAGGTAATACTCGGTCCGATCCTTACTAAGGGGGAAAGGATCCTGATAATGGAAGGGTTTATTCGACATTGGTCTCTCACTTACTGCTTCGGTCTGTTTATTCAGGGCAGATGTTCCGCTGCCCGGCTTAAAAGCGAGTCAGCTTATCCTACACAATTTTTTAACAAAAACTGAGACTAGTACGACTTTTTACATCCACAGGTTACTTCCATGAGGTTTATTGCTTTAATACCCGGAGTTAATTCCATAATTGAATCAGGGCTTGATAATGCAAAAACTCATTAACTCAGTGCAAAACTACGCCTGGGGAAGTAAAACTGCGTTAACGGATCTCTACGGTATCGCGAACCCGAACAACCTGCCGATGGCAGAACTGTGGATGGGTGCGCACCCGAAGAGCAGCTCAAAAATTGAAGACGCCAGCGGCCAGGTACGCAGCCTGCGTGACGTGATTGATGCCGATAAAGCCGCGCTGCTGGGCGACAAGGTGGCTCAGCGCTTCGGCGAACTGCCGTTCCTGTTTAAGGTGCTGTGCGCCGACCAGCCGCTCTCCATTCAGGTTCACCCGAACAAGAAAGCCTCTGAAATCGGCTTTGCGAAAGAGAACGCGGCGGGTATTCCGTTAGACGCAGCCGAGCGTAACTACAAAGATCCTAACCACAAGCCGGAGCTGGTCTTTGCGCTGACCCCGTTCCTGGCGATGAACGCGTTCCGCGAGTTTTCAGAGATCGTTTCCCTGCTGCAACCGGTCGCGGGTGCCCACAAGGCTATCGCCCACTTCCTTGAAAACCCGAACGCTGACGCGCTGAGCCAGCTGTTTGCCAGCCTGCTGAATATGCAGGGTGAAGAGAAATCTCACGCGCTGGCGGTGCTGAAAGCGGCTCTGGGCAGCCAGCAGGGTGAACCGTGGGAGACTATCCGTCTGATCTCCGAATTCTACCCGGACGACAGCGGCCTGTTCTCCCCTCTGCTGCTGAACGTGGTGAAGCTGAACCCGGGCGAAGCGATGTTCCTGTTTGCCGAAACCCCGCACGCCTACCTGCAGGGCGTGGCGCTGGAGGTGATGGCCAACTCCGATAATGTGCTGCGCGCGGGCCTGACGCCGAAATACATCGATATTCCTGAGCTGGTTGCCAACGTGAAGTTCGTGGCGAAACCTGCCGTGGAGCTGCTGACTCAGCCGGTGAAAAACGGCGCAGAGCTGGACTTCCCGATTCCGGTTGAGGATTTTGCCTTCTCCCTGCACGACCTGAGCCAGGCCGAAACCGCCATCGCGCAGGAAAGCGCGGCGATTCTGTTCTGCGTGGAGGGCGAAGCGACGCTGCGCAAAGGCGAACAGCGTCTGGTGCTTAATCCCGGTGAGTCAGCATTCGTTGCAGCCAATGAATCTCCGGTCAGCGTAAACGGCACCGGTCGTCTGGCGCGCGTTTTCAATAAGCTTTAAGCACTTACTGAATTTTTTAACAACTCTTGCTAAGCTAGTTGCAGGCTTAATATCTCCAGGCGGTTTTTACCGCCTGGTTTCATTTTAGGGATAGTCGCAATGAAAAAATCGGTCGTAGCGGTTGGAGTGATTGTAGCGTTAGGCGTGGTCTGGACGGGTGCCTCCTGGTTTACCGGGAAACAGCTGGAAGGCCGTCTGGCTGAGATGGTGGCGCAGGCTAACGGAGAGATTAAGCGCAGCGCGCCGGAGGCGGGCCTTGAGCTGAGCTACCAGAATTATCATCGCGGCGTGTTTACCAGCCGTATGCAGCTGGTGGTGAAGCCGGTTGCCGGTGCTGAAAACGGCTGGCTGAAACCGGGCCAGAGCGTGGTGCTGGACGAGGTGGTGAGCCACGGCCCGCTGCCGCTGGCGCAGCTGAAGTCCTTTAACCTGATCCCGTCGATGGCTTCTGTTCATACCGTGCTGGTGAATAACGACGTCACCAAACCGCTGTTTGACCTGGCGAAGAATGAGTCGCCTTTCGACATTAATACCCGAATTAGCTATGCCGGTGACACAAGTTCCGATATTGCCCTGAAAGCGCTGAACTACGAGAAAGAGAATGAGAAAGTCGCCTTCAGCGGCGGTCACTTCAAACTGGACGCTGACCGCGACGGAAACGTGTTCTCCCTGACGGGTGAAGCGGAAAGCGGCCTGGTCAATGCCGTGAACGAATATAACCAAAAAGTTCAGCTAACCTTCAACAACCTGAAAGCCGACGGCAACAGCCGAATGACCGATTTCCAGGAGCGTATCGGCGATCAAAAACTGTCTCTCGACAAGGTTGCCATTGCGGTTGAAGGAAAAGAGATGGCCGTGCTGGAAGGTATGGACATCAACGGCAAATCCGACGTTTCCAAAGACGGTAAAAGCATTAACACGCAGCTGGATTACACGCTGAAGAGCCTGAAGGTGCAGAATCAGGATCTGGGCACCGGCAAACTGTCACTGAAGATCGGCAATATCGACGGCCAGGCGTGGCACGAGTTTAGCCAGAAATACAGCAAAGAGAGCCAGGCGCTGCTGACCGATGCCGCGCTGCAGCAGAACCCTGAGGTATATCAGCAGCAGGCGATGGCGGTACTGTTCAACAACCTGCCTGTCCTGCTGAAAGGCGAGCCGGTGGTCACCGTTGCGCCGCTGAGCTGGAAAAACAGCAAAGGCGAAACCAGCTTCAACCTGTCTCTGTTCCTGAAAGATCCGGCAACCGCAACGGGTGACCCGCAGACGCTGGCGCAGGAAGTGGATCGCAGCGTGAAGTCGCTCGACAGCAAGCTGACCATCCCGATGGATATGGCGACCGAGTTTATGACCCAGATTGCGAAGCTGGAAGGCTACGGCGATGAAGACGCCGGCAAGCTGGCGAACCAGCAGGTGAAAGGCCTGGCGGCCATGGGCCAGATGTTCCGCATCACTAAAGTGGAAAACAACACGATTTCCACCAGCCTGCAGTACGCCAACGGCCAGGTCACGCTCAACGGCGACAAGATGCCGCTGGAAGACTTCGTCGGCATGTTTGGTATGCCGACGCTGGGGATGCCGGAACCGGCAGCACCGGCCGAACCGGCGGCACCGCAGCAGTAAACGTCAAAACCCCTCGTATGAGGGGTTTTTTATTGCCCGCTAGCTTTTCCATCCAGCCAGGAAATCCAGCAGAAGCGCGTTCACTTTCTCTGGCTGCTCCTCCTGCGGCAGATGGCCGCACTCATCAATACCCTCCGCCCGCAGGTTTTCCGCCATTTCGGCCCAGACGCTTTCCATATCGAAAAGTTTGCCGACCGCATGAAAATCATTACCCCACAGCGACATTACCGGGCAGGTGATTTTCACCTCAGCGTCAGCCATATCCTGCGCCACATCCTCTGCGTTGGCGCGATAGTCAGCCATCGCGCCGCGCACGGCGCCCGGCGCCTGATACGCCCGAACATAGGTGTCAAACGACTCGCCGCTAATGGTCGACGGATTGAAGGTCCAGTCCGAGAAAAAGTGGCGTAGCCAGATATGCTCCCGACCCGCAATCAGCGCTTCCGGCAGGTCTGGCACAAGATGAAACAGGAAGAACCAGTACGCACGCGCAATCGACGCATTCAGATCGCGCGCCACAATACGCGTTGGCACGTTATCCATCACCACCAGTCGATCCACCAGCTCAGGGTAATCTTTTGCAAACCGCGTCGCGACGCGCGCCCCGCGATCGTGCCCCACCAGCACCACTTTCTGTAAACCCAGCACACGCATTAGTTCCCGGATGTCCCGCGCCATGTTGCGCTTATCATAGCCAGAAGCAGGTTTATCCGTTTCGCCATACCCGCGTAAATCTGGCGCAATCACACGATAGTGTCGGGACAAAACGGGTATCTGGTAGCGCCAGGCATAGTTTGTTTCTGGAAAACCATGCAGAAGAATAACCGGTGCGCCTTCACCCTCTTCTACGACGAACTGTCGGATACCGTTCTCCGTTACGGTGTAACTTTTCATGCTCGTCACCTCACTTTATTTCAGCAGAGGCACATTGGCCGCACGTTGATAAGGACCGTAATTGACAGGATTCCAGCTATAGCCCTGCTGCCCGGAAGTGATATGCCCGATACCAGGGAAAGGCAGATGCGCTGCGGCCATCCACTCACCGTCTTTTGCCAGCGCGTTAAACTCCTGCGCCCTGGTTGAGATGGCTTTTTTCGGATCGACATCAAAGCGAATAGACACTTCAGGGTGCGGGAACTGGACGGCAGGAGCATGAATCAAATCCCCAATGAAGTTTATAGCCGTCCCCTGCGACGCGAAGCGATAAACGGTACTGCCTGGCGTATGACCAATGGCATATGACGTCTGGACTTCCGGGACAGGCGAAGCTGGCGGGACGAAGGTTTTAAGGTGTCCGGCGGCTTTATACGCGGACAGCGCATGCCTGGCGATAGCGAAATACTCCTTCGCATTAGCCGGTGCGCTCGCTTCTTTTGCGGGGTCAAGCCAGTAGTCGGCCTCCCCCTGCGGTACATAGACGGTGGCATTGGGGAACAACGCCTTGCCCTCCGCATCGCTCAGGCCGCACACGTGGTCAAGATGCAGGTGGGTCAGGAAAATGGTATCAACCTGCTCGGGACGATACCCTGATGCGTTCATATTGCTGACCAGCTGGCCGGCCGTTTCCGCCATGCAGTGGCCACCCCCGCTGTCAATCATGACCAGGTGTTTACCGGTATTCACCAGAAAGGCGTTAAAGGCGGTAGGCATGCGTTCGGCATCAATTTTGTGTTGAGCCAGCAGTTCGCGAACCTTGTCCCCTGAGAGCCCGTGTAGTAAGGCAGGCGAAAGATCGTTATAGCCGTCGAACAGCGCCGTCACCTCATATTCCCCGACTGCCAGACGATAATAGCCCGGCACCTGCTGTTTCACCTGCGCCGGGGCATCTGCCCACGATGTGCTTGCCAGGAGCAGGCCGCTGAGCGCCAGAACCGTTTTCAACTTTTTCATCTTCACTCCAGATTGATATTTTTCAGGTTGTGAAGAGACTATGGCAGCGTAACGATAAATAATGTAGATATGTACTTTGATAAGTCAGCGTAACGAAAATCGATACAATGAAGCTGGAAGACGTTGAAGTGTTTGTCGAAGCCGTCAAGGCGGGTAGCCTGGCGGGCGCCGCGCGTCGGCTCTCTGTGAGCGCCATGGCGGCATCACGGTCTCTTAATAATCTTGAGGCTGAACTGGGGGTCAGGCTGGTGCACCGCACCACGCGTTCCCTCTCACCCACCAGCGACGGGGCCGTTTTTTTGCCCCATGCGCAGGCGTTGCTGGAAGATAAAAATAACGCGCTGGCCGATCTGTTTCCCGAGGGGACGCATCTTTCCGGACGTCTGCGCATTACCGCCTCAGCGGGGTTTGGCCGTAAGATCGTTGCTCCCATGCTGACCCGGTTCATGCAGCAACATCCCGCCCTGCAGGTCGATTTACTCGCCACCGACGAACAGGTTGATATTGTCGGAAAAGGCATAGACGTGGCGTTACGCATTGCGCCGCTGCGCGATAACCGGCTGGTTGCCCATCGCCTGTGTCACAACCCTCGCGATCTCTGCGCCAGCGCGGCGTATCTTGCCGCGAATGGCTATCCAAAATCGTTTAACGATCTGGCGGGACACAGCTGTCTGACCACGTCAGATACCGTCCACTGGTCATTCGAACAGGGCGAACAGCGCTACAAACAAAAGGTGTCGGGCCGATTCACCGCGAACTCTATTGAGGCAATTTTCGAAGCCTGCCTGGGAGGGTTGGGGATCGCCAATTTATCCCGCTGGTACGTAGAGTCGGCGTTCAGAGAGGGTAAACTCGTGCGGATCGTCCTGGAGGACGCTCAGCCGGAATCGCTGGCCGTTTGGGCGGTTTACCCGACCTCCCGGCTGATCCCGGCAAAAGTACGAAAGTTTGTGGAAGCGCTGGAAGCCGAACTGTTGCTCAATCCGCTAACGCAGCCCACCTGATATCATTTCACCGTCACCAGCCGCGCCGCCACAATCTGGTGCCCGGCCTGCACATCCGTATTGTCGATGCGCTGCATGATCCTGTCCGCCAGCGTGTAGCCCATCTCCCGCGCAGGGGTGGTAGCCCAGACGATCGGCAGATCGTCTAGCGCATTTTCACCGACGTCGGCGAACGCCCCGAGCGCCACCTGGTGGCCGAAGAAGGTTTCCACCCCGCCCTCGCCGCTCTGACGCCCGGCGCGGATCAGGCCAAACCAGGCGCCCATGGCAATCACATCGTTGTAGCAAATCACGGCGCTGATCGTCGGACTGCTGCGCAGCAGCGCGCCTATCGCTTCCGCCGCTTTCTTCTGGCTGGATTCACACTCGACGACCCATTCGCTGTGGAACGGCAGGCCGTATTTTATTAGCGTCGCGCAGTAGCCGCCGACCCGCTCGGCGCGCGTCAGGGACGAGCTTTTCCCACCCAGCCAGGCAATGCGCTGATGCCCGCGACGAATCAGATGCTCGGTCAACATTTGTGCGGCCTGCATGTTATCCGGGCGAAGCGTATCGGCCTCGTCCAGGTAGCTGGCGCGCGAAGCAAACACCAGCGGCACGCCTTTTTCGGCGGCGCGCTCGCACAGCTCGCTGCCCACGCCAGACGCTCCGGCGACGATCACCCCGTCAACACCCTGGTTCAGCAGCATATCGAGCCGGGAGAGAAGCTGATCGGCCTCGCGACCGCCGTGCAGAAGAAAGACCATCCGCCCCTGCGCTTCAAGCGCTTCGGTTAACCCGGCGGTCAGCTCCGCATAGAAAGGTGACGTCAGGTCGCGAACAATCAGGCCAATCACTCCGCTTTGCCCGCCGCGCAGCGCCGACGCCTGACGGTTACGCACAAAACCCAGCTGCTCAACCGCCTCGTTCACCCGCTGACCGGTCGCAGGAGAGATGCGCCCTTTTCCGCTCAGCACCAGAGAAACGGTGCTGACGGAAACGCCCGCCGCCAGCGCAACATCGTTGATGGTGATTTTTTTCGCTACAGCCATGTGTTGGCGTGACTCCCTGAAATGAGATCGGTAAAACGTTTTATCAATACGTTATCTTTATACTACCAGTCAAAGCCTGAGAATGTGATTTAGCGCGCACTAAACTTTGATAAAACGTTTTATCTTCTCGCAGCATTGAAGCAGACAAACTGATTTTAACAATAAAGGAGTCGTTTTATGACGGCGAAAGCAGCACAAAAAATATCGCTGTGGGAATTTTTCCAGCAACTGGGTAAAACCTTTATGCTGCCTGTGGCACTCCTCTCGTTCTGCGGGATCATGCTCGGGATCGGCAGCTCGCTGAGCAGTAAAGACGTCATCACGCTGATCCCGTTCCTCGGTACCCCGGTGCTGCAGGCGATCTTTATCTGGATGAGTAAAGTCGGCTCCTTTGCGTTTAGCTTCCTGCCCGTCATGTTCTGCCTCGCCATCCCTCTGGGCCTGGCGCGCGAAAATAAAGGCGTCGCGGCGTTTGCCGGTTTTGTGGGCTACGCCGTGATGAACCTGGCGGTTAATTTCTGGCTGACCGCGAAAGGCATTCTGCCGACCACCGACGCCGCCGTGCTGAAAGCCAACAACATTCAGAGCGTGATCGGTATCCAGTCTATTGATACCGGGATCCTCGGGGCAGTGATCGCGGGTGTGATTATCTGGATGCTGCACGAGCGCTTCCACAATATCCGCCTGCCGGATGCCCTGGCCTTCTTCGGCGGTACCCGCTTTGTGCCGATTGTTACCCTGGTCGTGATGGGTCTGTTCGGTTTAATCATTCCGCTGATCTGGCCGGTCTTCGCGATGGGCATCAACGGTATTGGCCGCATCATCAACGGCGCGGGAGATTTCGGTCCGATGATCTTCGGCACCGGCGAGCGTCTGCTTCTGCCATTTGGCCTGCAGCATATTCTGGTGGCCCTGATTCGCTTCACCGAAGCGGGCGGTACGATGGAGGTGTGCGGTCACGACGTGAGCGGCGCGCTGACCATCTTCCAGGCGCAGCTGAGCTGCCCGACCACCCACGGCTTCTCCGAAAGCGCCACCCGCTTCCTGTCCCAGGGTAAAATGCCTGCGTTCCTCGGCGGCCTGCCGGGTGCCGCGCTGGCGATGTACCACTGCGCGCGCCCGGAAAATCGTCATAAAATTAAAGGCCTGCTCATTTCCGGCGTGATCGCGTGCGTCGTGGGCGGTACCACCGAGCCAATCGAATTCCTGTTCCTGTTCGTCGCACCGGTGCTGTACCTCATCCACGCGGTGCTGACCGGTCTGGGCTTTACCGTGATGGCGGTGCTGGGCGTTACCATCGGCAACACCGACGGCAACGTGATCGACTTCGTGGTGTTCGGCATCCTGCACGGCCTGTCCACCAAGTGGTACCTGGTGCCGGTCGTGGCGGCTATCTGGTTCGCGGTGTACTACGGCATCTTCCGCTTCGCCATCACCCGCTTTAACCTGAAAACGCCTGGCCGCGATACCGATACGGCAAGCAGCGTTGAACAGGCGGTTGCCGGGACCGTGGGCAAATCTGGCTACAACACACCGGCCATTCTGGCGGCGCTGGGCGGTGCGGATAACATCACCTCTCTGGACAACTGTATTACCCGCCTGCGTCTGTCGGTGGCGGATATGTCAAAAGTGGATACCAACGCCCTGAAAGCCAACCGGGCCATCGGCGTGGTACAGTTAAATCAGCACAATTTGCAGGTGGTCATCGGCCCGCAGGTCCAGTCGGTGAAGGATGAGCTGGCTACCCTGATGCGAACAGTAGAAGCCTGATGCCTCAGCCCCCTCTCATGAGGGGGTTTTACTTTAAGGATTAACGTCATGTTTGATTTCTCTACCGTCGTGGATCGACACGGCACCTGGTGTACGCAGTGGGACTACGTCGCCGACCGCTTTGGCGCGGCCGACCTGCTGCCCTTCACCATCTCGGATATGGATTTCGCCACCGCGCCCTGCATTACCGACGCGCTGCATCAGCGCATTAATCATGGCGTGCTGGGCTACAGCCGCTGGAAGAACGATGAGTTTCTCGCTGCCGTCGCGCACTGGTTCCAGCAGCGCTTTAACAGCACGATTGATACGGAAACCGTCGTTTATGGTCCTTCCGTTATCTACATGGTGTCAGAGCTGATTCGTCTCTGGTCACACCCCGGCGACGGCGTGGTGGTTCACACCCCGGCATACGACGCGTTTTACAAAGCTATTGAAGGGAATGCGCGTCATGTGGTGCCCGTGGAGATGGAAAAGCATGCCGCAGGCTGGCAGGGAAATATGGCGGCGCTGGAAGCGGCGCTGGCGAAACCTGAAAACAAGATTTTACTGCTGTGCAGCCCGCAAAACCCAACCGGCAAGGTCTGGACGCGGGATGAGCTGACGCAGATGGCTGAACTGTGCGCACGCTATGACGTGGCGGTTATCAGCGATGAAATCCATATGGATATGGTGTGGGGAGAGCATCGTCACACGCCGTGGAGCGCGGTGGCGCGCGGCAAATGGGCGCTTCTCACCTCCGGCTCGAAAAGCTTTAATATTCCGGCGCTAACGGGCGCTTACGGCCTGATTGGCGATGAAGCGAGCCGTAACGGTTATCTCAGCGCGCTAAAAGGCCGGGACGGGCTCTCTTCCCCTTCCGTGCTGGCGCTAACGGCGCATATCGCCGCCTATCAGCAGGGAGCGCCGTGGCTGGATGCCTTGCGGGGTTATCTGGAAGAGAATCTGTTGTATATCGCAAGGGAAGTAAACCGCACCTTTCCGAAGCTGAACTGGCAGCCGCCCGAAGCGACCTATCTGGCCTGGATTGATCTGCGCCCGCTGAACATTGACGATCGGGCGCTGCAAAAAGTGCTGATCGAGCAGCAAAAAGTCGCCATCATGCCGGGATATACCTACGGCAAAGAGGGAAACGGTTTTGTTCGCCTGAACGCCGGCTGTCCGCGCAGCAAGCTTGAACAAGGGGTGCAACGCCTCATTGCCGGTATTAACACGCTCCTTTAATCGATTTGCGCAACGGAATATTCCCTTGCGCAAATAGCTTTTTACCCCGTTTTGTTTTTATAATATGGCGCACTTTAACCAGAAAAGAGTGCGACCATGATTGATACACGCCTGCCTTTAACTGATATTCATCGTCACCTTGACGGTAACATTCGTGCCCAAACCATCCTCGATCTTGGCCGCCAGTTCAATTTATCGCTTCCTGCGCAGACGCTTGAGTCGCTGATCCCTCACGTACAGGTGACCTCCAGTGAACCGGATCTGGTCAGCTTCCTGAGCAAACTCGACTGGGGCGTGAAGATGCTGGCCTCGCTGGATGCCTGCCGCCGCGTGGCGTTTGAGAACATTGAAGATGCGGCCCGTAACGGCCTGCATTACGTCGAGCTGCGCTTCTCGCCGGGCTATATGGCGATGACCCACAGCCTGCCCGTTGCAGGCGTGGTGGAAGCCGTGATTGAAGGCGTGCGCGAAGGATGTAAAACCTTCGACGTTCAGGCCCGTCTGATTGGCATTATGAGCCGTACGTTCGGTGAAGCCGCCTGCCTGCAGGAGCTGGAAGCGCTGCTGGCCCATCGCGATGCCATCACCGCCGTCGACCTCGCCGGTGACGAGCTGGGCTTCCCGGGCAGTCTGTTCCTCTCCCACTTCAACCGCGCGCGCGATGCCGGCTGGCACATTACCGTGCATGCGGGTGAAGCAGCTGGCCCGGAAAGCATCTGGCAGGCCATCCGCGAGCTTGGCGCCGAGCGTATCGGTCACGGCGTGAAGGCGGTAGAAGATCGCGCACTGATGGATTTCCTGGCGGAGCAGCGTATCGGGATTGAGTCGTGCCTGACGTCTAACATTCAGACCAGCACCGTGGCAACGCTGGCGCAGCATCCGCTGAAAACGTTCCTTGAGCACGGCGTGCTGGCCTCGCTGAACACTGACGATCCGGCTGTACAGGGCGTGGATATCATCCACGAATACAACATCGCCGCACCGCAGGCGGGTCTGAGCCGCGAGCAGATCCGTCAGGCGCAGATCAACGGGCTGGAGATCGCCTTCCTGACGCCCGAAGAGAAGCAGGCGCTTAAAGATAAAGTGGCTCGCGGTTAACACCGTTGCCGGGTGGCGCTGACGCTTACCCGGCCTACAAAATATTAAAAAATTATGCCAGACAGAGCGTGGCGCGATGTTTGGCAGATTCAATACCCAGCTCAATCAGCTCCATGATCTGAATCGCCTGGCTGGCCGGAACCGGATTTTCGCCCGTGCCGTTCAGCGCATCGCGGATGCCCGCATAATAGGCCGGATAGTTGCCCGGGATCGTCAGCAAGGTCTCCTCTACCAGTTCCTCACCTTCCACCCGCGTGACCACGCCGTCGCGCATATCATAGCCCCAGTCTTCCTGCGGCAAACGTTCACCGCTTTTCAGCCGGTCCTCCTGCGGATCGAGGCCAAACTTCACGTAGCTTCCGCGCGTGCCGTGAATAATGTAGCGGGCCGATTCCGCGGCCGCGACCATCGTGCCGTGCAGTACAATCCGCCGCTGCGGGTAGCTGAGCACCGCGTGGAAGTAATCGGTCGTCTGCGCTCCGGGCCGGAGCTGGGCCAGATCGACCGTCATGCTCACCGGCAGACCAAAAAGATTGACCGCCTGATCCAGCAGATGCGGGGCTAAATCGTACCAGATGCCGCTGCCCGGACCGGCCTGCTCGCGCCAGCGGTTTCGTATCTGCGGACGGAAGCGGTCAAAGTGTGATTCAAAAAAGAGGATCTCCCCTAGCGTGCCTTCACTGAGAAGCCTTTTTACCGTCAGAAAGTCGCTGTCCCAGCGGCGGTTATGAAACACCGACAGCAGCCTGCCCAGACTCTTTGCCAGCGCATCCAGCTCGCGAGCCTGAGACAGCGTGACGGTAAAAGGCTTATCGACCACCACGTGCTTACCAGCCTCCAGCGCGGCCTTTGCCAGTGGGAAGTGGGTGTCGTTCGGGGTGGGGATAACGATTAAATCAATATTCGGATCGTTGAAAAGGTGTTTTGGCTCAGAGACAACCGGCACGGAGGGCCAGTCGGCATGGACTTTAGCGGCATCGCTGCTGGATACCGCAGCCAGGGTCATCCCGGGCGTTCCGGCTATCAGAGGCGCATGAAACGTTTTGCTTGCATACCCGTATCCGATAAGCCCAACGCGGATATTATCACTCATAGTGCCGTCCTCTTTTATGACGTTCTTATTTCACACTGGCTAGCCTGGCATTACCACAGATTAATAATGTGCCATATGACTTAAAATAGCAGGTTGTACGGGTTGTTTTTGTTACATAGTATTAACCCACTGATTTTGTTTAAGGGAACCGTTCCCAAAGCGCTTGCCGTCGGGGAAACGTCGCTGTAACATTTGCGACCTGTATTTATGGATAAAGTACAACTACGAATCATGACGTCAATTATTAATCGAATCATTGAATTAGCGGGATGGATTGTCCTTGGGGTTTCGGTCATTTTGCTGGGTGTTGCCAGCCACATCGATAACTACCAGCCGCCGGAGCCTGTCACAGTCGCCCAACCTAAGTAACCGGTTACTGCAATAAAGAGTGACATAATATGTCAGTTACTTATTGCCAGCCCTGGTGAACACGGTTAACCTTCTCTTCCAGGCATCGTCTGATGCCTGAATTTCAGCAAAGAAAACTCCTAATTTCGTCGCGTTACCTGAGTGGGCTGTTTACGTCTTTATTAATCCGTTTATTATTCGAACGAATTACCTTAACTGGTATTACTCACTTTTATATGGAAACTTATTAATATGACAGTTCAGGACTATTTATTAAAATTTCGCAAGATCAATTCGCTTGAGAGCCTGGAAAAACTGTTTGACCATCTGAACTACACCCTGTCGGATAATCAGGACATCATTAATATGTATCGCGCCGCTGACCATCGCCGTGCGGAGCTGGTTTCCGGAGGTCGTTTGTTCAACGTGGGTGAAGTGCCTAAGTCCGTATGGCGTTACGTTTTATAAGAAAGTAGCCATCCGCGCGAAATGTTATATACTCTCCGCCCTGCAAACTGGCTTTACAACATTTCGCGCAGATTATGGGAGAGTTCATGACCGCAACGCCTGGAGATCGCATTGGAGGCTGGTTAATCGCCCCACTGGCATGGCTGCTGGTTGCCTTATTAAGCGCATCACTTGCGCTGCTGCTGTATACCACCGCACTGATTACCCCTCACGCCATCCAGACCCTGATGTCGCAAAGCGTGCTGAATATTGCGATGTGGTTTGTGTCGTTCGTTTTCGCGATTGGAATGTGGTACTACACCCTGTGGTTGACCATTGCCTTCTTTAAGCGCCGCAAAAGTGTACCTAAACACTACATTATCTGGCTGCTGATTTCGGTTCTGCTGGCGGTGAAAGCGTTTGCTTTTTCGCCCGTATCAGACGCTCTGGCCGTTCGTCAGCTGCTTTTCCCGTTACTGGCAGCCGCGCTTCTGGTCCCCTATTTCAAGCGTTCGACGCGGGTGAAAAACACCTTCGTGAACCCGTAATAACCTTACAGATAACCTGTTGTCGCCTGCGTGGGTTTGTCCGATAATAGGCGGCTTTTTTATTTCAGGCTAAATAATGACCGATTACTTACTGCTCTTTGTCGGCACCGTGCTGGTTAACAACTTCGTTCTGGTGAAGTTCCTTGGCCTGTGCCCGTTTATGGGCGTGTCCAAAAAGCTGGAAACGGCGATGGGCATGGGGCTGGCGACGACCTTCGTCATGACGATGGCGTCCATCTGCGCGTGGTTGATTGATACCTGGATCCTCATCCCGCTGGGGTTAATCTACCTTCGTACGCTGGCTTTTATTCTGGTCATTGCGGTTGTTGTGCAATTTACTGAAATGGTGGTGCGTAAAACCAGCCCGGCCCTCTATCGCCTGCTGGGTATCTTCCTGCCGCTGATCACCACCAACTGCGCCGTTCTCGGCGTTGCGCTGCTGAACATCAACCTTGGCCATAACTTCATGCAGTCGGCGCTGTACGGTTTTTCCGCCGCCGTCGGTTTCTCATTTGTTATGGTCCTGTTCGCGTCGATTCGCGAGCGTCTGGCGGCAGCGGATATCCCTGCTCCCTTCCGCGGTAACGCGATTGCGCTGGTGACCGCGGGTTTAATGTCTCTGGCCTTTATGGGCTTTAGTGGTCTGGTGAAGTTGTAATGAATGCTATCTGGATTGCCATCGCCTCTATCAGCGTCCTGGGGTTGGTGTTTGGCCTTATCCTGGGTTACGCCTCCCGCCGTTTCGCGGTAGAGGACGATCCCGTTGTTGAAAAAATTGATGAGCTTTTGCCGCAAAGCCAGTGCGGGCAGTGCGGCTACCCGGGCTGCCGTCCCTACGCTGAAGCGGTAGGCATTCAGGGTGAAAAAATTAACCGCTGCGCCCCCGGCGGCGAAGCGGTGATGCTGAAAATTGCGGCCCTGCTCAACGTCGATCCGCAGCCCGTTGATGGCGATGCGGAGGTGCAGGAGCCGGTCCGTGCCCTGGCCGTGATCGACGAAGCAAACTGCATCGGCTGTACCAAATGTATTCAGGCCTGCCCGGTTGACGCCATTGTTGGCGCCACCCGCGCCATGCACACCGTTGTGGCGGATCTGTGCACCGGCTGTAACCTCTGCGTGGCCCCCTGTCCGACGCAATGTATCGAGCTGCGCCCGGTTGAAACGACTACCGAAAGCTGGAAGTGGGATCTTCAAACCATTCCGGTTCGCATCATTCCTGTGGAACAACATGCTTAAGTTATTTTCTGCTTTCAGAAAAGAGAAGATTTGGGACTTTGACGGTGGTATTCATCCACCGGAAATGAAAACCCAGTCCAACGGCACGCCGCTGCGTCAAATTCCGCTGGCGACGCGTTACGTCATGCCGCTCAAGCAGCATATTGGCGCTGAGGGCGAGCTGTGCGTGAAAGAAGGCGATACGGTTCTTCGCGGTCAGCCGCTAACCTTTGGCCGTGGACGCATGCTGCCGGTGCACGCCCCCACCTCCGGTAAAGTGGTGGCGATTGCTCCTCATACGGTGGCTCATCCATCCGCGCTGTCGGAGCTGAGCGTGATCATTGAAGCCGACGGCGAAGACCGCTGGATTGACCGTGACGGCTGGAGCGATTACCGCGCCCACAGCCGCGAAGCGCTTATCGAGCGAATTCATCAGTTCGGCGTCGCCGGGCTGGGCGGTGCGGGCTTCCCGACCGGCGTCAAGCTGCGCGGCGGTGGCGATAACATCCAGACGTTGATTATCAATGCCGCCGAGTGCGAGCCGTATATCACCGCAGACGATCGTCTGATGCAGGACTGTGCCGCCCAGGTGGTGGAAGGCATCCGCATCCTGGCGCACATTCTGCAGCCGCGGGAAGTGCTGATCGGTATCGAAGACAATAAACCGCAGGCCATCTCGATGCTGCGCGCGGTGCTGGCGGGCAGTCACGATATTAGCCTGCGCGTTATCCCGACCAAGTACCCTTCTGGCGGCGCAAAGCAGCTGACGCAAATTCTCACCGGCAAGCAGGTCCCGCACGGCGGACGCTCTTCGGATATCGGCGTGCTGATGCAAAACGTCGGCACCGCCTATGCGGTGAAACGCGCGGTGATTGACGGCGAGCCGTTGACCGAGCGCGTGGTGACGCTGACCGGCGAGTCGGTTTCCCGTCCGGGCAACGTCTGGGCGCGTCTGGGTACGCCGGTGCGCCATCTGCTGGAACAGGCTGAATTTTGCCCGGCCAGCGACCAGATGGTGATCATGGGCGGCCCGCTGATGGGCTTTACGCTGCCGTGGCTGGACGTTCCGGTAGTGAAAATCACGAACTGTCTGCTCGCCCCTTCCCCAACCGAAATGGGTGAAGAACAGGAAGAGAAAGGCTGCATCCGCTGCAGCGCCTGTGCCGATGCCTGCCCAGCGGATCTCCTCCCGCAGCAGCTGTACTGGTACAGCAAAGGCCAGCTGCACGACAAGGCAAAATCCCATAACCTGGCCGACTGCATTGAATGCGGTGCCTGCGCCTGGGTCTGCCCAAGCAACATTCCGCTGGTGCAATACTTCCGCCAGGAGAAGGCCGAGATTTATGCCATTTCCATGGAAGAAAAACGCGCCGCGGAAGCCAAGACACGTTTCGAAGCGCGTCAGGCGCGACTGGAGCGCGAAAAAATCGCCCGTCAGGAACGCCATAAGCAGGCCGCCGTTCAGCCTGCCGGGAAAGATCAGGACGCGATCAACGCCGCACTGGCTCGCGTTCGCGAGAAAAAAGCCGATGCCGCCCAGACGGTGGTGATCCAGGCCGGGGAAAAACCGGATAACAGCGAAGCGATTGCCGCCCGCGAAGCGCGAAAGGCTGCGGCTCGCGCGCGTCAGGCGGAAAAAGCGCAAATGGTTCAGGCAGATACTGAGGTCGACCCGCGTAAAGCGGCCGTTGAAGCGGCGATTGCGCGCGCCAAAGCCCGCAAGTCGGGTGAGCAAAGCGTGGTCATCGAGCAGGATGCGGTCGATCCGCGCAAAGCGGCCGTCGAAGCGGCAATTGCCCGGGCCAAAGCCCGTAAGGCTGCGCAGCAGGCGCCAGAGACAGTATCAGAAGCAGAAGCACCACCGGTCGATCCGCGTAAAGCCGCCGTCGAAGCGGCGATTGCCCGGGCCAAAGCCCGTAAGGCTGCGCAGCAGGCGCCAGAGGCAGCATCAGAAGCAGAAGCACCACCGGTCGACCCGCGCAAAGCCGCCGTTGAAGCGGCGATTGCCCGCGCCAAAGCCCGTAAGGCGGCGCAACAGGAAGAGCAGCCGCAGGCCGCCAACGATGACCCGCGCAAGGCCGCCGTCGCCGCCGCCATTGCGCGCGTTCAGGCGAAGAAAGCCGCACAGCAAGCAGTTAACGAGGATTAAATGGTTTTCAGAATCGCAAGCTCCCCTTACACCCACAATCAGCGCCAGACATCGCGCATCATGATGCTGGTCTGCCTGGCGGCGCTGCCGGGCATTGCCGTTCAGTGCTGGTTTTTCGGCTGGGGAACCCTGTTCCAGATAATCCTGGGCTGTGCCAGCGCACTGGCGGCGGAAGCCCTTGTGCTTAAGCTGCGCAAGGCGGCTGTCTCCCGCATTCTTGCCGACAACTCCGCGCTGCTGACCGGCCTGCTGCTGGCCATCAGTATCCCGCCGTTCGCCCCATGGTGGATGGTGGTCCTTGGTACCGTGTTTGCCGTGATCATTGCCAAACAGCTGTACGGCGGGCTCGGCCATAACCCGTTTAACCCGGCGATGATTGGCTACGTGGTGCTGCTGATCTCCTTCCCGGTGCAGATGACCAGCTGGCTGCCGCCGCACGAGATTGCCGCCACGGTTCCGGGCTTTATGGATGCCCTGCACGTGATCTTTACCGGCCATACGGCGCTCGGGGCTGATATGAACGCGCTGCGCATGGGCGTGGACGGCATCAGTCAGGCGACGCCTCTCGATACCTTTAAAACGTCCTTGCATGCCGGGCACAGCGTTGAGCAGATCATGAAATCCGCGATTTACAGCGGCATGCTGGCGGGTGCAGGCTGGCAGTGGGTCAACCTGGCGTATCTGCTGGGCGGCCTGTTCCTGCTGCAGCAGAAAGCCATTCGCTGGCATATTCCGGCCAGCTTCCTCGTGACGCTGACGGTTTGCGCGACGCTGGGATGGGTCTTCTCTCCTGAATCACTCGCCAGCCCGCAGATGCATTTGCTCTCCGGTGCGACCATGCTAGGTGCCTTCTTTATCCTGACGGACCCGGTCACGGCGTCAACGACTAACCGCGGCCGCCTGATCTTCGGCGCGCTGGCGGGCCTGCTGGTATGGCTGATCCGCAGTTTTGGCGGTTACCCGGACGGCGTTGCGTTTGCCGTCCTGCTCGCCAACATTACCGTTCCGCTCATCGACTATTACACGCGTCCGCGCGTGTACGGCCATCGCTAAGGGTTTCGCCATGTTAAAAACGATGCAAAAACACGGCGTCACGCTGGCTGTCTTCGCCGCGGTCCTGACGGGGCTGACGGCACTGGTGAATGCGTTAACCAAAACGACCATCGAAGAGCAGGCTTCAAAGCAGCAAAAGGCGCTGTTCGATCAGGTGATCCCGTCAGATTTCTACGATAATGACCTGCAAAAGAGCTGCTTTGTGGTAGACGCGCCGCAGCTTGGGAAAGGCCCGCACCGCCTCTTTATTGCCCGCAAAGGGGATAAACCGGTAGGCGCGGTGATGGAAGCGACGGCGCCCGACGGCTATTCCGGCGCCATTCAGCTGCTTGTCGGCAGCGATTTCTCCGGCACAATACTGGGTACCCGCGTGACGCAGCATCATGAAACGCCGGGCCTGGGCGATAAAATTGAAACCCGTCTGAGCGACTGGATTTTGCACTTCGCCGGTAAAGTTATCCATGGCGAAGGGGATACCGCATTTGCGGTGAAGAAAGACGGCGGCGAGTTCGACCAGTTCACCGGTGCGACCATCACGCCGCGCGCCGTGGTGAACGCCGTAAAACGAGCCGGGCTGTATGCCGAAACGCTGCCCGCGCAAATCAACAATCTTCCGGCCTGTGAGGAGTAATCATGAGCCAGGTTAAAGAGGTTATTGTCCAGGGATTGTGGAAGAACAACTCCGCTCTGGTGCAGCTTCTGGGGATGTGTCCACTGCTGGCGGTAACGTCCACCGCCACCAACGCGCTCGGTCTGGGCCTGGCAACCACGCTGGTGCTGACCCTGACCAACTTCTCCATCTCCGCCCTGCGCCGCTGGACGCCGTCGGAAATTCGTATTCCGATTTACGTCATGATCATTGCGTCGGTGGTCAGTATCGTCCAGATGCTGATTAACGCCTACGCGTTTGGACTGTACCAGTCGCTCGGGATCTTTATTCCCCTGATCGTCACCAACTGTATCGTCGTTGGCCGTGCGGAAGCGTTCGCGGTGAAAAACAGCCCCGCCATGTCGGCGCTGGATGGTTTTTCCATTGGAATGGGCGCCACCTGCGCCATGTTCGTGCTGGGCTCGCTGCGCGAGATCCTCGGTAACGGTACGCTGTTTGACGGCGCAGATGCGCTGCTGGGCGGCTGGGCCAAAGCGCTGCGCGTTGAAGTGTTCCACACCGATACGCCATTCCTGCTGGCAATGCTGCCCCCTGGCGCGTTTATTGGCCTTGGCATGATGCTGGCGATAAAATACCTGATTGATGAGAAACGTAAGCGCCGCGCGGCTGAGCGTAGCGTTCTTGAAGGGACACCCGAGAAGGCTTCATGAATAAAGAAAAGCGCATTGCGATCCTGACCCGTCTGCGGGACGAGAATCCGCATCCGACGACGGAGCTGAATTTTACCTCCCCGTTTGAGCTGCTGATCGCCGTGTTGCTCTCTGCGCAGGCGACCGATGTGAGCGTCAATAAAGCCACTGCCCTGCTCTATCCGGTCGCCAATACGCCGAAAGCCATGCTGGAACTGGGCGTGGAAGGCGTGAAGTCCTATATCAAAACCATCGGCCTGTTTAACAGCAAAGCCGAAAATGTCATTAAGACCTGCCGGATCCTGCTGGAACAGCACGGGGGTGAAGTACCGGAGGATCGCGCCGCGCTGGAAGCCTTACCGGGCGTGGGGCGTAAGACTGCGAACGTGGTGCTCAACACCGCGTTTGGCTGGCCGACCATCGCCGTGGATACGCATATTTTCCGCGTGTCCAACCGGACTAACTTCGCGCCGGGGAAAAATGTTGAGCAGGTCGAAGAGAAGCTGTTAAAGGTGGTTCCGGCCGAATTTAAGGTTGATTGCCATCACTGGCTGATTCTGCACGGTCGCTATACCTGCATTGCCCGTAAGCCTCGCTGCGGATCCTGCATTATTGAAGATCTCTGCGAATACAAAGAAAAAGTGTATTCCTGATCGTCACAATCCCTTACCAAAAGAAGGGCTACCAGGCGCCCTTCTTTTGGCCGTTATTTGTCCGTCTTTCGCCTCCTCCAACCTGTCACTTGTTCGGTTGTTTAACGCTCAAACAGGTTAATACTTTTTTCATAGCCAAAAATTTCTATACATCTGTGATCGCGATCACCCTGATAACTTCATGTTGAATTTTTGTTGTCAAAATCCGCCTAAACCCTTTGTCTGGCAAGATACTCCCCCTCCATCACCGAAGATAAGACCAGCTATTTTTCAGAATATGGGCTATATCACTGCGCTAAGCGGCAAATAGCAGAACATATCGCCAAGTGCCGGTCAAAGTGGGTTGCTGCCAGTCGAAAAAACTACCTTTAATCATCGTATGAAATTTAACGCTGAATAACATTTATATGAACCGACGATTATACCACTTCAGATATATGTAACAGATTATTACAAACGTATTGCCAGATGGGGCAGGATAGTGAACATTACCCGCCGTTTCTCCTCCCAATATAACTATAAGGCGTATGGACTACGGCCATCACGCTATGAACACCCCCGTTAATATGGGATGTAAAAAAAGAGGTATATGTGTCTACTGCAAACAATAAACCAACAGATGAAAGCGTAAGTCTTAACGCTTTTAAACAGCCTAAAGCGTTCTATCTCATTTTCTCTATCGAGTTATGGGAGCGTTTTGGCTATTACGGCCTGCAAGGGATCATGGCGGTTTACCTGGTAAAACAGCTGGGTATGTCCGAAGCCGATTCCATTACGCTGTTCTCTTCCTTCAGTGCTCTGGTGTACGGTCTGGTCGCTATTGGCGGCTGGCTGGGTGATAAAGTCCTCGGGACTAAACGCGTCATCATGCTGGGCGCTATTGTCCTGGCAATTGGCTATGGTCTGGTTGCATGGTCAGGGCATGATGCCGCTGTCGTGTATATGGGTATGGCGACGATTGCCGTCGGTAACGGTCTGTTCAAAGCGAACCCGTCCTCCCTGCTTTCTACCTGCTACAACAAAGACGATCCGCGCCTGGACGGTGCATTTACCATGTACTACATGTCCATCAACATCGGTTCGTTCTTCTCGATGCTGGCAACCCCATGGCTCGCGGCGAAGTTCGGCTGGAGCGTGGCGTTTGCGCTGAGCTTCGTGGGCATGCTGATCACCGTGGTGAACTTCCTGTTCTGCCGCAGCTGGGTTAAAGACTACGGTTCAAAACCTGACTTCGAGCCTGTGCATATGGGCAAACTGCTGGCTACCATCGTGGGCGTTGTTGTCCTCGCGGCAATCGCCACCTGGCTGCTGCACAACCAGGGTATCGCCCGTGCCGTTCTGGGCGTGGTTGCGCTGGGTATCGTGGTCATCTTTGCGAAAGAAGCCTTCGCCATGCAGGGCGCTGCCCGTCGTAAGATGATTGTGGCGTTCATTCTGATGCTGGAAGCGATTATCTTCTTCGTGCTGTACAGCCAGATGCCAACTTCCCTGAACTTCTTCGCTATCCGTAACGTTGAGCATTCAATCCTCGGTATCGCGTTCGAACCTGAGCAGTTCCAGGCACTTAACCCGTTCTGGATCATGATTGGTTCCCCGATTCTGGCCGCTATCTATAACAAGATGGGCGACCGTCTGCCAATGCCGCACAAGTTCGCCGTGGGCATGGTGCTGTGTTCTTGCGCCTTCCTGGTGCTGCCGCTGGGTACCAAATTTGCCACCGACGCCGGTATCGTGTCCGTTAACTGGCTGATCCTGAGCTACGCGCTGCAGTCTATCGGCGAACTGATGATCTCCGGTCTGGGCCTGGCGATGGTTGCACAGCTGGTGCCACAGCGTCTGATGGGCTTCATCATGGGTAGCTGGTTCCTGACCACTGCGGGTGCGGCAATCATCGCAGGTAAGATTGCTAACCTGATGGCGGTTCCGGAAAACGTGACTGACCCACTGCTTTCCCTGAACGTGTACGGCACTGTGTTCATGCAGATTGGTATCGCGACTGCGGTTATTGCCGTTCTGATGCTGCTGACCGCGCCGAAACTGAACCGTATGACTCAGGACGACGACAAGACGGCTGAAGCAACCAAAACCGCTACCGCGTAAGATTATTGAGAAACGACGAGCCGCTAATGCAGATTAGCGGCTTTTTTTTTGTCCGTTGGCGCACTAACATAGCTGAAACCTCAGCAAAAAGGAGTTACCGATGAAACTGTTCTACAAACCGGGCGCGTGCTCTCTTGCTTCCCATATCACCCTGCGCGAGAGCGGCAAAGATTTCACGCTGGATGGCGTTGATCTGATGAAAAAGCGTCTGGAAAATGGCGACGATTTTCTTGCCATTAACCCCAAGGGACAAGTTCCGGCTCTCTTGCTGGATGACGGTACTCTGCTGACCGAAGGCGTCGCGATTATGCAGTTCCTGGCAGATAGCGTACCCGATCGTCAGCTGCTGGCACCGGTCAGTACCATTTCTCGCTATAAGACGCTGGAATGGCTGAACTACATTGCGACCGAACTGCACAAAGGATTTACGCCGTTGTTTCGCCCGGATACGCCAGAGGAGTTCAAACCGACCCTGCGTGCGCTTCTTGAGAAAAAGCTGCAGTACGTTAACGAATCGCTGAAAGACGAACAGTGGATTTGTGGTTCGCGCTTCACGATTGCCGATGCGTATCTGTTTACCGTGCTGCGCTGGGCGCGCGCGGTTAAGCTGAACCTGGAAGGGTTAGACCATATTGCATCGTATATGAAACGCGTGGCAGAGCGTCCTGCGGTGGCTGCGGCGCTGAAAGCGGAAGGGTTGAACTAACCGAGCGGCCTGTGTTGCCGGGTGGCGCTAACGCGCACCCGGCCTACACGATTTGGCCGGTTATAACCGGGTTGCGCTGAAATAGTGCTCCGGCTTCGCGATACGATCCTGTGCCGCAACCACCTGCAGTTCATATTCCTGCATCTGTTTCGTCGCAATCATGATTTCGTACACCGCCGCGGTAACGTGCTCCAGCGCGTCGCGCATCGTCGCCCCCTGCAGTAATTTCACCAGCAGCAGACCGCTGGTGACATCCCCGACCCCAACAGGCTGGCGCAGGCCGAAATCCACCAGCGGACGGCTAATATGCCAGGCGTCATCTTTCGTCACCAGAAGCATCTCAAAACGGTCCTGGCTCAGCCCTGCGCGGGCGAGATGTTTTACCAGCACCACCTCAGGCCCCTGAGCGATCAGTTCGCGAGACGCGCTTACCGCCTCTTCAACGCTGTTAACCGGATGCTCGCAGAGAATTTCGAGTTCGACCAGGTTTGGCGCGATGATATCGCTGGCGGGCAGCGCGTGGCGGACGTGAAACTCTGCAACGCCAGGCGCCACGATGCAGCCTTTCTCCGGGTGGCCCATAACGGGGTCGCAGAAGTATTTTGCCGACGGGTTTGCGGCTTTCACCTGGCGTACGATGCCGAGGATATGCTCCCCCTGCTCCGCTGAGCCGAGGTAGCCGCTCAGCACGGCGTCACAGCGTTTAAGCTGGTCGATATCGGCAATCCCCTGCACAACCTCGGTGAGGTGCGAAGGCGGCATTACGCAGCCGGTCCATTTGCCGTATTGCGTGTGGTTAGAGAACTGCACGGTATTAAGGGGCCAGACGTTGACGCCGAGGCGACGCATCGGGAATTCCGCGGCGCTATTGCCGGCGTGTCCAAAAACAACGTGGGACTGAATGGCGAGGATGTTCTTCATTTTTTTCTTACCAAACCCTGAAAAAACAAAAGGGGCGTGGTTTCCCACGCCCCTGGAGACTGTTATTTATTTCCAGCAGACAAGGCAGTAGTTTTTCTTACCGCGACGCAGCAGCGTGTAGCGACCATACAGACGGTCACCGTCAACGAAGGTGTATTCCGGGTCGGCCTGTTTCTCACCGTTGATGGTGATAGCGTTAGAGGCGATAGTTTTACGCGCCTGACCGCGCGAAGGCTGGAGCTCAGAGTCCACCAGCGCCTGCATCAGGTCAGCCCCTTTTTCCATCTCAACCATCGGCACGCCGTCCTGCGCCAGCTGTTCGAAGTCCGCTTCGCTCAGATCGCTCAGGGTACCGTTGAACAGGCTTGCGGTAATGCGTTTTGCCGCAGCCAGACCTTCTTCACCGTGAACCAGTTTGGTCACTTCGTCCGCCAGCACGTACTGGGCGCGCGGCGCTTTACCGCTGTTCTTGTCTTCTTCTTCCAGCGCGTTGATCTCTTCGATGTCCATAAAGGTGAAGAACTTCAGGAAGCGGTAAACATCGGCATCCGCCGTGTTGATCCAGAACTGGTAGAACTTGTACGGGCTGGTTTTCTTCGGTTCGAGCCATACCGCGCCGCCTTCGGTTTTACCAAATTTGGTGCCGTCTGCTTTGGTGATCAGCGGAACGGTCAGGCCGAAGACCTGGTTCTGGTGCAGACGACGGGTCAGGTCGATACCGGAGGTGATGTTACCCCACTGATCGGAACCGCCAATCTGCAGGGAAACGCCGTGCAGCTTGTTCAGGCAGGCAAAGTCATAACCCTGCAGCAGGTTGTAGGAGAACTCGGTAAAGGAGATACCCTGGTCGTCACGGTTCAGACGCTGCTTCACGGCCTCTTTGTTAATCATCTGGTTAACAGAGAAGTGCTTGCCGATGTCGCGCAGGAAGGTCAGCACGTTCATGCTGCCAAACCAGTCGTAGTTGTTCGCGGCAATGGCAGAGTTATCACCACAGTTGAAGTCGAGGAACGGTGCAACCTGTTTGCGGATCTTATCCACCCACTCCTGCACGGTATCTTCGGTATTCAGTTTACGCTCAGCGGCTTTAAAGCTTGGGTCACCAATCAGACCGGTCGCGCCGCCCACCAGCGCAACAGGCTTATGGCCCGCCATCTGGAAGCGTTTCAGGCATAACAATGGAACAAGATGCCCCAAATGCAAGCTGTCAGCGGTGGGGTCGAAGCCGCAATAGAGCGCGATCGGGCCTTGCGCCAGTCGCTCTGCTAACGCTTCCTCGTCCGTCACCTGGGCCACGAGGCCCCGCTCTTGCAATTGTTTAATCAAGTTACTGCTTGCCATCAAATTCTCCATGTATAAACGACTGCACCTTTGCCGGTACACGACTTTTCGCCTGATGCGAAAGGACCATAGAATAAAGCGCAAGCGCGGTGTGCGCTAGCGCTTAAATCAACAAATTTCGGGGATTACGGTGCCAGTCTGTCGATTTTCCAGCCGCCATTCTCGCGCTGGTATAAAAAGCGGTCGTGCAGGCGATGTTCGCCCCCCTGCCAGAACTCCATCTGCTCAATGGGGATGCGGAACCCGCCCCAGAAACTTGGCAGAGGAACTTCACCCTGCTGGAACTTCTGTTTCAGCTCCAGGAATTTACTTTCCAGCACGCCGCGGGCAGAAATTCGGCTGGACTGTTTTGATACCCAGGCGCCAATCTGGCTGTCGCGCGGACGGCTGTGGAAATACTTCACCACTTCCAGCGTCGAGAGACGTTCCGCCTTGCCGGTGACCATTACCTGACGTTCCAGCATGTGCCAGGGGAACAGCAGGCTGATACGCGGATTGTTTTCTAAATGGTGCGCCTTGCGGCTGCCGAGATTGGTATAGAACACCAGCCCTTTCTCGTCATAATGCTTGAGCAATACGATGCGCTGATACGGTTGACCGTTTTCATCCACCGTCGCGACAACCATGGCCGTTGGATCGGCGAGTTTCGCTTCGCAGGCCTGTTTCAGCCAGCGTTCGAAAAGCACGAGGGGTTCAGCGGGAAGATCCTGGCGACGCAGGCCGCCTTTAGTGTATTCACGGCGCAGATGCGCAATTTGCTGCAGTTCGTCGTTATCTGACATGGCGTTAGCTGACATTGAGAGTGGGTGGCGCTATTGTGCGCCGCCCCTGTAAAAATCTCAACGCTTCGGATTTTCGAGCTGGCAATTGTTCAGCACAATGCGGTCGCGTTTGTAGACCGTGGCGCTTTCGCCTTTTGACCAGAAGACGTAGATACCGTCGGTATAACGCGCGCCGGAAGCCGACATGCCCTGCTTCAGCGTCAGCAATTTATTGTCGTAAACAAAGCTGGCTTCCTGGCGTGGGTTATTCAGCTTCACGGTCAGCGGTTTTTCGTCGCAGCGATACTCCAGCGTATCGGTCTGCATGCGTTCAAGGAGCTGGTTATAGACGCTGCATCCTGACAGCAATAAAGGCGCGGCAATAAGAAGAAGTTTTTTCATGGGCGTATTCCGAAGACTTTCCTGGTCCTGGAGGGCATGGCTGCCCTCCTGTTTCGTTCCATTCTAACGATGATGCGCCGCGCTGAATTTCAGTTAACTCTGATTATGACGAGGATTGGCCGGGAAAATCGCCCCGAGGACGCTCGCTTCACGCGCGCCGGTTACCGACGGCAAGTTGCCCGGCAGTCCGGCAATGGTGCGCCAGGCAAGCCAGGCGAAGGCCAGCGCCTCCATATCATCCCCGCTGATACCGGCCTCATCGGTCGTGGTCACTTCGGTACCCGGCAGTAGCCCCGCAAGACGCGCCATCACCAGCGGGTTGCGGCTTCCTCCGCCGCACACCAGCAGGCGTTCACATCCGCCGCTCAGCAGAACCTGTTCGGAGATCGACACGGCCGTCAGCTCGGCAAGCGTCGCCTGGACATCCTGCGGCGCGAGCGCCGGGAATGGTGCCAGCTGACGCTCAAGCCAGCCCAGGTTGAAGTATTCACGCCCCGTGCTCTTAGGGGCCGGCAGGGTAAAATAAGGGTCGCTTAGCATCGACTGCAGCAGCGGAATAATCACTTTCCCCCCGCTCGCCCACTCGGCGTTTTTATCATACGGTTGTCCGCACTGCCGCCAGATCCAGGCATCCATTAGCATATTGCCCGGGCCGGTATCGTAGCCGCGGACGGGCTGCCCCGGAATGAGCATCGACAGGTTGGCAATCCCGCCAATGTTGAGCACCATCCGCCGCTCTGTTGGGTGCGCCAGTAACGCCTGATGGAACGCGGGTACCAGCGGCGCGCCCTGCCCGCCAAGGGCGATATCGCGACGACGGAAATCGCCTACTACCGTCACGCCCGTCTTCGCCACAATCTGGTTGTTATCGCCGATTTGCAGGGTATGCGGGGCATCTCCGCCGGGCTCATGCCAGACCGTTTGTCCGTGACACCCGATGGCCACCACATCCTGCGGGCGAAGATGTTCTTTTTGCATCAAAGCCTGCACCGCATCCGCAAACAGCGCCCCCAGGCGAACATCAAGCTGTCCAAGCTGGGAGAGGGTTAGCTGCTGCCCCTGACAGATACTCAGAATATCCTCTTTCAGTGAAATGGGGATTGGCCAGGTCAGGCTCGCCTGCTGCGCCACCATGTTTTCGTCAATGGCGGCCAGAACGACATCTACCCCATCCAGACTGGTGCCTGACATCACACCAATGTAGCGACCCGATTTCATGCGCTTTCCTTACGTTGCGTGGGCTAAGGATATCCACTCAACCATAAACGGCGCAGCTTTGCCATCCGGCGATAATATTTTTTAACAATGTCAGACGGGTAACACGGGCGGATCCTGTTTATGTCTCGTTAAGTCAAATTCAAGTACAATTTTCTTATTGTTAGTGCAAAGATATGAACTATGGCCCCTTATGCCATATAATTTAGCCATAACGGATGCCCCCAATCGGGCGTTTTTGGTGAACAGGAGATTCAAATGATTTTACGTGTACTGGGCGTTTCGCTGATTGGTTTAACTCTGGCTGGCTGTGTGAATGACAGTTCACTTTCTGGCGACGTTTACAGCGCTTCTGAAGCGAAACAGGTTCAGAACGTGACTTACGGTACCGTTGTTAACGCACGTCCTGTACAGATCCAGGGTGGTGATGAAAGCAACGTAATGGGTGCAATCGGCGGTGCCGTTCTGGGTGGTTTCCTCGGTAATACCGTCGGTGGCGGTACAGGCCGCTCGCTGGCAACAGCCGCAGGCGCCGTTGCGGGTGGCGTAGCCGGCCAGGGCGTTCAGGGTGCGATGAACAAAACCCAGGGCGTAGAGCTGGAAATTCGTAAAGACGACGGCAGCACGATCATGGTTGTACAGAAACAAGGCAGCACTCGCTTCTCTGCAGGCCAGCGCGTTGTTCTGGCAAGCAACGGAAGTCAGGTGACCGTTTCTCCACGTTAATTAAAAATGGATGTGGTCATCAGGCCACATCCATTTACATTATTTATCACTCCCACAAATACATTTACAAAATACATTCACCTCACCCATTATTAACCACGCCATATATTGTTTCTGCGCAAAGTATTTAGCGTGCTAATTGATTACACTCTCCGCAATACCCTCACCTTAATTCATTATAAAGTCATTAAAACCGTATATGTATGCGAATCATCGTTCTGTAAAGGGTCGTTATATCTCGTTCTGTTTAGGTTGTATTGCTGTTATCGGCATATTACACGCCCTGTTTTCAAAAATTGCCGAATGGGTTCCAACCTTTTCGTCTCACTTGTTCCCTACGCTCACCATTTTTTTACTGGTGTTTGATCTGTTTATTGCCTGCTTTATGGCAATGAAATACTGGTGTGACCGAAAACGGTTGTATCTGGTATCGCTCGCTTTTGCCTTTGCAGGGTCGGCATCGCTGATGGTCGGAACACTGTGCAGCTTTCCCGCCTGGCTGGACCTCTATCAGTTCAACGCGGTGAACTACAACGATGCGATGATCTTCTATATGTTCCGCCATCTCTTAATGGCGGTGCTAATAATCGTTTCGGCAATACTCTATACCACGCGCAATTGTCCCCTTTCGCGGCTGGCGCATATCGCTATTGTGAGCGGCGAGTTTCTCTTTACCGTCTTTGCAGTAGGTTTGGCCTGGATGTATTCCAGTCATTCTTCCTTTTTATCCATTGATCTTGTAGATAATGAAACCCGTGAATTTATGGTTCTCTGGAGCCACTTCATTAATATTGCATTAATTGCACTCTGGGTGGTGACATTAGCCACGCTGATGTTTATTACGCGCATACGCAACTTATTCTGGGTGGGCGGTAATTTTCTGTGCGTCTGCTATATCGTCACGCTCTCAATGCTGTTAGTGGGTGGACATGTTGAAGATGTCTCCTGGTATCGCGCTCGCTTATTTGAAACCGTCGCCACGCTGATGATCATTTTTGTTCTGCTCTACGATGTTTTCAGGCTGTATCGCGACTCTCACGTTAAGTATCAGCAGTCTTACCAGAACTCCATTCGCGACCCGCTGACGCGCCTGTATAACCGCAGTTATTTTTATGAAACGTTAAAGCAGGCGCTGGATATCGCCAAACCCAGCCGTCCGGTTTCCGTCATCGTCAGCGATCTCGATCGCTTCAAGCGTATCAACGACACCTACGGGCATCTTCAGGGCGACAAAGTCCTGCAGTTTGTCGCTAATCTGCTGATGGATTCCGTGCGCCCGCAGGACATCGCGGCCCGTATCGGTGGTGAGGAGTTTGTTCTGCTGCTGGGCAACACCTCATCAGACGCGGCGTACCAGGTGGCGGAACGCATAAGGTTAAATCTCAGCAGCTTCGATAACAGCAGCAGCGGCGGTCAATTACCGGAGCCAATCACCATCAGCATGGGGGTGTTTACGGCAACGTCGCCCGCAATAGCCGCAGAAACCTGTGTGGAAAATGCCGACAAAGCGATGTATGAAGCGAAGGAGACAGGACGTAACCGCGTGGTGGTCTTTAAGTAAAAAAAGGCCTTGCTGCTGCAAGGCCTTGTTGTTTGTCAGTCGCGCGACTGTAGCTCATGGATGTTTTGCTCAAGGCGCCTAATGAGGCTGATGAGCATTTCCAGCTCCGCCGGTGAAACCCCAGACAGAATTTCACCGCGCGTCTTGGTGATCACGGCTTCCATTTCCGTAATGATAGGCGCTGCTTTCTCGGTGAGTTTAATCCGCTTGGCGCGACGATCGCTGGCGCAGGTTTGCCGCGATATCAACCCCTTCTCTTCCAGCTGGTCAAGCGTGCGTACCAGCGACGGTTGCTCAATTCCTATCGCTTTTGCCAGTTGAATTTGCGACTGATCGGGCGGCAGCTGATGAATGTTGTGCAGCGTGACCCAATGCGTCTGTGTGAGTTCCAGAGGTTTCAGGCGATGGTCAATCAGAGCACGCCAGACGCGTACCAACCTTGCCAGATCAGAACCTAATGGCGATTCCAATTTCATCTCCTTATAATTAGCTTGCTAAGTTATTATACTGATTTTAGAATAGTGTGCAGCATTTGTATTGCCAAAACAAATGCAATACTGCATTCATCGAACTTAAAAGTATGACTTACACTGAATTGTGATGCTTCATCATACTAAGACAAGCCAACGCGGCATTCTGTTCACTGCAAAGGATTTCTGCCCGTGACGTTTTTTCATCGCTCAGAGGGTTTACCCCTTCAGGACCTGATCTTCGGTGCGTCAGTCTACTTTCCTCCTCTGTTTAAGGCCGTTCTGGTGGGCTTTATCCTCTGGCTCATCGCGCATCGTCTGCTTCGCGACTGGATGTACTCCGGCGAAATCTGGCATCCCATGCTGATGGATCTTTCCCTTTTTGCCCTTTCCGTATGCCTGGGCCTTGTCGTTTTGACTGCGTGGTGAATATGTCCCTGAAAACGCTAAAATACTTTTCCACCCTGTTTGTCCTTGCCCTCGCGCTGGTGGCGGGCTGGTGGATGTGGAATTTTTATATGCAGTCGCCCTGGACGCGTGACGGCAAAGTTCGTGCTGAACAGGTCAGCATCACCCCTCAGGTGTCGGGAAGCATCACGACGCTGTTGGTTAAGGATAACCAGTTCGTCAAAAAGGGAGATGTTTTATTCCGAATTGACGACACCCCGTACCACATTGCGATTCTGAACGCCCAGGCGCAGCTGGCGAAAGCCCAGTCGGATCTGGCAAAGGCAAACAACGAGGCCAATCGCCGCCGTCACCTGTCGCAAAACTACATCTCAGCGGAAGATTTAGACACCGCAAACATCAATGTGAAGGCCATGCAGGCGAACGTCAACGTGGCGGAGGCGACGCTGAAGCAGGCGCAGTGGCAACTGACCCAAACCGTGATTACGGCACCTGTTGATGGATGGGTGACCAACCTCTCGGCCCGCGTGGGGAATTATGCCACCACGGGACAACCGATATTCGCCCTCGTCGACAGCCACTCCTTCTACGTAGTGGGCTATTTCGAAGAGACCAAGCTTCGACATATTCGCGAGGGTTCGCCAGCCGCAATAACGCTTTACAGCGGCTCGCAGAAGTTACAGGGTCACGTATCTAGCATTGGCCGCGCCATTTACGATCAAAGCGTTGAGACGGATTCAGGGCTGGTGCCGGACATAAAGCCGAACGTCCCCTGGGTGCGTCTGGCCCAGCGCGTTCCGGTTCGCGTGGAGTTTGACCATTTACCGCAGGACATTACCCTTGTGTCCGGCACCACCTGCACTGTCTCCATCGGCAACCGGTGATGAAGCTGCAGAGTCTCTCCTGGCAAAACACGCCGTGGATGAAAGCGACGCGTCCCCAGTGGCGCTACGCGCTGCGTAACGGCATTGCCATGTGTCTTGCGCTGACTGTGGCTTATTACCTGAACCTGGATGAGCCCTACTGGGCGATGACGTCTGCGGCGGTGGTCAGTTTTCCGACGGTCGGCGGGGTGATCAGTAAAAGCCTTGGCCGCATCGCAGGCAGCCTGCTGGGCGCCACCGCAGCGCTAATTATCGCCGGCCATACGCTGAACGATCCGTGGCTGTTCCTGCTGAGCATGGCCGCATGGCTGGGGTTCTGTACCTGGGCCTGCGCCCATTTTACCAATAACGTCGCCTACGCATTCCAGCTGGCGGGCTATACCGCCGCCATTATCGCCTTTCCGGTGGTTAACGTGCTCGACACCACCGAGCTGTGGGATATCGCGCAGGCGCGCGTCTGCGAAGTGATTGTCGGGATCCTCAGCGGCGGCTTCATGATGATGATCCTCCCCAGCACATCCGACGGCACCGCGCTCATCACCGCGCTGAAAACCATGCATACCCGGTTACTGGAACACGCGAGTCTGCTGTGGCAACCGGATACCAGCGACGATATCCGCCTCGCGCATGAAAAGGTTATCGGACAGATCCTGACGATGAATCTGTTGCGCATTCAGGCGTTCTGGAGCCACTACCGCTTTCGCCGCCAGAACACCCTGCTTAACTATCTGCTGCACCAGCAGCTGCGCATGACCAGCGCCATCTCCAGCCTGCGCCGGATGCTGCTCAACTGGCCGACGCCGCCTGAAAATACCCGAGCCGTGATTGAAACGCTGCTCGCGGCTCTTGCGCGCCCGGATGCGGACATTTACACCGTAGCGCGGATTATCGCTCCGCTCGCCCCGGTTGATGAGTACGACTACCGCCATCGCGCCTTCTGGCAGCGCCTGAATTACTTTTGCCGTCTGTACCTGCGCAGCAGCCGCTGGATTACGGCCGTCGAAAACGCGACCCCATTAACGGAGTTCAACGTCCCCGGCAGCCCGGCACTTGCGCGCCATACCGACTATCTTGAAGCGCTGTGGGGCGGTTTTCGCACCTTCTGCGCGCTGATGCTGGTGGGGGCGTGGAGCATTACCACGCAGTGGGAGTCCGGTACGGCGGCCCTGACGCTTGCCGCCATCAGCTGCGTGCTTTATTCCGTCGCGGCCTCGCCGTTCAACTCGCTTACGCTCCTGCTGCGCACGCTGGTGCTGTTGTCGCTTTTCAGCTTCGTGGTGAAGTTTGGCCTGATGGTGCAGATAAGCGATCTGTGGCAGTTCCTGCTTTTCCTGTTTCCCCTGTTAACCACCATGCAGCTTCTGAAGCTGCAAATGCCTAAGCTGGCGGGCCTCTGGGGACAGCTGATTGTCTTTATGGGCTCGTTTATCTCCGTGACGAATCCACCGGTTTATGATTACGCCGATTTTCTCAATGATAACCTGGCAAAGATCCTTGGCGTGGGGCTGGCGTGGCTGGCTTTTGCGGTGTTACGTCCCGGCTCCGATGCACGCAAGAGCCGCAGGCATATTCGGGAGTTACGCAGAGGGTTTGTCGACCAGCTCAGCCGTAAACCGCACCTGGGTGAAAACGAGTATGAATCGCTGGTCTATCATCACGTCAGTCAGCTGAATAACAGCCAGGACGCGCTGTCCCGGCGCTGGCTGCTGCGCTGGGGCGTGGTGCTGTTGAACTGCTCGCACGTGGTCTGGCAGCTTCGCGCGTGGGAAACGCGTTCCGATCCGCTGTCGCAGGTTCGTGATGTTTGCATCTCCCTGCTGCGCGATGTAATGAGCGAGCGCGGTGTCCAGCAGCGGCCGCTCGAAGCCACGCTGAATGAACTGCAGCGGATCTGCGATACGCTGGCACAGCATCATCTGCCCGCAGCCCGTGATTTGGCCTCGATAATCTGGCGCCTGCACTGCTCGCTCTCGCAGCTGGAACAGGCACCGCCACCGGGAACGATTGGGGATCAGATCACGCCGCACGCATAGCGTGCCCCGCCGCCGCCAAGCGGTTTAGGCCGATCGGACATATTGTCGCCGCCGACATGGATCATCAGCGCTTTGCCTTTCACCTCATCCAGCTTTTTCAGTCGCGGCGCGACAACGGGATCGGTGGCTTTACCGTCGTTATTCACCACCAGCACTGGCAGATCGCCTAAATGCCCCATTCCATCCGGGCCTTCATGCTTGCCGGAATGCTGCGGATCGAGGTGACCCCCTGCCGCTTCCGCCGCCGACGGTTTGCCCTCTTTTAAAGCGGGCTGACAGCTGCCTTTGGCGTGAACATGGAAACCATGTTCACCGGGAGGGAGGGCTTTGAGGTTGGGTGCAAACTCCAGTCCTTTATCGGTTTCAGTAATTTTCACCGTTCCGATGGACTGACCCACACCCTGAGGGGTGACGAGATTCATTTCCACTTCGTCACTGGCTGCCTGCGCCCCTGCGCAAACAACCAGCGTGACCAGTGCCAGAGCAAAACGCTTCATAATGACCTCCGCGGGTTATTTTTTGCCCCTTAAGTGTATACCAGGGGCAAAGATTTGACCGGAAAGTCACCTTCAGGCGGTTTATGGTACGTCGTAACCCAGCGCGGCCTTACGGATGCGGAACCACTGCTGACGGGTCATCTGCAGCTCTTCAGCGGCCAGCGCAGACCGCACGCGTTCAATTTTGCCGGAACCGATAATCGGCAGCGGTTTTGACGGCAGGCGCAGGATCCATGCGTAAACCACCTGTTCGATGCTCTCCGCGTTCAGTTCGCGGGCGATGGTTTCAAGCTCGTTGCGCAGCGCCTGGAATTCATCATCATTAAACAAACGTCCGCCCCCCAGGCAGGACCACGCCATCGGGCGAATGCGCAGCTGCTGCAGCTGATCGAGGGTACCGTCCAGCAGCAGCGGCTGGTGGACCGGGGAGATCTCAACCTGGTTAGTGGCCAGCGTAAACGGCAGGCGCGACTGAAGCAGCGCAAACTGTGCCGGGGTAAAGTTAGACACGCCGAAGTGACGCACTTTCCCACTCTGGTGCAGGTTCAGGAAGGCTTCCGCCACCTCATCGGCATCCATCAGCGGGTCGGGGCGGTGGATTAACAGCAGGTCGATACGATCGGTCGCCAGATTGACCAGCGACTGCTCGGCGCTCTTGATGATATGCGCACTGTCGGTGATGTAATGACCGAGGGCGTGTTCAGGTTTTGCCGTGGTGGCAATCCCACACTTCGTGACGATTTCCATGCGATCGCGCAGGGCCGGAACCAGCTTGAGCGCCTCGCCGAACGCGGCCTCGCACTGGTAGCCACCGTAAATATCCGCATGATCGACCGTGGTGATGCCTAAATCAAGGTGCTCTTCAATAAAGCTCGCCAGCTGGAGGGGGGACATATTCCAGTCCATCAGGCGCCAGTAGCCCATTACAAAACGGGAGAATTCTGGCCCCTGGGGGGCAAGGGTAATTCGCTGAACCATAACATTTTCCTCAAGGACGTAATGTCATGAGTATACGCAATTACCGTGTTAAAAAAGTGAAGGTTGCTGGGGTTCTTCGGTTTCACCCGCTTTGTTTGCGCGTATTTTGCGCAGAAGACGCTGTCGGCAGAGGCGTAACACCTCCTGCTTTTGCGTGTCGCTAAAGTTTTGCCAGTTAAAACGCTCATCGCGGGTACGCATGCACCCGCGGCAATATCCGCGTTCATCGACCTGACAAATACCCCGGCACGGGCTCTGGATGGGGAAAAACTCCAGCTGCTCTGCCACACTCACCTCCCGAAAGCACCTCTCACCTACAGTGAAGACGTTAATCGCGCCACGTGCAAGGCCTATATCACAGATTTGTGGCATTAAGGTTTCACTAATCTTCCCTCTCTATACTCGGCCCATCATGACAATAACGGGTTTACCGATCGATGTGGTTAATCAAAAAGTTACAATGTAACGACATTAAATTTACTCTGGGCTGTGCACTTTTCTTTACTCTGCTGAACGGGCTGTTTATCCAGCGCAGCTGGGCCATTATCGGCCCAGTCCATCTGCACGACTTCCTCTTTGCCGCCTCCGTACCGCTGGTGCTGTTTTGCGGCTGGGTGATTGTCTTTAGCCTGCTTAACATCCCGTATCTCCGCAAGCCGCTGCTGATTGTATTGACGATCGGATGCGCCGCGGCAACCTACTTTATGTACACCTATGGCGCGGTGATCGATCAGAACATGATTGTAAACGTGTTCGAAACCAACTCTCAGGAAGCGACCGCCCTGGTGACCCCGCAGATGATTCTGTGGATTGTTATAGCCGGCCTCGTTCCCTCCGTGGTGCTGGCGTTGACCCGGATTCGTACCGGAAAATGGTGGTACGCGCTGCTGACGCGCGTTGCCGCGATGCTCGGTGCTCTGCTGGTGATTATTCTCATTGCCGCGCTGTTTTATAAAGATTACGCGTCGCTGTTCCGCAATAACAAAAGCATCGTCAAAATGGTCACCCCGGCGAACTATGTCAGCGCCGTGGTGAAGTACAGCAAGATGCGCTGGTTTGCCGGCGATCAAACGCTGGTGCGCATTGGTGAAGCTGCCCATAAAGGGTCACTGATTATCGGTCAACAAAAGAAAACCGTTCTGGTGCTTGTCGTCGGCGAAGCCTCGCGCGCGGCAAACTACTCCCTGAACGGTTACGAACGCGAAACCAACCCGGAGCTGAAAAAGCAGGACGTGATTAACTTCCCGCAGGCCTCCTCGTGTGGTACCGAAACCGCGGTTTCCGTTCCCTGCATGTTCTCCGGCATGACGCGCAGCAAATACGATGCCGACCTGGCTCACCATCGCGAGGGACTACTCGACGTGCTCAAGCATGCGGGTATCAACCTGCTGTGGCGCGACAACGACGGCGGCTGTAAAGGCGCCTGCGATCGCGTGCCCCATACCGACATGACGCAGTGGCAGCTGGATCAGTTCTGCAAAGACAAATCCTGCATTGACGACGTGAACTTCTATCGTCTGGACAACGTGCTGGATGGCGTGAAGCAAGATACGGTGCTGGTTATCCACCTGATGGGGAGCCACGGTCCGGCATACTATCGCCGTTACCCGGACAACTTCCGTAAATTCACCCCAACCTGCGACACCAATGAGATTCAGGATTGCGATCATCAGGCGCTGATAAATACCTATGACAACACCATCCTCTATACCGACAGCATGGTCAGCAAAACCATCGATGCGCTGAAAGCGCGCCAGTCGAGCATGAACACCGCCCTGATTTATCTTTCAGATCACGGTGAATCGCTGGGTGAAAGCGGTATTTATCTGCACGGTACGCCGTACATGCTGGCGCCGGAGCAGCAAACGCATATTCCGTTTATGTTCTGGCTGTCACCGGATTACGCGAAAAACTTTGGCATCAACGAACAGTGTTTGCGCGACCATGCAGCAAAAAATGCGGTTTCCCAGGACAATTTATTCTCAACCGTATTGGGTATGATGGACGTGAAATCAACGGTTTATCAACCGCAGCTGGATATACTGAGCGCATGTCGCCCGTAAACTCGCTTGCATTAGACCGAACGGTCTATTAGAGTGCGGCCATGAGCAGAAATACTGAACACGATACCCGCGAACATTTACTGGCAACCGGCGAGCGACTTTGCATGCATCGCGGGTTTACCGGTATGGGGTTGAGCGAGCTGTTAAAAACCGCTGAGGTACCGAAGGGGTCGTTTTATCACTACTTCCGGTCCAAAGAGGCTTTTGGCGTAGCGATGCTGGAGCGTCATTATGCTGGCTACCATCAGCGTCTGGCGACCCACTTTGCTTCAGGTGAAGGTAACTACCGGGATCGTGTTCTGAACTACTATCAGGAAACGCTGAACCAGTTCTGTCAGCAGGGCATTATCAGCGGATGCCTGACCGTTAAGCTGTCTGCAGAAGTGTGCGATCTTTCTGAAGATATGCGCACGGCGATGGATAAAGGTGCCCGCGGCGTTATCGCCCTCCTGGCCCAGGCGCTGGAGAAAGGCCGCGATGAAAAAACGCTGGCCTTTTCCGGCGAGCCGCTAACCCAGGCGCAGGTGTTATATGCGCTCTGGCTAGGCGCTAACCTGCAGGCAAAAATTTCGCGCAGTGCCGTGCCGCTGGAAAGCGCGCTGGCACATGTGAAAAACAGCATTACTGCGCCTGGCATTTAACAGGCGTTTTTATTTACCCAACTACTAGTCGACTGGTCTACTCAGGAGTCTTTATGTCAGCTGAAAAATTATTTACCCCACTGAAAGTGGGTGCCGTCACTGCGCCAAACCGCGTGTTTATGGCTCCGCTTACCCGTCTGCGCAGCATTGAGCCGGGCGACATCCCAACCCCACTGATGGGTGAATACTATCGTCAGCGCGCAAGCTCTGGCCTGATCATCACCGAAGCCACGCAGATTTCCGCTCAGGCTAAGGGTTATGCGGGTGCGCCGGGTCTTCACAGCCCGGAACAGATCGCCGCATGGCAGAAAATCACCGCGGGCGTTCACGCTGAAGAGGGTCGCATTGCGGTCCAGCTGTGGCACACCGGTCGTATCTCTCACAGCAGCATTCAGCCTGGCGGCCAGGCACCGGTCTCCGCTTCAGCTCTGAGCGCAAACACCCGTACTTCCCTGCGTGATGAAAACGGTAATGCGATCCGCGTGGATACCTCTATGCCGCGCGCGCTTGAGCTGGACGAGATCCCGGGTATCGTGAACGACTTCCGCCAGGCCGTGGCCAACGCCCGTGAAGCCGGTTTTGACCTGATTGAGCTGCACTCTGCGCATGGCTACCTGCTGCACCAGTTCCTGTCACCGTCGTCTAACCACCGCACCGACCAGTACGGCGGCAGCGTCGAAAACCGCGCTCGCCTGGTGCTGGAAGTGGTTGATGCCGTATGCCAGGAGTGGAGCCCGGATCGTATCGGGATCCGCGTCTCCCCAATCGGTTCTTTCCAGAACGTCGACAATGGTCCAAACGAAGAAGCCGATGCTCTTTATCTGATCGAAGAACTGGCAAAACGTGGCATCGCCTATCTGCACATGTCCGAGCCGGACTGGGCTGGCGGTAAGCCTTACACGGACGCTTTCCGTCAGAAAGTGCGCGAGCGTTTCCACGGGGTGATCATCGGTGCGGGGGCTTATACCCCGGAGAAAGCCGAAGACCTGATCGGCAAAGGGCTAATCGATGCCGTCGCGTTTGGCCGCGACTACATCGCCAACCCGGATCTGGTTGCCCGTCTGCAGAAAAAAGCGGCCCTGAACCCGCAGCGCCCGGAAAGCTTCTACGGCGGCGGCGCGGAAGGCTACACCGACTACCCTTCTCTGTAATCTCGCCGTTGTTCATTGATAGCGGCGATACTTCGCCGCTATACTAAAACATCGTTTCTGTTCAAAAAGACAGTCTATTCCATTGGTTAATGAGGAAATTATGCGCCTACTTCACACCATGCTGCGCGTTGGCGACCTGCAACGTTCCATTGATTTCTACACTAACGTCCTGGGCATGAAGCTGCTGCGCACCAGCGAAAACCCGGAATATAAATACTCGCTGGCGTTTGTGGGTTACGGCCCGGAAACGGATGAAGCGGTGATCGAGCTGACCTACAACTGGGGCGTAGACAGCTATGAGCTGGGCACCGCCTACGGCCACATCGCGCTGGAAGTGGACAACGCGGCCGAAGCGTGTGAGCGCATTCGCAGCAACGGCGGTAACGTGACGCGCGAAGCGGGCCCGGTAAAAGGCGGCACCACCGTGATTGCGTTCGTGGAAGATCCGGACGGTTACAAAATCGAGCTGATTGAAGCCAAAGACGCGGGTCGCGGTCTGGGCAACTGATCCCTCAGGGCGCAACATGCGCCCGTAGTTTTACTGCATCACCCTGCAAAATTTGCCATAATGCGCTCTGTTTTTTCCCCTTGTAAGAGACCCTGATGTCCGATAACGCTCAATTTAGCGGTCTGTGCGACCGTTTTCGTGGTTTTTATCCCGTTGTCATTGATGTAGAAACAGCCGGATTTAACGCTAAAACCGATGCGCTGCTCGAAATTGCCGCCATCACGCTGAAGATGGATGAACAGGGCTGGCTTACACCGGACACCACGCTGCATTTCCACGTTGAACCTTTCGAAGGAGCAAACTTACAGCCGGAAGCGCTGGCGTTTAACGGTATCGATCCGCATAACCCGCTGCGTGGCGCAGTCAGTGAATATGATGCGCTGCACGCCATTTTCAAAATGGTGCGTAAAGGCATGAAAGAGAGTAACTGCAGCCGCGCCATCATGGTGGCCCATAACGCCACCTTCGATCACAGCTTTACCATGGCCGCCGCGGAGCGCGCCGCGCTCAAACGCAACCCCTTCCATCCTTTTGTGACCTTCGACACCGCCGCGCTGAGCGGCCTGGCTCTGGGACAAACGGTGTTATCTAAAGCCTGCATCACGGCGGGTATACTTTTTGACGGTACGCAGGCGCATTCCGCTTTATACGACACGGAGCGCACCGCAGAGCTGTTCTGTGAGATCGTCAACCGCTGGAAGCGTCTGGGCGGCTGGCCGCTGTCGATGGGCGACAGCGAAGAATAAAAAAAAGCGACCTTATCAGGTCGCTTTTTTATTTGCGCAGAAAATTACTCTGCGTCCGGCTCTTCGGTTTTGTACTTCGCCGCCGTCTCTTTGATCAGCTGCTGCAGTTCGCCGCGCTGATACATTTCAATCAGGATATCGCAGCCGCCAACCAGCTCACCGTCAACCCACAGCTGTGGGAAAGTCGGCCAGTTAGCGTACTTAGGCAGCTCAGCGCGGATGTCCGGGTTCTGCAGGATATCAACGTAAGCAAAACGCTCACCACAGGCTGACAGCGCCTGAACCGCTTGTGCGGAGAAGCCGCAGCTTGGCAGCTTCGGAGAACCTTTCATATACAGCAGAATCGGGTTTTCAGCGATCTGGCGCTGGATTTTTTCAATAGTGGTGCTCATGTCTTGCTTCCTTTAACTTCTGTTACGGCATTCGTCTGACATTGTAGCGGTTCAGACTGGCATCGGAAAATAACATTTTTGTCACGTTTATACATTCTACCCCGAGTCACGAAAAGTTGCATTGCAAATGGTGTTTACCCCTGCGGCAGTCAGGGTTTTGCTAAAGGAGTGGGCAAATGTGCGACAGAACGATGAATTTTTTTGCACTTGCTAACGAAACAGGATTGTAGATTGAAAAATGCTATTAACTTTCTGGGTTTTTATAGATTAGAATCGACGGGCTTTGTAAATCACACGCGGGTATTATTGATGACCTGCATTTATCAGGGGACTGCCCAGTGGCGCGGATAAATAAAATCTCGATCACGCTCTGTGCTTTACTGTTTACTTCACTCACTTTCACGCCAGTGGCAAACGCCTCTCAGCAGGCGCGGCATTCTGCTGTACAAAAAAACCATCTGGTGAAAGCCACAGAACGTAAGAAAAAAACCACCGCTAAGAACGACAAGAAAAAAACACCGGCTCAGACGAAACAGACCGCTTCCAGCAAGACGAAAACAAAACCTTCCCGCACTGCACACTCCTCCAAAAGTAAAGCTTCGCAAACCGCCGCTAACCTCGTTACTGAAAAATGCATAACGCGTAAAGGCCACAAGGCGAAATGCACGAAGGTCACGAAAATAGCGGAAGTGCATAAAGTGCGTGTACAGAAAGCGCAAAAAACCGCGATGAACAAACTGATGGGGCAGATTGGCAAACCTTATCACTGGGGTGGCAGCTCGCCGCGTACCGGTTTTGACTGCAGCGGCCTCGTCTATTACGCCTATAAAGATCTGGTCAAATTCCGCATTCCTCGTACCGCCAATGAGATGTACCACCTGCGCGATGCCTCACCGGTTGACCGCGGTGAGCTGGAAAACGGCGATCTGGTGTTCTTCCGCACTCAGGGTCGCGGCACGGCTGACCACGTCGGCGTGTATGTCGGCAATGGGAAATTCATCCAGTCACCGCGTAGCGGCCAGGATATTCAGATCACCTCTCTCAGTGAAGACTACTGGGTACGCCACTACGTCGGCGCGCGTCGCGTGATGACACCGAAAACCATTCGCTAACCCCTGCCCTGCCACATCCGTGGCAGGGTAAGTTCCTCTTTTGCATACCCTTTCAATTTGCTATCCTGTCCATGTTGTCTGTGTGGTTATTGGCAACGCAAAATACAATAAGGAGAGAAGCAATGTCGTTCGAATTACCTGCACTACCGTATGCAAAAGACGCCCTGGCGCCGCACATTTCTGCGGAAACCCTGGAATATCATTACGGCAAGCATCACCAGACGTACGTCACCAACCTGAACAATCTGATCAAGGGCACCGATTTTGAAGGCAAAACGCTGGAAGAGATCGTCCGCAGCTCAGAGGGTGGCGTATTTAACAACGCGGCTCAGGTGTGGAACCACACCTTCTACTGGCACTGCCTGGCGCCGAATGCCGGCGGTGAACCTGTCGGTGAACTGGCTACCGCTATCAACACCTCATTTGGCAGCTTCGCGGATTTTAAAGCGAAATTTACCGATGCAGCCATCAAGAACTTCGGTTCTGGCTGGACGTGGCTGGTTAAAGAGGCGGATGGCAAACTGGCTATCGTGTCCACTTCAAACGCGGGTACCCCGCTGACCACCAGCGCGAAGCCGCTGATGACCGTGGACGTGTGGGAACACGCTTACTATATTGACTACCGCAACGCGCGTCCAAACTACCTGGAGCACTTCTGGGCACTGGTTAACTGGGACTTTGTCGCGAAGAACTTCGCCGCGTAAGAGACACGCAGAAGGGTTCGCCCTTCTGCGTTTTTGGTTTATTCCGCAGCGCAGGCTGCTTCAGGCTGTTTACGACCTGACATCACCACCAGCAGCAGGCCGAGCGCGGCAATAATCGCCCCCATCACCGGCACAAAGCTGTACCCCAGTCCCCCTGAAATCACGGCCCCACCGGCCGCCGCACCGAGCGCGTTGCCTAGGTTGAAGGCACCGATGTTGACCGAAGATGAGAGGCCCGGCGCTTCATGCGCGACACGCATTACGCGCATCTGCAGCGGCGGCACCACGGCGAAAGTGGCGGCTCCCCAGACGACCATCGCAATCGCGGCCCCGAACTCATTACGCGCCAGCCATGGAATGGCAACCATGATGACAATCAGCAGGGTTAAGAAGCCCTTCAGCGTCCCGCTCACGGAACGGTCGGCAAATTTCCCGCCGAGATAGTTGCCGATCGAGAAGCCCACGCCAATCAGCACCAGCATCGCGGTCACAAAGAGAGACGTTGCGTGCGTGATGTCATGCAATACCGGTGAAATATAGGTGTAGAGGGTAAACATCGCCCCTGCCCCCAGCACGGTGGTGAGCAGCGCGGAGAGCACCTGCGGGCGCATTAGCACCGCCAGTTCTCTGCGCACGTCAGGGCGTTCCCCCGCGCTGCCTTTCGGCAAGGAGAAGAACAGCGCCACCATTGCAACCACCCCAAGCCCGGCAGTCGCCAGGAAGGACATACGCCAGCCGATCGCTTCCCCCAGCCAGGTTGCCGCAGGCACCCCGCCGATATTGGCAATTGTTAGCCCCATGAACATGGTTGCCACGGCGCTCGCCTGCTTATGTTTTGGCACCACGCTGGCAGCCACGACCGACCCCAGCCCAAAGAACGCGCCGTGGTTAAGGCTGGTCAGAATGCGTGACAGCATCAATGTGGTGTAGTCCGGCGAAATGGCCGAAAGCACGTTGCCCAGGGTGAAAATCGCCATCAGGAAAATCAGCGCATTGCGGCGCGCGCGGTGCGAAAGCAGAAGCGTCATCAACGGCGCCCCGACCATCACGCCGATAGCGTAGGCGCTGATTAACATGCCTGCGGCAGGGATCGAGACGTCTACGCCCCGGGCAATAACAGGCAGTAACCCCATCGGGGAGAATTCAGTGGTGCCAATCCCAAAAGCGCCAATCGCCAGGGCCAGCAGGGGAAAATTGATTTTCATGCGTCAACTCCGGATGCCGTGTCATGTGGTGACACAGAACAAAGAAGCGGAAAGCATGACATCAATCACAAAAAATGAGAAGTTAACAAAATGGCAAAAGATTTTTGCCAGAGAAGTAACAATCCGGGGAGTCGGGAGGGAGAAGGCTCTCCCTCCGCGTAAATCAGTGCAGCGCAGCCGTCAGACCGGCCGCGACAATCAGAGCCAGCACAACAACGGTGGTGAACAGCGAAAACTTAAGATCGGAACTCATCAATTTTTCTCCTTTTAATCCCCACACGAAAAGTGAGCTTGCTCATTTTTGCACAGATTACGTCAAAAATCTTCCTGGATTTATACTGATAACCACTTTACCTCTTCCCCTTTTCATCAAGATAGGACAAAATTCCACGCTAAATTTATTAGCGTACCGGCCATTGACCCCCTCCTGACGTCCCGTGTCGTTTTCCCGGCGTGCCGCAATTCAACATTGCGAGATAAGGGTGAGAGAAGGCAAACGTTTACCTTCAGGTTTTTCAGGAGCTTAGGATATGGTCTGGAGTGACATTTAATGGCAACAATTAAAGACGTAGCAAAACGCGCAAACGTTTCCACTACAACCGTATCACATGTAATTAACAAAACCCGCTTTGTGGCGGAAGAGACGCGCAACGCCGTCTGGGCAGCGATCAAAGAGCTGCACTATTCGCCAAGTGCGGTTGCGCGTAGCCTCAAGGTTAATCACACCAAGTCCATTGGATTGCTGGCGACCAGCAGTGAAGCGGCCTATTTTGCCGAGATCATTGAAGCGGTCGAAAAGAACTGCTTCCAGAAAGGCTATACCCTGATTCTGGGCAACGCGTGGAATAGCATTGAAAAACAGCGTGCCTACCTGTCGATGATGGCGCAAAAGCGCGTTGATGGCCTGCTGGTGATGTGTTCCGAGTATCCGGAGTCCGTGCTGTCGATGCTGGAAGAGTATCGCCATATTCCGATGGTGGTAATGGACTGGGGCGAAGCGCGCGCGGATTTCACCGATTCCGTTATCGATAACGCCTTTGAAGGCGGCTATATGGCCGGTCGCTATCTGATCGAACGCGGTCACCGCGAGATTGGCGTGATCCCCGGTCCGCTGGAGCGCAACACCGGCGCGGGCCGTCTGGCCGGTTTTATGAAAGCGATGGAAGAAGCGCTGATCAACGTGCCGGAAAACTGGATTGTGCAGGGCGACTTTGAGCCGGAATCGGGCTACCGCGCGATGCAGCAGATCGTCTCCCAGCCGCACCGTCCGACCGCCGTGTTCTGCGGAGGCGACATCATGGCCATGGGCGCGCTCTGCGCTGCCGACGAGCTGGGCCTGCGCGTACCGCAGGATATTTCCGTGATCGGCTATGACAACGTGCGTAACGCGCGCTTCTTCACCCCGGCGCTGACCACCATTCACCAGCCGAAAGACTCGCTGGGCGAAACGGCTTTCAACATGCTGATGGACAGAATCGTCAACAAGCGTGAAGAGTCGCAGTCCATTGAAGTTCACCCGCGTCTTATCGAACGCCGTTCCGTAGCGGATGGTCCGTTTCGCGACTACCGTCGTTAATCGCTTTACGGGGCCAGCTATGCTGGCTCCCGTAACCATTCCCGGTTCAGCGTTTCGCTGTCTCCCAGATAATCCAGCAGCCAGGCCATCGCAGGCGAGACGTCATTTTGCTGCCAGGTGAGGCAGCAGGCCGCATCCGGGAACGGATTCTCCAGCGTCAGCTCAACCCACTCTCCGGTATCGATGCGCGGACGCGCGAAATGAACGGGCACCATCGCGACGCACAGCCCGGCGCTGAGGCACGTCGCCGACGATTCCCAGTCAGGGGCTACCACCCGCCGCTGGTTGTCCAGAAGCCAGGTGATACGCTTGGGCAACGAACGGGACGTATCCTCCAGCACCAGCGACGGCCAGTTGCGCAGCGTGTCATCGCTGAGCGGCCCTTCCATCGACGCCAGCGGATGATCGCTTGCCACCACGCACTTCCAGCTCAGCATCCCCATATCGCGAAAGGCGTAACGTCCCCCAACCGGGATCGCCTGCGTGGCCCCAATCGCCATCTCTGCCCTGCCGTCCGCCAGCGCATCCCAGACGCCGTTGAACACCTCCTGCGAGACCCGCAGCTCGACGTCAGAAAAATGACGGTAGAAATCGACGATCATCTGCCGGGTGCGTTCCGGCTTAACGATATTATCCACGGCGATGGAAAGATGTCCCCGCCAGCCGTTAGCGATCTGCTGACACTGTTCGCGGGTGATCTGCATTTTTTTGATAACAGAACGCCCTTCCTTCAAAAACCACGCGCCTGCGGGCGTTAATTCCACATCACGATGCCGCCGTTCAAACAGCGGAACCGCCAGCCACTCCTCAAGCTGACGCACCGTGTAGCTGATTGCCGAAGGGACGCGGTGCAGCTCCTGCGCCGCACCGCTGAAGCTACCGTTACGCGCAACAGCATCGACTACTTCAAGAGAATAATCTGACCACATTTTCTGCCTGCAAAATTTTTGAATGCACCAGCCAAATATTAGCGTTTCACAAGCGGCTTTGCACTCCCTACACTCAGCGCCAATGTATACCTGCCTCCTCAGGAGAATAAAATAATGCAACCCAGGAACGGTTTTTTAGTCTGGCTCGGCGGCTTGAGCGTGCTGGGCTTTTTGGCCACCGATATGTACCTGCCGGCGTTTGCCGCCATGCAGGAAGATTTACAAACGCCTGCCGCCGCCATCAGCGCCAGCCTGAGTTTATTCCTCGCCGGCTTTGCCTTCGCTCAGCTGCTCTGGGGACCGCTCTCGGATCGCTTTGGTCGTAAACCGGTACTGTTGCTGGGCCTGGCCATTTTTGCGGTGGGCTGCCTGGGAATGTTATGGGTACGCGATGCCACCTGGCTGCTGGTGCTGCGTTTTATTCAGGCCGTGGGCGTCTGTGCCGCGGCAGTGACATGGCAGGCGCTGGTCACCGACTATTACCCGGCTAACCGCACAAACCGTATTTTCGCCACCATTATGCCGCTGGTGGGTCTCTCACCGGCCCTCGCTCCCCTGCTGGGCAGCTGGATCCTCGCGCATTTCGACTGGCAGGCCATTTTCGCCACGCTGTTTGCAATTACCCTGGTACTGATGCTGCCGGCGTTCGCCCTCAAGCCCGCGCATAAAAAAGAAGCGCATGCAGACGCGAAGCCGATTACCTTCACGTCTCTGCTCAGCACCAAAGCGTATCGCGGGAATGTCCTGATCTATGCCGCCTGCTCGGCAAGCTTCTTCGCGTGGCTCACCGGCTCGCCGTTCATTCTGCACGATATGGGTTACAGCCCGGCAGCCATCGGCCTGAGCTATGTTCCGCAGACCATCGCGTTCCTGGTAGGCGGGTACGGCTGTCGCGCGGCGCTGCAAAAGTGGGAAGGTCAGCAGATGCTGCCGTGGCTGCTGGTGCTGTATGCGCTGAGCGTCATCGGGACCTGGGCCGTTGGCTTTATTCCGGGTGCCGGTCTGGCCGAAATTTTGATCCCATTCTGCGTGATGGCCGTCGCGAACGGGGCGATTTACCCGATTGTCGTAGCCCAGGCGCTGCGTCCCTTCCCGCAGGCGACGGGCCGCGCCGCCGCGCTGCAGAACACCCTGCAGCTGGGGCTGTGCTTCCTGGCAAGCCTGGTGGTATCGGCGCTGATTGCCACGCCGCTCCTGACCACCACCAGCGTAATGCTGGTCACCGTTGCGCTGGCGGTGATGGGCTATCGCATGCAGGCAGCCGCGCAGCGTGAGCAGGACAACCGCACTCAGGTTGAAACGTCGCATGCATAATCGCGCCGGAAATCATGTTAATTTTCAGTGATTAGGTTGCTAAGAATTTTCTATTGAATCACCAAATTTTGAGGCCTATACTAAATTTGGTTCGATTAAATACGATAAATATTAAGTGTTAACGGGAGCCGGAGCGCTCCCGTTTTACCATGGAAGGCATTTCGGCAAGGGTTATCTCCCTTCCTCTGTTCTACGTCGGATACTAGCCTCGCGGTATTTACCGTGAGATTTCTCACAAACCAAAAAAAGCGTCTACGCTGTTTTAAGGTTCTGATCACAGTAGGGTGATGGAGAAGCTATGAGTTCATCGTGTATAGAAGAAGTCAGCGTTCCGGACGACAACTGGTCCCGGATCGTCAGTGAACTGTTAGGTCGAGCAGGCATCACTATCAATGGATCATCGCCATCCGATCCTCAGGTTAAACATCCCGACTTTTTTAAACGCGTGCTGCGAGAGGGATCGTTAGGCCTGGGAGAAAGCTATATGGACGGCTGGTGGGAGTGCGAACGTCTGGACACCTTTTTCGCCAGCGTGCTGCGTGCCGGTCTTGAAAATCAACTCCCTCGCAATCTGAAAGACACCCTGCGCGTCGCCTCTGCCCGACTATTCAATCTGCAAAGTAAAAAGCGCGCGTGGATCGTAGGCAAAGAACACTACGATCTTGGCAACGACCTGTTCAGCCGTATGCTGGACCCTTTCATGCAATACTCCTGCGCCTACTGGAAAGACGCGTCGACGCTTGAAGAGGCCCAGCAGGCCAAGCTGCGTCTGATTAGCGAGAAGCTACAGCTCCAGCCCGGTATGCGCGTGCTGGATATCGGCTGCGGCTGGGGCGGGCTGGCGTATTTTATGGCGAAGCACTATGGCGTCAGCGTCGTCGGCGTCACGATTTCAGCGGAACAGCAAAAAATGGCGCGGGAACGCTGCCAGGGCCTCGATGTGGATATCCGGCTGCAGGATTACCGTGACCTGAACGAACAATTTGACCGGATCGTTTCCGTCGGCATGTTCGAGCACGTCGGGCCGAAAAACTACGCTACCTATTTTGAGGTGGTGGATCGGAATCTGAAACCGGACGGCATCTTCCTGCTGCACACCATCGGCTCTAAGCGGACCGACAATAACGTCGACCCGTGGATCAACAAATACATCTTTCCGAATGGCTGTTTGCCTTCCGTCCGCCAGATTGCCAACGCCAGTGAACCCCATTTCGTGATGGAAGACTGGCATAACTTTGGCGCGGATTACGACACCACGTTGATGGCATGGCATGCGCGTTTTCAGGAGACCTGGCCCGAGATTGCGGACAACTATTCTGAACGATTCAGGCGGATGTTTAGCTATTATCTGAATGCCTGCGCGGGGGCGTTTCGCGCACGGGATATTCAGCTCTGGCAGGTAGTATTCAGCCGTGGGATTGAACACGGATTACGTGTCGCACGCTAAAAAATAACCCCGGATAGCCGGGGTTATTTTTTATTCTTCTTCTGTGGCGGTCTTTATTATTGCCGCTTCTTTTGCTGCCAGCACGCGCTCAACCGTATCCACCACCGCCTGGGTTTGCGGATCGATTTCGATATTCACGCGGTGCCCCAGTTTTTTGGCGCCCAGCGTGGTGCGCTGCAGCGTTTCAGGAATTAAATGCACGCAAAAACGCGTTGGCGTTACTTCACCCACCGTCAGGCTAATCCCATCAATGCCAATAAATCCTTTATAGAGGATGTATTTCATTAATGAAGGATCCTGCATTTTAAACCAGATTTGACGGTTATTTTCCGAGGTCACGATTTTTGCCACTTCAGCGGTGGTCATGATGTGGCCGGACATCAGGTGCCCGCCAATCTCATCGCTGAACTTTGCCGCCCGCTCAACGTTGACGGTATCTCCCACCGCCAGCTCGCCCAGGTTGGTGATGCGCAGCGTCTCTTTCATTAAATCAAAGCTAATCTGGTTGCCGTTAATTTCGGTAACGGTCAGGCAGCAGCCGTTGTGAGCAATCGACGCGCCGGTTTCAATACCCTCAAGCATATATTCCGGCAGCTCAACAACATGAGTACGGAAATTAGGTTTTTCATCAATGGACACCACTTTGGCGGTGCCCTGCACAATACCAGTAAACATGCTTACAACTCCTGTTTTTTCCGGACGGTGGTGACACCGTTTAATCCCACCACAATAACAGTTGGAAAAAGAGGTTGCCAGCGGAGCGCATTTTCTGGCGATTTTTTCACTAGATAAATAGCTAAAGCCCGCTACAATAGCTGGCACCCCCCTGCATTTTCTTCTTGCTGCCCGTTTCGGCGGCTTTTTTAGTCTCTCAAATAACAACAAAATAAAGGTGTTCACGTGCAGAAGTACATGAATGAAGCGCGCCAGCTATTGGCACTGGCTATACCAGTGATCGTCGCGCAAGTGGCCCAGACCGCAATGGGATTTGTGGATACGGTAATGGCAGGTGGCTACAGTGCCACCGATATGGCGGCCGTTGCTATCGGCACGTCAATCTGGCTTCCGGCCATCCTGTTCGGCCACGGTCTGCTGCTCGCGCTCACGCCGGTTATCGCTCAGCTCAATGGCTCGGGTCGTCGCGAGCGCATTGCCCATCAGGTCCGTCAGGGTTTCTGGCTGGCAGGGTTTGTCTCCGTGCTGATCATGGTCGTGCTCTGGAACGCGGGCCACATCATTCGCGCTATGCATAACATTGACCCCGCACTGGCTGATAAAGCCGTGGGCTATCTGCGCGCTCTGCTCTGGGGTGCGCCCGGCTACCTCTTTTTCCAGGTAGCGCGTAACCAGTGCGAGGGCCTGGCGAAAACCAAGCCCGGGATGGTGATGGGCTTTATCGGCCTGCTGGTCAACATTCCGGTGAACTATGTCTTTATTTACGGTCATTTCGGGATGCCGGAGCTCGGCGGCGTCGGCTGCGGCGTGGCGACGGCAGCCGTTTACTGGGTGATGTTCTTCTCCATGATCGCCTTTGTAAAACGCGCCCGTTCCATGCGCGATATTCGCAACGAGAAAAGATTTAGCACGCCGGACTGGAACATCATGACGCGTCTGGTGCAGCTAGGGTTGCCGATCGCCCTCGCGCTGTTCTTTGAGGTGACCCTTTTTGCCGTAGTCGCCCTGCTGGTCTCCCCGCTGGGCATTGTGAACGTGGCCGGGCACCAGATTGCGCTGAACTTCAGCTCCCTGATGTTCGTCCTGCCGATGTCGCTGGCGGCGGCGGTGACGATCCGCGTCGGCTTCCGCCTGGGCCAGGGCTCAACGCTGGATGCGCAAACGGCCGCCCGGACCGGGCTGGGCGTCGGCGTGTGCATGGCTGTCTGTACGGCGCTCTTTACCGTTGCATTACGCGAGCAAATTGCCCTGCTCTATAACGACAACCCGGAAGTGGTGGCGCTGGCCTCGCACCTGATGCTGCTGGCCGCGATTTACCAGATCTCTGACTCCATTCAGGTGATTGGCAGCGGCGTGCTGCGCGGATATAAAGACACGCGCTCCATCTTCTTTATCACCTTTATCGCCTACTGGGTGCTGGGACTGCCGGCTGGCTATATTCTGGCCCTGACTGACTTAGTGGTTGAGCGCATGGGTCCGGCAGGGTTCTGGATGGGCTTTATCATCGGCCTGACGTCGGCGGCGATTATGATGATGATGCGAATGCGCTTCCTGCAACGCCAGCCATCAACGGTCATTTTGCAGCGCGCGGCACGTTAACGACGCAGTAGCCGCCGCCCGGCGGCTACTTTCTCTTCACTTTGCGCGGTAATGAAGCAATCGCGTGAAATCAGAGAGAAAAATGCATTTTCCCTCTTGCCACCTCGGTGCTGTGCCGCTAATATTCGTCCCCGTTGTCGCCGACAACACGTTGCGTTCATAGCTCAGTTGGTTAGAGCACCACCTTGACATGGTGGGGGTCGTTGGTTCGAGTCCAATTGAACGCACCATTCTGCGTCCGTAGCTCAGTTGGTTAGAGCACCACCTTGACATGGTGGGGGTCGGTGGTTCGAGTCCACTCGGACGCACCATTTCAGTCCTGAAATGGTGCAAATCCTCTTCTGATATCCTGAATTTTCCTAATCCCTTATTTTCATCATTATTCTCCTGCTACGCTTTTCTTATGGAAAAAAAACAGGAAGACCGTCGATGAAGAAAATCGCGATTATCGGCTCCGGCCCCACAGGGATTTATACTTTTTATCATCTCCTTAAAAACAGCAAGCCGCTCTCAGTTTCCATCTTTGAACAATCCGAAGACGCTGGCGTGGGTATGCCCTATAACGACGACGATAATTCCCGGCTGATGCTAGCGAACATTGCGAGCATTGAAATCCCGCCCATTTTTATCACCTACCTCGACTGGCTCAAGGAACAGAGTGACGCCCATCTTGCGCGCTTTAAGGTTGATAAAGCCCGCCTGCATGACCGACAGTTCCTGCCCCGACTCCTGCTGGGCGAGTATTTCCGCGACAGCTTTCTTTCCATCGTAAAAGAGGCAAAAAGGCTGGGATTCCACGTTGATGTCCATGAATCTGCGAAGGTCACTGACATCATTCCCGCAACAACCGGCGTTACGCTTTCCGTCAACGGCAGCGTCTTGCCCTATCAATTCGACCTTGCGGTTATCGCCACCGGCCACGTCTGGCCGGAAGAGGATGAAGCTACGCGCACGTTCTTCCCAAGCCCGTGGTCCGGTCTGATGGACGCCAGTATCCCTCCCTGCCGCGTCGGTATTATGGGGACATCGTTAAGCGGTCTCGACGCGGCCATGGCGGTAGTGATGCAGCACGGTGAATTTCGTGATGATAAATTCGTGCTGGATAAAGGCAGCGACGCGTTGAAGATTGTCCTGATGTCCCGGACGGGCATTCTGCCGGAAGCCGATTTTTACTGCCCTATCCCTTACGAACCGCTGTCGGTATTGACCGAAGGCGCGGCTGAAAGCGAGATTGCCAAAGGATCGGATGGCCTGCTGGATCGCATCTTTACCCTGATGGTCAAAGAGCTTCAGCTCGCTGACCCGACGTGGTGCGAGAAAATATCGCTGCATAAGCAGAACGCGGACAGCATTCGTGAGGCCTGGTTTGAGGATCGTAAACGGCACGGCCCCTTTACCTGGGCGGAAGAAAATCTCAACGAGGTGGAGCGAAACAAACGCGAGCGGCGCACCGTAGCCTGGCGCTATACCGTGCTTCGGCTGCATGAGGTGGTTCAGGAGATTGTTCCCCACCTCAACGAACGGGACAGAGAGCGCTTTAAGCAAGGCCTCGCCCGCGTATTTATCGACAACTATGCGGCCATTCCTCCGCAGTCTATCCGCAGGCTGCTCGCGCTTCGCGAAGCCGGCATCATCAGCGTGGCGACGCTCGGTGACGATTACGCGCTGGACGTTGGCAGCGATCGCACGGTAATCACCACAGAAGAGACCGTTTACCGCTTCGACGTGTTTATTGATGCACGCGGGCAGAAGCCGCTCAAAACGAAGGATCTGCCCTTTCCGACGCTGCGCAAACAGCTGGAAGCCACGGGCGAAGAGATACCGGACGTCGGTGAGGATTACACCTTAAATGCGCCTGACGCCGTTCGCGGTCGCATCGCCTTCGGCGCGATACCGTGGCTGATGCACGATCGACCCTTCGTTCAGGGGCTGGCGGAGTGTGCAGAGATTGCGCAAGCAATGGCGAAAGCGGCGGAAAAACCCGCGTCCGGATCGCGGCGCAGATTACCGTATATTGAGAACTGACAGGGCTTCCATGCCCTGCTGTCGCGGATTACTCGAAGAAGACTTCCGGGTTTTCAGACAGCGAAACGAAGGTTTTCGTCTCTTTATCCAGGGCAAGAATTTTGCCGCTTTCAATGTCGTACACCCAGCCGTGCAGTCGGATGGAGTTATTACGCAGGCCCACCGCGACGGAAGGGTGGGTCTTAATGTTGCTCAGCTGCGCAAACACGTTCTCCTGCACCATCGCATTGACCTTATCGATCGGCTTATCCCAGGTTTTCTTCTCTACCACGGCTTTCGCCGCGTCAGAATAGCGCAGCCAGTGTGACACAGCAGGCATCGGTTCCAGGTTCGCGTTATCGGCAATCGCCTTCATCGCGCCACAGTTGGAGTGACCGCAAATCACGATATCCGTGACGCCCAGCGCCACCACGGCGTATTCGATAGTGGCGGACACGCCGCCAGGCTCCGGCCCGAAAGGCGGCACGATGTTGCCAGCATTACGAATGACAAAGAGTTGTCCTGGCTCTTGCTGGGTGACCAGTTCCGGGACCAGACGGCTGTCGGAGCATGAGATGAACAGCGCTTTGGGATTCTGGCTGGACGCTAAACTGCGGAAGAGTTCTTTACGTTGCGGGAAAATCTCTTTTTGAAAGCTGAGAAAACCTTCAATGATATGTTGCATAGCAATGTCTCTTTTATCTGTTTTAGTTTAGGCATGATCGAGATCACACTCGTAAAGTTTACCCATCGTGGTTTACTTCAGACAAGCAATATATTTCTGGCCCGACCGCTGCACAATCTCGTCCGCACTGGCCTGGATGTTCTGCCCTTCAAACGCGCCGTAAAGGCGTTCAAAGGTTTTGCCTTCGAGATGACTCACCACCGACGCCACGGTGCGGGCCGGCAGCGGAAGATAATTCGGATAGCTCCACATAAACGAGACGGCGTCTTTACCCGGTGTGACCTGCAGAATATCGCCCACCAGCAGTACCCCATCCCCCTCCTGCCAGTGCAGCACGGTTCCACCAGCAAAATGCCCGCCCAGACGCAGCAAGGTGACCGACGGGAAAACGTCCAGCGCGTCCCCCTCCCAGAAATGAATGGCCGGGCTGTCGCGCATGACCCACTCCCTGTCGCTGGCGTGCAGGTACACCGGCGCATCAAACGCCGCAGCCCACACCTGCATCGTGGTGTAATAGTGCGGATGTGAAATCGCAATTGCGCTGATGCCGCCGAGGGCGGTAACGAGCGCTTTGGTTGCGGGGTCGAGGTTGGCGATGCAGTCCCAGAGGATATTGCCGTGAGGCGTTTGCAGGAATAGCGCCCGCTGGTTTATCGCAAACGCGGGCACCGTTTTGATCCCGAACAGCCGGGGCTCCAGCTGCTGCCATTTGTTGGTATGCGTGGCGGTGACGGTGTCGAGATCGGTCCACGCCTGGCCCGTGGCGGGCACGTACTGGCGCTCATCCTCACAAATCGGACATCGGTCCGGCTGCGTATCGTAGGCTGTTCCACAGGTTTTACAGAGTGTAATCATGTGCTCTCCTCAGCGATAAAGCACTGAGTATGGCAGGGATTATCCTTATGTGCTGCGAGGTACATTGCTGGCTTTTTTTGCCCTATACTGTGCCAGTATCAAAAACTGAACAGAGCAGGTGCCACATGGAAATTGATCTCGATAACTTAGTCTTTAACGGTCTGGATGAAGCCGAAGAGCGTAATGCGGAACGTCTGGACGATGCGGACAAAAAAGCGCAGGCGATTGTCGCCGACGACGACTGCGGCGACGCCTGCAAGATCTAATAAAAAAGCACCGGGAAACCGGTGCTTTTTTATTTCACTCGTTAAACGTCACGCACACCTCGTTCCAGTACGTTTCGCGCGTGCGGCGCAGTTCAGCGTGACGTTTTATCATGGAACCACTCCGGGTCAATGTTGGCAACGTCGACGCCATACAGGCTGGCGACAGGCAGGATTGACTCAAGAACACGTTGCGCGCTGTTCTCCGCATTCACTGGTCGGGTCGCAAAAAACCGCCGTAACGTGCTGATCCATTTTTTCATCGTCTTACCCTCTTTCGCCGTATCTGATCTCAGTTAAGCACTCAAATGACGCGCGGGGGAAATACCAAAATCCACTGTCGATGTGCAGGATCTGCAAATAGCATCCCGTTCTTTTCACTCTTCATTAACACCTTGTTCACTAATGCTTTTTTGCTCATAGCAAAGAACGATTTCTTATTTGGCGATAGCTTTCGCTTATGGGAGCGTAGCGGGGTAAAACAAAAACAACGGGATGGCGAATGACTATGGCAGCAAACATGAAAGGGTTTACCAAACGGACACTGGTTCTGGGATTACTGGCGGCGGGCAGCCTGCTTTCAGCGCAGGCACAGGCCGATCAGCTGGCGGATATTAAGGCCGCAGGGGTGGTGAAAGTGGCCACGTTTGACGCCAACCCGCCGTTTGGCTCTATTGATGCCAAAACGCACGAGATCGTGGGTTATGACGTGGACTTCGCCAAAGCGCTGGCAAAATCGCTCGGCGTGAAGCTTCAACTGGTCGCCACCAATCCGGCTAACCGTATTCCGCTGCTGCAGTCCGGAAAAGCCGATCTGATCGTGGCGGATATAACCATCACCCCGGAACGCGCGCAGGTGATTGATTTCTCGACCCCTTACTTTGTCACCGGCCAGCAGTTCCTGGTTCCGGCTAAATCACCGGACAAGCTTGATGACTACAGCCGGGCGCGCATTGGCGCGGTCAAAGGAACGACGGGCGAGCAGGCGCTGCACCAGCGTTTCCCGCAGTCACGCGTGCTCTCGTATGACGATATTCCGCTGGCGCTGACGGCACTGCGCAACGGTAACGTGCAGGCCATCACCCAGGACAGCACCATTCTGGCCGGTCTGCTGGCGCAGGCGCCGGATAAAGCGAACTTTAAAATCCTGCCCGACCTGCTCAGTAAAGAAGAGATTGGCGTTGGGGTGAAGAAAGGTGAAACGGCGCTGCTGAAGGCCGTTAACGACGAGCTGGTTAATCTCGAGAAGAACGGTCAGGCCGCAAAAATCTACGATGTCTGGTTTGGCCCAAACACGCCTGCCCCACAGCCTCGCGCCTTTAAAATAGAAGCCAGATAATTATGCTCTCAGGTTTATTTTCACACTCCGCGGCCGGTGCCGCGGATTTTTCACATCTGGAACAGGCCAGCGTCGAGTTTCGTCATGTGGACAAACGCTACGGTGACCATCAGGTTTTAAACGACATTAACCTCACCATCACGCCCGGTGAAGTGGTCGCCATCCTCGGCCCATCGGGTTCCGGTAAATCCACCCTGATCCGTCTTATCAACCAGCTTGAAACCCTGAGCGGCGGGGAGATTCTGGTCGATAACAAGCCTACCGGAAAGCTCTCCGGTAGCGGGCTGCGCCAGCTGCGCAGCCGCGTGGGGTTTGTGTTCCAGCAGTTCAATCTTTACGCCCACCTCACCGCCAGCCAGAACATCACCCTGGCGCTGGAGCACGTTCACGGCTGGAAGCCGCAGCCTGCCCGGGAGCGCGCGCTGACCCTGCTGGAGAAGGTCGGGATGCTGGAAAAAGCCCACCATTTCCCGGCGGAGCTTTCCGGTGGACAGCAGCAGCGCGTCGCTATTGCCCGCGCCCTGGCCTCTTCACCGCAAATTATCCTGTTCGATGAACCCACCTCCGCGCTGGATCCGGAGATGATTGGTGAAGTGCTGTTCGTGATGAAAGCCCTCGCCCACAGCGGGATCACGATGGTCGTGGTGACCCACGAGATGCAGTTTGCCCGGGAAATTGCCGACCGGATTGTCTTTATCGACGGCGGGCAAATTCTGGAAACCGCGCCGCCGGCGCAGTTTTTCAGCCAGCCGTCGCATCCGCGCGCGCAGCGGTTCCTGCAAAAGGTGCTCAACCCGCTGCATCAGGAGCATCTGTAATGCCCGCGCTCGACTGGCAGGGAGTACTGACCGGACAGCCTCTGCAGTGGATACTCTCCGGATTCCTCACCACCCTGTGGGTAACGCTTGCCGGGATGCTGCTGGCCAGCCTGCTCGCACTGCTTTTTATGCTTCTGCGCCTTTCCGGCGGACGCCCCGGGAACGCGGTCGTCAGCAGCTGGGTGTCGCTGTTTCGCAATACGCCGCTGCTGGTGCAGCTGCTGTTCTGGTATTTTGCCGCCTGGAACGGACTACCGCAGGCGTTCCGCGACGCGGTGAACGCGGACCACAGCTGGTCAATTCTGCCCGGCGACGTCTGGTGGTTTACGCCCGAGTTTTTATGTTCTGCCTGGGGGTTGGGCGTCTTTACCTCGGCGTTTCTAATCGAAGAGGTGGAGTCGGGCTTACGCTCCGTGCCTGCCGGACAGCGGGAGGCGGCGCTCGCTCAGGGATTTTCCGCGTGGCGTTTGTTTCGTTACATCCTTCTGCCGCAGGGCCTGGCCAACGCCTGGCAGCCGGTCGTGGGCCAGTACCTTAATCTGATGAAGCTCTCCTCGCTCGCAAGCGGAATTGGCTTTGCCGAGCTGACCTATCAGGTCAGACAGATCGAGAGCTATAACGCGCATGCGCTGGAGGCGTTTACCCTCGGTACCGCGCTCTATCTGCTGACCGGCCTGGTCATGGGGATGGCGCTGGTTCGCATCGGACCTGAAGTGAAACGTAAACGCCCAAACGTCGCCACCTCAGGGAGTGAAAAACATGATTGCCGGACTTAACGTCATCACCGATAACCTCGATTATCTGCTGTGGGGACGCGCGGCAACGGGTGAACCGGGGGGCGTATTGCTCTCGTTAATGATGGCTGCCGGGGCCGCCATCATCGCTCTGCCCGGAGGGATAGCGCTCGCGTGTCTGGCCTGGCGCTTTACCGGGCTTGTGCGAAAGGCCCTCTTTTTGTGGGCAGAGCTGATTCGCGGTATCCCGCTCATCTTCGTGATTTTCTGGATGTGGTATCTCCTGCCGCTTATGACCGGAGGCGATCTGCCGGGGGCGCTGACCGTCACGCTGGCCCTGGCCTGGTTTACCGCGGCAACGGTGATGCACTCGGTACTGGCAGGGCTTAACGCGCTACCGTCCGGACAATATGAGGCCGCACTGTCTCAGGGATTCAGCACGCAGCAAACCCTCCTGCGCGTGCTGCTGCCGCAGGCGCTGAGGAATATTCTGCCGTCGCTGGTGGGGATTTTTATCAGCCTGCTGAAGGATACGTCGCTGGCGTTTATCGTGAACGTACCGGAGCTGACCACGGTGGCGGGACAGGTCAACAACCGGGTGCAAATCTACCCGGCGGCCATTTTTATCTTTACGGGCGTGGTCTACTACCTGCTCTGCTGCTCGCTCGAACAGCTTGCGAAACGCTGGCGCATTACCCGGCCAGCGCTTTAACCACCGTTTCCATCGCTTCGGTTGTCAGTTCACTGCGTTTAACGCGCTGGTTCGCCAGCGCGGTACGCAGGACTCCGGCAATGACAATATGCTTTGGCTCCTGCCCTAAATCACGCATCTCAAGCACCACCTTCCCGACCACCCGGCACATCTCCTGGTACAGCGCTTCATCTTTGGTCACGTTACCCATCGTCATCACTCCATTGCCTTTTAAACGTTGAGCTTAAATGATTCTCCTGCCGGATACAAAAAAGAAGCCCGGCGAGAGACTCGCCGGGCTTCATCTGAAAAATCAGTAAATTAGTTGTTTACTGGGATGACCGCGCCTTTGTACTTAGTGCGGATCCAGTCCTGAATCTCTTTCGAGTGCAGCACGTTCACCAGCGCAACGATATCTTTCTTCTTCTCGTCACCGCGATGCACGGTAATGATGTTGGCGTACGGGTTATTTTCACCGCTCTCTACCGCAATCGGGTCGTGAACCGGATCCAGACCGGCGTCAATCGCGTAGTTGGCGTTAATCACCACCGCGTCGCCTTCGTTGTTGTTGTACATCTGCGGCAGCAGAGAGGCTTCCACGTTCGGCGTGAACTTCAGCTTTTTCGGGTTCTCAACGATGTCGCTGATGCGCGCGGTCACTTTATCGATGCCCGGCTTCAGCTTGATCACGCCCTCTTTCTCAAAGATGGAGAGAATACGCCCCTCTTCAGAAACCGCGTCACGCATGATGATCTTGCCACCTTCCGGCAGGTCTTTCAGCGACTTGTATTTTTTGGAGTAGATGCCGATTGGCTCAATGTGGATCGCGCCCGCGCTGACAAAATCGTAGTCTTTATCGCCCGCATGATCCTTCAGCACGCTGTTCAGGTAAGGAATGTGCTGGAAATAGTTCGCGTCGATGTCATGACCCGCCAGCGCGGTGTTCGGCAGAATGTAGTCCTGGAACGGTTTAATCTCCAGGTCGATACCCTGCTTCGCCAGAATCGGCTTAGCCTGCTCCAGAATTTCAGCGTGCGGCGTATTGGATGCGCCCACGGTCAGGGTGTCGGCCCAGGAGGCGAAGCTCAGTGCGCTCAGGGTTGCGGCGGCGATCAGTGTCAGTGTTTTTTTCATGAGGTGGTTCCTGTGTGTATTTATTAGCGTTTATCTAACAGTGAAGTAATGACATCGCCGCAGAACTGGATAATGAAAACGATGATCAGAATGGTCACCGTTGCCACCAGCGTGACGTCACCATGGTTGCGCTGGAATCCTTCCAGATAAGCCAGATTTCCCAAACCACCGGCGCCAATCACCCCCGCCATTGCGCTGTAGCTCACCAGCGCAATGAGCGTCACCGTAATACCCGATACCAGTGCGGGTGATGATTCCGGCAGTAAAACCCGAAACACTAACGTGCTCAGTCGTGCGCCCATCGAGCGCGTTGCTTCGATGACGCCTTTATCCACTTCACGCAGGGCGATCTCCACCAGGCGTGCGTAGAACGGTGCCGCGCCCACAATCAGCGCCGGCAGCGCCGCGTTGGCGCCAAGAATGGTGCCGACGACGGTCTTGGTGAACGGGATCAGCAGGACAATCAGAATGATGAACGGAATAGAGCGGAACACGTTCACCACAATCGAAATCACGCTGTAAACCGTGCGGTTGTGGAACAGCCCGCCGCGTGCGGTTAAAAACAGCGCCAGCCCCAGCACGATGCCCAGCACAAAGGTCGCCACGCCGGACAGCGCGGTCATGTACAGCGTCTCCAGCGTCGCCGCCCAGAGCTGATCCCACTTGAGATGCGGAAAGAGATTCTCAGCCATGTTTAATCACCTCGCCTTCAATATCGCTGTGCTGCAGGTCGGCGAGGATATTGTTCAGTTGTTCATCGGATGCCACGACATGTACCCAGAGCTGACCAAACACCCCGTGGGCGGTTTGCGTCATTTTCCCGTGCAGGATGTTAAACGGCAGGCCGTAGCGCAGGGTCAGTTCACCCACAATCGGCTTATGGGTGCTGTGCCCGGTAAAGGTCAGCCTGATGACCGTGCCTTCCAGATCCTTTGCCAGTTCGGTATTGAAGGTTTCCTCCTCGGCGTACTGGCTCACCTGGCGGACAAACTGCTGCGTAATCGGCTGCTGCGGATGGGTAAAGACGCTCAGCACGTCGCCTTCTTCAACCACTTTACCGTTCTCCATCACCGCCACGCGGTCGCAGATTTTACGCACCACGTGCATCTCGTGGGTGATCAGCACGATGGTCAGCCTGAAGCGGCGGTTAATATCCAGCAGCAGATCGAGGATCTGATCGGTGGTCTGCGGGTCGAGCGCGGACGTGGCTTCATCGCAGAGCAGCACGTCAGGGCTGTTAGCCAAAGCGCGCGCAATACCCACGCGCTGCTTTTGCCCGCCGCTCAGCTGGGACGGGTACGCATTCTCGCGCCCCTTCAGGCCGACCAGATCCACCAGCTCGGCGACGCGCGCCTTGATGCTGGCTTTTGGCACACCGGCGATTTGCATCGAGAAAGCGATATTCTCGCTCACCGTGCGCGACCACAGCAGGTTGAAGTGCTGGAACACCATGCTGATTTTCAGGCGCGCCTGGCGCAGCGCTTCACCCTTTGCCGCAGAGATATCCTGCCCGTTAATGGTCACGCTTCCGGCGCTGGGTTTTTCCAGACCGTTCAGCAGACGAATCAGCGTGCTTTTCCCGGCTCCGCTGTAGCCAATAATTCCGTAAATCTGTCCCTGCTCTATCGTCAAATTGACGTTATCAACGGCAGTCAGCGCGACCTTTCCGTTGTCAAAAACCTTCGAAATATTCCTGAGTACGATCATTCTTATTCTTTATCCGTTTCGCGCATGGCTGTTTAGCAGTATGGATGTCCAAACGATAGTAAACAGGCGTTATCAGCTTTCAAATGAACAAAAAAGAATTTGTTATAACTTTGGGAAATAAACAGCGGATTTACAGGGTGGGAAGCATTTAGATCAATTTCAGCAATGATTATCTGCCGGATGCATATCTGCTGATAAATGCCCGCTAAAAACGGTCATTTTTTCAGCATTTCATGCCGATATAGCCATCCTCACATCCAGACAACTTTACGTCTTGCTGTCCTGACATCCAAATATGGCATTTATATTCTTTTCTGTTCTAAAGAGCAGTGAATGGTTCTTTATTGCGAAAATTTCGCCGCTCTATCATCCCGTCATGACATCCAGAAAGGAAAACATCATGACGATTTACCACTCCGTCACCGAACTGATTGGCCGTACTCCGCTTATCCAACTGCACAAGCTTGATACCGGCCCCTGCTCGCTGTTCCTGAAGCTGGAAAACCAGAATCCGGGCGGCTCTATTAAGGATCGCGTTGCGCTGTCGATGATTAACGAAGCGGAGCGTACCGGCCAGCTGAAGCCGGGCGGCACGATTATTGAGGCAACGGCGGGAAATACCGGTCTCGGCCTGGCCCTGATTGCCGCCCAGAAAGGCTACTCGCTGATCCTGGTGGTGCCGGACAAAATGAGCCGCGAGAAGATTTTCCACCTGCGCGCGCTGGGTGCCCAGGTGGTGCTGACCCGCTCCGACGTTAACAAGGGCCACCCTGCCTACTACCAGGATTACGCCCAGCGCCTGGCCAACGAGCTGCCCGGCGCGTTTTACATCGACCAGTTCAATAACGAAGCCAACCCGCTGGCGCACCGCACCACCACGGCACCGGAACTGTACGAGCAGCTTGACGGCCAGATCGACGCCATCGTGGTGGGCGTCGGCTCAGGCGGTACCCTGGGCGGCCTGCAGGCGTGGTTCGCCGAGCACTCTCCGCACACGGAGTTTGTCCTGGCAGACCCGGCCGGATCGGTTCTCGCCGACCAGGTGGAAACCGGACGCTACCACGACGCGGGCTCCTGGCTGGTTGAGGGTATTGGCGAAGACTTTATTCCGCCGCTGGCCCACATCGAAGGGGTGAATCGCGCCTGGCGCATTACCGACCGCGAGGCCTTCACCACCGCGCGCGATCTGCTGAAAACGGAAGGCATTCTGGCGGGCTCCTCCAGCGGCACGCTGCTGGCGGCCGCGCTGAAATATTGCCAGGCGCAGACCGCGCCGAAGCGCGTGGTGACCTTCGCCTGCGACAGCGGCAATAAGTATCTCTCGAAGATGTTCAACGACGACTGGATGCGTCAGCAAGGGCTCATTACGCGCCCTCAGGCCGGCGATCTCTCCGACTACATCGCCCTGCGCCACGATGAAGGCGCCACCGTTACCGCCGCCCCGGACGACACGCTCTCCACCGTACTGGCACGCATGCGCCTGTATGACATCTCCCAGCTGCCGGTGCTGGAGAACGGCAAGGTGGTGGGCATTATCGACGAGTGGGATCTCCTGCGGCATATCGGCGGCGACGGCGATCGCTTCTCGCTTCCGGTGACGGCAGCCATGACGCGCCAGGTGGAGTTTCTTGATAAACACGCCCCGGAAAGCGCCCTGAACGCCATCTTCGACCGCGGTCTGGTGGCCGTGATTAATGACAACGACCGTTTTCTCGGTCTGATTACGCGCAGCGACGTTCTGACCGCCTGGCGCAACCGTCTTCAGCAATAAAGGAATAGATGATGAAAAACCTGGCTACCCTGAGCGTACACAGCGGCGAGTTCAACGACCAGCACGGCGCCGTCATGCCGCCGATTTACGCTACCTCAACGTTTGCGCAACCGTCACCCGGCGAGCATACCGGCTATGAGTATTCCCGCAGCGGCAACCCTACCCGCCACGCGCTGGAAACCGCCATCGCCGAACTGGAAGGCGGCACGCGCGGCTACGCCTTCGCCTCCGGTCTGGCGGCCATCTCCACGGTGCTCGAACTGCTGGATAAAGACAGCCATATTGTCGCCATCGATGACGTTTACGGCGGGACGTACCGCCTGATTGAAAACGTGCGCAAGCGCAGCACCGGCCTGCAGGTCAGCTGGGTTAAACCTGACGACCTGGCCGGGCTTGAGGCCGCCATTCGCCCGGATACCCGAATGGTATGGGTCGAAACGCCAACCAACCCGCTGCTGAAGCTGGCAGATCTGGCGGCCATTGCGGCGATCGCCCGCCGTCATAACGTCATCAGCGTGGCGGATAACACCTTCGCGTCACCGGTGATCCACCGTCCGCTGGAGTCGGGTTTCGATATCGTGGTGCACTCCGCCACCAAATACCTGAACGGCCACTCTGACGTGGTGGCCGGGCTGGCGATTGTCGGGGACAACAGGGAACTGGCGGATAAGCTGGGCTATCTGCAAAACGCGGTGGGCGGCGTCCTGGATCCGTTCAGCAGCTTCCTGACCCTGCGCGGTATTCGCACGCTTGCGTTGAGGGTAGAAAAGCACAGCACCAACGCGCTGGCGATTGCGCAATGGCTGGATCAGCATCCTCTGGTCGAAAAGGTGTTCTATCCCGGCCTGGAATCGCATCCACAGTATCAGCTTGCCCGCACGCAGATGGCCCTGCCCGGTGGGATGATTTCCGTCGTGGTAAAAGGCGATGCGCAACGCGCCACCGAGGTGATTCGCAACCTGAAGCTGTTCACCCTCGCGGAAAGCCTCGGCGGCGTGGAAAGTCTGGTGAGCCAGCCTTACAGCATGACGCACGCCTCGATTCCGCTGGAGCAACGCCTGGCAAACGGCATTGTGCCGCAGCTGATCCGTCTGTCAGTCGGGATTGAAGATCCCAAAGACCTGATTGCCGACCTCAGCCAGGCGCTGCAAAAATAAGCAAAGTGCGGCAGGTCAATCACCTGCCGCCATAAGTTGTCATCATGGCTTAACGCCTTGATAACAATATTATGTGAAACTGCACAGAATATTTCTGAAACACCGTTTCCATTTTCCTTTTATCTTAAAATCAGCGTATAATGCGCGCCTAATCCCTGGTGAATGGTTTCAGCGCTTGGAATACAAAAAACAACGTACAACTTCTCCTCTCCTTCGTTGGGCTGTCACTCAGGCACACTTTCTTCTGCACGCTCATTTGATGTCTCCTATCCTTAGTGCGTGTCATATACTCTTTTGCAACACAGGTTTGACTCCGCGGCGGTGCGCCCCCGGAGCGAGATTTCCATATCCTTCCCAACTTAAAGACTAAGACTGTCATGAAAAAGACGAAAATTGTTTGTACTATCGGCCCGAAAACCGAATCTGAAGAGATGCTGACCAAGATGCTGGACGCCGGCATGAACGTAATGCGTCTGAACTTCTCCCACGGTGATTACGCAGAACACGGTCAGCGTATCCAGAACTTGCGCAACGTAATGAGCAAGACCGGTAAAAAAGCGGCCATCCTGCTGGACACCAAAGGTCCAGAAATCCGTACCATCAAACTGGAAGGCGGTAACGACGTCTCTCTGAAAGCGGGCCAGACCTTCACCTTCACCACCGACAAATCCGTTGTCGGCAACAGCGAAATCGTTGCAGTGACCTATGAAGGCTTCACCAACGACCTGTCAGTCGGTAACACCGTGCTGGTAGACGATGGTCTGATCGGTATGGAAGTCACCGCGATCGAAGGTAACAAGGTTATTTGTAAAGTGCTGAACAACGGCGACCTTGGCGAAAACAAAGGCGTTAACCTGCCGGGCGTCTCTATCGCACTGCCAGCACTGGCTGAAAAAGACAAACAGGACCTGATCTTCGGCTGTGAACAAGGCGTTGACTTTGTTGCGGCATCCTTCATCCGTAAGCGTTCTGACGTGGTTGAAATTCGTGAGCACCTGAAAGCGCACGGCGGCGAGAAGATCCAGATCATCTCCAAAATTGAAAACCAGGAAGGCCTGAACAACTTCGACGAAATCCTCGAAGCGTCTGACGGCATCATGGTTGCACGTGGCGACCTGGGCGTAGAAATCCCGGTTGAAGAAGTGATCTTCGCGCAGAAGATGATGATCGAGAAATGTGTTCGCGCGCGCAAAGTGGTTATCACCGCAACGCAGATGCTGGACTCCATGATCAAAAACCCACGCCCAACCCGCGCAGAAGCAGGCGACGTGGCTAACGCCATCCTCGACGGTACTGATGCCGTTATGCTGTCCGGCGAATCCGCAAAAGGTAAATATCCGCTGGAAGCGGTGTCCATCATGGCCACCATCTGCGAACGTACCGACCGCGTAATGAAAAGCCGTCTGGACTACAACAACGACAGCCGCAAGCTGCGCATCACCGAAGCGGTTTGCCGCGGTGCAGTAGAAACGGCTGAGAAGCTGGAAGCACCGCTGATCGTGGTTGCCACCCAGGGCGGTAAATCTGCTCGCGCGGTGCGTAAATACTTCCCGGATGCGACTATCCTGGCGCTGACCACCAACGAAACCACGGCTCGTCAGCTGGTGCTGAGCAAAGGCGTGATCCCTCACCTGGTGAAAGAGATCGCCTCTACGGATGATTTCTACCGTCTGGGTAAAGAAGTGGCGCTGGAGCTGGTTGATCGTGGTCTGGCACAGAAAGGTGACGTTGTGGTCATGGTTTCTGGCGCGCTGGTACCAAGCGGAACCACCAATACCGCATCTGTTCACGTGCTGTAATAATTCCCGAACGAATTAATTTTGATAAAAAGCGCCCTCAGGGCGCTTTTTTTATTCCTGGCATTAGCCAAAGTCATTCAAATTGCAAATCGGGTTTCTCTATTTAATTGCGAATTATCTAAGATGAATCCGATGATAAATGCCTTTTTTTACATAGATTTTTGCACAAAAAGGGCCGATTCGATGCTTCTTTGAGCGAACGATCAAAAATAGGTGTATTCCCATCAAAAAAATATTCTCAACCCAAAAAACTTTGTGTAATACTTGTAACGCTACATGGAGATTAACTCAATCTAGAGGGTATTAATAATGAATCGTACTAAACTGGTACTGGGCGCGGTAATCCTGGGTTCTACTCTGCTGGCTGGTTGCTCCAGCAACGCTAAAATCGATCAGCTGTCTTCTGACGTTCAGACTCTGAACGCTAAAGTTGACCAGCTGAGCAACGACGTGAACGCAATGCGTTCCGACGTTCAGGCTGCTAAAGACGACGCAGCTCGCGCTAACCAGCGTCTGGACAACCAGGCTACTAAATACCGTAAGTAATAGTACCTGTTAATAAAATGGCGCACATTGTGCGCCATTTTTTTTGCCTGCGTTAAACGGCTACTGCGTCACCTTCTCCCCTTCATCTTCCGCTACCGCAGCGGACACCCGGCTGTTCTGCACCGACAATACGCTATTGCTGGCCGACGGGCCGCTCCCTGACGACACGATAACCGGGATCCCGGCGCGGCGTGACAGGGCTTTCTCAATCAGCGCCTTATCGCTTCCCGACTGAGAAACAAAGGTCGCAAAGTCTGCGGAATGGGTAATGGGCGAGACCTGCGGGTTTTCTCCCTCAGCCTGCGCCAGCGGGCGATGGACTTCAATATAGCGTTTACCATCCGGCTCCACGGAGAACTTCACGGGTTCATTGATAATCTGTACCCGCGTGCCAACCCGCACCTGTTCGAACAGGGCTTTAATGTCCGGGGCATTCATCCGCATACAGCCGGAGCTGACCCGCAGGCCTACGCTGTCCGGCGCGCTGGTGCCGTGGATGAGGTATTCCCCGTTGCCTATCCCTAAACGCAGTGCGAAGCGTCCCAGTGGGTTATTTGGCCCGGCAGGTACCACCGGAGGTAATTTAATTCCCTGCTCCAGAGAGCGTGCTCTGATGCCCGGCGTGGGTGTCCAGGTGGGATTCGGGATTTTCTGGCTTACGCGCGTGGTCGTGACCGGCGTTTCCAGCCCCAGCTGTCCGATGCCGAGCGGGAAGACCTGAACAATGTTTTCTCCCGGCGGGAAGTAATAGAGCCGAAGCTCTGCGAGGTTTACCACAATGCCCTCGCGCGGCGTGTCCGGCAGCAGCATCTGCGACGGAATGGTAATGACGGTTCCCGGGGCAGGGTTTACCGGCGCAATGGTATTGTTTGTTTCCAGGATTACCTGTGCCGCCGTGTTAAACCGACGGGCGATGGTCTGCAGCTTATTATCCCCTTCCTGTATCGTGTAGGTTTGATTTTGCCCAATCAGGCGACTGCCTGCGGGCGGCAACGGATAGTCCATCGCGCGGGCCGAATTAAGTGCGCCGAGCGAACTGAGGAGTAATAGAGTTATTAGAGACGCGCGCTTCATGCTGAGATTCCTTATTCACTGACAGGACGCCAGAAAGCTGAAAAACCAGCGAGGCGGGAACCACCTCGCGAAACAGAATGAATGCTGTTCTGTAAGTCTAGCTAAGGATTGCAGCTTTGGCGCGAATAGCGCGAATCATCGCTTCCAGACCCTGGGAACGAGACGGAGTGAGGTGTTGGGTCAGGGCCATTTTTTCAAACCACGGGCGGACATCAAACGCGACAATATCCTGCGCCGACATCCGGTGGTAAAGAATAAAGACGACCGCAATGAGACCTTTTACAATGGCCGCATCGCTGTCGCCGTGCAGTGCTATCGTGCCGTCGTCAGACTGTTCCATCACAATCCACACCTGGCTCTGACAGCCCTGAATAATATTTTCCGGGTTGTGCGCCTCTTCAGCGAGCGGCGGCAGACGCTGCCCCAGCTCGATGATATACAGGTACTTCTCTTCCCAGTTTGCGCAACGCGAGAAGTTGCGCAGCAATTTGTCTCTGTCCGGCAGTTCTGCCATCTTTTGCCTCTCCGTTAGCCCAGCAGCTGGTGAATACGCTTAAGCCCCGCCACCAGCCTGTCGACCTCTTCCGTTGTGTTGTACATCACCAGCGACGCGCGGCACATTGCCGGCACCTGGTAAAACGCCATCAGGGGCATGGCGCAGTGGTGCCCGGTACGGACCGCTACGCCGTAGTTATCGAGGAAACTGCCCACGTCATAGGCGTGATGTTTCCCGAGATTGAACGCAATCACCCCTTGCCGGTCGGCGGGCCCGTAGAGGGTCAGATCCGGCACGCTGGCAAGCTCGGCAAGCGCATAGTGCATCAGCAGCTGTTCGTACTCCTGAATGCTATCAAGGCCGATTGCCGAGACATAAGAAACCGCCGCACCCAAACCGATAATCCCGCCGGTGTTGGGCGTACCCGCCTCAAAACGCCACGGCGCGCGCGCGTAGGTGGTGCCTTCCGTCAGGCTTACGGTGGCGATCATCGATCCGCCCCCTTCCCACGGCGGCATCGCCTGCAGGATGTCTTCCTTCACGTAGAGCACGCCAATCCCGGTCGGCCCATAGAGCTTGTGGCCTGAAAAGACGTAGAAATCGCAGTCCAGCGCCTGAACGTCAACCGCGTGGTGCATTACCGCCTGGGCGCCGTCAATCAGCACCTTCGCGCCGGCCTGATGGGCTTTTTCGACAATCTCTGCCACCGGGTTTTCAGTCCCGAGCACGTTAGAGACCTGGGTGACCGCCACCAGCCGCGTGCGGTCATCAAGCAATGCGTCGAGCTGCTCGAGCTGCAGCGTCCCGTCAACGTTGAGCGGAATGACCCGCAATTGCGCACCAACGCGCTCGCAGAGCATCTGCCACGGCACGATATTGGCGTGGTGCTCCATCTGGGTGATGATGATGTTATCCCCCGCGTGGACCTGCGCGTTGCCCCAGCTGTTAGCGACAAGGTTGATCCCTTCGGTGGTTCCGCGCACGAAGACCAGCTCTTCAGGCGAACGTGCATTGAGGAAGGCGGCCAGCTGCGTGCGCACGTTTTCCATACGCTGGGTCGCCTCGGCGCTCAGGGTATGGATACCGCGATGCACGGCGGCGTAGCCGTGGCGATAAAACTCGGCTTCCGCATCCACCACCTGATTCGGCTTCTGCGCGCTGGCTGCGCTGTCCAGATAGGCCAGAGGGAGACCGTTTACTTCACGGGTCAGAACCGGGAAATCTGCCCGTACTTTCTCGACGGGAAAACTCATGCTTCGCCTCCAGGCAGACGCTGGCCGATACGCGCCAGCACCTGCTGTTTTAACTGACCATCGTGCAGCGCTTCCGTCAGCTCGGCGGCAAACGCATAGATAATCATTTTCTGCGCCGCCTGCTCGTCGATGCCGCGGGAACGCAGGTAGAACATCTGCTCGTCGTCGATCCGCCCGACCGTCGCACCGTGGCTGCACTTCACGTCGTCGGCGTAGATCTCCAGCTGCGGTTTGGTGTCCACCTCCGCCAGGCGCCCTAACAACAGATTGTTGTTGGTCATCTGCCCATCGGTTTTGATGGCGTGCTGCGCCACGTTAATCAGTCCGTTAAACACCGCGCGACCTCTGTCGCTGACGATGGTTTTATGCAGCTGGCGGCTGTTGCAGTAGCCCTTGTTATGCTCCAGCCAGGTGCGCGTGTCGCATACTTCAGATTTGACCGGCATCGCCAGGCTGTTGATGCGCAGCGTGGTGTTTTCACCGTTAAGCTGCGTGCTGGTGTTGTGGCGCAGCACCGACCCGCCGAGCAGGAAGCTGTGGCTGTAGGCTGCGGCATCTTGCCCAAGTAAAATGTCGTTATGGGCAAAGTGGTGGCTCTGCGGGTTCTCAAACGCCAGCTTAACGTGGTGAAGCTGGGCATTGGCGGCAACGTTCATCGTCAGACGGGATCCGGTAAAGTGTCGGATATCGTTGAGGCTGACGTAATGTTCAATCACCGTGGCCTCCGCCCCCTCCGCCAGCTCAAGATGATGGCGATAGTGCGCGGTGTTGATTTCGTCGCCGTCCAGCCCCTGGGTGATGTGCATCAGCAGCAGCGGTTTTGCCGGACGCTGGTTACGCTTCACGCGGATGTGCGTTACGCTGCGGGCCAGGCTCTCGGTCAGGTGCAGGAACACCTCAGGCTGAACCGGGGCGCTAAGGGGCTGGCGATCGTCGTTTATCTCAATCTCAAATCCGCTCCCCTGAAGGGCGTCGCTCAGTTCCGGACGGAACTCACCGTCGACAAACACCAGGCGCACGGCATCCACGTTTACGGCCAGCGCGTCACGCTGCGCCGGGGTGAGATCCGCCAGGCGGGTCACAAACTCGGCGTTCAGCAGGCTATCAAGCGGGGTGTATTTCCAGTTCTCATGCTTACGCGTCGGCAGGCCGAGACGCAGCATCTGCTGCAGATGCTGCTGCGCCTGCTCAGAGCGCGTGCCGCCCTGGGCTTCAAACAGCCTGTGCCACTGCTGGAGCGCATTACTGCTGTTCGGTAAGCCAGCCATAGCCCTGCTCCTCCAGTTGTTTAACCAGCGTGAAATCACCGGATTTCACAATACGCCCCTGGTAAAGCACGTGGACGTAATCCGGCTTGATGTAGTCCAGAATGCGCTGGTAATGAGTGACGATAATGAACGAACGCTTGCCGTCACGCAGGGAGTTCACCCCGTCAGCAACGATCTTCAGGGCGTCGATGTCCAGACCAGAGTCGGTCTCATCCAGTATGCACAGCTCGGGCTCCAGCACCGCCATCTGCAGAATATCGTTACGCTTTTTCTCGCCGCCGGAAAAGCCAACGTTCACCGAACGGGTCAGCAGATCTTCCGGCATTTTTAGCAGCTTGATCTTCTCTTCCATCAGGTCCTGGAAGTCAAAGCGGTCCAGCGCCTCCAGGCCGCGATACTTGCGCACCGCATTCAGCGCCGTCTGCAGGAAAAACTGGTTGCTGACGCCCGGAATTTCGACCGGATACTGGAAGGCCATGAAGATGCCCTCTCCCGCGCGGTCTTCCGGCGACATCTCCAGCAGATCCTTGCCGTTAAACTCGACCGAGCCGTGGGTCACCTCATAATCTTCGCGCCCCGCCAGCGTCGCAGAAAGCGTACTTTTCCCGGAGCCATTTGGCCCCATGATGGCGTGAACTTCACCCGGCTTGACGTCAAAATTGAGGCCACGCAGGATGGCTTTGTCTTCTACGCTAACCTGTAAATCTTTAATGCTTAACATGTGCTTTCCTTAACCGACGCTGTGTTCAAGACTAATGGCGAGGAGTTTCTGGGCTTCAACGGCAAATTCCAGCGGCAGTTCAGAGAAGACGTCCTTACAGAAGCCATTGACGATCATTGAGATGGCGTCTTCTTCGCTGATCCCGCGCTGCAGGCAGTAGAAGAGCTGATCTTCCCCAATCCGCGACGTCGTCGCCTCGTGCTCAAGCTGGGCCGTGTTGTTACGGCACTCGACGTACGGGAAGGTATGCGCCCCGCAGTCTGCGCCAATCAGCATCGAGTCACACTGGGTAAAGTTACGCGCGTTGGTGGCCGTCGGCATGATTTTCACCAGCCCGCGATAGCTGTTCTGGCTATGCCCGGCAGAGATCCCTTTCGAGATGATGGTCGATTTGGTGTTTTTACCGATGTGGATCATCTTGGTGCCGGTATCGGCCTGCTGATGACCGCTGGTCAGCGCCACGGAGTAAAACTCGCCGATAGAGTTATCCCCGCGCAGGATGCAGCTCGGGTATTTCCAGGTGATGGCCGAGCCGGTTTCGGACTGTGTCCACGACATCTTGCTGTTTTCGCCTTCGCACAGCGCGCGCTTGGTGACGAAGTTCAGGATACCGCCGGTATTGCCGTCGCCCGGGAACCAGTTTTGCACCGTGGAGTATTTCACCTCGGCATCCTTGTGGATGATGACCTCCACTACCGCCGCGTGCAGCTGGTAGCTGTCGCGAACCGGGGCGGAGCACCCTTCGATGTAGCTGACGTAGCTGCCTTCATCCGCGACCAGAATCGTGCGTTCGAACTGGCCTGTTTTTTCGGCATTGATGCGGAAATAGGTGGAAAGCTCCATCGGACAGCGCACGCCTTTCGGCACATAGATAAAGGTGCCGTCAGAGGCTACCGCCGCGTTGAGCGCCGCAAAGAAGTTGTCGTTAGAGGGCACCACGGTCCCAATGTACTTTTTCACCAGTTCCGGATGATCGTGAATCGCTTCGCCGAAGGAGCAGAAAATGATCCCCTGCTCTGCCAGCTTCTCGCGGTAGGTGGTCGCCACCGAGACGGAGTCGAAAATGGCGTCCACCGCCACCTCTCTCCCTTCACGCACGGGCACGCCAAGCTGGTTAAAGGCTTCTTCCACTTCTTTGCTGAGGAAGCTGTTCTCCGCACCGGTTTGCTGCACTGCGCCGGGCTGCGAGGCGCAGGTGTCGTCACAGCTGCCGCAGGACGGCGCAGAGTAGTAGCTGTAATCCTGATAGTTCAGCTTGTCATAATGCGCTTTCAGCCAGTGCGGCTCTTCCATCTCCAGCCAGGCGCGGAAGGCGCTCAGGCGGAACTCCAGCATCCACTCCGGCTCGTTACGTTTCGCCGAGATCGCCCGCACGACATCTTCGTTAATGCCTTTCGCCAGCTCATCGGTCTGCAGCTGGGTGAAGAACCCCTCTTTATAGTTGAGGTGCCCACCGCTCCAGGTATTTACATCACTCGTTGCTTCAGTATTACGAGACATAGTTCCGCCTATACCCCAAAGCTTTCGCCGCAGCCGCATTCGTTCTGGGCTTTCGGGTTATGAAATTTGAATAACTGGTTTAAGCCTTCGCGGACGTAGTCCACTTCGGTACCGTCAATAAACGGCATGGCCTGCAGCGCGACGTAAAGTTTCGCGCCGTCCGTCTCGAACACCAGGTCATCTTTCTCGGGTTCGGTGACGGTATCGAGCACGTAGCCGAAACCTGCGCAGCCGGTCTGTTTGACGCCCAACCGCACGCCGAGGATCTCGGGCTTTTTCGCCACCAGCTCGTGAATATGTGCCGCCGCCGCTGGCGTGAGCGTTAAGCCGCGCCAGGCAAAATCGGCAGGATTAAAGGTTTCTGAATGCAGTTCCATAGGTCCACCTCATCTGATAAGCCATCAGGGCATAACACCATGTTAGTGATAACGATTATCACTTCAACCCTCTGTCAGCAGGGGCATTCGGCTAAACCGCCCTTTTTGCCTACTTTTATTAAGCATAGACCCTGTGAGAGGATGCAGTCAGGATGGATGTATTTGTTCAATGCATTGATTAATAATGCATTTCATCGCGGCATTTATGACGGGGAAGAGAAAAGTAAAATATGCATCGGAAATGCCTATTTTTGAGATAGCTTTTGCTCAGAAAATGACTAAAACAAAAAAAGGCCCTCTGGGCCTCTGACGATCAGTGATGAAATGAGACAGCAAACCCCTGTTCACGCCAGTGATCGAGCTGTTCCTGTTGGCGAGGCGTTGGGGATTTCCCCGTCCATACGAAGATTTTTTGCCCAGGAAACAGTTCAGGGCGCGGCGAATCAATGGGTTCCGCAAGGACGTCAATGTGCCAGCCCTTCTGCGATAAGCGCGCGGCTTCCAGCCACAGGTGGGTGCGGTCATCGCATTCCCAGCCTATCAGCAGCGCGTCTTTACCGATTTTTTTGCGGGATTCCGCCAGGCTTGCAATGGCGAATTCGATCAGTACGCCGTCAAACAGGCTCGCCATGTGGCGCACGGTGTTTTGGTCCTGGTTCATGCGCTGACGAACGGGAGAGATAATATTGTCAATCAGCGCGTCTATCGCGTGATCGCGGCGGAATTCGCCCATTTTGGCGCGCAGCTTTGCCGGGCTGGCGTAACGCAGAACGGTCATCATCTCTTCCTGGAACGAAACCCAGTTGCCCTGAGTCAACACTTCTTTGTTTTCCAGCAAAGCTTTGACTTTTCCGACCGAGACGCCGCTTTTCATCAGGCGCTTGATCTCTTCAATGCGCAGGATATCTTCATCGTCAAACTGACGATGACCCCCTTCGCTTCGCTGCGGCTTCAACAATCCATAACGGCGCTGCCAGGCACGCAGCGTAACGGGGTTGATACCGCATCGTTCGGCCACTTCGCCGATACTGTAATAGGCCATTAACTCCCTCACGCTCAGAACTTCCATACCTAACTGCACCAACCTTATCAGATTGTACACACCATTTGTATAACTAAGACCGCATTTTGAATGGGTGAACGGGGTTCTTTCCCATCCACCTGTTAATACATTGTTGTATAAAATTTACCATTCGTACAGTTAACTCTGCCGGAATGTGTACAGCTTTATCAGAAGTCGAACTTTTTCTCCGGCCACGCAATCGCGGGAATACCGCCGTGTCGCGGGCTGGCAAAAAGATGTCCCTGGAACTGGGAAATCCCCGCGGACTCCAGCCACATCCACTCTTCAGCCTTCTCTACCCCTACCGCGCAGAACTGGATCTCAAGCGAGGAACAGCATTTGATAATCGCCTGAATAATGGCCTGCCGGGGGCCACTTTTATGCACGTTCGCCACCAGATCGCGATTAATCTTAATTCTGTCCGGCTGGAACTGCGCCAGCAGCTGCAGACCGGCAAAACCGGCGCCAAAGTGATCGATCGTCACGCTGATGCCCGCGCTTTTTAACTGCCTGACCGAATCCGTGAATTCATCAAAACGGGAAATGGCTTCGCTCTCGGTGAACTCCACCACAATTTGCTCGGGTACAAACCCATTGGCTTCAATCGCGGTGAGCAGGAAATCCACGGCGTTGGGAATGTTGACCAGCGTCATGGGCCGCAGGTTGAGGGATAACGTCTGGTCCTGGAGCCCCAGCGCGCTGGCCATGGACAGCGCCACCTGCTTGCTGTGTAGATCAGAGGCGTACACCTCGTCACGCGGCAAATTGGCAAAGTAATCTCCCGGAGCGCCGCCGTCAGGCGTGCGGAGAAGCGCCTCCCAGGAGACGACCTGCTGCATAAACGGATCGACTATAGGCTGGAACGCAAAGCTGCAATCCGCCCCTTTCGCGACTACCTCGGGCTGAGCGGACAGGCGCGTTTCCTCGCGAACAAACTCCCAGGAATCCGCAGGCGGCAGTTCAAAATAGTTCGCTTTTTCCGTGGCCTCGACAAAGGTGCGGAAAAACTGCAGCGGGCGGTCGTTATACGTCAGCTGATAGCGTGTCGTCCCCCTGTTGAGCACCTGCTGCAGCACTTCGTCCCTGTCGAAGTGGCGCAAATCAAAAAGCTCCATGCCCACGTTGCCAAAACGCCGGACAGGTCCGTGATCGCGCATCAGCTCCACCACGTTATGGTGGCGCGGGTCGTTGCAGATCTGCTCATAGATAGCAGTGACGTGTTCCACTGGCCCTTCAAGCAGCTGAAAAAAATGTGTGCCGTTAAACAGCAGGATCCCCGTGACGTTGGATTGCCGGTTTTTACTATTTGCTGCAGCGACCATGGCTTCCAGCGCTTTCACTGGAACGTCCTCGCAGATATGACTGCGGTAAATGATGGTTGTGAGCATGCGATTCCTGGGGTTAGGGTTTTGGCCACAAAAAAGGTGGATAAGTATCATTTATAGCACATTCATTGCCTGACAAATAATTTACATCTCAATCATTTACGGCAGTTAATGAAACATTTTTCTGCGCTGTACAACTTACCAGTGTCAGACCTTTTTGTACAATATATCCTGTAACATTACCGATTCATGACAACCAAACAACATATTGAAAATAAAGCATTTTATAAAATATATCATAAAAATATTAAAAATCTGTACATTTTGTATGTACAGATTTAGGAATTGTGTATACCTTAATTGTAACGTTAGTGATTACAAAATTTTACAGGAGCGAAACATGCAGCAGAAAGGTTACGCCACAGATTCCGCAGCAGCGATCGCACAGTACTTCGAAAAGGCGGCACTTCCCACCCAGCAGGAGACGCTGGGCCAGGTGGTTGTCGAAATCCTCAGCGACGGGCGAAACCTGAATCGCAAATCGCTCTGTACCAAACTGCTCAGCCGCCTCGAAAGGGCCGATGGTCCGGAAGAGGAAGAGCACTACCACATGCTGCTTGGTCTGCTCTTCGAACGGTAACGTGATGAATAGCAGTGACGCAGACCGACTGATCGACACGCTTATCGGTGAAGCCGTTCTCTCTCTTCTGAAAGAGCGGGGGCCAGTGACAACCGAAGGATTGCTGCAGCGTCTGCGGGTAATGAAAGAACATGAAAAGGATCCCCGGCGGCGGGAGACACTTGCGGTGGTGATTGCCGAGATCGGCTCAAACAGCATCGCCTTTAAACGTCGCAGAACCGCGCAAGGACGAACGAACAGAGAGGGACCTCTCAACGATAACAGAGACAATGTAGTGCCTTTATTTGGAAGTGGAAAACCGTCCGACCCCAAAAAAATACATTGACTGCAATTTAACAGCTACGGTGAGAACAAATGAGACAAAATATTCAGCTTCAACCCGAATACCACTCTGCTTTTTTAGACAGTGCGCTGTCGGAATATTTCCGTCACGCAGGCGATCGTTTTGCTGAAGAGTCCGCTGTTTTTTCTACTGCAGTACGCTGTGTTCTGGCCTCCGAAGGCCATCTGTCCAACAAAGCGATAATCCTCTGGCTCATTCAGACGCTGGAAGCGACCCACGATGTTGTCCAGGCGGATGTGATTCGCAAGACGCTGGAAATTGTCGTGGGCTACACCATGGACGACCTGTAATTTCACGGCCACTCATCCTGCTTTCGTGTCATCGTCAAAACTGACGAACAGCCTGACGATGACACGCGCCTTCCCCGCTTGACACCCTGTTAAACCAGCAAAGCCAACCTGGCACGGTTCCTGCTTAGCTCTGCTTACGGGACTGGGTTTTCCAGTCAACTTTGCTTCATTTCTTAACAGGTCTGTTATTGATGAAAAAGATCGCCAGCGTCTGCCCCTACTGCGGTGCAGGCTGTAAATTAAACCTTGTCGTTGAAAATAACCGTATCATCCGTGCCGAAGCCGCAGAAGGCGTCACAAACCAGGGCACCCTGTGTCTGAAAGGCTTTTACGGCTGGGACTTCCTCAACGATACCCGTCTGCTCACCCCGCGCCTGACCCAGCCGATGATCCGCTACCGCAAAGGCGAGGCATTCACTCCCGTTACCTGGGAAGAGGCTATCCGCTACACCGCCCACAGGCTCAGCAGTATTAAAGCGCAGCAAGGGCCGCGGTCGATCATGACCACCGGTTCCTCTCGCGGAACCGGCAATGAAACAAACTATGTGATGCAAAAATTTGCCCGCGCGGTGCTGAACACCAACAACGTGGACTGCTGCGCGCGCGTCTGTCACGGCCCTTCCGTAGCCGGTTTACAGGAAACGCTCGGCAACGGCGCGATGAGCAACTCAATCAACGATATTGAAAACTCAAAATGCCTGCTGGTGTTTGGCTATAACTGCGCGGACTCCCACCCTATCGTCGCCCGGCGCGTGCTGAAAGCGCGGGAAAACGGCGCAAAAATCATCGTCTGCGATCCTCGGCGCATTGAAACGGCGCGCATCGCCGACCAGCATCTGCAGCTGAAAAACGGCAGCAACATGGCGCTGGTGAACGCCTTTGGCTACGTGCTGCTGGAAGAGGAGCTCTACGACAAAAGCTACGTGGCGCGCTTTACGGAGGGGCTTGAGGCCTATCGCCAGACGGTGAAAGACTATGCGCCGGAGAAGGTTGAGCATCTTACCGGCATTCCCGCCCGCGACGTTCGCCAGGCAATGCGTACCTTCGCGGCGGCCCCTTCCGCCACCGTGATGTGGGGGATGGGCGTGACCCAGTTTGGTCAGGCCGTGGATGTGGTCAAAGGGCTTTCCAGCCTGGCGCTGCTGACCGGCAACCTCGGCCGCCCTGCCGTCGGCGTCGGTCCCGTGCGCGGGCAAAACAACGTTCAGGGCGCCTGCGATATGGGCGTTCTGCCGAATATGTTCCCGGGCTATCAGGATGTGACCGATCCGGCGGTCAGGCAGAAGTTTGCCGATGCATGGGGAATTGACGTCAATAAAATGGACGATCGGGTCGGGACGCGCATTACCGAGGTGCCCCATCTGGCGCTGAAAGGCAAGGTCAAGGCCTACTACATCATGGGGGAAGATCCGCTTCAGACCGAAGCCGATCTCGGTCTCGTTCGCAGCGGTTTTGAGGCGCTCGACTTTGTCGTGGTTCAGGACATCTTTATGACCAAAACGGCAGAAGTGGCGGACGTCCTGCTTCCTGCCACCTCCTGGGGTGAACACGGCGGCGTCTTTACCTGTGCCGATCGCGGGTTCCAGCGTTTCGGCAAAGCCATTGAGGCCAGCGGCAACGTGAAGCGCGACTGGGAGATTATCAGCCTGCTCGCCACCGAGATGGGCTACCCGATGCATTATGACTCCAACCAGCAGATCTGGGATGAGATGCGCGAGCTGTGCCCTCTCTTCTACGGCGTGACGTATGAAAAAATGGGCGAGATGGGCCACGTGCAGTGGCCGTGCCCGACGCTGGATCATCCGGGAACGCCGTACCTGTACAAAGACAATCAGTTCGACACCCCAACCGGTAAAGGCCAGCTCTTTGCCGCACCGTGGCGCGCACCGGCGGAAACTCCGGACGCAGATTTCCCGCTGGTGCTGTGTACGGTACGTGAAGTGGGGCACTACTCCTGCCGCTCGATGACCGGGAACTGCGCCGCGCTGCAGAGCCTGGCCGATGAGCCGGGCCGGGTGCAAATGAACCCAGCCGATGCGGAAAATCTGGGCATCAGGGAAGGCCAGCTGGTCTGGGTGCGCTCGCGTCGCGGCAAAGTTATTACCCGCGCCAGCATCAGCGAGCGTATCAACGCCGGGGCCGTCTATATGACCTATCAATGGTGGATTGGCGCCTGCAACGAGCTGACCCAGGATAATCTCGATCCCATCTCCAAAACGCCGGAAACGAAGTACTGCGCGGTGCAGCTGGAGGCGATTGAGGACCAGCGCTGGGCGGAGGATTTTGCGGCGTCGGCGTATCAGTCCATGAAGTCGCGGCTGATTAACGCCGTCAATGTCTGAGGAAAATATCGGGTGGCTTCACCGCCGCCCGATACTGAATTTCAGACACAAAAAAGGCCGCACTCGCGGCCCTTTTACTCTCATGTACTCAATGGACGTGAACGCCCAACCGCCAGGCAAAGTAGATCTCTTCTTTTAGTTCATTCGAAGAGAGCGCCAGCAAATCTGTAAATTCCAGCTCAAGCTGTTTCAGCTTTTTCAGGTACTGTGCCGGAGACAGGTTGCTCTTATCGCGACGTAAAAATTCAATTGCCAGCTGTGTTGGGGTTATTTCAGTATCCATGATGTCCTCGCTTATGTACAAAACCTGACCAGTATATCACAACGGACTGGCTAGTTTTTGACCAAAGGCAAAACATCTGAAAACTTTACACAACCGCCGTGGTCAGCCGCGACGAGCAGCACAGGCGATCCTGCTCATCGAGAATATCTATTTGCCACACCTGATGGCGGCTTCCGGTATGCAGCGCGCGGCACACACCGCGCACGCGCCCGCTGCGCACCGAGCGAATGTGGTTAGCGTTCACCTCGAGCCCGACAACCTTCTGCTCCCCTTCGGTACAGAGATACCCCGCCACCGAGCCCAGCGTTTCGGCCAGCACGACGGACGCTCCGCCGTGCAATAAACCAAACGGCTGGTGGGTGCGACTGTCGACCGGCATGGTGGCCTCAATCTCATCGTCGCCAATTCGGATGAACTGAATATCCAGCAGCCCCACCATATTCCCCTCGCCCATGGCGTTCAGCGCCTGCAGCGTCACGGCACGTTTCCAGATCATCCAATTATCTCCAGTAAAGCCTGCAATGGGTGACGTACGCCGTTACCCTCTACCCGTTTTACCTGGCTGCGGCAGGAGTAGCCCGTTGCCAGGCAGCGGTTTCGCGGCAAACGCTGCATCGCCTGATGCCAGGACAGCTCATAGATGCCGAGCGAGTTGGCGTGGTTTTTCACTTCGTGTCCGTAGGTTCCGGCCATCCCGCAGCAGCCTACGTTGACGCTCTCCAGCTTCGCACCGAAGCGGGCAAAAACGGACGCCCACTGCGCGGGGGCACCCGGCAGCGCGGTCACTTCCGTGCAGTGGCCGAACAGATACCAGGGTTCGCCGCTGACATCCTGAACAGCCTTATCTGCCAGCGCCATCGGCAGCCACTCGTGCACCAGCATCACGTTGAAATCGCCGCGCTTATCGCCCAGAGTCTGCTTGTATTCATCGCGATAGCAAAGCACCAGCGCCGGATCGACGCCGACCATCGGTATCCCGAGCTGCGCCACGCGGTTTAAGAAGTCAGACGTTTTCTGCGCGGTTTTTGCAAAGCGGTTCAGGAAACCTTTAATGTGCTGCGCCTTGCCGTTCGGAGAGAACGGCAGCACAACCGGCTGGTAGCCCACTTTCTCCGCCAGACGGACGAAATCGGCCACCACCTGCGCATCGTAGTAGCTGGTGAATGGATCCTGCACCACCAGCACTACATTCGCTTTTTGCTCCGGAGCGAGCGCCTCCAGCTGTTCCAGGGTCATGTTTGCCGAACGGTGGCCAACAAGCTGGCGCTGCAGAGACGGGACCGACAGCAGCGGCAGATCGACCATGCCGATGTGTTTTTCGGAGAGCTTGCGCACCAGCGGCTGGTTGATAAAGAAGTTGAAGGTCTTTGGCGCTCGCGCCATCAGCGGCGCGTAGCTTTCCACCGTCGCCACCAGATGGTCGCGCACCGGGCGGAGGTATCGGGTGTGATAAAGCTGCAGGAAACGCGAGCGGAATTCCGGCACGTCGATTTTAATCGGGCACTGGGTGGAGCAGGCTTTACAGGCCAGACAGCCGGACATCGCCTCTTTCACCTCATGGGAGAAATCGTACTCGCCCTTGTTGGCATGCCAGCTGTTGCGGGTGCGCTCAATCAGCGAGCGCAGGCTGGCCCGTTTTTCCGGCAGCTCCTGCTCCAGCTTGAGCGGATCCACCCCGCGGTCGGCCAGCAGACGCAGCCACTCGCGCACCAGCGTCGCCCGCCCTTTCGGCGAGTGGATACGGTTGCTGGTGATTTTCATCGACGGGCACATCGGGCTTTTCACATCAAAGTTAAAGCACAGGCCGTTGCCGTTGCACTCCATCGCGCCGCGCCAGGACGAGCGCACCGCAATCGGGATCTGCCTGTCGTACGTGCCGCGCTTGACGGCATCCACCTGCAGCATCGGGGCATCAACACCCTCAGGCGGGCAGATTTTACCCGGGTTAAGGCGGTTATGCGGGTCGAAAGCCGCTTTCACCTTACGCAACTCCGCGTAAAGCTGTTCGCCGAAGAATGCCGGGCTGTACTCCGCGCGGAACCCTTTCCCGTGCTCTCCCCACAGCAGACCGCCGTATTTGGCGGTTAAGGCCACCACGTCGTCGGAGATCTGCTTCATCAGGATCTCCTGCTGCGGGTCGCACATATCCAGCGCCGGACGCACGTGGAGTACCCCGGCGTCGACGTGGCCGAACATGCCGTAGCTCAGGCCGTGGCTGTCCAGCAGGGCGCGAAACTCAACGATATAATCCGCCAGATGCTCGGGCGGCACGCAGGTATCTTCGGCAAAGGGAATGGGCTTCGCCGCCCCTTTCGCATTGCCGAGCAGGCCCACGGCTTTTTTACGCATCCCATAGATACGCTCAATCCCGGCCAGATCGTTACAGAGCTGCCAGCCGATCACGCCGCCTTCCCCCTGCGCAATCAGCTCATCCAGACGCTGGCAGAGCGTGGTAACCTGGCGCTCAATCAGCTCCGCATCATCGCCGGCAAATTCCACAATGTTAAGACCGAGCATCTCTTTATCCGGCACGTCGGTAATGAGATCACTCACGGAGTGCCAGACAATATCTTCCCGGGCCAGATTGAGCACCTTAGAGTCGACGGTCTCCACCGACAGCGCCTGCGCTTGCACCATAAACGGCGCATTGCGCAGCGCGGAGTCGAAGGAGTCATATTTGACGTTCACCAGACGGCGCACTTTCGGCAACCGGGTGATATCCAGCCGCGCTTCGGTAATAAACGCCAGCGTTCCCTCGGAGCCGGTCAGCACGCGGGTTAAATCAAACTGGGTCAGGTCATCGTTAAAGACGTGACGCAGATCGTACCCGGTCAGGAAGCGGTTCAGCTTGGGGAATTTATCGAGAATGAGCTGGCGGTTGTCGCGGCAGCGTTCCAGCACGGTGCGATAGATGCGCCCGCTGGCGGTGTTGTCTTTGCCCAGCGTTTCCGCCAGTTCGACCGGCATCGGCTGGGTGTCGAGGATATCGCCGCCCAGCAGCACCGCACGCACGCCCAGGACATGATCGGAGGTTTTACCGTAGACCAGCGAGCCCTGCCCGGAGGCATCCGTGTTAATCATCCCGCCAAGGGTCGCGCGGTTGCTGGTGGAGAGCTCAGGGGCAAAAAAGTAGCCGTACGGCTTGAGATACTGATTAAGCTGATCTTTGATGACGCCCGCTTCGACCCGCACCCATCCCTCTTCCGGGTTGATCTCAATGATGCGGTTCATATAGCGCGACATATCAACAATGATGCCCTGGTTCAGCGCCTGACCGTTGGTCCCGGTGCCGCCGCCGCGCGGCGTAAAGACCAGCGAGGCAAACCGCTCCTGCGTGGCCAGCCGGGCGATAAGCGCGACGTCGGCCGTTGAACGGGGGAAAACCACGGCATCGGGAAGAAGCTGGTAGATACTGTTATCGGTCGCCATCGTCAGCCTGTCGGCATAGTTCGTGGCGGTATCACCTGTAAAACCCTGTTGCTCCAGTGCCTGCAAAAAATTAAGCACCAGCTGAACGACGCCAGGTGCCTGAGAAATCTGTGGGATCATGACCGTCGACCCTAATTAGAGTTGTATGAAATCGTTTGCGTGTATCTTAAAAGTTTTATCACATTTTTTTCTTATAATCTCTGCTGAATTACAGGCAGAATTCGCCTGTTAAAAACCGCTGAGATCATTAATGATTAAAGAGACGCGGTTTTCCGTTCCCGCCAGTGGTACTGGCGTTCTTTTAAGGAAAGTTTCATTTATGGTCAATCTTCGCCAGCCCAGGGATGTTGCGCAAATTTTGCTGTCGGTGCTGTTTCTGGCCCTCATGATTATTGCGTGTCTGTGGATTGTTCAACCCTTTATTCTCGGCTTTGCGTGGGCTGCGACCGTTGTCGTCGCCACGTGGCCTTTGCTGCTGCGCCTGCAGAAGCTGCTGTTTGGCCGTCGCGGGCTCGCCGTGCTGGTCATGACGCTCCTGCTGTTCCTGCTGTTTATTATTCCTATTGCCCTGCTGGTGAATAGCCTGGTGGATTCCAGTGGTCCGGTTATTCGCGCCATTAGCAGCGGCGACCTGACGCTGCCGGATCTCGCCTGGCTGAACAGCATTCCGGTGGTGGGCTCAAAACTCTACAGCGGCTGGCATAGCCTGCTGGAGATGGGCGGCAGCGCGCTGATGGCAAAAGTCCGCCCGTACATTGGCACCACCACCACCTGGTTTGTCGGTCAGGCGGCGCATATCGGCCGCTTTATGATGCACTGTACCCTGATGCTGCTCTTCAGCGCCCTGCTCTACTGGCGCGGCGAGCAGGTAGCTTTAGGCGTTCGTCACTTTGCCACCCGCCTGGCGGGCAAACGCGGTGACGCGGCGGTGCTGCTGGCCGCACAGGCCGTACGCGCGGTTGCGCTGGGCGTGGTGGTCACCGCGCTGGTGCAGGCGGTGCTGGGCGGGATCGGTCTGGCGATTTCCGGCGTACCGTACGCCACCGTGTTCACCGTTGTCATGCTGATGACCTGTCTTGCGCAACTGGGGCCGCTGCTGGTGCTGGTCCCCTGCATTATCTGGCTCTACTGGACGGGTGATACCACGTGGGGAACGGTGCTGCTGGTCTGGAGCTGCGTGGTCGGCACCATGGATAACGTCATTCGTCCGATCCTCATCCGCATGGGTGCAGACCTGCCGCTGATCCTGATCCTCTCCGGGGTCATTGGCGGATTGATTGCCTTTGGCATGATTGGCCTGTTTATTGGCCCGGTGCTGCTCGCCGTCACCTGGCGTCTGTTCTCTGCCTGGGTGCATGAAATTCCGCCGCCGGGAACTGACCCGGACGTCATTTTGAGCGAACTGGAAGAGCTGGAAGAGAAGAACACGCATTAAGTTTTTTTGCCGGGTGGCGCTAACGCTTACCCGGCCTACATTTCTCCTCACGATACTTTAATGCTGCTAAAGTATTTATTCGTTAATCACTGGTCAGACCCGCCCATTCAGCAGTAAGTCTGCTATTACCCTCAAGAAATCTTTACGTCTCTTAAACTATTGAGACGAATCCGATCGACGCTAAATAACACAATGCCTACTATTAGCACACGGTTATAAATCAACACCTTGATTTATAAGCATGGAAATCCCCTGAGTGAAACAACGAATTGCTGTGTGTAGTCTTTGCCCATCTCCCACGATGGGCTTTTTTTTATCCTGATTGCAGGCATCAGACCAGCAATGACGGAGTTTCAGGGATTTTAGTACGTTGAGGGTATGCGATTACCTGTGTGCCGTTGGTGTACCATTTGTGTGCAATAGGCGTAAATCAGGCGAGTGTTACAACAATTTTCTGACTGCGGATTTTTGCGGGATGATGTGATGATTACCCTCGAAAATCCCCTCATGCCTAAAGGTCATGAAGGGCTGGTGTTGATACTTAACGTGTCGACCAGTTCCCCATTGTTTTGTTTAACCCGCCCTGACGGTTGGATGTTTGTGAGCAATGGCTTCACAGGAAGCGATGAGAGGTGATGACACACAAAGGCACGCAATCGCCTTATACAGAATGGTTATCCCTGCTGTGATGGCGTCAGTAGACCAAGATTACCCAATTCTTTCAATATTGATCTTCTTAAAAATGATCTTGCCATATATAACATCCCTTTATCTTTTTCAGAAAGAAAATTCCTAACACCATGAATAATTTTCGATCTAATCTGATAAATTTCGCGAAATATCTTTTTAATCTCATTTCTATCTTTGATATTTCTACCTATTAAATATGCGCAACGATCAGAAAGGATAGTTGTTAAACTTCCTTCATAATCATCATCTCCAAAAATTGATTCCAGTCCCATGCAAGTTTGAATAAATGACATCGTATCATCCTCTGTGATATTTGATTGTATCAACCAATCAATTGCAGCCTTTATTCTTAGTGATTCTTTAGACTCATCACAGACAAGTGTATTAGCAACATCGAATGCATTATACAAACCTAATTGAGTAAATTTATTATCATTGATAGAATACTTATCATAAAAAGCCTCAATATAATCACTAAGCTTTGGGTATAACTTGAGTTGTGTGTATTCATTGTTAAGAATCTGTAGTTTAACTTCTTCCCCACCACTCCATTTTAACAAAGAAGACAATGTTTGGCCGCTATTTTTATATGAGTATTGAGTGATTATTGAATTTTCCTCTAAAAGAAATAATAAAACATTCAATTTTTGAATAACTATCTTCATGAACGATTCAGGGTACCATCCTGAGTAATATCCTGTTGAACTTATATTTATAATCACATACTCAATGCATTCATCAGGCAATAAAAAGGAAGCATTCTCCTTTCCAACTTCTAAATTTATGGTAGAAAAGCACTTCAATTTTGGAAAATCAACTAATCTCCTGAAATGAAACAGAACATTGTATTCCATAGGGGTTTTTTCGTAAAAAATAAAAATACTTTCAATGAGTCTTGCAATACCTTCATCAGATGAAATGTCATTATTTTTTAAAAAGTCATTTTTGATATTTTCGAAGATTATCGAACAAGATACATGATCTATTTTAAAATCAATCTTTCGTTTATTCAGTTCCTTTTCAATAATAAAGAAGACATTTTCCTCATGTGTCCTGTACGAAAATTTTTCTGTTAATTCAGGATTGCGAATAGCCTTTTCGATTAAATCTTTAATCTTATTTGCTGATGAAGGATGCATCTGATTTGTCATGGAAAAGCCCCCTGCTTTTTTCCCGCTATTCTACTGAGCTTTTTTTGAAAATGAAAGTCGTTAACCATATATCAATTACATTAAACAGGTTCGCTACGCTCACGCCCCTACGGGGCTGGTGGGTGAAGAAAAGGAAGCTTAGAAACCACATTCTTTCAACCCACCAGCATGGAGCGCGTGAATGAAGTGAACATAATTAGCTAGCGTCATTCAGCGCCTTTAACATTTTCTGCAATGGGATGCGCGTTATATAAATCCTATCCGTAACTCAATGCGATGCATGACCTAAAATAAATGCTCGTATACCATCATCAGCATTTGCATCAATTAATCTGTTAGACAAACTGTAGCAGTCACAATGGCTTGAGCGCATTAGTCGAATAAATTTATACGCTTTGCTGATTTTATCCATAACACTCTTTAATCCATTCCCCATCATGTGCTTTTCTATCCATCCGTCAAGCGCTATAAGTGCATCGCAAATTGGTATGTTTCGTTTACTTGATTCTGTTTTAGTTGTTTTCCCTTCATCATGCGTATTGAAGCTAATGCATTTAACCCCCCTTCTATTTCGATGTAATCATCCTTTATTATTTGCCGTAATTCGCTACCCCGCATCGCTTTATCTGTATACATTAGCCCAATGATTTTGAGTGTTTTTAGTTACTGCTGCTTGCTCCATTATTCCTCTGGATTAGATGATGTAACTTCTTCTTTAGGTTTCTCAGCGCAGACCTTTTTAGAATGCATCTCCCGGTATGGATTTTTATCAATCCATTCTTTAATGTCCAATATAAACACAAATATGCATACCCAATGCTGTAATAATTTTTTGTTTAGTAATGGAGGTTAATTTTCCTTAACCCATACAAGATTTAAATAAACAACATGCTCTTTAGTTATTTCTTCCACAATCTGAATATTTTCCGATGTACACTAAACAATAAATCTATGTATGCAACCAAAATATGCCTTAATAATTTTCAGTGTTAGCGTCAAAGTACGCTTTTTTGGCGACCGCTAAGGATGCCCCTCCGTGATCTCTTAAGGCGGTTTAGTGCTTGAGGCAAGGGATTGCATTGGCGAAGCGGTAGCAACAGCGTGTGGCGCTTCATGTGAGGCCGTCGCAAGATACCTCAATCGTTCAATCTCGTCGGAGGCAACGAGGCCATCACGAAACTTTTTCAGCATTTCCCGCATTGAAGTAAATGGAGCTTCAAGGGCTTTTAGCTCCATATGCCTGATTCTTATAGATGCCGTTTTTTTATGGTGATTGATTTATCACAGGTGCGCAGAATGATTTCAATCGTGCGTTTTTAATAAAGCTTGCGCCATACAAACCCCTTTTTATTTGTGTGCGATATGTGTGCAAATTGTGTGTCCATTCACAAGCCTTACTTAATTTTGGTTATGCTAAGAAATCGCATACCCATAAATCAATGATTTCCCACCTGAGTGAAACAACGAATTGCTGTGTAGTCTTTGCCCATCTCCCACGATGGGCTTTTTTTTATCCTGACTACGCGCGCCTGACCTCACAGGTACTGAGCATCCGCCACTCAGCAGGCAGCACCCGCATTTCCCCTGTCGCATTGACCGTCACCGCCTCGCGAATATCCGCCGACGATGCGCCAACCTGCAGCTCAAACTCGCCCGGCTCAACGATGCGTTTTCCGTCTCGACGGGTGAAGTTGAACATCTCAACCGGCAGCGTAAAGGCGAGCGTGGCGGTTTCACCCGGCGAGAGGGTGACACGCTGGAAGGCCTTCAGCTCCTGAAGCGGCCGCACCTGCGTGGCGACCTTATCTCTGACGTAAACCTGCACCACCTCGCTGCCGCTGCGCTCTCCTGTATTGGTGATATCCACGCTCAGCGTCACCTCACCGTCGACCGGCACGCTGCTTTCGGCGACGCGGACAGCACCCCAGCTAAACGTCGTCCAGCCGAGGCCGAAGCCAAACGGGTAACGCGAACCGAAATGGAACGCAAACGGCGTACCGCCGCTTTTGAGCTTGTGATTGTAGTAATACGGCATCGCCCCGGCGCTTTTCGGCACGCTCACCACCAGGCGACCCTGCGGCTCCGCCCGCCCCGTCAGCACGTCCGCAATCGCCCAGCCCCCTTCCTGTCCCGGCGCCCAGGCCATCATCAGCGCCGCGACCTTGTCTTCCAGACCCTGCAGGTTGTATGGACGCCCCCCGGTCATGACCACAATCACCGGTTTACCGGTGGCGACCAGCGCTTCCAGCAGCTGTTGCTGCACGCCCGGCAGGTTCAGGGAATCGGTATCGGAACCTTCCCCCACGGTACCGCTCTGGAACAGCCCGGCGAGATCGCCCACGCAGGCCACCACCACGTCACTCTCCCGCGCGGCGTTCACGGCCTCGGGGATCAGGGCGGTACTTAGTGAAACCGGCGACTGCTGCATCGGTTTGCCGCCGCTGTCGCCAGGGAAGACCGGCGCGCCCGCCATCCGTTTTTCGATGATGTGGCACCCTTTGGCATAGCGGACGTTCGATGCACCGAGATACTGCTCCAGCGCCGCGCGCGGGGTCGTGACCTGCGAGGTCTCTTCCACCATATCGCTGATGATCAAATGCACCGGGAAGCTGTAGCCGCTCAGTAACGCCAGCGGATCGTCTGCCGTCGGCCCCACTACCGCCACCCGAGGTTTGCCGCCGAGCGGTAAAATTCCGTTGTTTTCCAGCAGCGTGAGCGATTTCGTCGCCACCTCCCGCGCGGCCTGGCGGGTCATATCGTTTTGCAGATCGATACCATTTTCATCCGCGTACGGGTTTTCAAACAGGCCAAGGCGGAATTTTTCAGTCAGCGTACGCGCCACGATCTCATCGACCTTCGACATAGAGATCAGCCCGCGCTCTACCGCTTCCGCCAGATGCCGCGCGCAGTCGTCTTTCGGCAGCTCAACGTCCAGCCCGGCGTTGAACGCCAGCGCGGCAGATTCGGCCGCGTCGTGGGAAATGCCGTGGTGCTGGTGCAACAGGCTGACGCCGCCGTAATCCGCGACAATAATCCCGTCGAACCCCCACTGCTCGCGCAGGACGGTGGTCAGCAGGAAGCTGTCGCTGTGCCCGGGCTGGTTATCGATATCGTGGTACGCGGGCATCACCGAACCGGCGTTTGCCAGCTTGACCGCCATTTCAAACGGCAGCAGGAAGGTGTCGTTCAGCTCGCTGAACCCCAGGTGTACCGGCGCGTGGTTGCGCGCCCCCTCGCTGAACGAGTGCCCCACGTAATGTTTCAGGGTTGCCAGCAGGTCGCGCTTATCGCCCTGTAAGCCCTTCACGTAGGCGGTCGCCATTACGCCCACCAGCCAGGGGTCTTCCCCGAAGGTCTCTTCGGTTCGCCCCCAGCGCACGTCGCGGGACACGTCCAGCACCGGCGCAAGCCCCTGCTGGCAGCCGACGGAGCGCGCCTCTTTGCCAATCTGCTCTGCCGCCCGCTGCACAAGCTCCGGATCCCAGGTCGAACCGTAGTTCAATGACGACGGGAACAGGGTGGCGTCTTTGCACAGCAGCCCCACCAGACACTCCTCGTGGAACAGCGCCGGGATGCCGAGTCGCGTCTCTTCCATCATCATGCGCTGCAGGCGGTTCGCGGCGCGCACGCCGGTTTTCGCGTCAACGATGTGGGTGCCCAGCGGCCGCGTGATCTGCCCGACGCCCAGCTTAAGCCGTTCGCTGAGCGCAGCCTGCTCGCTCACGCCGGCGAATTCGTCGCTGAGGTCGCTGCGCTCGCGGTGGTTACCGTTTTCATCGAGGATCAGCCAGTACGCGTGCATCTGGGCGAACTTCTCCTCCGGGGTCATACGCGCCAGTAAATCGGCGACGCGCTCGTGCACGGGACGTCCCGCGTCCTTATAGATAGTCGTCATGTTTTACTCCTGTAGTGCGGAAGGGGTTGCCGGGCTGAGCTGCCCCGCTTCGGGTCTGACTTCACGCTTGCTGGCCAGCTCCCGGGCGATGGAATCCACCAGCCGGCTGTTTAGCTTGTAGATGGCAAGCAGCGCGACCATGCAGAGGAACAGCGCGCACGGGATAAGGGTGAACAGCGCGTTGATGGTCGAAAGAACGCCTGGCGCCTGGGTTGCCTGGCCCGGGACGTAATCCACCATGCCAAGCACCCAGCCGACGACCGCCCCGCCCAGCGCCAGACCAAACTTGATGGCAAACAGCGCGGTGGAGAAAACCAGCCCGTCCAGACGACGGCCGCTGCGGTGCTCTTCGTAGTCGACCACATCGGAGAACATGGTCCACTGCAGCGGCGTGGTGAGGTTTTGAATAAAGCTAAAGACGATGTTAAGGCCAAAGATGAGCCACACCTGTGAAGGAGGCAGGAAGAAAATCAGCGCGCCGAAGATAACAAAGGAGATAATCGTCCACTGGTAGGCGCGAACGCGGTCAAATTTCCCCAGCAGCCGTTCAGATAATAATGCGCCGCTTAAGGAGGCCACCATGCCGGAAACAATAAAGGCAAAAACCAGATCCGGACGCAGCAGCACATAGTTTACGTAATACAGGGTGGCGGAACCGCGCGTCACCACCGCCGTTAACAGCAAAATATTAAACAGGAACACAATACGCCACTGGCTGTTCCCGGCCAGCAGTTTTAAATCGGTGAGCATGGAGCCGGAGGTATCATTGCGAGGAGAATAACGCTCGCGGGTCATCAGGAAACAGCAGAAGAACAGCACAATTCCCAGTAGCCCCATCAGGCTCATGGCATAGAAATAGCCTTTCTGCACGTTGCCCTGGCCTAACAGTGAGACTAGCGGCAGGGCAATAACCGTCACGATCAGCCCGCCGATAAACGACAGGCCAAAGCGCCACGACTGCAGAGAATGACGCTCTCGCGGATCCAGCGTCAGCGCGCCGGGCATGGCGCAGTAAGGCACGTTAATCGCGGAGTAAATCAGGCTTAAAATCGCGTAGGTCACGCAGGCGTACACGATTTTCGCCGTCGGCCCAACGTCCGGCACATAGAAGGTAATGAGACAGCTCACGCCAAACGGGATGGCAAACCACAGCAGCCAGGGACGGAAACGTCCGTGACGCGTCCGGGTGCGGTCAACCAGTGCGCCAATGCACGGATCGACAAACGCATCAACCACGCGCACCACTAAAAACATGGTGCCCATAATCGCGGCGGGTAGCCCAAAAACATCTGTATAAAAATAAGCGAGAAATAACGTTGCCGTTTGCCAGACCAGCGCGCTGGCCATATCGCCTAAGCCATAGCCTATTTTATCTTTGGTACGCAATACAGAGGAAAGTGTCATTGTTATTTGCCTTTTTATCAGGTTAAAACGTATTTCAACCAGTTGCGCATCTTCTTAAGGGAAATGCGCAGTAAGGCTCAAGTATTAGCAACGGTTTGCGCGCTAACAATTGTCTAAATTGACAGACAAATTATGATATTTGGTTTTTTACTTTATTTGTGATGGGGAGCAAATAAGAAATGAAATAAAAAAGGCGAGGAATAATATCCTCGCCTTTTCGGGTCAGCATGGCGTTACTTGTTCAGTTCTGCCAGGCTCAGCCAGGTTTGCACCACGGTGTCCGGGTTAAGGGACAGGCTATCGATCCCCTCTTCCATCAGCCATGCGGCAAAGTCTTCATGGTCGGATGGACCCTGACCGCAGATCCCGACGTATTTACCCTGCTTCTTCGCCGCGCGGATGGACATGGAGAGCAGCGCTTTCACCGCCTCGTTGCGCTCGTCGAACAGCTCGGAGACCACGCCGGAGTCGCGGTCCAGACCCAGCGTCAGCTGCGTCATGTCGTTCGAGCCGATAGAGAAGCCGTCGAAGTGCTCCAGGAACTGCTCGGCCAGCAGGGCGTTGGACGGGATTTCGCACATCATAATGATCTTAAGCCCGTTCTCGCCGCGCTTCAGACCCTGACGCGCCAGCTCGTCCACCACGGCTTTCGCCTGATCTACGGTACGCACGAACGGGATCATGATTTCAACGTTGGTCAGCCCCATGTCGTTGCGCACGCGTTTCACCGCCTCACACTCCAGCGCGAAACAGTCGCGGAAGCTGTCGGACACGTAGCGTCCGGCTCCGCGGAAGCCCAGCATCGGGTTCTCTTCTTCCGGCTCGTAGCGCTCGCCGCCGACCAGGTTGGCGTATTCGTTAGACTTAAAGTCAGACAGACGCACGATCACGCGTTTCGGATAGAAGGCGGCGCCCAGCGTCGCGATCCCTTCGGTCAGACGGCCGACGTAGAACTCTTTCGGTGAGTCGTAGCCTTTCATCATCTCGCGGATTTCGTTCTGCAGCTTCGGATCCTGGTCGTCAAACTCCAGCAGCGCGCGCGGGTGAACGCCGATCATACGGTTGATGATAAATTCCAGACGCGCCAGGCCAACGCCTTCGTTCGGCAGGCAGGCGAAGTCGAACGCACGGTCCGGGTTACCGACGTTCATCATGATCTTCAGCGGCAGGTCCGGCATGGTATCCACGCTTGAGCTCTTCACGCTGAAGTCGAGGATATCGGCGTAGACGTAGCCGGTATCGCCTTCGGCACAGGAGACGGTCACGTTCTGCCCGTCCTTCATGCGCTCGGTGGCGTCACCGCAGCCGACAACCGCAGGAATACCCAGCTCGCGGGCAATGATCGCCGCGTGACAGGTACGACCGCCGCGGTTGGTGACGATAGCCGCCGCTTTCTTCATGATCGGTTCCCAGTCCGGGTCGGTCATGTCGGTTACCAGCACGTCGCCTGGCTCAATACGGTTCATCTCGCTGATGTCGTGGATCACTTTGACCGGACCGGCACCGATGCGGTGACCGATGGCGCGGCCTTCCGCCACGATTTTACCCTGCGCGTGCAGCGTATAACGCTCCATCACCTGACCGCGAGAGCGGACGGTTTCCGGACGCGCCTGCACGATAAACAGCTTGCCGGTGTTCCCGTCTTTCGCCCATTCGATGTCCATCGGACGGCCGTAGTGTTTTTCGATCTGCACCGCCTGCTTCGCCAGCTCCTGAACTTCGGCGTCGGTCAGGGAGAAGCGGTCGCGCTGCTCCTGCGGTACATCTTCAATTTTAACCTGCTTGCCATGCTCCTGGGTCGGGGCATAGATCATGCGGATTTTTTTCGAGCCCATGGTGCGGCGCACCACCGCCGGACGGCCAGCGGCCAGCGTAGGCTTGTGGACGTAGAATTCGTCAGGGTTTACCGCGCCCTGCACCACCATCTCACCCAGACCCCACGCGGAGGTGATAAACACCACCTGGTCGAAGCCGGATTCGGTATCAATGGAGAACATCACGCCGGATGAACCCACGTCCGAGCGCACCATGCGCTGCACGCCAGCGGAGAGCGCCACGCCGCGATGGTCGTAGCCCTGGTGCACGCGATAGGAGATGGCACGGTCGTTGAACAGGGAAGCAAACACGTGCTTCACCGCCACCAGCACCGCATCGTAACCCTGGACGTTCAGGAAGGTTTCCTGCTGCCCGGCGAACGAGGCGTCCGGCATATCTTCTGCGGTCGCAGAGGAACGTACGGCAAAGGAGGCCTGCGCATCGTCAGCAGAGAGCTGGTTGTACGCGTCGTGAATGGCTTTTTCCAGTTCCGGCTGGAAAGGTGTGTCGATGATCCACTGGCGGATCTGCGCCCCGGCTTTGGCAAGCTCGGTAACGTCATCAATATCCGTTTTATCCAGCAGGTCGTAAATGCGCTGGTTAACACCGCTCTGGTCTAAAAACAGGTTAAAGGCATCGGCGGTGGTGGCAAACCCGTTCGGTACGGAGACACCCATACCCGACAGATTTGTAATCATTTCACCCAGGGAGGCATTTTTGCCCCCAACTCTGTCTACATCATTCATGCCGAGTTGGTTATACCAAAGCACCAGCGGTGACGAGCCATTGTTGGACATCGAAACAATCCTTTTGTGATATTTGATCGGAGTAAGTAACACCTGACTACGTATTTATACTGGCATATTTATTTCCGCTAAAAAAACGGTGAATCGTGTAAGCAATTTAAATTTTCAACTTTTCGGATACTTTCCCATCAACGATTAACCCGATGATTCCTCTATATTCAGCCAGAAACCCCAAAAATAAAGTCGCTATTTGAAAAATGAAATCCACTTTTCAGGAAAATCAAAAACACCGTTTCATTTATAATTAAGATAAGTTCTTTGCTGTGTAATTTACTTTTTTAATTTATGCTTTCAGGCAATTAGGTCTGATATTCAGGGTGAGTAAAATGGATAGTGCTGTCGATCGCCACGTTTTTTATATTTCCGATGGTACGGCGATCACCGCCGAGGTGCTGGGCCACGCGGTGATGTCGCAGTTTCCCGTTTCGATTAACAGCATCACGCTGCCGTTTGTCGAAAACGAAAGCCGCGCCAAAGCGGTGAAGGACCAGATTGACGCCATCTACCAGCAGACCGGCATCCGCCCGTTGGTGTTCTACTCTATCGTGATCCCCGAGATTCGCGCCATCATTCTGCAAAGTGAAGGCTTCTGCCAGGATATCGTGCAGGCGCTGGTGGCTCCGCTGCAGAGCGAGCTTAAGCTCGACCCGACGCCTATCGCCCACCGTACCCACGGGCTTAACCCCGGCAACCTGATTAAGTACGACGCGCGTATCGCCGCCATTGACTACACCCTCGCACACGACGACGGTATCTCTCTGCGTAATCTCGATCAGGCGCAGGTGATCCTGCTTGGCGTGTCGCGCTGCGGCAAAACCCCGACCAGCCTCTATCTGGCGATGCAGTTTGGCATTCGCGCTGCAAACTACCCGTTTATCGCCGACGATATGGATAACCTGGTCCTGCCCGCCGCCCTTAAGCCGCTGCAGCACAAGCTGTTCGGCCTGACGATCAACCCGGAACGCCTTGCCGCCATCCGCGAGGAGCGACGCGAGAACAGCCGCTACGCCTCCATGCGCCAGTGCCGGATGGAGGTTTCCGAAGTGGAAGCGCTGTACCGCAAAAACCAGATCCCGTGGCTGAACAGCACCAACTATTCGGTTGAAGAAATTGCCACCAAAATTCTCGACATCATGGGGCTTAATCGCCGCATGTACTAATATGCTAGTACATTGGCTCAGATTCAGGTATCATCATCTGCAACCACGGGGCGGTGTCGCCCCGAACTTGAAATCAGCAGGGATTGGTTTAAGGTGATGCCCATCACTTCCCGGTAGTCTGCCGATGAAGCAAAAATTTTCTGAGACATTCCATGAATAAAACCGATGAACTCCGCACTGCGCGCATTGACAGCCTGGTCACGCCGGCTGAACTGGCACAGCGGCATCCCGTTTCCGCCGCCGTCGCGGAACATGTGACGGCCTCCCGCCGCCGCATTGAAAAAATCCTGAACGGTGAAGACAAACGTCTTCTGGTGGTGATTGGGCCTTGCTCCATCCACGATCTGGATGCCGCGATGGATTATGCGAAACGACTCCAGGGTCTGCGGGATAAGTACCAGCATCGCCTTGAGATCGTGATGCGCACCTACTTTGAAAAACCGCGGACCGTGGTGGGCTGGAAAGGCCTGATTTCCGACCCTGACCTCAACGGCAGCTATCGCGTTAACCACGGTATCGAGCTGGCGCGGAAGCTGCTTTTACAGGTCAACGAGCTGGGCGTGCCGACGGCGACCGAGTTTCTCGATATGGTGACCGGGCAGTTTATCGCCGATCTGATCAGCTGGGGCGCGATTGGCGCGCGCACTACCGAAAGCCAGATCCACCGTGAGATGGCCTCTGCCCTCTCCTGCCCGGTCGGCTTTAAAAACGGGACCGACGGCAACACCCGTATCGCGGTTGATGCCATCCGCGCTGCCCGTGCCAGCCACATGTTCCTGTCGCCGGATAAGAGCGGTCATATGACCATCTACCAGACCAGCGGTAACCCTTACGGGCATATCATTATGCGCGGCGGGAAGAAACCCAATTACCATGCACAAGATATTTCGGCGGCCTGTGAAACGCTGGCCGAGTTCGACCTGCCGGAACATCTGGTGGTGGATTTCAGCCACGGCAACTGCCAGAAGCAGCATCGCCGCCAGCTGGACGTCTGCGATGAGATCTGTCAGCAGATCCGCAGCGGCTCGACCGCCGTTGCAGGGATTATGGCTGAGAGCTTTATCAAAGAAGGCACGCAGAAAATCATTGCCGGGCAGCAGATGGTTTACGGCCAGTCGATCACCGACCCGTGCCTGAGCTGGGAAGACAGCGAACTGCTGCTGGAAAAATTGGCCTCTGCGGTAGATACCCGCTTCTGAAGCAATCGGGTCGGCCGGGTCACTCCGCCTGACCCGGCTGGTAAAAATCCTTCAGCGTTTCCAGCAGGGCATGCGCCGCTTTAGAGAGCTGCGTATGCCCTGGATGGATCGCCCCGATGCACTTTTCAATGGGCGGGTTATCCAGCGGAATACAGACTGCGCCCAGCGCCGTCATCTGCGCCTCGCAGAGCGCCGGAACGGCGCTGCCGCCCAGCCCGCTCGCGACCATTCGCCCGACCGTCACCAGCTGATGACTCTCCAGCGCCACGTCCAGCTTTCTGCCGCTTCGCGCCAGCTCCTCCTCCATCATCAGACGTACCGCCGACGGGCGCTGCAGGGTGATGAAATCCAGCGTCAGCAGATCATCCCATGACAGGCGCTTCTTGCCTGCCAGCGAGGAATCTTTCGGCACTATGGCAACAAACCTGTCGAGGCCCAGCGGAGTAAACAGCAGGTTGTGCGTTGGCGCGGGCTCAAAGGCGATGCCCATCTCGACCCGCCCTTCCCGCACCATCTCTATCACCTGCTCGTTAATGACATCGTGCACGGTGACGTTGATCCCGGCATGACGATCGCGAAACGCTTTTAGCACCTCGGGCAGGACATTCGCGGCAAACGACGGCATGGCCGCAACCGAAATTTTACCGCGCTGCAGGGTAAAGCACTGGTGCATCGCCTCTTCGACGTTATCCCAGTCGGCAAGCAGCTGACGCGCCATCGGCAAAAACGTCTCTCCCTCCTGCGTCAGCGCGACTTTGCGCGTGCTCCGCTGCAGCAGCGGTCCGCCGAGCGCATCCTCCAGCGCTTTAATCGTCAGGCTCAGGGCCGGCTGGGAAAGATTCAGCCGTTCGCTGGCGTGCGCGAAATTGAGAGTGTGAGCTACCGCTAAAAACGCGCGTAACTGTTTGACACTCATTCTCATTTTTCATCCTGTTAACTAATTGAAAAAATTTAGTTAACAGGAAATTAATAAAAAAACCAAATGAGTGGGTCACAAATTCAAAATTAACAAATGAGTCGCCGCCCCTAATGATACCGGCACGGATAACGGGAGGGATGACTATGGCGGGACTGGATAAGCGCGTCGGCAGCTATGCGCAGGCGCTGGATGGGCTGACGGACGGAATGACCTTGCTGGCGGGCGGCTTCGGCCTGTGCGGGATTCCGGAGAACCTGATTGCAGAGGTCAGACGCCGTCAGGTGAAAGATCTGACGGTGGTATCAAACAACTGCGGCGTGGACGGTTTCGGTCTCGGGATACTGCTCGAAACGCGGCAGGTTCGCAAAGTGGTGGCCTCTTACGTCGGCGAGAACGCCCTGTTCGAACAGCAGGTGCTGAGCGGCGAACTGGAGATTGAACTCACGCCTCAGGGCACGCTGGCGGAAAAGGTGCGCGCGGGCGGCGCGGGCATTCCGGCATTTTACACGGCCACCGGCTACGGCACGCCCGTGGCTACCGGCAAAGACGTGCGCCAGTTTGCGGGGAAGCACTACATCCTCGAGGAGGCCATTACCGGCGATTTCGCGCTCATTAAGGGCTGGAAAGCGGACTGGTACGGCAACGTTGTCTATCGGCATACCGCGCAAAATTTTAACCCGCTGATGGCAACGGCGGGCCGGATAACGGTCGTCGAGGTGGAAGAGATAGTTCCCCCCGGCGAGCTGCCCCCGTCGGCCATTCATACCCCGGGAATTTACGTCGACAGGCTGATTGTCGGCCAGTTTGAAAAACGCATTGAACAGCGCACCCTGCGCGCGGAAGGAGTCTGACAATGTTGACCCGTGAACAGATGGCCATGCGCGTCGCCCGCGAGCTGCGCGACGGGTATTACGTCAACCTGGGGATCGGCATCCCCACCCTGGTGGCGAACTACATTCCGGACGGGATGGACGTGATGCTTCAGTCGGAAAACGGGCTGCTGGGGATGGGGGCTTTTCCTGACGAGCAGAGCCTTGACGCCGACATGATCAACGCCGGTAAACAGACCGTGACCGCGCGCACTGGCGCGGCCATTTTCGACTCGGCCCAGTCGTTTGCCATGATCCGCGGCGGTCATGTGGATCTGACCGTGCTGGGCGCGTTTGAAGTGGACGTCGAGGGCAATATCGCCTCGTGGATGATCCCCGGAAAGATGGTGAAGGGCATGGGCGGCGCGATGGATCTCGTGGCCGGGGCGCAGAACATCATTGTAGTGATGACCCACGCGTCGAAAAGCGGTGAATCAAAGCTGCTGCCGCGCTGCACGCTGCCGCTCACGGGCGCGGGCTGTATCCGTCGGGTCTTAACCGACCTCGCATTGCTGGAGATCGAGGACGGCACGTTCATCCTGCGGGAATACGCCCCCGGCGTCAGCATCGACGAAATTGCGGCTAAGACAGCCGGGAAAATGATTGTGGCGGACGACGTTCGCGAGATGCGCTTCAACTGAGGACTCACGATGAAAGAAGTCATGATTGTCGGGGCAACCCGAACCCCCATTGGCAGTTTTCGCGGCTCGCTATCGTCCCTTTCGGCGGTTGAGCTGGGGGCCGTAGCGGTGCGGCACCTGCTGGAGAACAGCGGTCTTCGCGAAGAACAGGTAGATGAACTGATTTTCGGGCAGGTGCTGACGGCGGGATGCGGGCAAAACCCGGCGCGTCAGACGGCCATCACCGCCGGATTACCCGTCAGCACGCCGGCGACAACGGTCAACCTGGTGTGCGGCGCGGGCCTAAAAGCGGTGCAGCTCGCCGCGCAGGCGATCCGCTGCGGCGACGCGGTCGTGGCCATCGCTGGCGGTCAGGAGAGCATGAGCAACGCCCCCTATCTGCTGGACGGCGCGCGTTCAGGGCTGCGTTTTGGCCATACGGGCCTGCAGGACAGCATGATTACCGACGGGCTGTGGGACGCGTTCAACGATTATCACATGGGGATCACCGCTGAAAACGTCGCCCGTGAGAATGCCATTTCCCGCGAGCAGCAGGACGCCTTTGCCGCCCGGTCGCAGCACAAAGCGGCCTCCGCCATCGAAGCGGGTCGCTTTGACGACGAGATAGCGCCGGTGACGGTAAAACAGGGCAAAAAACCGCCGCTTATCGTCAGCCGTGACGAACAGCCCCGGCCAGGCACTACCGCTGAGCAGCTGGCGCAACTGCGCCCCGCCTTTCTGCAGGTGGAAGGCACGGTCACTGCCGGAAATGCGTCAACGCTCAACGACGGTGCCGCCGCGGTGCTGCTGATGAGCGGCGAAAAGGCGCGGGAAAGTGGTTTGCCGATCCTCGGTCGCATCGTGAGCTACGCCGTGACGGGCGTTGACCCGTCGGTGATGGGCATCGGACCGGTCAGCGCCTGTCGGACGGCGCTGGCGCGGGCGGGCTGGACGCTCGATGACGTGGACCTCATTGAAGCCAATGAAGCCTTTGCCGCCCAGGCGCTGGCGGTGGGCAAGCAGCTCGGCTGGGATGAGCGCAGGGTGAACGTTAACGGCGGCGCTATTGCCCTGGGTCATCCGATTGGCGCCTCCGGCTGCCGCATCCTCGTGACGCTGCTGTACGAAATGCAGCGCCGTGACGTCAAAAAAGGGCTCGTCACCCTGTGCGTGGGCGGCGGGCAAGGCATTGCTCTGACTGTCGAGCGTTAAGCATCTCGTTGATACCCGAAAAATAATTCAAGTGAGGAGTCGTAATGAGTGTGTTAATTGCCCTGGCGGCGCTGGCGCTGCTGATGCTGGCGGCCTATCGCGGATACAGCGTTATTTTGTTTGCGCCGATTGCGGCGCTCGGCGCCGTGCTGCTGACCGATCCGGGTGCCGTCGGCCCGACGTTTACCGGTCTGTTTATGGAAAAGATGGTGGGCTTCGTCAAGCTCTACTTCCCGGTGTTCCTGCTGGGGGCCGTTTTCGGCAAGCTGATTGAGCTTTCCGGTTTCTCACGCTCGATCGTCGCCGCCGCGATTCAGATCCTCGGTCGTCGCCACGCTATTCCGGTGATCGTCCTGGTATGCGCGCTGTTAACCTACGGCGGCGTGTCGCTGTTCGTGGTGGCGTTTGCGGTTTACCCTTTCGCCGCGGAACTGTTCCGCCAGAGCGGCATCCCTAAGCGGCTGATCCCGGCCACCGTGGCGCTGGGGGCGTTTTCGTTTACCATGGACGCCCTGCCCGGCACGCCGCAGATCCAGAATATCATCCCCACCAGCTTCTTTGGCACGAACGCCTGGGCCGCGCCGTGGCTGGGGCTTATTGGCTCTCTGTTTATTATCGTCTTTGGCCTGCTCTGGCTGGAGCGCCAGCGTCGTAAGGCGTTCAATAACAACGAAGGTTACGGCACGGATCTGAAAAATGAGCCCGAAACGCCGGATAACATTAACCTTCCGCACCCGCTGATTGCTATCTCCCCGCTGCTGGTGGTGGGCATACTTAACCTGCTGTTTACCCGCTGGATCCCCGGCTGGTACGGCACGACCCACGAGCTGACTCTGCCAGGACTGGCGAAACCCATTGTGACCGAGGTGGGAAAGATCACCGCCATCTGGGCCGTGGAAGCGGCGCTGATCTCCGGTATCGTGCTGGTGCTGATTTTTGGCTTTCGCAATATCCGGGGGCGTCTGGCTGAAGGCAGCCGGACCGCGGTGAGCGGCGCCATTCTGGCGGCGATGAATACCGCCTCGGAATACGGTTTCGGCGCTGTGATCGCCGCCCTACCCGGGTTCCTGGTGTTATCCAAAGCGCTGGCGGCCATCCCCAATCCGCTGCTGAATGAAGCCATCAGCGTGACGGTGCTTGCGGGGATCACCGGCTCTGCGTCCGGCGGGATGAGTATTGCCCTCGCCGCCATGTCCGACGCGTTTGTCGCCGCCGCTCACGCCGCCAATATCCCGCTTGAGGTGCTGCACCGCGTGGCCTCAATGGCGAGCGGCGGTATGGATACGCTGCCCCATAACGGCGCGGTGATTACCCTGCTGGCGATTACCGGCCTGAGCCATCGTCAGGCCTACGGCGGCATTTTCGCTATCACCATCATTAAAAGTCTGGCAGTGCTTTTTGTCATTGCCGTGTTCTATCTGACCGGCATTGTGTAAGGAGAGAAAGATGAATCTGAACGGTAAGACCGCGCTGGTGACGGGCTCAACCAGCGGCATTGGACTTGGGATCGCCCGCGTACTGGCGAAGGCCGGGGCGCAGCTGATCCTCAACGGTTTCGGCGACAGCGAATCAGCAAGAGAAGAGATTGCGCAACTGGGCAAAAAGCCGGGCTATCACGATGCGGACCTGCGTGACGTGCTGCAAATTGAAGCCATGATGCGCTACGCCGAATCGCAGTTTGGCGGCGTGGACATTCTTGTCAACAACGCCGGGATACAGCATGTCGCCCCGGTTGATGCGTTTCCGGTGGAGAAATGGAACGACATTATCGCCATTAATCTCTCCTCGGTATTTCACACCAGCCGGCTGGCGCTGCCCGCCATGCGCGAGAAAAACTGGGGGCGCATCATCAATATCGCCTCCGTTCACGGGCTGGTCGCGTCAAAAGAGAAGTCAGCCTACGTGGCCGCCAAGCATGGCGTAGTGGGCTTTACGAAATCGCTGGCGCTGGAAACCGCCCGCACCGGTATTACCGCCAACACCATCTGCCCCGGCTGGGTACTGACGCCGCTGGTGCAACAGCAAATCGACAAGCGCATCGCTGAAGGCGTCCCGCCGGAGCAGGCTCGCGATCGGCTTCTCGCGGAGAAACAGCCTTCGGGCGAGTTTGTTACCCCGGAGCAGCTGGGTGAACTGGCGCTGTTTTTGTGCAGCGAGGGCGCCGTGAACGTTCGCGGCGCCGCGTGGAATATGGATGGCGGCTGGGTTGCGCAGTAATTTTTGCCGGGTAAGGCGACGCCGCCACCCGGCAAAATTTCTAACTTGAGCAGCTGACCTCCAGCCGCTTGCCCCAGTCGGGCGGGCGGCTGACGTAGTCATCATCCCGGTAGGCAAACGGCGTGCGCAGAGCCAGGTTCAGGCGGTGTAGCTCGTCATACTCCCCCTGCTCTGCCTGCTCAATCGCCCGCTGCGCCAGCCAGTTGCGCAACACCATCGCTGGATTCTTCGCGTTCATTTGCGTCTGGCGAGTGGCGTCGTCCACCTGCTCCTGCTGCAGCCGCGCGCGGTAAGTGGCAAACCAGTCGTCAAACGCCTGTCTGTCAATAAACTCGTCGCGCAGCGGCGAGGCCGCACTATGCTGCTCCGTCTGGCTCAGCATCCGGAAGGTACGGGTATAATCGCTGCCCTCGCGCGCCATCAGGGCAAACAGGCCGTTGAGGATGTCGTTATCGCCCCTCTCCTGCGTCATCAGCCCCAGCTTGTTGCGCATCAGCATGCCATATTCTCGCAGCAATATGTCCTGATAGCTGTCGAGCGCATCGTTGAGGGCATCTACGTCGATGAACGGCGACAGGGTTTGCGCAAGCCGCTGCAGGTTCCACAGGCCAACCGCTGGCTGATTATCAAAGCTGTAACGTCCCTGATAGTCGGAGTGGTTGCAGATATAGCCAGGCTGATAATCGTCCAGGAAACCAAACGGACCGTAATCAAAGGTCAGCCCGAGGATCGACATGTTGTCCGTATTCATGACGCCATGCGCAAAGCCCACCGTTTGCCAGCGGGCAATCAGGCTTGCGGTACGGGCAACCACATCCCTGAACCAGAGAACGTATTTATCCGCCTCGTCCTGCAAATGCGCCCAGTGGTGACGAATGGCAAAGTCAGCCAGCTGGCGAACCTTGTCCGGCTCGCGGCGATAGTAAAAGTGCTCGAAATGACCAAAGCGCAAATGGCTTTGCGCAATACGCATCAGCATTGCCCCTTTTTCCACCGTTTCGCGCGCTACCGGCGTATCGCTGGTGACAATCGACAGCGCGCGCGTAGTGGGAATACCCAGGGCGTGCATCGCTTCGGACGCCAGGCACTCGCGAATCGTTGAACGCAGCACCGCGCGCCCGTCGCCCATTCTCGAGTAGGGAGTCAGACCCGCGCCTTTCAGGTGCCAGTCGACCGTCTCCCCGTTGGGAAGCTGTTGTTCGCCGAGCAGGATCCCCCTGCCGTCGCCAAGCTGTCCCGCCCAGACGCCAAACTGATGTCCGCTATAGACCTGAGCCAGAGGTTGCATACCGGCGAGAAGCGTTTCCCCGCCCCAGACGCCTGCGCCTTCTGAAGGCTGAAACAGCTCAGGCGGAATGGCCAGTTCTTCTGCCAGCAAATCGTTATGCCAGATAAGGCGTGAATTTTGTAAGGGTGTTGGTTTGAGTGCGGTGTAAAAGCCAAGCAACTCATCATGCCAGTGAGCAGTAAAAGACAGGGTCATAAGTCCTCCTGCTTTTAGTGTAGAGGGTTTACCCGGACTTAAACACGGGCGAAAGCAAGGGTTATCGCTGCTGAACCAGCGATGTAACGTGCTCCGCAGAGACGGCTGGCCAGAGTGCGCCCTGCATGGCGCCAAAATTGAAGGACAAAACGCGTTGCAACAGGCCGTGGTCGTCAATGCCCGAGACGATCACTGACTGGCAGTGCGGTGTGATTTGCCAGAGGATGGCGCGCATAAAAGGCTCAAAAGAGAGCTCCGGGGCACGCTGCTGAATGAAGCCTTTGTCGAGAATTACCCGTTTAAATAATCCATCATAGACCGCTTTGAGCGATGCGGCGCCTGCGCCAAAGTTTGCCAGGACCAACGGGAAATGGATTGCCATTCTCGCCAGCTGCAGATCGTCCTTTCCGTTATTTAAACCTGGATAATTCTCATTAACAGTAAACTCAAGAAACGGGTAACGCTCAAGGATTGAAACAGCGTTTCCATTACTTAATAAAAATTCAACTATTGCAGGTGTAATATTGATCCATGCAATTAACTGATGCTGAATAAAAAACAGTTTACAGGTATCAAGCAATTGCAATTTTTCGTTAAACAGCACTAACTCTTCAGCTGCTGAAAGCCGAGGGATAACAAGCTCAGTGGGGATCCGCACATCGCTGCCGACGCCAGTAAAGTTAACCAGAACCTCTAAACCTTTAAGCTCCCCTGCGCTATTACGGGCAGGCAGAAGCAGCAGTTCAGACTGGTAAGCATTATCTAGCGTAATAATCATTGCACTCGCTCCACATTAAAGATGAGAGAGGACATCCTGGAGCAATTGCCGACACAATTCCACTGTCTTGATTTTAATAAGATTAATTTCATTAGTTCCGTATTTATTTTCAGATTTATCCCTGAATCTAAATTAATTTTATCCTGGTTGTCGAATAATAGCCAGTTTTAGATAAAACAGACACATGCAGGATTCGCTAATTTTAGATAAATTTAACTTTAAGCATCTTATTTGAGAAAAAACGGCATGATTTATTAGATACCATGCCGTCATAAGAGAAGTGTCTGACAATGACTATATACGTCGAGCCTGCCAGAAATTTTTACGCCAGTAAACATTATCAAGAGAAGAGCGCATCACGCCGCGGCTTGTCGAGGCGTGAATGAACTGATTGTCTGTATCATATATCCCCACATGAAGACCGCTTTCACCCGATCCGGTTTTGAAGAAAACCAGGTCTCCGGGCAGAAGATCGTCTTTATCAATTTCAGTGCCTATTTCTGCCTGTTTACGCGTTTCGCGCGGAAGCTGTAAATCAAACTTATCGCGGAACGTCATCAGAACGAAACCGGAGCAATCCACGCCGCCGCGGCTCATTCCGCCGTAACGATAAGGCGTACCGCGCCAGTTGCTCAGCTGATCGTTAAGGCTGGCAATTACGGTGATCGAATCTGAAAGCCGTGGGTTAGGCGGCGGCGCACGATGGCTACTGCATCCCGCAAGAAAAAGTGTGGCCATCAGGAGAAACCAGAATCGCATTTTCAGACGAATCCTCTGCTTTTTTTGTTCTTTTCGTAATTTAGCGTGCAATTGTGCTAAGAGGCAAGAAACGGTTACGTCTGCCCGGTAGAAATCAGCATCTTATGTCCCTCTATATCAAGCCTGCGGAACGACATGTTGTACGCGCGGGCAAGATGGGGCGGCGTAAGAACCCGATCCCGCGCGCCGCTGGCGATCATCTTTCCCTGCGACAGCAGCCACACCCGGTGGGCATGACGCAGGGTGTGGTTGAGGTCATGACTGCTCATCACCACGGCGATACCTTTTCGGCTCAGGGTGCTTAACAGCGTATCCAGTGCCGCCTGCTGCGCCACGTCCAGACCGCTCATAGGTTCATCGAGAAGCAGCATTCGCCCGTGAGGATTACCTGCCGGGTGGATCTGAAGAATGACGGCCGCCAGACGCACCCGCTGCCACTCTCCGCCGGAAAGCTGGCTGGCATGCCGGGACAGTTTATCTTCCAGCCCCAGGGCCGCGGCAACATCCGTCAGCAGTGCCGTTTGTTGTTTGTCGTGCAAATGCAGCATCAGATAGTGCCAGACCGGCATCGCAAAAGGCGGCACCTGCTGCTGCACAAGGTAACTGCGCCGGTGCGCCAGCGAGACCGGTGACCAGTCGGCGAGCGTATGCTCCAGCAGCGTTATCTGCCCTTCTCCGTCGGTCATGCCTGCCATCCGTGCCAGCAGCGTGCTCTTCCCTGCACCGTTTGGCCCGACAAGATGCAGGATTTCTCCCGCATTGATGGTACCGGTTATCGGCTCCAGACGTCCCCTCTCGGCGACGTCCGTGAGCTGCATCAGCAACGACATTATTTCGCCAGCGCCAGCTTGATCGATTTCATGACGATCGGATCCTCAGGGGTCATATCCGGCGAAAAACGCTGAACGACCTGGCCGTCGCGGCCAATCAGGAATTTTTCAAAATTCCACAGGATATCGTCCGGGTAAAGCGGCGCGCGGCCTTTGCTGGCCATGCGTTCATAAAAACCGCTTCCTTCAGGCGCAACGGCCTTCGGCGCGGCAGCGATCAGCTTCGCATACAGAGGATGGCGGTCTTCGCCGTTGACATCGATTTTGCTGAACATCGGGAACGTCACGCCATAGGTGGTGCTGCAGAAGGTTTTAATCTCCTCTTCGCTGCCCGGCTCCTGGCCCAGGAACTGGTTGCACGGGAAGCCCAGCACGGTGAAACCGTCTTTCTCCCAGGCCTTCTGAATGTTTTCCAGCTGCTCGTACTGCGGCGTCAGGCCACATTTCGATGCTACGTTGACGATAAGCAGCACGTTGCCTTTGTAGCCTTCCAGCGTGGTGTTATCGCCGTCAATGGTGGTCACTTCAGTATTCAGGATATCTGACTGCATAGCATTCCCTCAGGTTGTCTTACGGCTTATTGATTTAACGTCCAGCTTTTAATAGTAGCCAGATAAATACCGGCGCGCCCAGCGTGGCGGTCACCACGCCAATCGGCAGCTCTGCGGCCGTCAGGGCAAGCCGGGCGATGATATCAGCCACCAGCAGCGTGACGGCCCCGGCAACCGCCGAGGCCGGAAGCAGGGTCCGATGGTCCGTGAGGCCACACAGGCGCAGCATGTGCGGAATAACCAGCCCGATGAATCCGATCGCGCCCGCCAGAGCCACGCTGACGCCGACCAGCCAGCCAATGGCTATTACCAGCACATTACGCCAGAACCCAATCGGCATGCCGAGCTGGCGTGCAGAGGTTTCACCCAGCGCGAGCATATTAAGCGGCTGCGCCTGCAGGGCAGCCCAGACGATGACCGGCACCAGCAGCGCCATCAGCCAGCCCTGGTGCCAGTCAACGCCTCCAAAGCCGCCCATCATCCAGTACATCAGCTGACGCAAGTCAAAGGATGTTGAGAAGTAGACCGCCCAGGTCATCAGCGCGCTACAGATGATCCCCAGCGCCACGCCGGCAAGCAGCAGGCGGCTGGTCGATAAGTGCCGTCTGGCGAAACGAAGAAGGATCGCGGTGATTAGCAGCGCGCCGAGGATAGCGCTCAGGCTAATACTCCATCCGGAGAGTTCTCCTCCGCCGAGCATTACCGCCGCAATCAGGCCTACGCCTGCGCCGTTTGACACGCCGAGCAGCCCGGGCTCCGCCAGAGGGTTATCAAACAACGCCTGCATTATGGTACCGCACAGCGCCAGCGCGGCGCCGACCAGAACCACCGCGACGGTGCGCGGCAGGCGAATTTGCCAGACGAAGAGCTGCCCGTCCGGCCCCAACCAGCTTTCAGGCCCGATCCATCTGTCGCCCGCGCAGAGGCTTACGCCTGCGGCGACAATGAGCAACAGCACCAGCAAAAACAGGCGACGCTTATCGGAACGGTGCTGGCGATGAGCATAATCAAGCATGTGTACGGTTTTAGTAGCGTGAGATGTAATTGATTTTACGGCGGGTTTGCCGGAGAGCGCAAAGAAAAAAGGCCGCGTGGGCGGCCTTTTTAGTTAGTTCATATTACTCTGCTTTGGGCGTTGCGTTTTCGACACGGCTTTTCAACTTCTGGCCGGGTCTGAAGGTCACCACGCGGCGGGCTGTAATGGGAATATCTTCCCCCGTCTTCGGGTTGCGGCCCGGACGTTGGTTTTTGTCTCGCAAATCAAAATTGCCAAAACCGGAGAGTTTTACCTGCTCACCATTTTCCAGAGCACGACGGATCTCTTCGAAAAACAGCTCTACCAGCTCTTTGGCATCCCGTTTGCTAAGCCCAAGCTTATCAAACAGATATTCTGACATTTCAGCTTTTGTAAGCGCCATAGGTTCAATCCCTCAATGATGCCTGGAATCGCTCTTTTAATGCCTCTACACATTTGGCGACGGTAGCGGCAATCTCCTCTTCTTCGAGTGTACGGCTGGTATCCTGAAGGATAAGGCTAATAGCGAGGCTCTTGAAACCTTCTGCTACGCCCTTGCCGCGGTACACGTCAAATAAGTTTACGCCAACTACCTGATTTACGCCAACTTTCTTACATTCGGCCAAAATATCTGCTGCGGGCACATTTTCCGCGACCACAACCGCGATATCACGGCGGTTTGCCGGGAAGCGGGAGACGTCCTGAGCCTGAGGAATAACGCGGTCAGCCACCGTGTTCCATTCCAGCTCGAACACGATGGTACGGCCGTTCAGGTCCAGCTTGCGCTCCAGCTCAGGGTGAACAACCCCAATAAAACCAACGCGTTTGCCGTCTAAATAGATGGCTGCGCTCTGGCCCGGATGCAGAGCCGGGATGGCTTCTGCGCGGAATTCAATTTCAGATAATTTACCGGTCAGATCCAGAATCGCTTCCAGATCGCCCTTCATATCGTAGAAATCAACCGTGCCTTTTGCCAGGTCCCAGTGCTCTTCATAGCGGTTGCCGCTGATGGCGCCAGCCAGCATGAGATCCTGACGGATGCCTAAATTTGCCTGATTATCCGGTACAAAGCGCAAACCGCTTTCGAAAATTCGCACGCGGTTTTGCTGGCGATTCTGGTTATAAACGACAGTACCCAGCAGGCCCGTCCACAGAGACAGACGCATCGCGGACATTTCGCTGGAGATTGGGCTTGGCAGGATCAGCGCCTCCTGACCCGGATGGATCAGTTGCTGCAGCTTTGGATCAACGAAGCTGTAGGTGATCACTTCCTGGTAGCCTTTGTCGTTCAGCATGGTTTTCACACGCTTCAGGGACAGGTCGGCTTCACGGTGGGTACCCATCACCAGACCCGCCTGGACAGGCTCGTCAGGAATGTTGTTGTAGCCGTAAACGCGGGCCACTTCTTCCACCAGATCTTCTTCAATTTCCATGTCGAAACGCCATGATGGCGCAACGGCTTTCCACTCGTCCTGCCCTTCGGTTACTTCACAGCCCAGACGTTTCAGGATGTCGGTTACCTGCGCATCGGCAACGTGATGGCCAATCAGGCGATCCAGCTTGCTGCGGCGCAGGGTGATGGTCGCACGCTTCGGCAGCGTTGCTTCGTTGGTGACGTCAATAACCGGGCCCGCTTCGCCGCCGCAGATGTCGATCAGCAGGCGGGTCGCACGTTCCATCGCTTTATACTGCAGAGCAGGGTCAACGCCGCGCTCGTAGCGGTGAGAGGCATCGGTATGCAGGCCGTGACGGCGTGCGCGACCGGTGATGGAGAGCGGGCTGAAGAACGCGCATTCCAGCAGAACGTTTTGCGTCTCGTCGTTGACGCCTGAGTGCTCGCCACCGAAGATACCGCCCATTGCCAGCGCTTTGCTGTGGTCAGCAATCACCAGGGTGTCGGCGTTCAGTTTCGCTTCGCTGCCGTCCAGCAGAACCAGGGTTTCGCCCTCTTTCGCCATGCGCACAACGATGCCGCCGTCGATACGGTCTTTATCGAACGCGTGCATTGGCTGGCCCAGCTCCAGCAGAACGTAGTTGGTCACGTCGACCACTGCATCGATAGAGCGAATACCGCAGCGGCGCAGCTTCTCTTTCATCCACAGCGGAGTTGGCGCTTTCACGTTGATGCCTTTCACCACGCGACCGAGGTAGCGCGGGCAAGCATCCGCAGCGTCAACCTGAATAGGCAGCACGTCACTGATGGTCGCTTCAACCGGCGCGATTTCCGGCGCATTCAGTTCAGTCTGGTTCAGCACGGCCACGTCGCGCGCCACGCCGATGATGCCTAAGCAGTCGGCACGGTTTGGCGTGACGCTGATTTCAATGGTGTTGTCGTCAAGCTTCAGGTATTCACGGATATTGGTGCCGATTGGCGCATCGAGCGGCAGCTCAATGATGCCGTTGTGATCGTCGGAAATACCCAGTTCGGAGAAGGAGCACAGCATGCCTTCAGACGGCTCGCCGCGCAGCTTAGCCGCTTTAATTTTGAAATCACCTGGCAGCACCGCACCGACGGTCGCCACGGCCACCTTCAGGCCCTGACGACAGTTTGGCGCACCGCAGACGATATCCAGCAGACGGTCACCGCCCACGTTTACTTTTGTTACGCGCAGTTTGTCAGCGTTAGGGTGCTGACCGCACTCGACTACTTCGCCGACGACCACGCCGTTGAAGGCTCCGGAAACCGGCTCAACACCGTCCACTTCCAGACCCGCCATGGTGATCTGGTTAGAAAGCGCGTCGCTGTCCAGCGTGGTGTTCACCCACTCGCGTAACCACAGTTCACTGAATTTCATTGTTCTGTCCTGCCCTTATTTAAACTGTTTGAGGAAACGCAGATCGTTTTCGAAGAATGCACGTAAGTCGGTCACGCCGTAACGCAGCATGGTCAGACGCTCCATGCCCATGCCGAAGGCAAAGCCGGAGTAAACTTCCGGATCGATACCCACGTTGCGCAGTACGTTTGGATGCACCATGCCGCAGCCCAGCACTTCCAGCCATTTGCCGTTTTTACCCATCACGTCAACTTCCGCAGACGGTTCGGTGAACGGGAAGTAGGACGGGCGGAAACGAACCTGCAGATCTTCCTCAAAGAAGTTGTTCAGGAAATCGTGCAGCGTGCCCTTCAGGTTGGTGAAGCTGATGTTTTTATCAACAATCAGACCTTCCATCTGGTGGAACATTGGGGTGTGGGTCTGATCGTAGTCGTTACGATAGACGCGGCCCGGCGCGATAATACGAATTGGCGGCGCCTGATCCTTCATGGTACGGATCTGAACGCCGGAGGTCTGAGTACGCAGCAGACGCGTAGCGTCGAACCAGAAAGTGTCGTGGTCAGCGCGTGCCGGATGATGGCCAGGAATGTTCAGGGCGTCGAAGTTATGGTAATCATCTTCGATTTCCGGGCCAGTCGCCACGGTAAAGCCGAGCTCACCGAAGAAACTTTCAATGCGATCGATGGTGCGGGTAACCGGATGCAGACCACCGTTTTCGATACGGCGACCCGGCAGAGAAACGTCGATCGTCTCTGCGGCCAGACGCGCATTCAGCACCGCGCTTTCCAGCTCGGCTTTGCGCGCGTTCAGCGCCTGCTGTACCTGCTCTTTAGCTTCGTTAATCACCGCACCCGCTGCCGGGCGTTCTTCTGCCGGCAGCTCACGCAGGGTTGTCATCTGAAGGGTCAGGTGCCCTTTCTTCCCAAGATATTCGACGCGGACATTGTCTAACGCGGCAACATCTGAGGCCTGATTAATGGCGGCTGTTGCACTGGCAACCAGCTCTGCGAGATGTGACATGATTTTCCTCATTATGTCGGTGCAGACACCGATTTGGTGGAGTTATTCTCTCAAATTCAGGCACAAAAAAAGCCTCCATCGGGAGGCTTATCTGGCGCTGTTTTTCGTTTCATCTTTCACGCGCTAGCCTCCTGAAATCAGGTGCTAAAGTAAAAGAAGAAGCGGAAAATAGCAGCATTCATGCTTGCGTTACCTTGTCTGGTAAAACCGTTAAGACCTTATTGAAAAGCCTGGACGGATAAATGTCAATCTTCTGATGGTGTTAAATGAAAAGAGGGAGCAAAGCCCCCTCTTTCAACTGGCTTATGCCAGTGCTGCTTTCGCTTTTTCGACCAGAGCGGTGAACGCTACTTTGTCGAATACTGCGATGTCAGCCAGGATCTTACGGTCGATTTCAACAGAGGCTTTTTTCAGGCCGTTGATGAATTTGCTGTAAGAAATACCGTTCTGACGTGCTGCTGCGTTGATACGCGCAATCCACAGTTGACGGAACTGACGCTTACGCTGACGACGGTCACGGTAAGCGTACTGACCTGCTTTGATAACAGCCTGGAAGGCAACGCGGTAAACGCGTGAACGCGCACCGTAGTAGCCTTTAGCTTGTTTCAAAATTTTCTTGTGACGTGCACGTGCAATTACACCACGTTTTACGCGAGCCATATGTGCTCTCCTGTATCTATATTCTTAGTAAAAAAATTAAACGTTAACGGCTTATGCGTAAGGCAGGCACGCGATAACCAGACCCAGATCGCCTTTAGAAACGAGGCCTTTTGGACGCAGGTGACGTTTACGCTTAGTAGATTTTTTGGTCAGAATATGACGCAGGTTTGCGTGCTTACGCTTAAATCCACCACCACCGGTTTTTTTGAAGCGCTTAGCAGCACCGCGTACGGTCTTAATTTTTGGCATCTTAATAACTTCCACTTCGCATTGTTAAATAAACGAAACATAGGCGAACAAAACCTATGAAACCCGAAGGCTCCACAGATTTTGCTGCTTGAAGGCCTTACTGTTTCTTCTTAGGAGCGAGCACCATGATCATCTGGCGGCCTTCGATCTTCGTAGGGAAGGATTCGACTACTGCCAGTTCACTCAGATCGTCACGGACGCGGTTAAGCACTTCCATACCAATCTGTTGGTGGGCCATCTCACGACCGCGGAAACGCAGTGTGATCTTGGCCTTATCGCCATCTTCCAGAAAGCGAATCAGGCTGCGGAGTTTTACCTGATAATCGCCATCGTCGGTACCAGGACGGAATTTGATTTCCTTAACCTGGATAACTTTTTGCTTCTTCTTCTGTTCCTTAGAAGACTTACTCTTTTCATAAAGGAACTTGCCGTAGTCCATGATACGACAAACTGGCGGTTCGGCGTTAGGGCTGATTTCAACTAAATCTACTCCAGCTTCTTCAGCTTTTTCGATCGCTTCTCTCAGACTCACAATCCCCAGTGGTTCACCTTCAAGATCTGTTAAGCGAACTTCCTGGGCGCGAATCTCGCCATTGATACGATTCGGACGTGCCGTTTGAACTCGTTTTCCGCCTTTAATACCTTATTCCTCCAGTTGTTGAAGACTGCGGCTGCGAATCTCTTGTTGCAGCTTCTCAATCACTTCACTTACGTCCAGGCTGCCCAGGTCTTTACCACGGCGGGTGCGAACGGCAACTTTGCCTGCTTCCACCTCTTTATCACCACAGACCAACATATACGGGACACGACGTAAAGTGTGCTCGCGGATTTTAAAGCCAATCTTCTCATTTCTCAAGTCTGCTTTTACGCGAATGCCCGCATTTTGTAGTTTCTGCGTCAATTCTTTAACGTAATCCGCCTGAGAATCGGTAATGTTCATCACCACGACCTGCACTGGCGCAAGCCAGGTTGGGAAGAAGCCAGCGAACTCTTCGGTCAGGATGCCGATGAAGCGCTCCAGAGAACCGAGAATTGCACGGTGAATCATTACCGGTACCTGACGCTCGTTGTCTTCGCCAACATAAGAGGCGCTTAAACGCTGCGGCAGGGAGAAGTCCAGCTGTACAGTACCGCACTGCCATGCGCGATCGAGGCAGTCATACAGGGTAAATTCAATTTTCGGACCGTAGAATGCGCCCTCGCCCAGCTGGTATTCGAACGGAATGCCGTTCTCTTCCAGCGCCACGGCGAGATCCGCTTCTGCGCGATCCCAGGTCTCATCGCTACCGATACGTTTTTCCGGACGCGTTGAGAGTTTGACGACGATCTTCTCGAAGCCAAAGGTGCTGTACATATCGTAGACCATACGAATACAGGCGTTAACTTCGTCACGGACCTGATCTTCAGTACAGAAGATATGCGCATCATCCTGAGTAAAGCCACGAACGCGCATCAGACCGTGCAGCGCACCTGATGGTTCGTTACGGTGGCAGCTACCGAACTCCGCCATACGCAGCGGCAGGTCGCGGTAGGATTTCAGACCCTGGTTGAAGATCTGAACGTGGCCCGGACAGTTCATTGGCTTGATGCAGTATTCACGGTTCTCAGACGAGGTGGTGAACATCGCATCTTTGTAGTTGTCCCAGTGGCCGGTTTTTTCCCACAGCACACGGTCCATCATGAACGGGCCTTTCACTTCCTGATACTGGTACTCTTTCAGCTTGGAGCGTACGAAAGTTTCCAGTTCACGGAAGATAGTCCAGCCGTCGTTATGCCAGAACACCATACCCGGCGCTTCTTCCTGCATGTGGTACAGGTCAAGCTGCTTACCGATTTTACGGTGGTCACGCTTCGCCGCCTCTTCCAGGCGCAGCAGGTACGCGTTCAGGGCTTTTTTATCGGCCCACGCGGTACCATAAATACGCTGCAACATTTTGTTGTTGCTGTCGCCACGCCAGTAGGCGCCCGCGATCTTCATCAGCTTAAAGTGATGACAGAAGCGCATGTTCGGCACGTGCGGTCCACGGCACATGTCGACGTATTCTTCGTGATGGTACAAGCCAGGCTTGTCATCATGCGAAATGTTTTCGTCAAGAATAGAGACTTTATAGCTCTCGCCGCGCTTCACGAAGGTTTCACGCGCTTCGTGCCAGCTGACTTTCTTCTTGATGACGTCATAGTTCGTTTCGGCGAGCTCGTGCATGCGTTTTTCGAGCGCGTCGATATCTTCCTGAGTCAGGGTGTGGTCAAGGTCAACGTCATAGTAGAAACCGTTGTCGATAACCGGACCGATCGCCATTTTGGTGTTTGGCCACAGCTGTTTGATGGCATGGCCTAACAGGTGCGCGCAGGAGTGACGAATGATCTCCAGACCTTCTTCGTCTTTAGCAGTGATGATTGCAAGCGTCGCATCGTTTTCGATCAGATCGGAAGCATCCACCAGCTCACCGTTAACGCGGCCAGCGATAGTCGCTTTCGCGAGACCAGGACCGATGTCCAGGGCAACATCCATTGGGCTAACAGCACGGTCGAAATGGCGTTGACTGCCATCAGGAAGAGTAATTACAGGCATTTTATATCCTTATTTGCAGTGATGCCCCACACATAAGAGCATATACAAAGAAAATAATCGTGATTTGACAATAGATTACGACACCATCTGACCAACAATCGTCAAATTGGTTCGTCATCATTCACCTGCCGAATTCAGATTAATGCGGATTTACGGCAAGCGACGTAATGTTAACACTAACGGAAAGGAGATTGCACCCTCTGCGGCCAGATTGATGGCTGGCACTTTTGTACGAATTTGCAGGTTGCTTCTCCCCTGCGCTCGCATTTCGAAGATGCTGGGCTACTCTTGAACAGGTCTTTAAACCCAAAGGTGCATACCATGAACGTATCCAGCAGAACGGTTGTGATATTGAATGTCCTTTCCGCCACAGGTTTATTGTTGATTCTCGCCGAACGATTCCACTGGTTCTGAGCCGAACCCTGCGCTGGCATAACCCAATCGAACCTGAGAAGGGGCATATTTCGGCCCTGTTTGGTAGACTGTGGGTATCAACCAACAAGGATTAGGTTATGCCAACTAAACGATTTGCCGTAAAACACTGGAAAATGGTGCTGGTGCTGATTGCCATCTGCGGCGCAATGCTGCTACTCCGTTGGGCGGCAATGATTTGGGGCTAGTGGGGAAGACAAGTCATCAGAAGGGACGTCAAAAGACCGCAAACAATAAACGGGCCGACCTTATCATCGGCCCGCTTTTATTACATTCTATAACCCAGTGAAACCGTGGTTCTGCGGTCGGTATGATCCGGCGCAGATTCTGGTGGTGAAGAGTTCCAGGTCACGTTGTAGGCGACTTTCAGGCCAAAGTGTTCGTTGATAGCCACGTTCAGCGCCGTCTCAGAGTTCAGCGTCGTGTCGTCGGCACCAAATACAGAAACACCCTGGGTAAATTTGGTGTTGTCAGTCATCTGCCAGGCATAGGTACCGGAAGCGTAACCGAGCGGTTGGGTTTTGGTATCGCCATTGGTGTACTCGTCATAACGCACACCAGGACCGAATTCAAAACGGAGGCTGTGTACCGGACCGTTCAGGAACTGGCGACCATAACCGGCGGTGAACACATCGCGCTGGCGATAACCGTTGTAACGGTCAGTTAACCAGCTTGCCTGTCCAAACAGGTAGTCATAGTCGGTCATGTTGTAACGGCTACGTCCGCCTACCGCATATTTCTCGGAAGAACGTTCGTCATTAGCGGAAGTGTTGCTGGCATTACCCCACAGAGACCAGGCGGTGGTGTTGCCGTACCAGGTGAGCGTACTGTCCGCCGTCAGAGAAGAGCTTTTCGTGTTACCGGATTGTGCCAGGTACCCGGCGTTCAGGTTACCTTCAAACGGTTTTTTCGCGGTGGAAGGATCGTCCATGACAGTAAAAACGGTATCATCAGCGGTCGCGTTCATAGCCGCAAACACGCCACCCGCCAGCATCAGTGCAGCGGGCACTGTCTTTAAAAGCTTCATTTTATTAAGGAGTCCGTACAACAAAAAAAGAGACCACACGGTCCCGGAATCTTTCTTGAGGATCAATGACAAGGCGTCCAGAGAAAGGTAACAAATTATAAAAAGCCGCAAATAACATAGCAATGTTTTCTTATTTCATTTTTTGAATAAGAACGCTCTCAAAAAGCGTTTTATTTTATATATCCCCCGCCTCACTTTTTGTCAGTATTCATATTTAAAATCATACTGTTATTTACATTGCCTTCCTGACAAATGGTGCCAGGCTAATAAGAACCCATGCTAAAAGGAGGTAATGATGGTTTCTATTTATACTCTGACGCTCTCCCCTTCCCTGGATTCCGCCACCCTGACGCCGCAGATTTACCCGGAAGGTAAATTGCGCTGTAGCGCCCCGGTCTTTGAGCCCGGCGGCGGCGGGATCAACGTGGCGCGCGCCATTACACATCTCGGCGGCAAAGCCACGGCAATTTTCCCCGCAGGCGGTGCCACCGGTGAACACCTGGTCTCTCTACTGGCCGATGAACAGGTGGCTGTTGAAACCGTTGAGGCCAAAGACTGGACGCGGCAAAACCTGCATGTCCACGTGGGATCCAGCGGCGAGCAGTACCGTTTTGTCATGCCGGGCGCGAAACTCAGCGATGACGAGTTTCGTCAGCTTGAAGAGAAAGTGCTAACGATAGAAAGCGGCGCGCTGCTGGTGATAAGCGGCAGCCTGCCGCCCGGCGTAAGCACGGAAAAATTAACAGCGCTGATTCAGGCTGCGCAACAGCGCGGCATCCGCTGCATTGTCGACAGCAGCGGCGAGGCCCTGCAGGCGGCCCTGGTGCCGGGCAATCTGGAGCTGGTCAAACCCAACCAGAAAGAGTTAAGCGCGCTGGTCAACCGCGAACTGACGCAGCCTGATGATGTGCGCACCGCCGCGCAGGAGCTGGTGCGCAGCGGAAAAGCGCGGCGCGTAGTTGTCTCCCTTGGCCCTCAGGGGGCGCTGGCAGTCGATGAGTCTTCGTCCGTTCAGGTTGTCCCACCGCCGATGAAGAGTCAGAGCACGGTTGGCGCGGGCGATAGCATGGTGGGTGCGATGACGCTAAAACTGGCGCAGGGCGCGTCTCTGCTCGAGATGACACGCTACGGCGTGGCGGCGGGTAGCGCCGCCACCATCAACCAGGGCACGCGTCTCTGTTCGCTTGCCGATACGCAAAAAATCGTCGATTACCTGTCCCGAAATTAACGCCTTTTCCCCTTCGTCTTTACGGAGGGGAATGTCCTCTCTGGGTCGCCAAACGCAAACTATCGACTATGCTAAGAAAACTTCCATGATAACAATGAGGTGAATTATGAGCAGTGGTGACATCACACGCTACGTCGTGACCATCAACCTTCATGAAGCATCGCTGACCGAGCTGAATGAGCTCAACAATGCTTTCACCCGGGCTAATTTTCTCCTCACCCTGACGGATGACGAGGGCAATATTCATGATTTAGGCACCCTGACATTTGGTCTGATCGGCGCCCTGAGCCAGGAAGAGGTTCATGCGCTGGCCGCCAGTCTGGTGGAGAGCGTGACCGACAAGCCTGCCGAAATTGACGTGGATACCTGGGAAAGCTGGCGGAAAAAAGAACAATAAGTGCGCTGTATGAATTTAAACCGCTCAGGTGTGCGTTAGTTCGTATTTTTTTACCGCAGTTATGCGCTAACTTTATGATCTGGCAGACAACATGGGAGAGACAACATGTGGCAGGCTATCAGTCATCTTTTACGTGAGCAGCTGGGTGAAGGTGAAATTGAACTGCGTAACGAACTGCCAGGCGGTGAGATCCACGCCGCGTGGCATTTACGCTACGCAGGACGCGATCTTTTCGTTAAGTGCGATGAGCGAGAGCTGCTTCCAATATTTACCGCCGAAGCCGACCAGCTGGAGCTGTTGTCGCGCAGTAAAACGGTCACGGTCCCGCAGGTTCTGGCCGTGGGGAGCGACCGCGACTACAGCTTCCTGGTAATGGAATATCTCCCCGCCCGGCCGCTGGATGCCCATAATGCGTTCATTCTCGGCCAACAGCTAGCGCGCCTGCATCAATGGAGCGACCAGCCGCAGTTTGGTCTCGATTTTGACAACGACCTCTCCACCACGCCACAGCCCAATGCCTGGCAGCGGCGCTGGTCGACATTTTTTGCCGAGCAGCGCATTGGCTGGCAGCTTGAGCTGGCCGCCGAGAAAGGGCTGGAATTTGGCAATATTGATGCCATCGTCGAGCACGTTCAACAGCGTCTGGCATCCCACCAGCCTCAGGCGTCGCTGCTTCACGGCGATTTGTGGTCCGATAACTGCGCGCTGGGTCCCAACGGCCCGTACATCTTTGACCCGGCCTGCTACTGGGGTGACAGAGAGTGCGATCTTGCCATGCTGCCGCTTCATCCGGAACAGCCGCCGCAGATATACGACGGATACCAGTCTGTTTCCCCCCTGCCGCCCGGTTTCCTCGACCGCCAGCCGGTGTATCAGCTTTATACGCTGATGAACCGAGCCATTCTTTTTGGCGGAGAACACCTTGTTAACGCGCAGCGGGCACTCGAGCGTATGCTTGCCGCCTGAGAAGAAAAGGGTGGCCTTGCCGCCACCCCTATCGCTTACAGAAAACCGAGCAGTGTGAAGAAGAAGTATCCCGCCACAATGATAATCACGGGAAGAATATAGAGCGGGAAAATTTGCAGGAATATGGTGTGACGCGGCACAACAATGCGGGATTCAATCTGCTCCCGACTCATTCCTTCCGGGCCTTTGGCCTGCTCCAGAATCAACTGATCCTCAACGCCTTCGCGTAAAAAGCGCGTCTGGCGACTCATTCTCGCGCCAGAGGCCTGCAGTGCCAGCGCGACAAAGATCAGGGCATATATCACCCAAAAGCCGATATTCAGCTGTTGATGAAAATCCGGGGTGGGTGAGTTAAACCAGAAGACATTCAAAAATGGCGTATTAAAACGCATCATCTCAATCATGACATGAGCGAAATCAAGCATTACCGCATTGATACCCGGCTGTTTTTCGCTGTGATCGTACATAAATTTGAGTACAGAAATCAGCGTAGAAATGACGGCAGGAATAAAAATCACCCAGCCAGCAATACGTTTTAAGACCGCAATGCGTCCAGCTTGTTGATACGTCATCAGTTCCTCTTCATAAAGACGCGTTATTTGTGCCTAAGTCTACCTGCTGGTCATCAATTTCGCCCGCTCTTTAAAAGCAATATGCTAAATTGCAGATTGTGCTTAGCACGTATCGTCTGTCGAACACCCTGGATAAGGAGACGTTGTGATGTCGACACCGCGCCAAATTCTTGCCGCAATTTTTGACATGGATGGATTGCTGATCGATTCCGAACCGCTGTGGGATCGCGCCGAACTGGACGTTATGGCCAGCCTGGGCGTGGATATCAGCCGCCGTAATGAACTTCCCGATACGCTGGGCCTGCGCATCGATATGGTGGTTGACCTGTGGTTTGCCCAACAGCCGTGGGTAGGTCCCAATCGCGATGAGGTGACCGCACGCATTATCAGCCGCGCCATTTCGCTGGTGGAAGATAACAGGCCGCTGCTGCCCGGCGTACGTGAGGCCGTTGCGCTGTGTAAAGCCCAGGGACTGAAGGTTGGCCTGGCTTCCGCTTCACCGCTGCATATGCTGGAAAAAGTGCTCACGATGTTTGAACTGCGCGACAGTTTCGACGCGCTGGCGTCCGCTGAAAAATTGCCTTACAGCAAGCCGCACCCGCAGGTCTATCTGGACTGCGCCGCAAAGCTGGGCCTGGATCCCCTCAACTGCGTTGCGCTGGAAGATTCCGTTAACGGTATGGTGGCGTCGAAGGCTGCGCGGATGCGCTCCATTGTGGTGCCCGCTGAAGAAGGCCGTCACGATCCCCGGTTTGCTCTTGCCGATGTGAAGCTTAATTCACTGGCAGAACTCACGGCGCATCATCTGCACGGAGGTTAACGCCCTCCTCCGGTTTGTGACAAACAGTTACACCGTCACCTCTTCCGCCTACTGTATAAAAACCCTATACTGTATGAATTGACAGTTTTGTGGGTTTTATCATGACGGCGGAAGGCCACCTGCTTTTTTCTATTGCGTGCGCAGTATTTGCCAAAAACGCTGAACTCACCCCCGTGCTGGCACAGGGGGACTGGTGGCATATTGTCCCTTCCGCCGTATTGACCTGTCTGCTGCCCGACATTGACCATCCTAAATCTTTCCTCGGACAACGCCTGAAGTGGGTGTCGAAACCCATCGCCCGCGCGTTCGGCCACCGGGGGTTTACGCACAGCCTGCTGGCCGTGTTTGGCCTGCTGACGCTTTTTTATTTAAAAGTGCCCGAAAGCTGGATAGTCCCCGCCGATGCCATCCAGGGGATGGTGCTGGGCTATTTAAGCCATATTCTCGCCGATATGCTGACGCCTGCGGGCGTGCCGCTGCTTTGGCCCTGCCGCTGGCGCTTCCGTTTTCCCATCCTCGCACCGCAGAAAGGCAACCAGCTTGAGCGCGTATTGTGCATGGCGCTGTTTGCTTACGCCGTCTGGATGCCGCAAACATTGCCCGAAAACAGTGCAGTCCGCTGGTCATCCCAGATGATTAATTCGCTGCAATTTCAGTTCAATCGCTTTATTCATCACCAGATTGAACAGTAAACCGACAAAATCATCCCATTTGTCATAACCCATTCCATTTGGATATAAGCGCTACATCACACTTCTGCTAACCTTCCGCCAACAGGATCGGTAAAAACCGACCCAATAATAAATCAGGAGAACGGGGATGAATTTTCCACTCATCGCGAACGTCGTTGTGTTCGTTGTATTGCTATTGCTTCTCGCGCAGGCGCGCCACAAACAGTGGAGCCTGGCGAAAAAAGTGCTGGTTGGTCTGGCCATGGGTGTCGTATTTGGTCTGGCATTACAGGCAATTTATGGCTCCGATAATCCAGTTCTGAAAGACTCTATTCAGTGGTTCAACATCGTCGGTAACGGCTATGTCCAGCTGCTGCAGATGATCGTTATGCCGCTGGTGTTCGCCTCTATTCTGAGCGCCGTGGCCCGCCTGCATAACGCCACGCAGCTGGGAAAAATCAGCTTCCTGACCATTGGTACGCTGCTGTTCACCACGCTGATTGCCGCGCTGGTGGGTGTGCTGGTCACCAACCTGTTTGGCCTGACCGCAGAAGGCCTGGTTCAGGGTACCGCTGAAACGGCGCGTCTAACCGCGATTCAAACCAACTACGTTGGTAAAGTGGCTGATCTGACCGTGCCGCAGATGGTGCTCTCCTTCATTCCGAAGAACCCGTTTGCTGACCTGACCGGTGCGAGCCCAACCTCGATCATCAGCGTGGTTATTTTCGCCGCGTTCCTGGGCGTAGCGGCGCTGAAGCTGCTGAAAGACGACGCGCCAAAAGGCGAACGCGTGCTGACCGCGATTGACACCCTGCAAAGCTGGGTGATGAAGCTGGTTCGTCTGGTCATGCAGCTCACCCCTTACGGCGTGCTGGCGCTGATGACCAAAGTGGTTGCCGGCTCTAACCTGCAGGACATCATTAAGCTGGGCAGCTTCGTTGTCGCCTCTTATCTGGGCCTGGGCATTATGTTCGTGGTGCACGGCATCCTGCTGGGCGTGAACGGCGTCAGCCCGCTGAAATACTTCCGTAAAGTCTGGCCGGTACTGACCTTTGCCTTCACCAGCCGTTCCAGCGCCGCGTCTATTCCGCTGAACGTTGAAGCGCAAACCCGTCGTCTGGGCGTGCCTGAATCCATCGCCAGCTTCTCTGCCTCCTTTGGTGCCACCATTGGTCAGAACGGCTGTGCGGGTCTGTACCCGGCGATGCTGGCCGTGATGGTCGCCCCGACGGTGGGCATCAACCCGCTGGATCCGGTTTGGATTGCCACGCTGGTCGGGATTGTTACCATCAGCTCCGCAGGCGTTGCGGGCGTTGGCGGTGGCGCAACCTTCGCCGCGCTGATTGTGCTGCCAGCGCTGGGCCTGCCCGTGACGCTGGTCGCGCTGCTGATCTCCGTTGAGCCGCTGATCGACATGGGCCGTACCGCGCTGAACGTGAGCGGCTCCATGACCGCCGGTACGCTGACCAGCCAGTGGCTGAAGCAGACCGACAAAGCGATTCTGGAAAGTGAAGACGACGCCGAGCTGGCGCACCGTTAATCACGGTAGAAATAAAAAAACCGCCTGATGGCGGTTTTTTTATGGCTGTTATTCTTCAACCTCTTCATCCTGGCGGATCTGCATCGCCCACCGCTGCGCCGATTCCGGCACCGTAAACGTGGGTGAACGACGGAAGTGTTCGCCGATCAGCACAAAGGCCACATATTTCCCCCGCAGCTGCCAGACATCGCGAAAACCCTCCACTTTCAGGGCATGGTCAGGCGGCGCGGGCTCAACGCGGGGCACATAGCTAATAACCTGGCGGTTTTGTTGACGAAGAGGTTTCATAAGCGACTGGTTCACTAAAGCAAATTCTTGAAGCAGGAAAATTCTATGATAGCCGATCCTGCTGCCTTCCGTCGCGCTCCGAGTGGGTGGGATGGCTCCTTTCGCTAATGACGGCATGTGAAAACTCTTAGTTCGCGAGCCATCTCGCGACATTGTTCTATCCTTAATAGGGTTTTTAGCAATGGATAAAGGAGAAGCGTGCAATGTCGAACAAAGATAAAACACATCAATCACCGATTCATGGCACTGAGGAATCTCAACCGGGTATGGACTCTCTTGCCCCTGCTGACGGCTCTCACCGCCCCTCCCCTGGCCCTTCCGCGCCGGGCGAACAGCCTACCGCGCCGGGAAGCGTGAAATCGCCGGACACGGGAAACGAGAAGCTGAAATCGCTTGAGCCACACCGTAAAGGCGGCGAAGGTTTTGCGCTCACCACCAATCAGGGCGTGCGCATTGCTGACGATCAGAACTCCCTTCGCGCAGGCGCGCGCGGGCCAACCCTGCTGGAAGACTTCATCCTGCGGGAAAAAATCACCCATTTCGACCATGAGCGCATTCCGGAACGCATCGTTCACGCGCGCGGTTCCGCTGCGCACGGCTACTTCCAGCCATACAAGAGCCTGAAAGCGATCACCAAAGCGGATTTCCTCTCCGACCCGGATAAAATCACTCCGGTATTTGTGCGCTTCTCCACCGTACAGGGCGGCGCAGGTTCGGCAGATACGGTTCGAGATATCCGCGGCTTTGCCACCAAGTTTTATACCGAAGAGGGTATTTTCGATCTGGTGGGCAATAACACCCCAGTGTTCTTCATTCAGGACGCGCATAAATTTCCTGACTTTGTCCATGCGGTAAAACCTGAGCCCCACTGGGCCATACCGCAGGGACAAAGTGCGCACGACACCTTCTGGGACTACGTCTCCCTGCAGCCTGAAACCTTACACAACGTGATGTGGGCGATGTCAGACCGCGGCATTCCGCGCAGCTATCGCACCATGGAAGGGTTTGGCATCCACACCTTCCGTCTGATCAACGCCGAGGGTAAAGCCACGTTTGTCCGCTTCCACTGGAAGCCGGTGGCGGGTAAAGCCTCGCTGGTATGGGACGAGGCGCAGAAGCTGACCGGGCGCGATCCGGACTTCCATCGCCGCGAGCTGTGGGAATCCATTGAAGCGGGCGACTTCCCGGAATACGAACTGGGCCTGCAGCTCATACCGGAAGAGGACGAATTTAAGTTTGATTTCGATCTTCTTGACCCGACGAAGCTGATCCCGGAAGAGCTGGTGCCGGTTCAGCTGGTGGGTAAAATGGTGCTCAACCGCAACCCTGATAACTTCTTCGCTGAAAACGAACAGGTCGCGTTCCACCCTGGGCATATCGTACCGGGGCTGGATTTCACCAACGATCCGCTCTTGCAGGGACGTTTGTTCTCGTACACCGATACGCAGATCAGCCGTCTCGGCGGGCCGAACTTCCACGAAATTCCGATTAACCGCCCAACCTGCCCGTACCACAACTTCCAGCGCGACGGGATGCACCGTCAGGATATTGATACCAACCCGGCTAACTATGAGCCGAACTCCATCAACGATAACTGGCCGCGGGAAACGCCGCCGGCGCCAAAACGCGGCGGATTCGAATCGTACCAGGAGCGTATCGACGGCAACAAAATTCGCGAGCGCAGCCCGTCGTTCGGCGAGTATTACGCCCACCCTCGCCTGTTCTGGAACAGCCAGACGCCGATTGAGCAACAGCACATTATCGGCGGCTTCAGCTTTGAGCTGAGTAAAGTGGTGCGTACCTACATTCGCGAGCGGGTGGTCGATCAGCTGGCGCGCATTGATATTCAGCTCGCCCAGAGCGTTGCGGATAACCTGGGTATTACGCTGACCGATGAGCAGCGCAACCTTGCGCCGCCGAAAGAGGTTAACGGCGTGAAGAAAGATCCGTCGCTGAGCCTGTATGCCGTGCCGGGTGGCTCGATTAAAGGCCGCGTGGTCGCCATCCTGCTGAACGACAAAACTCGCGCCAGCGACGTGCTGGGGATCATGCAGGCGCTGAAAACCCAGGGCGTGCATGCGAAACTGCTTTATTCCCGCATGGGGGAAGTGACCGCCGATGACGGCTCCGTGCTGCCGGTGGCGGCGACCTTTGCCGGGGCGCCATCGCTGACCGTTGACGCGGTGATTGTGCCGTGCGGGGATATAGACAGCCTGCTGACCAACGGTGACGCCGTGTATTATCTGCTGGAAGCCTACAAGCACCTGAAACCGATCGCGCTGTCCGGCGACGCGCGACGGTTTAAGGCGCAGTTGAAGGTGGCCGATCAGGGTGAGGACGGCATTGTCGAGGGCGACAACGTTGACGATGCGTTCATGACGAAGCTGTTTGATTTGCTCGCCGCGCACAGGGTGTGGTCGCGCAGCAGCAAGATTGATCAGATCCCGGCGTAAAAAATACTCTCACCCCGGTCCTCTCCCTGAAAGGGAGAGGGTTAGGGTGAGGGGGAATTTCTCACAAATCCCCGAACGTCCCCAACCGATACCCACGCTCGGCAATCGCATACTTCAGCGACGCCGACGTCAGCACGTCAAGTTCTGCCAGGCGCGGCCAGCAGTAGGCGCTTTTCCGCACGGTGTTATCGACAAAAGCAGGATGCGCCATGACCTCCAGCGACTTTTCCCCCCGCGCTGCGGAATCATCCAGCACCTTCAGGAACAGCGCTTCGTCGATCTCGTCGCCGTAAAATGCGCTGCTGAACCCCTCCGTGGTGGTCACGGCGCAGTCGGGCACGCCGCGCGCCTCCCTGTCCACGCGCATCGCCACGCCTTTGCGCTGCGCAAACTCCGCGACAATCGGGAAAATCGCCGGGATCATATGCACGTGGTGATGGCTGTCGATGTGCGTCGGCGCCTTACCAAACGCGTCAATAAAGCGGTTGAACTGACGCTCCAGCTCGCCGGCAATCTCTTCGAGCGGCAGAGCATCCTGCTCTGCCAGTTTCCAAATCCATTTGCCCAGCTGGCCGTCGCGCGTCAGGCCCGGCATTGGCGAAAGCGGCATCCCGAGCGTCAGCACAAAATGTATGCCGACGCCCAGCTCAGGTACCTCGCGGCTCAGCTGCGCCGCGTGTTCAACCGCCTCGCCATTCACCAGTGCCGTGGTAGAGGTCACAACTCCCCGGCGACAGGCTTCAATAATGCCGTAGTTCTGGCCTTTCGAGAGGCCAAAATCATCAGCATTAACGATCAGCAGGTTTTCCATTGTGCGTCCTCTTAGTGATGTTTGAACTTCAGCTTCTCGATCGTGGCGGCAAAGTTCGGCAACCATTTTTCATGCGCCAGGATCATCTCGCCGGCCAGCTGCTCCGCATCGCGGTCGGAATGCACCAGCGGGCTGAGGTTCAGCGCCAGAAGCACGTCATTGAGCTCGCCGCTCAGCGCCGCGTTGCTTGCCGCCACTTCAAAGCCTTTGATGGTGTGGATAAGGCCCATGACCTTATCATCGAAGTGGGTGATGCGTGGATGCGGTTTAGCGCCATCGCGTCCCAGGATGCAGGTCATCTCAACCGCCCAGTCCGCCGGGATATTGTCGATATGGCCGTGGTGCGGCACGTTAACATAGTGCTCCGCCTGCTTGTCGTTGTAGATGGCGTTGATCACTTCACACGCCGCATCGGAGTAGTAGGCCCCGCCGCGCTGCTCCAACTCTTTCGGTTTGACGTTCAGGTTCGGATCTTTATACAAATCGAACAGCTGCTTCTCGACCTTCTGAACGATCTGCGCGCGCGCGCCGCCCTTATAGTACTCGCCCATTTCGATGGCCAGCATCTCTTTCTGCTTGAAGTAGTAAAGCAGGTACGAGCACGGCAGCAGGTTCAGCGAGCGGATCAGCCCTTCGCTGAACGGCAGGTCAAAGATGTTTTTCACCGATGCCGCCGTCAGGCGACCGGAAGCCACGCCGTCGAGCAGTTCGGCAAAGCGCGATTTTCCGTTCACGATAACGTCTTTAATGAACACCATGTGGTTCAGGCCGAACAGGTCGATGGAGAGATCGTCACCGTCGGTCAGCGCCAGCACGTCGCGGATAAACATCTTCATACCAATAGGAATATTGCAGACGCCGATAAAGCGTTTGAAACCGGTATGACGATAGACCGCCTCGGTCACCATCCCGGCCGGGTTGGTAAAGTTAATCACCCACGCGTTCGGACAGATCTCCTGCACGTCTTTGACGATGTCGAAAATGACCGGGATGGTACGCAGGCCTTTAAACAGGCCGCCCGCGCCGTTAGTTTCCTGCCCGAGATAGCCGTGGCTCAGCGGAATACGCTCGTCCAGCTCGCGCGCCTTCAGCTGGCCGACGCGCAGCTGGGTGGTGACGAAATCCGCATCTTTCAGCGCCAGACGGCGGTCCAGGGTTTTATGCACGGTCAGAGGCACGCCCGCTTTCTCCACCATGCGCTTGCACAGGTCGAAAATAATATTCAGCTTCTCCTGACCTTCCTCCACGTCCACCAGCCATAATTCGCTGACCGGTAATTCATGGTAACGTTTCAGAAAACCTTCAAGTAATTCCGGGGTATAGCTGCTGCCGCCACCAATGGTTACGACTTTTAATTTCTTCTGCATAATATCTCCCTTAGCGTATCAGGTTAATCGCCTGCAAGTTATAGCGTACTCTTCCCGCTATTTGGGCAAGCCATTAAAGCAATATTTGTGGCGGGTAATCCGCCGAAAGTTAATTAATTACCGTTAAATTTTTCCGGTAACTGTTCGGTGTGAATGAAGTCAATTTTTTAAAGGTCTTAATAAACAGGCTGGGACTGCTGTATCCTGACTCGTACGCAATATCGGTAACAGAGTAGTTGGTAATTTCCAGCTGTTTCTTGGCAAAATTAATGCGGATTTCATTAATAATTTGCACGGGCGTTTTACGATAATAGCGCTGCGTCGCGCGGGTCAGATATTCCTGGGATTTCCCCGACAGGGACACCATATTTTCCAGCGCATTTTCGCTGAACTGGCCTTTATCGTGCATCAGCTCAACGGTGCCGCGCAGCCATTGAGGAATATCATCCGTCACCTGCTGCTCTTCACGATGGTGGCGCAGCCGGTTCATCACGTAGAAGGTCACCGTTTCAATAAACTCATCAAATTCATTGTCGCGGAAGTTAAGCGAGGCGATAACCGTTTCAATCCAGGTCATAAACTCGTTTTTGACACGATAGACCTGGGAGGCCACGAAGCAGAACGGCACCAGCGGCAGATAGTGCTTCTCAAAGAAGCGTCTGCTGACGCCCACATTCAGAATACGGGTGGCACCAAATTCGTAAAAGCTCTGGTGATAAGACCCCATCGGCAGGAAGACAAAATCCCCTCGCTCAAGCAGGACGCGCTTACCGTTGATCTCCTGGTAGTAGCGGCCGGTCAGAACAATCGTGAATTCGTAGTAGTCATGCTGGTGCAGACCACTGGCGCTCTCCGTTTTGTTGTAGATAACCACGTGAAAATTTTTGCCGTTAAACAGCTGCTGTTCAAGTGCGGTTTTAATTTCCATCGTGCTGACCTCCTGCTACTCAGTCTGACTTAGTGCATTTTCTCGTGAAGCTCAATGAGCTCCGCCACCAGCTCACGCGCCAGCATCGAGGTCATCAGGTGATCCTGCGCGTGGACCAGCACCAGGCTGACCTTCATCTTCCCTTCGCCCTGATCGCCTTCAATCAGCTTTGTCTGCACCAGGTGCGCTTCGTTCAGGGCCGTGCGGGACTGTTCCATCATGGTTTTCGCGGCGGCGAAATCCCCCTGCTTGGCCTGCTTCAGCGCGGCATAGGCCAGGCTGCGGGCCTGTCCGGAGTTGATGATAAGCCCCATCACCACTTCTTCGAGATCGTTCTCGACGGCTTCGTCCGCGACAATACTATCCAAATCTAACATTTTTAAGCTCCTTGTGGCTGGCGCGGGCTTCCCCGCGCCGGTCAATCTTAGAATTTCAGTGAGAGGGCGATATCCTCTTCGCTCTCTTCTTCATCAATAATGGTGGCTGCTTTGTTGGCAATCGCCACAAACGGCATGTACAGCAGGGTAGCAATCCCGAGGTTGAATATCGCCAGCAGGAAGGCCGCGACGCTGCCGTTGGTGTTGAAGAAGGCGCCCAGGCCCGCCGGCATGGTCCACGGCGCAATGTTGGTGACCGGTGGAATGATGCCCAGGTAATACGCCGTCAGGGTAATGGCGGCCAGCAGCGGCTGAATCAGGATGAACGGAATGAACATTACCGGGTTCATGATGATTGGCAGACCGAACAGAATCGGTTCGTTAATCTGGAAGATGCCTGATGGCAGCGCCAGCTTCGCGACCTGACGGTAGTCAGCACGACGAGAGACAATAAAGACCGCGATGATCAGACCCAAGGTCGCCCCGGTACCGCCCAGGAAGATATAGGAGTCAAGCATCGGCTTCGCCCACACATGGAAGGTTTTACCCGCTGCCAGCGCCGCGTCAACGGAGCCGTACTGCTGGTAAAGCGCAACGTTTTCCAGTGCCCAGGGGGTCATAATCCCGCTGTCCAGCGCGGCCAGTGCCAGTGAACCATGCACGCCAAAGAACCACAGCAGAGAGGTGAAAATCACATACGCCCAACCGACCACGCCACCCATCGACGCCAGCGGCGTAGAGATAGAGTCCATGATGATCTGGTGGAAGTTTGTGCCCCAGTGGGAGAGCGCCCAGGCGATAATCCCCATGATGGAGAGAATAATGAAGCCTGGAATCAACGCGGAAAATGAACGAGATACGGAAGCCGGTACGCTATCCGGCAGGCGGATAACCCAGTTGCGACGAATAATGAAGGTGAACATTTCTGCCACCACCAGGCCGATAACAATACCGGAGATGATGTTGGCCCCACCCAGCCAGTTGGCGCCAACGGCATAGGCTTCACCCACGCTGTATGGCGTCACGGTCATAAAAGCGGCGACGGATAATAACCCGGCAGCCAGCGGATCCACTTTACGCTCTTCTGCCAGCGCCATCCCAATAAAGAAAGGCGCCATCAGCGACATAATCCCCAACGTACCGTTATAGACGTTGCCGCCGATGGCTTTAAAACCATTAAGGGTTTCAATAGTGGAAGCGTCTAACCGAATTCCTAATGAATAAAAGAAGGAACCTTCACCAAAGCTCAGAAAAACGTTGTTAATTAAAACGAACATGGCCCCGGCCAGCGTCAACGGCATTAATTTAATAAAGCCGTTTTTGATGGCGTTAACGTGAGGCTGCTTTCCTATTTTAACAGCAAAAGGAAGGAGTACCTTTTCAAGTGAAGCGATGACTTTACTCATAGGAAAATACCCTTAAATGCCGTAACGCATGTTACGGCGTATTGTGTGTGAAATAACTCTTTGACGGGAAAAATAAAAATTAATTAGCAGCTTTTTTAATTGCTGCCACAGCAGCTTTAAGAACACCTAAACCATCAATCTTGCCGTACAGCCCCGAGTCGATCACTTCGACCGGTTTATTCGGTAACAGTCGTTGAATTTCGGGCAACATATAGGCAATTTGCGGCCCCAGTAAAACGACATCGGCTGTCTGGCCTTTTTCGCCCGCCAGCGTCTCTGGAAACGCTTCAATCACCACAGGGACTTCATACTTTTCAGCCTGCGCACGCATCTTAGACACCAGAAGCGACGTAGACATGCCCGCTGAGCAGAACAGGTAGATATGTTTCTTTTCCATCGTGATTTCCCTCTTGTATGACTACCTGCCATCGCGCTATCACTCGAGTTGCTGTCCCGGCAGACAGGTAGCTTGCGTACTGTTGTTTATCGTTGGAGTGAGTATACGCAATGGTACAGACAGGGGATAATTCTGGATAGGCTCAAATTGTCTCTCATTGACCTGGCTTGTTGACTCTCTTCACATTTCGGGCAAATAATTCGCGCAAAGAAATAAGATTTTCTGATGCATAAAAAAACCGGCCCATGGGCCGGTTTGTTAACATCCTCAGGAAAGCAGGGTTACTGCGCCTTAGGTGCCTGCGGATCGGTATCATATTCAGCACAGGTCTGATAGCCGGAGTTGATCACATGACCGGTATCATCCAGGGCGACGAAGTAGGTTTCTGCCTTACCATCACGTTGACCCAGGATATAGGTCTGGCAGGTCCCCTTCGCATGAATCATGGTTACTTCAGAAGAAGGTTTACCGGCAATCGCAGCCACCTGCGAACGGGTCATCCCTTTTTTAACGTCTTTTACAACGGGCTGCGTGAACTGATCCTTGGTGCGATCGTAAGCCGTACACCCTGCCAGCATAGTAAGTACCGCCGCTGCGCTAAGAATTCCTGCTACGTTCTTGTTCATATTCCGTCCTCTTGTTTATCAGCGTGTTATCTAAGCATGGGATAAAAAGTACTATTGTTCAACTTTGTGAATTACGCCAGACGAATTTCGGAAAATTCTAATAAAACAACGATAACCTGCTAAATCGGCGCAAATTAGCGCACTCGAAACTGTGATCCTTGTCGTTTCTCGCCCAAAGGGTTAGTTTTAACAGCTAACACATTCTGTTTATGTACTGCATATGGAGGGCGTGATGGCTCTGCAACAAGAGATTATTCAGGCACTGGGCGCGAAGCCTACGGTAGATGCACATGAAGAGATCCGCCGCAGCGTGGATTTTTTAAAATCGTACTTAAAAAAGAACGCGTTCCTGAAATCCCTGGTGCTGGGCATCAGCGGCGGCCAGGACTCTACCCTGACCGGTAAACTCTGCCAGATGGCGATTTCAGAGCTTCGCGAAGAGACGGGCGATGAGAAACTGCAGTTTATCGCGGTGCGTCTTCCTTATGGCGTACAGGCGGACGAGCAGGATTGCCAGGATGCGATTACCTTTATCCAGCCTGACCGCGTGCTGACCGTGAATATTAAGGGCTCGGTGCTGGCAAGCGAGCAGGCGCTTCGCGAAGCGGGCATTGAGCTGAGCGATTTTGTTCGCGGCAACGAGAAAGCCCGCGAGCGCATGAAAGCGCAGTACAGCATCGCCGGGATGACCAAAGGCGTTGTCGTCGGCACCGACCATGCGGCAGAAGCGATCACCGGTTTCTTCACCAAATACGGCGACGGCGGCACCGACATTAACCCTATCTTCCGTCTTAACAAGCGTCAGGGTAAGCAGCTGCTGGCCGCGCTGGGCTGTCCTGAGCATCTGTATAAGAAAGCGCCAACAGCGGACCTGGAAGACGATCGCCCTTCCCTGCCGGATGAAGCGGCCCTTGGCGTCACCTATGACAACATTGATGATTATCTGGAAGGCAAAAAGCTGGATGAAGGTACCGCGAAAATCATCGAAGGCTGGTATCTGAAAACCGAGCACAAGCGCCACACGCCCATTACGGTGTTTGACGATTTTTGGAAATAATAAAGCAAAACGGTAACCCGTTTTCGTAGGCCGGGTAAGGCGTAGCCGCCACCCGGCTCTTTTTTAACCACCACACTCCTGCTACACTGTATACCTGAACAGTATATGGAGCAGTATGTGAGCAGGCGTCAATCCGCCCCGCGTCTTGAGTTTGAAGCGGCGGCTATCTACGAATATCCCGAGCACCTTCGCCCCTGGCTTGAGGCGCTGCCTAAACAGCCGGGCGTGTACATCTTTCACGGTGAAAGCGACACCCTGCCGCTCTATATCGGCAAGAGCGTTAACATTCGCAGCCGGGTGTTATCCCATCTGCGCACGCCGGACGAGGCCGCCATGCTGCGCCAGTCGCGACGCATTACCTGGTTCCAGACGGCGGGAGAAATGGGCGCGCTGCTGCTGGAGGCGCGGTTGATAAAAGAACAACAGCCGCTGTTCAATAAGCGCCTGCGCCGCAACCGTCAGCTCTGCTCCCTGCAGATCAACGATGGCAAGCCGCAGGTCGTCTACGCGCGCGACGTCGATTTTTCTCATGCCCCGAATCTCTATGGGCTTTTCGCCAATAAGCGCGCCGCGCTCCAGGCGCTGCAGACGCTGGCGGACGATTTACAGCTTTGCTACAGCCTTTTAGGTCTGGAGGCAACCACCCGCGGACGCGCCTGTTTTCGATCCGCGCTGAAGCGCTGCGCCGGTGCGTGCTGCGGGAAAGAGAGCGTTGAGGCGCATCACGCCCGGCTTCTCACCGGTCTGGCGGCCATCAGCGTGAACTGCTGGCCCTGGGAAAGCGCCGTTGCGCTAAAAGAGGTGGGCGAAGCAATGACCCAGTATCACATCGTCAACAACTGGCTCTGGCTGGGCGCTGTCGACGACATCAACGACGCGGCAACCCTGCTGCGCACGCCCGCCGGATTTGACCACGATGGCTATAAAATTCTCTGTAAACCGGTCCTGGCCGGAAAGTTTGAGATCATTGTGCTCAATGACCCGGCAGCCACGTGATTTCGCTGAACAATAAGGTGCCCTGAGCCTCCAGCAGACGCAGCGTATGGGTACCCTCCTCCCAGCTGGCCCCCTGATCGGCCGTCAGCAATTTATCGCCCAGCTGCCACGCCCCGCTTAGCACGAACACCACCCCCCCGCGTGAGCCAAAGGTGGTAAAGGTTCGGTCAGCAACGCGCACCTTCGCCCGGCAGCAGTCGCGCCGGGTCATGATGTTAAAGTCCATCGCCATCCGCCCATCACAAAGCAGCGCTTTCACCGGCAAATCGCCGGCAAAACTGTAGGGCTGATGATGCTTGAGAGTATGGGAGAACGCCTGTCCCGCATCCAGCGTCACCTCTCCCCCTTCCAGCAAGGTAATCACCCGGTCAACACCGGGAAACGAGGAGAATTCGCCGTTGCTGGCAATCGTCGCGATACTGGCACGCCAGTGAAAATCGCGCGTCGCGGGAGGGAAGCAGCAAATCTCACGCGTTTCGCCAGCACCATTGCGCCAGAGGCTGACCGGCATCTTACGGATATCAAAGAACTCCATCACCACTCCTGAATGGCACAACCCGTGCCAGGGCAAGGATATCGCTATCGTTGCTGTCTTGTTTGTTATCGTTGGGTATTCACAGAAACAGTATCGGCAGCAGAGCGGGCAGGCCTTAGCGGAACGTTAATAAAAATTCTAACGCCATGACTCTGCAAACATTCTCTGAAGCGACTACAGGAGGATACCGCGCTGGCGGCGGCAGGCAAGAGGGCAGGAAAGAAAAACCGCCGGTCCTGTCCACAGCGGTTGCGCTTTTGTGGACAGGATCCCGGCGGTCTTAAGAGTGTGAACCGATTATTCGGTTGGTGCTGGCATTTTACCTTCCATCGCCGGACGTTCTGTCAGACGCTTCTCAAAATTCGCATTAAATTGTTTTTTCTGTTCCGGGGTCAGAATGTTGTAGATCTTGTTCTGGGTTTCCATGTGAGCCAGCATGCGGGCTTTGTGCTGCTCGGCCATTTTGTCGATCTGCGCTTCGGCTTTCGCCTTATCGAAGCTATCGCTGGCGATGATGTCATGCATCGCACGGCGCTCTTCAAGCGGAGGACGTTTCATCTGGTCGCGCTCACCTTTTCTGATGTCGCGGATCTGCTGCTTCTGCGCATCCGTCAGGTTGAGATCCTTAAACATCATCATCTCGTTGTGCATACCCGGACCTTTATGATGCATCATCATTTTGCCTTCAGCAGGCGCGGCAGTCGTAGTGGTCGCAGTATCTGCGGCGAACGCCATGCTGGTAGCGCCCAGAGCCAGGGTAGAAGCAACAAACAGTGCAGTAAACTTACGCATAATTTATTTCCTTTCTTTCAGTTATTCTTCGGCGCTATGCCGTGTTGACGAGATTAACTTTACGGGGTTTATCGTCAATTAGTCAGAGCAACGGTAAAACAATGAAAGTGTAAAAAACAAATTTTCGTCAAATGTGGAGGAAATAAGGATAAAGCGTGGAGAGTTGCAACAAGAAATATTCAATGCGATGATTTTAAAGAAATTTAGCAGAAGTATAGCGAAGTGCAGATCAATAATAAAGCAATTCACCAGGAATATTCTGCAAAACAAGCGCAAGCGCTTTAATCGTTAAGAAAAGTTTTTTGCTTCCCCCTCCCTGATGATGAGAGGGGAAAGGTTCAGGATATTTTTTCCAGCATCAGCCCGGCCCGCAGGCCAAACGCGACGGTGGGGTTAGGGAATAAAACATACTCGGTGTTTTTCTGCACCTCGTAACGTTCCTCGCCATCCTCAGCCAGCAGCGCCCCTTTGCGGAACGGCGTAAAGTTCAGGGTGTGCGCGGCCATATGGAGCAGGAAAGCATCGCTGCGGCGCGTGATCTGCTGTACGACACGATAGCGCTCAACGGGCTGATGCGCGTGCTCGGGAGCCTTTCCTCCCAGCAGCGCCCGAAGGGCGAGATGCGTAGGCGCAAAGCGGGTCAGATCGTTCTGGCCGAACGGCAGCGCTTTTCCGAGCTCCAGCGTGCAGGCCAGCGCAGCGAAACGTTCACAGGTGAAATGGGTAAACGTTCCGCCCGGCGACTGATGAAATACCAGCGCCTCCAGACCGGCATCACCCAGCCAGCTCAGGAACGCTTCATCCCACGGCTGACTGCGCTGAGGCAGAACGCCGAAGCGAACGTGGTAGGACGCGCGGATTGCCGTATGCAGATCCAGATGCCAGCGCGCCGGTCCCGCGGCGGCAAAAAACGCGGTCACGACGCTCTCCAGCCACTCTGCCCGCGCCGTTTCATCGCTCTGAGGAAACTGCGACCAGCGGCCGCCGAACATGCGGTTAATGTCGCTCACCAGATACCGTTTGTTTTGCGCCAGCGCAGGTGGATTGCCGAGCACCACCAGCACGCGGCACTTCAGGGCGATCTCATTGCGATACAGCGCACGCAGCAGCAGATCAACAATCTCAACGGGTGCGGTTTCATTCCCGTGGATACCCGTGGAAAGCAGCAGAGAGAGATCGCTTTTGACGGTCGGCGTCAGTTCAAGCACCCCGCGCCCCAGCCACCGCCAGCGAAACGAGGGGCCGTCCCCCTCTTTCTGTTCCGGCGTCTCATCGGCCAGGGTCAGCGCCAGTAAATTTTCCATATCCACTCCTTTAGCGCTGGAACGGGTAAACCGATCCCAGCTGCAGGATTGTCGATAACGCGTCCAGCGCCTCGCGCCCTTCACGCAGAAGCTGCGGGTCAACCAGATCCGCCTGCGTCAGACGATCGCGATAGTAGCGATCGACCCAGTCATTCAGGCGCGTAAAGAGCGTATCGTTCATCATGACCGCCGGGTTCACCGCCTGCATTTCGTCCTGGGTCAGGACCACGCGCAGACGTAAACAGGCTGGACCGCCGCCGTTGGCCATGCTTTCGCGCAGGTCAAACACGCGCAGTTCGTCAATCGGGTTATCGGCCTTGACCAGCTCCGTCAGGTAGCGCCACACGCCTTGATGATCCCGGGACTCCTGCGGCAGCACCAGCATCATGCTGCCATCGTCACGGCTCAGCAGCTGGCTATTGAACAGATACGTTTCTACCGCGTCCTGCACGCTCACCGCCTCCGTGGGCACCTGGACTGGCGTGAAGCCGCGCACGCGCTCATGCAGCGTGGCGAGCAGCTTCTCCTGATGAGCAAACGCCTGCTCGTGGCAGAACAGCACCTGGCGGTTAGAAACGGCAATCACGTCGTTATGGAACACGCCCTGGTCAATCACATGCGGGTTTTGCTGGGCAAAAACCACCTGGGAAGGATTGACCTGGTTCAGGCGAGCAACCGCCTGGCTGGCCGCCAGCGTCTGACGAGCAGGATAACGGGTTGGCGCGGCGTGGCCCCCCTCTTCTCGCCCGTAGATAAACAGCTGCAGGCCCGGATCGCCATAGTCGCCCCCCAGGCGATTATGGTTGGCCGCGCCTTCATCGCCAAACATCGCCACCTGCGGCAGAGCCTGATGCACCTCAAAATGGGCGTCATGGTTGAAAATGGCGCGCAGCACGCGCTCGGTGGTTTCCGCTTCGGTGGCGCGGTGGAATTTATTGTTCAGGTTGGCCACCGTCAGATGGACTTTGCCATCCAGCGTGTCGGCTGACGGCGCGACGGTCGCGGCGTTTGCCACCCACATAGAGGAGGCAGAGCTTGCCGCGGAGAGCAGGTGCGGGGTCTGCGTACCCGCTTTTTCAACCACCTGCTCATCGCTGCCGGTGAAACCGAGCTGACGTAATACCGCCACGTTCGGGCGTTCCTGCGGCGGGATCACCGCCTGCGGGAAACCGGCATCCGCCAGCGCTTTCATCTTCAGCAGCCCCTGCTTCGCCGCCAGCTTCGGGTTGGAGACCTGAAAACGGTGCTTCGTCGAGGCTTCATTACCAAAAGAGAGACCGGCATAGTGGTGCGTCAGCCCCACCAGCCCGTCAAAGTTAACCTCACGCGCTTTCATGACGATCCCCTCCGGTAAAATCCAGCCCCGGATTAAGCGTCTCCGGCAGCGTCAGCGCCGGAGTTTCCAGGCTTGCCATCGGCCACGCGCAGTAATCGGCGGCATACCACGCGCTGGCGCGATGGTTGCCCGACGCGCCTACGCCGCCGAACGGCGCTGTGCTCGCGGCCCCGGTCAGCGGTTTATTCCAGTTCACAATCCCGGCGCGCGCTTCCAGCAGCAGTTGGTCAAACTTCTCGCGATGCGGTGAAATCAGACCGCTCGACAGGCCGTAGCGGGTGTTATTCGCCATCGCAATGGCCGCATCGAAATCGTCGTAACGCCAGACGCACAGCAGCGGGCCAAAGACCTCTTCATCCGGCACGTTGCTCGCGCCGCTCATTTCCACGATGCCCGGCGTCAGCAGCGAGGTACCCGGCTGAACCTGCTTCGGCTCCAGCAGGGTTTTCGCGCCGCGCGCGACGTGGTCCTGCCAGGCCTTCAGCACGTTCAGCGCAGCCTGTTCGGAAATCAGCCCGCCGATGAACGGCTGCGGGTCAGCATCCCACGCGGCAGGCACCAGACGCGCGCTCACTTCAACCAGACGCTTCAGGAAGGCATCCCCCTGCGCGCCCCGCTTCACCAGCAGACGGCGGGAACAGGTGCAGCGCTGTCCGGCGGTAATAAAGGCGGACTGAATCGCCAGGTGCACCGCGGCGTCGATATCGTCAGGGTCTTCCACAATCAGCGGGTTGTTGCCGCCCATCTCCAGCGCCAGAATTTTCTCCGGCTGCCCTGCCAGCTGGCGGTGCAGCTGATAGCCCGTACCGGCGCTGCCGGTAAACAGCAGGCCGTCGATATCGCTCAGCGCGCTCAGCGCCTGACCGGTTTCCCGCCCGCCCTGCACCAGGTTCAGCACGCCCGGCGGCAGGCCGGCCTGTTCCCACAGCTTAACCACCGCCTCGCCGGTGAGTGGCGTGAGCTCGCTCGGTTTGAAAATAACGGTATTGCCCGCCAGCAGCGCAGGCACAATGTGGCCATTCGGCAGGTGTCCCGGGAAGTTATACGGGCCAAATACCGCCAGCACGCCGTGCGGACGATGGCGCAGCGTGGCCGCGCCGTCCGGCATGTCGGTGTGCTGTTCGCCGGTACGGGTGTGGTACGCCTTGACCGAAATGGCGATTTTGTTGATCATCGCCGTCACTTCGGTTGTCGCTTCCCAGCGCGGTTTACTGGTTTCAGACGCGATGATGCGCGTCAGTTCGGCCTTGTTTGCCTCCAGCAGCCCGGCAAACTTTTCAACAATTTCCTGACGCACGGCGAAAGGCTGTTTTGCCCACGCCGGAAACGCGCGGCGCGCGGCGCGGCAGGCTTGTTCTACCTGCCCGGCGCTGGCGTCATGCCCCTTCCAGAGCACCTCTTTTCCGACCGGATTGGTCTTTACGCGCTCTTCGCCTTCGCCCGTGACCCAGTCACCGTTAATCCATAATGTCATGCTGTTTTCTCCTCAGGGCAGAGACGCACCAGGCGAATCGTATCGCCGGCGTTACATTTCAGGGCATCCAGTTCTGCAGCCGTCAGCACCAGACGTTCACATTTCGGGTTGGTACGCACCAGCATGGCGCGGAAATTGGCGTAATTTTCGTTCGACACCAGACAGGCGGGCCAGTCACCCGGCGCGGGCTGACCTTCAGAGACCTCAACCAGACGGCTTTTACGGATCGCGCGCACGCGGTCGATATCGCACTCAAGCGTTGGGCCGCCGTCAAAGATGTCGACATAGTTCCGGTAGCGGAACCCCTCTTTCTCCAGCACCGCGCGGGCGGGCGCGGTCTGCGGATGGACTTCGCCAATCACCGCCTGCGCTTCCGGGCTGAGGAAATGGGTATAGATAGGATGCTTCGGCATCAGCTCGGCAATAAAGGCTTTCTGGCCGGTGCCGCAGAGATAGTCCGCCCTGCTGAACTCCATCGAGAAGAAGCGCTCGCCCAGGCTCTCCCAGAACGGCGAGTAGCCGGTGTCGTCGATCACGCCGCGCATCTCAGCGACCACTTTTTCGTTAAAGCGATCGCGGAAGGCGGCCATAAACATAAAGCGCGATTTGGAGAGCAGATAGCCATTGCCCTCTTTGCGCCACGCCGGGTCGAGGAACAGCGTGCACAGCTCGCTGGCGCCCGTGTGGTCATTGCAGAGAAACAGCGTGGGCAGCGCGTTATAGACGTTCAGCTCTTTCGAGGCGTGAACCATGGTGCCGACGCGGTAGTTGTACCACGGGTCGTTAAGCCCGACGGCCACTTCAATGGCGCAGATCCCGGCCACGGTCCCCGTGTCGGTGTCTTCCAGCACGAACACATACCCCTGTTCGCTTTTTGGCAACGTCCCCTGCCAGGTTTGCAGGGCGCGCTCAATGCGCGCCGACAGCGTTTTTTCATCGGCGGGAAGCGAGGTCAGCCCGCCCCCCGTCTTACCGGCAAGCTGCATGAGCCCGGCGAGATCGCCGCGCTCAACGGGACGGATGACCATCATGATGACACCCCGGATTTCACTTTTTCACACGCCAGCGCAAAACGGTCCAGACCGGTTTGCACCTCTTCCTCGCTGACGATCAGCGCGGGCGCAAAACGCACCACGTTGGCACCGGCAATCAGCACCATCACGCCCACTTTTGCCGCTTCCTGTGAAATAAGTTTAGCTTTCCCGGCAAACTCAGCGGTGAGTTCGCAGCCGATTAACAGCCCCAGACCGCGAATTTCTTTAAACAGCCCCGTTTTGCCGTTGATGGCATTCAGGCGCTCGACAAACCAGTCATGACGCTGCTTAACGCCTTTCAGCACCTCAGGCGTGTTGATGATGTCGAGAACCTGGCCGGCGACGGCTGTGGCCAGCGGGTTGCCGCCGTAGGTGGTGCCATGGGTACCCACGGTCATCACGCTGGCGAATTTATCGGTGGTCAGCGTCGCCCCAATCGGGAAGCCGCCGCCCAGCGCTTTGGCGGTCGACAGCACGTCCGGCGTCACGCCGTAGTGCATATAGGCATACAGCTCGCCGGTGCGGCCCACGCCGGTCTGCACTTCGTCGAAAATCAGGACCGCGTTGTGGCGATCGCACAGCTCGCGCAGCCCCTGCAGGAAGGCTTTTTGCGCCGGAAGCACGCCGCCCTCGCCCTGCATCGGCTCGACGATCACCGCGCAGGTGGTGTCGTTAATCAGCTCGCTGGCGGACTGCAGATCGTTATAAATGCCGTGACGGATATCCGGCGGCAGCGGGGCGAAATCCTGCGAGTAGGAAGGCTGGCCGCCCGCGCTGACGGTAAAGAGCGTGCGCCCGTGGAAGGCATTTTTAAACGCCACGATGCCGCTCTTGTGGGTACCAAATTTATCGTGCGCATATTTGCGCGCCAGCTTCAGCGCCGCTTCGTTGGCTTCCGCCCCCGAGTTACAGAAAAAGACTTTTTCGGCAAACGTCGCGTCGATCAGTTTTTTGGCCAGGCACAGCGCGGGCTCGTTGGTAAAGCCGTTGCCGGTATGCCAGAACTTCGCCGCCTGGTCATTCAGCGCCTGACGCAGCGCAGGGTGCGCATGACCCAGCGCGTTGACCGCAATCCCACCTGCAAAGTCGATATACTCTTTACCCTGCTGATCCCACAGGCGCGAGCCTTCCCCACGAACCGGAATAAAAGCCGCCGGAGCGTAAACCGGCATCATCCATTCATCGAAATTTTCACGCGTAATTGACAGAGACATAGCGACCTCATCCGGTAAATAAAAAGTTATTTGAATGTTAAATAATTGGGTGTTTGCACTGTGAATGTAGATTGCAGCCTTCGTGCCAGCCAGCGATAAAAATGCATAAACGGGTTGGGGTAACAGAATATCAACAAGTTACGACATGGAGTTATTCACTATTACTGCATAAAAAGTGAATATTTTTACGACAAGCGGCGCTTTGCCGCATGAAAATCAGAAAGAGTATGCACAGGCCAAATATAATTCTGGAATTGTGATCGCTCGCGAAATTTATCGGTCATTTACGCCCTGTTTGAGGGCGAGGCGCGTCAGAATGGTGCAAATATTGCACCACCGACATTATCTGTCGCAGTTATTGGTCGAACCCGGTAACAGTTGACGCAAATTCTGCTACCATCCATGCACTATTCACCTTGCACTGGCAGCGACTATGAAATTTGTCTCTTTTAATATCAACGGCCTGCGCGCCCGCCCCCATCAGCTTGAAGCTATCGTTGAACAACATCAGCCAGATGTGATCGGCCTGCAGGAGACCAAGGTTCACGACGATATGTTCCCCCTCGAAGAGGTGGCGAAACTCGGCTACAACGTCTTCTATCATGGGCAGAAAGGCCATTACGGCGTTGCGCTGTTGACCAAAGAGACGCCAGTTTCCGTTCGCCGCGGGTTTCCCGGCGATGACGAAGAAGCACAGCGCCGCATCATCATGGCGGAGCTGCCTTCCCCGCTGGGTAACATCACCGTGATTAATGGTTACTTTCCCCAGGGCGAAAGCCGCGACCATCCGACCAAATTCCCGGCCAAAGCCAAGTTTTATCAGGATCTGCAGAACTACCTGACAACCGAACTCAACAAAGACAATCCGGTGCTGATCATGGGTGATGTGAATATCAGCCCGACCGATCTGGATATTGGCATCGGTGAAGACAGCCGCAAACGCTGGCTGCGTACCGGCAAATGCTCCTTCCTGCCGGAAGAGCGCGAGTGGATGCAGCGCCTGCTGGACTGGGGGCTGGTGGATACCTTCCGTACCGCCAACCCGGACACGCAGGATCGCTTCTCGTGGTTTGACTACCGCTCAAAAGGCTTTGACGACAACCGCGGCCTGCGTATCGACCTGCTGCTCGCCAGTTCGCCGCTGGCGGAGCGCTGCATCGAAACCGGGATCGACTATGAGATCCGCAGCATGGAAAAACCGTCTGACCACGCGCCGGTGTGGGCTAAATTCAAGCTGTAATGACGCGTGAACATTCGAAAACTCGCTTTCCTGTGCGCCCTTCTGGGCGCATTTATTCTGACGTTTGTCATGCTTCCCCCAGGCACACTCTCCCTGGAAGGGATTAAAACCCACCAGCAGGCACTCCTCTCCCATGTTGACCACGCGCCGCTGCGATGCGCGCTGATCTTTTTTGCGCTCTATGTGGCGGTCTCCGCCCTGTCGATCCCCGGCGCGGCGATCCTCACCCTGCTGGGCGGGGCGTTATTTCCCGTGTGGGCAGGCACCGTGCTGGTCTCGTTTGCCTCCACGCTCGGGGCGACGCTTGCGATGCTAGCCAGCCGATATCTGCTGCGCGAATGGGTCCAGCGTCGGTTTGCTCAGCAGATGAAAACGGTGAACGCCGGCATGGCGCATGACGGCGCGGGCTATCTTTTTGCCCTGCGCCTAATGCCGCTGTTCCCGTTTTTCCTGGTGAATTTGCTGATGGGGCTGACCCGCATTGGCGTATATCGCTACTGGTGGGTCAGCCAGGTCGCCATGCTGCCCGCGACGATTGTCTTTCTGAATGCCGGGCGCGAGCTGGGGAAAGTGGCGTCGCTGCGCGATATTTTGTCGCCGGGCATGCTAATCGCCTTTACACTACTGGGGTTATTGCCGCTGGCCACGCGCCGGCTGTTTTCCCGTTATCTCCCGTCTGTTAAAAAGTGAGGCATTATGCGCCGTGTGCGTTTTTGCGCGTTACTGACCGGTCTGCTGCTGGCAGCCCCCCTGTGTGCCGCCGAAAGCTGGCACGCTATCCAACAGCAGGCCAAAGGCCAGACCGTCTGGTTTAACGCCTGGGGCGGCGATCCGGCGGTCAACCGCTACCTTGAGTGGGTCAGCGGTGAGATGCAAACGCACTACGCCATTACCCTAAAAATCGTCCCGCTGGCGGATGCCGCCGATGCGGTAAAACGGATCCAGACGGAAGCCGCCGCGGGGCGTAAGGCCAACGGCTCGGTTGACCTGCTGTGGGTCAACGGCGAAAACTTCCGCACGTTAAAAGAGGCGAACCTGCTGAAAACCGGATGGGCGCAGACGTTGCCAAACTGGTGCTATGTCGATACCCGTAAACCCGTCACGGAAGATTTTGCTATTCCCACCGACGGGGCGGAATCCCCATGGGGCGGCGCGCAGCTGACCTTTATCGCCCGCAAAGCCAGCATGCCGACGCCGCCGGAGGATCCTCAGGCGCTGTTGGCTTACGCGCAGCAGCACCCGGGCAAGGTCAGCTATCCCCGCCCGCCCGATTTTACCGGCACGGCATTTCTTGAGCAGCTGCTTCTGACGCTCACCGATCGCCCTGAGGCTTTACAAAAAGCGCCCGATGCAACGTTTGATCAGGTTACGGCGCCGCTGTGGACCTACCTCGATAAGCTGCATCCGCTGCTGTGGCGCGAAGGAAAAGATTTCCCTCCCTCGCCTGCGCGGATGGATGCCCTGCTTGCCAGCGGCAGTCTGAACCTGTCGCTGACCTTTAACCCGGCGCATGCGCAGCAGAAAGTGGCGAGCGGCGAACTGCCTGCCGACAGCTACAGCTTTGGTTTCCATAGCGGGATGCTCGGCAACGTCCATTTTGTGGCTATCCCGGCCAATGCCGGCGCGAGCGCGGGTGCAAAAGTGGTCGCCAATTTCCTGCTGACGCCGCAGGCGCAAATCCGCAAGGCCGACCCGGCCATCTGGGGAGATCCGAGCGTACTGGATGCGAAAACGCTGCCCGAAGGTGACGCGAAACAGCTGCTGGACCATACGCCTCAGAGGCTGCCGCAGGTGCTTGCAGAGCCGCAGTCCGCCTGGGTGAACGCGCTGGAGCAGGAATGGTTGCGTCGTTACGGCACCCGCTGAGCGGGCTTGTCTGGCTGGCGATGGCGGTGATTTATCTGCCGATCCTGCCCGCTGGCGTGATGCTGTTCGCACCGGCGCTTTCTGCGACAAACTGGCAGCGGCTGCTGAACGATCCGCAGCTGCCTCAGGCGACCGTCGCCACGCTGGTCTCAACGCTCATCGCCACGCTGGGGGCGTTGCTGATTGCCCTTTTCTTCGTCTGCCTTTTGTGGCCCGGTCAACGCTGGCGGCGCCTCACGACCCGACTGTCCTGGCTACTGGCGATCCCCCATGTGGCTTTCGCCACCAGCGCGTTGCTGCTGTTTGCCGAGGGCGGTCTGTTTTATCAGCTCTGTACCGTCTGTACGGCTCCGTTTGACCGCTACGGCGTCGGGCTGGGCCTGACGCTCGCGGTCAAAGAGAGCGCGTTCGTGCTGTGGGCCATTTACGCCGTACTGCCGGAACAACGGCTCGCGCAGCAGAAGATCGTCCTGCAAACCTTTGGCTACGGGCGTTATCAGACGCTCAGCTGGCTAATCCTCCCGGCGATCGCCCCTGTCCTCGGCGCGGTGATGCTGGCGGTGCTGGCATGGTCGCTCTCGGTCGTGGACGTGGCGATCGTTCTCGGGCCCGGCAACCCGCCCACCCTGGCCGTGCTGGCCTTTCAGTGGTTAAGCCAGGGCGACGTGCAGCAGCAGGCAAAAGGAACGCTGCTGTGCCTGCTTCTCCTACTACTGCTGGCCGCGCTTGCCGCCCTCGGGTACGGCCTCTGGAAAGCATGGCGTCGCACGATCCCGAACCTCGCGGGGACGCGCCCCCGTTCTCCACTCGTCCTGCCTGAGCGGGCATTCAGCGGGTTACTGCCCGCGTGCGGCATCCTGTGCGCCGCGGTACTGCTGATGCTGGCGCGAGGGGGCGACGTGGGTCTCGTGGGGACCAGCCTTTCCTTCGGCCTGCTGTCGAGCCTGATCGCCCTCATCGTCATTTTTCTCTGGCTGGAATGGGGACCGCAGCGCGGCGCAGCGTGGGTGTGGTCACCGCTCGCCCTTCCGGCGCTGCCGCTCGTCACCGGGCAATATTTTATTGCATTGCGTCTGGGGCTCGACGGGCACTATGCCGCCGTGCTCTGGAGCCATCTGCTGTGGGTGTTGCCGTGGATGCTGCTGGTTCTGCAGCCCGCCTGGCGGCGGATCGATCCCCGGCTTATCCTTACCGCCAGATCGCTCGGCTGGCGACGGGCGAAAATATTCTTACTGCTGAAATGTCCCCTGCTTGTGCGCCCTGCGCTGCTGGCCTTTGCCACCGGCTTTTCCGTCAGCATGGCGCAATACATGCCGACGCTCTGGCTTGGCGCTGGGCGTTTCGCCACGCTGACCACCGAAACCGTCGCGCTCAGCAGCGGGGGCAGCATCCCAATTCTCGCTAACCGGGCGCTGGGATTACTGCTGGTGACGGGCACGGTGTTCGGTCTTGCCGCCCTGATATCCCGGCTCGCGGGCCGCTACCGTCAAGGATTACGATAATGCTGAAGGTAAACCATCTCACCATCGAACCGCTTTTCCGCGAGGTCAATTTTTTCGTTCCCCGCGGGGAGATCGTTACCCTGATGGGGCCGTCCGGCAGCGGCAAATCGACCCTTTTTGCGTGGATGGTCGGCGCGCTGTCAGACGATTTCCAGGCGCGGGGCGAACTGTGGCTCGACGCGCGTCGCTGCGATAGCCTCCCCGTTGAATCCCGCGGGCTGGGCATACTTTTTCAGGATGCGCTGCTGTTTGAACCGTTCAGCGTCGGGCAAAATTTGCTGCTGGCCTTGCCTGAGCGGATCGTCGGGAGAGCGCGTCGGGAAGCGGTCGAGCAGGCGCTGGATTCAGCCGGGCTGAGCGGTCATTACGCCAGCGATCCGGCCACCCTCTCCGGCGGGGAGCGTGCCCGGGTCAGCCTGCTGCGCGCCCTGCTCGCAGAGCCGCAGGCGCTGCTGCTGGACGAACCGTTCAGCCGCCTCGATAAAACGCTGCGCAGAACGTTTCGGACATGGGTATTTGACGCCGTCCGCGCGCGCAATATCCCGGTGGTGCTGGTCACGCACGATGAGGACGATATTCCGCCCGGCGGCAAGTTGATTGAGATTTCTCGCTGGCAATAATGTGCTAACGCAATGTTTTCCGTTTCGGGAGAGACGACAATGCCCCCCTCTTTTACTGACGTCAGGTTATTCGATGAAACGTGTTTCTCAACTGACCGCGCTGGCCCTGCTTTGCGGCCTCGCTTCCTTTTCCTCTCTGGCGGCTGATATGCCCAACGTGATGACGCTGTCTCAGCTTCAGGCGCAGCACGGCACGCCTGTCGATACCCGTCCCAGCACGTTTTACAACGGCTGGCCGCAGACCCTCAGCGGCCCCTCCGGGCATGAACCCGCCGCACTCAACCTTGCTGCCGCCTGGCTGGGCGCAATGAGCGACGAGCAGATTGCGAGCTGGGCAAAACAGCATCAGCTTACGCCTGCAACCGCCATCGCCCTGTACGGCGACGAGAACGATAACCTGGCGGTGAAGTCCCGCCTGGAGAAAGCCGGATACCGCCAGGTCTCGCTGCTCAGCGACGCGCTGCAGACGCCCGACCGCCTTCAGCGCCTGCCCCACTTTGAACAGCTGGTTTACCCGCAGTGGATCCACCGCCTCCAGCAGGGTAAACCCGTGACCGCCGCGCCTGCTGGTGACTGGAAAGTGATTGAAGCCGCCTGGGGCGCACCGAAGTTTTACCTGCTGAACCACATTCCCGGCGCGGGCTACATCGACACCAACGAGGTGGAAAGCGAGCCGCTGTGGAATAAAGTCTCCGACGACAAGCTGAAAGCGATGCTGGCGAAGCACGGGATCCGTCACGACACCACCGTTATTTTGTATGGCCGTGACGTTTACGCCGCCGCGCGCGTGGCGCAGATAATCCTGTATGCGGGCGTGAAGGATGTGCGCATTCTCGACGGTGGCTGGAAGGCGTGGTCGGATGCAGGCCTCCCGGTTGAACGCGGCACGCCCGGCAAAGTGACGCCAGCACCCGATTTCGGCGCGCCGATCCCCGGCCAGCCGCAGCTGATGGTTGATATGGAACAGGCGCGCGGGATGCTGCACCGTCAGGATGCCTCCCTGGTCAGCATTCGTTCGTGGCCGGAGTTCATCGGCGAAACCAGCGGCTACAGCTACATCAAGCCAAAAGGTGAAATAGCCGGTGCCCGCTGGGGTCATGCGGGCAGCGACGCGACCCATATGGAAGACTTCCATAACCCGGATGGCACCATGCGCAGCGCGGACGATATCGCCGCCCAGTGGAAGCGCTGGAATATTCTGCCGGAGCAGCACGTCGCGTTTTACTGCGGCACCGGGTGGCGGGCGTCAGAAACCTTTATGTACGCCCGGGCGATGGGCTGGAAGAATGTCGCCGTCTATGACGGCGGCTGGTACGAATGGAGCAGTCACCCGCAGAACCCGGTCACCACCGGAGAGCGCGGGCCAGAAAGCGCTCTCTAAGGGTTGAGTGACTTCAGCGTCACATAGCCGCTCCAGACGCGCGTTGTGGTGGTCAGCCAGCACAGCGCGCCGAATACCCACGCGAATAGCGTAAAGTGCGCCGGAAACAGGCAGCACAGCACGAACAGCGCGATGGTCTCCGTCCCTTCCGTTAACCCACCGATGTAATAAAACGACTTGTGCGCATAGCCGGGGTTGTCGATATCGTGCTTCGCGGCCAGCGCCGCAAACGCCAGAAAGCTGCTGCCGGTACCGATAAACGCAAACAGCAGCCAGGCGGCCGCCAGCGCATTTTCTGCGGGAGCCGCGAGCGCAAAGCCAAACGGCACCAGGGCGTAGAACAGAAAATCGAGCGCGATGTCGAGAAATCCCCCCGCATCGGTCAGCCCTCTCCGGCGCGCCAGCGCGCCGTCCAGACCATCCAGCAGGCGGTTAAGCACGATGGCAGCCAGCGCAGCCGGATACCAGCCGAGGGCCAGAAACGGCAGCGCCAGCACGCCGATGGCAAACCCGGTCAGGGTCAATCCGTCGGGCGTGATGCCCGGCTTATCCATCACGGAAACCAGACGATTCAGAGCGGGCTTTACCCGCGGGTGCAGGTGACGGTCAAGCATGGGGAGTCTCGTTAAACGTGGCGCACAGCCCCTGCGCCGGAATATCCAGCGCGGCATTAAAGCGGGCGGAGAGATTCTGAAACGCAATCAGCGCCGTCATCTCGGTAATGGCATCATCCGTGAAGTGGCGTTTCAGCGCTATTCTGACTGCCTCATCCGCCCGGGGCGGCGTGGCGGTCATCGCCTCGGCGTAGGCCAGCGCCGCGCGCTCCTGCTCGGTGAACAAGACGGAATCCTGCCAGTCGCTCACGGCCTGAACCTTATCCAGCGCGCCGCAGCGCTCGGCCAGCCGCAGGCTGTTGGCATCAATACAGAAAGCGCAGTGACAGAGCTGGGATACCCGCGTCATGAGCAGCGAGCGCAGCGCGGGCGTCAGGCGCGCGTGACGACGCTCCAGAAAGCCGACAAACAGCGCCACCAGCCAGAACAGACGCGGCATTCGCCCCCACCAGCGGGTGGGATTCAGCACCGCGCCAAAATGCTTTTTTTGCATGGCGGCTATCGGTTTTAGGCTGGCGGGAAGGGATTCGAGGGGGGCAACCCAGGCGGTGGACTCTTTCACCTGATTCTCCTGTTTACTGGACTCTGAGAAAGGGCACGATAATATGTCTTTTTTCGCTATCAATTATTGACGACCATGCTGAAAACACTCGATGTCGTTGCCGCCATTATCGAAAAAGACGGCAATATTTTACTGGCGCAGCGCCCTGCCCATGCCGACCAGCCGGGAATGTGGGAATTTGCAGGCGGTAAAGTCGAGGCCGGAGAAACCCAGCCAGAAGCGCTTATCCGCGAGCTGCGTGAAGAGTTGGGCATTGACGCCCTGCCGGGGCAATACGTGGCAAGCCACCAGCGGGAAGTGTCGCAGCGGTTGATCAACCTGCATGCCTGGCACGTCCCTGCTTTTCGCGGCGAGCTTACGGCGCACTACCACAGCGCGCTCGCGTGGTGTACGCCGGAAGAGGCGTTTGGCTACGCCTTAGCCCCCGCGGATATTCCGCTGCTGGAAGCGTTTATTGTTTTACGCGACGCCAGACCAGCGGGTTCGTGCTGATGGCGCGCTCGTCGCGCTGGCACTGCAGCAGAATGCCGTCCGCTTTCACAACGGCCCCTTCCGAGTAGTTCTGATTCTGATAGATACAGCACTGGTTACAGGGCTGCACCGTTTGATTCTGGCCGCTGGAGCTAAACACTTCCGGCGGCACATTCACTTCCACGTCCGGGAGAATGGGGTTGGCCTGCACGCCTGCGGTAAAGATCAGACATAACGCGGTGAGTAGATAACGTTTCATAGACACATCTTCCAGTAGTTCCTTGATAATGACTATAACGGTAAACCAGAGCGGAACCTTTAATTTATCTCTTCATCGCTTTTCGTTATGACGCCCGCCCTCTCATTAATTTCCCTTTCGTCATAAATTTCTGCTTGCCTCACAAAGCGGTACGGGTGGTATAGTCAAAAAAACAACACAAATCGCATAAGTAATACACATAAAATACGATAAGAGGTTCTTATATCTATGGATCAGACACGCTCTCTGGAAAGTTTCCTTGCCCATGTTCAGCAGCGCGACCCGCACCAAAGCGAGTTCGCGCAGGCCGTGCGTGAAGTTATGACCACCCTGTGGCCCTTCCTTGAACAAAACCCGCGTTATCGCCAGATGTCGCTGCTTGAACGCCTTGTCGAGCCAGAGCGCGTGATCCAGTTCCGCGTGACGTGGGTTGACGATCGCAATCAGGTACAGGTTAACCGCGCGTGGCGCGTACAGTTTAACTCGGCGATTGGCCCGTTTAAGGGCGGCATGCGTTTTCATCCGTCCGTGAACCTGTCGATTCTGAAATTCCTCGGCTTCGAGCAGACCTTTAAAAACGCCCTCACCACGCTACCGATGGGCGGCGGGAAAGGCGGCAGCGATTTCGACCCGAAAGGCAAAAGCGAAGGCGAAGTCATGCGCTTCTGCCAGGCGCTGATGACCGAACTCTACCGCCACCTCGGCCCGGATACCGACGTGCCTGCAGGTGATATCGGCGTGGGCGGACGTGAAGTGGGCTTTATGGCCGGGATGATGAAAAAGCTCTCCAACAACAGCGCCTGCGTCTTTACCGGCAAGGGGCTATCGTTTGGCGGGAGTCTGATCCGCCCGGAAGCGACAGGATACGGCCTGGTTTACTTCACCGAGGCGATGCTCAAGCGTCACGGTTTAGGCTTTGAAGGCATGCGCGTCGCGGTGTCCGGCTCCGGTAACGTGGCGCAGTATGCGATTGAGAAAGCGATGCAGTTTGGCGCTCGCGTGGTGACCGCCTCTGACTCCAGCGGCACGGTGGTGGATGAAGCGGGCTTCACGGCAGAGAAGCTGGCGCGCCTGTGTGAGATCAAAGCCAGCCGCGACGGCCGCGTGGCGGATTATGCCCGGGAGTTTGGCCTGACCTACCTGGAAGGGAAACAGCCGTGGGGCGTGCCGGTGGATATCGCCCTGCCGTGCGCAACGCAGAACGAGCTGGATGCGGACGCCGCGCGTACCCTGATTAGCAACGGCGTAAAAGCGGTGGCCGAAGGGGCGAATATGCCGACCACCATCGACGCGACGAACCTGTTCCTGGAAGCGGGCGTGCTGTTTGCGCCGGGCAAGGCCGCTAACGCGGGCGGCGTGGCGACCTCCGGCCTCGAGATGGCGCAAAACGCCGCGCGTCTCGGCTGGAAGGCGGAGAAAGTGGATGCGCGCCTGCACCACATCATGCTCGATATTCACCATGCCTGCGTGGAGTACGGCGGCGAGGCGTCGCAAACCAACTACGTGCGCGGGGCGAATATCGCCGGGTTCGTGAAGGTGGCGGATGCGATGATTGGTCAAGGCGTGATTTAAGGTTTATCGCGTGCGGCCGGATGCCCTCACCCCGGCCCTCTCCCACAGGGAGAGGGAGAAAACCGGGCGTATCAGGCCGCGCTCTTTTTCTTCTTGAACGGTTTCTTCGCGCCGCTACCGGGGGCAACCATCCCTCTGAACGTTTTCACCGGCGTGCTGCGCGCCTGATCGATCAGCTGGTAAAGCGTCCCGACCAGCGGCTGCATAAAGTCCTGGTAGCGGCACTGCTTCTCGCTGATCTGCGTCAGCACCGATTCCCAGTGTGCGGTCATGTCCGGCCTGGCGGCCAGCTCCGGCAGAGAGTGGATTAGCGCCCGGCCCGGTTCCGTTGAGTGGATGTAGCGTCCCTTTTTCTCCAGGAAGCCGCGCTTAAAGAGCAGCTCGATGATCCCCGCGCGGGTTGCTTCCGTCCCCAGACCGTCGGTGGCGCGCAGGATCTTCTTCAGATCTTTATCCTGTACAAACCGGGCGATCCCGGTCATCGCCGACAGCAGCGTCGCATCGGTGAAATGGCGCGGAGGCTGGGTCTGACGTTCAACCACTTCGCCCTTCTCGCACAGCAGTTCGTCATCTTTAGCGACCACCGGCAGCGGCGTGCCGTCGTTCTCTTCGTCGCGCTCTTTGTTACCGAGCAGCGTGCGCCAGCCCGCTTCTGCGAGGAAACGCGCTTTGGCGATAAACTTACCTTTGGCAATCTCAAGCTCAATCACGCACTTACGGAATACCGCGTCCGGGCAGAACTGCATCAGGTACTGACGGGCGATCAGGTTATAGACCTTCGCTTCGTTGTCGGTAAGGTTGACGCTGCTGGCGCGGGCCGTCGGGATAATCGCGTGGTGGGCATCCACCTTTTTATCATCCCAGCAGCGGTTATGGGTGTCCGGGTTTACCGCCGGTTGCGGGAGCAGATCCGGCGCGTGCACGCCGATGGCGTTCATCACCGAGTGGCGTCCGGCAAAGTGCTCTTCCGGCAGATAGCGGCTGTCCGAACGCGGATAGGTGATGAGCTTATGGGTTTCGTAGAGCTTCTGGCAGATATCCAGAACGTTCTGCGCGCTCAGGCCAAACTTTTTTGCCGCCTCAATCTGAAGTGCAGAAAGCGAAAACGGCAGCGGCGCGGGTTCTGATTCCCGTTTATCGTTATAGCTGGTAACAATAGCCGGCTGGCCGGTAATGCGGTTAACCACATGATCCGCCAGCGGACGGTGCAGCAAGCGCCCCTCTTCATCCTGGTACGATTCGCAGGCATCGCTCGGCTGCCAGACGGCGGTAAAGCGCTCGTCTTTAGGCGTGACGATATGCGCTTTCACTTCGAAAAAATCTTTGGCGACGAAGTTCTCAATCTCTTCATCACGACGCACCACCAGCCCCAGCACAGGCGTCTGCACGCGCCCCACGGAAAGCACTCCCTGATAGCCCGCGTTGCGCCCAAGAATGGTGTAGGCGCGGGTCATGTTGATGCCGTACAGCCAGTCGGCACGCGCACGCGCCAGCGCGGAAACGCACAGCGGAATAAACTCGCTGTTGGCGCGCAGGCGCGAAATCGCCCGCTCGACGGCCTGCGGGTTGAGGTCGTTGATCAGGCAGCGTTGCACCTGCTGGCGCTTTTCCGGCGCCAGCTCCAGGTAGTCCAGCACCTCATCCACCAGCAGCTGTCCTTCCCTGTCCGGGTCACCCGCGTGAACGATTTCAGCGGCTTCATGCAGGAAGCGCTTGATCACGTTGAGCTGTTTGGTGACCGAAGGTCGGGGCTGCAGGCGCCATTTTTCCGGCACGATGGGCAGATCGTTTAAATTCCAGCGGGCGTAGCGGCTGTCGTAGACGTCCGGCTGCGCCTGCTCAAGCAGGTGACCAATACACCAGGTGACCACCTGCCCGTTACCGCATTCGATAAAGCCGTCACCTTTGCGATGCGGCTTAGGCAGCACGTCGGCAATGGCGCGGGCCAGGCTCGGCTTTTCGGCAATAAACAACCGCATCGAATTAACGGATCTCAATCATCGGTCGGCCACCGCGCGCGGTCACCAGCTCGCCGATCGCCGTCAGGGTGATGCCGAACTCGGCGGCAGTGGCCTGAACCTCGGCTTCGGATTCCGGCGTGACCGCCAGCAGCAGGCCGCCGGAAGTTTGCGGATCGCACAGCAGGTTGCGCCACTCCTCAGGCATTTCGCCCATCAGGTGACCGTAGCTGGCGAAGTTGCGCTGGGTACCGCCCGGGACCGCGCCCTGAGCAATATACTCCTCCACGCCCGGCAGCTTCGGCACGTCCTGATACCAGACCTGCGCCTGCACGCCCGCGCCCTGACACACTTCAGAGAGGTGTCCCAGCAGGCCAAAACCGGTGACGTCGGTCATCGCCTTCACGCCGTCGATATTGGCAAACGCCGCACCGGCGAGGTTCAACTGGCACATGACTTCCGTTGCCAGACCTTTGTGCTCCGGTTTCAGCAGGGATTTTTTCTCGGCGGTAGTCAGCACGCCAATGCCCAGCGGCTTGGTAAGGAAGAGTTTGCAGCCCGCCTGGGCGGTGCTGTTGCGCTTCACGCGTTCGGTCGGCACCACGCCGGTAACGGCCAGGCCGAAGATCGGTTCGGGCGCATCAATAGAGTGACCACCGGCCAGCGCAATCCCCGCCTGCTGGCAGGCAAAACGACCGCCATCAATCACTTCACGGGCCACTTCCGGCGGGATGGTGTTGATCGGCCAGCCCAGAATGGCAATCGCCATGATCGGCTTACCGCCCATCGCGAAGATATCGCTGATGGCGTTGGTGGCCGCAATGCGACCGAAGTCGAACGGGTTGTCGACAATCGGCATAAAGAAGTCGGTGGTGCTGATAATGCTGGTGCCGTTACCTAAGTCATAAACTGCAGCATCGTCACGCGTTTCGTTGCCGACAAGCAGGTTCGGGTCGACAAACTTCGCCTGTTCACTGTGCAGGATGGTCTCCAGCACTTTCGGGGAAATTTTACAACCGCAACCGGCTCCGTGGCTGTACTGCGTTAAACGAATGGTTTGCTCGCTCATGGACGTCTCCTGTCATCTCAATCGCGCTATGGTAGCGCTCATTCCATAAAGAGGTAAGTATGACTGTCTGAATTCTGCGGCAGATGCTCAGAATCCAGACAGTTTAGCGTGCGTGATCAGAAACGGCTGACGAAAGGCGTGGTGTCCGGCACGCTGATGGTGCTCGAGGCTTTAAGCTGCGGGGTGCCGAGATAGAGGAAACCGACAATTTTGTCATGCTCGCCGCAGCCAAAACCGTCACGGACCGCCGGGCTTTCGGTCAGCGCACCGGTACGCCAGATACCGTTAAAGCCCTGCGCGACGGCGGCCATTTGCATCGCCATGACCGCACAGCCTGCGGACATTTCCTGTTCCCAGACCGGCACCTTATGGTCAGCCTGGCATTTCGCCACGACGGCGATAATCATCGGGGCGCGGAACGGGGCATTGCGCGCCTTGTCGATACCTTTCTCATCCTGCCCGGCGGCAACCGCGCCCTGCTCCAGCAGCTGGCTGAAACGATCGCGGCCTTCGCCTTCAATAACAAAGAAGTGCCACGGCTGCAGCGTGCCGTGATCGGGGGCACGCATGCCGGCACGCAGAATGTTCTCCAGCTGCTCGCCTGCCGGGGCAGGTTCGGCCAGACGGGAAGCGCTACGGCGGTTAACAAGCAGTTCGAGTGCGTCCATTGGTTAACTCCTTTCTTGAAATTTACTCACAAAATTAACACGACGGCAGATTTTGTTACAGCCTGGCAGGCGATTCCTGCTGACAAGTGGCGGTTGGGTCATTACGATAACCCAACATTACCGTCCAGTAGCGACGGAAACAGTCATTTTCTGGTTAGGGAGAATACATGCGAACCCTTTGGCGAATCATTGCCGGTTTCTTTAAATGGACGTGGAGACTGCTCAACTTCGTCCGCAACCTGGTGATGAACATCTTCTTCATCTTCCTGGTTCTGGTTTGCGCGGGCATCTGGATGCATATCAGCAATGCGAATCAGGCGCAGCATTCAACGCGCGGCGCGCTATTACTCGATATCACCGGCGTCATCGTTGATAAGCCGTCCACCAGCAGTCGCCTGAGCGTGATTGGTCGCCAGCTGTTTGGCGCAACCTCAGATCGTCTGCAGGAAAACTCCCTGTTCGATATCGTCGATACCATCCGCCAGGCCAAAGACGACCGTAACATCACCGGGATCGTGCTGGATCTGAAAGATTTTGCCGGAGGCGATCAGCCTTCAATGCAGTACATCGGTAAAGCGCTGCGCGAATTCCGCGACAGCGGCAAGCCGGTGATTGCCGTGGGCGACAGCTACAGCCAGGGACAATATTATCTGGCGAGCTTCGCCAATAAAATCTGGCTCTCCCCGCAGGGGACGGTGGATCTGCACGGCTTTGCCACCAACGGCCTGTACTACAAATCCCTGCTCGACAAGCTGAAGGTCACCACCCACGTCTTCCGCGTCGGCACGTATAAATCAGCCGTCGAGCCGTTTATCCGCGACGATATGTCTCCTGCCGCCCGTGAAGCGGACAGCCGCTGGATTGGCGAGCTGTGGCAGAACTATCTGGGCACCGTTGCCGCTAACCGCCAGATTACGCCTGAGCAGGCGTTCCCCGGCGCGCAGGGCGTGCTGGATGGCCTGCGTAAGGTTGACGGTGATACCGCGAAATATGCGCTGGATAACAAACTGGTTGATGCCCTGGGCACCAGCGCCGAGATTGAAAAATCCCTGAGCAAGCAGTTTGGCTGGAGCAAAGAGGATAAAAATTACAGCGCCATCAGCATGTATGATTACTCGACGAAAAAACCGGATGACAGCGGTGACAGCGTCGCGGTGGTGTTTGCCAACGGCGCCATCATGGACGGCCAGGAGACTCCGGGGAACGTGGGCGGCGATACTACCGCGTCACAAATCCGCGATGCTCGCCTGGATCCAAAAGTGAAAGCGATCGTCCTGCGGGTGAACAGCCCTGGCGGCAGCGTCAGCGCCTCCGAGGTGATCCGCGCTGAACTGGCCGCGGCGCGTGCCGCCGGCAAGCCGGTCGTCGTATCCATGGGCGGAATGGCCGCCTCCGGGGGTTACTGGATCTCAACGCCAGCCAACTACATCGTAGCCAACCCAAGCACGCTGACCGGTTCGATTGGCATCTTCGGGGTGATCAACACCGTGGAGAACAGCCTTGATTCTCTGGGCGTGCATACCGATGGCGTGGCCACCTCTCCGCTGGCGGATGTGTCGGTGACCAAATCCCTGCCGCCGGAAGTCTCTGAGATGATGCAGCTCAGCATTGAGAACGGCTATAAACGCTTTATCACCCTGGTCGCAGACTCGCGTAAAAAGACGCCTGAGCAGATCGACCAGATCGCACAGGGCCACGTCTGGACCGGCCAGGATGCGAAGAGCAACGGTCTGGTGGACAGCCTGGGCGACTTCGATGACGCGGTGAAGAAAGCCGCCGAGCTGGCGAAGCTCAAGCAGTGGCATATCGAGTATTACCAGGACGAGCCGTCGTTCTTCGATATGGTCATGGACAGCATGTCCGGCTCGGTACGCGCCATGCTGCCGGAGGCAATGCAGGCTTACCTGCCTGCGCCGGTCGCCACGGCAGCGAAAGCGATGAAGGCGGAAAGCGACAAGCTCGCGGCCTTTAACGATCCACAGAGTCGTTACGCGTTTTGCCTGACCTGCGCTAACGTCCGTTAAAAACCGTCCCCTCTTCCCGCGAAGAGGGGATTTTTTTCTTTTGAAGAACAAGAACTCACTACCATGCAGAAGAAATCGATTTATGTAGCCTACACTGGCGGTACCATCGGTATGCAGCGCTCTGAAAACGGCTATATCCCTGTCTCCGGCCACCTTCAGCGTCAGCTTGCGCTGATGCCAGAATTCCACCGTCCGGAAATGCCTGACTTCACCATCCACGAATACGAGCCGCTGATGGACTCCTCCGACATGACGCCGGAAGACTGGCAGCACATCGCGGATGACATTAAAGCCCATTACGACCAGTACGACGGCTTCGTGATCCTGCACGGCACCGACACCATGGCGTTTACCGCCTCGGCGCTCTCCTTCATGCTGGAGAACCTGAGCAAGCCGGTTATCGTCACCGGGTCGCAAATCCCGCTGGCGGAGCTGCGCTCGGACGGGCAGATCAACCTGCTTAACTCCCTGTACGTGGCGGCGAATTACCCGATTAACGAAGTGTCGCTGTTCTTTAATAACCGTCTGTATCGCGGCAACCGCACCACCAAAGCCCATGCCGACGGTTTTGACGCCTTCGCCTCCCCTAACCTGCAGCCGCTGCTGGAGGCCGGGATTCATATTCGTCGTCTGGGCACGCCGCCTGCGCCGAACACCGCCGGCGAACTGATCGTGCATCCGATCACTCCGCAACCGATTGGCGTGGTCACTATCTACCCGGGTATCTCTGCCGACGTGGTGCGTAACTTCCTGCGTCAGCCGGTGAAAGCGCTGATTCTGCGCTCCTATGGCGTAGGTAATGCCCCGCAGAACGGCGAGTTCCTGAAAGAGCTCCAGGAAGCCAGCGAGCGCGGAATTGTGGTCGTGAACCTGACCCAGTGTATGTCCGGAAAGGTCAACATGGGCGGCTATGCCACCGGCAACGCGCTGGCGCATGCGGGAGTCATCAGCGGCTTCGATATGACCGTTGAGGCAACGCTGACTAAACTTCACTATTTACTGAGTCAGGATCTGGACATTCAGTCCATTCGCAGCGCGATGATGCAAAACCTGCGCGGCGAGCTGACCCCGGACGAATAAGGAGTACTCATGAAGCAACGCGCCCTGCTACTGGTCGATTTGCAAAATGATTTCTGCGCGGGCGGTGCGCTGGCCGTCGCCGAAGGTGACAGCACCGTTGACGTGGCAAACTCGCTGATTGACTGGTGCAAAGCCCGCGGCGAAGCGGTTGTCGCAAGCCAGGACTGGCACCCGACGAACCACGGCAGCTTTGCCAGCCAGCACAACGTTGAGCCGTTCACTCAGGGGGAACTCGACGGGCTGGCGCAAACCTTCTGGCCGGATCACTGCGTACAGCAGACTGAAGGCGCGGAGCTGCATCCGCTCCTGAACCAGAAAGCCATCGACGCGGTGTTCCATAAAGGTGAAAACCCGGCTATCGACAGCTATAGCGCGTTTTTTGATAACGGGCATCGCCAGAAAACGGCGCTGGACGCATGGTTACGTCACCATGAAATCACGGAGCTGATCGTGCTGGGCCTGGCGACGGACTACTGCGTTAAGTTTACCGTGCTGGACGCGCTCCAGTTAGGTTATACCGTCAGCGTCATCACCGACGGCTGCCGCGGGGTGAACATTAACCCGCAGGACAGCGCTCAGGCGTTTATGGATATGGCTGCGGAAGGCGCAACGCTGTATACGCTCGAAGACTGGCTGGAAACGCAGGCGTAGCCTTTTACGCCCTCTCCCTGTGGGAGAGGGTATCAACCCGCACCGTTATTGCATTTTCATCGTCGCAATCGGCTTCGGCGTGATGCCGAAGTCTTCTTTCAGCTCGCGCTTGCTTTTCATCACCATCTGGCCCTGGGTGTCGATAGTCATGTGCTGCGCGTCGGTGTTATTGCGCGCCTGCCACAGCATCACCAGCTGCAGGCTGTTCTCTTTTTGCTCCGGCGTCAGCGCGACGCCGTCGGGCCATTTTCCCAGTTCTACGGCGGTCACCAGACGCTGATAAATTTCCGGCGTCATGCCGCTAATCATGTCATCAATATTCACACTCGCGCCCTTTCAAAGGAATAATTTGCTGAATCGTTTTTTCAACCCTTCACCTGGTCGCCGTTTTCGTCGTCAGTGAAGCTCATTGAGGCTGAGTTTACGCAGAAACGCTCGCCCGTAGGCTGTGGGCCATCCGGGAAAACGTGCCCAAGGTGCGCATCGCAGTTGCCGCAGCGAATTTCCGTGCGCACCATGCCGTGCGACGAGTCGGTCAGGTAGCGGATAGCCTCATCGCTCACCGGCTCGTAGAAACTCGGCCAGCCGCAGCCAGAATCAAATTTCGTTTGTGAATTGAACAGCGGGGCATCACAGACCAGACAGTGGTAGACGCCGTCTCGCTTATTGTGCAGTAAACGCCCGGTGAACGGCGGTTCCGTCCCGTGATTCTGCGTCACGTAAAACTGCATTTCTGTGAGGTTTTTTTTCAAATCGTCAGGGTTACGTTGGTTCGACATATGCTTACATCTCGCTGTAGAAACAGACATCTTTCAACCCGGATTCTAACAAAACATTAACACCCTTGCGTGCACTTTTGATCTAAACTTATGTGTCGCGAATAAGCGGTCAGGCAATTGTGATCATGTTCACATTTTTATCCTGCGAGGACTTTAAAATCCCGGCTCAGCCCCCATATGGGTGCAAGCTCAAAGGGAAAGTGAGGCGAGTCAGTCGCACAAACGTTAGTCACAGGATTGATTTGTCGCAATGATTGACACGATTCCGCTTGACGCTGCGTAAGGTTTTTGTAATTTTACAGGCAACCTTTTATTCACTAACAAATAGCTGGTGGAATATATGACTATCAAAGTAGGTATCAACGGTTTTGGCCGTATCGGCCGTATTGTTTTCCGTGCTGCTCAGAAACGTTCTGACATCGAAATCGTTGGTATCAACGATCTCCTGGACGCTGAATACATGGCGTACATGCTGAAGTACGACTCAACTCACGGTCGTTTCGACGGCACCGTTGAAGTGAAAGACGGCCACCTGGTTGTTAATGGCAAAACCATCCGCGTTACTGCTGAAAAAGACCCAGCTAACCTGAAATGGAACGAAATCGGTGTTGACGTTGTTGCTGAAGCAACCGGTATCTTCCTGACCGACGAAACTGCACGTAAACACATCACTGCGGGTGCGAAGAAAGTTGTTCTGACTGGTCCTTCCAAAGACAACACCCCAATGTTTGTTCGTGGTGCAAACTTCGAAACTTACGCTGGCCAGGATATCGTGTCTAACGCATCCTGCACCACCAACTGCCTGGCACCGCTGGCTAAAGTTATCAACGACAACTTCGGCATCATCGAAGGTCTGATGACTACCGTTCACGCAACCACCGCTACTCAGAAAACCGTTGATGGCCCGTCTCACAAAGACTGGCGCGGCGGCCGTGGCGCGGCTCAGAACATCATCCCATCCTCTACCGGTGCTGCTAAAGCTGTAGGTAAAGTACTGCCAGAACTGAATGGCAAACTGACTGGTATGGCGTTCCGCGTTCCAACTCCTAACGTATCCGTTGTTGACCTGACCGTTCGTCTGGAAAAAGCTGCTTCTTATGAAGAAATTAAGAAAGCAATCAAAGCTGCTTCCGAAGGCGCAATGAAAGGCGTTCTGGGCTACACCGAAGACGACGTTGTATCTACCGATTTCAACGGCGAAATCTGCACTTCCGTGTTCGATGCTAAAGCAGGTATCGCACTGAACGACAACTTCGTGAAACTGGTTTCCTGGTACGACAACGAAACTGGCTACTCTAACAAAGTACTGGACCTGATCGCTCACATCTCTAAATAAGTTGAGATGAGTGCTTGATCCAAAAAGGCGACTTCGGTCGCCTTTTTTTATTTATAAGACAGAGGATTGCTTAATGATTAATAAAATTTTTGCACTTCCGGTAGTCGAACAACTTACCCCTGTGCTCTCACGCCGTCAGATTGACGGTGCCGACGTTATCGTCGTTGACCATCCGCGCGTCAAAGCGTCCGTGGCGCTGAACGGCGCGCACCTGCTCTCCTGGAAACCGGAAGGCGAAGCTGAAGGCTTATGGCTGAGCGATGCGACCTCCTTCAAAAAAGGGGCCGCAATCCGCGGTGGCGTACCGATCTGCTGGCCGTGGTTCGGCCCGTCCGCACAGCCGGGTTTGCCGTCTCACGGTTTTGCCCGCAACCAGCAGTGGACGCTGAAAGCGCATAACGAAGATGACAACGGCGCAGTGCTGACCTTTGAGCTGCAGGCTAATGATGAAACCCGCGCCCTCTGGCCGCACGATTTCACCCTGTATGCCCGCTTCAAGCTGGGTAAAACCTGTGAAATCGAACTGGAAGCTCACGGCGAGTTCGAAACCACCTCTGCCCTGCACACCTATTTCAACGTGGGTGATATCAGCGCAGTGAAGGTGAGCGGCCTGGGCGATACCTATATCGATAAAGTGGATAACGCGAAAGAAGGCAAACTGAGCGACGGCGTTCAGGCATTCCCTGACCGTACCGATCGCGTTTACCTGCACCCGGAAGCGTGCAGCGTGATCCACGACGGCGCCCTGAACCGCGGCATTGAAGTGGTCCATCATCATCACAGCGACGTGGTGGGCTGGAACCCGGGTCCTGCGCTGTCCGTCAGCATGGCCGACATGACGGATGATGGATATAAAACGTTTGTCTGCGTGGAGACGGCTCGCGTGACCAACCCGCAGAAAGCGAGTGAAGAAAAACCGTCTCGTTTAGGGCAGACGATTCGGATTGTTAAGCGATAAATTCACTGCACCACATTAAAGCAAACGGGGCGCAAGCGCCCCGTTTTGATGCATAGATTGCACTGAATTAATGCACAATCAGAACTTGTAGCTCACACCCACAGAGAAGATGCCTGCCCAGGACTTATCAACCATCGGGCTATCCTTCACTTCGTCGCTCAGACGCTCATAGCGGCCGGTACCGTACACGCTCCAGTCGCCAAGGAAGTTGTAGCTCGCGGTCAGCTCCAGGTAAGGATCCCAGCCGTCATCTGCACTGTAGCTTTTCAGACCACTGCGGCGGGACTCGTTTTTAGAGACGCCGTAGTAGTAGTCGTTGTAGTTCTCGCTGTTGTACTGCACACCGATACCCGGCGTCAGGGTGAGCCCGCCGTTGGTGTAGCGGTACAACCACGCCAGATCCCAGATAAAGCCGTTGCTGTTGTCCAGCGTGTCACCCGCCAGGGCCGTGCGCAGGAAGCCATACTCGGTGTTATGTACATACGAGAGCCCGGCCATCATGGTGCTTTTACGCTTGTCGAGCTGGCGAAGCGCATGGCTGTCGCTGTCACCCGGCTTGAAGTGCGTTGGATCGTAGTAGGCCATGATGGAGAGCTTATCGGCCTTATCGTTCCAGAAATAGTAGCCGCCGCCGAGCCCGCGGAACCAGACGTTGTCGCCTTCATAGGTGATAACGGGAACAGGATAAACATCACGGTCATACTGTTTATACGGGCTGTTAATGACGCCAACACCCGCGCCAACCGTCCACTGACTTTCCGCCTGTGCGGTGTTCACTGCGGTCGCGGCAAAGATGCCTAATGCCAGAAGTTTGAGTTTGGTCACAATCCATTCTTTCCTGTAGTCAAATAATCAGCGGATGAAGTGTAACCGCCATTCCCGTACATCCCAAAATTTTTTGCCTGCTAATCAGTCTGATTAACCCGTTATTTTTAACTTTTCAGATGACAACCCGCTTTCATTTATATGACCACTGAATGAAAAACGTGCATTTGTCTTATAACGACAGTGGAAATTTTTGGATGAGTTATTGATATGTCATTGAAAGTAGATTTTCTGGGCATGCAAGTTTTGCAAATGCCATCTACGCTTTAATTTAAGAAGAGTTTTCCTGAACACCCTGCGGTTCTTAGCGTCTGACCTGGCACACAGGTTGCTGCTCTGGCAGTGAGGTGCGAGAGATTCTCTTCCGGGAGCCTCCACTACTCATACGAACGGCTCTTATCCTGTGCTAAAAAACGAAAGGACGGCATGCCATGAATATATTCGATCACTATCGCCAGCGCTATGAAGCTGCCAAGGACGAAGAGTTCACACTGCAGGAGTTTCTTACCATCTGTCGGCAAGATCGCAGTGCCTATGCCAATGCGGCAGAACGGCTATTGATGGCTATTGGTGAGCCAAACATGGTTGACACTGCCCTGGAGCCTCGGCTTTCCCGTCTCTTTTCGAATCGGGTGGTCGCCCGATACCCGGCGTTTGAAGAGTTCTATGGTATGGAAGATGCCATTGAACAGATTGTCTCCTATCTGAAGCATGCCGCTCAGGGTCTGGAAGAGAAGAAACAGATCCTCTATTTACTCGGCCCGGTGGGTGGCGGTAAATCCTCGCTGGCTGAACGCCTGAAGTCGCTGATGCAGCGCGTCCCTATCTATGTGCTGAGCGCCAACGGTGAACGCAGCCCGGTGAACGACCATCCGCTGTGCCTGTTCAATCCGCAGGAAGATGCGCAGATTCTGGATAAAGAATATGGCATCCCGCGTCGCTACCTCGGCACCATCATGTCGCCATGGGCGGCAAAACGCCTGCACGAGTTTGGTGGCGACATCACCAAGTTCCGCGTGGTGAAGGTCTGGCCATCTATCCTTGAACAGATCGCCATCGCCAAAACAGAACCCGGTGATGAGAACAACCAGGATATCTCGGCTCTGGTGGGTAAAGTCGATATCCGTAAGCTGGAAAACTTCGCGCAAAACGATCCGGATGCCTATGGTTACTCAGGCGCGCTGTGCCGCGCGAACCAGGGGATTATGGAATTCGTCGAGATGTTTAAAGCACCGATTAAAGTGCTGCATCCTCTGCTGACGGCTACCCAGGAAGGCAACTACAACGGGACGGAAGGTATCTCCGCCCTGCCGTTTAACGGGATTATTCTCGCCCACTCGAACGAATCTGAATGGGTGACCTTCCGTAATAACAAAAACAATGAGGCCTTCCTTGACCGCGTGTACATCGTCAAGGTGCCTTATTGCCTGCGGATCTCCGAAGAGATCAAAATTTACGAGAAACTGCTTAACCACAGCGAGCTGGTGCACGCCCCTTGCGCGCCCGGCACGCTGGAAACGCTGTCACGCTTCTCCATCCTTTCGCGTCTGAAAGAGCCGGAAAACTCCAGCATCTATTCCAAAATGCGCGTCTATGACGGTGAAAGCCTGAAAGATACCGACCCGAAAGCGAAGTCGTATCAGGAATATCGCGACTATGCCGGGGTTGATGAAGGGATGAACGGTCTGTCCACGCGTTTCGCGTTTAAGATCCTCTCCCGCGTCTTTAACTTCGACCACGCGGAAGTGGCGGCCAACCCGGTTCATCTGTTCTACGTGCTGGAGCAGCAAATCGAACGCGAGCAGTTCCCGCAGGAGCAGGCTGAACGCTACCTTGAGTTCCTCAAAGGCTACCTGATCCCGAAATACGCCGAGTTCATTGGCAAAGAGATCCAGACGGCCTACCTGGAATCCTATTCAGAATACGGGCAGAACATTTTCGACCGTTATGTCACCTATGCTGACTTCTGGATCCAGGATCAGGAGTACCGCGACCCGGATACCGGCCAGCTGTTTGACCGTGAATCCCTGAACGCGGAGCTGGAAAAAATCGAGAAGCCTGCCGGGATCAGCAACCCGAAAGACTTCCGTAACGAGATTGTGAACTTCGTCCTGCGCGCCAGAGCGCATAACAACGGGCGCAATCCGAACTGGACCAGCTACGAGAAGCTGCGCACGGTCATTGAGAAGAAAATGTTCTCCAATACCGAAGAGCTGCTGCCGGTGATCTCGTTTAACGCCAAAACCTCAACCGATGAGCAGAAAAAGCACGACGATTTTGTCGACCGTATGATGGAAAAAGGCTACACCCGCAAGCAGGTCCGCCTGCTCTGCGAATGGTATCTGCGCGTGCGTAAATCGTCTTAAAAACAAGTGCCCGGTGGCGGTTAGCGCATACCGGGCCTACAAAATGCAAGTTGGCAAATGCAGTACGGGGGGTATATGACCTGGTTTATTGACCGGCGTCTTAACGGCAAAAACAAGAGCACGGTGAACCGCCAGCGCTTCTTGCGTCGTTATAAAGCGCAAATTAAACAGTCTATCTCCGAGGCCATCAATAAACGCTCGGTGACCGACGTCGACAGCGGCGAATCTGTCTCCATCCCCACCGATGACATCAGCGAACCGATGTTTCATCAGGGGCGAGGCGGCCTGCGCCATCGCGTACACCCAGGTAATGACCACTTCGTTCAGAACGACAGAATTGAGCGTCCTCAGGGCGGCGGCGGTGGTTCAGGAAGCGGTCAGGGACAGGCCAGCCAGGACGGTGAAGGTCAGGACGAATTTGTCTTCCAGATTTCGAAAGACGAATATCTCGACCTGCTGTTTGAAGATCTGGCGCTGCCGAATCTGAAAAAGAATCAGCATCGTCAGCTTAATGAATATAAAACCCATCGCGCGGGCTACACCGCCAACGGCGTGCCCGCCAATATCAGCGTCGTGCGTTCGTTGCAGAATTCACTGGCGCGACGAACGGCCATGACGGCGGGCAAACGGCGCGAACTGCGCGAGCTGGAGAGCAGCCTGAAGGTCGTGGAGAACACGGAACCGGCGCAACTGCTGGAAGAAGAGCGCCTGCGTAAAGAGATTGCGGAACTTAGAGCGAAGATTGAACGGGTACCGTTTATCGATACCTTCGACCTGCGCTACAAGAATTACGAAAAACGCCCTGAGCCCTCCAGCCAGGCGGTAATGTTCTGTCTGATGGACGTTTCCGGATCGATGGACCAGGCCACGAAGGATATGGCGAAGCGTTTTTATATTCTGCTCTACCTGTTCCTGAGCAGAACCTATAAGAACGTGGAGGTGGTTTATATTCGTCACCATACTCAGGCGAAAGAAGTAGATGAACATGAGTTCTTCTACTCGCAAGAGACCGGCGGGACCATCGTATCAAGCGCCCTGAAGCTGATGGATGAAGTGGTGAAAGAGCGTTACGACCCGTCGCAGTGGAACATTTATGCCGCGCAGGCGTCCGATGGCGACAACTGGGCCGACGACTCACCGCTGTGTCACGAGATTCTGGCGAAGAAAATTCTGCCGGTGGTGCGTTACTACAGCTATATCGAAATAACCCGTCGCGCGCACCAGACCCTGTGGCGGGAGTATGAACATCTGCAAGCAATGTTCGATAATTTTGCCATGCAGCATATCCGTGACCAGGATGATATTTATCCGGTGTTCAGGGAGCTGTTCCACAAGCAATCTGCTACCAGCAACGCATAATCCAACAGCCAGCGAACGCGCTGGCTGTTTTCTTTCGACCCCGCCCATCCCGTGCTAATGTAGAACCCTGCATACAGGATTATCACCGGGAAATCGTTATGACTGACGACGTTATTGGGGCAGGAACCCACCAGCAGCTGATTACCTTACTCACCGAGCAGGGCGCGCGGTTTCGCGTCATGGAGCACGAGGCGGTCGGGAAATGTGAAGCGGTAAGTGAAATTCGCGGGACCGATCTGCGGCAAGGCGCAAAGGCCCTGGTCTGCAAGGTGAAGGGAAACGGCGTAAAAAAACACGTTCTGGCGATCCTCGCCGCCGACCTGCAGGCCGACCTGAGCCAGCTTGCCAGCCATTTTGGCGGGCTGAAGGCCTCCCTCGCCAGCCCGGCCGAGGTCGATACCCTGACCGCCTGCGTTTTCGGCGCTATCCCGCCCTTTAGCTTCCATCCTGATTTGGCGCTGGTTGCCGACCCGCTGCTGTTCGAGCGTTTTGACGAAATCGCGTTTAATGCCGGCCTGCTGGAGAAATCCGTGATTATGGATACCCAGGATTACCTGCGCATCGCCCGTCCTGAGCTTGTGAATTTCCATAAAGCGTAACCGCTATGGCTGGCGACCCTGTCAGCCTTTTCTTTCCAGGAACAGCACGGAGGCGACGAGAATAACGGCAATAGCGAAAAACGATGAGGAGATAATCAGCGTTTCAACAAACATGTGATCGTTCATGATGGCGACCCCTTTTGCGATATCTGCCTCCGTTTTAATCCGCGTAAATGACAAGGTTATGACAACAATAAAATCTTTTTAAAACTGTCCTGCGTCGCGTTTGCGCGTACTGTAAGCAGGTTAATTATTTTGGCAAGGATTCCCTATGTTTGACCCTACTCTGCTCATTCTTCTGGCACTCGCCGCGCTCGGCTTTGTCAGCCATAACACCACCGTCGCCATCTCGATTCTGGTGCTGATTATTATTCGCGTGACCCCGTTAAATACCTTTTTCCCGTGGATAGAAAAACAAGGCCTCACCATTGGAATCATCATTTTAACCATCGGGGTAATGGCGCCCATCGCCAGCGGCACGCTTCCCGCCTCAACCCTGCTGCACTCGTTTGTAAACTGGAAATCACTGGTGGCGATCGCGGTGGGGATTTTTGTTTCGTGGCTGGGCGGGCGCGGCGTTACGCTGATGAGCAGCCAGCCCTCGCTGGTGGCGGGTCTGCTGGTGGGCACCGTGCTGGGGGTGGCGCTCTTTCGCGGCGTTCCGGTGGGGCCGCTGATTGCGGCGGGCCTTGTCTCTCTGTTTATTGGGAAGTCGTAGTCAGGCTGGCCATATAGCGCGCCGGCGTCTGGCCCAGACCCTTCCTGAACATGGTGATAAACGCGGTGGTAGAGTCATAGCCGAGTGACTGTGCCACCTGCTGTACCGATTTCCCACCGATCAAATGCTGTAACGCCACGATCAGCTGCAGCTGGTGGCGCCAGCGGCGAAAGCTTAAGCCGGTCTCTTTCACCACCAGCCGCGCCAGGCTGCGTTCGCTCATGGCAAAGTGGCTCGCCCACTGCGTCAGCGTCTGCCATGCGGCAGGCTCTTCCGCCATTTTCTCGCTCATCAGCCGAATTTTTGGATGGGGGGAGACGGGCAGCTGCAGATGCTCCTGACGCTGGAGCGGCAGCTCGTCAAACAGAACGTGCACCAGGCGCGATGTGGCCGTAAGAGAGAGCTGTTCACGCGATTTTTCCGCCAGGGATAAAATCAGCTCCCGCACCAGAGGGGAGATTTTTAGGGTGCAGCAGCGGTCGGGCAAGCTTGCCGCACCCGGTTCAATGAACAAAAAGCAGAGCTGCGCGCCCGGCGTGGCCCTGTTGCTGTGCGGCATTTGGCCAGGGATCCAGACGGCGTACTGGGGTGGAACCATCAGCATGGCATTTTCCACTTCGCAGGTGATCGCGCCGCCGAGGGCGAGAATGAGCTGCCCCTTACGGTGATGATGTCGGGGAATATACTGTTCCTCCGCCACCACGCGGATGCGAAACGCGACGGCCGCATCGTGCTGGCTATCGGGATCATAGCCGTCCAGTCCCAGACCAATCATCCGTTTGTCCGATTTTAGCGATAAACTGTCATTTTAGCCTGATTTAAACCGCCGGGAAAATCGGTATTGTGTGCGCTCGCTTGAACGTATGAGAACATAATGACTACTGTTATTCGCACCTCAGGAAAACACGGCGCGCTGTTGATTGCAGGCATCCTGATGATTGCCACTACGCTTCGCGTCACCTTTACCGGCGCAGCTCCGCTGCTCGACACTATTCGTCTTGATTATGGCTTAAGCACGGCGCAAACCGGTCTGCTGACCACCCTGCCCCTGCTGGCTTTCGCCCTTGTCTCACCCCTCGCCGCAGGCGTTGCCCGACGTATCGGCATGGAGCGCAGCCTGTTTGTCGCCCTGCTGCTGATTTGCGCCGGAATTGCGGTTCGCTCGCTGCCTTCCGCCGCGCTGCTGTTCATCGGAACCGCGGTTATCGGCTGCGGGATTGCGCTCGGGAATGTGCTGTTACCCGGATTAATCAAACGTGACTTCCCGGGCCAGGTGGCCCGACTCACCGGGGCCTATTCCCTGACCATGGGCGTCTCGGCGGCGTTTGGCTCAGCGATGATTGTTCCCCTGGCGCAGGGTAATGCGGGCTGGCATGGCGCACTGCTGATGCTGATGGCGTTTCCGCTGGTCGCGCTGCTGCTCTGGCTGCCCCAGTGGCGTCAGAAACACGTTGCAACGGTAACGGGCGCTGGCGCGCTGCATAATCGCGCCATCTGGCGCTCGGCCCTCGCCTGGCAGGTGACGCTCTTTTTGGGGATTAACTCGCTGATTTACTACGTCATCATCGGCTGGCTGCCGGCGATATTGCTTAGCCACGGCTACAGCGAAGCGCAGGCCGGCTCGGTGCACGGGCTGCTGCAGCTGGCCACGGCCGTGCCGGGGCTTGCCGTGCCGCTGGTCCTCCACCGTCTGAAAGATCAGCGGGCCATTGCAGGCGCAGTGGCGCTGCTGTGCGCGGTAAGCGCAGCGGGGCTATGGTTTATGCCTGACATGGCGGTGATGTGGACGCTGGTGTTTGGCTTTGGCTCCGGAGCAACGATGATCCTCGGCCTGACGTTCATCGGGCTACGTGCCAGCTCCGCGCACCAGGCCGCGGCGCTCTCCGGCATGGCGCAGTCGATTGGCTATCTGCTCGCCGCCTGCGGCCCTCCGCTGATGGGGAAAATACACGATAGCGCGGGAGACTGGCAAATTCCGCTTCTGGGCTGCGCCCTGGCCGCCGTGATAATGGCACTCTGCGGCGTGCTTGCCGGGCGAGACCGGGAGATCGCGCCCCGTTAAATGGTGTGGCAGACCATTGGGCCTGCCTTTTCTTACCCGCGCGCCGCGCGCAGCATCGCCTGCACCAGCACGACCGGGCGGCCTTCCAGCGCAGCACGCTCATGCTGGAATAAGGTGATCACGAAGAACGGATGCGTAACCAGCTCTGCGGCGCGAATTTCCCCCTGTTCGTCCCAGCCCGTAACGTGCATATCACCGCTTTCCAGCGCCTGGGAAAACGCCGGCGACACGCCATAGTTACAGTGATAACCCTCTTCAATTTCCGGCTTGCCGTACGCTTTCGCGATCAGCGTATTTTTGCGCAGCTCAATGGCATCGGTTTTTTCCACCAGCGAGCAGGCCAGCGGCGCAATCACCATGGTGCCTTCTGTATCCGTCTCGGCATGTGCCGCATCGGCCCAGCCCAACACATTGCGGGCATACTCAATCAGCGCGTGCTGGAATCCGCCGCAGGTGCCAAGGAATGGAATGCCGTTTTCACGGGCGTAGCGCGCGGCGATAAAGGCCGCCGCGGTGTTTTTATAGGGGCTGGCAGGCACCAGCCAGATGGCATCGTAGCCCACCAGATCTTCAGGGCTCGTCAGCTCAGTGGTGGCAAGCCAGTCGTAATCGGCGGTGAGGTCAAGGACTGCGGCGGCGTCATCAATGGCCAGCGGGATCGCCTGATGCGCAATAACGTTGGGATTGTAATCGCCAACCAGCGCAATGCGCAGCGTCGTTTTAACCGGGAGGTGTTCCATGAAAGGTTCCTTATGCCAGAGTATTATCAGATAACATAAGGAACCTCAGACTACCGATCTTCTGCAATTATCACAATACCTTAAATTGGGAGGGTGGAATTATGATTCAATGCAAACGCGTATACGAGCAGGCTGGCCTGGACGACGGCTATCGGGTGCTGGTGGACAAGCTGTGGCCGCGCGGGATTAAAAAAACGGACCTTGCCTATGATGAATGGTGTAAAGCACTCACGCCCTCGAATGAATTACGTAAGGCCTTTCATAGCGAAACCATTGATTTCGCCGCCTTCAGTAAGGCCTATAGGGAAGAGCTGGCGCAGCATGCTGACGAGGGAATGCGTCTGGCGACGCTGGCGAACAGGCAGACTGTCACCCTGCTCTTTGCTGCAAAAGACACAAAGCAGAATCACGCCCTGGTATTAGCCGACTGGCTGCGCCATCTCTGATCAGCCGATCGCCAGCTCGTCAAGCATTTGCGGCGCTTCATCGGGGGTGAGTGGCATCAGATGTTCGGCGCGGACAAAGGCAAAGCCGTGCTGATTGTCAAAGGCGTAAACATCGCCAGTCACCAGCCAAAGCGCGCGATCGGCGGTAGCGGGTAATTGCGTCATCACGCCGTTGACCGGGTTAACGAAACGCAGGCCGGGCTGACACAGGCCAAACAGCTCAACAGATTTACCAATATTGCGACGGCCTGACGCCGTGCGGGCACCGATGATCATTGCCATGCTGCCCGGTTTAAGCTGAAACATACTTCTCTCACGGTAACGGTAGCCAGGGGCTGGCTAAGAATAATCCTAAAGAGAAGTGTATCGCAGGCAATATACGTCTGTCACCTGGCGGGTTGCGGATGATCGCGACGGTAGAGCGTCCATTCATCAATCACTTCGCCCCCCGGTAGTTTGCACTCCGTGCGTACGCCCTGCGGGCTTTGAACCGGGATCTGTTCCCCGCCTTTCTCCAGGCAGTACACGGAGGCCGGGTTCGCCATACCGATAGCGTGCGGCGGTTTCGGCGCATCGGGTGGGGTTGTTTTCGCGGTGCAGGCAGCCAGGGGAAGCGCCAGCGCCAGAAGAAGAAATCTCATCTCATTGATCCTTGTGACATCATGACAGTCTAAGGGTAACGGGTCATCGCCGCTTTCTCCATGATTTCTCCATTTTAACTGCACTTTTCAACACTATAGTGTTGCATGTTCTCGATATGACCAGAGAACATCATTCCGTAATCAAGATGTCTTTGCCCCGGTCTCAACAACGGGGCTTTTTTTTCTCTGCTGCTGCCCCCTCCCTGCATATATTAAATTTTTTATATTCATGTTTTACTATGCCAGAAGTCTAAAAACTCAGCATAACATGCAGATGCAGACGTCTTCTGCCTGGGAGTCATTCTACGTCATGTCGGATATTATCCTTGCCCGTGTTTCAGAAACCCTCGCCACTGAACAATCCCTTGAAGGTCTCGTTCGTCAGCTGCTGGAGATGCTGGAGATTGTGACTGACATGGAGTCGACTTACCTCACCAAGGTAGATATCGAAGCCCGACTGCAGCATATCCTCTACGCCCGCAACAGCAAGCAGATGACAATCCCTGAGGGGCTGAGCGTCCCGTGGGATGAAACACTGTGTAAGCGCGCGCTGGATAGCGATACCGTATTCAGCAACGACGTTCCCGAACGCTGGCCGGAGTGCGAGGCGGCGAAAGCGCTCGGCATTACGACCTACATGAGTATTCCTGTCCATCTTGCGGATGGTTCACTCTACGGAACGCTCTGTGCCACCAGCACGGCCAGAAAGCCGCTTAGCGAGCGCGGTGAACAGGTTCTGAAGTTATTCGCCGGGCTGATTGCCCAGTCCATTCAGAAAGAGTCGCTGGTAACCCAGCTTCGCGAAGCCAATGCGGCCCTCATCGCCCACTCTTACACGGATGCCCTTACCGGTTTACCCAACCGTCGCGCCATTTTTGAAGATCTGACCACGCTGTTTTCCCTGGCGCGGCACCTTAAACGTAACACCGTCATCGCGTTCATCGATCTGGATGATTTCAAGCTGATTAACGATCGCTACGGACACGAGGCTGGCGACCAGTTCCTGATTGAAGTGGGCAAGCGTCTGACGGAAGAAAAACAGCAGGACGATATCATTGGCCGACTGGGCGGCGATGAGTTTCTGGTCGCGTCATTGAGCACATCCCACAGCGAAGGAGATAACGCGCAGGTCACTCTGGTCAAAACGCGCCTCAGCGCCTGTATTGCCGGTGAATACTGGCTGGGTAGCGTCAACCTCATTTACCCCGGGGCCAGCGTCGGCGTTATCGAAGTGGACCCTCGGGTAACCGATCCGGACAGCGCATTACGCGACGCGGATGTCGCGATGTATCAGGATAAGAAAGGAAAAAGCAAAACACGCTTTCTCACTATGGATTAACCCCGTACACTCTACGGCGTTACAAGAACCGAAACAGGTGATGATATGAGAATAGGGATCCTCTTCCCGGTCGTTATTTTTATAACGGCGGTGATTTTTTTAGCATGGTTTTTTGTCGGTGGTTACGCGGCGCCTGGGGCATAAATGAGAAAAACGACCCTCATTATGCTGATCGTTGCCATCGCGGCGTTTGCCGGCGCGCAGCTTGGCTGGTGGTAAACCTACCACGTAAAAAAGGCCGCCATCTGGCAGCCTTTTTTAACGCTTTTAAGCCTTAGCTTTTGATTTTTCTGTAGATAAACAGAACAACCAGCGCACCGATGACCGCGACGGCAAAGCTGCCGAAGTTAAAACCATCGACCTTGCCAAAACCGAACAGCGTACTGATCCAGCCGCCGACTACCGCGCCGATAATACCCAGTATTACGGTGACGATAAAACCACCGCCATCTTTGCCCGGCATAATCCACTTCGCCAGAATACCCGCAATAAGCCCAAAGATAATCCAGGATAAAATTCCCATAACTTTCCTCTCTGTATGGTTTTTGTCATTAAATCAACGACACAAAAAAGAATAGCACAGGATTTCAGAAAGGAAATTTGTGATAGGCATCACAATGAGAGAGTGCGCAATTATTCACCAACAAAAAGAGCCTGCCGCATAAACTGTGGGGTTGCATCTTTTGTTGAGAAAGATTATCTTTCTCAACACTGAATAGTTGAGCGTAACACTCAGGTATTCAGTACGACATTGCTCACATTGCTTCCAGTATTTTTTGCCCACTCCTGAGTGGGCTTTTTTTCTGTTCATACCCCAACAAACGCGTACCGGTTACGTCCTGCGCGTTTTGCCTGGTAGAGCGCCTGGTCAGCGGCAATAATGATATTCTGCTGGCTGCCCGCGATGTCGACCGCACGCGCGGTGGAAATCCCGACGCTTACCGTCACCCGTCCGAAGGGGCTAAAAGCATGCGCGATTTGCAGGGAAAACACGTTGCGAATAATCGTCTGCGCCAGTCGAAGCGCCTCCTGGATATCCGTATCAGGTAATATCAGCGCAAACTCCTCTCCGCCGTAGCGCGCCACAATCTGATTATCACGGATAAGGCTCTCCCGGAGACTGTTTCCCAGCAGCGCCAGACACCGGTCCCCTTCCGGATGGCCGTAGTTATCGTTGTATTTTTTGAAGTAGTCCACGTCCACAATCAGTATCGAAATCGCTGCGTCATGTGCGGCACACGTCGCGATTTCAGAGAGGATTCTTTCATCAAAAATGCGACGATTGTACAGCCCGGTCAACGCATCCTCGGAAGCGATAATCTTCAACGCCTTATTATCTCTGGTTTTTCTGGATAAGTCGGAATACAGGAAGTACGACGCGACGATAAGTATCGCAGTGAAAACGAAAATGAGTAGCGCCAGCTGAATAGCCTGCTTGCGCCACGGTGCGAGGGCTTCATCAATGCTGACGGCCACGGTGGTCACCAGCCCGTAGCGTCGGTTTTTTTCATAGGCGTAAATGCGTTCGATTTTATCAAACCGCGAAACGGAACTGGCTATCCCGGTATTTTGTACCTTTAGGTATTTCCTGAAGAGGGGTGAATCAGAAAAAATCGTGCCGACGTAGGTATTTTTAAAGGGGTGACGGACCAGCAGCACGCCGGATTGCGTCGTTAAGCCAATGACGCCCAGGTGACCAATATTAATCTGCCCGTAAAGCGCGAGGAAATTCTCGATACCCAGCGTCACCACCACGACACCGTTAAATGCCCCGGAGTGGGTTTCAAGGCGACGACTAATGGTAATGACCCATTTGCCATTGGTTCTGCTTACCACGGGCTCACCAATAAAAATCTGCTGATTTTTATTTTCCTTGTGATAGATAAAAAATGACCTGTCCGATCCTTTGCGTGGGCCTGTAAAAGTTTCGTGCAACGCGGTAAAGATATCGCCCTGAGCGTCGTAAACAACCACATTATTAATCTGGGTAAGAAGATTATCCTGATCATTTATCATCCGCTGAATATTGGTCGCCTGTTGCGGCGTCATGCCATAAATTTCGATTATGTCGGAAACGGTAGTAATTAACATTTCGCTTTGGCGCATGATCCCCTCGGTGTAGACATCAAGGGTATGGCTCAGGTTAGCAACGCTGGTATTAATTTGCTGAATTGACTGCTGTCTGGACGTGGCAATTTGGACGGCAAGCGACAGCGAGATGATCAATGAGACAATGATGACGGTAATGGTTGTTGTGTAAAAAGTATTTTTCACATGCACGAGCTTTTCCACCTTATCACGCCTGACATCCCTGGCTGACAACTCTTGTCACTGTAACAAAGCTCGGGATAAGAGGAAAATGAATTGCACTTAAGCATACAACTGAAGCTCGTCTTTATTTCGTTTTACAAACTAACAGTCTCCCTGGGTTTAGATAAAATGACTTTAATAAAATCGATATAGGAGACGGGCTTACCAAAATAATATCCCTGTAACAGTGTTATCTCATTACGGTTGAGATACTCCAGTTGCTCTTTTGTTTCTACGCCTTCAGCAACAATACGCAATGAGAGTTTTTTCGCCAGGTCAATGACGCAGTCCAGCAGGATCGTTGAGTCCTTTTCCTCTGAAACCCGATTCACAAAACTCTTATCAATTTTAATATAATCAATGGCCAGCGCATTAAGGCATGACAGCCCGGAATAACCCGTACCAAAATCATCCAGGGCAATAACAAAGCCGGCGTTATGCAGCATGTTGAGGTTTTCCACGAGGTGGGGATTATCGATCAGCGGTTCACGCTCGGTCACCTCGAGAACCAGTTTGACCTCTTTACCCTGAAACCCCTTCCCGAAGACGCGGCAGTCACCTATAAATGAAGGCGCATTAATATGTCTGGCGCTGATGTTCACCCCGATATGAAACCCGTCCGGTAGCTTATGCAAAAGCGGCTTAAGCTGGGTCACCACTTTTGCCATCAACCCTTTGGTCAGCGGTATAATCAACCCGCTACGTTCGGCAATCGGAATAAAGACATCCGGCGGGATAAAGCCTGACTTTGGATGCTTCCATCTTGCCAGGACCTCAACGCCGTATAACCCGCCGGTATCGCCGTTCACGATCGGCTGGTAATAAGGCACGATCTCCCCTTGCAAAATGGCCTTACGTAAGTCGTCTTCAAATGAGGTACTTTTCCCCTTGTATCGGCGGATCAAAATACCCACCGCCACCGATAGCGCAAGAATAAGCAATATCAGGCTCCATCCCTGTTGCAAAAGCCGCGTCAGGCTGAAAAAGGCAGGAGGTTGCCAGGCGAGGCTAAAGGGAAATTGCGTTGATGCCGTAAGCGCCCCCGTCCAGGAAGCCGCTTTCCAGCCCCTCACGGCACCGTTGCGAACAAGCATGCTTTCGCCGACAACCAGTCCCAGATCCATGCTGTTCGATGCGCTTGCAATGACGTCCTGCAAATGCGCGTCACTGATGCTGATGATGACGCGCCCTCCCGCGATGGGCATCTGAAAGACAAGCACCGGAATGCCGTTCACCAGTCGACTGCCCGGTAACAGCATCAATTTTTCGGCAGGTAACGTCTCAGGATGAATAATCAACACGCCATTCCCGGGAAGGGAAGTACAGATGATTTTACCCTGCTGCTCGATCATGATGGCGCGCAGATGCGGTTTTAGCGCTGCCTCTGTCCCCAGCGCCAGCTGTCCGCTACTGGTACACCCTTCGGCCGCAACGCGCTTTGCCGTGCTGGCCGCACTGACTGCTTCAGCCAGAATGTTTTCTATTTTTTGGGTGCTGGCCGTGGCGGTATGACTATTACTCAGCTTCGCCATCTGCCATAGCTGCCAGTTAATAATCAAAATGCCGCTCAGAAAAAGAAACAGAGCGCTAAGAATAGGGATCATCACGTTGCGCACGATGTTTTCCTTAATAGAAAAATCAAGCATGGATGTTCTGGTTGAAGAGCCTGTGCTAACCCGGTATTGCTTATAACAATGAAAATAGCTTAGCTGAGAATTGTCTTAAAAAACTGATACTTTCGTATGAGTTCATCTGCCGACATTTACTCACATGACGTGACTATCAGGCTTGTTCCTTGCCCTGGCTGTGTTAAGATTTGTGAAATCAGGGAGCGGACTGGATATCTGGAAAATGAAAAAGCTCATTGCCGTTGCTATTGTTTCAACGCTTCTGGTCTTCCTGTCTCTTTATGCGGTCAATGCTGTAATCATCGGTCAGCAGAAGAGCAAACAGCTTGAAATATCCCGTACCCTTTTACATTATTCAGAAGACGTGTCCCAAAGCGTGGCGCTGGGTCTCAAAAGCATCACGGCGCAGGGATGTGACAAAACCAGCCTCGATCGCTACAGACAAATTAAGCTTAATAATCTTTATTTTGCCGATATCGGCTTTATTGATAAGGGAAAAATTGTCTGTACCGCTTTTTGGGGAAAACTCGCGACGCCCGTTGCACTTCCTGCAGAACTGCATAAAACGCCGAGGGGCTTTCTCCTGGCCCAGTTCTCGAGAAAAGACTTTTTCACGGGCAATGCGGCAATTTATAATAATATTATTATCTTCACCTCCCGCTATGCTTACGATAAATTCACCCCGGTTACCGCAAGCTATTCGCTCAGTGCTACCACCAAAGATTTCGGCAGAGTCTTTTTTTCGGCCGCCACGGAGCTAAATCAGCAGAGCTGGCTGCATTCGACGTTGTTTACCCTGACTCTGACACAGTGCAGCACCTTCTGGGACCTGTGCGTCATCGTGAAGCATCACGATGCCGGGCTGGCCTCGCTACCTCCGTTTATCTTTGCGCTTCTCGCGGTCATTCTCTGTTTTATCTGGATTGCGATAACGTTATTCATCTTCCGTATCTATGAAGACCGTTTTTCTCTGGAACGTACGCTGATAAAAGCCGTCATCACGAATACCATCAGCGTTAACTATCAGCCCATTATTCGCATTCACGATCAAAAAATCGTGGGCGTCGAAGTTCTGTCGAGATGGCGCGATCAAAAGCATGGGGACGTCTCTCCGGAGCTGTTTATCCCATTAATTAAGAAGATCGGCCTGTATAAAAAATATTACAGTAATATTATCGAAAAATCCCTTTCCGAAATTGCCCCTCTGGCGATAAAACACCAGCTGATAGTCTCAATAAACGTTGGGCACAAGGAAATTGAAGATGGACAGTTCATTACTATTTTGCGTCGTGCGTGTTTTGCCAATCACCTTCCCCTTTCCCTGATGAAGGTCGAACTCTCTGAGAAAGCCGTTTCCACGGCAGATATTCTCGAGGGATTCTGTCAGGAGCTGAAATCGCTCGGCGTTAAAATATCAATAGATGATTTTGGCGTGCAAAACTCGAATCTCGCCCGCCTGTCGCTGCTTGAATATGATGAAATCAAAATCGATAAGTCGCTGGTGGACGGCATCAGCGAGCATTATAAGCAAAACATCTTTGTAATCTTCAGCGATGCCCTTGCAAGATTGAATAAAACGCTTGTTTTCGAGGGCGTGGAAAATGAAATTCAATATCGCTTTATTGCAAGCAGATATCCCGATGCGCTGATTCAGGGATGGTATTTTTCAAAAGCACTCACCCGAAGCGAGCTGGCGAAGCGACTCACCGGGGTTGCACCGTAACCCGAAGCCTTGCGCGTCCGTTTTTTCCAGTCAGGCATTTCTATTTTTTACGCAAAAACATATAGTCGTCACATTCAGACGGTAGATTACCCTGAAGCACACTCATATTTTGGTTAAAAACGTGAAATTATCCTTACTATTACCAGTGGTACTCTTTTGTCTGACCGTTATTTTCGCGCTGTTTATCGACGCCCCCGCTTCGCATATTCTGCGGAAAAAATGCATGTGGTCCGATAGCGTGATGCTGAGCTGTATTGCTAAGCATCAGCATAACGGTTTTTAAAGCAGACTATTCATTTCCCCACTGATTGAGGAAATTCGCAATATCATCAATGCGACCCGCACGGATCCCGGCCTCAGCGGCCATCTCCTGCTGAGCCTCCTCGCTGATTTCCTCATTATTCGATAAACGGGTGAGCAGCAGCTGGAAATAATGCGCCAGCGCGTCGCGCTCTGACTCAGCGACCGGCTCAGCGGCTTCCGTCGCGTACTCATCGGCAATGTCATAATATTTCAGTGGGATATCGTTGTTCATAACTGTCTCGTCGCTAATCTTTACGGGTAAAGCCATCAGTATATCGGACGCCTTATCTCAACCAAAGCATTGCTTCAGATGAGTAACGCAAGCAGCGCTGCGAGAGCGGGCGCGGCCTGTACATACAAAATTTTTCGGCTGGTGGTGGCTGCGCCAAAGAGCCCTGCGAGCAATACGCAGGTCAGGAAGAAGATGGCCACCTGAATCCCCTTTTCGCCAAGCCAGAGGCTCCAGAGCAGACCAGCCGCCAGAAAACCGTTATACAACCCCTGGTTTGCGGCCAGCACGCGGGTGTCGCGCGCAAAATCAGGACGCAGATTAAAGGCCTTGTGGCCTGTTTTCGTATCCCACAGGAACATTTCCAGCACAAGAATGTAGAGATGGATGAATGCAACGACAGCGATAAGGACAGTGGCTAACATCGTGTTGTCTCCCACAGGCAGAGGCAGAGGCAAAAAAAACGGGAACCATCAGGCCCCCGCTCTTGTTTAACCCAGAATCTGGATTACATGTTCGCGATAATCGCGTCGCCAAACTCTGAGCATTTCAGCAGTTTAGCGCCTTCCATCAGACGTTCGAAATCGTAAGTTACGGTTTTCGCGTTGATCGCGCCTTCCATACCTTTAACGATCAGGTCTGCGGCTTCGAACCATTCCATGTGGCGCAGCATCATCTCTGCGGACAGGATGATAGAGCCTGGGTTCACTTTGTCCTGACCCGCGTATTTTGGTGCAGTACCGTGGGTCGCTTCGAACAGGGCGCACTCGTCACCGATGTTCGCGCCAGGGGCGATACCGATACCGCCAACCTGTGCTGCCAGGGCGTCAGAGATGTAGTCACCGTTCAGGTTCATACAGGCAATCACGTCGTATTCTGCAGGACGCAGCAGGATCTGCTGCAGGAACGCATCGGCGATCACATCTTTAATGATGATCTCTTTGCCGGTGTTCGGGTTCTTGATCTTCTGCCATGGGCCACCGTCGATCAGCTCACCCCCAAACTCTTCTTTCGCCAACTGGTAGCCCCAGTCTTTGAACGCACCTTCGGTGAACTTCATGATGTTGCCTTTGTGAACCAGGGTCACAGAGTCACGGTCGTTGGTGATCGCGTATTCGATGGCCGCACGCACCAGACGTTTAGTACCGTCTTCAGAGCACGGCTTGATGCCGATACCGCAATGCTCAGGGAAGCGAATTTTCTTCACGCCCATCTCTTCGCGCAGGAATTTAATCACTTTTTCTGCGTCAGCAGAGTCCGCTTTCCATTCGATACCCGCGTAGATGTCTTCTGAGTTTTCGCGGAAGATAACCATATCGGTCAGTTCAGGATGCTTAACCGGGCTTGGGGTGCCCTGATAGTAACGAACCGGACGCAGACACACGTACAGGTCCAGCTCCTGACGCAGTGCCACGTTCAGGGAACGAATACCGCCGCCAACTGGCGTCGTCAGTGGGCCTTTAATAGCAACACGGTAGTCGCGGATCAGGTCCAGCGTTTCTGCTGGCAGCCAGACGTCCTGGCCATAAACTTGAGTAGATTTCTCACCGGTGTAAATTTCCATCCAGGAAATTTTACGCTCGCCTTTGTAGGCTTTCTCAACAGCGGCATCAACCACTTTCAGCATCGCCGGGGTAACGTCTACACCGATACCGTCACCTTCAATGAACGGGATAATCGGATTGTGAGGAACGTTAATCTTGCCGTTTTGCAGGGTGATCTTTTTACCTTCCGCCGGAACAACTACTTTGCTTTCCATTAACCTCTCCTTCGAGCGCTTCTGGTTGTTACTGATCTTATGTTAATAAATTGTAATGAGCCCTTCGATAGTACCTGATTGTCCTGCGCCATGAAAGGTCTTCGTTATTAGGCTATAATGCGGCAATTGATAACGCCTGAAAATACCATGAAGAAAACTTCTTTTACAAAACACCGGCTTGAGCGATTCAGCTCGCGACAAGCCGCCAGAAGACCGCAGGAACCCCAGCCGAAGCGGGTTATTTTGTTCAATAAACCCTACGATGTTTTGCCGCAGTTTACCGATGAAGCCGGGCGCAGCACGCTGAAGGACTACATCCCCGTGCAGGGCGTCTACGCAGCCGGGCGTCTGGACCGCGACAGCGAAGGCCTTCTGGTCTTAACCAACGACGGCGTGTTGCAGGCGAAGCTCACGCAGCCGGGCAAACGCACCGGGAAAATTTACTTCGTCCAGGTGGAAGGCGAGCCGGATGACGCGACGCTGGCAGCGTTACGCAGCGGCGTGACGTTGAACGACGGCCCAACCCTGCCCGCAGGTATTGAACGCGTGAATGAACCGGAGTGGCTGTGGCCGCGCAACCCGCCGATTCGCGAACGCAAATCCATTCCGACAAGCTGGCTCAAAATTACCCTTTATGAAGGCCGCAACCGCCAGGTTCGCCGCATGACCGCACACGTCGGCTTCCCTACCCTGCGTCTGATTCGCTACGCCATGGGCAGCTACACCCTGGAAACGCTGGCAAACGGTGAATGGCGCGACATCACCCCTTAAGGAGTCACTATGTTTAAACCTCATGTCACGGTTGCCTGCGTGGTCCACGCCAGGGGTAAATTCCTTGTTGTCGAAGAGAGCATTAACGGCAAAGCGCTGTGGAACCAGCCTGCCGGACACCTTGAAGCTAATGAGACCCTGCTGCAGGCAGCAAAACGCGAGCTCTGGGAAGAGACCGGGATTCACGCTGAGCCCCAGCACTTCATCCGCATGCATCAGTGGATCGCACCTGACCACACGCCCTTTCTGCGCTTTTTATTCGCCGTTGAGCTTAGCGAAACGTGCGCCACAGAGCCGCAGGATGACGATATCGACCGCTGTCTGTGGGTCACTGCCGACGAGATCCTGAACGCGCCAAACCTGCGCTCGCCGCTGGTTGCGGAAAGCATTCGCTGCTGGCAGTCTGCTGGCCGCTTACCGCTGGATGTTATCGGCGCATTTAACTGGCCGTTTACAGAGGGTGTCAACGGTGGGGGGGCGTGATAGAATACGCCGCCTTGAAGTTCAATGTCGTGAGTATTCCATGTCAGATAACAGCCAGAAAAAAGTGATCGTCGGCATGTCCGGCGGTGTCGATTCCTCCGTTTCCGCCTACCTGTTACAGCAACAGGGCTATAAGGTGGAGGGCCTGTTCATGAAGAACTGGGAGGAAGATGATGGCGAGGAATACTGCACCGCCGCAGCGGATCTCGCCGACGCGCAGGCCGTATGCGATAAGCTCGGCATTGAACTGCACACCGTTAACTTTGCCGCAGAATACTGGGACAACGTTTTTGAACTCTTCCTTGAAGAGTACAAAGCGGGCCGCACGCCGAACCCGGATATTTTGTGCAACAAAGAGATCAAATTTAAGGCCTTCCTGGAATTCGCCGCAGAAGATTTGGGCGCTGACTACATCGCGACCGGTCACTACGTGCGTCGCGCAGATTTGAATGGCAAAAGCCAGCTGCTGCGCGGTCTGGACGGCAACAAAGATCAAAGCTACTTCCTCTATACGCTGAGCCACGAGCAAATCGCCCAGAGCCTGTTCCCGGTCGGCGAGCTGGAAAAGCCGCAGGTGCGTAAAATCGCCGAAGAGCTGGACCTGATCACCGCGAAGAAAAAAGACTCTACCGGCATCTGCTTCATCGGCGAGCGCAAATTCCGCGATTTCCTGGGGCGTTACCTGCCTGCTCAGCCGGGTAAAATTGTCACCGTCGACGGGGAAGAGATTGGCCAGCATCAGGGGCTGATGTACCACACGCTCGGCCAGCGTAAAGGCCTGGGTATTGGCGGGACCAAAGAAGGTAGCGAAGATCCATGGTATGTTGTCGACAAAGACGTCGAAAACAATATTCTGGTTGTTGCCCAGGGTCACGATCATCCGCGTCTGATGTCCGTTGGCCTTATTGCACAGCAGCTGCACTGGGTCGATCGTGAGCCGCTGAAAGGCACGCTGCGCTGCACGGTAAAAACACGCTACCGTCAGACCGATATTCCTTGCACCATTACCGCGCTCGATGACGATCGCATTGACGTGCGTTTCGACGAGCCGGTCGCCGCCGTCACCCCGGGTCAGTCTGCTGTCTTCTACAGCGGCGAAATCTGTCTGGGCGGCGGGATCATTGAACAGCGCCTGCCGCTGCCTGCTGTTTAATACGATTCACACATAAAGGAGACCGTGTGGCGAAGAACTACTATGACATCACCCTGGCGCTGGCGGGAATTTGCCAGTCAGCCCGTCTGGTGCAACAGCTGGCGCATCAGGGTCACTGCGACGCAGATGCCCTGCACGTTTCACTGAACAGCGTTATCGATCTCAACCCCGGCTCGACACTGGGCGTGTTCGGCGGCAGTGAAACCAATCTTCGTCTCGGTCTTGAAACCCTGCTCGGCGTGCTTAACGCCAGCAGCCGTCAGGGATTAAACGCGGAGCTGACCCGCTACACGTTAAGCCTGATGGTGCTGGAACGTAAGCTGAACGCCGCAAAAGGCGCAATGAATACGCTGGGCGATCGCATTGCCGGGCTGCAGCGTCAGCTCGATCATTTTGACCTGCAGTCGGAAACGCTGCTGAGCGCAATGGCGGGGATTTATGTCGACGTCATCAGCCCGCTGGGCCCGCGTATTCAGGTCACCGGATCCCCTGCCGTGCTGCAAAGTCCGCAGGTACAGGCAAAAGTGCGCGCGTCCCTGCTGGCAGGGATCCGCGCCGCCGTGCTGTGGCACCAGGTTGGCGGTGGCCGCCTGCAGTTAATGTTTTCTCGTAATCGCCTGACCACTCAGGCAAAACAAATTCTTGCTCATTGTTAACCTCCCGGAGTTGCGAATTATGGAATTATCCTCACTGACCGCCGTATCCCCTGTCGATGGACGCTACGGCGATAAAGTCAGCGCGCTGCGCGGGATCTTCAGCGAATATGGTTTGCTGAAGTTCCGTGTTCAGGTTGAAGTACGCTGGCTGCAAAAGCTGGCCGCCCAGGCAGCAATCAAGGAAGTTCCTGCTTTTGACGAAAAGGCAAACGATTACCTTGATAAAATCGTTGCCGAGTTCAGCGAACAAGACGCCGCGCGCATTAAAACCATCGAACGCACCACCAACCACGACGTGAAAGCGGTTGAGTACTTCCTGAAAGAGAAAGTGGAAAGCGTTCCTGCCCTGCACGCCGTGTCTGAGTTCATTCACTTCGCCTGTACCTCTGAAGACATCAACAACCTGTCTCATGCGCTGATGCTCTCCACCGCGCGCAAAGAGGTCGTGCTTCCTTACTGGCGTAAAATCATCGACGCGGTAAAAGCGCTGTCCGTGGAATACCGCGACATTCCGCTGCTCTCCCGTACCCACGGTCAGCCAGCCACCCCATCCACGATGGGTAAAGAGATGGCGAACGTCGCGTACCGTATGGAGCGCCAGTACCGTCAGCTGGAGCAGGTTGAGATCCTCGGCAAAATCAACGGCGCGGTCGGTAACTATAACGCCCACATCGCCGCTTATCCGGAAGTTGACTGGCACCAGTTCAGCGAAGAGTTCGTGACCTCTCTGGGCATTCAGTGGAACCCGTACACCACCCAGATTGAGCCGCACGACTATATCGCCGAACTGTTTGACTGCATCGCGCGCTTCAACACCATCCTGATCGACTTCGATCGTGACGTGTGGGGCTACATCGCCCTGAACCACTTCAAGCAGAAAACCATCGCCGGTGAAATCGGCTCTTCCACCATGCCGCACAAAGTAAACCCAATCGACTTCGAAAACTCCGAAGGTAACCTGGGCCTTGCGAACGCCGTGCTGCAGCATATGGCGAGCAAACTGCCGGTATCCCGCTGGCAGCGCGACCTGACCGACTCCACCGTACTGCGTAACCTGGGCGTGGGCATTGGCTACGCGCTGATCGCGTATCAGTCCACCCTGAAAGGCGTGAGCAAACTGGAAGTGAACCGTGACCGTCTGCTGGACGAGCTGGACCACAACTGGGAAGTGCTGGCGGAGCCAATCCAGACCGTGATGCGCCGTTACGGTATCGAAAAACCGTACGAGAAGCTGAAAGAGCTGACCCGCGGCAAACGCGTTGACGCCGAAGGCATGAAGCAGTTTATCGACGGTCTGGCGCTGCCGGAAGAAGAGAAAACGCGCCTGAAGGCGATGACCCCGGCGAACTACATTGGTCGCGCCATCACCATGGTCGACGAGCTGAAGTAACGCCCCTCTCCCCCTTTTCGCCCGAAAAGGGGGATGCTTTTCCCCGGTTTACTCAATGTTTATCCCCACAACAACATAATCAGCGTTAAACTATTCATACCAATTATTTAGGGAGAAGAGATGATGCGCGTACTGGTTGTTGAGGATAACGCATTGCTACGCCATCACCTGAAGGTTCAGCTTCAGGAGATGGGACATCAGGTGGACGATGCTGAAGATGCAAAAGAAGCCGATTATTATCTCAATGAACACCTGCCGGATATCGCCATTGTCGATTTAGGGTTGCCTGACGAAGACGGTCTGTCGTTAATTCGCCGCTGGCGCAGCCACGATGTCTCCCTGCCGGTTCTGGTTCTGACCGCCCGTGAAGGCTGGCAGGATAAGGTCGAAGTGCTCAGCGCGGGTGCCGACGATTACGTCACCAAGCCGTTTCATATTGAAGAGGTGGCGGCGCGCATGCAGGCGCTGTTACGCCGCAACAGCGGGCTGGCGTCACAGGTTATTTCCATCCCGCCATTCCAGGTCGATCTCTCCCGCCGGGAATTAGCGATCAATGATGAAGTGATTAAGCTCACCGCCTTCGAATACACCATCATGGAAACGCTGATCCGTAACAATGGCAAAGTGGTGAGCAAAGATTCCTTAATGCTTCAGCTTTACCCTGATGCTGAACTGCGCGAGAGCCATACCATTGACGTGCTGATGGGACGCTTGCGTAAGAAAATTCAGGCGCAGTATCCGCAGGATGTGATTACCACCGTCCGTGGCCAGGGCTACCTGTTCGAATTACGCTAAATGAGACGGATTTTGCGCCACATTCTGCCCCTCTCGCTGCGGGTTCGTTTCTTACTGGCAACAGCCGCCGTCGTGCTGGTGCTGTCGCTCTCCTACGGCATGGTCGCCCTGGTGGGCTACAGCGTCAGCTTTGATAAAACCACCTTTCGACTGTTGCGCGGCGAAAGCAATCTGTTTTATACCCTGGCGAAGTGGGAAAACAACCGAATCACCGTCGAAATGCCGGAAAACCTCAACCAGCAGAGTCCAACGCTGGCACTGATTTATAATGAAAAAGGGAAATTACTGTGGGCGCAGCGTGATATCCCCTGGCTGGTTAAAAGCATTCGTCCGGACTGGCTCAAAACCAACGGGTTTCATGAAATTGAAGCCGATCTCAACACTACCAGCTCGCTGATCCGTGAAGATCGCTCCCTGCAGCAAAAGCTGAACGAGATCCGCGCCGACAACGCCGAAACGGAGATGACGCACTCCGTCGCGATTAACCTCTATCCGGCGACGCTGAATATGCCGCAGCTGACCATCGTGGTGATCGACACCATTCCGGTCGAGCTGAAGCGTTCTTATATGGTCTGGAGCTGGTTCATCTACGTTCTGGCTGCGAATCTCCTGCTGGTGATCCCGCTGCTGTGGGTAGCGGCGTGGTGGAGCTTGCGCCCCATTGAGTCACTGGCGAAAGAGGTTCGTGAGCTGGAAGAACATCATCGCGAGAAGCTGAACCCGGAAACCACCCGCGAGCTCACCAGCCTGGTGCGTAACCTTAACCGCCTGCTGAAAAGTGAACGCGAACGCTACGATAAATACCGTACCACCCTTACCGATCTGACCCACAGTCTGAAAACACCGCTGGCCGTCATGCAAAGTACCCTGCGTTCAATGCGCAGTTCGAAGCTGAGCGTCGATGATGCCGAGCCGGTGATGCTGGAACAGATCAGCCGTATTTCCCAGCAAATTGGCTATTACCTGCACCGCGCCAGCATGCGTTCGGGAAGCGCGCTTCTGAGCCGCGAGCTGCACCCGGTAGCCCCGCTTTTGGATAACCTCACGTCCGCCCTCAACAAGGTGTATCAGCGTAAAGGGGTGAACATCAGCCTCGACATCTCGCCAGAGATAAGCTTTGTGGGTGAAAAAAATGATTTCATGGAAGTGATGGGTAACCTGCTGGATAACGCCTGCAAATACTGTCTGGAGTTCGTGGAAGTGTCAGCGCGTCAGACGGAAACAGAACTGCATATTATCGTTGAGGATGATGGCCCGGGGATCCCGCGCAATAAGCGTGACGTGGTGTTCGATCGCGGTCAGCGCGCCGATACGCTACGTCCTGGCCAGGGCGTAGGATTGGCCGTCGCCCGTGAGATTGTTGACCAGTACGACGGGAAAATAGAAACCAGTGAAAGCCTGCTGGGCGGCGCCAGAATGGAGGTTATTTTTGGTCGCCAGCAGCCCACATTGAACGATAGTTAACCCGTTATGTGAAAAATGCGAGGATCTCGCAGCCGGGGGGCTGAGCTTCCGTTATAATCCGAGTCAGTAAGAGCCTGCGGAATAAAAAAATTATGGATTATCACTTAACGCTTAACTGGCCCGAGTTTATTGAACGCTACTGGCAAAAACGCCCGGTGGTTCTGAAGCGCGGATTCAGCAATTTTGTCGACCCTATCTCGCCTGACGAGCTGGCCGGTCTGGCCATGGAAAACGAAGTCGACAGCCGTCTGGTCAGCCACCAGGACGGGAAATGGCAGGTTAGCCACGGTCCTTTCGAAAGCTACGATCACCTCGGTGAAAACAACTGGTCGCTGCTGGTGCAGGCGGTCAACCACTGGCATGAGCCCACTGCCGCATTAATGCGCCCGTTCCGCGCCCTGCCCGACTGGCGCATGGACGATCTGATGATCTCCTTCTCCGTACCTGGCGGCGGCGTGGGTCCGCATCTGGACCAGTACGACGTGTTTATCATTCAGGGTACGGGCCGCCGCCGCTGGCGCGTGGGCGAAAAAGTGCCGATGAAGCAGCATTGCCCTCATCCGGATCTGCTCCAGGTTGACCCGTTTGAAGGGATTATCGACGAAGAGCTGGAGCCGGGTGATATTCTCTACATTCCGCCGGGATTCCCTCACGAAGGCTACTCCCTGGAAAATTCACTCAACTACTCCGTGGGATTCCGCGCGCCAAGCGGCCGCGAGATGATCAGCGGATTTGCCGACTACGTTCTGCAACGCGAGCTGGGCAGCTATCGTTACAGCGACCCTGATGTGCCTGCGCGCGAACATCCTGCGGATATTCTGCCAGAAGAACTCGATAAGCTGCGCGGCATGATGCTGGATCTGATTAACGAGCCGGAGCACTTTAAACAGTGGTTTGGTGAGTTTATCAGCCAGTCTCGTCACGAGCTGGACGTTGCGCCGCCGGAGCCGCCTTATCAGGCTGACGAGATTTACGATGCGCTTCAGCAGGGCGACAAGCTGACGCGTCTGGGCGGGTTGCGCGTGCTGCGCATTGGTGAGGAGGTGTTCGTCAACGGCGAGAAGCTGGACTCTCCGCACCGTCCGGCGCTCGAAGCCATTGCCAGCCATCTGGTGTTGACTGCCGACACCTTTGGCGATGCGCTGGAAGACCCGTCATTCCTCGCGATGCTTGCCGCGCTGGTCAACAGCGGGTACTGGTTCTTTGAGGACTGAGTCTCTGTAATGCCCGGTGGCGCTTCGCCACCGGGCATTTTCTTACCGCTTCGCGGTCAACTCAGCTATCCGCACAATCACCTTCACCGCTTTTTCCATCCCTTCCAGCGTCACAAACTCATGCTTGCCATGATAGTTGTAGCCGCCGGTAAACAGGTTCGGGCACGGCAGCCCCATAAACGACAGCTGAGAACCGTCGGTGCCGCCGCGAATCGGCTTCAGCTGCGGTTCAATGTCGCAGTCGCGCATCGCCTGCTGGGCGATATCGAGAATGTGCGGATGCGCCATCACCTTCTCGCGCATGTTGTAATAGCTGTCTTCAATGATCAGCTCAATATAGCAGTCAGGGTGTAACCCTTTACCCACCTTCTTGGCGATCTCCATCATCTTACGCTTGCGCGCCTCAAAGGCTTTGCGGTCGAAATCGCGAATGATGTAGTGCATCTGCGCGCTGTCCACGGTGCCTTTGATGCTGGTCAGGTGATAGAACCCTTCATACCCTTCGGTCTGTTCAGGGCTCTCTTCCGCCGGGACTTCCGCATGAATGCGTGACGCCAGCGACAGCGCGTTCACCATGACGCCTTTCGCCGAACCGGGGTGAACGTTGTTGCCGACAATTTTGATCGTGACGGACGCGGCGTTGAAGTTTTCATACTCCAGTTCACCGACGCCGCCGCCGTCGACGGTATAGGCCCACTGCGCGTTAAAGGCCTCCACGTCGAAGTGCTTCGCGCCCTTGCCAACCTCTTCGTCCGGCGTAAAGGCCACGCGGATATCCCCGTGCGGGATATTTTTCTCTTTCAGCACCGCCAGCGCGGTCATGATCTCCGCAATGCCCGCCTTGTCATCCGCGCCCAGCAGCGTTTTGCCGTCGGTGGTGATCAGCGTCTGGCCCAGCAGCTGGTGCAGCACCGGGAACATCACGGGCGAGAGCACTTCGTCGCCAATACCCAGCGCAATGTCGCCGCCGCGGTAGTTTTCCACAATCTGCGGGTTCACATGTTTACCGCTAAAATCCGGAGAGGTGTCGACATGGGAGATAAAGCCAATCGCCGGAATATCGCCCTGCACATTTGCCGGCAGCGTTCCCATCACAGTGCCTTTCTCGCTTAAGGTGACGTTGACCAGCCCCATGGCGTCAAGCTGCTCTTTAAGCAGGTTTAACAACTTCCACTGGCCTTCGGTGCTCGGCACCTGGCGAACACCCGGCTTAGATTGGGTATCCAGCGAAACGTACTGTAAAAAACGCTCAAGTAATTTATCCATGCAGTCACCCTCACTTTTTGTGACAACATTATCAATAAGCATCAAAACGCAAATATTGCGTCAGGTCACTTTTATCCCGCAAACGAGAATATTTTCCGTTTATATCGTTATGCGTTAATAAATGTAGCTTATGAATCAGTGACAAGGATTGGCGATCGCAGGGGATTGCCGTAGAATGTCCGCCCTCATTACGAGTCACCAAGGTGGTTACACACAAACCCCGCTTCAGTCTGCTGCCTGAGGCGTCTATATGGGACAGCGCAAAAATTGAATACACAATCCCGTTCACGTTCACCGCTGGTGCAACTGGAACGAATTCGTAAAAGCTTTGATGGCAAAGATGTCATTTCCGACCTCACGCTCACCATCAATGACGGTGAGTTTCTGACGCTGCTTGGCCCTTCTGGCTGCGGCAAAACAACCGTACTGCGCCTTATCGCCGGGCTGGAAAGCGTCGATAACGGCCATATCCATCTTGAGAACCAGGATATCACCCGGGTTCCCGCCGAAGATCGCCACGTCAATACCGTCTTTCAGAGCTATGCCCTATTCCCGCACATGACCGTGTTTGAAAACGTGGCGTTTGGTCTGCGGATGCAAAAAACGCCGGCGAACGAGATCGAACCGCGCGTCACCGACGCCCTGCGCATGGTGCAGCTTGAGACGTTTGCCCAGCGTAAACCCCATCAGCTTTCCGGCGGCCAGCAGCAGCGCGTGGCCATCGCCCGCGCCGTGGTCAACAAGCCGCGTCTGCTCCTGCTGGATGAATCCCTCTCCGCGCTGGATTACAAGCTGCGCAAGCAGATGCAGAACGAGCTTAAAGCCCTGCAGCGCAAGCTTGGCATTACCTTTGTCTTCGTCACCCACGATCAGGAAGAGGCCCTGACCATGTCCGACCGTATCGTGGTGATGCGCGACGGCAAAATCGAGCAGGACGGCACGCCGCGCGAAATCTACGAAGAGCCGAAGAATCTGTTTGTCGCCAGCTTCATTGGCGAGATCAATATCTTCGACGCCACGGTGATTGAGCGTCTGGACGACCAGCGCGTGCGCGCCAGCGTCGAAGGACGCGAGTGCAATATCACGGTGACTTTCCCCGTCGAAAAGGGACAAAAGCTCAACGTTCTGCTGCGCCCGGAAGATCTGCGCGTTGATGAAATTCACGGCAATACCGAGGCCGAAGGGTTAATTGGCTATATCCGCGAGCGCAACTACAAAGGGATGACGCTGGAGTCCGTTGTCGAGCTGGAGAACGGCAAGATGGTAATGGTCAGCGAATTCTTTAACGAAGACGACCCTGACTTCGACCACTCTCTCGACCAGAAAATGGTTATCAACTGGGTAGAAAGCTGGGAGGTTGTGCTGGCTGATGAAGAACACAAGTAAATTCCAGAATGTGGTGATTGCCACGATCGTCGGTTGGCTTGTGCTGTTTGTCTTTTTGCCCAACCTGATGATCGTTGCCACCAGCTTTCTGACCCGCGACGACGCTAGCTTCGTTTCGCTGGTCTTTACGCTGGACAACTACGCGCGCCTTCTCGATCCGCTCTATTTTGACGTGCTGCTGCACTCGCTCAATATGGCGCTAATTGCTACCCTCGCCTGTCTGGTGCTGGGTTATCCCTTCGCATGGTTCCTCGCGGGCCTGCCGCAAAAGGTGCGGCCCCTGCTGCTGTTTTTACTGATTGTTCCCTTCTGGACCAACTCGTTAATCCGCATCTACGGGCTGAAGATCTTCCTCAGCACTAAAGGCTATCTCAACGAGTTTCTGCTGTGGCTGGGAGTGATTGATACGCCGATCCGCATCATGTTTACCCCGAGCGCGGTGATTGTCGGCCTGGTCTATATCCTGCTGCCGTTTATGGTGATGCCGCTCTACTCCAGCATCGAGAAGCTGGATAAACCGCTGCTGGAGGCGGCGAAAGATCTGGGCGCTAACAAGCTGCAGACCTTCATCCGCATTATTATCCCGCTGACCATGCCCGGCATTATTGCGGGCTGTCTGCTGGTAATGCTCCCGGCGATGGGCTTGTTCTACGTGTCGGATCTGATGGGCGGCGCGAAAAACCTGCTGATCGGTAACGTCATCAAGAGCCAGTTCCTGAACATCCGCGACTGGCCGTTCGGATCCGCCACCAGCATTACGCTGACGGTGGTCATGGGCCTGATGCTGCTGGTCTACTGGCGCGCCTCACGCTTGCTGAATAAAAAGGTGGAACTCGAATGATCGGTCGACTGCTTCGCGGCGGTTTTATGACCGCCATTTATGCCTATCTCTATATCCCGATCGTTATTTTGATCGTGAACTCGTTTAACAGTTCACGCTTCGGGATTAACTGGCAGGGCTTTACCACCAGCTGGTACAGCCTGCTGATGAACAACGACAGCCTGCTGCAGGCCGCTCAGCACTCGCTGACGATGGCGATCTTCTCCGCCACCTTCGCGACGCTAATTGGCTCGCTCACCGCCGTGGCGCTGTACCGCTATCGCTTTCGCGGCAAACCGTTCGTCAGCGGCATGCTGTTTGTGGTGATGATGTCGCCGGACATCGTGATGGCCATTTCGCTGCTGGTGCTGTTTATGCTGCTGGGCGTACAGCTTGGCTTCTGGTCGCTGCTGTTCTCGCACATCACCTTCTGCCTGCCGTTTGTGGTGGTGACCGTCTTCGCGCGCCTGAAAGGGTTCGACGTGCGCATGCTGGAGGCGGCGAAAGATCTGGGTGCCAGCGAGATGATCATCCTGCGCAAAATCATCCTACCGCTGGCGATGCCCGCCGTGGCGGCCGGATGGCTGCTTAGCTTCACCCTGTCGATGGATGACGTGGTCGTGTCCTCCTTCGTCACCGGTCCGAGCTATGAAATTCTGCCGTTGAAGATCTATTCCATGGTGAAAGTCGGCGTCTCACCGGAGGTGAACGCGCTGGCGACCATTCTGCTGTTGTTTTCGCTGGTTCTGGTGATTGCCAGCCAGGTTATTGCTCGTGATAAAACAAAATCTCAGGGGACAATGAAATGAAAAAAATGCTCGCCGCTGCGGCGCTGGTGCTTGGCATGGGTGCCGCGCACGCTGATGACAGCAAAACGCTCTACTTCTACAACTGGACCGAATACGTGCCGCCGGGCCTGCTGGAACAGTTCACAAAGGAGACGGGCATCAAGGTTATCTACTCGACCTACGAGTCGAATGAAACCATGTACGCCAAGCTGAAAACCTACAAAGACGGCGCGTACGATCTGGTCGTTCCTTCCACCTACTTTGTCGACAAAATGCGCAAAGAGGGCATGATCCAGAAGATCGACAAAACGAAGCTAACCCATTTTTCAAACCTCGATCCTGAGATGCTCAACAAGCCGTTCGACCCAAATAACGACTACTCCATTCCGTACATCTGGGGAGCAACCGCGATTGGCGTGAACAGCGAGGCCGTCGATCCAAAAACGGTGACAAGCTGGGCCGATCTCTGGAAACCGGAATACAAAGGGAGCCTGCTGTTAACCGACGACGCGCGTGAAGTGTTCCAGGTCGCGCTGCGCAAGCTGGGCTACTCGGGCAACACGACGGATCCCAAAGAGATCGAAGCGGCATATGCCGAGCTGAAGAAGCTGATGCCTAACGTGGCGGCGTTCAACTCTGATAATCCGGCAAACCCGTATATGGAAGGCGAAGTGAATCTGGGGATGGTGTGGAACGGCTCCGCGTATGTCGCCCGCCAGGCCGGGACGCCGCTTGAGGTGGTCTGGCCGAAAGAAGGCGGGATCTTCTGGATGGACAGCCTTGCGATCCCCGCCAACGCGAAAAACGTTGAAGGGGCGCACAAGCTGATTAACTTCCTGCTGCGCCCGGACGTGGCGAAACAGGTTGCCGAGACGATTGGCTACCCGACGCCAAACCTTGCCGCACGCAAACTGCTGAAGCCGGAAGTGGCTAACGATAAATCGCTCTACCCGGATGCCGAAACCATCAGCAAGGGTGAATGGCAGAACGATGTCGGTGACGCCAGCCGTCTCTACGAAGAGTATTATCAGAAATTAAAAGCAGGCCGGTAACTGTATCGCATTCTTCCTCACGCCGCCCGTACGGCGTGAGGAAGGATTAACTGACCGCATTCTCCCCTGCCCAGATTGTCGCCTTTCTCATCGCCTCAACCACATCCTCATCCGACAGACACAGCGCCTCACGAACCCTAGTCGCCTCGTCCCACTGCTGCCGTTCATAGTAACGGCACAGGCTCACCATATCGGCTAACCGTCCCTCCTGATGGCACAGCGCATTGCTCACGCTCTGCGGGACCGCAATTTGCTTCATCAACTCGGCCATCGGCTGTTCGAGAAGGGTATCGAGCAGAGAAAACAGGCCGCACATGAAGGCATTTTCAGCCAGCGTCGGTTCGTTCATCGTCTCGGCTATCAGTTCGCAGAACTTGCCGCGCATCATGCTCAGCGGGTAAAGTTCGCTGACGGTGTCATTTCCCGCACTGGCGAGGACCACGACGGCAACAAACCGCCTCAGCTGGTTTTCCCCGAGGTATCTCAGCACTTCGCTCAGGGTTAACTTACTGAAATTACAGGCACCGATATGTTTAAATGCGGTGTGCTTCATGTAGCGCATAATCTTATAGGACAGGGTGAGATCGGTTTTAATCAACGACTCGACGATCCGAAAATCGGGTTTATTGCGTCCGACCTCCATTTGCAGCCGAAAAATCGCCAGCTGATTTTGCGATAGCCGTTTATATTTAATGACCTCCGGACGGCAGAAAAAATAGCCCTGAAACAGCGAGAATCCCTCTTCCCGGTATTGGCTGAATTCCTCTTTAGTCTCAATTTTTTCAGCGAGATATTTAATATGCCCGGTTAAATGTTTACGCTCTTTCAGATACTGTTTAATTTGCGCTAAGGTATAATTTCTGACGTCAAATTTCAGTATTGAAATATAGGGTAAAAAAACATCCCATTCTGGCGCAAGCGTGAAATCATCAAGCGCAAACTGATAACCATGCGCGTTCATCTCCCTGACGGCCTGCAGCAGCTCCGCTCCCGGCACAGCATCTTCCAGGATCTCAATGACCACGCTTTCTTTATCCAGCGCTTCTCCACTGCGGTCTATGACCATTCGCGACGGGAAATTAATAAACGACGTATGTGCCCCGGCGATGCGCTGGGACGGCACGCATAAAAACTGATCTGAGATCATCCTGGAGGTGGCATATTCCGCCGACACATCCGGAAAACGGTTTGTCATCCCATCTCTGAAGAGCAGCTCGTAGGCCACCGTCTTCATCTCAGGGTTAAAAATGGGTTGTCGCGCAATAAATCCGTACATATCCCATCCTCCTCTACAACTTTATATTTATTAGCATCCTCTTTCTACACGACGATAACGAGCTTTATCGAGCACTATTTTGATTGAATGCACAAAATAAAAGCATCCACACTAATTAACTGGATTTACAAATCAAAATTTAAATTAAATATCCCTGGCGCTCTACAGAAAGAGGAGAAAATATCCGATAAGGAATATGTGCCTGCCCGACATGCACGATATTACGGGAGATGAGAATGAAAGACGCCATGGTCCGAAGAAAAAAAATAAGCGTCAAGACGTTGATGCTGTTGTCCATTTTCCTCACCGTAACGGTGGGCTTTACGGCAACGATCGGTTTTATGATGTGGCAGTGGATGGCGCAGCAGGAGGTTCTGGCCAAAAAACATATCCGCCAGATTGCCGAGGTGCAATCGTTGCAGGTCAGTAAACAGCTGGATTCTGCCCTGACTGCCGCCCGGGATATGGGCAACAGCGCCCTGGCGCTGCGCGAGGCGGGCGTATCCGAACGCCAGAGCCTGAACCAGCTGCTCATCCACTACCTTTCGGCTCACCCGCAGTTTCTCTCCATGTCGATGGCCTTTGAGCCTAACGCGTTCGACGATAAAGATGCCGTCTGGGCCGGTCAAAGCGGTGAAGATCCTGCCGGGCGCTACGCCCGCTACGTCGACCGGGACGCCACCGGCAAACCGGCATTACACCTGCTGACGGACATCGAAACGCCCGGCAGCGGTGATTATTATCTGTTGCCGAAACAACGGCATAAAGATGTGATCATCGAGCCCTATATTTATCCCTACAACGGCGTGGACGTGATGCTCACCTCGATTGCCGCCCCCATCATGCGTGACGGTCAGTTTCTGGGCTCGGTCACCTCGGACTTCTCCCTCGCCACGCTGCAATCGACGATCGGCGCGATTAAACCCTGGAACGGCACAGGCTACGCCCTGCTCCTCTCCGCGGGTAATAACGTGGTGTCCAGCCCGGACAAGCGCGCGGCAGGCAAGCCTTACGCCGGTCAGATTACCGGTCATGACGTCACCCGGGTAAGCGATCCGCTGCTGAAGGAGGACGTGTTCATCACCTGGCAGGACATTGCCGTCGGTAATAGCCAGACGCCTTGGAAACTCGCCATTATCACGCCGGTCAGCGAAGTGATGGCCGAAGCGCGCGCATTTTTACTGAAAGCCATCATCATGATGGTGTTAAGCATCGTGGCGGTTAGCCTGGTCATGGCGCAGATCTTCACACGCAAAGTTGACCGTCCGGTTGGGGGCGAACCTTCGGAAGCCGCCGGGATCGCCCTGGCCGTTGCCCGGGGGGATCTGAACAACACCATCCCGGTGCGTTCCGGGGATACCCACAGCATTTTTTATGCACTGCACACCATGCAGATGCAGCTCAAGCGCATCGTCGACAATATCAGCGAAGCCAGCCACTCCGTGCACGGCGGCACCAGCGAAATTTCGGCGGGCAACCTTGACCTCGCCTCGCGAACCGAGGAACAGGCGGCTGCAATTGTTGAAACGGCAGCCAGCATGGAAGAGATTTCGGTCACGGTGAAAAATAATGCCGACAACGCCCACAAGGCGACCACGCTGACCGATCGCGCCGCGAGCCTCGCCGGGCATGGCGAAACGCTGGTGAACGACGTGGTCGTGGTGATTGGGGAGATTGACGAAAGCGCGCGTAAGATCGGCGAGATTAACAGCATTGTCGACGGCATCGCCTTCCAGACCAATATCCTGGCGCTGAATGCTGCCGTTGAAGCGGCACGGGCAGGCGAACAGGGGCGCGGCTTCGCGGTCGTCGCAGGGGAAGTGCGCAATCTTGCCCAGCGAAGCGCCAACGCGGCAAAAGAGATCTCTCAGCTGATTGCCGAGTCCTCGGGCCGCGTAAGCAAAGGCGTTGAGCTGGTCAATGAAACCGGGGTGATGATGAAACAGGTGATTGAAGCGGTGTCGCATGTGCATCTGGTCATCAACGATATCGTTCAGGCGCTGGACGAGCAGAATCGCGGGATTAGCCAGGTCAGCACCGCCGTTAACCAGATGGACAGTACAACCCAGCAGAACGCCTCGCTGGTTCAGCAGATCTCAGCGGCGGCGCTCTCGCTGGATGAGCAGGCTAAATCGCTCGAGAAGACGCTGGCGTTCTTCCATTCATAAATAAAAAGGCACCCGCTGGACGGGTGCCTTTTCAGGCGATTGCCGCTACAGCCCTTTCAGCAGCTTGTCGACAAACTCCGGTACGACCGTACTTGCCAGACCGTAGTGTTTCTCTTCAAACTCGCTGCCCACCTGGCTTGGCTCAAGGTTGAGTTCAACCGTATGCGCACCGTGCAGTCGCGCTTCGTGGACAAACCCCGCCGCCGGGTAAACATGACCGGATGTGCCGATGGCAATAAACACGTCGGCCATCGCCAGCGCGCTGTAGATCTCATCCATGCCCAGCGGCATTTCGCCGAACCAGACCACGTGCGGACGCAGGCGCGACGGGAACTGGCAGCAGTGGCACTTATCCTCAGGCAGTACGTCCTCTTGCCAGTCCAGCACCTGACCGCTCCAGGCGCAGCGAACCTTGAGCAGCTCGCCGTGCATGTGGATGATGTTCTTGTTACCGGCCCGCTCGTGCAGGTTGTCGATATTCTGCGTCACCAGCAGAAAACGATCGCCCAGCGCCTCTTCCAGCTTCGCCAGCGCCAGATGGGCCGCATTCGGCGCGACTTCAGGCTGCTGAAGCTGGCGGCGGCGGGCGTTGTAAAACGCCTGCACGAGATCCGGATCGCGGGCAAAGCCTTCCGGCGTGGCCACATCCTCCACGCGGTGCTCTTCCCACAGCCCGTCCGCCGCGCGGAAGGTTCGAATTCCTGACTCGGCGGAGATCCCCGCTCCGGTCAGCACCACCACTCTGGGTTTATCCATCGCTTCTGGCATCATTCTGTCTCTGAAAAAGATCCGCTGGCGCAAGCGCTCACGCAAGCGGCGTTTGTTTTTGCGAAAACGGCTGAGTCGACCCTGGCGACGCGACAGCATAGAAACCTCGTAAACTAATCGGTGAGATGAAGGAATGCGGCTCCGCGCATGCCTCCTGCGTCCCCGTGTCGCGCGCGTTCAATACGCGGCACGCGGGCAACCGGCAATAAATGTCGGGGCAAACGCCCGGACAACCGTTCCGTAATCGCGGTAAAGTTTGACAGCCCTCCCCCGATCACCAGCAGATCCGGGTCGACGATGGTGAGAATATTTCCCAGACACACCGCCAGCAGATCCAGATAACGCTCGACGTGCTCGCACGCCTGCGCATCCCCTTGCTCCCACAGGGTAATGATTTGAGGGGCCTCAAGTTTCTGATGATAGAAGTGTTCGTAAAGCCATGCAAACCCGCGGCCGGAGAGGTAGTTCTCAATACAGCCGTGCTGGCCGCAGCCGCAGCGGGTCAGCGGGAAATCGCGCCCCACGACTTCCAGGGCATCCACCGGCAGACGGATATGACCAAATTCGCCGGTGATGTAGCTTCGCCCGGTGATTGGCTTCCCGTTGATCACAATCCCCCCGCCGACGCCGGTCCCGAGGATCAGCCCCATCACCAGCGGATATTGGCGGAATTCATCATCCCAGGCTTCGGAGAGCGCAAAGCAGTTAGCATCATTGTCTAAACGCACGTCGCGTTCAAGAAGGGCAGAGAGATCGGCGCGGAGCGGTTTACCGCTGGCGGCAGGCACGTTGGCGGCATACAGCGTGCCGTCGTCGGTTTCGGGCATCCCCGGAATGCCGATGCCGACGCTGCCTTTCACGCCAAAGCGTTCATCAGCCTGCGCCACCAGCGCGGCAATCGCGGTTAAAAATTCGTCGTAGCTTTCTCGCGGCGTGGGTACGCGGGTTTCCCACTGTAGCCTGAGATCTTTATCAAACACGCCGAGCGCAATCTTGGTGCCGCCAATATCAAATCCGTAATACATAACGCATTCCTCTTTTAACCTGGCGGCCCGAAAGCCGCTAGATCATGACGTAATTACTGGCCACTTAATACCCTCGCCGGATCAATTCGGCTTGCGCGACGCGCCGGATACCAGCTTGCCAGCAGACTCAGTAAAAGTGCTGTAACCAGCACATAAAAAACGTCCAGCCAGTGCAGTTCAGACGGCAGGAAGTCAATAAAGTAGATATCACCCGACAGGAACTGGTGACCAATAAGCTTTTCGATCCCGTTGATAATTGGCGTCAGCTGCAGGGAAACCACCACGCCAATCACCACGCCGCACAGGCTGCCGAACAGCCCCGCCAGCAAACCGTACCAGACGAAGATGGCGCGAATAAGACCGTCTTTCGCCCCCAGCGTACGCAGCACGGCGATGTCGCCGCTCTTGTCCTTGACCGCCATCACCAGCGTGGAGACGATATTAAAGCACGCCACACCAATCACCAGCACCATCGCCAGATACATGATGGCGCGGATCATCTGGATATCACGGTACATATAGCCGTAAGTGCCGATCCAGCTCTTGATGTAGACATAGTTATTGGTCACGCTGCCCGCGTCGCGGACCAGCTTGTTGGCGTTAAAGACGTCGTTCACCTTAATAGCAATGCCCGTCACGCTGTCGCCCATATCGAGATACTGGCGCGCATCTTCCATCGGCACCATCGCAAAGCTGTGATCGAGCTGACCGCTCAGCTGAAGAATACCGGTGACGTGCAGGCGCACGCGCTTAGGCTGCTGCAGCTTGTGGTCGGCGCTGGCGTTCGGGATCATGATTGATACCCAGTCGCCCTGCTTCACCTTCAGGGCATCGGCCACGCCTTTACCCATGATGATCTGCTGCTCGCCGGCCTTAAAGTTGGCCCACGCGCCGTTCTGCACATAGTCTGGCAGCGCGCTGAGACGCGCTTCCTGGGCGGGATTGACCCCTTTCACCTGAATGGCGCGCAGGTTTACCCCGCTCTCCACCAGCCCGGTAAAGTTAATGTAGGGCGCGGCCGCGGCAATGCCCGGCACTTTTTCGACTTTGGTGAGCGCATCGCTCCAGTTAGTCCACGGCTGGTTAACCGGCTCGATCTCCCCGTGCGGCACTACCGCCAGAATGCGGTTATTCAGCTCGCGCTCAAAGCCGTTCATGGCGCTTAAGCCCACAATCAGCACCGCCACGCCCAGCGCAATACCGATGGTCGAGATGACGGAGATCAGCGACACCATGCCGCCGCGACGGCGGCCGCGGCTAAAACGTAAACCGATGAGTAAGGATAACGGTGACGCCATTACTCTGCTCCCATCAGGGTGAGTTCCGCGTTCAGATGGCCGTCGCGCATCTCAAGCTGACGCCCCATGCGTTTTGCCAGCTGCAGATCGTGGGTTACGACCAGAAACGCGGTGCCCTGCGAGGCGTTCAGCTCGCCCAGAAGCTGGAAAATACTGTCCGCATTGCGGGCATCCAGGTTACCGGTAGGCTCATCCGCCAGCACCAGACGCGGGTTGTTGACCAGCGCACGGGCAATCGCCACGCGCTGGCGCTCGCCGCCCGAAAGCTCAGAGGGACGATGGTTACCGCGATGGCCCAGCCCTACCGCTTTCAGCATGTCGCTGGCGCGAGCGTTAATTTCTGCCGGTTTCTTTTTACCAATCAGCAGCGGCATCGCCACGTTTTCCAGCGCCGTGAAATCCGGCAGCAGATGGTGGAACTGGTAGATAAAGCCCAGCTCGCGGTTGCGCAGCTCGGCCTTCGCCGCGGAGGACATTTTGCTCATCGGCTGGCCGGAGAAAATCACGTCGCCTTCGGTTGGCGTATCCAGCCCGCCCAGCAGATGCAGCAGCGTACTTTTGCCCGAGCCGGAGCTGCCGACAATCGCCATCATCTCGCCTTCACCCACGCTAAAGCTCACATTGTGCAGCACGTCGGTTTGCACAGTGCCTTCCTGATAGCGTTTGGACAGGTTGTCGCATTGCAACAGGATCTTATTCATAACGTAAAGCCTCAGCGGGTTGAGTGGCGGCAGCGCGCCAGGAAGGATAAAGCGTAGAAAGCAGCGCAATGGCCATTGCGGCCAGCGCAATACCGACCACCTGCAGCGGCTCGATAGCCACCGGCAGCGCCGCGCCGTCGAGCAGGGCGCCGATGATCGGCATTAAGTTATTAAGCTGGCTGGCAAGCAAGGCCCCCAGCACGGCGCCGAGCAGCGCGCCGATGATGCCTGCGCTGGCCCCCTGCACCATAAACACCGCCATGATCTGGCGCGGCGTGAGCCCCTGGGTTTGCAGAATGGCGACTTCGCCCTGCTTCTCCATCACCATCAGGCCAAGCGAGGTAATGATGTTAAATGCGGCCACGGCCACGATCAGGCTCAGCAGCAGCCCCATCATATTTTTTTCCATCCGCACGGCCTGGAACAGTTCGCCTTTACGCTCGCGCCAGTCCTGCCATTTGGTGCCGTCCGGCAGTTTTTGCTGGCTGAGGGTATCGACCTTCAGCGGCGCGTCGAGCCACAGGCGCCAGCCGGTGATGTTCCCTGCCGGGTAGCGCATCAGGCGTGAAGCGTCCTGGATGTTAACCAGCATCTGGTAGCCATCGACTTCGCTGTTGGCGGCAAAGGTACCAATCACGTTGAACAGACGCTGGCTTGGCAGGCGCCCCATCGGCGTAAACTGGCTGGCAGAAGGCACCATCACGCGCAGCTGATCGCCGCGGTTGACGCCAAGCTGGCCGGCAAGCTGTTCACCCAGAATCACGTTGTATTTTCCGGCTTCCAGATCGGACTGCTTCACGTTAACCAGATACGGCGTCAGCGGATCGTTTTGCGCCGGGTCGATACCCAGCATCACGCCGACCGCCACGCTGCGGGCGCTTTGCAGCACCACGTCGCCGGTCGTCAACGGCGCGACGCGCGTGACGCCCTGTAACTTCGCCGCGCTTTCCGGCAGCTGTTGCGGGTTAACCGAACCGTTGGATGATGAGAGAACGGCCTGCGGCATCAGCCCCAGGATATTGTTTTGCAGCTCGCGCTCAAAGCCATTCATGACGGAAAGCACCGTCACCAGTGCCATCACGCCAAGCGTAATGCCAATAGTCGAAAGCCAGGAGACAAAACGACCGAAGCGGTCCGCGGCGCGCCCACGCATGTAACGTAAGCCTATGAAGAGTGCGACAGGTTGATACATGAAATCCGTCTGTTTGCTGATAGCAGACCCACGAGTATATAAGCGAATCCGTTAAGCGTAAATGACTGAAACAGTAAGCTTTGGTAATCATTCTTCCGAAAAATTCAGATAAATCAGGGTGCTATTGTCTGATTGCTCGCCTCGCAACCTCCACCTTTTCCGAAAAACCACCGGATACAGACTGTTACCCATTACATCCCGGCTTCGTTTTACAACAATTGCTCGTTCGTTTATGGCAATAAGGTAGTGGCGAACAATGAAGCAAAAAGCATTATGGATTAACCAGATAAAAGGGCTGTGTATCTGCCTGGTGGTTATCTATCATTCGGTTATCACGTTTTATCCGCATCTGATCGGGCTACAACATCCGCTCTCCGGCCTTCTCGCCAAATGCTGGGTCTATTTTAACCTCTATCTCGCACCGTTCCGTATGCCGGTCTTCTTCTTTATCTCCGGCTATCTGATCCGTCGTTATATTGACGAGGTGGACTGGCGAACCAGTCTCGACAAGCGGATCTGGAGCATTGTCTGGGTCCTGGCGCTGTGGGGCGTCCTGCAATGGCAGGCGTTGACCCACCTGAACGCCTGGCTGGCGCCCGAGCGTGAGCTTGCCACCTCGTCGAACGCGGCCTACGCCGACTCGTTCTCAGGCTTTGTGCTGGGGATGATCACCGCCAGCACCAGCCTGTGGTATCTGTATGCTCTGGTGGTCTACTTCACGCTGTGTAAACTGCTGAGCCGCTGGAAGCTGCCGGTACTGGGACTGCTGGCGCTGGCAAGCATCGCGATTAACTTCCTGCCGCTGCCGTGGTGGGGAATGAACAGCGTGGTACGCAACATGATCTACTACAGCCTCGGGGCGTGGTATGGCGCAGAGCTGATGGCGTGGATGAAAAGCGTCAACCTGCGCCGCATCTGGCTGGCAACCGGGGCTTTCGCCGCCGTCTCCGTGGTGCTGTGGTTTGCTAACGTTCCGCTGCTGCTTTCATTGCTGTCGATTGTGCTGATCATGAAGCTGTTCTACAGCCTTGAGCAGCGCTATGCCGTTCATCCGAACAATCTGCTGAACGTGATTGGCTCAAACACCATTGCGATTTATACCACCCACCGCATCCTTATTGAGGCCTTTAGCCTGTTCCTGATTGGCGAAATGAATGCCGCCTCGTGGCCGGTCTGGGCAGAGCTCACCCTGGTGCTGGTCTACCCGTTTGCCAGCCTGCTTATCTGTACCCTTGCCGGGCTCGGAGTGCGTAAAATCTCCACCGCGCTGTTTGGGGACGTGTTCTTCTCTCCTCCGTCTACGCTGACCCTGTCACCTTCGACGCGTTAACGCCCTCTCCGCCCCCGTTTCGGGGGCGTTTAGCCCTGCCGTGCGGTTACGATTTGCTTATGTAAAACGATCGAGGATAATAAAGACATTGCGTATCAGTGATATGCCCCAATACTGTTGGTATATCCATAAGAGACTCTGACATAGCCATGCCTGAACACTATCGTTATTCCTTGCCTGTCAAAGCGGGCGACCAGCGCCAGCTGGGTGAACTCACGGGCGCGGCGTGCGCCACGCTGGTGGCGGAAATCGCCGAGCGTCATCCAGGCCCGGTGATTCTGGTTGCCCCGGATATGCAAAACGCCCTGCGCCTGCACGATGAAATTCGCCAGTTCACCGATAGCCTGGTGTTCAGCCTGGCCGACTGGGAGACGCTGCCGTATGACAGCTTCTCTCCGCATCAGGAGATTATCTCCTCGCGCCTGTCGACGCTCTATCAGCTGCCGACCATGCAGCGCGGCGTGCTGATTGTGCCGGTGAATACCCTGATGCAGCGCGTCTGTCCGCACAGCTATCTGCACGGTCACGCGCTGGTGATGAAAAAAGGCCAGCGCCTCTCCCGAGATGCCCTGCGCGCGCAGCTTGACGGTGCCGGCTATCGCCACGTCGACCAGGTGATGGAGCACGGGGAATACGCGACCCGCGGCGCGCTGCTTGACCTTTACCCGATGGGCAGCGACCAGCCGTATCGTCTGGACTTTTTTGATGATGAAATCGACAGCCTGCGCGTATTCGACGCCGACACGCAGCGCACGCTGGAGGAAGTAGAGTCCATCAATTTACTGCCCGCGCATGAGTTCCCCACGGACAAAACCGCTATCGAGCTGTTCCGCAGCCAGTGGCGCGATAAGTTCGAGGTGAAGCGCGACGCGGAACATATTTATCAGCAGGTCAGTAAAGGCACGCTTCCTGCCGGGATCGAATACTGGCAGCCGCTGTTCTTCAACGAGCCGCTGCCTGCCCTGTTCAGCTACTTCCCGGCGAATACGCTGATTGTCAACACCGGGGATATCGACGCCAGCGCCAGCCGCTTTGAAAGCGAAACCCGCGCCCGTTTTGAAAACCGTGGCGTTGACCCAATGCGTCCGCTGCTGCCGCCGGAAGCGCTGTGGCTGCGCACCGACGAGCTCAACGCCGAGCTGAAGCGCTGGCCGCGCATGCAGCTGAAAACCGATTCGCTTGCCGATAAGGCCGCCAACACCAACCTCGCCTTCCGGACGCTGCCGGACCTGGCCGTTCAGGCGCAGCAGAAATCCCCGCTGGAAAATCTGCGCAAGTTCCTGGAGTCCTTTACCGGCCCGGTGGTGTTCTCCGTTGAGAGTGAAGGCCGCCGAGAAGCTTTAGGTGAACTGCTGGGACGCATTAAGGTGGCGCCGAAGCGTATCCTGCGTCTGAGCGAAGCGACCGGAAACGGTCGTTACCTGATGATTGGTGCCGCCGAGCACGGGTTCATCGACACGCTCAACAACCTGGCGCTGATTTGCGAAAGCGACCTGTTGGGTGAGCGCGTCGCGCGTCGCCGTCAGGACAGCCGTCGGACCATCAACCCGGACACGCTGATCCGTAACCTGGCCGAGCTGCACCCGGGCCAGCCGATTGTTCACCTGGAACACGGCGTTGGGCGCTATCAGGGGATGACCACGCTGGAAGCGGGCGGCATCAAAGGTGAATACCTGATGCTGACCTACGCTAACGACGCCAAACTGTATGTCCCGGTCTCCTCCCTGCATCTGATCAGCCGCTACGCGGGCGGCGCCGAAGAGAATGCGCCGCTGCACAAGCTGGGCGGCGATGCCTGGGCGCGCGCGCGCCAGAAGGCGGCGGAAAAAGTACGCGACGTGGCCGCCGAGCTGCTGGATATCTACGCCCAGCGCGCGGCTAAACAGGGCTTCGCCTTTAAGCATGATAAAGAACAGTACCAGCTGTTCTGCGACAGCTTCCCGTTTGAAACCACGCCGGATCAGGCCCAGGCCATCAACGCCGTGCTGAGCGATATGTGTCAGCCGCTGGCTATGGACCGCTTAGTCTGTGGCGACGTCGGCTTCGGAAAAACCGAAGTGGCGATGCGCGCCGCCTTCCTTGCGGTGGAAAACAATAAGCAGGTGGCGGTGCTGGTACCGACCACCCTGCTCGCACAGCAGCACTTCGACAACTTCCGCGACCGTTTCGCCAACTGGCCGGTACGTATCGAGATGCTCTCGCGTTTTCGCAGCACCAAAGAACAGACGCAGATCCTCGAACAGGCAAGCGAAGGCAAAATCGATATTCTGATCGGCACCCACAAGCTGCTGCAAAGCGATGTGAAGTGGAAAGATCTGGGGCTGCTGATCGTCGACGAAGAGCACCGCTTCGGGGTGCGTCATAAAGAGCGCATCAAAGCGATGCGCGCCGACGTCGATATCCTGACCCTGACCGCAACGCCAATCCCGCGAACCCTCAACATGGCGATGAGCGGCATGCGCGATCTGTCGATTATCGCCACGCCGCCGGCGCGCCGTCTGGCGGTGAAAACCTTTGTCCGCGAGTACGATAATCTGGTGGTGCGGGAGGCTATTCTGCGTGAGGTGCTGCGCGGAGGTCAGGTCTACTATCTCTACAATGACGTGGAAAACATTCAGAAAGCGGCTGACAGGCTGGCGGAGCTGGTGCCGGAAGCGCGCATCGCTATCGGTCACGGGCAGATGCGCGAGCGCGAGCTGGAACGGGTAATGAACGACTTCCACCACCAGCGCTTTAACGTGCTGGTGTGCACCACCATCATTGAGACCGGGATCGACATTCCGACGGCGAACACCATCATCATTGAGCGTGCGGATCACTTTGGCCTGGCACAGCTTCACCAGCTGCGCGGCCGCGTCGGGCGTTCGCACCATCAGGCCTACGCCTGGCTGCTGACGCCGCATCCGAAAGCGATGACCACCGACGCGCAAAAGCGTCTGGAAGCCATCGCCTCGCTGGAAGACCTGGGCGCAGGCTTTGCGCTGGCGACGCACGATCTCGAGATCCGCGGTGCCGGCGAGCTGCTGGGTGAAGACCAGAGCGGCTCCATGGAGACCATCGGCTTCTCGCTCTATATGGAGCTGCTGGAAAACGCGGTTGATGCCCTGAAGGCCGGACGCGAGCCGTCGCTGGAAGATCTCACCAGCCAGCAGACCGAGGTCGAGCTGCGTATGCCTTCCCTGCTGCCGGACGATTTTATTCCGGACGTGAATACCCGACTGTCGTTCTACAAGCGCATCGCCAGCGCGAAGAAGGAGAACGAGCTGGAAGAGATCAAGGTTGAGCTGATTGACCGATTTGGTTTGCTGCCCGATCCGGCGAGAAATTTGCTGGATATCGCGAGACTGCGCCAGCAGGCGCAAAAGCTTGGGATCCGCAAGCTCGAAGGCAATGAAAAAGGCGGCGTGATTGAATTCGCCGAGAAGAATCACGTCAACCCGATGTGGCTGATCGGCCTGCTGCAAAAACAGCCGCAGCATTTCCGTCTGGATGGTCCAACCCGTCTGAAATTTACCCAGGAGCTGACGGAGCGCAAAACCCGTATGGACTGGGTGCGTAACTTCATGCGTCAGCTGGAAGAGAACGCGATCGCATAACCTTCCTTCCCCCTGTTAGCCCGGCGCTACGGGGGGACAATTTACAAACTCTTTGCACTTCACCCGATCTTCCCGACACACCCATTCGCCATAATTATGTTTAACGCCTTATAAAACAATAACCTTATCATTTATATGGATTATGGTGATGATGACCTCTTCGCGTTTTACTCGCTGGATGATCCTGTTTGCGCTGGCAGCCACCGTCGCGGTTGCGCTTCCCGCTCGGGCAAACACCTGGCCCCTTCCCCCTCCCGGCAGCAAGGTCGTGGGTGAAAACCGCTTTCATGTGGTTGAAAATAATGGTGGTTCACTGGAAGCGATTGCCAAAAAATATAACGTCGGTTTTCTGGCCCTGCTGCAGGCGAACCCCGGCGTCGACCCGTATGTCCCGCGCGCGGGCAGCGTACTGACCATCCCGTTACAGACCATCCTGCCGGACGCCCCGCGCGAGGGGATGGTGATAAACCTCGCCGAGCTGCGCCTGTACTATTACCCGCCGGGTAAAAATGAAGTCACCGTCTACCCTATCGGTATTGGCCAACTGGGCGGCGACACGCTGACGCCGACGATGGTCACCACCGTCTCGGATAAACGCGCGAATCCAACCTGGACCCCGACGGCCAACATTCGTGCCCGCTATAAGGCCCAGGGGATCGATCTTCCTGCCGTGGTGCCGGCTGGTCCGGATAACCCGATGGGGCACCACGCAATACGCCTCGCGGCATACGGCGGCGTCTACCTGCTGCACGGAACGAATGCGGACTTTGGCATCGGCATGCGCGTCAGCTCCGGCTGTATTCGTCTGCGCGATGACGATATCAAAACGCTGTTCAACGTCGTTACGCCGGGAACCAAAGTGAATATTATCAATACGCCGATTAAAGTTTCAGAGGAGCCCGGCGGCGTGCGGCTGGTTGAGATTCATCAGCCGTTATCGAAAAACATTGGCGACGATCCGCAGACGCTGCCCATTAACCTGAATGCCGCGATGGTAAGCTTCAAAACGAATGCGAATACCAACAGCGTGGTGATGGAGCGTGCGATGGAAGCCCGGTCAGGTATGCCGACCGATGTCACCCGGCATCACGATGTCGTCCAGCAGCCGATGTAAATCAGAAATAAAAAAACGCCCTGCTAAGCAGGGCGTTTTTTATTGCAGTGGCATAAATGAGGGTTTATGCCCGGCTTATTTGTAGATGACCGCAGTGCCGTGCAGGGTGTTAGGACCAGTCACGGAGGTGATGCGGTAAGATTTTGCACCCATCTCTTGCGCTTTCTGCGCCAGCTGATCTTCCAGGGAACCCAGGTTAGTACCGGCAGAGGCAGAGATTGTCCCGACTTTATGCTGATCAACAGGCGTAGATTGCACCTGTACAGCAGCAAAGCTTGCGAAAGAGAGTGAACTCAGGACAGCGGCAGCGATGAGAGTTTTTACGTTTTTCATGATGTTTACCTTTAGCAGATGAATTTGGAGGTCGTTAATCATTTAGTTAACGATCGATAGGTAAATCATAAATGTGATCCAGGTCACGCGTCAACATAATTTTATAACGAGCGTTAATTTAATTTTAAAATTGTTATTTTTCATACATATATGATTAATTTATTTTTAAGCATTCTGCACTGGTGGTGGGTTGCGTTTATTTTTATAATGGTCATTCACCAAACCAACAGAGGACCAACGGCAAATGACAACCGATGTCACGAGTTGTGCGAAGAAAAGCCGTGGCCGACCAAAAGTGTTTGACAGGGATGCAGCGCTTGATAAGGCCATGACTCTCTTCTGGCAACATGGGTATGAAGCAACCTCGCTTTCCGATCTGGTAGAAGCCACCGGAGCCAAAGCGCCGACGCTGTATGCCGAATTTACCAATAAAGAGGGGCTGTTCAGGGCGGTGCTGGACAGATACATTTCGCGCTTTGCGGCGAAACACGAAGCCCAGCTGTTCTGTGAAGAGAAAAGCGTTGAACAGGCGCTTCGCGACTATTTCACCGCCGTCGCGACCTGCTTCACCAGTAAAGAGACGCCTGCGGGCTGCTTTATGATTAACACCTCTGCCACTCTTGCGGCGTCATCCAAAGAGATTGCCAATACGGTGAAATCGCGGCATGCCATGCAGGAAGAGACGCTCAGCGCCTTTCTGGCTCAGCGCCAGCAGCGCGGTGAAATCCCCGCGCAATGCAACCCTCAGCTGCTGGCACAATACCTGAGCTGTATTTTGCAGGGGATGTCGATCAGCGCCCGCGAAGGGGCCACGCTGGAAAAACTGCAGCATATTAGCGAAACCACGCTGCGGCTGTGGCCTGAGCTACTGAAAATCTGAAGCAAAAAAAAGCTCCTCAGCCTGAGCGCATGAGGAGCTAAATTCAGAGAACATCTTTTTTACACTTTGTTATTCAGAACCAGCTGGCCGTTTCCATCCAGTGGAATTTGCGTGCCAGGGTCTTTGTCCATGCGGATTTTGCCCTGCTGATCGCCAATTTTGTACGTCACGTCATAGCCCAGCATTTTTTCCGACTTGTCATAGACGGTTTTGCAGCGTTGCTGAGTCGTGGTGTAGGTATCATTATCCTGCATCGCGCCCTGCACCTGGTTACCGGCATAGCCGCCACCCAGCGCGCCGACCACGGTCGCTACGTCTTTACCCCGGCCGCCGCCAAACTGGTGACCAATCACGCCACCCGCTACCGCACCCAGAACAGAACCGGCAATGCGGTTTTCATCCTGCACCGGACGACGGTGCGTCACGGAGACGTTACGGCACTCCTGACGAGGGGTTTTCACGGTTTCTTTAATCGGTGTAGCAGAAACCACCTGTGCATACTGCGGGCCGCGATCTAATACGTTGAGACTGGCAACGGCAGCCACACCTAACGCAGCCGCGACGCCAATCCCTATACCCGCCAACATTGATTTATTCACGGGACTTCCTCCTTTGTTGCTATTGGTAACAATTTTGCAATGGAGGCCGCGCTTCGCCAATCAGATAAAGGATCAAAAAAAGGGCGTTGAGAGGAGATATATTGTATTTAGGAGAACTCTTAAGCAGTCAAACTGTGATCTACAGCATGAAATGCTAAAAACTCCCTCCGGAGGGCCCGGAGGGAGTGAAAGATTAGTGCAGCTTCAGACGCGGACGGATCACGCGGTTGATTCTGCCCACCAGCATCATCAGCCCGGTTTTGAAGTAGCCGTGCAGCGCAATCTGGTGCATGCGGTACAGGGAGATATACACGAAGCGGGCAATGCGCCCTTCTACCATCATTGAGCCGCGCATCAGGTTGCCCATCAGGCTGCCGACGGTAGAGAAGTTTGACAGCGACACCAGTGAACCGTGGTCTTTGTAGACATAGGCTTTCATTGGCTTGCCCTTGTACTGCGCCAGAATGTTGTGCAGCACCAGGCTTGCCATCTGGTGAGCGGCCTGCGCGCGCGGCGGCACGAATCCACCTTCAGGACGCGCACAGGAGGCACAGTCACCGATGGCAAAGATTTCAGGATCGCGCGTGGTTTGCAGCGTTGGCTCGGTTACCAGCTGGTTAATGCGGTTCGTTTCCAGACCGCCGATCTCTTTCATAAAGTCAGGCGCTTTGATACCTGCCGCCCAGACCATCAGATCCGCTTTGATATATTCGCCGTCTTTGGTGTGCAGGCCGCCTTCGTCGGCGCTGGTCACCATGGTTTGCGTCAGCACCCGCACGCCCAGCTTGGTGAGCTCATTGTGCGCCGCACCGGAAATTCGCGGAGGCAGCGCGGGCAGGATGCGTTCACCGGCTTCAACCAGCGTGACGTTCAGCGCTTCGTTAGTTAACCCTTTGTAACCGTAGCTGTGCAGCTGTTTCACCGCATTGTGCAGCTCCGCAGACAGCTCAACGCCCGTCGCGCCGCCGCCGACAATAGCGATATTAACCTTACCGTTCGCACCCATATTACTGGTGTACTTCAGGAACAGGTTCAGCATTTCCTGATGGAAACGACGCGCCTGGTGCGGGTTATCGAGGAAGATACAGTGCTCTTTCACGCCCGGCGTGTTGAAATCGTTGGAGGTACTGCCCAGAGCCATGACCAGCGTGTCATACGGCAGTTTACGCTCGGGAACTAGCAGCTCCCCTTTTTCATCGCGCAGCTCTGCCAGGGTGATGGTTTTGCTTTCACGGTTGATGTCCACCACCGAGCCCAGCTGGAACTGGAAATGATGGTTGCGCGCGTGCGCCAGATAGCTGAGCGCGTCCACGCCCTCATCCAGAGAGCCTGTCGCTACTTCGTGCAGCAGCGGTTTCCACAGGTGGCTGTGGTTACGATCCACCAGCGTAATTTTGGCTTTTTTACCGCGACCCAGCTTCTTGCCCAGCTGTGTAGCCAGCTCCAGCCCGCCAGCACCACCGCCTACAATCACTATCTTTTTCAATGGCGTAGTCAACGTGACCCCCTCAAATTATTAACCAATTGTTAATTAAAAGTTATAAAAATAACCCTTAATTAACAACAGGTTACAGCACTGAAACCATTCAGGTGCATTGAGAATACCACGTCAGGCGCATTGGTCATACCAAAATTGATATGCATCAAGTTTTGATGGCTTAAAAGTAGACAATTCTGGTCAAAAAGAAAGCCCGGAACGCTTTCGCGGCCGGGCTTTGATGCCTGCGGGTATAGGGTTAACCCAGCGTTTTAAACGCTTTGATGCGCTGCAGATGCGGGGAGATGTTTTTGAACTTGTGGGTCTGTTCTTCGTCCCAGACGATCTCATAGTAATGATGCAGGAGCTCTGCTGCCCGATGGCTGTTGAGCGCTTCATCATTACGTGAAAGGATCACCAGGCAGCGGTCGCGGTTTTTCTCACGAAAATTGCTGACGCACTTGGTCGCAATATCGACATACTCTTCCGGACGGTCAATTTTGCCTTCCATGTTCTCGTTCGGGAACAGGTTGGGATTAAACACCACCTGGCGAATGTCGCACAGGAAGCCAATCCGCTCCGCCCAGTAGCCGCCCAGCCCCACGCCGCAAATCAACGGGCGATCGTCGACGTTGAGTTGCAACATCTTGTCCACCTCTTTGAGCAGATGCTGCATATCATGCTTCGGATGGCGCGTGCTGTAGCTGATCAACCGTACATCCGGATCGATAAACTGCAGCTGCAGCACCTTCTCATGATTACCAGGACTGTTTGAGTCAAAACCGTGTAAATAGATGATCATCGTCTTCTCACCACGCTACGCCTTCCGGGAGGGTTTACAGGCTGGCTTTATGTGCCTGCCAGCGCTCATTCAGGTCTTCAAGCCGGGCGTTGACCGTCTTCCAGCGCGCCGAATCCATTAGCTCCTGACGGCTAAATGAACCTTTATGATACAATTGTGTAACACGCTCTGCATTGATCGGCGACAGGTTATCCAGCACGCTAACGGCACCTTTACGATTATTGCAGACCAGGATCATATCGCAACCCGCATCCAGCGATGCCTGACCGCGTTCAGCGTAGCTGCCCATGATCGCGGCCCCTTCCATCGACAAATCGTCAGAGAAAATCACGCCGTTGAAACCGAGTTCCTGACGCAGAACGGTTTTCAGCCAATGCGGAGAACCGCTGGCAGGACGCGGGTCGACGTCGCTGTAAATCACGTGCGCGGGCATAATGGCATCCAGCTTTTTGTCGGTGATAAGCGACTGGAAAACCGACATATCTTTGGCGCGAATCTCCGCTTCCGGACGCGGATCGCGCGGGGTCTCTTTGTGAGAATCCGCCGTCACCGCCCCGTGCCCCGGGAAGTGTTTCCCGGTGGTTTTCATTCCGGCATCGTGCATGCCGTCGATGAACCGGGTCGCCATTGCCAGCGCAATACGCGGATCTTCATGGTATGAACGCTCTCCGATAGCAGCGCTGATATGCCCTACATCCAGCACCGGGGCAAAGCTGATGTCGATATCCATGGCAATCATTTCGCTGGCCATCAGCCAGCCGGCCTCCTGCGCCAGTTTTCCACCCTCTTCCGTGCCGAGCAGCGCGGCAAAAGACTGGGCGGCGGGCAGGCGGGTAAACCCGTCGCGAAAACGCTGCACGCGCCCGCCTTCCTGATCGACGGCCACCACCAGATGGTTACGCGACGCGGCGCGGATCTGACGCACCAGCTCACGCAGCTGCGCCGGATCGTGATAGTTGCGGGTAAACAGGATCAGGCCACCCACCAGCGGATGCGCCAGAATTTCACGCTCCTCCGCATCCAGCTCAAACCCTTCTACATCCAACATGACTGGACCCACATCCACCTCTCTTATCCTTTAGTTTGTAACTGACGCCAGGCATCGTCTGCCAGCGCAATAAATTGTTTGTCTCTGGACTGCCGATAGCGCATTTCAAACCAGCCAGCCATTAACATGATGACCCAGGGTCGCCAGCGTCTGACCTGACGCCTCAGCGCGTCGGGGTCAATATGCGCTACCCGGGCGTAGTCCCTGATGAGCATCTGCCGCGCGGCTTCACTCTCCGTCCAGACTGCCGCCAGCTCCAGTGCCACATCGCCATCTCCGGCATACTCCCAGTCGATAAGCCTGATGCCCGCTGGCGTATGAACAATATTCCCGGCATGAACATCCATATGCAGCGGCGCGAGCCGAATCGGCTGCGGCTCGCCCGTTTTACGCAGCCGCTTGAGATTTGCCAGCCATACTGTCGTACGCCTGTCAGGCAGGGCTTGCTGCCAGTAATGTTCCAGCAGAGGGAATAACGTCGTTCGCCATCCCAGACGTGGCTGCCGGTGCAGATGATACAGCATCGAGGCGAGCGCCGGCGTGTCCGGCAGCGCGCTTTTAACTTCACCGTCCAGATATTCCACGGCCATCCAGCCCTGTCTGAAAAAACGAGGGGCAGGCACGAGATCTGACGGAAGACGTCTCAGGGCACGAAACTGACGACGGAAATGGGAGGCAGGCGCGTCGGGGTCGTGATTTTGCCGCAAGACCAGACGTCGTTCGCCCTGCTCTATAATGCAACTCGCGCCGCCAAGCCCGGAATGGGCCTGCGGCGCGATAAGGCGGTACTGAGGAAAATAGCGCGTCAGAATCTCTTCACGCGTGCTGTCATTGTTGCGTAACCGCACCTTTACCTGACCAGATAATTTCGCCTGTCTGAACCAGCATCAGCTGCATCTGCAGGGCTGGGGTATTCACGTTACCGGTGGCGTTAGAGTACAGCACATACTGTGCGCCAACGTTACGGGCAATGCCGATCGCCTTGCTGCGGGTACCGAGGCTATCCTGCGGCGACAGGCCCAGTTGCTGTTTGGCGACCGCGAGCTGCTGAGCCGAAACCAGCGTAAACTTGCCGTTGTTAGCCAGAGCATTACGCAGGGTTTCCGTCGCTTCACCCGCGTTCAGCGAACCGTTGGTACGGTTGTTGACGCTGTCGACCAGCAACACGCTGCCCGCCGTCACGCCCTGCGCCTGCAGCATTTTGCCTACCATCGGCTGCATAGCCCCGTTCCAGTCGTAATGGCGCACGCGCGGCGTGGGCTGTGACGTCTGGTCCGGATGTTCAATCGGGCCTGGCTGCGCCGGAATAGACGGTACAGACGGCACGGTTGGCTGCTGCTGCGTTGGCGGCGTCGGCTGTTCAGTACCCGGTTTAGCCTCTTCCACAGGCGCAGGCTGTTCAGTTCGGGTCACACACCCTGCAAGAAACAGAGCGAAAGCTGTCACGAGCGCATAGCGGCTCAAATTTTTAATCAAGGTTCACCCCTCAGAGATAAAGATAAAGTCTCACCTTATGCGCACCCAGATAGTTGGCGCTGCCATAGAGCGTTACCGACGACCTGGCCGGAATGGTGACGCTGCGCGGCGCCTCCAGCGGATGCATTTCAAGACCTCTTACGTCATACCAGAAAAAACGGTAGTGGACCGTCACAGGTTCATGTCTTTCATTAAAGAGCGTAGAGGAGGCAGATGAGTTGATTTCACTGATAGTCAACGCGGGCTGTTGCGCCGTGATGCCCGCGGCAAGCACGGAAGATTCCATGACCAGCGTCTGTTCATCATTCACGGGGATCGCCGGACGCGAGCTGCACCCCACAATCATCATCGCCATTACCAGCGCTGCAATACGCCCTTTCAGCATGTCAAAGACCTTTATGTGCCAGCATCGGCCCCAGAGGACGTCCACCCAGCAGATGCATGTGAATATGATAAACTTCCTGGCCACCATGGCGGTTGCAGTTCATGATCAGACGGTAACCGTCTTCTGCAATCCCTTCCTGTTCAGCGATTTTGGCTGCCACCGTCAGCATACGACCTAACGCCACTTCATGCTCGGTTTTTACGTCGTTTACAGTCGGAATCAGAATATTGGGAATGATAAGGATGTGCGTCGGAGCCTGAGGGGAAATGTCCCGGAAAGCCGTCACCAGTTCATCCTGATAGACGATATCTGACGGAATTTCGCGGCGGATAATTTTACTGAAAATCGTTTCTTCAGCCATGACCTTTTCCTTTTTTGTTTAATCTGGCGCAATGCGTCCGCTGTAAACACACTCCCGGGATCGGTGTGTGACACAATCCAAGAGTATGAGCGAGTTTCTCCTGTCCTTTCAACCTCCTCCCTCGATTTCTTTCCTGAATGTTCATCAGCTGACTGAAGAGTGACCGCTCTCGCGTCTCAGTGGCGTTTTTTAAGACACAAATAAAAAAGGCAGCCATTCGGCTGCCTTAGTCTCCCCAGGTCACAACTTAGTTGCTGCGGATGTACTCATCCATTTCGGTTTTCAGGTTATCGGATTTGGTACCGAAGATTGCCTGTACACCAGAACCTGCAACAACTACGCCCGCTGCGCCCAGTTTTTTCAGACCCGGCTGGTCTACTTTCGCTACGTCGGCAACGCTCACACGCAGACGAGTGATGCACGCGTCCAGGTTAGTGATGTTCTCTTTACCGCCGAACGCTGCGACCAGTGCCGGAGCCATTTCGCTGGTAGCGCCAGCTTTGCTGTCTTCTGTCGCATCTTCACGACCCGGAGTTTTCAGGTCCAGTGCTTTAATCAGCACGCGGAAGATGGTGTAGTAAACAACGGCATAGCACGCACCCACGATTGGGAACAGCCACAGTTTGCTGCTGTTACCGGACAGAACGATGAAGTCGATCAGACCGTGAGAGAAGGATGTACCGTCACGCATACCCAGCAGGATACAGATTGGGAACGCCAGGCCCGCCAGAATCGCGTGGATAACGTACAGGATCGGCGCAACGAACATGAAGGAGAACTCGATCGGCTCGGTGATACCGGTCAGGAACGAGGTCAGCGCTGCGGAGATCATGATACCGCCCACTTTTGCACGGTTCTCTGGCTTAGCAGAGTGCCAGATAGCAATCGCCGCTGCCGGCAGACCGTACATTTTGAACAGGAAGCCACCAGACAGTTTACCTGCAGTTGGGTCGCCCGCCATATAACGTGGGATATCGCCGTGGAATACCTGGCCTGCTGCGTTGGTGAATTCACCAATCTGCATCTGGAATGGAACGTTCCAGATGTGGTGCAGACCGAATGGCACCAGGCAACGCTCGATGAAGCCGTAGATACCAAACGCCACAACCGGGTTCTGGTAAGCAGCCCACTGAGAGAAGGTCTGGATAGCAGAGCCGATTGGTGGCCAGATGAAGGACAGGATCACGCCAGTGAAAATCGCTGCCAGACCAGAGATGATCGGAACGAAACGCTTGCCCGCGAAGAAGCCCAGATACTCAGGCAGCTTGATGCGATAGAAGCGGTTAAACATATACGCTGCAATCGCACCGGAGATGATACCGCCCAGAACACCGGTGTCCGCCAGGTGTTTCGCGGCGATCTCTTCTGCCGGTAAATGCAGAACCAGCGGCGCAACCACAGCCATGGTTTTCACCATGATGCCGTAGGCAACCACTGCAGCCAGCGCAGAAACGCCGTCGTTATTGGTGAAGCCCAGAGCCACACCGATCGCGAAGATCAGTGGCATGTTAGCAAAGACAGAACCGCCTGCTTCGGCCATCACGTGGGACACTACGGCTGGCAGCCAGCTGAAGTTAGCAGAACCGACACCCAGCAGGATACCTGCGATAGGCAGTACGGATACTGGCAGCATCAGCGATTTACCGACCTTTTGCAGGTTAGCAAATGCATTCTTAAACATAATTGAGAGTGCTCCTGAGTATTTGTGCTTTTTTTACGCTTTCACGCATTGGCCCGGGGGGAGTACCGTGCCGTGGACAGGACATCTAAGCGCCCTTTATTTATTACACAGAGTAAAATAATTCCCTCTGAGTTTGTTTGACGGCTATCACGTTTCAGCTTAAGGCGGTCGAAAAACTTTCAGTTATTTACAAAAAGCATGTCCGGATGTGTCTAAATACACACTCACCGCCCCAAATGAGGCGGTGAACTTTACTCGCTTTACTTATTAATTACGAGCCTAAAAAAAACAGGTGTATCAGACAGATTGCAGGCGGGCGGGGTCGATATGGAACAGCGTGGAGAAGTTTTCCGTCGTCACACGGGCCAGCTCATCGATGCTGACGCCCTTCAGTACGGCCATGTACTCAGCCACGTCTCTCGTCATAGCGGGCTGGTTCTCTTTACCGCGATGCGGTACCGGTGCCAGATACGGAGAATCCGTTTCAACCAGAATGCGATCGAGCGGAACATAACGTGCAGCATCACGCAGCTGCTCAGCGTTACGGAACGTCACGATCCCCGAAAACGAGATATAAAACCCCAAATCAAGCAGCTTACCCGCCGTTTCTCTGTCTTCTGTGAAACAGTGTAGTACGCCACCGCAATCCGTCACGTTTTCTTCCCGGAGGATTGCCAGGGTATCCGCGCGCGCGTCGCGGGTGTGGACGATAACCGGCTTGTTCAGCTCCCGGCCAATGCGAATATGGTTGCGGAAGGACTCCTGTTGGCGCGATTTGGTTTCCGGCGTGTAAAAGTAGTCCAGCCCGGTCTCGCCCATCGCCACCACGCCCTCTTCTGCTGCCAGTCGGCGCAGATCCTCAACGTCGTACGCCTCGTCCTGATTCAACGGGTGCACGCCGCAGGAGAACACCACGTTATCGCGAACGCCCACCAGCTCACGCATGGAGCGGTAGCCCGGCAGCGTGGTTGCTACCGCAAGACAGAATTTCACATCGCGGGCAGCGGCTTTTGCCAGCACGTCATCCACGTTTTTATGCAGGGATTGATAATCCAGGCCATCAAGATGGCAGTGTGAGTCGACTAAAAACATAATGTCTCTCTCAGAGATGGGAAACAGGCGGTGTGACGCCGGGTTGCAGGTAATGTTCGATGCGCAATAACTGGTCGGTCAGTAAAAGCTCGCGATTAAGACCCGTCACGGTTAAAAGCTGTTCACGGCTCTGGCAAATTTCATGGAGCATCGCGTGAAGAATCTTTCCCGAGAGGCGGTTCGCCAGCGTATTCACCAGCGGCCACGCGTCCGGGTTGGTCAGCAGCGTTGCCCCTTGCTGGATTTTGAGCGCATCCAGCAGTAAGGAGGCCAGCCAGTGCAGACGCTCAACGGCCCGATCGCTGTTAAGCGCAGGCAGTAAACTTAGCCAGTCGTGACTGTTCAGCGACGTATCCACGGCCCGGCAGAGCGTTTCTCGCTCTGACCAGACGTCAGGCTGCAGTAATGCCAGCGCCGCAGCAGGCGCGCCGCTGCTCAGGCGCAAGGCGGTCAGCGCGCTCTCAGGTGACGTTGTCACCTCTCGTTCAAGCCAGCTCAGCGCCCACGATTCCTGAGGAACAGCAAGGTGATGAAGACGACAACGGCTGCGCAACGTCGCCAGCAATCGTCCCGGGTCACGGCATGAGAGGAAAAACCACGTTTTAACCGGCGGCTCTTCCATGGTTTTAAGCAGGGCGTTAGCCGCAGCCTCGGTAAGCAGCGTGGCGTCTTTAAGCCAGACCACTTTTGCACCGCCCAGTCGCGCATGTTCATACAGTTTTTCACTAACTTCACGCACGGCATCAATACCGAGCGCGCTTTTGCCCTTCTCAGGCTCAAGGGTGTAGTAGTCAGGATGCGTGCCCGCCTGCATCAGCTTGCAGCCACGGCATTTACCACAGCTCTTGTGCCCTTCCGGCTGCTGACACATCAGAAAACGGGTGATGGCATAAATCAACGCATCATCACCCATTCCTGGCAATGCCTGAATCAGTAACGCATGATGCCCCCGACCCGCCTGATAGCTGCCGATCAGCTGTTCAAAGTGTGGGCGCAACCATGGATACCATTTCATGCCTGCTGCTCCTGCACCCACTGCGTAATGGTGTGCTGAATGTCGCGCGTGACGTCGTCAAGGGACTGCGTCGCATCGATGGTACAAATTGAGCTGTCCTGTGCGGCCAGCTCAAGATAGCGCGCACGGGTGCGATTAAAGAAATCAAACGACTCTTGTTCAATGCGGTCCAGCTCGCCGCGCGCGCGGGCACGTTTGAGCCCCACTTCCGGCGTCACATCCAGATAGAGCGTCAGGTCGGGGCGAAAATCCCCCAGTACGGCATTACGCAGCGTTGCGAGCATTGTCTGGTCGATGCCGCGTCCTCCGCCCTGATACGCCTGAGTCGACAGATCGTGACGGTCGCCGATCACCCACTTACCCTCGGCCAGGGCAGGTTTGATAATCGTCTCAACCAGCTGAACGCGCGCCGCGTAGAACATCAGCACTTCGGCTTTGTCAGTGATAACTTCGTCGCCGACGGATTTGATATCCAGCACCAGACTGCGCAGCTTTTCAGCCAGCTGCGTGCCGCCCGGCTCGCGGGTAAATACCATGTCCGCCACGCCAAGCGCTTTGAGCGTATCCACCACCACGTTGCGGGCGGTGGTTTTACCCGCCCCTTCGAGTCCCTCAATGACAATGTATTTACTGCGCATTTTTTTCCTTAAGTGCCTTCAGATAGTCCTGAACAGAGCGATTGTGGCTGGCAAGGTTGGTGTTAAAGGTATGCCCCCCTTTTCCATCAGCCACAAAATAGAGATACGGTGTTTTAGCCGGATGCGCGGCGGCTTTGAGCGACGCTTCGCTCGGCGTGGCGATCGGGCCCGGCGGTAAACCGCTAATCACGTAGGTATTATACGCCGTCGGCGTCTCCAGATCTTTTCTTGAGATCTTGCCGGTATAGCTCTCACCCATGCCGTAGATTACGGTAGGGTCGGTTTGCAGACGCATGCCGATGCGCAGACGGTTGATGAATACTGACGCCACCCGATCGCGCTCGGCAGCGACGGCCGTCTCTTTCTCAACGATCGAGGCCATGGTCACGAACTGGTTCGGATCGCTGTAAGGCAATCCTTCCATCCGCCCTTCCCAGGCGGCATCTACGGCGGCAACCATTTTTTTGTGCGCCCGCTTCAGGATAGCCACATCGGTCGTGCCTGCCGTGTACATCCAGGTGTCTGGCCAGAACCAGCCTTCCACCCATTCCTGATGTTCAAGCTTCAGTGCGTCAGCCACCGTCTGATAGCTATCGTCTTTTAACGTATGTTTGATATACGGCGCGTCACGCAGCTGTTTGAGATAATCGCTCAGGCGCATCCCTTCCACAAACCGCAGGGGAAACAGGGCTTCTTTGCCGCTTTCCAGCAGCTGCAGCATCTCTCTGACGGTCATTCCCGGCGTAAAGCGATAGGTGCCGGCTTTGAAATGTGACAGCTCAGGCTCCACGCGCAACAGCCACTGGAATACCCTTGGACGATTAATAATCTTGTCGCCATAGAGCTGTTCCCCAAGCGCCTGACGGCCGGTTCCCGCTTTCAGGGTAAAGATCGTTTCGTCTTTAACCAGGATCTTGCTGTCCGCCAGCTGGCGAACTTTCCATACGCCAGCTCCGCCAGCGACGCCCAGCGCAACGATGAGGATAAGGACAAAGCGCAACATTTTTTTCATGACTATCTGGTTTGCTCACATATCGGGGCTAAAAACTGAAACAGTTCGCGCGAAGACCAGCGTTGTTGGCCATACGCACGGACGGGTACAACAGGCATCAGCGCATTGCAGATGATGACTTCATCGGCAGTCTGTAGCGCGGCTTCTCCTGCGCTAACTTCGACAACGCGAAAGCCAGAGCGTGCCAGCTGTTGCAGACAAAACTGGCGCATTAACCCATTTACGCCAGCGTGCTCCAGCGACGGAGTGAACACATCTTCCCCCTGCAGCCAAAGTAAATTAGCCGCACAGCATTCCGTAATGAACCCTTCGCTGTCAAGAACCAGCGCCTCTTCGGCGTCCGTCTGTTCAAGATGAGTACGAATGAGCACCTGCTCGAGGCGGTTGAGATGCTTAAGCCCGGCCAGCATCGGGTTTCGTCCCAGTCGTACCGGGCTCAGAGTCAGCGTGACGCCGTCTTCTCGCCAGCGAGAATAATGTGCGGGATAAGCAGAAACGGAGAGGATACGCGTTGGGTTGAGGCACGATGCAGCGCTGTAACCCCGGCCACCACTGCCGCGGCTGATGATGACTTTGAGTACGCCGCTGGCCTTCCCGGTTGCCAGCTGGCACATTTCCTGGCACAGCGTGTCCCAGTGCGTAAAGGGGATCATGAGCTTTTCACAGCCATGCTGCAGGCGTCGAATGTGCGCCTCCAGCAGGCAGACATCACCGTCCAGAATGCGCGCCGTCGTAAAGCAACCATCACCGAACTGTATCGCCCTGTCGCTGGCAGGCAGCGTGTCCTGCTCAAGGCCATTGATTAAAAACATGGTGGCTCCTTATGCGTGGGCAATTAGTCTGGCAGGATGTCATGCAACCGACAAGAAGATTAGGCTTAATAAAAAAGGCCCGGCAAGCGGACCTTTTTAAACGCTATCGGGACTTCAGGATCAGATCTTTTTGAAGATCAGAGAGCCGTTGGTACCGCCGAAGCCGAAGGAGTTACACAGGGTATACTCCATACCGCTAACCTGACGCGCTTCGTGAGGAACGAAGTCCAGATCGCAACCTTCATCCGGGTTATCCAGGTTGATGGTTGGCGGAACAGCCTGATCGCGCAGCGCAAGGATGGAGTAGATTGACTCTACCGCACCCGCCGCACCCAGCAGGTGACCGGTCATGGACTTGGTGGAGCTCACCATTACGCGGCTGGCAGATTCGCCGAAGATAGACTTAACCGCCTGAGCTTCAGCTTTATCGCCTGCAGGCGTAGAAGTGCCGTGCGCGTTCACGTAGCCAATTTGTGCTGGAGTAATACCCGCATCACGAATCGCGTTTTCCATCGCCAGCGCAGCACCCGCGCCGTTCTCAGGAGGAGACGTCATGTGGTAAGCATCGCTGCTCATGCCGAAACCAACGATTTCAGCATAAATTTTCGCGCCGCGCTTTTTCGCGTGCTCGTACTCTTCCAGTACGATCATGCCCGCCCCGTCGCCCAGCACGAAGCCGTCACGGTCTTTATCCCACGGACGGCTCGCCGCCTGCGGGTTATCATTACGGGTAGACAGCGCACGCGCCGCACCGAAACCGCCAACACCCAGTGGAGTACTGGCTTTTTCAGCACCGCCTGCAACCATAGCATCTGCATCGCCGTACGCAATAATGCGCGCGGCCTGGCCGATGTTATGTACGCCAGACGTACAGGCAGTCGCGATAGAAATGCTTGGCCCACGCAGGCCGAACATGATGGTCAGGTGACCCGCCACCATGTTAACAATCGTGGACGGAACGAAGAACGGGCTGATCTTACGCGGGCCGCCATTCATCAGAGATGTATGGTTTTCCTCGATCAGGCCAAGACCGCCAATCCCGGAGCCGATAGCGGCGCCGATACGGGTTGCGTTCTCTTCCGTAATCTCAAGGCCAGAATCCTGCATGGCCTGAACGCCAGCGACAATTCCATATTGAATGAAGGCATCCATCTTGCGCTGTTCTTTGCGCGAGATGATCTCTTCACAGTTAAAATCCTTTACTAAGCCAGCAAATTTCGTTGCATAGGCGCTAGTATCGAAATGGTCGATTAGGCTGATGCCGCTCTGACCGGCAAGGAGAGCTTTCCAGGTGGACTCTACGGTATTGCCGACAGGAGACAACATGCCAAGTCCGGTCACAACTACACGACGCTTAGACACGTTTGTCCTCCAGGGAGGGATAAAAAAAGAGATTCGTGGGAATAAAAAAGATAAAACTCAGGCGGTCGAATGACCGCCTGGAGATGTTCACTTACGCCTGGTGACCGTTGATGTAATCAATGGCAGCCTGAACGGTGGTGATCTTCTCAGCTTCTTCGTCCGGAATCTCAGTATCAAACTCTTCTTCCAGAGCCATTACCAGCTCAACGGTGTCAAGAGAATCTGCGCCCAGGTCTTCAACGAAGGAAGCGGAGTTCACAACTTCTTCCTGCTTAACGCCCAGCTGTTCGCCGATAATTTTCTTAACGCGTTCTTCGATAGTGCTCATACTCTTAAATTTCCTATCAAAACTCGCTTTCGCGATGGTTTTCGTAGTGTATAAAATGTTGAAAAATTTGCAACTAAATCCCGGCAGTTCTTACCACGATTTTACGTTATTTTGAGGCCATTCGCCCTAATAACGCAAATATTTTTCATCGTGGTTAAACCATATACATCCCGCCGTTGACGTGGAGGGTCTCACCAGTGATGTAACCCGCTTCGTCAGAGGCTAAAAATGCAACCGCACTGGCGATTTCTTTAGGGTCGCCAAGACGACCCGCCGGAACTGCCGCCAGCGTACCCGCACGCTGCTCATCAGTCAGCGCACGCGTCATGTCCGTTTCAATAAAGCCCGGAGCAACAACGTTTACCGTAATACCGCGGGACGCAACTTCACGCGCCAGCGACTTACTGAAACCAATCAGACCTGCTTTCGCCGCAGCGTAGTTAGCCTGACCAGCATTTCCCATGGTACCAACCACAGAACCGACAGTGATAATACGACCGTGACGCTTTTTCATCATAGCGCGCATTACCGCTTTTGACAGACGGAATACAGATGACAGGTTGGTTTCGATGATATCGTTCCACTCGTCGTCTTTCATTCGCATTAACAGGTTATCGCGAGTGATCCCGGCATTGTTTACCAGAATATCCACTTCACCAAACTCTGCGCGAATATTTTCCAGAACAGATTCGATAGATGCAGGTTCGGTCACATTCAGTACCAGACCTTTACCGTTTGCACCCAGATACTCGCTGATGGCCTGAGCGCCATTCTCGCTGGTTGCTGTACCAATCACCTTCGCGCCGCGCGCAACCAGTGTTTCAGCAATTGCACGCCCGATACCGCGGCTTGCGCCAGTGACCAGGGCGATTTTTCCTTCAAAACTCATGGTATTCCTCTTTTATTGCGAGAGTGCCGCTGACATCGCTTCCGGCTCGTTAATCGCCGAGGCTGTCAGGGTGTCAACAATACGTTTTGTCAGACCGGTGAGGACTTTACCTGGGCCGACTTCATACAAATGCTCAACGCCCTGAGCGGCCATAAACTCAACGGTTTTGGTCCACTGTACCGGGCTGTAGAGCTGGCGAACCAGTGCGTCACGGATAGCTTCCGGCGTGGTTTCGCATTTCACATCGACGTTGTTCACAACGGAAATCGTCGGTGCGTTAAACGTAATTTTTTCCAGCTCAACCGCCAGTTTCTCGGCAGCAGGCTTCATCAGTGCACAGTGAGACGGCACGCTGACCGGCAGCGGCAGCGCACGCTTAGCACCGGCTGCTTTACAGGCCGCACCCGCACGTTCAACCGCTTCTTTATGACCGGCAATAACCACCTGGCCCGGGGAGTTGAAGTTTACCGGAGAGACAACCTGGCCTTCAGCAGATTCTTCACACGCTTTTGCAATTGCAGCGTCATCCAGACCGATGATGGCAGACATGCCGCCCGTGCCTTCCGGCACCGCTTCCTGCATGAATTTACCGCGCAGTTCAACCAGACGTACCGCGTCAGCAAACGCGATCACGCCAGCACACACCAGCGCAGAGTATTCACCCAGGCTATGACCCGCGAGCAGCGCTGGCGCTTTACCGCCCTGCTGCTGCCAGACACGCCACAGCGCAACGGACGCAGTCAGCAGCGCTGGCTGGGTCTGCCAGGTTTTGTTCAGTTCTTCGGCCGGACCCTGCTGGGTCAGCGCCCATAAATCATAACCCAGTGCATCAGAAGCTTCACGGAAAGTCTCTTCAATTACCGGGTAGTTTGCTGCCATTTCAGACAACATCCCAACGGTTTGAGAGCCCTGGCCCGGGAACACAAAAGCAAATTGCGTCATTTTTTATTCCTTATACTAGAAACGAACCAGCGCGGAACCCCAGGTGAACCCGCCACCGAAGGCTTCAAGCAAGACCAGTTGGCCCCGTTTGATTCGTCCATCGCGTACCGCTTCATCAAATGCGCACGGTACCGACGCCGCAGAGGTGTTGCCGTGACGATCCAGCGTCACCACAACGTTATCCATCGACATGCCGAGCTTTTTAGCGGTCGCGCTGATGATACGCAGGTTCGCCTGATGCGGCACCAGCCAGTCGAGCGCGGAACGCTCAAGGTTATTCGCTTCCAGCGTTTCATCAACGATGTGCGCAAGCTCAGTCACCGCCACCTTGAACACCTCGTTCCCTGCCATGGTCAGGTAAATCGAGTTGTCCGGATTAACGCGATCGGCGTTAGGCAGAGTCAACAGTTCGCCGTAGCTGCCATCAGCATGCAGATGCGTCGAGATGATACCCGGCTCTTCGGACTGCCCCAGCAGCACCGCGCCCGCACCATCACCAAAAATAATGATCGTTCCACGATCGGTTGGATCGCAGGTGCGCGCCAGCACGTCAGCACCGATCACCAGCGCATATTTAACGGCACCGGATTTCACGTACTGGTCGGCAACGCTCAGCGCATAGGTGAAGCCAGCGCATGCGGCAGCGACGTCAAACGCCGGACAGCCTTTAATGCCGAGCATGTTTTGCACCTGGCACGCCGCGCTTGGGAAAGCATGCGTGGCAGACGTGGTGGCGACCACGATCAAACCAATCTGTTCTTTATCAATGCCGGCCATTTCGATTGCACGCTGTGCGGCTTCGTAACCCATGGTCGACACGGTTTCGTCTGGCGCGGCAATACGACGTTCACGGATACCTGTGCGCGTGACAATCCACTCGTCAGACGTATCTACCATTTTTTCCAGATCGGCGTTGGTACGCACTTGTTTTGGCAGGTAGCTGCCGGTACCTAAAATCTTCGTATACATGTACGCTCAGTCACTTTTAGCTAATACAGATTCCAGGCGAGCGGCAATCCGCTGAGGGACTTGTCGCTGCACCGCCTGCACTGCCTGTTCAATCGCGACAGCAAATGCTCGCTGATTGGCGGCGCCATGACTCTTAATCACGATGCCGCGCAATCCTAACAGACAGGCGCCATTATACTGGTCGGGGTTGAGGTGACTGAATCGCCGCGTCAGGCTCTTTTGTAACCAACGCTTCAATAAAATTAGCCACCAGGCGCTTTTTTTGCCTTCTCCCTGAGATTTCAGCAGAGAAAGAAACATGCGCACGACCCCTTCCATGGTCTTCAACGTGACGTTTCCGGTGAAGCCATCGCACACCAGAACATCCGTTTTACCCGTCAACAACTCATTGGCTTCGAGATAACCAATATAGTTGATGGAGGGAACCTGTTTGAGCAATTCAGCCGCTTCGCGAATGCTGTCCAGGCCTTTGGTCTCTTCTTCACCAATGTTCAGTAACGCAACACGGGGAGTGTTGATCCCGACGACTTCTTCTGCCAGCACCGATCCCATCACGGCAAACTGAGCCAGCATAGTACTATCACAGTCGACGTTAGCGCCCAAATCGAGCACCACCGTCTTGCCCTTCTGCTGATGCGGTAACACCGTTACCAGCGCCGGGCGCTCAATACCTTCAATAGGTTTGAGCAGCAATTTCGAAAGGCCCATCAGCGCGCCGGTATTTCCCGCGCTGACGCAAGCCTGAGCTCGCCCTTCTTTCACCAGCTCCAGCGCTATCCGCATAGAGCTGCCACGACTATTGCGAATCGCCTGCGAGGGTCGGGCATCACTGGCAATAACTGACTGCGCAGGAATAATCTGCAGACGCGAACGTTGTTCAAAGTCAGCTTTTGCGAGTAATGGCGTGATTGTGTCGGGATTGCCGACTAAAAGAAGTGTGAGTTGCGAATTAGAATTCAGTGCCTGCAATGCTGCAGGCACTGTCACGGAAGGGCCAAAATCTCCCCCCATGACATCTAACGCCAGGGTTAGACGTGTCAAGGTATCGTCGCAGCCTGGTTCGGTAAATTCCCCGTTTGCACGGGGAAATCCTCACTAAGCCTAATCACGCTTGCGCGTGATTACTTAGTGATAACCTTGCGGCCGCGGTAGAAACCGTCAGCGGTGATGTGGTGACGCAGGTGTTTCTCACCAGAAGTCTTGTCTACAGACAGGCTGGTAACTGCAGTCAGCGCGTCATGGGAACGACGCATGCCACGTTTGGAACGGGTTGGTTTATTCTGTTGTACGGCCATGGACCTTACTCCTCAATTACTTACGCTTTAAGCTGGCTAATACGGCAAATGGGTTTGGTTTTTGCGCTTCATCAGGCAGTTCCCCAAAGACCATGTCCGCCTCGGACACTTCACAGTGTTCAGAATCATGCACCGGAACCACTGGCAAGGTGAGGATGATTTCATCTTCAACCAGAGCCAGAAGATCGATTTCACCGAATTCGTTAACCTCAATCGGCTCATACGCTTCCGGGAGTGCTTCAGCCTGTTCGTCAGAACGAACCGGACTGAAACAATACGTTGTGTGAACATGCTGTACAAACGGTTTCCCGCAACGCTGACATTCGAGCGTTACCGTCACCTTTGCATCACCGGTTAAAACGGCGAGACGCTGGTTGTCGATAGCGAACGACATGGAGCATTCTACATCACTGTCCACACTGACTACGGATTCGGCAATACGCTCAGCCTGATCGGAAGTATAGATACCTTCGTAATCGAGGCGTTTTTGAGCCGTACGAACCGGATCAAGAGTCAGGGGTAATTTTACCTTTTGCATAGGGCGCGCATATTAACTTTGTAACGTCATAGAGTCAAAGAAAAAGGCAACCAGAGCTGCCTTTTGCCAATTATTCGCACACATTGCGGCCTGTAGTTTAAAATGGCTGGCATCGATACGCTATATCTGGTGATAAAAATATGCAAAATCTCGTCCTTGCTTCCACATCGCCCTACCGCCGAATGCTGCTGGAAAAGCTCGGGCTCCCGTTTGAATGCGCCGCGCCAGAGGTGGATGAGACGCCACAGCCGGGCGAATCACCGCGTCATCTGGTGATGCGTCTTGCTAAGGAGAAAGCGCAGTCGCTGGCCGCACGTTACCCCGCACATTTGATTATAGGCTCAGACCAGGTTTGCGTGCTGGACGGCGAAATCACCGGCAAGCCCCATACGGAGGAGAACGCCTGTCAGCAGCTTCTGCGTGCGCGAGGCACTATCGTGACCTTTTATACGGGCCTGGCGCTCTATAACTCCGCCACCGGCCATCTGCAAACGGAGTGTGAGCCGTTCGACGTACACTTCCGCCATCTCAGCGAGCAAGAGATCGTGGATTATGTGCGCCGGGAACGTCCGCTGAACTGTGCGGGGAGCTTTAAAAGTGAAGGATTGGGGATTGCGCTGTTCGACAAGCTGGACGGACGCGATCCCAACACGCTGGTGGGGTTACCGCTAATTGCTTTGTGTCAGATGTTAAGACGAGAAGAGTGTAATCCACTGACCATGTGACTGAAACGTTGCGGCCTGATGCCCTTACCCCGGCCCTCTCCCACAGGGAGAGGGAGGAAAGCAAACTCAGCCGCGCAGAACCTTAAGACAGCGTTTCAGCTGCTCATCTAGCGGCGCTTCAATACGGATGACTTCACCTGTATTAGGATGGGTAAACTTCAGCGCTGCCGCATGCAGGAACAGACGCGACAGTCCCGTCCCCGCCAGCTGCTTATCAAACTCGCGGTCGCCATAGCGGTCATCAAAGGCAATTGGGTGCCCTGCAAACTGCGTATGCACGCGGATCTGGTGGGTACGACCGGTCACCGGACTGCAGCGCACCAGCGTGGCAAACTCATAGCGCTCTTCAACCTTAAAGCGCGTCTCAGACGGTTTTCCTTCCTGGCTCACGCGGACAATACGTTCGCCGCTTTGCAGAATGTTCTTCAGCAGCGGCGCCTGCACCACTTTTACATGGGACTGCCACTGACCGCGCACCAGCGCCAGGTAGTCTTTCTGCATTCCTTTTTCACGCAGCTGTTCATGCAGAGAACGCAGCGCAGAACGCTTTTTCGCCACCAGCAGTACGCCAGAGGTATCACGGTCAAGACGGTGCACCAGTTCAAGGAAGCGCGCTTCCGGGCGCAGGGCTCGCAGTCCTTCAATCACGCCGAAGCTCAGACCGCTACCGCCATGGACAGCCGTTCCTGACGGTTTATTGAGCACCAGAATGTGGTCATCTTCGTAAAGGATCACATCGCTCAGGGCCGCCACTTTCTGTAGCTTCGGTGAAACGGTCTCTTCTTCACGTTCCGCAACGCGCACCGGCGGAATACGCACTTCATCGCCCGCCTCGAGTTTGTACTCGGGCTTCACGCGTTTTTTGTTAACCCGCACCTCGCCCTTACGCAGGATGCGGTAAATCATGCTCTTTGGCACACCTTTCAACTGGGTGCGCAAAAAGTTATCGATACGTTGCCCCGCGTCATCTTCGGCGATGGCAACCATTTTTACGGCTGGAGTCTCTGTTTTCATGGTTGGCGATTCTAAATATCGTCAGCCATTAGCGCCACTCATTTTTCTATGCTTATATTTACTTTTATCCGGCCAGCTCCCGGTTTCGCGCAACCGATTTGGTGGTTATTAAACCAATTGCCATTCTGAAGTGAAGAAACTGTGAGTAACCGGGTGATAATTGGTAAAAGTCATCTTGCTATAACCCGGCGAGCAGTGGAATAATGAGGCTGTTTTCCGTGTTAAATCCTGGTTAAGTAAGGATGTTGACGGAATGACCAATTTTGTCTGACCGATCATCCACGCAGCAATGGCGTAAGACGTATTGATCTTTCAGGCAGTTAGCGGGCTGCGGGTTGCAGTACTTCCCGGTATAAGGATTGTTCTCTGGAGAGTTCTACCCAGGCAATTCCCCTGATAATTGCGCTGTGTTTCCGTATGAAACACAGGCAACCGACACTCTGCGCCTCTTAAGCGAGCGACAACCGTGAGGTTGGCGACGTGAACAGACACGAGGCCATCGGTTCATACCCCGGAAAGCGTCACCTTGCCCGCAGCTTTGTCGTCAATGTAAGAATAACGAGTAAGTTACGATGAAAAGAATGTTAATCAACGCAACTCAGCAAGAAGAGTTGCGTGTCGCCCTTGTGGATGGGCAGCGCCTGTACGATCTGGATATCGAAAGTCCTGGACACGAACAGAAAAAAGCGAACATTTACAAAGGTAAAATCACCCGCATTGAACCAAGCCTTGAAGCTGCATTTGTCGATTACGGTGCTGAGCGTCATGGTTTCCTCCCTCTGAAAGAAATCGCCCGCGAATATTTCCCTGCAAACTACAACGCCCATGGCCGCCCAAACATCAAAGATGTTCTGCGTGAAGGTCAGGAAGTTATCGTTCAGATTGATAAAGAAGAGCGTGGCAACAAAGGTGCCGCACTGACCACCTTTATCAGCCTGGCAGGGAGCTATCTGGTTCTGATGCCTAACAACCCGCGTGCGGGTGGCATCTCTCGCCGTATCGAAGGTGATGACCGTACCGAGCTGAAAGAAGCGCTGGCAAGCCTCGAACTGCCTGATGGCATGGGGCTTATCGTGCGTACCGCAGGCGTTGGCAAATCAGCCGAAGCGCTGCAGTGGGACCTGAGCTTCCGTCTGAAGCACTGGGAAGCCATTCAGAAAGCAGCTGAAAGCCGCCCTGCTCCGTTCCTGATCCACCAGGAAAGCAACGTCATCGTGCGTGCCTTCCGTGATTACCTGCGTCAGGACATCGGTGAGATTCTGATCGATAACCCGAAAGTGCTTGAGCTGGCGCGCCAGCACATCGCCGCGCTGGGGCGTCCGGATTTCACCAGCAAAATTAAACTGTACACCGGTGAAATCCCGCTGTTCAGCCACTATCAGATCGAATCCCAGATTGAGTCCGCCTTCCAGCGTGAAGTGCGTCTGCCTTCCGGCGGTTCTATCGTTATCGATACCACTGAAGCGCTGACCGCTATCGACATCAACTCCGCGCGTGCTACACGCGGCGGTGATATCGAAGAGACCGCCTACAACACTAACCTCGAAGCCGCTGATGAAATTGCCCGCCAGCTCCGCCTGCGCGACCTGGGTGGTCTGATTGTTATCGACTTCATCGACATGACCCCTGTACGCCACCAGCGTGCGGTTGAAAACCGTCTGCGCGAAGCGGTGCGTCAGGACAGGGCGCGTATCCAGATTAGCCATATCTCACGCTTTGGCCTGCTGGAGATGTCCCGTCAGCGTCTGAGCCCGTCTCTCGGCGAGTCCAGCCATCACGTTTGTCCGCGCTGCTCAGGCACCGGTACCGTGCGTGATAACGAATCTCTGTCCCTCTCCATTCTGCGTCTGATTGAAGAAGAAGCGCTGAAAGAGAACACCAAAGAGGTTCACGCCATTGTGCCGGTGCCCGTTGCCTCTTACCTGCTTAACGAAAAACGTGCAGCGGTAAGTGCGATTGAAGCGCGTCAGGGTGGCGTTCGCTGCATCATCGTGCCAAACGATCAGATGCAGACCCCACACTATCACGTGCTGCGCGTGCGTAAGGGCGAAGAGACGACCACCCTCAGCTACCTGCTGCCGAAGCTGCATGAAGAAGAGATGGCTCTGCCATCCGATGAAGAGCCTGCCGAGCGCAAACTGCCAGAGCAGCCTGCGTTAGCGACCTTCATCATGCCAGAAGCGCCACCGGAAGCAGCTCTGGAAAAACCTGCTGCCAAACCTGAAGCGCAGAAACCAGAAGCAGCTGCAGCGAAGGCCCAGCCAGCACAGCCGGGTCTGCTGAGCCGCTTCTTTGGCGCGCTGAAGAAGATGTTTGCTGAAGAAGAAGTTCAGCCAGAACAGCCGAAAGAAGAGCCTAAAGCGGCCAAACCAGAGCGTCAGCAGGACCGCCGTAAGCGTCAGAACAACCGCCGCGATCGTAACGACCGCAGCGACCGTAATGACCGTAATGACCGCAGCGAGCGTCGTGACAACCGTGACAACCGCTCTGAGAATGGCGAAGGCCGTGAGCAACGCGAAGACAACCGCCGCAACCGTCGCGAGAAACAACAGCCGAACGTTGAAGATCGTGAAATTCGCCAGCAGGCGGGCGATGAGTCTGAGAAGAGCAAACAGCGTGACGACCAGCAGCCGCGCCGTGAACGCAGCCGTCGCCGTAACGACGAGAAGCGTCAGGCACAGCAGGAAGTCAAAAACCTGAACCGCGAAGAGCCTGTTGAACAGCAGGACGGCGAGCAGGAAGAACGCACTCAGGTAATGCCGCGTCGTAAGCAGCGCCAGCTTTCTCAGAAAGTTCGCTTCGCCTCTGAAGCAACCGAAGAGTCAGGCGCTATCGCGGTTGAAACCAGCGAGATCGCAACCGGTACGCAGCTGGCGAAAGTTGATCTGCCAGCGGTCGTTGAAAACAACGTTGAGCAGGATGATAACGGTGAAAACCGTGATAACGCCGGTATGCCGCGTCGTTCACGTCGTTCTCCACGTCATCTGCGCGTCAGCGGCCAGCGCCGTCGTCGCTATCGTGACGAGCGTTACCCAACTCAGTCGCCAATGCCGCTGACCATTGCCTGTGCTTCACCAGAAATGGCCTCCGGTAAAGTCTGGATCCGCTACCCGGTTGCTCGCCCGGAGCAGGTTGTTGAAGAACAGCCTGTAACCGAAGAGGTGATTGCACTCGCAGCCGCGGTAGAAGCTGTCGTGACTGAAGCGGCAACCGTGGTTGAACCTCAGGTTGTTGAAGCTGAAGCACCTCACGCAGTGGAAGTTGAAACCACCCATCCAGAAGTGATTGCCGCGCCGGTTGATGCCGCACCGCAGCTTATCGCCGAAGAAGATGCCGTGGTGGCTGAGGAAGTCGCTGAAGAGGCTGAACCTGTAGCCGCAGTGGAAGACACCGCAGAAACCCTCGTTGAAACCACCGCTGAAGAAGTCGTTCAGGACGTTGAGATTCAGGTTGAACCGGTTGTCGAAGAAGCGAAAGCGCCTGAGGTGAAACCTGAGCCGGTTGTTTCTGCACCAGCCGCAGCCCACGTGGCGACAGCACCAATGACGCGCGCCCCGGCGCCGGATTACGTGCCAGAAGCCCCGCGCCACAGCGACTGGGTACGCCCGGCGTTCAGCTTCGACGGTAAAGGCGCTGCAGGCGGCCACAGTGCAACGCATCAGGCGACTGCACCGGCGACGCGTCCGCAGTCTGTCGAATAACGACGCTGAAAGTAAAAAGCCGACCTTAGGGTCGGCTTTTTTTATGGCTGCTGCACGGGCTTTCTCATCCCGGTCACCTCTGGCATGACCTGCCGCATCAACTCCAGAAAACGCCGCAAGCGTGCCGGATAATAGCGGGACCAGGGATAAACCAGATGCACCGGTAACGCCGCTGGCTGCCAGTCTGGAAGCAAATGCACCAGCCGACCTTCCCGAATATCATCCTGTACCGTCCAGCTGGATACCACCGCCACGCCAAGGCCGGTGAGCGCCGTATTGCGTGCGACATACAGGCTGTCGGTGCTCAGCCGTGGCGTAATAGCAATCCGCGCGGTGGCAGGTGATGCATCGTGAAAAAGCTCCACGTGGCGCTGGTAGAATGAGCTAATCGCTATCCAGGGAAACTGCTGCAAATCCTCCGGCGTGTTGACCGTCGGAAAACGGGCCAGCAGTGCCGGTGAAGCCACTACCGAGCGCGGCACTTCGGCCAGCAGCACGGACACGGTCGCAGGATCGACTTCCACGCCCACCCGAATCGCACAGTCAAGGTTATCGCCGAGGAAGTCCGCCGACCGATCGTTAAGCATCCACTCAATGGAAAGCTGCGGATAGCGTTGCAAAAACTCGGTTACGGGTTTCAGAAGCTGGTCCTGACCAAACGCGTGCGGAGCGCGCACCCGCAGAACGCCTACAGGCTCATCTTCCGTCTGCCCCACCTCATCTTCCAGCGCCAGCCAGCTGTCAATCACCCGACGGGCGTGCTGATAGCAGCGCTCGCCGTCATCCGTCAGCCGCGTCGTGTGGGTGGTGCGCAATATCAGGCGCACGCCCAGCATGGTCTCAAGCGACTGCAACCGTCTGCTTACCGTGGCCTGGGTAGTGGCCAGCTGCCGTGCCGCCACTGAGAGGGAACCGGCCTCCACAATACGAACAAACGTCCGCATTAACTCCACCCTGTCTATACGCTCAGCTCTTTTCATCGCATTTTCATTTATACGTTCAACGTATAAGCGTTTTACCACCGGGCCCGCTACCGTCGCAAGGCGTACTGATAAAAAATAGCCTCACACGACGAATGAGGAACATCTTATGAACACAACAACCGCCGCCCATGCGGTGAGCCGCTGGGTAATCTTAATGCTGGCGATCGGTGCAGGTTTCAGCGTGGCATCTATCTATTATGCCCAGCCTCTGCTGCCGCTGATGGGCGCAGACCTTCACCTGAGTATCGAAGGAATGGGCCTGGTCCCGACGCTCACCCAGGCGGGATATGCCCTGGGGATCCTGTTCCTGCTGCCGCTCGGCGATCGCCACGACCGCAGGACGTTAATCCTGATAAAGAGTGCGGCGCTGGCGCTGTTTCTTCTCGGCTGTAGCCTGACCGGGCAGATCCATTCTCTGCTGCTGGCAAGCCTGCTCATCGGCATGGCCGCCACCATGGCACAGGATATCGTCCCTGCCGCGGCCATCCTTGCACCGGAAGGTAAACAGGGGAAAACCGTGGGCACGGTAATGACCGGGCTGCTGATGGGTATCTTATTATCCAGAACCGTGAGCGGCGTGGTGGGCGAAGCGTTTGGCTGGCGCGTCATGTACCAGCTGGCGGCGGCGAGCATTGCGTTCATCGGGGTGATGATGTGGTTTGTGCTTCCCCGTTTTGCCATTCACTCCACGCTGAGCTACCCCGCGCTGATGCGCTCAATGGAACATCTCTGGCGTCGCTATCCGGCGTTGCGCCGTGCGGCGCTGGCTCAGGGCTTTCTGTCGATTGCTTTTAGCGCCTTCTGGTCTACGCTTGCGGTCATGCTGCTGGAACGCTATCACCTCGGGAGTGCCGTAGCGGGTGGTTTTGGTATTGCAGGTGCCGCCGGTGCGTTAGCTGCCCCGCTGGCAGGGGGTCTGGCAGACAAACTGGGCGCAGGAAAAGTCACGCAGCTTGGTGCCGTTCTTGTGACCGTCTCATTCGCCCTGATGTTCCTGATGCCCGCGTTGGGCGTTCATGGACAGCTGATTCTGATCGCCATCTCCGCCGTCGGGTTCGACCTGGGCCTGCAGTCCAGCCTGGTCGCTCACCAGAACCTGGTTTACAGCCTTGAACCGCAGGCGCGGGGTCGTCTCAACGCCCTGCTCTTTACGGTGGTCTTTATCGGGATGGCGCTGGGTTCCGCGTTAGGCAGCAATATCTACTCGCTGGCCGGCTGGACGGGCGTGGTCGCGCTGGCGACAGTCTGTGGCGTCATTGCGCTGGCAATCCGTCTGATAGAAAGCGCACGTGTCGCCTCTGCACCGGCGGAAATTGCATAAAAAAAATGCCCAATCCAGACGGATTGGGCAGTAAAACATGCCCAGTTTCAAGACATGTTCCAAGAGGTCAAGATGTTATTTGTTCAGCTGGAACAGAGACATTCCCTGCATATCGCTAAACGCTTTATAAGACGCCTGCAAGGCCGCCTGCTGCATGGTGTAAGAGGAAATCGCTTCGTTCCAGTCAACATCAACCAGGTCACTCATCTGCTTGGTCTGACCCAGCGCGCGGTCATCGCCCAGCGTGTCGAGTTTTTCCAGCTCGTTCATCTTGGTTCCCACATCCGCAACGACCGTGAGGATATTGTTCTGGGAGTTTTTGATGCCGATTTGCGCATTGGCAATCACCTGGCTTTGCGCCGTTGCAGCAGCCGGATCGTTCTCAATCGGTGTCTTCAGCGAGGCAATAGCAGAGTCCAGGATTTTGAACATGTTGGTCTGGCCATATCCACCGCCCGGCAGCTGTTCCGCATTACTGGTAATGCTTTCGAAAATTTGCTGTCCGGTATGGCTAATGGTCATATTTCGCGCCGTATCAACCTGCTGCGTGATGGCCTCAGCGCCGCCGTTGTAATCTCCGGTCGCGGCATCAAACGGTGCGCTCTCGGTTTTGTATCCCGCAAAGATAAAGCGACCATTACCATCCGTCGTGTTGGCCAGGTTCATCAGCTGATCGCGGATCCCCTGAATATCGGTCGCCAGAGAAAGACGGTCGTCATCGCTTAATGTGCCGTTTGAGGCATAAACGAGCTTCTCGCGGACGCTTGAGATGGCGGTGTTAACCTGGGTTAACACGTTATCTTCCAGCGAAACCTTCTGCGTTGCAAAGGTACGCGCGAGCGCAAACTGGCTGTTTTGCGACTGAGACTGTGACAGAACGATGGCCTGCGACGCGGCGATAGGATCGTCCGAAGGACGATTGACGCGCTTGCCGGTGGACATCTGCTCACCGTAGCTCAGCCATCTGCTCTGGGAATCGGTGATCCCACGCATGTTCTGCTCGTACATCATCTGGGTGCTAATACGCATTGTTCACCTCAACCTTAACGAATGTTGATAATTGCATCGAAGAGCGTACTGGCAGTTTGTAAAACCTGGGCATTGGCCAGGTAATACTGCTGATAACGCTGCAAATTGCCATACTCTTCGTCGAGGTTTACCCCAGAGATGGTCTGCTGCTGCTTGATTAACTGCGTTTCCACATTGGCTTTCGTCTGGCTGCTCACCTTCAGTGACGCCGTTGAGCTACCGACGGTACTGACGAGAGAGGCATACGCATCGTTGAAGGTTTTGTTCCCACCCACCACTTTGCCGTTTTGCAGATCCAGCAGTTTCTGGCCGTTACGGTTGTCGCTTTCGCCGCCGTTTTGCACCGACGCCATCGCCAGTTTGGACTCGTCGCTGATCGCGAGATCCATGTTCATGATGACGTTGGAAACTGGCTTCACGGTAAAGCTGTCTTTGGTATTTGCCGTGCCGCTCACGTTGACGTTAAGGCCATCAAACGACAGATTACCGCTGGCATCCGGGCTCATCGTAAAGCTGGTTTTGTCTGACGTGCGGGTGACCGTCCAGTCAGTGCCGTTAAACTGCAGCTTATAGTCTGTCGCCTGGACCTGTTTGCTGTCCGTCACAGAAGCCGTAACAACGGCAGAGCCGCCGTTCTTGCTGTTGGACAGGACCGCCGGAGAACCGAAGTTGAACAGCTTACCGCCCGCATCACCGTTCGCATCAAAACCGGCTTCATGCTGCGTGTTCATCGCATCGGCAAAGGCCAGCGCCATCTGGTTCAGGCTGTTACGGGCTTTATCCAGATCTTCAGCACGGAATGTCAGTAAACCGCCTAAAGAACCGGTGGTGATAAGTTTCTCCGGGATCTCAATATTGCCCGCCACGTCATCGACATAGGCGATAGTGGTTCGAGCCGGATCGGCGCTGGACTTTACGGCCGCCAGCTGGCTGGCTTTGCTGCCCTGTACCAGGCTGTAACCGTTACCGAGAGAGATATTAAACGTGCCGCTATCCTGCACGGAGACTTCCACACCCACGATTTTGTTCAGTTCAGTCACGAGCTGATCGCGCTGGTCAAGAAGATCGTTAGGTGACGCGCCCGCGCCAACGCCGGTCAGACGGGAGATCTGATCGTTCAGGTTCGCAATCTGCGCCGCGTAGTTGTTGATCTGAGACACGCTGCTTGAGATGGCGGTATTCACCTGCGCATCCTGGTCACGGAGATACTGATCGTTGGTTTTAAACTGATTGACCAGACCACTCGCTTTACCCAGCACCGTCTGACGTGCAGCCGGGTCTTCCGCGTTGCTCACCAGGGTTTGCAGGCTTTTGAAGAAGTCCTGCAGGGTGGTGGAGAGCGAGTTGGTGGTATCGGAGAGCACATCATCGATTTTTGACATCTGCTGATAGCGCGTCGTCAGACCGCTGCTCTGCGTCTGCGCGGCGCGCAGCTGGTTGGTGATGAAGGCGTCATACTCACGCTGGACACCGGAGACATAAACCCCGTTACCCACCCAGCCACCGCCGGTCAGCGTGCTGTTAGATGCGCCCAGCACCGTGGTCTGGCGGGTGTAACCTGCCACGTTATAGCTTGAAATATTATTACTGACGGTATTGAGTGCCGACTGCGCGGCACTGAGGCCACTCATGGCGCTGTTAATCAAACTGGACATGGGGGTTCCTTTTATACGTTCAGACACGAGTCCTGATGAAGGTTATCGGCAACCTCCACCGGGACTTGAGAACTTTCAGAACAGATTTTCAATATCTGTGCTATAGGCTTTGCTGACCTTCTCGCCCATGGATTTCAGCTGCTGGATCATGCTGGTGAGCTTGCGTGCATAGTTCGGGTCAGTCGCGTAGCCCGCGTTTTGTAAGGCCTGAGCGCCCTGCTCCGCCGTCGCCGCCTGCGTAACGGCGGTATAACGCGGATTTCGGCTCAGCAGGCCAACGTAGTCGGACAATGCTTCCAGATAGGAGCTGTAGACGCGGAATTTTGCTTTGACCTTCACCGCCGCACCGTTCTCGTATTCGGTGGTCGTGATCTCCGTTGTTGGCCCCTTCCAACTGGAGGTGGCCTTCACGCCGAAGATGTTGAAGCTCGGCTCGCCGTTTTCCTTGCGGATCTGACGCTGGCCCCAGCCCGACTCCAGCGCGGCCTGCGCCAGAATCAGGTGATGCGGCACGCCGCTCTGTTCGCTGGCAAGACGCGCAGGCAGAGAAAGCTGCGCCAGGAAGTCTTTGCTGTCACCGGGCAGCGGCTCATCGCCGCTGCCCGTGGCTTTTGGCATCGCTTTACGCACCATTTGCGTCAGAGCCTGGTTCTGATAACTGGTCACCGTTTCCAGGTCGAACTTCATCGGTACCTGCTGCGTCTGATCCTGAGGCTGAACGCCCTGCGCGGCTTCGGTCTGTTTCACAATCATGTCAGCCAGACCGAGGCCTTTACCGGCGGTCATCTGCTGCGCAATCTGCTGGTCATACATGCTGGTGTAGAGACGCGTTGAATCACTGCTGAACATCCCGTCTTTCGGCAGGGTTTCGCGCATGCTTTTCAGCATCATCTGTACAAACATCCCTTCCACCTGGCGGGCAACCGGGCGGATGTTCGCCGCCGGGTCTTTGCCTGCTTTGGTTTTCAGTTCGTTGAGCGACTGGGCGTCCCAGGCTGCACTGGTCAACAGTTTGCTATCGGTCAGCATTAGATGATTTCCAGTTTGGCGCGCAGGCAGCCCGCGCTTTGCATGGATTGCAGGATGGACATCAGATCCATCGGCGTTGCGCCCAGGGCGTTCAGGGCACGCACCACGCTGTTCAGGTTAGCGCTGGAGCGAACGCTCTGCAGCGACCCGCCGCTCTGACGCATATCAATCTGCGTTTGCGGCGTCACCACCGTCTGACCGCCACCAAATGGCGTATTCGGCTGGCTCACGTTCGCGGAGCGGTTTACCGTCACGGAGAGGTTCCCCTGCGCCACGGCGCAGCTGTCCAGCGACACTTCCCGGTTCATCACCACCGAGCCGGTACGGGAGTTGATGATCACTTTCGCATCCTGGACCGGAACGTTCACTTCCATATTCTGGATATCCGCCAGCATGCGCACCTGGTTGCTGCTGCCGGTGGAGGTGCGGATCTGCACGGTGCGCGCATCGAGTGCCGTTGCATTACCGTAGCCGCGGCTGCGGTTGATGGTATCGGCAATTTGCTGCGCCATCGTGAAGTCTTCATTATTGAGCTGCAGGTTGATGGTGTTGCCCGCGCCAAACTGGGTCGGCAGTTCACGCTCAATGATCGCACCGTTGGTGATACGTCCACCGTTCAGCTGGTTCACCTGCACGCTGCTTCCGCCTGCGGATGCACCCGCACCGCCAACCAGAATGTTCCCCTGCGCCAGCGCATAGACCTGGCTATCAACGCCTTTCAGCGGGGTCATCAGCAGCGTACCGCCGCGCAGGCTTTTGGCATTACCCATTGAGGAGACCACCACATCAATGGTCTGTCCCTGACGCGCAAACGCCGGGTAGGACGCGGTGACCATTACCGCGGCCACGTTTTTCAGCTGCATGTTGGTTCCCGCCGGCACGGTAATGCCGAGCTGGGAAAGCATGTTGTTCAGGCTTTGGGTGGTGAACGGCGTCTGTGTCGTCTGGTCACCGGTACCATCCAGACCCACCACCAGGCCGTAGCCAATCAGGGAGTTTTCACGGACGCCCTGAACGCTGGTGAGGTCGCGAATACGGTCAGCCTGGGCAAACGTGGCCACCAGCGCAAGCGCCACGGCGAAGATCGATTTAAACATGGGTCACCTCGCTTACATCGGCGATAAATTAAGGAAGAAGCGCTGCAGCCAACCCATATTTTGCGCTTCATTGATATAGCCGTTACCGACGTACTCAATGCGCGCATCCGCCACCTGGGTGGACGGAACGGTGTTGGTGCCGCTGATGGTGCGAGGGTTAACCACGCCCGAGAAGCGAATGAATTCAGTGCCCTGGTTGATGGCGATCTGTTTTTCACCCACAACGTGTAAGTTGCCGTTAACCAGGACCTGGTCAACCGTGACCGTCAGCGTACCGCTGAAGGTGTTGCTGGCGTTCGCGCCGCCTTTGCCGTTAAAGGTGTTGCCGCCGGACGCGTTCACATCAGCACGCGCGTTGCCGAACAGCCCTTCGAGATAGCGTGGCACGGTATCGAAGCCAAAATTGGTTTTGCCATCGCGGCTGGCGTTCGCCGACGAGCTCTTGCTCGCGCTGACGTTTTCCTGCAGCACAATGGTCAATGTATCGCCGACGTTACGCGGGCGGCGATCTTCAAACAGCGGCTGATAGCCGTAATTAATCGGCTGCGCGGTCTGGAAAATGGAGCCGTTTACCACTGGCGCTGGGCCAGGAACGGGTTGGGCAGTCGTCGCACCCTGGACCAATGGTTTAGACGGGATCAAAGCACACCCGCTGAGGGTGACAGCCAGAACAGTCAGTATCGGATAACGAAACGCCGCGTTTTTTTGCATTGCCTTCATCTTCGAAAACAGGGAGCCGGTGCGGCGTTTACCGCACCGGGCTACACCTTAGAGTTGCGTCAGTTTCTGCAGCATCTGGTCGGTCGTCGACACTGCTTTACTGTTAATTTCATACGCGCGCTGGACCTGGATCATATTCACCAGCTCTTCCGCCACGTTCACGTTGGACGTTTCAACATAGCCCTGGTACAGCAGGCCCGCACCGTTCAGGCCCGGGGTGCTCTCATTCGGCGTACCGGAGGATTGCGTTTCGGTGTAGAGGTTCTCACCAATGCTTTCCAGACCGGTATCGTTCATGAAGGTGGTCAGGTTAAGCTGCCCGACCTGAACCGGCGCGGCCTGTCCCTGCTGGGTTACGCTGACCACACCGTCACGTCCGATGGTGATGCTCAGGGCGTTCGCCGGGATGGTGATCGCAGGCTGAACCTGGAAACCGCCCGCCGTCACCAGCTGGCCGTTCTGATCGACCTGGAACGAACCGTCGCGGGTATAGGCAGAGGTCCCGTCAGGCAGCTGCACCTGGAAGAAGCCCTGGCCTTTGATTGCCACGTCTTTACTGTTGTTGGTCTGTGACAGGTTGCCCTGGCTGTGCAGACGCTCGGTAGCCACCGGGCGAACGCCGGTACCAATCTGCAGGCCCGACGGCAGCGTCGTCTGTTCAGAAGACTGCGCGCCCGGCTGACGGATGGTTTGATAAAGCAAATCTTCGAAAACGGCACGCTGACGCTTGAAACCATTGGTGCTCACGTTTGCCAGGTTGTTGGCAATCACGTCCATATTGGTTTGCTGGGCGTCCAGGCCTGTTTTCGCGATCCATAAAGAACTGATCATAAGGAGTCCTGTTAACTCATAGCCAGAAGTTGGTTAGCTTTGCCCGCGTTTTCATCCACGCTGCTGATGATCTTCATCTGCATTTCAAAACGACGGGCGCTGGCAATCATGTCGCTCATGGCGGCTACCGGCTTGACGTTGCTGCCTTCCAGAACGCCGGACATCACGCGGATGCTCGGATCGGCCTGTAACGTGGCACCACGCGTCGCCTGCGCCGCCTGGGTCAGACGGAACATGCCGTCATCGCCGCGCTGCACCTCTTTGCCTTCCGCCTTAACCAGCTTCAGACGTCCGACGGGTGCAACGGTGTTGGCCGGGTCGCCCGGGTTCAGCGCCGAAATGGTGCCGTCCGCGGCGATAGTCAGCTCAGAGCCTTCCGGCACGGTCAGCGGACCCGCTTCCCCCATCACCGGATGACCCTGAATCGTCAGCTGGCCCGTCGCGCTCACCTGGATATTGCCGTTACGGGTATAGCCTTCGCTGCCGTCGGCAGTTTGCACCGCCAGCCAGCCGTCCTGCTGCAGGGCAACGTCCAGCGGGCGCGAGGTGTAGTCCATCTGCCCTGGCGTCATATCTGCGCCAGGGGTTGATGCCGTCACCAGCGTACGGGTCGGCAGGGAGAGCCCTTCAACCGGCACCGCGCGCAGCGCATTAAGCTGCGCACGAAAGCCCGGCGTAGAGGCGTTTGCCAGGTTGCTGGCGGTAACGGCCTGCTGATTGAGCGTCTGACTTGCCGCGCCCATCGCGGTATATATTGCGTGATCCATTGCGCTTTCCTGTTAGCCGCTTAACGCAGGTTAACCAGCGTGTTGAGGATCTGGTCCTGGGTTTTGATGGTCTGCGCGTTCGACTGATAGTTACGCTGCGCGACGATCATGTTCACCAGTTCTTTACTCATATCCACGTTGGAGGCTTCCAGCGCGCCGTTGGTCAGCTTGCCGAAGTTACCGGTGCCTGCGGTACCCAGCAGCGCCACGCCGGAGGACTGGGAGGCAGACCAGACGTTGTCACCTTCCGATTTCAGGCCTTCGTTGTTGGCGAAGTTTGCCAGCACGATCTGACCCAGAACCTGAGACTGTTCGTTAGAGTAGCTTCCCACCACGGTGCCATCGTCGTTGATCTGGTAGCTCACCAGGTCGCCAGGCTTGTAGCCGTTCTGATTGGTTGCCACAACGCTGTTTGCACCGGTGTTCTGCTGCATGGAGTTCTGGAAACTCAGGGAGAAGGTCGCCGCCGTCGCACCGCTGACAGAACCCGTGGTGATGTTAATGGCCGGCGTGGCGTTTGGCGTTGCGCTCAGTACACCCGCAGCGTCGTAGTTATAAACACCCGCCAGGTTACCGTTCGCATCAAAGTTCATCTGCGCCGCTTTTGCCGCTGTAGAACCGGCAACGCTGCCGTCCTGAGTGTAAAGATCCCATTTGTTGTCGGCCGTCTTCACGTAGTAGACGTACATGTTATGGGCGTTACCCTGGCTATCGAATACGGTCACGGTACCTTTTTTGTTATAGGTATCCGGGTTGGTCGCATCGAATGGGGCAGTTTGAACAGGGTCGGTTGAGTTCAGGTTGATCTGCTGCGTCGCGGTGGTGGTTGATTTCGCCGCCATCAGGGTATTCGGGATAGTAATCGCCTGAGGGTTCGCACCGGTCTGAACGGTTGGAGGCGTTCCAGCTACCGGGTAGCCCGTCAGCTGCATGCCCTGCATGTTAACCAGCGTACGGTTTTCGTCCAGCTTGAACTGACCGTTACGGCTGTAGAACACAGAGCCGTTGGAATCGACCATACGGAAGAAACCGTTCTGGCTGATGGCAACGTCCAGACCACGACCGGTGTTGGTAGTGGTGCCGTCGGTAAAGTCCTGAGTGATGCCCGCAACTTTCACGCCCAGGCCGACTTTGGAACCGGCAAACATGTCTGCAAATGAAGCAGAACCGGATTTAAAACCATAGGTCGCGGAGTTGGCGATGTTGTTGCCAATGACGTCCAGGTTGGTGGCCGCAGCATTCAGGCCGCTGACCGCTTGAGAAAAGGCCATGACTTACTCCTGATAAGTGTTAAGGCTTAGATAATCTGCCGAACTTCGTCGAGTGTGGTGGAACCAGAGGTTCCCAAATCCAGTTTGTTGCCGTCGCTTCCTTTAATCACGCCCTGGACCAGCGCGAACTGCAGCGGCTGCGCCACCAGCTGGGTCGTCCCGTTGCTGGCGCTGATCGCTACTTTGTAAGAACCGTTTGGTGCTTTAGTGCCGTCGGTCAGGCTGCCATCCCACGTAAAGGTGTGAACGCCCGCCTTCAGCTCACCGATATCAATAGTGCGAACCACCACGTTATTGGCATCCATGATTGTTGCAGTGACCTTCTCAGCCGCCTGCTGGAGCTCAACGCCAAACGGCGTGGTGGTCGTTGTGGTGTTGCCTTCGGTGGTGCTGGTGCCCGCCAGAATCGTGGTGCCCGGGATCATTACCCCGTGGCCAATCAGGCTTGCCGCCTGCAAAGACTGGGCACTGTTAATCTGCCCGGAGACGGAGCCGAGGGTGGTGTTAAGTTTCTCAATGCCGCTCACGGTGCTGATCTGCGCAAGCTGCGTGGTCAGTTCGTTGTTCTGCATTGGGTTGGTGGGATCCTGGTTCTTAAGCTGCGCCACCAGCAGCGTCAGAAAGCTGCCCTGAAGATCGGAGGCATTGCTCCCGGTGAGGGAGTTAGAACCCGTCGTACTCTTCGTGTTATTAACACCCGAGTTCGTAGGATCATTCACATTTACGGCGATGGACATGCATGTCTCCTTTACTGGCCGAGAGTGAGCGTTTTGAGCATCATGCTCTTCACGGTATTAAGCACTTCGACGTTGGCCTGGTAGCTACGGGAAGCCGACATGGAGTTCACCATCTCACCTACCACATCCACGTTTGGCATTTTTACGTATCCGCTGGCATCCGCGAGCGGGTTACCCGGCTCATACACCAGCCTGTCCGGCGCCTGGCTCTCTACCACATCAGACACCTTCACGCCGCCCGTCGCCGCGCCCGGCGCAGCATCGACCTGAAAGACAACCTGTTTGGCACGATAAGGCTGGCCGTCTGGTCCGGTTACGCTGTCGGCGTTCGCCAGGTTACTGGCAGCCACGTTCAGGCGTTTGGACTGCGCGGTTAACGCCGAACCGGCAATATCAAAAATATTCAACAAGGCCATCTATCAGTTCCCCCCCTGCAGGACGTTCATCATGCCTTTGATTTGTCCGCCGAGTACGGTCAGGCCCGTCTGGTATTTCAGGCTGTTATCGGCAAACTGGGTACGCTCCCGGTCCATATCCACGGTGTTACCGTCGAGTGAGGGCTGATCGGGAATGCGGTAAAGTAAATCGGTCGCTGGTGCGGTCATCGCCTGAGCAGGAATATGGCGAGAGGATGTCATGGCAAGTGCAACACCCGTTCCTTCGGCACGTCCACGCTCCATCACCTTTTTGAGTTCACTGGAAAAATCAATATCGCGCGCCTGAAACCCTGGGGTATCGGCGTTAGCGATGTTGGCGGCTAAAATCTCCTGCCGCTGGGCGCGTAAATTGAGCGCTTCCTGCTGAAAACGTAACGCGGCGTCGAGTTTATCGAGCATGTCTCCTCCGCTGATGGCAAAATTTCAGTTCACAGCTTAAATCTCACCCGGTCTCCCCTATCGACGGAATAAGCGCAAAATGCGTCGCTATTTATTGCGTTGATGCAAAACCACTGCAGGTAGAATTCATTCAACTCTGGAAACGGTGGAACTTGCGATGCAAACGTTAAAACGTGCCCTGACGGCAACTTTCTTGCTGTTTAGCCCACTGGTGCAGGCTGAAGGCTTACAGGATCAGCTGACGGCTTTTTTTGCTGAAAAGCTGGCGGGCTTTAGCGATGAGGTTAACGTTACCGTGCGCACTCCACCGAATCTGTACCCGACCTGTAACCAACCGTCATTCAGCGTGACGGGAACCACCCGGCTGTGGGGAAATGTGAACGTGCTGGCACGCTGCGCGAACGAAAAACGCTATTTACAGGTTGCAGTTCAGGCGACGGGCAATTATGTTGTCGCCGCCGTGCCCATTGCGCGCGGCAGCGTGCTGCAGACGAACAGCGTGACGTTAAAGCGCGGCCGTCTGGATCAGCTGCCTCCACGCACCATGCTGGAAATGAACCAGGCACAGGACGCCGTCAGCCTGCGCGATGTCGCCCCCGGCCAGCCGATACAGCTCTCAATGCTGCGTCAGTCATGGCGGGTCAAAGCGGGTCAACAGGTGATGGTGGTGGCCAACGGAGATGGCTTTAGCATCAACAGTGAAGGGAAAGCGTTAAACAATGCCGCGGTGGCGCAAAACGCCCGCGTCAGAATGTCCTCAGGCCAGGTGGTGAGCGGAACCGTCGATTCTGATGGGAATATTCTGATTAACCTATAATCTTTTTAAAGATTTCGCGGCGCGTGCCGATAAATATTCCACTAATGATGATGTCAGGCGCAAACGCCGCGAACCCTCGATGAGGACAACACTATGAGCATTGATCGTACATCAGCCCTGAAGCCGGTAAGCGCTGTACAACCTCGCGAAACGAATGACGCTCCTGCGCAGAAAACGCGTCTGGAAAAACCGTCAACGTCCAACAGCACCAGCGTAACCCTGAGCGACGCGCAGGCAAAACTGATGCAGCCAGGCAGCAACGATATCAATATGGAACGTGTTGAAGCGCTGAAAACGGCTATTCGTAACGGTGAGCTGAAAATGGACACCAGCAAGATTGCTGACGCCCTGATTCAGGAAGCACAGAGTTTCTTACAGAGTAACTAACCGTATGAGTCGACTGTCAGAAATACTGGATCAAATGACGGTTGTTCTTAACGACCTGAAAACGGTAATGGACGCTGAACAGCAGCATCTCTCTTCCGGTCATATCAACGGCAGCGCGCTGCAGCGTATTACTGAAGATAAAAGTTCGCTACTGGCGACGCTGGATTATCTGGAGCAGCAGCGCCGCGCTGAGCAGGATCCTAAGCGCAGCGCCAATGACGATATTGTTGAGCGCTGGCAAACCATTACCGAAAAAACCCAGCACCTGCGCGACCTTAACCAGCACAACGGCTGGCTACTGGAAGGTCAGATTGAGCGTAATCAGCAGGCGCTTGAGGTATTGAAACCGCATAAAGAAACCGGACTGTACGGTGCGGATGGTCAAACAGCGACTGCGCGTATTGCGGGAGTTAAAAAGATTTCGATTTGACGCCTGGCGACAAATCATGCAGCGGGGAGCACCATAAGGTGAACTCCCCTTTTGGCGTTTATGCCGTACGGCGGGCAAACTCTTTCACTTTGAAGCCCAGCACCGCGAGCGTGGCAAAGTAAGCCACCACCCCGACGCCTACCACGGCCATCAGCCGCATCAGACGATAAGGCATGGTGCCCAGGGACCACTCCGGCATCACGTACATCATGCCGAGCAGCGCGGCTGACATCACCAGTACCGCAATAATCAGACGCACCAGGAAACTTCCCCAGCCCGGCTGCGGCGTAAAGATATCCTGCTTGCGCAGCTGCCAGTACAGCAGCCCGGCATTCAGACAGGCCGCCAGACCAATAGACAGCGACAGGCCGGCATGCTTCAGCGGACCAATAAACGCCAGGTTCATCAGCTGGGTCATAATCAGCGTCACGATGGCAATTTTCACCGGCGTTTTGATATCCTGACGCGAGTAGAACCCGGGCGCCAGCACCTTGACGACAATCAGCCCCATCAAGCCGACCGAGTAGGCAATCAGCGCGCGCTGGGTCATCGCGGCATCAAAGGCGGTGAATTTCCCGTACTGGAAGAGCGACACCGTTAGCGGTTTAGCCAGAATACCCAGCGCCACCGCGCTCGGCAGGGCCAGCAGGAAGCAGAGACGTAAACCCCAGTCCATCAGGCGGCAATACTCATCATGGTTGCCGCTGGCAAAGCTTTTCGACAGCGACGGCAGCAGGATGGTCCCCAGCGCCACGCCCAGCACCCCGGACGGGAACTCCATCAGACGGTCGGCGTAGTACATCCAGGAAACCGAGCCGGACACGAGGAAAGAGGCAAAGATGGTGTTGATGATAAGCGAGATCTGGCTGACGGAGACGCCGAGAATGGCGGGCCCCATCTGCTTGATCACGCGCATCGCCCCGGCATCTTTGAGATTGATGCGCGGCAGCACCAGCATGCCGATTTTTTTCAGATGCGGCAGCTGGTACGCCAGCTGCAGCACGCCGCCGACGGTAACCGCCCAGGCCAGCGCCAGCACCGGCGGGTTAAAGTGCGGCGCGGCGAACAGGGCAAAACCGATCATGCTGACGTTGAGAAACGTCGGCGCAAACGCCGGGACAGAGAAGCGGTTCCAGGTGTTCAGGATCGCCCCCACCAGCGAGGCCAGCGAGATGAGCAGAATATAGGGGAAAGTGATGCGCAGCAGCTGCGAGGTCAGCGCAAATTTGTCAGCCGTATCGGCAAAACCGGGCGCGGTCACCATAATCACCCACGGCGCGGCCAGCATCCCGAGTACGGTCACCACCGCCAAAGCCAGCGTCAGCAGCCCGGAGACATAAGAAACAAAGACGCGCGTCGCGTCTTCACCCTGCTTGCTTTTATATTCCGCCAGAATGGGCACGAATGCCTGGGAAAACGCCCCTTCAGCAAAAATACGACGCAGCAGGTTCGGCAATTTGAACGCGACGAAAAAGGCGTCCGTGGCCATCCCTGCACCAAATACCCTTGCCACAATGGCGTCGCGCGCAAAACCCAGCACGCGGGAAAACATGGTCATCGAGCTGACGGCCGCCAGCGATTTTAATAAGTTCATTAACGTGAATTTCCAGAACCATACGGATTTGTAGACCGGATTAGCGTAAGCGCCACCCGGCAAAGCCAACAAGCGGCGCTTAGTCTAACCGGATTTCAACGAATTACTATCCGCAGATGTTACAGCGAGTTATTCGCTCATGGCATCGCGCCAGAGCCTTTCCACAATGCGCTGCGCCAGAATGGCCTGCTCGCCGGACGTTTCAGGAACCGTCTGATTTTGCACGCAGGTGATAAAGTGGCGGGCGCATCCTGCGAAACCGCGCTGCTCGAGGGTGCTCTGCCAGCCTGGCGCCGGGAGCGTCACCACGCCGTTGCCCTTCTCTTCCCGCCACTCGCGCATGTCCGTAATGTCGTACAGCGCGCCCTCGGTCACCGCCTGCACGGATTCACGCTGGCTTCCCGCCCGACGGTGCATGCTGGTGGTAATCTGAAGATGCTCAACGGCGAAGTGGTGCTCCGCGTAGACCATCTGCCCCTCGTCATTCGTTAACAGGGTACCGCTCTTCAGCTGCGCATTACCGTTGCTCAGCCACAGCGCCGTATCCACAACGTGCAGATAATCATCCAGAAGGGTGAAGCGCAGATCGTTTGGCCCAATGCTGTCGGTGCGGTGCTTATCCATCCGCAGCGAGGCGAGCGTGCCCGACTGCGCCTTCAGCTGCTGATAAAGCGGCGCAAAGCGGCGGTTGAAGCCCACCATCAGCGTCAGTTTTTTGCGCGCGGCCAGCTCAATCAGCCGTTCGGCATCCTGAACATTTTCCGCCAGCGGCTTATCCACGCAGACGTGAACCCCCGCATTGAGCAGCTCGCTCACCACCTGATAGTGGGTTGCCGTTGAGGTATGCACAAAAACCGCATCACACTCGCGGGCCAGATCCAGCAGAGAGGCAGCATACGGAATGCGCCAGGTTTCGCAGATACGTTCTGCCTTTTCTCGGGTGGGCGACCATGCCCCTTGCAGGGTCCAGTCCGTCGCCGCACCTAAAACAGGCAGCCAGGCTTTTTGCGCGATACCGCCCAGCCCCACCACGCCTACGCGTAATTTTTTCACCGTCAGTCTCCCAAATGTGCCAGCAACGCATCCAGACGCTGTTTCAGCCCGGCGACCTCTTCTTCCAGCGCCTCTACGCGCGCGGCAAGAGTGTCATTGCTTGCTGAGGATCCCGCGTCGCTCTCCGCGGTAGCGGTAGCGACATCGACGTCGCCGCTGAACAGGTGCATATAGCGGCTTTCACGTTTGCCCGGCTCGCGCGCCAGACGCACCACGTATGGGCCGTCTTCGCGAGAAGCCAGCCCTTCCAGGGTCTGCTCAACTTCCTGCATATCGCTGAACTCATGCATACGGGAAGCGCGCGTGCGCAGCTCTCCCGGCGTCTGCGCCCCGCGCAGCAACAGCGTGGTGATGACCGCCACTTCCGCACTGCTCAGCTTCAGGTCGCCAAATTCGGAGTTACAGAAGCGCTGTTCGTATTTGGTCACGCGGTTGCCGAAGCCGCTGACGGTGCGCAGATAGTGGCGTTTAACCAACGCATCCAGCACGTCCTGAACCTCATGCTCGCTGAGGTTCATCACCGGCTCGCGGTTGGTCTTCTGGTTGCAGGCCATGGTTACGGCGTTGACGGAGAGCGGATACTGCTCCGGCGTGGTGACCTGTTTTTCGAGTAAGCACCCAATCACGCGCGCTTCTGTACCGTTTAGCTGATACTTCATCTTTTCTCCTTAACGACCTGCAGTCCAGTCCCGGGTGGTTAACGCCGTCAGAACGTGGTCGCGCCACTCTCCGTCTATCAGCAGATAGTCTTTGGCGTAACCCTCTTTCTCGAACCCTAAACGCGCCAGCAAATTGCCGCTGCGCTGATTATGCGGCATATAGTTCGCCATGATGCGATGGATATGCTGCGTGCGTTGCATATAGCGGATCGCCACCGTTAACGCCTCGTACATCAGCCCCTGCCCCTGCCATTTCTGGCCGATGGAGTAGCCGAGGTAGCAGGCGTGAAACGACCCGCGCACCACGTTTGAAAAATTGGCGATCCCGATAATCTCTTTTTCTTCAGGATCCAGCAGCGCGAAATAGAACGCGCTGCCCTGCTTGTGAAATTCCGTAATCATGCTGAGGCGCGCCTGCCAGCCGGAAGGGTAACAATGGCTCTCATCCCGAACGGGTTCCCAGGGTTTTAAAAACTGGCGATTCTCGGCGTAATAATCCGCCAGACGCCAGGCATCACGCTCATGCACCAGACGAACGACCAGCCTGTCCGTTGTCAGACGCACTTTTGGCACATTACTGCGATAGCCAAACATCGATACCACTCCTTCCCGTCACTTCTGCTTACCCATTAGCTTTACTATACCTGCGCCTGCGCCGTCTGTGAAAACAGTGACATACCATTTTGCCCTCTTTTCATTATTTTCGATGAGAACTCTCTATCAAAGCACCCTTTTGATAAAAAAATATTGTCACGCCCAGGGGTGGGAAAAAACGCGGCGACACCGCAGAATGTTAGCGTGCTCACCTTCTTATTTTCCCTGGAGGGAAAATGTCCCGCGTATCACAGGCCAGGAGCCTGGGTAAATATTTCCTGCTCGTCGATAACATGCTGGTCGTGCTCGGCTTTTTTGTCGTTTTTCCATTGATATCGATCCGCTTTGTCGATCAGATGGGCTGGGCGGCATTAATGGTTGGCATTGCCCTGGGGTTACGCCAGTTTGTCCAGCAGGGTCTGGGGGTCTTTGGCGGGGCCATTGCCGACCGCTTTGGCGCTAAACCGATGATCGTTACCGGTATGCTGCTGCGCGCGGCAGGCTTTGCCACGATGGCGATCGCCCAGGAGCCCTGGCTGCTCTGGTTCTCCTGTTTCCTCTCCGGTATCGGCGGCACGCTGTTCGATCCGCCGCGCACCGCGCTGGTGGTGAAGCTTATTCGCCCTCAGCACCGCGGCCGTTTCTTCTCGATTCTGATGATGCAGGACAGTGCCGGGGCGGTTATCGGCGCCCTGCTGGGAAGCTGGCTGCTGCAGTATGACTTCCGTCTGGTCTGCGCGGCGGGCGCGGTGCTCTTTATTCTGTGCGCGCTGTTTAATGGCCTGTTCCTGCCCGCCTGGAAACTGTCGACGGTCAAAGCGCCGGTCCGGGAAGGGCTTGGCCGCGTCCTGCGCGACAGGCGTTTTGTCACCTATGTGCTGACCCTGACGGGATACTACATGCTGGCTGTGCAGGTCATGCTGATGCTGCCGATCATGGTTAACGACATTGCTGGCACGCCAGCTGCCGTTAAATGGATGTACGCCATTGAAGCCGCACTTTCCCTGACGCTGCTCTATCCGATAGCTCGCTGGAGCGAGCGGCGTTTTCGTCTGGAGCATCGCCTGATGGCCGGGCTGTTCCTGATGACGCTGAGCATGATGCCGATCGGCCTGGTGAACTCTCTCCAGCAGCTGTTTACGCTGATTTGCACGTTCTATATTGGCTCCATCATCGCCGAGCCTGCCCGTGAAACGCTGAGCGCCTCGCTTGCGGATGCGCGTGCGCGCGGCAGCTATATGGGTTTCAGCCGGCTGGGGCTGGCGCTTGGCGGTGCATTAGGTTACGCCGGTGGCGGCTGGTTGTTTGATGCCGGCAAAGCGTTTAACCAGCCCGAACTCCCGTGGATGATGCTCGGCGCGGTGGGCTTTATGACGCTCCTTGCCCTGTGGTGGCAGTTCAGCCAGAAACGCAGCGCGAGCGGCATGCTCGAGCCTGGCGCGTAGCCTTTCCCTCGGGCGGGAGCCACTCCCGCCCCACTTCTCAGTTTTTTCTGCTGGTTTCTGCCAATTCACACTGACATACTGGCGTAACAGGACAGAAGCGCCGATTTTTCGTTGAGGAACACTATGAAGAAAATTGTCTTTGCCGCGGCATTAGTTGTCAGCGGCCCGCTGGTTGGCTGTAACCAGCTCACGCAATATACCGTCAGTGAACAGGAAATTAATCAGGCGCTGGAAAAACATAACAATTTCTCTAAAGATATTGGCGTGCCGGGACTGGCGGACGCGCATATCGTGCTCACGAACCTGACCAGCCAGATCGGTCGTGAAGAGCCAAACAAAGTTACCCTGGCCGGTGACGCGGCTCTCGATATGTCATCCCTCTTTGGCAATCAGAAGGCCAACATCAAGCTCAAGCTGAAGGCCCTGCCCGTTTTCAACAAAGAGAAAGGGGCAATTTTCCTGCAGGAGATGGAAGTCGTCGATGCGCAGGTGTCGCCGGACAAGATGGCACCGGTTCTGCAAACCCTGATGCCCTATCTCAACCAGTCGCTGCGAAATTACTTTAACCAGCAGCCCGCGTACGTCTTAAGCGAAGACAAAAGCAAGGGTGAAGCTCTGGCGAAAAAATATGCAAAAGGGATAGAGGTGAAACCGGGAGAAATTATCATTCCTTTCACCGATTAACCTGAAGGGCGCTGCGGCGCCCTTTTTTTTACGGAAAAGTGTGCAAACGAAAACGTTTCCGCTTATGATTTGTGTCCGGCAAAAACAGCCATCCTTATGACTGATTCCTGACAAGCCGGAGCTTCCATGACTGCACAACCCCAGGTTCTTAAAATCCGCCGCCCTGACGACTGGCATATCCATCTGCGTGATGGCGATATGCTGAAAACCGTCGTGCCTTATACCAGCGAAATTTATGGCCGCGCGATTGTCATGCCTAACCTGGTTCCACCAGTCACCACCGTCGATGCCGCGATGGCCTATCGCCAGCGCATCCTGGATGCCGTCCCTGCGGGACACGATTTTACCCCGCTGATGACCTGCTATCTGACCGACTCGCTGGATCCGAACGAAGTGGAGCGCGGGTTTAACGAAGGCGTATTTACGGCGGCGAAACTCTACCCGGCAAATGCAACCACCAACTCCAGCCACGGCGTCACCAGCATTGATGCCATCATGCCGGTTCTGGAACGCATGCAGAAACTGGGCATGCCGCTGCTGGTCCATGGTGAAGTCACGCATGCCGAGATTGACATCTTCGACCGTGAAGCCCGCTTTATCGAGACCGTGATGGAGCCTCTGCGCCAGCGCCTGCCCGCGCTTAAAGTGGTCTTTGAGCATATCACCACCAAAGACGCGGCAGAGTATGTGCGTGACGGCAACGATCTTATCGCCGCGACCATTACGCCACAGCACCTGATGTTTAACCGTAACCACATGCTGGTGGGCGGGGTGCGTCCTCACCTGTACTGTCTGCCTATTCTCAAGCGCAACATCCACCAGCAGGCGCTGCGCGAGCTGGTCGCCAGCGGGTTCTCCCGCGCGTTCCTCGGCACCGATTCCGCACCTCACGCCCGCCACCGCAAAGAGGCGAGCTGCGGCTGTGCAGGCTGCTTCAACGCCCCAACGGCACTGGCCAGCTACGCGACCGTCTTTGAAGAGATGAACGCGCTCGAACATTTTGAAGCGTTCTGCTCCCTTAACGGCCCGCGCTTCTACGGCCTGCCGGTCAACGACACCTCCATCGAACTGGAGCGTAAAGCGATCCACGTTGAGGAGTCCATTGCGCTGACGGATGACACGCTGATTCCATTCCTGGCGGGCGAAACCGTTAACTGGACGGTAAAACGTTAAAAAATCAATGCCCCTTGTTGTCAAACCGATAATATACCTGTATAAATAAACAGTATATTACACAGGGGGCATTTATGCGTATTGAAGTCACCATAGCCAAAACTACTGTTCTGCCTGCCGGCGCGCTTGATGCACTGGCAGGCGAATTATCCCGCCGTATTAACAACACCTTTCCCGATAACGCGGGTGCCGTAACGGTGCGTTACGCCGCGGCGAACAACCTCTCCGTCATTGGTGCTGCGAAAGAAGATAAAGATCGCATCAGCGAAATCCTGCAGGAAACGTGGGAAAGCGCAGACGACTGGTTTATCACAGATTAACACTGCTCCCTCATTGTGTTTTTTTGCCGGGTCGCCCCGGCTTTTTTTTCGTCTAAAAATCCTGCAAGTTCAAATTAATTCGGCATCTTCTTTAAAAATCGTGAACGAGATGGTGTTTTATTGTTCGAACAATCCTAAAAAGCAGAAAAATGTGTTGCCACCTGTTTATTTTTCCCGTTGGAACCCTTATTACTTGGTATACTGAAGATGCTTTCAGAAAAACATGCATTGAACCTCAGAGCCGTTGTCTTCTAACACGCATTAAGGGGGTTATAATGGAAAAGAATAGTGAAGTGATCCAGACCCATCCACTTGTTGGCTGGGATATCAGTACCGTAGATAGCTACGATGCGCTGATGCTGCGTTTGCACTACCAGACCCCGAATCAACTCAACCGTGAAGAAGCGGAAGTTGGACAGACGCTGTGGCTAACAACAGACGTCGCCCGTCAGTTTATTTCTATTTTAGAGGCAGGTATTGCAAAAATAGAATCTGGCGACTATCAGGAAAATGAGTATAAACGGCACTAAGCTTATGCCCACTTTTCTCTCTACAGGCACCCTCGCGGTGCCTTATTTATTTCTCCCTTGTCTAACCCCGCGTTGTTAATTACTCTGCTAACAAAACATCAGTTTACGAGATGCATATGAGATACGACTTAATCATTATTGGTAGCGGCTCCGTGGGTTCCGCCGCCGGTTATTACGCAACACAGGCAGGTCTGAAGGTCCTGATGATCGATGCCCACCTTCCTCCTCATTCGGAGGGCAGCCATCACGGCGATACCCGCCTCATGCGCCATGCGTATGGAGAAGGCGAGCGCTATGTACCGCTGGTGCTTCGCGCCCAGACGCTGTGGGATGAACTGGCGACACAGACCGAAGAGCGTATTTTCGAGCGTACCGGCGTCATCAACCTTGGCCCCGCTCATTCTGATTTTCTCGCCAGCGTCGAACGCAGTGCAAAAGCCTTTAATCTTGATGTCGAGAAGCTGGACGCGACGGGCATTACCGCGCGCTGGCCTGAAATTACCGTCCCGGACGATTACATCGGCCTCTTTGAAGCCCACTCCGGCGTGCTGCATTGTGAAGCGGCGATCAAAACCTGGATCGATCTTGCCGCGAAAGCCGGCTGTGCGCAGCTGTTTAACTGTCCGGTGGAGGCCATCACCCATGACGAGAATGGCGTCACGGTAACGACTCTTGACGGCGACTATTCAGCGTCCCGCCTGCTCGTCAGCGCAGGAACCTGGGTCACTCGCCTGCTGCCGGAACTGCCGATCCAGCCGGTGCGCAAGGTCTTCTCCTGGTTCCAGTCGGATGGTCGCTACAGCGCACAGAATAAATTCCCGGCCTTCACCGGCGAATTGCCGAATGGCGATCAGTTCTACGGTTTCCCTTCCGAGAAAGACGCGCTGAAAATCGGTAAACACAACGGTGGCCAGGCGATCGCCTCCCCTGAAGAGCGTAAGCCTTTTGGCGCCTTCCCACAGGATGGTTCGGAAGCCTTCTCGTTCCTGCGTACGATTCTTCCGGGCGTCGGTGGCTTGCTGTATGGCGCGGCCTGTACCTACGACAACACGCCGGATGAAGACTTCATCATTGATACGCTGCCCGGGCATGACAACACTCTGCTTATCACCGGGCTGAGCGGCCACGGCTTTAAGTTCGCTTCCGTGCTGGGTGAAATCGCCGCGCAGTTTGCCCAGGGCATCACGCCGCAGTTTGATCTGACGCCCTTCTCGCTCTCGCGTTTTAACGGATAATCCGCACGGGCTCCGGACGTTCCGGGGCCCGTTTCATTCACACTGCATTACGGGGCGTTATGCGCAGGATCGTTAGCTTTCTGATGAATAATATTCGCGAGCACTTCATGCTCTATATCTTATTGTGGGCGCTGCTGGCTATTATTGATTTTGTTTACATTGTATTTTATTGAAAACCCTGACTGACAATAATTGACATTTATTTAGCTTTATTGAAACTCTCTATTTTACTTGCACGAAGACATTGAATTACTCTTATCGATCCTGTTCAAAAGCGCTGAAATAAATAAAATAAAAATCAATAGACAATTATTTCAGTTGCAATGTCACATCTTCCCGTTCATTTTTACCCTTCGGTTAATATGAAAATGGACATTCTGATGCAACTGCGTAACACCTCCCGGCGCTACGGAATAATATCCATAGGTTTGCACTGGATATTTGCTGTTGCCGTCTACGGTATGTTTGGACTTGGACTCTGGATGGTCACGCTCAGCTATTACGACGGCTGGTATCATCAGGCACCGGAGTTACATAAAAGCATTGGCGTCCTCCTGATGCTGGGGCTGGTTTTTCGCGTGGTCTGGCGACATATTTCCCCGCCGCCCGCCGCGCCGAAGACCCACGGCAAAATGACCCGCCTGGGTGCAGTTGCCGCGCACATCGCGCTCTATGCCCTGCTCTTCGCCATTCTGATTAGCGGCTACCTTATCTCAACGGCGGACGGTAAGCCGATTAGCGTCTTTGGCCTTTTTGACGTCCCGGCAACGCTCAGCGATGCGGGCGCTCAGGCTGACACCGCCGGGGTCGTTCACCTCTGGCTTGCGTGGAGCGTCGTGATCCTGTCCGTGCTGCACGGGCTTGCCGCCCTCAAACACCATTTTATTGATAAAGACGATACGCTAAAGCGCATGCTTGGCCGCTCGTCAGTTGACTCTGGAGCATAAAATGAAAAAACACCTGCTGGGTATCGCCCTGGGATCTCTGTTATTCACCGCCGGTTCCGCCGTGGCGGCTGATTATAAAATTGATAAAGAGGGCCAGCACGCTTTCGTCAATTTCCGTATTCAGCACCTGGGATACAGCTGGCTGTACGGTACCTTTAAGGATTTTGACGGGACATTCACCTTTGACGAGAAAAATCCTGCCGCCGACAAGGTCAACGTGACCATTAATACGAACAGCGTGGATACCAATCATGCTGAACGTGATAAACATCTGCGCAGCGGAGAATTCCTCAATGTCGGGAAATACCCACAGGCTACCTTCACCTCTACGGAAGTGAAAAAAGAGGGTGATAAGCTGAATATTACCGGCAACCTGACGCTTAACGGCGTAACAAAACCGGTCACGCTTGATGCTAAATTACTGGGTCAGGGTGACGATCCGTGGGGCGGTAAACGCGCAGGTTTTGAAGCGGCGGGTAAAATTCACCTGAAAGATTTTAATATCACAACGGATTTAGGCCCGGCGTCTCAGGACGTTGAGCTGATTATTTCCGTTGAAGGTGTACAGCAGAAATCATAATAGATTCGCCCGGCAGGCTTTCGCCGTGCCGGGCGTTATTATCATTCCGGGTCAGGGATACCCAGTTTGGTATTCAGACGGCCGCGTGATTTATTGAAAATCTTGTTGCCGTTTTCACGTCCTGCGCGACGGCGACGCTGCTCTTCTTCCGGCAGGATGCTCTCTTCGCTGCACAGTTCGCTACAGCAACCGTTAAACTTCTCGGCACAGGCCGGGCACTGAATGAACAGCAGATGACACCCGTCGTTTTTGCAGTTGGTGTGGGTATCGCACGGTGCGCCGCACTGGTGGCACTGGGCAATAACGTCTTCCGAGATACGCTCACCCATACGCTCGTCAAAGACAAAGTTTTTCCCGATAAAGCGCACCGGTAAACCCTGCTCGCGGGCACGGCGGGCGTACTCGATAATGCCGCCTTCAATATGCCAGACCTTATTAAAGCCGTTGTGTTTCATCCACGCGCTGGCTTTCTCACAGCGGATACCGCCGGTGCAGTACATAACGATCTTTTTATCTTTATGTTCCTGCATCATCTCAACCGCTTTGGGCAGCTGCTCGCGGAAGGTATCGGCCGGGATTTCCATCGCGTTCTCGAAATGCCCCACTTCGTATTCATAGTGGTTACGCATATCAATGAACACGGCATCCGGATCGTCCAGCATCGCATTCACTTCCGCAGCCTTCAGATATTCACCGACATCCGCCGCGTTAAACGCAGGATCGTCGATACCGTCCGCCACGATGCGTTCACGCACCTTCATGCGCAGCACCCAGAAGGATTTCCCGTCATCGTCCAGGGCAATGTTCAGGCGCAAGCCGTCGAGGGCCGGATCGAAGTGATAAAGAGCGTCGCGGAAGGCGCTGACTTTGCTTTCCGGTACGCTAATTTGCGCGTTGATACCTTCACGGGCAAGGTAGACGCGGCCGAAGACGTTCAGGGCCGTGAACGCCTGATAAAGCGCATCGCGGGTCGCCTGCGGATCGTCGATCGTGAAGTATTTATAGAAAGAGATAGTTGTGCGCGGTTCGGTTTCAGCCAACATGCGCGCTTTCAACATCTCATTCGACACGCGGTTGTGTAACACTGGCATGGTGTACAGTCCTGGAATCGTTAGAGAGAATTAAAAATCGGTCGGCATCATATAGCAAACAAAACCAATTTACATCCCCACAATTTACGCTACATTTCACACACCCTGATTAATCAGGCTTAACAATTGCTGTATTCGTGCACGCTTCGAAAGCAGATATTTTGGCTATGTCTCAAAAAATGAGACACTAGCAAAACAGGACGTTTGAAAACAGGAAAGACATGACCCAGTTACCAAAATTTACTGCCGCCCTTTTGCATCCCCGTTATTGGTTGACCTGGCTTGGCATCGGCTTTTTATGGCTTCTGGTACAGCTTCCCTACCCTGTTATTTTTCGGTTGGGTAAATTTCTGGGCCGTTTCGCGCAACTGTTTATGAAGCGTCGCGCCAGAATCGCGTACCGCAATCTTGAGCTGTGTTTTCCGCAAATGAGCGAGCCAGAGCGTCACGATATGGTCGCGAAGAATTTCGAATCCGTCGGGATGGGGCTTATGGAGACCGGCATGGCGTGGTTCTGGCCGGACAAACGCATGGCCCGCTGGAGCGAGGTGACGGGAACCGGCATGGAGCCGGTGCATACGCTTCAGGCCAACCAGACGGGCGTTTTGCTGATCGGCGTCCATTTCCTGACGCTGGAAATCGGGGCGCGCATGTTCGGCATGCAGGCGCCTGGCATTGGCGTTTATCGTCCTAACGATAATCCGGTCATCGATTTAATCCAGACCAACGGCCGCATGCGCTCCAACAAAAGCATGATCGACCGTAAGGATCTGAAGGGGATGATCCGCGCGCTGAAGTCCGGCGAAGTGGTCTGGTATGCCCCCGACCACGACTATGGCCCACAGGCCAGCGTATTTGTCCCCTTCTTCGCCGTTGAAGAGGCCGCAACAACGACCGGTACCTGGATGCTGGCGCGCATGTCCAAAGCCGCCATCGTGCCTTTTGTTCCCCGCCGTAAGCCGGATGGTTCAGGCTATGAACTGATGATGCTGGAGCCGGAACTCGCGCCGCCGCTCGACGATGCGGAAACCACCGCGCGCTGGATGAACAGCGTTGTGGAGAAGTGCATCATGCTGGCGCCCGAGCAGTATATGTGGCTGCACCGCCGTTTTAAAACGCGTCCACAAGGCACGCCGTCCCGCTATTAATCCTCATGCGGTCCTCAGGGCCGCATGCCGTTTTAGCTTTAAAAGCTCCTCCTCATTGCGGCAATCATAACCCAGGCGCATAATTAGCAGGCTTATTACTTTATGCTTCAGGTGCTCTGCACCTCATTATGCGGATAGTTATGTCACCCTCAGATGCCCCCATAAACTGGAAACGTAACCTCACGGTTGCGTGGCTTGGCTGTTTTCTTACCGGCGCGGCCTTTAGCCTGGTTATGCCCTTCCTGCCGCTCTACGTCGAACAGCTTGGCGTGACGGGCCACAGCGCGCTCAATATGTGGTCCGGTCTGGTATTCAGCATCACGTTTCTCTTTTCCGCGATGGCCTCACCGTTCTGGGGCGGCCTTGCCGACCGCAAGGGACGTAAAATCATGCTGCTTCGCTCGGCGCTGGGGATGGCCATTATCATGGCGCTGATGGGCGTGGCGCAGAACGTCTGGCAGTTTCTAGTCCTGCGCGCGCTGCTGGGCCTGCTGGGGGGATTTATTCCCAACGCGAATGCCCTGATTGCCACGCAAATTCCTCGCCATAAAAGCGGCTGGGCGCTGGGCACGCTCTCAACCGGCGGCGTGAGCGGTGCCCTGCTGGGACCGCTGGCCGGTGGACTCCTGGCCGATAACTATGGCCTGCGGCCAGTTTTCTTTATCACCGCCAGCGTGTTGTTCCTTTGCTTTATCGTCACCCTGCTCTGTATTCGTGAAAACTTCACGCCTGTCGCCAAAAAAGAGATGCTCCACGCCAGGGAAGTGCTGACCTCGCTTAAAAATCCCAGACTGGTGCTGAGCCTGTTCGTGACGACAATGATTATCCAGGTGGCTACCGGGTCGATTGCCCCTATTCTGACGCTGTACGTTCGCGACCTGGCGGGTAACGTCAGCAATATTGCGTTCATCAGCGGGCTGATTGCCTCCGTACCCGGCGTGGCGGCGCTGCTGAGCGCCCCGAGGCTCGGAAAACTGGGGGACCGGGTGGGTCCCGAGAAAATCCTGATCTGCGCGCTGGTGATTTCCGTCCTGCTGCTTATCCCGATGTCGATGGTGCAAACGCCATGGCAGCTGGGCGTCCTGCGCTTTTTGCTGGGAGCCGCCGACGGCGCATTGCTGCCCGCCGTACAGACCCTGCTGGTCTACAACTCCACGAACCAGATCGCCGGGCGTATTTTCAGCTACAACCAGTCATTCCGCGATATCGGTAACGTCACCGGACCGCTGCTCGGAGCCGGGATCTCAGCCAGCTTCGGTTTTCGCGCCGTCTTTATCGTGACGGCGGGCGTCGTATTGTTCAATGCCATTTATTCATGGTTCAGTTTATCCCGCGCGCTGCGGCCCGTGACGGAATAAGACGAACGCCTGATAGCTTATTTTCGCATTCATACTTGCAGAATCTTATATTCAGCTATTCTTTCCCTGAAACCTTCTGGAAAACAGGGAGACACCAATGACCATGTACGCCACGCTGGAAGAAGCTATTGATGCCGCTCGTGAAGAGTTCCTCGCCGACAATCCCGGCGTTGAAGAAGAAGATGCTGACGTGCAACAGCTTAATATCCAAAAATACGTTCTGCAGGATGGGGATATTATGTGGCAGGCCGAATTCTTTGCCGATGAAGGTGAAGAAGGAGAATGTTTACCGATATTAAGCGGTGAAGGTGCGCAGGCCGTCTTTGATGGCGACTATGACGAAATCGAACTTCGGCAGGAATGGCTGGAAGAGAACACCCTGCACGAGTGGGATGAGGGTGAGTTTCAGCTCGAGCCGCCGCTGGATACGGAAGAAGGTCAAACCGCTGCCGATGAGTGGGACGAGCGTTAATTTACGCTATTCGTAAGGGCCGTGGCTGGCATCGATCGGCAGCAACAGCGTGTCGAAAATCAGCGAGAACGGCAGATCGAGCACGGTCAGGTAGCGCCATGTGGAATCACGAAGATCCCATTTCACGCCCGGGTAATACTGATTTCCGTGGCCTTGCCCTGGAATGGTGCGACTGATGATACTGCCGCAGCCGCTGAGCAGGCATGCCATCATAACGACGATGATTATTCTCATCTTTAACCTCTAAAAAAATACCGGCGATTAAGCCGGTATTTTATCTGGCGGGTGGCGATTCGCTTACCCGCCTCTTCTTAACAACTTACTTCGCCTTCAGGGCGAGCGGGTTCAGCTTCACGTCCTTATAGTAGTTCACCCACGAAGAGTATTTCTCCGGAGCGGACCACACGCGGTAGTGAAGACGCGCCATTGTCACCGGGTCGCTCAACAGCACCAGACGACGGTCGCGGTTGAGTTTTTCCGGGGTCTCGTTAAGCGCCTGCTCAACGTGACGATCGCGGGCAATCTCCAGCACCTGGCTGGCGCGGTGACGCGCCGTCGCCATTGCCGTCGCCAGGGCGTTAAATGACGGGTTAAACACGGCGTGCATGAAGCCGTCATCCAGCGAGCGACTGCGGTTCTGTTCCAGGTAACGATCGGTATCCACCAGCACCTGCGGCGGGGAATACTCTTCCGGGATCAGGAACAGCTTCCAGCGTTTGGTTCGCAGCCCCACCGTTGAACGGCTGGAAATCACGGACACAAACGGCGACAGGATCAGCGAGAAGACAATCGGCGCCAGCCAGAACAGGAAGCGCAGATCCAGCCAGGCCATCCCGGCCGCCCACACCAGACCCAGCAGCAGCTGAGAACCGTGGCGCATAAAGGCTTCACCCCACGGCGTGGAGTCGTCGTCACGCTGCGGTGAGTTCCAGACCACTTCCCAGCCCAGGAACGCACTGACCACAAACACGGTGTGGAACAGCATACGTACCGGCGCCAGCAGGACGGAGAACAGCACTTCCAGCAGCAGCGAAAGGGTCACGCGGAAGAAACCGCCGTACTCTTTCGAGCCTTTGCACCAGATCAGGATGATGCTGAGCAGCTTAGGCAGGAACAGCAGCACCATGGTGGAGGCAAATAGCGCAATCGCCAGCTCCGGACGCCACTGCGGCCACACCGGGAACAGCTGCCGCGGTTGCAGGAAGTATTGCGGCTCCGTCAGGGCATGAACCACCTGTAAGGCAGTCGACAGCGCCAGGAACATAAACCACAGCGGTGCAGAGAGATAGGACATCACGCCGGTCAGGAATACCGCACGGTGAACCGGGTGCATCCCTTTTACCAGGAACAGGCGGAAGTTCATCAGGTTACCGTGACACCAGCGGCGGTCACGTTTGAGCTCGTCCAGCAGGTTTGGAGGCAGCTCTTCGTACGATCCCGGCAGGTCGTAGGCAATCCAGACGCCCCAGCCAGCACGACGCATCAGCGCCGCTTCTACGAAGTCGTGCGACAGAATAGAACCGGCAAACGAACCCTCGCCCGGCAGCGGCGCCAGCGCACAGTGCTCAATGAACGGCTTCACGCGGATAATGGCGTTGTGGCCCCAGTAGTGCGATTCACCCAGCTGCCAGAAGTGCAAACCGGCCGTAAACAGCGGCCCGTAAACACGGGTGGCGAACTGCTGGCAGCGCGCATACAGCGTGTCCATACCGGACGCTTTTGGCGAAGACTGAATGATACCCGCGTTAGGGTTGGCTTCCATCAGACGCACCAGACCGCTCAGGCAGTCTCCGCTCATGACGGAGTCAGCATCCAGCACCACCATGTAGCTGTACTGGTTACCCCAGCGACGGCAGAAGTCATCGATGTTACCGCTTTTACGCTTCACGCGGCGGCGGCGGCGGCGGTAGAAGATCTGGCCTTCACCCTGCACTTCTGCAATCAGCTCCATCCACGCCTTTTGTTCCGCAACGCAGATATCCGGGTTGTAGCTGTCGCTCAGGATGTAAACGTCGAAATGCTCCGCGTTGCCGGTCGCCTTCACGGACTCCCAGGTCGCACGCAGGCCCGCAAATACGCGGTCAACGTCTTCGTTACAGATAGGCATAATCAGCGCGGTACGGTGCTCGGGATTGAGGGGTTCATCCCCGACCGTTGACGCTGAAATGCTGTATTTGTCACGCCCCATGAGCAGCTGCAGGAAGCCCATCAGCGCGGTCCAGAAACCGGCCGAGACCCAGCAGAAGAGAACCGCGAACAGCAGGAGAATGCCGCTCTGCAGGATATACGGCAGCAGCTGCATGAAGGAGACCCAGAGATCCTGGCCCATCATGTCCGTCGGATTGATAAACGCCCAGCCCTGGTAAGGCAGGATGGTTTTCATATACCAGGTCGCGACGACGGTCTGCGCCAGCGTCAGAAGCAGCAGGATATAGCGACGGATTGTCCCGACGGTACGCCATTTCTGTTCGGAAGCCTGCTCTTCTTTCGTCAGGCGCGACAGATAGCGCGGCGTCACATCACGTCCGCGCAGGCGATCCCAAAAGCGACCCACCGGGTTGGTGCGCCATGGATCGGGGAACATTGAGGAACGCGTAGCCTTCGGCATCGCCTGAAGCTGATCGCGTCCTTCATCGTCTTTAATCAACTGCCCTTCCGCCAGCGAGTCCGGCCAGGCCTGCTCCAGACGCGCCTTGACTGACCCGAGCGGCGTATCATCATCACGGGAAAACGTATGATGTTCACCATCCAGCGCGGTGTGAACCGCGCGGATGTCGCTCTTTGGCAGTGCCGCTTTTTCGATATCCGTCAGCGGCATGGCATCAATATATTCAGATGTATTATTCATTGGCAGGTAGCTGATAGCTCCAGGTTTCACTCAGCGGCTGATCGTTACTGACCAGCGCAGCACGCATTTCAGTGGTCTGTTTCGGATCTTTCACTTTCACGCGCAGGGTCAGTCGCCAGCCTTTGGTTACCGGGTTGTAACGCACGGTATTCTCAACGATTTCACCGTTATCACCGATGCTGGCCTGAGCGGCAACGGCGGTGTCCGGTGACAGTTTCTTCATATCCTGGCCTGTGAAGTCCACGACAAACGCCACGGTACCGTCAGGCTGACGGATAAGATTAGACTGCTTCACATCACCCGTTGAGCGGCGAGTCTGCATTACATACGCGTTATCCGGCGCATGCAGCTTATCTTCGTCGCGGCTGAAGGTAATGGTGTACTTGAAGTTCATCTCTTTACCGGCTTCCGGCAGCTGATCCGGCGTCCAGTAAGCGACGATGTTATCGTTGGTTTCGTCGTTGGTTGGAATTTCTACCAGCTCGACCTTGCCTTTACCCCAGTCACCGTTTGGCGTGACCCAGGCGCTTGGACGCTGGTCATAGCGATCGTCCAAATCTTCAAAGCGGGAGAACTGACGACCACGCTGCAGCAGGCCAAAACCTTGCGGGTTTTCCATTGCGAAGCTGCTAACCGCCAGATGTTTGGGGTTATTCAGCGGACGCCAGATCCACTCACCGTTGCCGGCATGAATAGACAGACCGTTGGAGTCGTGCAGTTCCGGGCGGAAGTTGGTAGCCGGAGACGGCTGATTCGGCCCAAACAGGAACATACTGGTCAACGGCGCAACGCCCAGTTTGCCTACTTTATCACGCAGGTAAACCTTGGACTGCACGTCAACTACCGTGTCACGACCCGGCATAATCACAAAGCGATAGGCCCCGGTTGCACGCGGGGAATCCAGCAGCGCATAAATGGTCAGACGCTTATCCGTTGGTTTTGGACGTTCAATCCAGAACTCACGGAAACGTGGGAACTCTTCACCTGATGGCAGCGCGGTATCAATAGCCAGACCACGCGCAGAAAGCCCGTACACCTGCCCCGCGCCAATGACGCGGAAATAGCTGGCTCCAAGCATGCTGACGATTTCGTCGTTTTTATCTTTGCTGTTGATCGGGTAAAGCACCTTAAAGCCTGCGAAGCCCAAGTCTTTCACCGTATCTTTGTCGTGTTGCACATTGCCAAAATTGAAGTAATCCGGACTGTACTTGATCTTACGTACCGCGGTTGCCGTCACTTCATTGATGGCAACAGGCGTGTCGAAGTACATACCCTGATGATAAAATTCAAGCTTGAACGGGGTTTTAATATTGCTCCAGTACGCTTTGTCGTGATTGAACTGGATCTGCTGATAGTCCGCATACTTCATGTCGCGGAAAACGGAGGGCAAGTTACTTTTCGGCGCTTCGTAGCTCTTGCCTGCCATCGATTTTGCCTGTTTTGCGACATCGTCGATGTTAAAGGCCAGTGCCGATGAGGTATACAGTGATAACACCACTGCAGCACCCAACCAACGCATTTTCATCATCTGTGGTTTATGTTTCATAATAAGTAAGCACTTCCCCCTTTGTGTGCTTATATCGATCCGATCCATTTTAATGGAAACTCAGGCAATCCGACAACATTATCACTGCTTTGTTCAGCTGCTGGCTCATGGATTAAGCAAATGAAAGAACCCGCTATTCACTTTGCGTGCTTATCCTGGAGACAGGGTGTCGGTCTTGGTGTAGGGTTGGCTTCGAATGTAACCATTATGAGTCTTAGGGATAAGACGAAAAGTCTGAGAATGCACAACGTTATATGAGCACAACACCAACAGAACGTGAATATTTCCTCGACTCGATCAGGGCCTGGCTGATGCTATTGGGGATCCCCTTTCACATTTCACTGATTTACTCCAGCCACACCTGGCATGTGAATAGCCAGATGCCCTCCTGGTGGCTGACGCTGTTTAATGACTTTATTCACGCCTTCCGTATGCAGGTGTTCTTCGTCATATCCGGCTATTTTTCTTACATGCTGTTTCTGCGATACCCGCTCAAGCGCTGGTGGAAAGTGCGTGTAGAACGCGTGGGGATCCCCATGCTGACCGCAATTCCACTGCTGACGCTGCCTCAGTTCATTATGTTGCAATACGTCAAAGGCAAAGCGGAGAACTGGCCGAATCTGTCGCTGTATGAAAAGTACAATACGCTGGTCTGGGAGCTGGTGTCTCACCTGTGGTTCCTGCTGGTCCTGGTGGTGCTCACAACGGTGAGCCTGTTGATTTTCAGCCGCCTGCGCCGCCATCTGAGTACAAAAGCCGACACTTTCTTCGCCAACGTTACGATGGACAAACTGTCAGTGCTCTTCTTGCTGTTGGGTATTGCCTATGCCGCCGTGCGACGGACGCTGCTTATCGTCTACCCGCCGATTCTGAGCGACGGGTTATTTAATTTTGTGGTGATGCAGTCCCTGTTCTACATTCCGTTCTTTTTAATCGGCGCGCTGGCCTTTATTCATCCGAAGCTTAAATCGCTGTTTGTCACCCCGTCACCGTGGTGCGCGCTGGGGGCCACCCTCGCATTCGCGGCCTATCTGCTGAATCAGCGCTACGGCAGCGGCGATGCATGGATGTATGAAACGGAAAGCGTCATCACTATGCTGCTGGGGCTGTGGATGGTGAACGTGGTATTCGCGCTGGGCCATCGCTTGCTGAACTTTAAGTCCAGTCGCGTGACCTACTTCGTTAATGCGTCACTGTTTATCTATCTGGTGCATCACCCGTTAACGCTTTTCTTCGGGGCTTACATCACACCGCACATCGCCTCCAACACGCTGGGCTTCTTTACCGGGCTGGTGTTTGTTGTAGGGGTGGCGATCGTACTCTACGAAATCCATCTGCGGATCCCGCTCCTGCGCTTCCTCTTTTCAGGAAAACCGCAGGCAAAAGCCTCATAAACCACGCGGCGCACCCGATGCGCCGCGTTTGCTTCAGCTCTCCAGCTCTTGTCTGCGCTGAGTCAGAAGCCGCTGATAAAGATGCGTGGTGTCGTCGTCAAAACAGACAAAAATGACCTTCTCTGGCAGCGGTTTTAACGACAAATAGCGGTAAACCGTTTCTACGGCGATCGTTGCAGCAGCGGCCTTAGGATAACCATACACGCCGGTGCTGATGGCCGGAAACGCCATCGTTTTATAACCGTTGTCGGCGGCCAGCCGCAGACAGTTCCGGTACGCCTCTTCCAGAATACTCGCTTCGTGCTGATCCCCGCCATGCCAGACCGGCCCTACGGCATGAATTACCGCTCTCGCAGGCAGATTGCCCGCCAGCGTAATCACCGCGTGACCGGGAGGACATTCGCCCTGCTGTTGGCGCACGGTTTTACAGGCTTCCAGCAGCTGCGGTCCGGCAGCCCGGTGGATAGCCCCGTCCACGCCGCCCCCTCCCATCAGGGATGGATTGGCCGCATTGACGATGACGTCGACGTGTACTGTCGTAATATCGCCATGAATAATTTCAATTTGCGGTTTCATAAAGCCCCTCTGCAACCCGCCATTTTCTTAAGTGTATCGCAGAGGAGACCGGGAGAAAAAACTATCAGAAAAAATCCTCTTTCACCCCTGGGCGGGAGAGCGCGCATTAGCGATACTGGATTTCGACAACCGCGAGCGTTTTTTCAGGATTAAGATATTTCATATTGAGCGTTGCCACGTTTGAGTCGCTCACTTTCCCGTTAAGCGCCTCTTCATAGCTGACCATACGCGTTTGCATACGGTTATTATCTGGACATGACATGGCAAACTGTTGCTTCTGGGGAGTGACTTCACAGGGGTCGGCGACAATGGCACCGCGAAAATGAATGACACCGCCGTCAACAACCGTGGCCGAATAAGCCGGGATACTCAAAGCAGAAACGACCAGACCCAGACCTGCCACGAGTCGAGCAAAATAGTTGTTCATAATAGGTACTCCTCAATGAAAATCGTCCATGAGGGGTAAACGCGCTTCATTTATTAGGGCAAACGAAGTTTCACGTTACGGAACATAACGACCTGGTCCCTGATATCAGCATAGCTCAACGGCCCAGACCCGCCACATTCACAACCTATTGATTTAATGGGTTTTCATAGAGAACGTTCCGCTGGCGACCACTGTTGTGATAAATGTAGCGATTTACCGTCTGAAACGGTGACAACGATTTTTACCGTGTCTCCCGCATTAATATTTAAACTCAGACGCATTAAATCAATCGTCTGATTAGCGGGTATAAAAAGTGTGTTTTGCTGCCGGGAAGAACTTTGCCCCCCCTGCCCTTCTCGTAAAGAAATAATCTGAACCTGACAATCGCACGACTGCGCCAGAGTGACCTGAGGAATAATGGTGGTCATATTTTCCTGCTGTGACGTTTTGAAGGTGATCTGGCTGGAAAGCGCGGCAAGGAGAATTAAGGTATTCATGATGAACTCCCGAAAAAAAACAGGGCATCAGCCCTGTTTTTTTGTAGCACAGATTTCAGTATCAGTACTGATGAGCTGTCGCGTGGTTACCAAAGCCGATCTGGGTCACGTTAACAGTCGAGTTGGAAGCAGTCTGATCTACGAGTGCACCGTTAAAGCCGCCGGTCTGGCTAACATTCATAACGGATTTTTTACTGTTCCACTGATCAAGTGTCGCACTGTTGCCAAAACCTTTCTGGGACAGGTTGATTTTACTATCATCAGAACCCTGACCAACGTCAGCGCCGTTACCGCCACCTTTCTGGCTAATATTCAGGACAGAATTTCTGGCGTCTGTCTGCAGAGCTACCGCTGAGTTACCGCCACCGTCCTGATAAATATTCAGGGTGGAATTTGGGCCACTGTATCCGCCATGACCATGTCCATGACCCCAGCCGCCCTGATTAATAGAACCCGCCATAGCACTACCAGAAACTACGATTGCTGCAAGCGCTGCCACTTTGAGAAATTTCATGGTAAACCCCCATCGGATTGATTAAAGTCGTCGCCAACGCGCTAATGTTGAATAACGTTAATCGCCATTTGCGACTGTTTCTGCACTACAACTGCGGTTTTCTGCGTACCGTACTGCGTAATATTTGCTCTATTACCCGACCCTTTCTGGATAATTTTCGCGCTATTACCGTATCCATCTTGCGTAATACCTGCATCATTCGCGTTACCGCTCTGATCGATCCAGGCAATATTGTAACCCCCTGATTGATCAACTCTCGCTCTGTTACCTACCCCATCCTGGGATACAATGGATAAGAGTCTTGAACCGTCCTGGCTAACCTCAGCGTTATTGAAAACGCCCCGTTGACCAATAATGGCTGCCTGATTTAGTGATGAAAGACTTAATTCGTTAACCGCAAAGTTATATTCAGAATTTGCCAAATCTGAATTCGCTGCGGTTACAAATCCAGGCGCACCCAGTAATGTAAACATCATAATTAACGATGCGTTTTTCATGTTGTCACCCTGGACCTGGCTATTTAATCGTTCCATAACCCTTTAACAATGTTACTTGTTAAAACGACTCGTACTGTGTTAACGCGTCGTTACGGTGAAGAGTATGTCCGCTGAAACATTTTAAATATCTCACCCGCGCGGCTTATTTTTATTTATCGGCTCACCACAAAGTCGTAATTTACATCAAAAATCACTTTAATCAGGCCAGCTTATATTTTTTATTAAAGGCGTTTTGCGAAAGTGTTGTACATCGAGACGAAGGCTGTCCACGCTTCATCCCGCGTTGCTTAAACGTAACGGCTGGGGATCATTTTTTCATCGCGTGACACGAAGCCTGTTTTCTTAAGCCAGACAGCAGCTCATTCGCGGGCTTAGAAATAATCGGTAACTCATACTTAATTACATCGATACAAAAATAATAAATAATTATAAAAATCAAATAGATGAAAATATTTGTATGATTTTTAAAATCTGTGCACTTCTATTTACGTGTACAACTTTCTCATCAATTATCGCGATTCACGACAAGTGATTTTAACAAATTAATATTGATTTTTACATTATGTTACACGTTTAACACTTGCTTTAAACTTCGTAAAAGCTAGATTGAAATTAGATGTACGAAATTGGTTTTATATTTACCTCCCTGTGGAGGTTATGGTCTGATTCTACACACAGCAGTGCAACATCTGTCAGTACTTCTGGTGTCCTCTTTTAAACAGGAGGACAGCTGCCAGGTGCCAAAAAAAGTGGGGTTTCATCATGTATAATGAAGTCCATAGTTTACATGGTCATACATTACTGTTGATCACAAAACCTTCTTTGCAAGCGACAGCTTTATTACAACATTTAAAGCAATCTTTATCATTGAACGGGAAATTGCATAATATTCAACGTTCTTTTGATGATATTGCACCTGGCAGCATCATTCTTTTCGATATGATGGAAGCTGATAAAAAGCTTATCCATTACTGGCAGGATATTTTAAGCAGGAAAAACAATAATATCCGCGTGCTATTGTTGAATACGCCTGATGAATATCCTTTCAGGGATATTGAAAGCTGGCCGCATATCAATGGCGTGTTCTACGTCACGGAAGAAGAAGACCGGGTGGTAGAGGGGCTGCAAGGTATATTGCGCGGAGAATGTTATTTTTCGCAAAAGCTTGCCAGCTATCTCATCACGCACTCCGGAAATTATCGCTATAACAGCTCAGAGTCAGCCCTGCTCACGCACCGTGAGAAAGAGATCCTGAACAAGTTACGCATTGGTGCTTCAAATATTGAAATCGCCCGTTCGTTATTTATCAGCGAAAATACGGTAAAGACGCACCTTTATAATCTTTTCAAGAAGATAGCTGTGAAAAACCGAACTCAGGCTGTTTCGTGGGCAAACGATAACCTCAGGCGTTAATCACATGAAGCGCACGTTGAGTTGGATCGCCGCAGCGAGTTTCCTGCTCGCTGCCGGGAATCTGAAGGCCGTCGAGGTCGAAGTTCCCGGATTGTTAACAGACCACACTGTCTCATCGGTCGGGCACAGTTTTTACCGTGCCTTCAGTGACAAATGGGACAGTACCTATACGGGTAATATAACAATCAACGAGCGGCCCAGTGCACGATGGGGAAGTTGGATAACAATAACGGCTAATCAGAACGTTATTTATCAAACGTTTTTATTCCCGACCAAAATAGACTTCGATAAAAACGTCGTCTTAGCACTGGAACAATCAGAAGACGCTATTAATCGCCTGCAAATAGATAAAGCCCTATTAAGCACCAGCGATTTAGCAAAAGACGAGTTCTAGCGAACCGATATGCGGAGGCTGTCATGCGTATTGCATATGCAGTTGTTTCGATAATGCTGATAACACCCATCAGCTGGGCCGGAAACATGACGTTTCAGTTCCGTAACCCTAACTTTGGCGGTAACCCTAATAACGGCGCGTTCCTGCTGAACGAAGCCCAGGCGCAAAACTCCTATAAGGATCCGAGCTTAAAGGATTTTAGCATTGATACCCCGTCCGCACTGGACAACTTCACTCAGGCTATCCAGTCGCAGATTTTAGGCGGGTTACTGACCAACATTAATACCGGTAAACCAGGCCGGATGGTGACCAACGACTTTATCGTTGATATCGCCAACACGGACGGACAGCTTCAGTTGAACGTGACCGATCGTAAAACCGGAAGAATCTCCACCATTCAGGTTTCCGGTCTACAAAGTAATTCAACTGACTTTTAAACAATAGCTAAATAAGGACAACGATCATGCAGCGCTTCCTGATATTTGTTGCAGTGTGCTTATTGAGCGGTTGTTTAACTGCTCCACCTAAAGAAGCTGCAAAACCTACATTAATGCCTCGGGCCCAGAGTTATCGTGATTTAACGCATTTACCTGCTCCAACGGGGAAAATATTTGTCTCCGTATACAACATTCAGGATGAAACCGGGCAATTTAAACCTTACCCGGCAAGTAACTTCTCCACGGCCGTGCCGCAAAGCGCCACCGCGATGCTGGTTACCGCGCTCAAGGATTCGCACTGGTTTATTCCGCTGGAACGTCAGGGTCTCCAGAACCTGTTGAATGAACGGAAAATCATTCGCGCCGCACAGGAAAATGGTACCGTCGCGGCCAATAACCGAACGCCTCTGGAATCTCTGGCAGCAGCGAACGTGATGATTGAAGGATCGATTATTGGCTACGAAAGTAACGTTAAATCGGGTGGTGCGGGAGCACGTTACTTCGGTATCGGTGCGGATACCCAGTATCAGCTCGACCAAATCGCCGTTAACCTGCGTGTGGTTAACGTCAGTACAGGCGAAGTGCTCTCTTCGGTGAACACCAGCAAAACCATTCTGTCTTATGAAGTTCAGGCTGGGGTATTCCGCTTCATCGATTACCAGCGTTTGCTGGAAGGTGAAATCGGCTACACCTCTAACGAACCGGTGATGATGTGTCTGATGTCAGCCATTGAAACCGGCGTGATCTACTTAATTAACGACGGTATAGACCGCGGGCTGTGGGATCTGCAAAACAAAGCAGACGTGCAGAACCCGATCCTGGTGAAATACCGCGATATGTCAGTCCCTCCGGAATCCTGACAGGAAGCGCATAAAAAAGGCGAGATGATTATCTCGCCTTTTTTTATTCGCTCACTGCCGTGATGTTTTGCGCTTTTTCCCGCCGCGACGCCAGCCATAGTCCGCTGTTTTTCATGGCATAGCCAAACAGCAACCCCAGCGCCAGCGAAGGGACTACCTGCTTCCAGTCACCCTGCCCTGCAAAGGTCGCACATGCCCCCATAAAGGTTCCCGGCACAAATGAAAGCAGAAGATGCCTGGCCTGGATGCACATTAAAAAGGCGACGACACCCGTCATGACGTATCCCAGGATTTCCAGATGCGGCGCCAGCGCGCTGCCTTTCACGATCACCAGCGCCCAGATAACACCGCTCATCAGCGTGCAGCCAGAGATAAACAGCCCTTTGACGCCCCCCTGCGGACAGGCGAAATAGGCGGTACAGCCGAGGAACCCGGCCCAGCTGAGCAATCCGAGAGACACGGCCACCCATCCCCAGAGCCCGGAGAGAATACCTGTCGTTATTGCGATACAAAGTAATATGTTCATGGCGCGCATCATAGCAGAAGCGCACCATAGAAATGAGATCGACAGCACATTACGTGCAAGTTTGAATGTTGAGTTGCAGAATTTATGTGATTTGAATCACTCTTCGTTCTCTTCTTCCAGCTCATCCCACATCGCCGCGATAGCATCGCGGGTCAGCGGGGCAAGCGTTCTCCAGAATGGCGAGGTGGCATGCGCTTCGACTTTGCCCAGGAATGTCCCGACCCACGGCAGCAGGTACGTTTCGAACAGGATTTCGATGGCTTCGTTCTCATCATCACCGGCGTTGTCTTCGATCCAGGATGCCGCCAGCAGCAGCGTACCGATATGATCGGCTGGCGTATCGCTCAGCGGCATACCGCGCGTGGAGAGGAACGCGCGGACTTCCGCTTCCGTAGCCCCTTCCTGCCAGGCTGAACGGTATGGCGAAACGCGGCACTCATCGCCAACGAACAGCGCATTGTAGTCCGTCGCGATCTGCTGCATGTCGCAGCTTTTTTGCAGACGTTCCAGTAAATCATCCTGTTCCAGCGGCCAGTTCTGCGCCAGTTTGCCTTCGCGAATTAACGTAAAGAGCGGAACCAACAGCGGGTCTTGCGGCTGGCGATAATAGAGCGTACCCAGCACGCGGCAGAGGATGGAAAACTCGTTCATTTTTATGATTCCATTACACAGTTAAAGATCGGCAAATTCGGCAATCGGCTCCACTCCGCGCGACTCGAGGAAATCGAGCATGCGGCGTGGGGTCACGTTCAGGATTTGCGCTTCCGGGAAGTTAACATCATTCAGCACTTTCAGGCACTCGCTGAAATCACCCAGCGTAAACGCGGTATGAGAATCGGACCCCAGCGCCACCATCCCGCCCGCGTCACGCACGGCGGCCGCCACTTCGCGACAGTTGGCTTCGCTGCCCTTACGCGAGTGAACAAAGGAGGAGTTATTAATCTCCAGCGCCACGCGGTGCTTCGCTGCCGCCTGCGCGACAGCCTGAATATCAATCGGGTACCTCGGGTTGCCGGGGTGGCTGATAATGTGCACATTGCCGCTGGCAATGGTGGCAATCATCGCCGCGGTGTTGGTGTCTTTATCCTGAGGCGGGAAAACCGGCTCATGGAAACCGGCGAGAATAAGATCAAGTGAGGTCAGCATCGGGCCGGTGCAGTCGATCTCACCGTCGGTATTTTTGATGTTCGCCTCAATGCCGCGCAGTATCCCAATGCCGTCCACCAGGCGTGGCCAGATCCGCATATTCACAAAATGCCAGTAGTGCGGCGCATCCGCCATGTCCGGGCCATGATCGGTGATCGCGAACAGCTTGATGCCTTTAAGCTTCGCCTGGGCGATATAATCATGGAGGTTGCTATACGCGTGGGTGCTGGCGACGGTGTGCATATGCAGGTCAACGGGATACATCTCTCTCTCCTCTGCGGTTTTTCCAAAGGATAGCAGTTATCAGCGGCGAATATTAGCAAAAACCCGGCAAACGCCGGGTTTCTCTCAGTAGCCGCGCTGTCTGTCGACCTGTCCGGTGACCGCGTTACCCTTTTCCATTTCGCTGATGGTATGGGAGATATACGCCACCGCTTCTGCCGGACGCGTCACGGCAGCCACGTGCGGGGTCATCGCGACGCGCGGGTGCGCCCACAGCGGGCTTTCCACCGGCAGCGGCTCACGGCTATAGACATCCAGCATGGCGCCTTTGAGCTTTCCGCTATCCAGCGCCTTCAGCAGATCGCCTTCCACGACATGGACCCCGCGCGCGAGGTTCATCAGGTAGCTCTGGTCGAGGAGCTGGTTGAGCAGGGCTTCATTGATGATCCCTACCGTTTCCGCCGTGTTTGGCAGCAGGTTAATAAGCACGCGCGTGCCTTTCAGAAAGGTCGGAAGCTCATCCGTTCCGGCAAAGCTCTCTACGCCCGGATAATCCTTGCGGCTGCGGCTCCAGCAGCGCAGCGGGAAGCCCCACGGGGCGAGCGCTTCGGCCACTTTTGAGCCCAGCACGCCCGCACCGAGGATGCCGATCGTAAAGTCTTCGCGACGGTAATCCGGAAGCGGTTCCCAGTGGGCCCGCTGTTTAAATAGCTGATAATCATCGAAGCGGCGGAACCAGTGCAGTACCTGGCTCACGGCATACTCCTGCATCTGCTGGCCCATTCCGGTATCTTCCAGGCGGAAAAGGGGGACGTCTTCCGGCAGCATTTCAGGATGTGCCTTCAGTTTGCTCAGAATGGAATCCACGCCGGCTCCCAGGGCAAAAACGGCCTTCAGCGTGCGGCCCTGGAGCATTTCTACCGGAGGATGCCAGACCAGCGCATAGTCAGCATGTTCATTATCGCCACGCTTCCACTCGCGAACGCGTGCGCCGGGTAACGCCGCCGAAAGCGCCTTGATCCAGTATGCCGTATCAAACGTGGGGTGATAGAAAAGTATATCCATAGTCATTCCTGCCTTTTATTGCGCTGATTTATTTTGCTTTTTCACTGGATTGTCAGCATAACAAATTTATAGCGCGACTGTGCTGCTGATAAAAAAGACGCTTTCAGCACATTTAAGAATCATGTTGCCTGAAGTTTGTCTAAACGCGCTAAATTACTGAAAAAGTGAGTTGACGGCAGTTCGGCTTTTCCTTACATTAGCGCCCGTCCCGGCAACAACGGGATGACAATATGGTGAGGTGTCCGAGTGGCTGAAGGAGCACGCCTGGAAAGTGTGTATACGGCAACGTATCGGGGGTTCGAATCCCCCCCTCACCGCCATATTTAAAGAAGAGCTCGCATGAAAATGCGGGCTTTTTTTTTCGCATGTTGCACGCCTCTGGGGGGATGAGAATCCCCGACCGGGGTTCGACAACTGGCGACAGCCAGTTGGACAGACTGAGAGCGTAGCGAACAGGCTGCCCGTAGGGCGAGCGAAGCGAGTCAATCCCCCCCGGTGCTATATGCAACTCGGTGCGGCCTGAGCCCCTCTCCCCAGGGGAGAGGGAAGTGTTACTCTTCCACCATCCGCGCATACTCTTCGGTCAGAAAATCCACCAGCGTCCTGACCGACGGCAGCAGGCCGCGCCGCGAAGGATAAACCGCGTGAATCACTTCCCGTCGGGGTTCCCATGCGTCGAGCACCCGTACCAGTTTCCCTGACGCCAGCTGGTCCTTGACCATCAAAATCGGCAGCTGCACCACGCCGATGCCTGCCATGGCAGCTTCACGTAGCGCCAGCATGTCGGTGGTAATCAATCGAGGGTGGTAATGGATCTCCGCTTTGGCACCTCCGGGGCCGGACAGCTCCCATTTATGAATATGTTTCCCCTCGTTCATGCTTAACCCGGGCCAGGCACTGAGTTCAGATGGCACGACGGGTTCGCCCATGCGTTGAATTAAGGCCGGACCGGCGACCAGACAATGCCCCCTGTCAGCCAGCACCCTTAATACCAGGTCGCTGTCATCAAACGGACGCGGGCGTACGCGGATAGCGATATCAACCCCCTCACCCCCCAGGTCTACCCGCCGGTTGGTCGCCTCAAGCTGAAGATTGATCCCGGGGTAGCGCGCCATAAATCTGGCCAGCATCGGACCCACGTGGACATGCAACAGAGTTATCGGGCACGTAATTCTGACAACACCGCGCGGTTCAGCCTGCAGCGCCGCAACGGCTTCCTCCGCGGCCTCGGCCTCCACCATCATCGCTTTACAGTGCTGGTAGAAGGTCTGCCCGACCTCGGTCACCGTAAACTGTCGGGTTGTTCGGTGGATAAGCCGCACGCCAAGGCGTTCTTCCAGCTGCGCTATCCGGCGGCTTAGCCTGGACTTTGGCAGATCAAGCGCCCTTCCCGCCGCGGCAAAGCCACCGTAGTCCACCACCTTCACAAACCAGACGAAGTCATTGAGATCCTGCATAAATCCTCATCGTTCCATTTTCAGAACAGTGAATGCCATTTTCACTATCTACCGGGATATTAACTCTGAATATAAGCTAATTACATCAACAGAACATCAGGAGTTAATCATGAAAAACGTAACAGGCGTTTATACCGCTCCCCGCCAGCACTGGGTTGGCGATGGTTTCCCGGTCCGTTCAATGTTCTCTTATCAGACGCACGGCGAGCCGCTGAGCCCGTTCCTGCTGCTGGACTACGCGGGCCCGTACACCTTTCCGGCAGATGGGGCGAAACGCGGCGTAGGCCAACACCCTCACCGGGGTTTTGAAACGGTCACCATCGTCTATTCCGGTGAAGTGGAGCATCGCGATTCTACGGGCAAAGGTGGCGTCATTGGCCCCGGCGACGTGCAGTGGATGACGGCAGGTGCAGGCATTTTGCACGAGGAGTTCCACTCCAGCGCGTTCTCGCAGAAAGGCGGAGAACTGAAAATGATGCAGCTTTGGGTCAACCTGCCGGCCAAAGACAAGATGGCGGCACCGGGCTACCAGAGCATTACGAAGAATGCGATCCCGACCGTGACGCTACCGGACAACAGCGGTTCGCTGCGGGTCATTGCCGGTCGCTACGAGGCTGTAACCGGCCCGGCGCACACCTTCTCACCGCTCAACGTCTGGGATATTGCGCTGAACCAGGGAAGCCACCTGACGCTCAATCTGCCCGAAGGCTGGAGCACCGCGCTGGTCGTGCTTGAAGGCAATATCAAGGTGAACGGTACAACGCAGGCGGGTGAAGCTCAGCTGGTCGTATTGAGTCAGGAAGGCGACAAACTGCACATGGAGGCGAACAGCGATGCCAAAGTACTGCTGATGGCCGGCGAGCCGCTGAATGAACCCATCGTGGGCTATGGCCCGTTTGTGATGAACAGTAAAAGCGAAATCAACGAAGCCATTCGTGATTTTAACTCCGGCCGCTTCGGCCAGATCTGAACGTTATAAAGGAGAAGATAATGTCTACACCTGCGAATTTTAATGGCGCACGTCCGGTTATTGATGTGAACGATGCGGTGATGTTGCTTATCGATCACCAGAGCGGTCTGTTCCAGACCGTTGGGGATATGCCAATGCCGGAACTGCGCGCCCGTGCGGCTGCGCTGGCAAAAATCGCTACCCTGGCGAAGATCCCGGTGATCACCACCGCGTCCGTTCCACAGGGACCGAACGGACCGCTTATCCCGGAGATCCACGCCAACGCGCCGCATGCGCAGTATGTTGCCCGTAAAGGGGAGATCAACGCCTGGGATAACCCGGAGTTTGTTGCGGCGGTGAAAGCGACAGGGCGTAAGACGTTGATTATCGCGGGCACAATCACCAGCGTCTGCATGGCTTTCCCGTCAATCAGCGCGGTGGCGGACGGCTATAAAGTGTTTGCGGTGATTGATGCCTCCGGTACCTACAGCAAGATGGCGCAGGAGATCACCCTGGCGCGCGTGGTGCAGGCCGGCGTGGTTCCGATGGATACGGCGGCGGTGGCCTCCGAGATCCAGAGAACCTGGAACCGTGAGGACGCGGCTGAGTGGGCTGAGGTGTATACCCACATCTTCCCGGCTTACCAGCTGTTGATCGAAAGCTACGGCAAAGCGCAGGAAGTGGTTAAAAACAGCGAAGTGCTCGATTCACAGCGTTAATCCCCTGCTCCACGACCTAAAAACCGTGGAGCTGATTAATGCTTAACCGAACAGGCACTAAAGCTGAAAATCTGCTTGACCGTGTTAGCGCAACTCCCTATAGTAGCGCCCCGTTGCCCCCCAAGCGGTCAGGCAGCAAAACAATATGGTGAGGTGTCCGAGTGGCTGAAGGAGCACGCCTGGAAAGTGTGTATACGGCAACGTATCGGGGGTTCGAATCCCCCCCTCACCGCCATATTTAAGATGAGAGCTCGTACGAAAGTACGGGCTTTTTTCTTTTATATTCTCCGAAAAGGGGGGGATGAGAACCCCCGACCGGGGTTCGACAACTGGCGACAGCCAGTTGGACAGACTGAGAGCGCAGCGAACAGGCTGCCCGTAGGGCGAGCGAAGCGAGTCAATCCCCCCCGGTGCGGACTGAGCCGCCTCAGCTATATAAAAAAGCCCGAACTAATGCCCGGGCTTTTTTATTCGATTCCTCAGCTATTCAACTTTGCTGCCGGCTGCTTTCTTTCAAGCGATGAAACCTGCTCAGGCTGAACACCATCCTCATCCTTACGCCCATCAAGCCAGTAATCCGCGTTTTTAATCCCCAGCCGAACTGGGTCAAACTGTGGATCCAGCCCCTGCGCATTCTGGATTTCATAATCCTTAAGGCTGGCAAACGCTTTTTTATGCAACAGAACAATGGCAATAATATTGAGCCACGCCATCAGCCCTACCCCAATATCCCCCAGTCCCCATGCCAGGTCCGCGGTGCGAACCGTGCCATATACCGTGGAGGCCATCAGACATAGCTTGAGCAGGAATGTCAGCCACGGACGGTGAATTTTACGGTTAATGAAGGCGATATTAGTTTCGGCAATATAGTAGTAGGCAATAATCGTCGTGAAAGCAAAGAAGAACAGCGCAATGGCAACAAAGTAATTACCAAAGCCTGGCATCATACTTTCCATCGCCGTCTGCACATAGCCAGGACCCGCGGCCACGCCAGCAATGCCGGTATAAAGCGCTGCGCCGTCGACGCCCTGGACGTTATACAGCCCGGTGATCAGCAGCATAAACCCGGTCGCGGAGCAGACAAACAGCGTGTCGATGTAGACCGAGAATGCCTGAACCAGCCCCTGCTTCACCGGATGGCTTACTGCCGCCGCAGATGATGCATGCGGCCCGGTCCCCTGCGCGGCCTCGTTGGAATAGACGCCGCGCTTAACGCCCCACATGATGGCCTGACCCAGGATGGCACCGAAACCTGCTTCAAGGCCGAACGCACTTTTCCAGATCAGCAGAATAACCGAAGGGAGCTGGTTAATATTAATGGCGATAATCACGCAGGCGACAATAATATACCCCAGCGCCATAAATGGAACGACCATGCTGCTAAAGCTGGCGATCCTTTTCACACCACCGAAAATAATAAAACTTAACAGCACAGCAAGTAATGCCGCCGTAACGTTCGGACTCAGACCAAAAGCAATATCCAGGCTCGCCCCAATCGAGTTTGCCTGCACGCCCGGAAGTAATAATCCGCAGGAAAAAATAGTCACAATAGCAAATAACCATGCGTACCACTTAACGCCTAAACCTTTTTCAATATAAAAGGCAGGACCGCCGCGATATTCACCGTTAATTTTTTCTTTATAAACTTGTCCCAGGGTGGATTCGACAAATGCGGAGCTGGCACCTAAAAAAGCGACTATCCACATCCAGAAAAGCGCGCCCGGACCTCCGAAGGTAATTGCCGTGGCTACACCGGCGATATTCCCTGTCCCCACGCGGCCTGCCAGCGTCATCGTCAGCGCCTGAAAAGACGATACGCCTGCATCGGTAGGACGCCCCTGGAACATCAGGGTAATCATATGTTTGATATGCCGTAATTGCAGGAAGCGACTACGCAGCGAGAAATAGAGGCCGACCCCCAGACATAAAAATATTAACGCAGGGCTCCAGATTACACCATTAATAGCACCAACCAGTTCGTTCATGTATGACCCTCAGCGTGATGTTTCAGGGAAAAGGCTCCCCTGTTGTGTTTCTTCTTAGAATTTTGTTCGAACAAGTACGAAACATAGATAACTCACCTGAAGACACCAACTTAATTTTTACTTCGTAGTAATGTTCTGTGACAACATTCACGTTTAATTTTTAACTAACAATTAGCGCGCTCATTATATTCACAGGTATTTTGTGGGTATTATCACTTCATATAACACTTCTTCAAAAAAAGAATAAAAACATCCACCCATTTAATAATCGAAATTATTGATACAGCAATACGGTGGATAAATAAGGGGGATTTTCTGCGGAGTATATACGATGCTTCCCGGCATTACGCCGGGAAGACATTACAGGAAAGAGGTAAAACGATAATGCTTTACCTTTAGTCGGAATAGACTTGCAGCGTGCGCTGACAGAGCGCGGAACGCACACAGTCCTCTTTGGTGAAGCGTACCACCCCAATCATCTCATCTTCCTCAAAACGTGACATGGCGTCGCTCAGCCCGGATTTCACGCCGGATGGCAGGTCACACTGGGTAATATCGCCGTTAACGATAACCGTCACGTTCTCCCCGAGGCGCGTTAAAAACATCTTCATTTGCGCAGCGGTCACGTTCTGAGCCTCGTCAAGAATGACGACCGCATTTTCAAATGTACGTCCGCGCATATAGGCGAACGGCGCGATTTCCACCTTGCCAATCTCTGGTCGCAGGCAGTACTGCATAAAGGATGCGCCCAGTCGCTTCACCAGCACGTCATAGACGGGCCTGAAGTACGGAGCAAACTTCTCCGAAATATCTCCGGGCAGGAAGCCGAGATCTTCATCAGCCTGCAGTACAGGACGGGTAACAATAATACGCTCCACGTCCTTATGGATCAGCGCCTCCGCCGCTTTGGCTGCACTGATCCAGGTTTTCCCGCATCCGGCTTCACCGGTTGCAAAGATGAGCTGTTTACTCTCGATAGCATTCAGGTAGTGCGCCTGAGCCTCATTGCGCGCCACAATTGGAGAATTATCACGGCTGTCTCGGGCCATGCCAATTGCTTCTACGCCACTCATCTGCACAAGCGAGGTGACCGATTCTTCTTCACGCTGTTTATGGCTACGTGAATCCCGTCTCAGCACACGTTTTGCTTCGCGACGAGCTTTGATCACTGCTTTTTGTCTTCCCATGGATAGCACCTTGAGTTGTTGGTATTCATCACACGCGCCAGATTCGGCACGATTATGCGCACGAACATCAGAGGGTTGGCTTCCTTGTAAGCCATTGCTTGCTTTATCGGATAACGATACGGAACAGCTACGCGCACCGTTCTGCACGTCGGTCGAATCAGATTCTTGAGGAAGGGGGGAGAATTTAGTGGTGAGGAAATCGCTGCCGGAGTCTGAGCCTCCGCGCCGGGTGCTGCGGTTGTTATGTTTACCTTGTCCAGTACAGGACGCAACCATTCGCGATCTCCATAGTGATTCAGCATCACTGCCGGGAACTACCGCTGTCTTATCTTAAGTACATCAGGAGTTATCATAAATGCAACATTTATTTTACCTGAATGCAACTTTTAAGACTGTCCCTACAGGTGAAATCAGTCTCATATAGAAATATTACAGAAATATAACAGGAGGATAGTCATATGAAAAAATAATGTCCCCGCGAACGGTTGCGGGGAAAATTATCAGGCTTCAATAAGACCTTGAGCGAGGTACGCGTTCCGATCGCGCACGCCCGGCAGGGCAAAGAAATAGCCGCCGCCGATAGGCTTAATGTACTCTTCCAGCGCTTCGCCGTTGAGCCGCTTCTGCACGGTCAGGAAGCCTTTTTCCAGATCGTGCTGATAGCAGACGAACAGCAGGCCCATATCAAGCTGGCCGGCGTTGGTCACGCCAAGCGAATAGCTGTAGCCACGACGCATCATCAGGCTGGACTGCGTCTCTTTGGTGCGCGGATTGGCCAGACGAATGTGGCTGTCCAGCGCGATGGTATCGCCATTGGGATCGCTGGCGTAGTCGGGCACGTCGTGCTCGTTCTTCATGCCGAGCGGCGCGCCGCTTTGCTTATCGCGACCAAAGATCGTCTGCTGTTCTTTCAGCGGCGTGCGGTCCCAGAACTCCACGTGGAACTGAATAATCCGTACCGCCTGATAGCTGCCGCCCACCGCCCACGCCGGTTCGCCCTGATCCGCCGTCACCCATACCACGTCTTTCATCAACGCCGTATCGCTGCTGTCCGGGTTGGCCGTACCGTCCTTAAAGCCCAGCAGGTTCACCGGCGTCTCTTTCCCTTTACTGCGGGCGGCGTGGTCCGAGATAAACCCTTCCCGCTTCCAGCGCACGCTCAGCAGATCCGGCGTGTGCTTGATGATATCGCGCAGGGCGTGGATCACCGTGTCCTGAGTATTGGCACAAATCTGCAGGAGCAGGTCGCCATGACACAGCGCCGCGTCCAGGGAGTCGTTCGGGAAACGCGTCATTTTCTGCAGCGCTTTCGGCTTCTGTTTTGCCAGCCCATAGCGCGCATCAAACAGCGACTCACCGAGCGAAACGGTAATGGTCAGGTTATCCGGGGCGATAAACGGCCCCAGAATGCCGGAGTCCATAGGCGGCAGACGCGGGTTCGGCGTATCGGGCGCCGGTCCGCCCGCGGTGAGAAACGCGATGCGCGTCGTCAGCAGGCGGAACAGACGCTCCAGATCGGCTTTATCGCTGGCCAGCGAATCAAAGGCCACCAGCATCATGGACGCCTGCTGCGGCGTCAGGATGCCCGACTGATGCTCGCCATAAAATGGCTGCGTCTCCATGCGGGCATTGGGTGACAGCGTGCCGGGCGCGCTTTGCGGTTTCACCGCATGCGCTACCGGACAGCCACCGGCCAGAGCAAGAGCGCCCCCCAGCGCCCCCACCCCTTTTAACAATCGACGACGTGAAGGCTCAACCACATCGTTCTCGCTATGCTTATTCATCGTGCTTAGTCCAGACCCAGTACGCCGCGCAGCAGAGAGAGATCTTCCGCCAGAGCGGTAATCGGGCCTTTCAGCGCGTTACGGTCGGCATCGGTCAGCTTGTCGTAGGTTTCAAACCCGTCTTTAGTCCGGTACTTCGCCAGAATGGTGTCGACTTTTTTGAAGTTGGCATCCACTTTGGCCAGCAGTTCGCCGTTCTCTTTCTGCAGCTGAGGACGCAGGAGGTTAACAATTTTCTGCGCGCCGTCGACGTTGGCCTGGAAGTCCCACAGATCGGTATGGCTGTAGCGGTCTTCTTCGCCGCTGATTTTGCTCGCGGCCACTTCTTCAATCAGGCCGGCCGCGCCGCCCACCACTTTTGACGGCGGGAAGGCCAGCTCGCTGATGCGCTTTTGCAGCTCCAGCACGTCGCCGTTCAGCTGCTCGGCGTATTTCTCCATCCCTTTGGTAGAGTTGTCGCCAAACAGGGCTTTTTCCAGACGGTGGAAACCGGTGAATTTCGGATCGGCGGCTTTCTGCTCGAAATCATCTTCGCGGGCATCAATGCTGCCATCAAGGTCAGAGAACAGTTCGGCAATCGGCTCGATGCGCTCGTAGTGCTGACGGGTTGGCGCATACAGGGTTTTCGCTTTTTCGATGTCACCGGCCTTCACCGCATCGGTAAAGGCTTTGGTTGCCGCCGCCAGGTCCGCCGTCTCTTTCGTGACATAGGCTTTATACGCCGTAATCGCGTCACCCAGGCTCAGCACCGCAGCGCCTTTCGCCGCATCGGCCGTCGCTTCACCTTTGACAATAAGCTTCCCTTTAGGGTTGGTCAGCAGGCCGCAGGTCATCTCATACTCGCCCGGCTGCAGGTTGGCGGTCATCTTCTGGCTGAAGCCAGGGGCGATGTTTTCGCGCTCCTCCACCACCAGAACTCCTTTCAGGATCTCCCACTCCAGCGCCTTCTGGCTGTGGTTCTGAATAATGAACTGGGTTTTGCCGCTGTTCACCGTGAGGGTCATCGGCTCACACTGCTTGTCATTAACGGTGACTTTAACCTGAGGTACATCCGCGCCCCAGGCGGAGAATGCAGAAGCGAACAGCGCGGCAATGCCTGCGCATAACGCACTACGACGGAACTGAATTGCCATGACTCTTCCCTTTAAAAGTATGATGTAACTAAAACAAAAATTATGGCGTAACGCGTGACGCCTGCGTGCCGGTACGCGGCGGCATTGCGAACAGCACCAGCGCCGGAACCAGATAAATAAAGTACATCGCCACTTCGCTGACGCTCGGCGTTTCCTGATAGCCGAAGATACCTTCGAGCAGGGTGCCGGTCAGTGAATGGGTGGAGAGCACGTTGCTGAGGTCAAACGCCACGTCCTGGAAATGGTTCCACAGGCCCGCCTCGTGGAAGGCGCGTATTGCCCCCGCCGCCAGCCCTGCTGCCACCAGCAGAATAAACAGGCTGGTCCACTTGAAGAAGGCGCCCAGGTTCAGGCGAATTCCGCCCCAGTAGAGCAGGAACCCGAGCACCACGGCCGTAGCAAGACCCAGCACGGCCCCCAGAGGCGGCCAGATCCCCACGTCCTGCTGAAACGCCGCCAGCAGGAAGAAAACGGACTCCAGGCCTTCACGCGCGACGGCGAAAAAGACCATCATAATGAGCGCCCAGCCGTGGTTATTGCCCTTTTGCAGCGCGTTATCCACCGCCTGCTCCAGCTGCACCTTCACGTTACGGGAGACTTTACGCATCCAGAACACCATCCAGGTAAGGATCGCCACCGCAATTACGGCGACGATCCCCTCAAACAGTTCCTGCTCTTTCTGCGGGAACTCCCCGGTGGTTTCGTTGATGAGGATACCGAGGCCCAGACAGAGCGCCGCGGCAAGGAATACCCCGACCCACATGACGCCAATCCAGCGTCCGCGCTGGGTTCGCTTCAGATAACTGGCGATGAGGCTCACGATGAGGGCAGCTTCGAGCCCTTCACGTAACATAATGAGAAATGGAACAAACATGCCGACACCTTAAATGTTTATCGCGGTCAACTGATGCAAAGAAAGGTAAATTCTTGTGATAGTGATTATCATTACGGCGAAAAGAAACACAAGCGAAATGTGTGGTGTTTTGATGACGAGTTGTAAACGCAAAGCCTGTTAATAGTTGCCAGCGTTACCGTTAAGTTTATAAGTTATAATAAAATTGCCCATTTACGGTTAACCAGCGCTGTGGCTAAATATCCTCCTCAAAAACCAACTGAAAATAAACCATGTTTAAGATTGTCCATTTCCTGCTGGCGCTGGTGATTATTCTTGCGCTCGCCTGGCTGGTGAGTTTCGACCGCCGAAAAATTCGCATTCGTTTTGTTTTACAGCTGATTGTCATTGAAATAGCGCTGGCGTTCTTTTTCTTGCACGCCGAAAGCGGGTTATTCCTGATTAAATACGTCTCGGGATTTTTTGAGTCGCTGCTTAAATTTGCCGGCGAAGGCACTAATTTCGTCTTTGGCGGAATGGGGGAAAAAGGGCTGGCGTTCATTTTCCTCGGCGTGCTTTGCCCGATTATTTTTATTTCCGCGCTGATTGGTATTCTTCAGCACTGGCGGATCCTGCCGATTTTTATTCGGGTCATCGGAACGCTGCTGTCAAAACTGAACGGTATGGGCAAGCTGGAATCCTTTAACGCGGTGAGTTCACTGATCCTCGGCCAGTCGGAAAACTTCATTGCTTATAAGGGCGTGCTGGGCGATCTCTCCTCTCGTCGTCTCTTCACCATGGCGGCCACGGCGATGTCGACGGTCTCCCTGTCGATTGTCGGCGCCTATATGACCATGCTCGACGCCAAATTTGTCGTCGCGGCGCTGATTCTGAACATGTTCAGCACCTTTATTATTCTCTCCGTCATCAACCCGGCGCGCCCGGAAGCGGAGCCGGATATCAGGCTGGAAAAACTGCATGAATCGCAGAGCTTCTTCGAAATGCTCGGCGAGTATATTCTGGCCGGTTTTAAAGTGGCGATGATTATTCTGGCCATGCTGATTGGCTTTATCGCGCTTATTAGCGCCGTTAACGCCCTCTTCTCCAGCGTATTTGGCATGAGCTTCCAGCAGATCCTGGGCTATGTATTTTATCCGCTGGCGTGGCTGGTGGGTATTCCGCTGAGCGATGCCCTGAACGCGGGCAGTATTATGGCGACCAAGCTGGTGGCGAATGAATTTGTGGCGATGATTGAGCTGCAAAAAATCGCGCATCAGATGTCCCCTCGCGGGCTGGGTATTTTGTCCGTCTTCCTGGTGTCCTTCGCGAACTTCGCGTCCATCGGCATTGTGGCCGGGGCGATTAAGGGCCTGAACGAGCAGCAGGGGAACGTGGTATCGCGGTTTGGTCTGCGTCTGGTGTACGGCGCGACGCTGGTGAGCCTGCTGTCGGCGAGCTTTGCGGGGCTGGTGCTGTAAGTTTTGTGCGGTTAATGCCCGGCGGCGCTTCGCTTGCGCGGGCCTACGATACAACAACGGCGGGATTTCCCGCCGTTTTTATTAGAACTGTACGCACACCGGCTGGTCGACGCGCATCACCGACTCCTGCGCGAAGCGTGATTTATAAATCCCGCGTAACGCTTCGATGTTCTTCTCGCTCTGCGCATCTTTACCGTGGATCAGCATCAGCGCTTTGCTCGGCTCACGCGCCACTTTTCCGTCGTTCCCCAGCCACTGCCCGCGCGCATCAAATACCGTTAAGCCATCGCGAAAGCGCGGCGTCACGTCCTGGTCAACAAACTGCTGCCACTCGTTGCCGGCGATCTGCGCCCCGGCAGGACGATTTAAGCCGAAATAGAGCGTGGTTTGCTGCATCTGGTTATCCGCTTTGCAGGTCTCTACCGCCGCATGTTGCGACGGCGCCGTGCAGCCAGCGAGCATCAATAATGCCGCCGCCATTACCCCTGTTTTGATTGTCATGCTTCGCTATCCTCATTGTTATAAGCACATGGATATCACAGGAAATTACGGATTTTGGCAAGAAAAAAGCCGGGTGCGCTTGCGCTCACCCGGCCTGGATTGTGCAGCGAGAATAATTATTCTGCCTGGAGCTTAGACGGCGGCGCAGTATGGTAATGCGCGTCGGCTTCCGCAAAGCGTTTCTGCATGGAGGCAGACGGGGCTTTACCCAGCAGGCTGAACACCACGATGCCGATGCTGCCGAAGATAAAGCCCGGAATGATTTCGTACAGGCCCAGCCACGCGAACTGTTTCCAGACGATAACGGTCACTGCACCGATGATCATCCCCGCCAGCGCGCCGTTGCGGGTCATGCGTGACCACAGTACGGAGAACAGCACCACCGGACCAAACGCGGCACCGAAGCCCGCCCACGCGTAGCTCACCAGGCCCAGCACGCGGTTATTCGGGTTGGCCGCCAGCGCGATGGCAATCAGCGCCACCACCAGCACCATAAAGCGCCCTACCCACACCAGCTCTTTCTGGCTCGCGTTTTTACGCAGGAAGGCTTTGTAGAGGTCTTCGGTGATCGCACTGGAGCAAACCAGCAGCTGGCAGCTCAGGGTAGACATCACCGCCGCCAGGATTGCGGAGAGCAGGATACCGGCAATCCACGGGTTGAACAGAATTTGCGCCAGCTCGATGAAAACGCGCTCGGCGTTCTGGTTCACCGCGCCCGCCTGCGCCGGGTTGTTGTTGAAGTACGCGATGCCGAAGAAGCCGACCGCACAAGCGCCTGCCAGACACAGGATCATCCACGTCATACTGATGCGACGGGCATGAACGATGGTGTGGTGAGAATCCGCCGCCATAAAGCGCGCCAGGATATGCGGCTGACCGAAGTAGCCCAGGCCCCATCCCATCAGGGAGACGATGGCCACGAAGTTCAGCCCTTTCAGCATGTCGACGTTTTCAATGCTCTTCTGCTTGATCACTTCCAGCGATTCGCCAAAGCCGCCAACGGTGAAAATTACAATCACCGGGGTCAGGATCAGGGCGAAGATCATCAGGCTCGCCTGCACGGTGTCGGTCCAGCTCACCGCCAGGAAACCGCCCACGAAGGTATAGAGAATAGTCGCCGCCGCACCGGCCCACAGGGCGGTTTCATAGCTCATGCCGAAAGTGCTTTCGAACAGACGCGCGCCGGCCACGATGCCGGAGGCGCAGTAGATGGTGAAGAACAGCAGAATAACCACCGCGGAGATAATGCGCAGGATGCGGCTGTTATCTTCAAAACGTCCGGTGAAGTAATCCGGCAGCGTCAGGGCGTTGTTGTTGGCCTCGGTATGCACGCGCAGACGGCCTGCCACCAGCTTCCAGTTGATCCACGCGCCGAGAGTCAGGCCGATGGCGATCCAGCTTTCCGAGATACCGGAGATGAAAATCGCGCCCGGCAGCCCCATCAGCAGCCAGCCGCTCATGTCGGATGCGCCCGCAGAGAGTGCGGTCACCATTGGGCCTAAACTGCGTCCGCCCAGAATGTAGTCGTCAAAGTTCTTTGTAGAACGCCACGCCAAAAACCCTATCAGGATCATGCCAAAAATATAAACGAGAAATGTCACCAGCATCGGTGTGCTAATAGCCATTCAAATTCTCCAAAATGTCGAGCGACAACCATCCGGGCTGCCTTGTTATATGATCACCGGAACGAGGTGAATGTATCTTGTGTTTCGGTTGGGCGCGCTATCCTGCCGTATGCGCCTTCCGCTGACAAACGATTTAACACTGCATTTACATCAATTTCATCCCCGGTTTGATACCAGTTTCCTATAGGTTGCACTCGCTCACGCTTTTACGGGTTGCACCTTTGAAAAGTGTTAACTGCCGCATAAAACCAGGCTTCCCGCACAAAAGCCAGCGCGTTTTTCCAGCTAACCATTCGTTAACAATCCATTCATTTTCCGGGTTGCAAACCAGGTCACATTTAACACGGTTGCACAAAGTTGCAACATGGGGGATATTTCACGCTATCTACAGAACGCTATTACAGAACAACAGGAGCTTTGGCATGGGTATGACCACCATGGGGGTTAAGCTGGATGACGCAACCCGCGAACGGATTAAGACCGCAGCAACCCGCATTGACCGCACGCCGCACTGGTTAATTAAGCAGGCGATTTTTAACTATCTCGAAAGACTCGAGAGCGATGAGGGCCTGCCGGAGCTGCCTGCCCTGCTGGCCGGCGCGGCGAACGAAAGCGAGGAGGCTCCGGCCGCTGGCGACGAGAACCATCAGCCGTTCCTCGAATTCGCCGAGCAGATCCTGCCGCAGTCCGTCAGCCGTGCCGCCATTACCGGCGCCTACCGCCGTGCCGAAACCGACGCCGTGCCGATGCTGCTGGAGCAGGCTCGCCTGCCGGAAGCCATTGCCGCACAGGCGCACAGCCTGGCGTATCAGTTAGCCGACAAGCTGCGCAACCAGAAAACCGCCACCGGCCGCGCCGGGATGGTTCAGGGTCTGCTGCAGGAGTTTTCCCTTTCGTCTCAGGAAGGCGTGGCGCTGATGTGCCTCGCGGAAGCGCTGCTGCGTATTCCGGATAAAGCTACCCGCGACGCGCTGATCCGCGACAAGATCAGCAACGGCAACTGGCACTCCCACATTGGCCGCAGCCCGTCGCTGTTCGTCAACGCGGCAACCTGGGGCCTGCTGTTTACCGGCAAACTGGTTTCCACCCATAACGAAGCCAACCTCTCCCGCTCCCTTAACCGCATCATCGGTAAGAGCGGCGAGCCGCTGATCCGCAAGGGCGTGGACATGGCGATGCGCCTGATGGGCGAGCAGTTCGTCACCGGGGAAACCATTGCCGAAGCGCTGGCGAACGCCCGCAAGCTGGAAGATAAAGGTTTCCGCTACTCGTACGACATGTTGGGCGAAGCGGCCCTGACCGCCGCCGACGCGCAGGCCTACATGGTCTCATACCAGCAGGCGATCCACGCCATCGGTAAAGCGTCCAACGGTCGCGGTATTTATGAAGGCCCGGGCATCTCCATTAAGCTTTCCGCCCTGCACCCGCGCTACAGCCGCGCGCAGTATGACCGGGTGATGGAAGAGCTCTACCCGCGCCTGAAGTCCCTGACCCTGCTGGCCCGCCAGTATGACATCGGCATTAACATCGACGCCGAAGAGGCCGACCGTCTGGAGATCTCCCTCGATCTGCTGGAAAAACTGTGCTTCGAGCCGGAGCTGGCAGGCTGGAACGGCATCGGCTTCGTTATCCAGGCCTACCAGAAGCGCTGCCCGTTCGTCATTGATTACCTGATTGACCTGGCAAGCCGCAGCCGCCGTCGCCTGATGATCCGTCTGGTGAAAGGCGCCTACTGGGACAGCGAAATCAAACGCGCCCAGATGGAAGGGCTGGAAGGCTATCCGGTCTATACCCGCAAGGTTTACACCGACGTCTCTTACCTCGCCTGTGCGAAAAAACTGCTCGGCGTGCCGAACCTGATCTATCCGCAGTTCGCTACCCACAACGCCCACACCCTCGCGGCAATCTACAGCCTGGCCGGGCAGAACTACTATCCGGGCCAGTACGAGTTCCAGTGCCTGCACGGCATGGGTGAACCGCTGTACGAGCAGGTCACCGGTAAAGTGGCGGACGGCAAGCTGAACCGCCCGTGCCGAATCTATGCTCCGGTGGGAACGCACGAAACCCTGCTGGCGTACCTGGTGCGTCGTCTGCTGGAAAACGGCGCGAACACCTCCTTCGTTAACCGCATCGCCGACACCACTCTGCCGCTGGACGAGCTGGTGGCCGACCCGGTGGAGGCCGTTGAGAAGATGGCGGCACAGGAAGGCCAGGTTGGCCTGCCGCATCCGAAGATTGCCCTGCCGCGCGAGCTGTACGGCAAAGGCCGCGTCAACTCGGCGGGTCTGGATCTCGCCAACGAACACCGTCTGGCGTCCCTCTCCTCTGCCCTGCTCAACAGCGCGCTGCAGAAGTGGCAGGCCAAACCGATGCTGGAGCAGCCCGCTGCTGACGGCGAAATGCAGCCGGTGATCAACCCGGCCGAGCCGAAGGATATCGTCGGCTACGCGCGTGAAGCGACCGAAGCGGAAGTGGATCAGGCGCTGGACAGCGCGGTGAACAACGCCCCTATCTGGTTCGCCACGCCGCCGCAGGAGCGCGCCGCGATTCTGGAGCGTGCAGCGGTGCTGATGGAAGATCAGATGCAGTCGCTCATCGGCATTCTGGTGCGCGAGGCGGGTAAAACCTTCAGCAACGCGATTGCCGAAGTGCGCGAGGCCGTCGACTTCCTGCACTACTACGCCGGTCAGGTGCGCGATGATTTCGATAACGAAACCCACCGTCCGCTGGGTCCGGTCGTCTGTATCAGCCCGTGGAACTTCCCGCTGGCGATCTTCAGCGGCCAGATTGCCGCCGCGCTGGCCGCAGGCAACAGCGTGCTGGCAAAACCGGCAGAACAGACCCCGCTGATTGCCGCGCAGGGCATCAGCATTCTTCTGGAAGCCGGCGTGCCGGCGGGCGTGGTTCAGCTGCTGCCGGGCCGCGGTGAAACCGTCGGCGCCAAACTGACCTCCGACAACCGCGTGCGCGGCGTGATGTTTACCGGCTCGACCGAAGTGGCGTCGCTGCTGCAGCGCAACATTGCCACCCGTCTGGATGCGCAGGGTCGCCCTACGCCGCTCATCGCGGAAACCGGCGGGATGAACGCCATGATCGTTGACTCCTCTGCCCTTACTGAGCAGGTGGTGGTCGACGTGCTGGCCTCCGCCTTCGACAGCGCCGGTCAGCGCTGCTCCGCTCTGCGCGTGCTGTGCCTGCAGGACGACGTGGCGGACCACACGCTGAAGATGCTGCGCGGCGCGATGGCCGAATGCCGCATGGGCAACCCGGGCCGTCTCACCACCGACATCGGGCCGGTGATCGACGCGGAAGCCAAAGCCAACATCGAAAACCACATTCAGACCATGCGCGCGAAAGGCCGTCCGGTGTTTCAGGCGGTGCGTGAGAACAGCGAAGATACCCGCGAATGGCGGACCGGCACCTTTGTGCCGCCAACGCTGATTGAGCTGGCAAGCTTCGACGAGCTGAAAAAAGAGGTCTTCGGCCCGGTGCTGCACGTGGTGCGCTACAACCGTAACAACCTGAACGAGCTGGTTGAGCAGATCAACGCCTCCGGCTATGGCCTGACGCTCGGCGTGCATACCCGTATCGACGAGACTATCGCGCAGGTGACCGGCAGCGCCAAAGTGGGCAACCTGTACGTCAATCGCAACATGGTTGGCGCGGTCGTGGGCGTACAGCCGTTCGGTGGTGAAGGTCTCTCCGGCACCGGTCCGAAAGCGGGCGGTCCGCTTTACCTGTACCGTCTGCTGGCAAACCGTCCGGAGAACGCCCTGGGCGTCACCCTGGCACGCCAGGATGCGGACTATCCGGTGGATGCGCAGCTGAAAGCCGTTCTGACGCAGCCGCTGGAGGCGCTCATCTCATGGGCGGAAAAACGTCCTGAGCTGCGTGCCGTCGCCCAGCAGTACGGCGAGCTGGCGCAGGCGGGCACGCAGCGTCTGCTGCCGGGTCCAACCGGCGAGCGCAACACCTGGACGCTGATGCCGCGCGAGCGCGTGCTGTGCGTGGCCGATAACGAGCAGGACGCGCTGGTGCAGCTGGCCGCCGCGATGGCTACCGGCTGTGAAGTGCTGTGGCCGGAAGATGCCCTGCATCGCGATCTCGCCAAACAGCTGCCGAAGGCGGTCTCGGCCCGCATTCGCTTCGCGAAAGCCGACAACCTGCTGACCCAGCCGTTTGATGCGGTGATCTACCACGGTGATTCCGATCAGCTGCGCGAACTGTGCGAGCAGGTTGCTGCCCGCAGCGGTGCCATCGTTTCGGTACAGGGCTTCGCCCGCGGGGAAACCAACCTGCTGCTGGAGCGTCTGTACGTGGAGCGCTCGCTCAGCGTCAACACCGCGGCGGCAGGCGGTAACGCCAGCCTGATGACAATAGGCTAACGCTGTGCTAATAAGGCTCCGGAGACGGAGCCTTATTTTATTGGGGAGTATATGAAACGATATCTTATCGCCAGTGCAGCACTGCTAATAAGCGCCAGCGCGCTGGCCGACGAGCGCGACAAAGCGACCACCCAGCTTGAGCTGAATACCTGTAGCGCGCAGCAGTACCAGGCTGCCGATAAAAAACTCAACCAGACCTATCAGGCCGCCGTTAAGCGTGCAGCGGCACCCCAGCGCGACCTGCTGAAAAAAGCGCAGCAGGCGTGGATTACCCTGCGCGATGCGGACTGCGCGTTTATCGGTTCGGGGACGGAAGGCGGGAGCGTCCAGCCAATGATTGTTAACCAGTGCCTGGCGGAAAAAACCGTGGAGCGTGAAGCGTTTCTGGCCTCGCTGATGCAGTGTGAAGAGGGCGACTTAAGCTGCCCTCTCCCGCCGGGAAACTAGCGCAGGCGGATCCCTTCGATAATCATCCGCTGCACGTTTTCCAGCGTGCTGTGGAAAAACGCCTCGTCCTGCAGCGTTTTACCGGTCACCGCCTCAACCTGGGCCGCAAAGTCAGCGTAATGCTGGGTGGAGGCCCAAATCATAAAGATCAGATGATGCGGGTCGACCGGAGCCAGCTTTCCGCTGGCGACCCACCCGGCAATAATGGCCGACTTATCGTCCACCAGCTGTTTTAAATCTCCGGTGAGTTCCGCCTGCAACAGCGGCGCGCCCTGCAGCATCTCAAGACAAAACAGTCGCGACGCCTGCGGGTAATCGCGCGACACCTCCAGCTTCAGGCGAATGTACTCTTTGATCGCCACCAGCGGGGCCAGCTCTGCGCGGAAGGCCTTCAGCGGCGCCAGCCAGATATCGAGGATCTGCTGCATCACCGCGATATAGAGCGCCTCTTTCGACGGGTAGTAGTAGAGCAGATTGGTTTTGGATACGCCGGACTGCTCCGCCACCTGCTCCAGGCGCGTGCCGTGAATACCAAACTGCGAAAAAGTCTCCAGCGCCGCGCTGAGGATCGCCTGCTTCTTAGCGCTCACCGCCTGCGAACGTTTACCTGGTGTTTTCACTGCGCCTTGTGTCATTCCCGCTCTCCTTATTCTGCGTTGCCCTCAGCATAGCAAAACCCCCGTCTCGCCACGACATCCTGCACTCCGATCGCGCATGAATGCCTGTTTTCTGTGCAAAGTTTTTGACCAGTTAGTCCACATTTAGCCGCATCAATCCACCAACTTCTGATTAACACATTAATAACACAGCCATTTTCAAAACTGGCACTGCCTTTGCAAAAACACCGTTACACCTGCGACGTAATGAAGAGAGGTTCGTGATGAAAATTGGCGTATTTGTACCCATCGGCAACAACGGCTGGCTTATCTCGACCGCTGCACCGCAGTACATGCCGGCCTTTGAGCTCAATAAAGCCATCGTGCAGAAAGCGGAACACTACCATTTCGACTTTGCGCTTTCGATGATCAAGCTGCGCGGCTTTGGCGGCAAAACCGAATTCTGGGACCACAACCTGGAGTCCTTTACCCTGATGGCCGGGCTGGCCGCGGTCACCTCGCGGATCCAAATCTACGCTACCGCCGCCACGCTCACCCTGCCCCCGGCGATCGTCGCGCGCATGGCCTCCACCATCGACTCCATCTCCGGCGGGCGCTTTGGCGTCAACCTGGTCACCGGCTGGCAAAAACCCGAGTACGAGCAGATGGGGCTCTGGCCGGGTGACGACTACTTCTCGCGTCGCTACGACTACCTGACCGAATACGTCCAGGTGCTGCGCGACCTGTGGGGTACCGGCAAAAGCGACTTCAAGGGTGACTTCTTCACCATGAACGACTGCCGCGTCAGCCCGCAGCCGTCGGTGCCGATGAAGGTGATTTGCGCCGGACAGAGCGACGCGGGGATGGAATTTTCCGCCAAATACGCCGACTTTAACTTCTGCTTCGGTAAAGGCGTCAACACGCCTGCCGCCTTTGCCCCGACCGCCGCGCGGATGAAAGAGGCCGCCGACAGGACGGGACGCGACGTGGGCTCCTACGTGCTGTTCATGGTGATCGCCGATGAAACCGACGACGCCGCGCGCGCGAAATGGGAGCGCTATAAGGACGGCGCCGACGAGGAGGCCCTGAGCTGGCTCACCGAACAGAGCCAGAAGGATACCCGCTCCGGCGCGGATACCAACGTCCGCCAGATGGCCGACCCGACCTCTGCGGTCAATATCAACATGGGCACCCTGGTCGGCTCGTACGCCAGCGTCGCCAGAATGCTTGACGAAGTGGCGGCCGTCCCCGGCGCGGAAGGCGTCCTGCTGACCTTCGATGATTTCCTCACCGGCGTGGAAACCTTCGGCGAGCGCATCCAGCCGCTGATGCAGTGCCGCGCCCACATCCCTGCCGTCACGAAGGAGGTGGCGTAATGACGACCCTTAACGCACGCCCGGAAGCCATCACCTTCGCGCCACAGCAGAGCGCGCTGATCGTGGTGGACATGCAAAACGCCTACGCCAGCCAGGGCGGTTATCTGGATCTGGCGGGGTTCGACGTCTCCGCCACCCGGCCGGTGATTGAGAACATTAAAACCGCCGTCGCCGCCGCGCGCGCCGCGGGCATGCTCATCATCTGGTTCCAGAACGGCTGGGATGACCAGTACGTCGAGGCCGGCGGCCCCGGCTCGCCCAACTTCCACAAGTCGAACGCCCTTAAAACCATGCGTAAACGGCCCGAACTGCAGGGCAAGCTGCTGGCGAAAGGCGGCTGGGACTATCAGCTGGTGGATGAGCTGGTACCGCAGGCGGGCGATATTGTCCTGCCCAAACCGCGCTACAGCGGCTTTTTCAACACCCCGCTCGACAGCCTGCTGCGCAGCCGGGGCATTCGCCATCTGGTGTTCACCGGCATCGCCACCAACGTCTGCGTGGAGTCGACCCTGCGCGACGGCTTTTTCCTCGAATATTTTGGCGTGGTGCTGGAAGACGCGACCCATCAGGCCGGGCCGGAATTCGCCCAGAAGGCGGCCCTGTTCAATATTGAAACCTTTTTTGGCTGGGTCAGTAACGTTGCAGATTTCTGCGACGCCCTGAATCCCCCGCTCGCCCGTATCGCCTGAGGAGACACCTGATGCCGAAATCCGTAATCATCCCGCCGGGTACCAGCACGCCGATTGCCCCATTTGTTCCCGGCACCCTCGCCGACGGCGTGGTGTATGTCTCCGGCACGCTGCCGTTTGATAAAGACAACAACGTGGTGTTTATCAACGACCCAAAGGCGCAAACCCGCCACGTGCTCGAGACGATCAAAACCGTGATCGAAACGGCGGGTGGCACGATGGAGGATGTGACCTTCAACAGCATCTTTATCACCGACTGGAAAAACTACGCCGCGATTAACGAGATTTACGCCGAGTTCTTCCCCGGCGATAAACCGGCGCGATTCTGCATTCAGTGCGGGCTGGTGAAGCCAGAGGCGCTGGTTGAAATCGCCACCGTTGCTCACATCGCGAAGTGAGGCAGGTATGAAACTTTACGTCTCGCCGCCGCCGTATGAGGGCGCGCCCGTGGTGGTCTTTATTTCCGGTCTCGGCGGCAGCGGCAGTTACTGGCTGCCCCAGCTGGCCGCGCTGGAGCCGGAGTATCAGGTGGTGTGCTATGACCAGCGGGGAACGGGCAATAACCCTGACACCCTGCCGGAAGGGTACAGCCTTGCGCAGATGGCGGACGAGCTGGCCCAGGCGCTGGCGGATGCCGGGATTGCCCGCTACTGCGTCGTGGGTCACGCGCTGGGGGCGCTGGTCGGCCTGCAGCTGGCCCTCGACAGGCCAGACGCCCTCACCGCGCTGGTGTGCGTCAACGGCTGGCTGACCCTCAACGCCCACACCCGCCGCTGCTTTCAGATCCGCGAGCGCCTGCTGCATTACGGCGGCGCGCAGGCGTGGGTCGAGGCGCAGCCGCTGTTTCTCTACCCGGCGGACTGGATGGCCGCCCGCGCCCCTCGCCTGGAGGCAGAAGAGGCGCTGGCGCTGGCCCATTTCCAGGGCAAATCCAACCTGCTGCACAGGCTCAGCGCCCTGAAAAAGGCCGACTTCAGCCGCCATGCCGCGCGCATTCGCTGCCCGGTACAGATTATCTGTTCCGCCGACGACATGCTGGTGCCCTCCGTCTGCTCGTCGGAACTGCAGGCGGCGATCCCGCACAGCCGCAGCGCGGTGATGCGCCAGGGCGGGCATGCCTGCAACGTCACCGAGCCGGATACCTTTAACACCCTGTTGCTGAACGGGCTTGCCAGCCTGCTGCACAGCCCGGAACCCGCTTTATAAGGAGCTTTAATGAGCGAAGCCATTACCCCCGCCGCGCTGGAAACGCTGTTCACCGGCGCCCGCACCCACAACGGCTGGCTGGATATGCCCGTCAGCGACGAAACGCTGCGCGAAATCTACAACCTGATGAAATGGGGGCCAACGTCCGCCAACTGCTCCCCGGCGCGGATTGTGTTTGTGCGAAGCGCGGAGGGGAAAGAGAAGCTGCGCCCGGCGCTCTCCAGCGGCAACCTCGAGAAAACGCTCACCGCCCCGGTCACGGCGATTGTCGCCTGGGACAGTGAGTTCTACGAGCGCCTGCCCGAGCTGTTCCCGCACGGCGATGCAAAGAGCTGGTTTACCACCAGCCCCGCGCATGCGGAAGAGACCGCCTTTCGCAACAGCTCAATGCAGGCCGCCTACCTGATTTTCGCCTGTCGCGCCCTGGGGCTGGACACCGGCCCGATGTCGGGATTTGACCGCCAGAAGGTCGACGAGGCCTTTTTCACCGGCACGACGCTTAAAAGCAATCTGCTGATCAACATTGGCTATGGCGATACCCGCAAACTTTACGGGCGCCTGCCGCGTCTGGACTTCGACGATGCCTGCGGGCTGGCGTAAGGAGCGATTATGACGACACCGGATAAACAAACCTTTCGCGACGCCATGGCCTGCGTTGGCGCGGCGGTCAACATCATCACCACCGACGGCCCGGCGGGGATGGCAGGCTTCACCGCCAGCGCGGTGTGCAGCGTCACGGATTCACCGCCCACCCTGCTGGTGTGCCTGAACCGCGGCGCGTCCGTCTGGTCAACCTTTAGCGAAAACCGCACCCTTTGCGTGAATACCCTGAGCGCCGGACAGGAGCCTTTATCTAACCTGTTTGGCGGGAAAACGCCGATGGCAGAACGCTTTGCCGCCGCCCGCTGGCAGACGGGCGACACGGGCTGTCCGCGCCTGGAAGATGCGCTGGCCTCGTTTGACTGCCGCATCAGCCAGGTGGTAAGCGTCGGCACCCACGACATTCTGTTTTGCGACATTATTTCGATTATTCGCCACCCCGCGCCGCAAGGGCTGGTGTGGTTTGACCGCGGCTACCACGCGCTTATGCGCCCCGCCTGTTAACCCGCCTTAAGGAGACAGACCATGTTCGGATTTCCCCACTGGCAGTTGAAATCGACCTCCACAGAAGCAGGCGTGGTCGCGCCGGATGAACGCCTCCCGCTCGGGCAGACGATGGTGATGGGCGTTCAGCACGCGGTCGCCATGTTTGGCGCCACCGTGCTGATGCCGATGCTGATGGGACTGGATCCCAACCTCTCTATTTTGATGTCGGGTATCGGTACCCTGCTGTTCTTTTTCGTCACCGGCGGGCGCGTGCCCAGCTATCTCGGCTCCAGCGCCGCCTTTGTCGGGGTGGTCATCGCCACCACCGGATTTAACGGCCAGGGGATCAACCCCAACCTGAGCGTGGCCCTCGGCGGCATCATCGCCTGCGGTCTGGTGTACACACTGATTGGTCTGGTGGTGATGAAAATCGGCACGCGCTGGATCGAGCGAATGATGCCCCCGGTCGTGACGGGCGCCGTGGTGATGGCGATAGGCCTGAACCTCGCCCCGATTGCGGTCAGGAGCGTCTCCGCCTCGCCGTTTGAAAGCTGGATGGCGGTGATCACCGTGCTGTGCATCGGCCTGGTGGCGGTGTTCACGCGCGGCATGATCCAGCGGCTACTGATCCTGGTTGGGCTGATTGTCGCCTGTCTGGTCTACGCCCTGCTGGCCAACGTTTTCGGTCTGGGAAAGCCGGTTGATTTTACCCTACTGCATCAGGCCGCCTGGTTTGGCCTGCCGAAGGTGACCTCGCCCACCTTTAACACCCAGGCGATGATGCTTATCGCACCGGTGGCGGTGATCCTGGTGGCAGAGAACTTAGGCCACCTGAAGGCGGTTGCGGGAATGACCGGGCGCAGCATGGATCCGTACATGGGCCGCGCGTTCGTCGGTGACGGTCTGGCGACCATGCTCTCCGGTTCCGTAGGCGGCAGCGGCGTCACCACCTATGCTGAAAACATCGGCGTGATGGCGGTGACCAAGGTCTACTCGACGCTGGTCTTCGTGGCGGCGGCGGTGATGGCGATGCTGCTCGGCTTCTCGCCGAAGTTCGGCGCGCTGATCCACACCATTCCGTCACCGGTTATCGGCGGGGCATCGATTGTGGTGTTTGGGCTGATCGCCGTGGCCGGGGCGCGCATCTGGGTGCAGCATCGCGTCGATCTCAGCCAGAACGGCAACCTGATTATGGTAGCGGTCACGCTGGTGCTGGGCGCGGGCGATTTTGCCCTGACGCTGGGCGGGTTTACGATTGGCGGGATTGGTACGGCGACCTTCGGCGCGATCCTGCTTAACGCCCTGCTGAGCCGCCGGATGGCCGCCGCGCCGCAGGGCGCCGTCGTGCATCAGGATTCGTGATTTAACGCCGCGCTGTCATTTTCTGGCAGCGCGTTCTTCTTCCGTTTGAGTTTTAACTCGCTCACCAGCACCCCGGCGACAATAAATGCCGCGCCCACCAGCGCCAGAAGCGGCAAGCGCTCACCAGCAATGCGTCCGAAAATTCCCGCCCAGACCGGTTCGCCGGTATAAATCACCGTCGCGCGGGTTGGCGATACGCTGCGCTGCGCCCAGTTCATGGTGACCTGAATAATGGCGCTGAAGATACCCAGCCCCAGTGCGACCACCACCAGGCCGGTGGACATCGGCGGCACGGATTCACCTGCCGGAACCATCGTCGCAAACGCCACCAGCGACGCCGTGGCGAGCTGCACCACCGTCACCCGTTTGACGTCGACCTTGCCCGCCCAGGCGCTAATCAGAATAATTTCCGCAGCAATGGCAATCGCCCCAATCAGGGTGATGATTTCGCCCGGCCCCAGCGCAAGCAGGTTGTTTTCCGGGCCGGCCAGTAGGATCAGGCCGATAAACGCCAGCACGATGCCAATACATGACATCAGACCCGGAATTCTGCCGAGACAGAGCCACTGCAATAGCGGCACCAGCGGCACATACATCGCTGTGATAAACGCGGATTTGCTGCTGGAGATGGTCTGCAATCCCCACGTTTGCAGGCTGTAGCCCATCGCTATCGCCACCCCAATCGCCACGCCGGCCTTAAGCTCTGTAAGCGTCAGCCCCCGCAGCGTTTTAAGTGAAATCAGCCCTACGGCAAGCGCCGCCGTCGCAAAGCGCAGGCCAACAAAAAAGAACGGGTCGCTGAGGGTCACCGCGTACTGAACGGCCAGAAACGTCCCGCCCCAGAACATAGTGATGAGGATGAGGATGGCTTCCTGCGGTTTAACGGAGAATTTGAAGCGTGAGACAGACATGCGGCACTCGCGGTTAAGATCAATTCTCTAGTGTGCGTTGCCTTTGGTTACAGTTCAATGTTGCAGAAATAAAAAAACCGCCGGGAGATCCCGGCGGCAGGGGTTCAACCCGGCGTGTTACTTACTGCTGCCGTGGCTGTTTTTGCCCCCTTTCTTGCCAGCTTCAGATGCGCGCTGCGGGTCATTCTTGAAGTTGCCCCCGCTATGCTGGCCACCTTTACGGCCTGCTTCTGATGCTCTTTCACGGTCTTCTGCGAAATTACCTGAACCACCACGATGGTTTGCCATCTCTAACCTCCAGAATGTGAAACATTAGACATCATATTGCATTCAGTAAAAGAGGATTCTTTCACCTCGCAACACAAGGACAGTGCCTTTATCTGTGCCGCGTGAAACTAAGCTTAGTGGAATGCCGCTATCCGGCAAGCCGCAGGTAATATTCTGCAACATGAACTCAGCCTTTCGGGTGAGATGACGCGACGGTGATTCATAAACCTTTCTTATCATTTCAAAAATCCGCCGCCAAAAAGTTGTTTCATTTTGCTACAAAGCCTTTTTGTAACCATATTGTTATAAATCAAAGAAATGCCGTTCATTTTTGCAGTCTGGCTGTGATGGCATATCTTTAAAAGAACGCAGCGATCCGCTGTCAGAAAAACCAACGAGGAGTGATGCAAAATGGCAAAAGTTCTGGTGCTCTATTATTCCATGTATGGACACATTGAAACCATGGCTCACGCGGTAGCAGAAGGTGCGAACAGGGTTGATGGCGTTGAGGTTGTGGTGAAACGCGTACCGGAAACCATGCAGGCGGAAGCCTTCCTGAAAGCCGGGGGGAAAACGCAAAACGCTCCGGTCGCCACCCCGCAGGAGCTGGCGGACTATGATGCCATTATCTTCGGCACACCGACCCGCTTCGGCAATATGTCAGGCCAGATGCGCACCTTCCTCGATCAAACCGGCGGGCTTTGGGCATCCGGGGCGCTCTACGGCAAACTCGCCAGCGTATTCAGCTCAACCGGCACCGGCGGCGGTCAGGAGCAGACGATTACCTCAACCTGGACTACCCTTGCTCATCACGGGATGGTGATTGTGCCGATTGGCTACGGCGCCCAGGAGCTGTTTGATATTTCCCAGGTGCGTGGCGGTACGCCGTACGGCGCAACCACCATTGCCGGTGGGGATGGCTCACGTCAGCCAAGCAATGAAGAACTGTCTATCGCCCGCTATCAGGGTGAATACGTCGCGGGTCTGGCCAAAAAACTGAACGGCTAATACCCAACAGGAGGACAAGCATGCCAACTCAAGAATCCAAAGCTCACCACGTGGGCGAATGGGCAAGTTTACGCAACACCTCTCCGGAGATTGCCGAAGCTATCTTTGAAGTCGCGAAGTACGATGAAAAGCTGGCCGAGCAGATTTGGGAGGAAGGTAACGATGAGGTGCTGGTGCGCGCCTTCGAAAAAACGGATAAAGACTCGCTCTTCTGGGGCGAGCAAACCATCGAACGTAAAAACGTCTAAGCGTTTCCCCCCGCCGCAGCGGGGGGTTCTCCTTTACTTCGCCGCGTTATTCATTACCGCATTGAATTTATCGACAGGACAGAAGCCGTTCGCATCCACCGGGCAGCCTTTCAGCTCCAGCGTCACGCGCTGCGCGGGCGACTGAAGCGAAAGCACGCTGGCGTTACGCAGCTGCTCTGAACTCTGGTAGACATACTCAATTTTCATCAGCTCCTGATTGGCGTTTTTGTCATGCCAGCGCTGGAAGACAATCTTGCCGCCAATGGGGGTGCGCTCCTGCTGGTCGTGCAGCTGATACGGTTTGAAATCCAGGGCCGTCAGCAGGGAAGCAATGTTCGAGTCATGCCCCACCAGCAGGGTGATTTTCGGCGCTTTTGCCTGTTCGGTGACCAGCGTTTTATCAATGTACTTCACCAGCGGCTTCGCCACGTTTTGCGCCACCTCGGTAGAGGTAAACAGCGAGTCCTGATAGCCGTTCTTCAGCTTCGACAGCACGCGCCACTGCTGGTCGGTTTTGATTTCGCCCCAGGCTACCTGGTCGGCCGGGAAGCCTTCGTAATACTGCAGCGTGAACGCGTCCACCAGCGAGTTACCCACCTTCAGCGGCCCGGATACGCCAGGCTCTTTTTCATAGTCGGCGCTGAAGGTATCTTTCGCATCCGCCAGCGAGCAGACCTTTTTCTCTTTGCAGGACGGAGAATCGGCGTAGTTCGTCATCTGCTCCAGCAGCTTATAGCTTTCGGTAAGCTGCATTTTCTGCCGCTCGGACTCCATTGCCTTGAGCGCTTTTTCGCGGAATTCCGGCGAGTTATCGGTAATCACCGGATTGAAGGTCGGATCCATGGTGCCCATTTTTTCCTGATGGTGCACGGGAACGTCGCAGCCCGGGAACGCGCCGGTGATAAAGAACTGCGCGGTGGCGACGGTCCGCTGCAGGCTGTTAGCGTAAGCATAAACGCTATCCGCCGCTGGACATTCTCCCGTCTTGACCATGCCCTGCTGCGCCAGCCACTCGCGCATGTAATGGCCCATATAGACTTCCAGCACGCCGCCCTTGGTGGTGAGCTGACCGCCCGGCACCTCCCACTCCGGCCACTGCTTCGGCGTGGACTGCTCCAGCACGCTGCCGTTATTGGCGAGCGGTGCGCGCAGGTTATGGCGACTCATGATTAAAACTTGCTCCAGCTGATACCCTTCCGGCGTCTCTTGCGCCTGCACGCCAAACGTTGCTGAAATGGAACCGGCGACCGCCAGCGCGAGTAGTGCTTTTCTCATCCCAAATTCCTCACTCGTTTTAAAATGTCGCGTTCAGTGTGACAGATTCGTGACAATTTTCCGGGAAGCATTTCTCAAACTGATGATTAACGTGCTTACGGTGTGTACCAATAAGTTTTATAATAAAACTACACACCACCGGAGAATTGACCGTGAAACGTACCCGCCTCGAAGAGAGCACCTGCCCCGTCGCCCGTTCGCTGGATATCATCGGCGACTGGTGGTCGCTGCTGATTGTTCGCGACGCGCTGCGCGGGATTAAACGCTTCGGCGAGTTCCAGAAAAGTCTCGGCATTGCGAAAAACATGCTGACCACGCGGCTGAAACTGCTGGTCGACGAAGGCATCCTCCGGCTTCAGCCCGCGTCCGACGGCAGCGCCTGGCAGGAATACGTCCTGACAGACAAGGGGCGTGCCCTGCAAACGGTGCTGGTTGCCCTCTCCCAGTGGGGCAATGAATTTTTGTTTGCGGATAACGAATGCGGCACCGTGCTGGTCGATGCTGAACAGCGCAAACCCCTGCGCAAGCTGGCGCTTATCGCCGACGATGGGCGCGAACTGACGCCTGAAGAGATCGTGGCAAAACTTCCCTCATGATCGTAACCGACGGCAAAAGCACAAAATGCTCAGCAAAATGGTTGCATTATAAAACCAAATGACAGAGAGTTTATTCAGTTTCATCTTGAAACCAAATAACCCACTTTGCCTTGAGGTAACACACGATGACTACGCAAATCACCACCGCCCTGATTACGGGTGCCTCTTCCGGGATTGGTGCCGTTTATGCCGATCGCCTTGCCGCGCGCGGCGCTAACCTGGTGCTGGTCGCTCGTCGCGAAGATCGCCTGAAAACCCTCGCTGCCGACCTGCGCGCGCGCTATGGCGTGGCCGTCGATATTCTGGTCGCCGATCTTACCGACGAGACCGGGATCCGCGCCGTGGAAGAAGAACTGCGCAGCAATACCGCCATTGATACGCTGGTTAACAACGCGGGCACCGCGCAGATGGCACCTTTTCTCGCGGGCGAGGTGGCGCAGCATCAGGCTATTAACACCCTGAACACCACGGCGCTGATGCGTCTGACCTACGCCATCCTGCCCCGCCTGGAGCAGAACAATCGCGGCACGCTGATCAATATCGCGTCCGTGCTGGCCCTGCACGTGCGGGCGGGCAGCGCCCTCTACAGCGCCACTAAGGCGTGGGTGCTGAGCTTTACCCGTGGGTTACAGGAAGAGTTTGCCGACAGCAGCGTGCGCATTCAGGCCGTGCTGCCCGCCGCGACGGCGACCGAAATCTGGAGCCATTCGGGCGTCACGGTGAACGATCTGCCGGAAGGATCGGTGATGACCACCGACGATATGGTGGATGCGTCGCTGGCAGGCCTGGATCAGGGTGAACCGATCACCATCCCGCCGATGCACGACGCCGGCCTGTGGGATCGCTACGAAGCGGCGCGACTTGAGCTATTCAACAGCGCGCGCACCGGCATTCCGGCACCGCGCTACGTAAAACAGTAGCCTAACGCTCCAGCTGGTCACCGTACTCGCTCATCCAGGCGGCCAGCGGCGAGAGTGCGTCCTGCAGGGTTAGCCCCAGCCCGGTGATCTGATACTCCACGCGCGGCGGGATCTCCGGGTAGACCGTCCGCGTCACCAGCCCGCGCTGCTCAAACAGGCGCAGCTGCTTCGTCAGCTCTTTCTGGGTGATGGGGGCAGCGGCCCGCAGCAGATCGCCAAAGCGTACGGGCGTGTTGAACACAATCAGGCGGTAGAGAATGGGGATCGCCCACTTACCGGATATCAGGTTGACAAACTGCGTCATCGGGCAGGTATACGCCTCAGATTTTTTTTCGCAGCACACCTCCAGCATTTCTGCCATAGCACACCTCTTGCCTCTTTAGTATCCATTTGGTACCTGGTTTCCTTTCGATACTAACGTTTCTATAGTGCTTTCTCCAGTGACATTTCAGGAGAAGAACATGGGTCGTTTAACAGATAAATATACGCTGATTACCGGCGGCACCAGCGGCATCGGCCTCGCCACCGCGCAGGCGTTTATCGCCGAAGGCGCGCGCGTCGCCGTGACCGGACGCAATCCGGACACCCTCGCCGAAGCAGAACGTATTCTTGGCGATAAGGCCTGGGTGATCCCGACCGATGCGGGCGATATCACGTCGCAAAAAGCGCTGGCGGAAACCCTCGCCGCCCGCTGGCCACGCCTCGACGCGGTGTTTCTCAACGCCGGTGACGTGACGCACGCGCCGCTGGAAGCCTGGCAGGAGGATGCCTGGGACCGCCTGATGGGCATCAACCTGAAGGGACCGTTCTTTTTAATTCAGGCGCTGCTGCCGCTGCTGAATAACCCGTCGTCGGTGATCCTCTGCGGCTCCGTGAGCGCACGCATCGGCCTGCCCACCAGCAGCGTGTATGCCGCGAGCAAGGCCGCCCTGCTGTCGCTGGCGCGCACGCTGTCGGCGGAGCTGCTGCCGCGCGGGATCCGCGTCAACGGTCTGAGCCCCGGTCCGGTGGAAACCCCGGCGTTTACGAAGACGGGCTTAAGCGACGAGGCGCTTAACGCGATGATGGCAGAGGTCATCAAGCTGGTGCCGCTCGGCAGAATGGGCTCGACGACGGAGCTGGCAAAAGCCGCGCTCTATCTGGCCTCCGACGAGTCGAGCTACACGGTGGGAACGGAGCTGCTGGTGGACGGCGGAATGGGGAGTTTGTAACTCAAAAGGCGCTGATGCCGGTGACGATGCCGACATACAGCGCCGCCCATGCGCAGGCGGAAAGCAGGCTGACGGCGTAAACCTTGACTGCATTCAGCCTGAGCATCCCCGCCGCCAGCGGCACGATGTAGCGCAACACCGCCAGAAAGCGCGACGTAAACAGCACGATGACGCCGTTCTTTTGCAGCTGATGCTGTACCCGCAAAAACTTATCGGGATGCTTTGTGGTAAAACGCGTGACCAACCGGGTGTGCCCCATCAGCTGGCCGATATGGTAATTCAGCACCGAACCCGCCGCTGCCCCCAACACCACGGCCAGCCACGCCTGCGCAGGATGCATGCTCGCCTGGCTGACGGTAATGCCCGCCAGCAGCATCACCGAGGCGGGCGGCAGCACGGAGGAGACTAGCACCGTCGATTTACTCAGCGCCATCACAAATAACAGCGCAAAAAGATGTGCCGGATACAGCGCAAAATGATTCAGCAGATTATCAAACCACGCCATTATCCTCTCCTCCGTTGGTTATTTAATCCTCCATTAGAAATGAATTAACTTAAATAAATCCTCAACATTTTATTAATAAAAATCGGCTAAACCGTTCTTAAACATTATTTAATTTTCTGAGCGGTAAATTTAAATAAGCGTATTATTCCTCTCGTTTTACAACGATCTCGTTATGGCGAGGCTCCTGTACAAATACACGTTATCGCTCTGGTAGGTTCGAGAGAATCGACACAGGGTAAAACAGGCACTGTCGAATCAAGGCTTTGTCAGTATAACTTCCCTCGCGGGATACGGTGTACAGTGCTGAACCCAGGACGTGGGGATCTCCTCTTCGACATGCCCTGTCTTGCTCGCCCCTGAGAGATGTTATTATTCAAAGGGAATTCACTATGTCTTACGCTATTCACAACCAGAACCTGGCATTCAATGACAGCGCCATCGCGCAATATATGAATACCGATTTTATTGTCCTCGATATTTCATTATGCGTGGCGCTGGCGCGCGAGCAATTCTTCGAAAAATTAAAAGACGACGATATTCCGTCTCATATTTTTATTGAAGACAATGGCCGCCTGGCGGGCATGATTGCCGTACGTAAATTGCTGCAAACCGCCGATACGGTACAGCCGGTGAAATCGCTGATGATTTCGCAGTTTTTGCAGGTCAAACCGGAGGATGAACGTGCCGACGTTGCCGGACTGCTGGCGCACGGCGGCGCGGACGTGGTGCCAGTGGTCACCCACGGCAAGCTCGTCGGCTGCCTGACCGAGCGCGAAATCGCCCATCTGCTGGAAGATGACGTCACCGAAGACGCCCAGCTTCAGGGGGCAACGCTGCCGCTGGAGAAGCCCTATCTGGACACCAGCCCGTACAGCCTGTGGAAGAAACGCTCCGTCTGGCTGCTGCTGCTGTTTGTCGCGGAGGCCTATACCAGCTCGGTGATCCAGCATTTTGAAGAGGCGCTGGAGTCCGCTATCGCGCTGGCGTTCTTTATTCCGCTGCTGATCGGCACGGGCGGCAACAGCGGGACGCAGATCACCTCCACGCTGGTACGCGCCATGGCGCTGGGGGAAGTCCGTCTGCGCGACGTGGGCCGCGTGCTGCGTAAAGAGATGACCACCTCGCTGATGATTGCCGCCACGCTCGGTATCGCAGGGTGCATTCGCGCCTGGATGATGGGGATTGGGCTGGAAATCACGCTTATCGTCAGCCTGACGCTGGTGTGCATAACGCTCTGGAGCGCGATCGTGTCGTCCGTCATTCCGATGGTGCTCAAGCGCTGCGGCATTGACCCGGCGGTCGTCTCCGCGCCGTTTATCGCGACGCTTATCGACGGCACCGGGCTGATTATCTACTTTAAGATCGCGCAATATACGCTGGGGCTGGAGTAACGCTGACCTTGCCGGGTGGCGCTGCGCTTACCCGGCCTACAATTTAACACGGGCCACTGTCGGCCAGCGTTCTTACCGCCAGCCCAAACGCCTCAATCGCCAGGGCGACATCTTCAGCCATCACCGATTCCGCCGGATGATGGCTGACGCCTTCTTTGCAGCGCACAAACAGCATGCCGACCGGCCAGCGTTCCGCGATGGCAATCGCGTCGTGGCCCGCACCGCTGGGCAGCGATAGCGAGCGACCCTGTACCGATGTGACGGCCTCCCCCAGCACGTTTTGCAGGTGGATATCGCACGGCGTGGCGGCAATGCGGTAAAACTCCTCGGCGCTGAAGTCCAGACCGCGGCGCGAGGCGATCGCCTGCGCATGTTCCAGCAGGTCGTTAAGCAACCGATCCAGCGGCGCATCCTGCGGCCCGCGAATATCCAGCGAGAGCTGAACCTCTCCGGGGATCACGTTCACCGCCCCCGGCAGGCAGCGCAGCTCGCCAACCGTCGCCACCAGGTTGCCGCCCTGCTGTCGGGTAGCGTTTTCAATAATAACCATCCACTCGGCGGCGGCGGCCAGCGCGTCCCTGCGGTGGTGCATCGGCACGGTTCCCGCGTGACCGGCCTCGCCGGTGAAGCGGCAGTTCAGACGACGCGCGCCGTTAATGGCTTCCACCACGCCAAGGGCGAGCGCCTCCTGCTCAAGGCATGGCCCCTGCTCAATATGCAGCTCCAGATAGGCGCTGAAATCCTCCTGACGGCGCGCGGCATGCAGCACGCGGGCAGGATCGAGCCCCACCAGGGTCATCGCCTGCGCCACGCTGATTCCGCTGGCGTCGGCTTTTTCCAGCCAGCCCTGCGGCCAGGTGCCCGTCAGCCCCCGGCTGCCTAACAGCGTAATGCCGAAGCGGGTCCCCTCTTCGTCGCAAAAGCCGACAATCTCGATGGCCTGCGCCAGATGCACACCCTGCTGGTGCAGGCTGTCCACCACCTCAATGGCGGCAAGCACGCCGAGCATACCGTCGTAGCGCCCGGCGTTGCGCACGGTATCCAGATGCGAGCCGAGCAGCACCGCCTGCGCCCCTTCCTGCGCGCCCTCATAGCGTCCACAGATGTTGCCCACGCTGTCCTGCCAGACGGTCATTCCCGCCTGGCTCATCCACTGCCCCACCAGCTGGTTGGCCTGCAGATGCTGGGTTGAGAGATAAACCCTCGTCAGCGCATCCGGGGTTTCGCTGATGGCGGCCAGCGCGTCGGCGCGCGCCATCACCCGTTCAGCCGCCGGGCTCATTGCGGCGTCTCGCGGCGATAGTGGTCCCACGCGGCCTGCATGGCGGCCCCCTGCGTGGTGGTGAATTTCAGGTAGTTCAGCACCGACTCCAGCGCGCTCAGGGTGGTCATCACGCAGTCTTTGCGCGCATTGTAGCCCATGGTGCCAATGCGCCACACTTTGCCGTGCAGCGGACCAAACGAGGTGCCGATTTCAATCCCGAAATCCTCCAGCATCAGCTTGCGCACCTGGTCGCCGTTGACGCCCTGTGGGATAACCACGCCCAGCACGTTGTTCATCTTGTGCTTCAGGTCGCCGAAGGTCTCCAGCCCCATCGCCTGAATGCCCTTCAACAGCGCATCGCCGTGCAGCTTATGGCGCGCGATGCCGTTATCCAGCCCTTCCTGCAGGATCAGACGCGCGCATTCGCGGGCGCCAAACAGCGCGGTGGTGGCTTCGGTATGGTGGTTCAGCCGCTCCGGCCCCCAGTAGTCCATCACCATGCCGAGATCGAAATAGTTGGAGTAGATCATCTCCTCGTCGCCGTCGCGGTGGGCGTCGGTGCGTATGCCCTCCTCAACGCATTTGCGGCGGCGGATCGCCTCCTCCATGCGCGCGCTCAGGGTGATCGGCGAGGTGCCCGACGGGCCGCCGAGGCACTTCTGCATCCCGGCCGAGACGGCGTCCAGCCCCCAGGCATCGGTCTCCAGCGCGTTGCCGCCGAGCGACGCGGTGGCGTCGGTGTAAAACAGCACGTCGTAGCGGCGGCAGATGGCGCCGAGCTCGGCGAGGGGCTGCAGCATGGTGGTGGAGGTGTCGCCCTGCACGGTCAGCAGCAGGCGCGGGTGAATACGCTTAATCGCATCCTCTACCTGGTCCGGGGTGAACACCTCGCCCCACGGCACCTCGATGGTATGCACCTCGGCGCGGCAGCGGCGGGCAATTTCGCACAGCAGGTGACCAAAACGGCCAAAGACCGGCACCAGCACCTTATCTCCCGGGCGAATGGCGGAGACCAGAATGGCTTCAATTCCCGCGCGGGAGGTGCCGTCCACCAGCATCGTCCAGCGGTTCTCGGTGCGGAACACCCCGCGATAGAGCGCCATCACCTCGTTCATGTAGTGGGTCATGGCCGGGTCGTACTGGCCGATCAGCTGGCTCGACATGGCGCGCAGCACGCGCGGGTCGGCGTTGATCGGGCCCGGCCCCATCAGCAGGCGCTGGGGCGGGTTGATTTGCGGAAAGCGTGCGATATCCATTGTTAAGTCCTTATCAGTTGAGGCCGCGCACGGAGGAGATGAACTGCTTCAGTTCCGTGGTCTGCGGGTTGGCGAACAGCGTTTTGCTGTCGCCCTGCTCCCAGACTTTCCCCTGGTGCATAAACACCACGCGGTCGCCCACTTCGCGGGCAAAATTCATTTCATGGGTAACCAGTATGAGCGTCATCCCCTCGGCCGCCAGCTGCTCCAGCACCTTGAGCACTTCGCCCACCAGCTCCGGGTCCAGCGCGGAGGTGATCTCGTCACAGAGTAAAACTTTCGGCGACATCGCCAGCGCCCGGGCAATCGCCACGCGCTGCTGCTGGCCGCCGGAGAGGCTCGACGGGTAAAAATCCAGACGATCGCCTAGGCCCACTTTCTCCAGCATGCGCTGCGCCAGCGCCCGGCATTCGGCGGCGCTTTTCTTCAGCACCCGACGCGGGGCGAGCATCACATTTTCCAGCGCCGTCATGTGCGGGAACAGGTTAAAGCTCTGGAACACCATCCCGACCGAGCGGCTGATTTCCCGCGCCTGAGAATCCCGGTCGGTAATGGTCATGCCGCCCAGCTTGATGCTGCCGTCCTGATAGCCTTCCAGTCCGTTGATGCAGCGCAGCAGCGTGCTTTTGCCCGATCCGCTGCGTCCGATAATGGAGATCACCTGGCCCATGTCGATATCCAGATCGACGCCCTTGAGCACGTGGTTATCGCCGTAGTATTTCTGCACCTGATTAATGGTGATGAGAGGCATTGAATTTCGTCTCCAGATAGCGGCTGTAGCGCGACAGCGGATAACACAGAATAAAGTAGCCGAGCGCCACCAGCGCAAAGACCTTAAACGGCTGATAGGTCACGTTGGTCAGCATGGTCCCGGCCTTGGTCAGCTCGATAAAGCCGATGATCGACGCCAGCGCGGTGCCCTTGATCACCTGCACGGCAAATCCGACCGTCGGGGCGATGCCGATGCGCAGCGCCTGCGGGGCGACGACGCGAAACAGGGTCTGGCCAAAGGTCAGTCCCAGACAGCGCGAGGCTTCCCACTGCCCTTTCGGCAGCGCGCGAATGCTGCCGTTCCAGATATCGAGCAGAAACGCGCTGGTGTAGAAGGTTAACGCCAGCGAGGCGGCGGTCCACGGCGAGACGTCGATGCCGAACAGCGCCACGCCAAAGAAGGCCAGAAACAGCTGCATCAGCAGCGGCGTGCCCTGAAACAGCTCAATATAGCCGCGGATGATGCGCTTCACCGTGCGACCGCCCGTGAGGCGCAGCAGCAGGAGCGGCAGCGTCACCGCCGCCCCGCCGACAAACGCCACCAGCGACAGCAGCACCGTCCAGCGTCCGGCCAGCAGCAGGTTGCGAATAATGTCCCAGTCGGTAAAGGTGGTCATCATGCCTGCACCCCCAGCCATTTGCGTCCTGCCGCCATCATCAGCTGGCGCAGGGTAATCGACAGCGCTAAGTAAATGCCGGTTGTCACCAGATAGACCTCAAAGCTCAGAAACGTTCTGGACTGGATCAGGTTGGCGGCGAAGGTCAGCTCTTCATACGAGACCTGCGACACCACCGACGAGCCGAGCATCACGATAATGCACTGGCTCACCAGCGCCGGGTAAATGCGCTGCAGCGCGGGCGGCAGCACCACGCGAATAAAGGTCTGCAGGCGGGTCAGCCCCAGCACGCGTCCGGCTTCCCACTGCCCTTTCGGCGTGACCTGTATGCCCGCGCGGATAATTTCGGTGCTGTACGCCCCCAGGTTCACCACCATGGCCAGCAGCGCCGCTTCCCCCGCCGTCATCTTCAGCCCGAGATTCGGCAGGCCGAAGACGATGAAAAACAGCTGCACCACAAACGGCGTGTTGCGGATAATTTCCACGTACGCGCCCCAGATCCGGCTGAACCAGGTGGTGCGTCCGCTGCGGATCGCCGCCCCGAAAATACCTATCGCCAGCCCGCCGACGGTCGCCATCACCGTCAGCTGAACGGTGACCCACAGCCCCGCCAGCAGCTCCGGCCAGTGCGGCCAGAGCGCGGAGAAATGAAGTTGCTCCGTCATCGGCTCAGGCGCCAAGGTTTGCCGGCAGCGGAGCCTTCAGCCATTGCTCGGACAGGCCGTTCAGCGTGCCGTCCTTGATGCCCTGCTCAATCAGCGCATCCACTTTTGCCTTCAGGGCCGGTTCGTTTTTCTTCAGGCCAATAAAGCACGGCGAATCTTTCAGCATAAAGCTCGGCACCGGGGCTTTATCCGCGTTCTGGCGCGAAATAGCCGCCACCACGAGGTTGCCGGTTGCCACGTACTGCACCTGTCCGGAGAGGTAGGCGGAGAGCGTGGTGTTGTTGTCTTCGTAGCGCTTCACGTCCGCGTCTTTCGGCGCCAGGCCGGTCAGCACCATGTCCTCCACCGCCCCGCGCGTCACGCCGATGGTTTTTCCGCTCAGCGCGGCGGCGTCCTTCAGCTCGGCCCCTTTCGGACCAAACACGCCGAGGAAGAACGGCGCGTAGGCGCGGCTGAAGTCGATCACCTTCTCGCGCTCCGGGTTTTTACCGAGGCTGGAAATGACCAGATCCACCTTATCGGTTTGCAGGTACGGCACGCGGTTGGCGCTGGTCACCGGCACCAGCTGCAGCTTGAGCTTCATCTGTTTGGCCAGATAGCGCGCCATGTCGATGTCATAGCCCTGCGGCTGCAGGTCGGTCCCCACCGAGCCAAACGGCGGGAAGTCCTGCGGAACGGCAATGCGAATGGTGCCGCGCTTCTCGATATCCTGAAGCTGGTCAGCCTTTGCCGGCAGCTGTGTGAAGAGGCATGCGGCCCCGGCCAGTGCAATCAACAATTTTTTCATGGTGCTTCCCCGTAACGTTAACATGAAACAAAAGATTCTTTGAATGTGATTTTGCAACTAATGTGCCAGATAGGGCGAAGCGGGGAATATTCTTTCGAAGCCCGATAAAACGCGGACGGATCGAAAAAACGTATGTTTTCCCGACCCGTCAGACGCACCATTTTAATGCAAAGCACCAGCCTGATGCCCCATTATCGCTGTTCGAGTTCATCCAGCTGCTGGTAGAGGGAGGCAATCTCGTGAATGCGCGGACGGCCTTTATCGAGAATTTCATGCAGGAAGGCGTTAGCCAGCAGGTTAATCAGACTGTTGACCGAGGAATAGCTGTCATACGCGGAGACGCTGTCAAGCGGGGCGCAGAGCTGCCAGCTCGCCAGCGGAAACAGGCTGTGCGCCTGCGGCTCGCACATCAGCAGCACAGGAATACCGCTGCTCTGAAGCTGCTGCATCAGCGGGCGGATAATGCGCGGGCGGCGGCGAAAGGCCATCATGACCACCAGATCGTCCGACGTTAAATCCACCAGCTCTTCGCTCAGGCTCTGCCCCGGCTGCGGCAGGACCAGCACCTGACCGCGCGCCTGCAGCAGCTGCTGGCGCAGGTGCAGCGCCGCCGGATAGGCGTTACGCATGCCGATAATGACGATGCGCCGCGCCTTCACCATGCAGGCCATCGCGTCGGCAAACTGCTGCGCGTCGAGGGCATTAACCCACTGGGTCAGGTTCGCCATCTCCTGCTTATAGTGGCGCGCCAGCAGCGTATTGCCCTGCACCGCGTCGCGGTTATCGGTGAGCGGCATCCCGCTCTGGCGCAGGGTGCGCAGCTCGTCGCGCATGTCTTTATATTTCTCATAGCCCAGACGCTTAAACAGACGGCTGACCGTGGCTTTCGACACCCCACTCAGCTGCGCCAGCTCGGCGCTGTTGTAGCTAATCAGATCGTCAAAATGATCGAAAATAAAATCCGCCACCCGCTGCTCCTGCGGCGACAGCGACGGGTACTGTGCTTTCAGACGTTCATCCAGTTGTTCCATAGCGCCTCTGTAACTTTTGTTTCATCACATTTTGCCTTTCATTCTACCTTTCATTATACGTGCCAGTTTACTGAAACTTTTCTTTCAGAACTGGAACAGCTTTTGCAGCACCTTGTGACTTTCAGGGTTACGAGGACGCTTTATGCAAAGTAATGTCTCCACGCACGGCATGGCCGTTGCGCCCCACCATCTTGCCAGCCAGAGCGCGCTGGCGGTGCTGCGCGAAGGCGGCAGCGCGATAGAGGCAATGGTCGCCGCGGCGGCCACCATTGCCGTGGTTTATCCGCACATGAACGGCCTGGGCGGCGATGGCTTCTGGCTTATCGTGCCGCCGGAAGGCGAACCTGTCGCCATTGATGCCAGCGGCGCGGCGGGATCGCGCGCAACGCTCGCCGCCTACGACGGGCTGGCGCATATTCCCCACCGCGGCCCCCGCGCGGCGCTGACCGTCGCCGGCACGGTGAGCGGCTGGGACGAGGCGCTGAAGGTCTCGCGCGAGATGACCGGCAAGGCGCTGCCGCTGGCTCGTCTGCTGGCCGACGCCATTGAGTATGCGCAGAACGGCACGCCGGTCACGGCCTCTCAGGCCCACGCCACGGCCAGCAAATTCGACGAGCTGAAGGACGTCCCCGGCTTCGCGGAAACCTGGCTGGTGGACGGTAAGCCGCCGCAGGTCGGCAGCCGCTTTTACCAGCCCGCCATGGCCACGACCCTGACGCGCCTGGCGGAGGACGGTCTGGACAGCTTTTACCGCGGCCCGCTGGCGGACGTGCTGGCGCACGGCATGGAGACGCTGGGCCTGCCCGTGACGCTGGCCGATTTACACGCCCACGCTGCCCGGCGCACCGCGCCGCTGAGGCTGCAGCATCAGCAGGGGGAGATCTTTAACCACGCCCCGCCGACGCAGGGGCTGGTCTCGCTGGCGATACTCGGCATCACCGACCGCCTGAATATGGCGGAGGCCGACGACGCCGACACCCTTCACCGCATCGTTGAAGCCACCAAGCTGGCCTTTGGCCTGCGCGATGCCCACATCACCGACCCGCGCGAGCTGAAAACCGATATCCAGAGCCTGCTGGACCCCGCATCCCTTCAGGCGCTTGCCGACAGGGTTGACGACGGCCGCGCCGCGCCGTGGGGAATCGGAAAAGGCCCCGGCGATACGGTGTGGATGGGGGTAATGGATAACAGCGGGCTCGCCGTGTCGTTTATCCAGAGTATCTATCACGAGTTCGGCAGCGGCGTGGTGCTGCCCGACACCGGCATCGTCTGGCAGAACCGGGGCGCATCGTTCAGCCTCGATCCGAATCATCTTCTGGCCCTCGCGCCGGGCAAGCAGCCCTTCCATACCCTGAACCCGGCGGCGGCGCGTCTTAAGGACGGGCGCGTAATGGTCTACGGCTCCATGGGCGGCGACGGCCAGCCGCAAACCCAGGCCGCGCTCTTTACCCGCTACGCGATTCAGGGCGTGCCTTTACAGGAAAGCATTTCCCGCCCGCGCTGGCTGCTGGGCCGTACCTGGGGACAAACCTCGGACACGTTAAAGCTTGAAGGACGCTTTAGCGCTGAGACGGTCTCGCAGCTCCGCGCGCGGGGACATGAGGTGGAAATATTCCCTGACTTCAGCGAAGCAATGGGCCACGCGGGCGCGATTGTTCGCCACCCCAACGGGCTGTTCGAAGGGGCATTTGACCCGCGCAGCAACGGCGCGGCCGCCGGATTCTGAGGAGAAAACAATGACGACACCACAACCCGACTGGCAGGCGTATCTTGCGCAAATGGAGTCCGTTCTCGGCGTAGAGCTGGACGATGTCCGCCGCGCCGAGCTGCAATTGCAGTTCAGCCGCATTGCCACCCTGGCCGCCCCGCTGATGGCGCTGCCGCTCGACGACCGTCTGGAGATCGCAGGAGTGTATAAAGCATGAGGCTACACGAGATGAGTATCAGCGCGATCCAGCATGCGCTGAGCGCGGGCGAGCTGAGCGCTCGCGAGATTGCCCGCCAGACGCTGGAGGCGATTGCGCGCGTGAACCCGCAGATCGGCGCCTGGACCGCCGTGACGGAAGCGCGCATGCTCGCCGAGGCCGAGAGCATCGACACCCTGCGCCGCGAAAAGCGCCCCCTGCCCCCGCTGGCGGGCGTGCCCTACGCGGTAAAAAACCTGTTCGACGTTGCCGGCCACACCACTCTCGCAGGGGCAGAGCTGTTCAGCCAGCGCCCTGCCGCGGCCGCTGACAGCTTCGCGGTGCGCCAGCTGCGCAGCGCGGGCGGGCTGCTGACCGGGATGGTGAATATGGACGCCTACGCCTACGGCTTCACAACCGAAAACAGCCACTACGGCACCACGCGTAATCCGCACGATCTGGCGCGTATTGCGGGCGGGTCGTCCGGCGGCTCGGCCGCCGCCGTGGCCGCCGGGCTGGTGCACTTTTCGCTCGGCACCGACACCAACGGCTCGATTCGCGTTCCGGCCTCCCTGTGCGGCATCTATGGTCTGAAGCCCACATTTGGCCGCCTGTCGCGATCCGGCAGCCATCCGTTTGTCGCGAGCCTCGATCATATCGGCCCCTTTGCCCGCCGCGTGTGCGACCTGGCGTCCGTGTACGACGCGTTGCAGGGGCGGGACGGCAGCGACGGTTTTCAGGCGGAGAGCACGCGCGAGCAGACGCGTCCCCTGCTCGATCGCGGGCTTGACGGCCTGCGCTGCGCGGTGCTCGGCGGCTACTTCACCACCTGGTGCGATGCGGATGCCAGAGACGCCGTGGCGCGGGTGGCGAAGGCGCTCGACGTGCAGGATGAGCTGCAGTTCCCGGACGCCGAGCTGGCGCGCTCCGCGGCGTTTATCATCAGCGCCTCCGAAGGGGGAAATCAGTACCTGCCCGCGCTTCGCCGCGAGCCCGAGCGTTTTGAACCGCATTCCCGCGAACGCCTGCTTGCCGGGGCGATGATCCCCTCAGCCTGGTACATTCAGGCCCAGCGGTTTCGCGCGCACGCCCGGCAGGCGTTTAAAACCCTGTTCGCGCAGGCCGACGTGCTGATCGCCCCGGCAACGCCGCGCAGCGCGACGCTCGCGGGTGAGCAGACCATGGAGATTAACGGCCTGCCGCTCCCCATTCGCGCCAGCATGGGGATGCTGACCCAGCCGATTTCATTTCTGGGCCTGCCCGTGACCACCGTTCCGCTGCGCACCGCCCAGGGTGCGCCGATTGGCCTGCAGCTGATTGCCGCGCCGTTTAACGAGCAGGCCTGCCTTCGCGTCGCGCGCGTGCTGGAGGAGAGTGGCATCACCGATGCCCGTCCGGCGGAGGTGGCCGCATGATGAATCACGATGACATTAACCTGCCGTGGGTGGTTGCCGAGGTGACCGCCGCGTTTTACCGCTATGAAGACGCGCTGGTCAGCAACAACGTTGCGGTGCTGGACGAGCTGTTCTGGCACGACAAAAACACGGTGCGTCTGGGGGCGGGTGAAAACCTGTACGGGATTGATGAAATCCGCGCCTTTCGCGCGGCGCGCCCGTCAGCCGGGTTACAGCGGACGTTGCGCCACACCGTCATCACCACCTTCGGGGAGGATTATGCCGTGTGCAGCACCGAGTTTACCCGGGAGGGCACGGAACGCACTGGCCGCCAGCAGCAGACGTGGGTGCGGTTTGCCTACGGGTGGCGGATCGTGGCGGCACAGGTGAGTTTGATGTCGTAGTCGTAGGCCGGGTAAGGCGCAGCCGCCACCCGGCTAAATACGGCACACTTACTTCTGAAACGGATGCACCTCCCGCCAGTGGTCCGCAATCTGCTGGCGGGTACAGACCCACACCCGGTCGTGCTGCTGAATATAATCCAGGAACCGCTGCAGCGCGCGAAAACGCCCCGGCCGACCCAGCAGGCGGCAGTGCATGCCGATGGACATCATCTTCGGCGCGCTTTCCCCCTCTTCGTACAGCACGTCAAAACTGTCTTTCAGATAGGTATAAAACTGCTCGGCGGTGTTAAACCCCTGCGCGGTCGCGAAGCGCATGTCGTTCGCATCCAGCGTATACGGCACGATCAGGTGCGGTTTACGGGAGCCGTCGCCGCAGGCCACTTCCGTCCAGAAGGGCAGATCGTCGCCGTAGTAGTCGCTGTCGTAGTCGAAGCCGCCGTGCTCCACCACCAGCTGGCGGGTGTTGGGGCTGTCGCGCCCGGTGTACCAGCCCGTCGGCGGCTTGCCGAACAGGTCGGTCAGCACCTGCACCGCCTTGTGCAGGTGTTCGCGCTCCTGTTGGATATCCATGTGCTGATAGTGGATCCAGCGCCAGCCGTGGCTCACCACGTCGTAATCCGCCGCCCTGATTGCCTCGACGATCTCCGGGTGACGCGCCAGCGCCATCGCCACGCCAAAGACCGTCAGCGGCAGGCCGCGCTTTTGAAATTCACCGTGGATCCGCCAGAACCCGGCGCGGCTGCCGTATTCGTAGAGGGAGTCCATCGACATGTGTTTATCCGGATAGCTGGCCGCGCCGATGATGTCCGACAGGAACTGCTCGGATCCGGCATCGCCGTGCAGAACGTGGTTTTCCGCCCCTTCCTCATAGTTGAGCACAAACTGCACGGCGACGCGCGCCTGATTCGGCCACCGCGCGTGCGGCGGGTTGCCCGCGTAGCCGCGCAGATCCCGCGGGTAATTCTGTTCAAAAAGCCCCATTGCCACCCCCAAAAATTAAAATGGATTCAGTGCCTGAAAATGTCCGCTTAACGCTTTTTTCTCCGGGAAGGCCAGATCCCCGTGCTTGCTGGTCGATAGCCCCAGCGCCACCAGCGATTCCACCATCTTCACCGCCGCGCTGACGCCGTCGATGACCGGCACGCGCAGCTCGCGGGTCAGCTCCTGCGCCAGGGTCGCCATGCCGCCGCAGCCGAGCACGATGGCGCCGCAGCCATCCTCCTTCAGCGCCTGTATACAGCGCGCGCGCACCTTCTCCTGCGCCAGACCGCTGCCGTCTTCCAGCGCCAGCACCGGGAGATCGATAGCGTGCAGCGCCGCGCAGCGATCGTGAAAGCCATACTGGTGCAGCAGATGACGGGCAATAATCAACGTGCGCGGCAGCGTGGTCACCACCGAAAAGCGCGTCGCCACCAGCGTCGCCATATGCATGGCGGCTTCCGCAATGCCCACCACCGGCCCCTGCGCAAGCTCGCGCGCCGCCAGCAGGCCCGGATCGCCAAAGCAGGCGATGACGTGACCGTCCACGCCCTGCTCTCTGCCGAGCTTGACCTGTTCGAGAACCCCCACGGCGGCGATGGCTTCATCAAAGTGTCCCTCGATAGACGGCACGCCCGCGCTCGGGCAGACCGCGAGGATCTCCGTACCCGGCGCCGCCACCGCGCGGGCCGCCGCGCCGATGGTTTCCGTCATCGCGAGGCTGGTGTTGGGGTTAATCACTTGTATACAGACAGAGGACATTACGACTCCTTGTGGCCGGCAAACAGCCGGGCAAAATCAGGCAGGCACTCGCCCGCCCGCTCGAAGCAGAGGCTAGCGACGATATGTTCAAAATGGTGCATTAAGGCATCGCTGAGCGGCTGGAGCGCCTTCTGGCGCAGCAGATCCACCAGCTGTTCGTGATCGTTGCAGCGACACCCCTGACGCCACGGCGCGCCCCAGGTGGCAATCACCAGCGAGGAGCGCTGGCTCAGGCCGGTCACCATCTCCGTCAGCACCTGGTTGCCGGAGATGGCCTGGAGCTGGATGTGGAAATTGGCGGAGTGGCGAATTGCCGCCGGGCCGTCGTACGCCTCGTGCGCCTGCTGCTCCTGGCGAATGATGGCCTCCAGCGCGGCAAGGTGCGGCGGCTGGCAGCGGGCCAGCACGTCCGGCAGGTTGGCGACCTCCAGCAGGGCGCGGGTGCGGAAGATGTGCTGCGCCTCTTCCACCGTCGGGCTGGCAACGTGTGCACCACGCTTGGGCGTTAAGGTGACCATTTGCACAGCCGCGAGTCGTTGAAGCACCTTGCGGATACCCGTGCGGCTTACGCCAAACACCTCGGCCAGCGCCTCTTCCGGCAGTTTGCTGCCCGGCAGCAGCTGATGTTCGACAATCGCGGTCATCAGCGCCTGAAAGATCGATTCATCTTTGTCATGCAGGTCTGGCGCGGTCTGCAGGGCGTTTATGTTGTTCATTCACCACTCCGTCTTTTACTCTTCGTTATCGAATCGTATACATAAAAATAAAATATTGCATACAAGATTTATTATTTTGGCCTGGATCCTGCAACACCGTCTGTACTCCCACTCAACGGGTTTTCATTCACAGGAGCAGGTTTCATGCCAAACAGTCAAAACGCGCAGCAGGGTACGGCCGCTGATTCCGGTGCGGTTTACAGCCCACGTCTTTGCAATGAGGATCTGGCACCGACGCGTGACCAGAACTGGAGCTGGTACAACATCTTTTCGTTCTGGATGTCGGACGTTCACAGCATGGGGGGTTATGTTGTCGCCGCGAGCTTTTTTACGCTCGGGCTGGCAAGCTGGCAGGTGCTGCTCTGCCTGCTGGTGGGGATTTGTATCGTGCAATTGTGCGCCAACCTGGTGGCCAAACCGAGCCAGATGGCGGGCGTGCCCTACGCGGTGATCAGCCGTCAGGCGTTTGGCGTCTTCGGGGCCAATATTCCGGCGGTGATCCGCGGGCTGATTGCCTTCGCGTGGTACGGTATTCAGACCTACCTGGCCGCCAACGCCCTGATGCTGGTGGCGCTGAAGTTCTGGCCGTCGCTCTCTTCGCTTACAACAGGCGCGTTCCTGGGCCTGTCGCATCTCGGCTGGATCTGCTTTGCCATTATGTGGGTACTGCAGGCGATGGTTTTCTGGCACGGCATGAGCGCCATCAAGCGCTTTATTGATATCGCCGGTCCGGCGGTCTACGTGGTCATGCTGGCCCTCGCAGGCTGGATTGTATACAAGACCGGTTTTAACGGCATTTCCTTCACTCTCGCCAGCAAATCCCTGAGCGCGGGCGAGCAGACCTGGCAGATGATCACCGCGACCGCGCTGGTGGTGTCTTACTTCTCCGGCCCGCTGCTCAACTTCGGTGACTTCTCCCGCTACGGCAAAAGCATGGGCGAGATCCGCCGCGGCAACCGCTGGGGCCTGCCGTTTAACTTCCTGCTGTTCTCCATCGTCACCGTGGTGATTGTCTCCGGCACCCAGTCGCTGTTTGGCCGCATGATCACCGACCCGATCGAAACCGTCAGCCGCGTGGGCAACGATCTGGCCGTGGCGATTGGCCTGCTGACGATGATCACCGCCACCATCGGGATCAACATCGTCGCGAACTTTGTCTCCCCGGCGTTTGATTTCTCTAACTGCTCGCCGCAGAAAATCAGCTTCCGCACCGGGGGCATGATTGCCGCCGTCGGCTCGATCCTGCTCACCCCGTGGAACCTGTTCAACTCGCCGGAGCTTATCCACTACACCCTGGACGTGCTCGGGGCGTTCATCGGCCCGCTGTTCGGCATTCTGATTGCCGACTTCTACCTGATTAAGCGCGGCAAGGTGTCGGTCGACGATCTGTTCGACGACACGCCAAAGGGCAAATACTGGTACCGCAACGGCTTCAACCCGAAAGCCATTGGCGCGCTGATCCCGTCCGTTGCCGTAGGCCTGGTGATTAGCTTTATCCCGGCCCTGCATGAAGTGGCGAACTTCAGCTGGTTTATCGGCGTCTTCCTCGGCGGCGTGACCTACCGCTGGCTGGCGCGGGAAGACCGCGAGACGGCGGGCGCGACGTCGTTCAGCTCCCGCGTGGCGACGCAAAAAGAGTAACCCTCTCCTTCCGGCCGCAGCGCGTCTGCGGCCCGTTCATTCTGGCACCGTTCTTGCTGCGCCTTATCACCCCGCTACGCAAACACTAAGGCAGGAACCATGATGGATTACCAGACAGCGATCCGCGGCGCATTTTTTGATATTGCCCAGGTCTGCGACAGCGCAGACGCGATTGCCCAACACGCGCGCTACCTTGAGGACGGGCTGCTGTTTATACAGAGCGGGAAAATTCTGGCGCACATGCCGTGGCAGGAGGGCGAGCAGTATCTTGACCCCCACAAGGGCTACACCGACCTGCGCGGCAGGCTGCTGCTGCCCGGTTTTGTCGACACCCACGTCCATTATCCGCAAACGGAGATGATCGGCGCCTTTGGCGAACAGCTGCTGGAGTGGCTGACCACCTACACCTTCCCGGTGGAGAGCCAGTTTGCCGATGAAGCCTACGCGAAAGAGATCGCCGAATTTTTCATTCACCAGCTGGTGAGCAACGGCACCACCACCGCGCTGGTGTTTTGCACGCTGCATCCGGAATCGGTCGAGGCGCTGTTTACCGAAGCCCTGCGCCTGAACATGCGCCTTATCGCCGGAAAGGTGATGATGGACAGACACGCGCCGGACTACCTGAGCGAAGACGCGAAGCAGAGCTACCGGCAGACGCGGGCGCTGATCCAGCGCTGGCACCACCGGGGACGGCTGGGCTATGCCATTACCCCGCGCTTTGCCCCGACCTCATCCCCCGAGCTGCTTGCCGCGGTCAGCCTGCTCAGAGAGGAGTTCCCGGATACCTGGATGCAGACCCACCTGAGCGAAAACCCCAACGAAGTGGCCTGGGTGAGCGACCTCTGGCCGGAGCACGAGCGCTATCTGGACGTGTATCACCACTACGGCCTGACCGGCGAGCGCAGCGTGTTTGCCCACGCGATTCATCTTCACCACAGCGAGTGGCAGTGCCTGCACGACACCGGCTCGGCGGTGGCGTTTTGCCCCACCTCAAACCTGTTTCTCGGCAGCGGGCTGTTTCGCCTGCCCGCCTGCTGGCAGCACAGGGTGCGGATGGGCATCGGCACCGACGTCGGTGCGGGCACCACCTTCAGCATGCTGCGCACCCTGGGGGAAGCCTACAAGGTCGGCCAGCTTCAGAGCTACCGCCTGCGCGCCAGCGAGGCGTTTTACCACGCCACGCTGGGCGGCGCGCACACCCTCAGGCTCGACGATAAGATTGGCAACTTCGCGCCCGGCAAAGAGGCGGATTTCGTGGTGATCGACCCTGACGTGACGCCGCTGCAGCGCCTGCGCAATCGCCGCTGTCAGGATATCTACGAGCAGCTTTTCGTGCTGATGACCCTGGGCGACGAGCGCAACATCAGCGAGACCTGGGTCAACGGCGAGCGGGTATGGTCAACTGCCCCGGTAGGTTGACCACCCGCCGGGCGCAATCACAAACGGCAGGTGGAAGTGCTCGCCTGCTGCTTCTCCCGTCACAAAATCAATCTGCGCACAGGGGTAGAGCGTGTCGCGACCGGTTTCGCTAAACCACGCGCCGATCTCCGCCACCAGCCGATAGCGGCCTTTCGGCAGGAAAGGGACAAATTCGGTGATGCGACCATTTGCGTTGGTCACGCCCGTCGCCATGATTTCGCCCTCCCGTTCGAGATGAACCGTCACGCCCGCTGCGGGTTTGCCCGTCGAGATATCCAGAATATGGGTGCTGAGTGTGCTCATTCGCTAATGACTCCTTCCAGCCGTAGCAGCGTAATTTCCCGCAGCTGTTCCAGCGCGGCACGGACTTCCTGCGCGTCGCTGTTCTCCAGCCGCGCGTGCAGCGCCTGTAAAATCTCCTCGCCGCTGCGGCCCTTCGCGCGGATCAGAAACACGCGTCCGAAGCGGGCCTCGTAGCGGGCATTGCCCTCGCGCAGCGCCTGGGCAAGGGCAGCATCGCGATCGTTCACCGCGCCCTGCTCCTGGCGCGACAGCGCCGCCTCCGCCTGTGAACCTGCGGGTTTTTCCCCGATGCGCGGATGGGCGCTCAGGGCCTGCGCCAGCGCCGCTTCGTCCCAGTCTTGCGTCAGCGCGTTTGCCGTACTGAACAATTCGTCCCGGCTGGCGTAGGGCCGCCCCAGAGCCAGCGCATCGGCCCACTCAGGGAGCGCCACGCAGGGATGAATCAGCGCTAAGGCCTTTTCGTGGGGAAGATGATTGAAGTCGTGCAGTGCGATCATAGTGTCTCCTTTATTGTCTTCTTCCTGGTTGTTGCACAAACCACGCCACTCTGAGCGCGGGCGTGAAACAGTCGATTCCGTATAGCTCAACTGGAAATTTTTGATTCAAAAAAAGGCACGTTCACCGCGTTTGCGCACCTTAGCAGTGCAAACGTCACCCTCACAACGCCGTTTTCGCCACTCTGCAGCCTGGTACGCAAATTGCTGAATACCGTTACACCCTGCAAAAGGAGAGAAGCATGAGAGCAATCGTCATTGGCGCGGGTATTGGCGGCCTGAGCGCCGCCGTCGCGCTGAAGAAAGCGGGCATCGACTGTACCGTGTTTGAAGCCGTCAAAGAGATCCGGCCCGTCGGGGCGGCCATTTCCATCTGGCCTAACGGCGTGAAATGCATGCAGCACCTCGGCATGGGCGACATCATCGAGACCTACGGCGGGCCGATGCGTTTTATGGCCTACAAGGATTACCGGCGCGGCGAGACCCTGACCCGCTTCAGCCTTGCCCCGCTGGTTGAGCGTACCGGCGGGCGTCCCTGCCCCGTCTCGCGCGCTGAACTTCAGCGCGAAATGCTGGACTTCTGGGGGCGCGACAGGGTGCAGTTCGGCAAGCGCGTCGAACGCGTAAGCGAAGACGACGCGGGCGTGAGCGTGACCTTTACCGACGGCACCACGGCATCCGGCGATTTTCTGATTGCCGCCGACGGCAGCCACTCGGCAGTTCGCCCGTATGTGCTGGGATACACCCCGGAGCGCCGCTACGCCGGGTACGTGAACTGGAACGGGCTGGTGAAGATTGACGAAGAGATCGCCCCGGCGCACCAGTGGACCACCTTCGTTGGCGAAGGCAAACGCGTGTCGCTGATGCCCGTCTCCGGCGGTCGTTTCTACTTCTTTTTTGACGTGCCGCTGCCCGCAGGCCTGGCGGAGGATCGCACCACCCTGCGCGCCGATCTCTCGGGCTACTTCCGCGGCTGGGCGCCGCCGGTGCAGAAGCTTATCGCGGCGCTGGATCCTGAAACCACCAACCGCATTGAAATCCACGACATTGAGCCGTTCGACAGCCTGGTGCGCGGCAACGTCGCGCTGCTCGGCGACGCCGCGCACAGCACCACGCCGGATATCGGCCAGGGCGGCTGTGCGGCGATGGAAGACGCCGTCGTGCTGGGGGAGTGCCTGCGTGAAAACCACAGCATTACGCTGGCGCTGCGGCAGTACGAAGCGCTGCGCTGCGACCGGGTGCGCGACCTGGTGCTGAAGGCGCGTAAACGCTGCGACGTCACCCACGGGAAAGACATGGCGTTGACGCAGGCCTGGTACCAGGAGCTCAAAGAGGAAACCGGCGAGCGCATCATCAACGGTCTGTGCGAGACCATTCAGGGCGGCCCGTTAGGCTGAAGGCAAGAGGGACAACGATGAAAAGAGAACCGACTCCACCCGCCCACTGCACGTTTGAGCCAGAGGACTGGCTGCGCCTGGCGAAATGCTGGCACCCGGTCGCGCGCGCCTGCGACGTCGGCCCGGCACCGCTCAAGGCGACCCTGCTGGATGAACAGCTGGTGATTTACCGGATTAACGACCAGGTCGTGGTCGCCCGTGACGTCTGCCCGCACCGCGGCGTGCCGCTGACGCTCGGCTTTCACGACGAGCACGGGATTATCTGCCCCTACCACGGCCTCCGCTTCGGGGAGGACGGGCGCTGCAACCGTATTCCGTCCAGCCCCGACCAGCCCGTTCCGGCGAAGCTGAACCTGATTAACTACGCCGTGGAGGAGCGCTTCGGCCTGATCTGGACCTGCCTGGCGTTTGACCCGGAAAATCCCGCGCCGCTGCCCACCATGCCGCACTGGGACGACGACGGATTTCAGCAGATCAACTGCCCGGCGTTTGAGGTGAACGGTTTCGCCGGACGACAGGTGGAGGGGTTTCTGGACGTGGCGCACTTTGCGTGGATCCACACCGATACCTTTGCCGATCCCAATAATCAGCTTGTGCCCGCCTATCAGCCGCAGGAGACCGAATTTGGCTTTGTTGCCGATTACTGGAGCTCCGTGAGCAACTATTCCGCCGGTTCACCCGTGCAGGCGCCAGAAGGGTTCCAGTGGCTGCGCCATTTTGAAATGCATCTGCCGTTTACCGCCACCCTGACGATTCATTTTCCGGGAGAGTCGAGGCTGGTCATCATGAACGCCGCGTCGCCGGTGTCATCGCGCGTGACCCGCATGTTCGCCCCTATTGCGCGCAACCTTGACCTGCATATTCCGGTGGAGGACGTGCATGCCTTTAACCTGCGCATCTTCGAAGAAGATCGCCTGATGGTGGAAACCCAGCGCCCGGAAAGCCTGCCGCTGGATCTGACGCTGGAAGCCCATATTCCCGCCGATAAAAGCTCAATTGCCTACCGTCGGGGACTGAAAAAAATGGGCTTTGGCGAATTTTTCCTGGTATGACGGAGGCCGATATGCTGAGCGTAATTGTTGACGGGCTGTGGCGCGAGGGCGACAAAAGCCTCGCCGTCAGGCTGGTGGCTGAAGAGGGCGAAGCGCTGCCGCCGTGGCAGCCCGGCGCGCATATTGACGTCCACCTGCCCTGCGGCGTGGTGCGCCAGTATTCCCTGACCGGGGCATGTCAGGACGAGAGCTATCTTATCTGCGTGGGGCGGGAAACCGCCTCGCGCGGCGGATCGCGCTACGTTCACGAGACGCTGCGACCCGGGCAGAAATTAGCGATCTCTGCCCCGCGCAATCTGTTTCCGCTGCATCAGGCTGAGCGGGTGTTGCTGCTGGCGGCGGGCATTGGCATTACGCCGCTGTATGCGATGGCCCTGCAGCTGAAGGCGGCCGGAACGCCGTTTACGCTGCACTATTACGTCAAACGCCGCGAAAGCGCGGCGTTTGCGCGCGAACTCTCCCGGTTCGGTGAGTGCCACATTCATACCGCCAGACCGCGCACGGCGCTGGCAGAACATCTCCCGGCGGCTGAGGCGGGGCTTCACGCCTGGATCTGCGGCCCGGCAGGGTTTATGGAAAAAGTGCGAGACGTGGCGACGGCAAGGGGATGGGATGATGGCCATCTTCACAGCGAGGCGTTTCAGCCCGCGACCCCTGCCGCACGCGGTGACGCGGGCGAGATCTTTACGGTCAAACTCGCCTCGACCGGGGAGCGCTGGCCGGTGCCCGCGGATAAGACCATCGCTCAGGTATTACAGGAAAACGGCGTAGACGTGCCGCTGTCATGCGAAATGGGGATTTGCGGGGCGTGCCTGACGCCGGTGATTGACGGCGTGGTGGATCATCGGGATAGCGTGCAGTCGGAGGCGGAAAAAGGCGGGACGGACCAGCAGGTCGCGCTGTGCTGTTCGCGGAGCCATTCCGGGGAGCTGGTGATTGCCCTGTAAAACGAAAAAACCCTGCGATATTGCTATCGCAGGGTTTCGAATTTGGCGGAAGCGTAGAGATTCGAACTCTAGAACCCTTTCGGGTCGCCGGTTTTCAAGACCGGTGCCTTCAACCGCTCGGCCACGCTTCCAAAGTGAGGCGCACTATAAACATCTATTAGCACCTTGTAAAGCAGGAATTTTTCTATTTTTACCCACCGGCGTTTGACTGCGCAAAAATCACCCAGACGCTTGCCGCGCATCGGTCACAGCCCCCTTGTACATACCGTTACACAGCAACGCTCATCCTTTTAAATCGCTCTGGTATAGAATGCCACAAAAATAAACGGTCATTTGTTGTGTAATTGTTATAAATCTGCGTACCCACAGATTTAGAAATTACTGCCATGCAGTGTTACTGGTTGATGATGAAAATCAAAAATACGCTTTGCTTACATATCCTGATGGCGACCCTGGCCATTTTGTTCCTCTGTGTTCACCCGCTGGTGACGAGCTTCAATCCGCCCCTCACCTTCCAGCCGCTGATTAAATCAATGGCGGGCACGCCTAAAGAACAAGCGGAAAAAATTGCGACTATTTCCCATGCCTTAGAAGGGAATGCTATTTTCTTCATTGGCGCGTCTGAGGTTGCCACCTCAGAAGATGAACATTACGCTGTATATAATTACTTTAATAAGCAATTGCACAAACCCGTCGTGGCGTATGGCGATGCGTTCGTCGATGATGAAACGCAATTTTTACTGTTCTCACGTTTTAAAAATAGCCTTAACGCAAACAGTAAAGTTGTTTTGCTTCTGGCACCTGACAGCTTTTACTCAAAAGGGCTGCCACCGGCTATCTATGCCGATAATTTCCCCGGCTCTATTTTTAATCCGCTGATGAAGGATCCGCAGGCACGCCCGCTGCTGGTTAATTATTTAAAGCATATTGATAGCAAAGAAATAAGCCATTTAACCTTTGGCCAAATGCGCGTCTTTGGCTGGCAACCCGATCTGATGTGGGACGAGCTGAGCTTCCAGTTTGCCAACGTCTGCACCCTGATAAAAAACGACTGGCTGGCGCTGCTCAACATCACGCCCCAGACGGTACAGCCCTGGCCGCAGCAGCCAACAACCCACATTGCCCCCGACTGGGATAAAGAGCTGGCGAATGCGCGCGAGTTAAATAAAAAACGCCAGCAGAGCGCGGCTACGCTGTGGATGGACAAAACGATTTACGACGAGGACGGTAAGCCGCAGCAGTGGGACGACACGCCGGTTGTGCCTGCGCAAATCGCCGCTTTCAGTAAAACCGTTCAGCTGTTGAAAGAACGTCACGTGCAGGTGATTGCTATCGTCGACCCGGTTAACCCCTGGGCGCTTTACAATACCGATACCTTCCGTCCGGTTGATAAACAAATAAAAACCATTCTGGAAAAAAACCAGATCCCTTATTTAGATATGTACGCCATGCCTTATCAGAATGGCTGGAACTGGGATCGTTTACACCCTTCCGAACTGGCCTGGGTTCCTATGATTCGCTTTATTGCACAGAGTTTTAAATGATGAAAATCGCGATCCGTCTTTTTTTCCTTTATCTCCTGCTGGCGATCACCATCGTCGCGTGGACCTCTGTCGATGACAGCATGAGTATGCAGCTGCATTTTGAATATCAAAAGTTCTGAGGCCGAATGATGTACAGCTCAGGAATGTTTTTTGTTTATTTGTTTTCATCCGCGCTGGCGTTTGCGCTGGTTAATCGCGTATTACGCCATCGTCTGACCTGGTTATCTGCGCTATCGGTGCTGACGGCGCTGGGATGGGGATATATATTTCAGGGCGATTATATTGTCCCCGTCGCCGTTTTTTTCAGCTTTTATGTTTTTGCCACGCTAAAAGAGAAGGGATGGTTAAAAACGTGGCAGGCGGTCGTTCTGACATTATTGCCGCTGCTGCTGGTGAAATTACATTTAAATAACCACTGGGGCATGATCGGCCTCTCTTTTATGACGTTCCGCGCGCTGGACGTGCTGCTCTATCGCAGTAAAAAAGAAGGTCAGAATTTCCTGCACTATTTCTGTTATCTGTTTATGCCCTTTATTATCCTGGCCGGCCCAATGTACCGCTGGCGGACATGGATGAGTGACGTCAGCAAGCCCGTATTTGCCCTTAACCGCGAACAGTTTTTAGTCGCGTTAGAGCAAATCATTACCGGCATTGTCCAGAAGTTCCTGTTTGCCATGCTGATTGATTCGCTGGTCGTGCAGCCCTGGAGCCATAAGCCGTTTACGCTGACCGTGGGCGTGGTGATGTCGATTGCCTACAGCACCTACCTGTACTTTGATTTTGCGGGCTACAGCAATATGGCCATCGGCGCAGGCCGCCTGTTTGGACTCAATATTCCGGCAAACTTCAACATGCCGCTTCTGGCAAAGAACCCGCAGGATTTCTGGCGCCGCTTCCACATCAGCTTGTCTGAATGGCTGCGCGATGTGGTGTTTATGCCCGTTTATATGAACCTGATGAAATTCAATTTTTTCCGTCAGAACAAAACGCTGGCGCAAAATATCGGTATTTTTTGCACCTTATTCTGCATGGGGGCATGGAATGGCCTGGAACGCCATTACGTCATCAGCGGCGCGCTGTTTGGCGCGATTTCCGTCGCTCACAATATGCTGCTGTGGTCAGCCAAACGCAGCCCGGCATTGCACCGCGGCTTGCAGTATCCGGCCGTTGCGTTTTTAGGGCGAATTCTGACGCTGGGAAGCGCCGCGGGATCCCTTTACATCTTTAGTGGAATGTCACCTCTATGAAAAATCACTCCGATCTTCAGGAACTGCAGGATTTCTTACGTGCGGCATTATGCGATCCCGCCTCCCCGCAGCAGCTGGCCATCAGCGGCAGCGACGAAGCCTTAAGCTGGCTACAGCTTTCCGCTGCCGTGACGGACTGGGCGCAGCGCTATCAGCGCTGCCAGCCTGTTGCCGGTACGCCGGTCGTATTGTACGGACACCAGCAGGCCGAGTTCGCCGTGGCGATTTATAGCTGCCTGCTGCACAACATTCCGTACATCCCGGTGGACTGCATTTACCCGCAGGAGCGCCTTCGGGAGATCTGCCATCTGGCCAGCGCCCCTTACTATTACGACGTCGCGACCCGGCAGTTCATCGCCACCGGGGAACCGGGCAAGGTACTGGAGGAGCAGGATCTGGCCTACATCATGTTTACTTCAGGCAGCACCGGCAAACCTAAAGGCGTGCAGATTGGGCGTGAAAGCGTATGGCACTTCATGAAATGGGTCAGCCAGGACTTTTCACTGCCGGAAAAACCGGTCCTGATGAACCACGCGGTATTCAGCTTTGACCTCTCCCTGATCCCTTTGCTGGCGAATCTGGCGATGGGCGGACACATCGTGCTGAACGCCAAAGAAGACATTCAGAAAGAGAACTGGCTGGAGCGACTGAAAAGCAACGCGGTCTCCGCCTGGGTTTCAACCCCCTCTTTTGCTTACCAGCAGCTGCTTTCCCCGCAGTTCAACAGCGAGTATTTGCCTGCGCTCAACGTCTTTATCTTCATTGGTGAAGTGCTCAATAAGGCGCTGGTTAAACAGCTTCGCCGCCGCTTCCCGCAGGCCAAAATCATTAACTCCTATGGTCCAACGGAAGCGACGATTGCGACGACCGTGGTTGAAATCACGGATGCGATCCTGAACAGCGACAGCGCCGTGCTGCCGGTGGGGGTCATGATGCCTGAGAGCAAAATGGAAATTTCCGCCGACGGCGAGCTGATTATCTGGGGTAAAAACGTCATGCGCGGCTATCTCGGCCTGCCGCAGGAGAACGCGGCGAAATTACTCCGTCGGGAAGATGAAGCGTTTCGCGGCTACCGTACCGGCGATCTGGGCTATGAAGCGGGGCTGATCTACTGCCAGGGCCGCAACGACAGCCAGGTCAAACTGAACGGTTACCGTATTGAAATCAACGAGATCGAGAACCGCCTGCTGGCCATGTCCGGCATCAACGAAGCGGTGGTCCTGCCGCTGATGAAATCCTGCGGCAGCGTGCTGCGCATTGCCGCGTTCTGCGTGACGGATATGGCGCCGGACACCATCAAAACATCGCTTTCGAAGGTCGTTCCGCACTATATGGTGCCTTCACAAATTATCGTAAAAGACGCTTTGCCGCTGAATCCTAACGGCAAAATTGACCGCAAGCTGCTGGACGCTTACGCCCGCACAAATTAATGACTCCAGGAAAAATTATGGAACAAGAAATTCTCGCCCTGTTCGAAAAAGTGTTATCCCGTAAGGTGGGCTTTCACGATGAACTGATTGAATCCGACATTCTCGACTCCATCCTGGCGGTCGATATGGTGCTGGAAGTGCAGGACGTTTACGGCTGCATGATCCCGCCAACTGACGTGGCGACGGTGCTAAAAACCCCGGCGGACCTGGCCCGCTATATTGAAGAAAACCGCTAAACGCCCCTGCGGTTAATGCTGCCCTGAAGGCTCTGGAGGATCGCTCCAGAGCCTTCTTTCGTTCCCCCTCCCCCTGAACGCTGTCCTGCTCCCTTTCATAGGAATGAAACCGACTGCTTTTACTATTTCTCCTACACTTTAGGAGTACTGTCGGTACGGGAAACAGAAAAAAGCCAACTTAATTAAGGCATTAATGATTCGCTGTGCGCTCAGCCGGGGAACGTTTTGCCTTTAACAGAGGAGTCTGCGGTATGGCATTCGTAACAACGAAAGATGGCGTCAATATTTACTACAAAGACTGGGGCCCAAAAGAGGCTCAACCCATTGTTTTCCACCACGGCTGGCCGCTGAGTGCCGATGACTGGGATAACCAGATGCTCTTCTTCCTCGCTGAAGGCTATCGCGTTATCGCTATCGATCGTCGCGGTCACGGGCGTTCGGACCAGGTGAGTGAAGGACACGATATGGATCATTATGCGGCCGACGCGTCAGCCGTGGTGGAAAGCCTGGATCTGCGCAATGCCGTGCACGTCGGTCACTCCACCGGCGGCGGACAGGTCGCCCGCTATGTTGCGCAGTATGGGCAACCGCAGGGGCGCGTCGCCAAAGCGGTGCTCGTCAGCGCCGTGCCGCCGCTGATGGTCAAAACGGACGGTAACCCCGGCGGAACGCCCATCGAGGTTTTCGACGGCTTCCGCAAAGCGCTGGCGGCTAACCGCGCCCAGTTTTACCTCGACGTCGCCAGCGGTCCGTTCTACGGCTTTAATCGGGATGGCGCGGACGTTTCACAGGGGACGATCCAGAACTGGTGGCGTCAGGGAATGATCGGCAGCGCAAAGGCCCACTACGAGGGGATTAAGGCGTTTTCAGAGACCGACCAGACGGAAGATTTAAAAACCATCACGGTTCCCGTTCTGGTGTTGCAGGGCGACGACGATCAGGTCGTGCCGTATAAGAATGCTGCCCTGCTGCAGGACAAGCTGCTGGCGAACAGCGTACTGAAAATTTACCCGGGCTTCCCGCACGGGATGCATACCACGCACGCGGATACCATCAACGCGGACATTCTGGCCTTTATCCGCTCTTAAACATCGCCTTTATTGCCGGGTAGCGCTGCGCTTACCCGGCCTACATTCCTGCATCCGCAACGATATCCCTGCATTGCACCGTTTAATGCATGAACGCCACCCGCGGGTGGCGTTGTTTATTCCGCTTAGCGATTATCCAGCTGGGCGCGAACGTTGTTCAGCCCGGTGGTGTTGATGCGGTAAGGCTGCCCGTTCACGGATCGGATCAGCTTTTTGGTGCGGAGTTTTTTAAAGACGCTAAGCGTGCAGTCGCTCAGCACCAGCCCTTCACGGGTATAGCACTCAACGGAAGTGACGCGGCCAGAGCTGTCGCGGACGTGCACAATACGTCCACCTTTGGCGAGAACGTGTAAGGTACGTTGTTCCTGACGGGATAAATTCATACTGGAAAACCTGTGTAATCATCATGCGTAAAAACGAGCCCACACCCGCAGGTGCGCGCGTAAGGTTTAAGCGCAGCGATAACCAGTCCGTCCTGAAAAGGGCGGGAGACTGATTATCTGATGAAAACATTCTCCAGCATCAAAGCCTCGGTAAGAGATAGCAATATATTTACGGGATGAATGATAACGCCTGTTTTTTGCAGGGAAATGGCAGGGACTTAAAAGTGTGAGGCGGATCGGCAAATCCAAAAAGAAAAACCCCAGGTTAACGAGTAACCTGGGGCTTATATCTGGCGGAAGCGTAGAGATTCGAACTCTAGAACCCTTTCGGGTCGCCGGTTTTCAAGACCGGTGCCTTCAACCGCTCGGCCACGCTTCCTAAGTGAGGCGAACTATAAACACCTCACCGCGTGCTGTAAAGAGTGGCTGCACTCGTTCGCTGTAAAAATAGTCAAAACGTGTTTAATCGGTTGAACTGACGACACATCGACGATTTTATCAGCACAGGCTTAGTGTTTTTTGATGTACATGTCTTTCGTGAAATAGTACCCCAGCTTATCCGGCGTAAATCCGCCTACCCACGGTTTCACCAGGTGCGTACGGACGTAGTGATAAACCGGAATGGCCGGTACATCACGCCCCAGCAGATCTTCCGCCTGCTGGTAGAACTTACCCCGCTCTTCCGCTGATTTGGCTTTTGCGGCGTTGAGCAGCGCGCGATCGTAGTCCGGATTGCTGTACTGGCTGGTGTTTTCGCTGTCGCCCGTGCGGAAGTTGTTCAGGAAGGTCGCCGCATCGTCGTAATCGGCAATCCACGCGTACCGCACCGCGTCAAAGTTGTGGGTGTGCATGGTATCCAGCATGGTTTTCCACTCCTGGTTTTGCAGCTTTGCCTCCACGCCAAGGTTTTTCTTCCACATGGAGCTGGCCGCAATCGCGATACGCTGGTGCGATTCAGAGGTGTTATAGAGCAGGTTGAAGCTCAGAGGGTGGCTGGCGTTATATCCGGCCTCGTTCAGCAGCTTTTTCGCCTCGGCGATGCGCTTGTCCAGCGGCCAACTGGCGTAATCCGGGTTCTGTAGCTTCACGCCGCCGATATCCGGCTGGCTGATGAGCCACGCCGGGCGCTGCCCCTGCCCTAATACTTTCCCGGCAATGATGTCTTTATCCAGCGCCATGTTCAGCGCCTTGCGCACGCGCGCGTCGTTGAACGGCGGCCGGGTGGTATTGAATTCGTAGTAATAGGTCGCCAGCTGAGGTGAAACGTCCAGCTCGCTGCCCAGGGTTTTCTTGAGCTGGGCAAACTGGTTAATCGGCACCGTGTACACGATGTCAATTTCGCCCGCCTTATAGCGGTTCACATCCGAGGCCTCGGACGTGATGGGCAGGTAGGTGACTTTGTTAATCACGGTATGCGCGTTATCCCAGTAGCGCGGGTTGCGCTCCGCCACGATGCGTTCGTTGACCACCCACTGCGACAGCTTATACGCCCCGCTGCTGACGAAATGCTCCGGTTTGGTCCACTTATCGCCGAAGCGGCCAATCAGCACTTTATCCACCGGCACCAGCGACGGGTGCGCCAGCATCGCGAGGAAGGCCGCGTTTGGCTGCGTGAGGGTCACTTCCAGCGTGGTGTCGTTAATCGCTTTTACGCCCAGCGTATCGGGCGCTTTTTTCCCCTGAGCAATATCGGCCGCGTTGACGATATGCATGTTGCCCGGATAGCTCGCATAAGGCGAAGCCGTTTTCGGATCGATCAGGCGCTGCCAGCTCCAGACCACATCCTCAGCGGTAATCGCCGTGCCGTCGCTCCAGGTGATGCCCGGACGCAAATGGAACGTCCAGACGGTGTTGTCCTTGTTCTCCCATTTTTCCGCCAGTCGGGGTTGGACTTCGCCTGTCGGGGAGACGCTTACCAGTCCTTCGAATAAATCGCTGATAATATTGAATTCGACATCGCTTTCGACTTTATGCGGGTCGAGCGAAGCCGGTTCACTGCCGTTGTTTCTGACCAGTTCCTGTTTGTCGGCCAGCGCGGTTCCTGCCGGCACGTTAGCCGCCCAGGCTGCCGTGCTGGCGCACAGGATCCCTGCGGTTAACAAAGAGAGCGTAAAGTGAGTGCGTGTTTGTGGTTTCATTTCCTTCGCCTTATAGTCTGTTTTATGACGATCCGGAAATAACTCTTAGCGTTCGAATGGTAATAACGCAATATTTTTCAGTGACCTATAAGAGCTTGATCTGGTAAATTGTCGCAAACCGCTGTTCATACTGGCGAAACGGATTTCTGCAGAAGAAATCACCACCTCCAGCGCTAACGTGCTGAGTAAAGATGGGTAAAACCACTTTGAGACTGGCGTGTCGTTTCCTATTCTTTCCGCTAATTACATCTGTCATAAGAGAGTGACTCATGGATCGTATAATTACTTCTTCACGCGACCGCACATCGCTACTCAGCACCCACAAGGTGCTGCGCAATACCTATTTCATGCTCAGCCTGACGCTGGCATTCTCAGCGATCACCGCAACCGCCAGCACCGTGCTGATGCTGCCATCTCCGGGGCTGATCCTGACGCTGGTGGGTATGTATGGTCTGATGTTCCTGACCTACAAAACCGCTGACAAGCCCGTCGGTATTCTGTCCGCGTTTGCCTTCACTGGCTTCCTGGGCTACATCCTGGGGCCGATGCTGAATGCGTATCTGTCTGCCGGTATGGGTGACCTTATCGGCATGGCGCTGGGCGGCACCGCGCTGGTATTCTTCTGCTGCTCGGCCTACGTGCTGACCACCCGTAAGGACATGTCCTTCCTCGGCGGTATGCTGATGGCGGGTGTTGTGGTAGTGCTGGTGGGCATGGTGGCAAACATCTTCCTGCAGCTGCCTGCCCTGCATCTGGCAATCAGCGCAGTGTTTATTCTGATCTCTTCAGGCGCGATCCTGTTTGAAACCAGCAACATCATTCGCGGCGGTGAGACGAACTATATCCGCGCAACCGTGAGCCTGTATGTGTCGCTGTACAACATCTTCGTCAGCCTGTTGAGCATCCTGGGCTTCGCCAGCCGCGATTAAGCACAACGGATTCGAAAAAGGAGAATGCCTCTGGCATTCTCCTTTTTTTATGCCCTACTCACCCCGGCAAATATAGGTGGGGTAACGCCGGTCCTGAATCAGCCACACGGAAGGCGCGAGTTCAGAGATCGTCAGATAGTAGCGTGCGGTTGGGTTGGCGAAACTCCCCCACTGAGCATCAGGCGTATTGTCATTGTGCCGACGCCAGGTTTTGGTGTAGCTCAACACAATCACGTTATCATCGTCCCGCTGCTGCCAGGTAAAGTCCACATCCCTGTCAACGATCAAATTTTGCCCGCCAGCCCTTGCCGCGCCTTTATAGGTGGTCAACCCGGTTCCGTCCCGATGAAAATAGAACTGGGCAACGGCATTGACCTTCACTTCACTGGCTTTTCCTTCATTGCGCGTAAAGTTAAATTCAGTGCTGCAGGCCAGCACATCCTTTTTAACCGCACAGCCGGAATAGTAAAACAGCGCCAGGGCGCTGCCGACCACTGCACCACCCAGCCCAAAAAGAAGTTTTATTTTCATTTTTGAGCCCCGCTTTTATAACGTATGGTTTTGCACAGGCTGGTTTTGCTGGCCGGGCAGGCACCAATGAACACCTCATCTGCATCGGAAATAGAAAAACGGGCGCTGAAATAATAAATGTCATACTCCTCGCGTTCGCACGCCACGCTATTGGCCTCCAGCCGTTCCGCTAATTTCGATAGCACCAGCGGCCTTCCGTGATCGTTGATAATCCAGAGGCTGCAACGCGCGATTTTTTCCTTAAGCGGCTTGAGCTTCGCCGGAACGATGATCCCCTGCGGTCGGCTGAAGTAGAAGCTCGTCACCAGCGCAGCGACGATCAATACGGCCACAATTACCCATTTTTTCCCGGATGCGCGCTGAGGCTTCACCTCTTGAGTTGCGGAAGAAGGCTGCGGATCGGCGGATGGAATATTCTCTCCGGGCTGAAAAATCACATCAGCCTCAAAACGAAACCCGTAACGGGGCACGGTCACGATAAACTCGTGCCCCTCTCCCAGAGACTGGAAGCTTTTACGTAATTCGCTAACCGCTTTATTGAGATTATTTCCCGATGGCGTAAAGCCAAATTCCTCCCACACGCGAGTGATTAATTCCTCCCGACTCAGGTCGCATCCTTTGTGTTTAATAAATTCCTGCAAAAGCCGCACGGCTGGCGCCGAAAGCGTTAATACAGATTCTGGTTGTCCAACAAGACTTATTGCATGTGCTTCAGGATCGAATAACAACGAATTATTGCATATAAAAAACATCTTTTATTCTCGGCTGTTACCGCATGCTTTTTTATCCCTGGTACATCGACATGAAAACCGCCTCCTGACCTGCTTATTTTTTCATCAGAAGGAATTTTCTTCCTATCCCTGGTCGCGGTATTTTCGCTTAACTATACAACCTTAAAGCCAGAAAAGCAGGATAAAAACCTATATTTAGCGAGTTAATTAATACAAATTTTCACAAACCGCTGTTCTGGTTAAAGTTTCCCTGCCCTGAAGCAATACGAAAGCAGACGGTGTCCTGGTGTTAACGCGCCGCCGATGAACTCAGAGCAGGCAGACTGAATGTGAAACAGAAAAATAGAGTGAACATGACAACCGCCTTTTATGTCGCCGCGCTGTCATTGCCATTTTTCTCAGAAATGGCAATGGCCAATATGAGCGTGTACCCGATGGAATTGAATATGGACAAGTCCGGTGCGGCACAAATTAAGGTAGCGTCGAAAACGGATGATATTCAGTTCATTCGAGTGAGGCAAAAGAAAATTCTTAATCCCGGCACGGCCCAGGAAAAAGAAATTGATGTGGCCTCGTGGAAAGAAGGCGGCGTTGTTGTCACGCCCGAAAAATTTGCCCTCGCGGCAGGCGCAATGCGCGTGGTTCGTCTGGTATCGCTTACGCCACCGGAAAAAGAGACCACCTGGCGCGTCTATTTTGAAGGGGTAAAGCAGCCTGACAGCATTATTCCCGGCAAGGCAGAAAGCCCTGCTGCGACGGCGACATTGGGCGTCAATGTGATCTGGGGCGCCCTGATCCACCTCGCCCCGGAAAAAAGTGTGGTTTCACTCTCGATTGACCCTCGCAGGGGCACGTTAAAAAACAACGGTACGCTGCGCGTGCCGCTGAGAGAGATCGGTATTTGTGACGCAGATTCGTCGTGTAAATGGATTAAAGAAGACGCGACGATTTATCCGGACACTGAACGGAAATTAAAAACGCTCACAAAGACGCAAGGCCAGAAATATAAATTCCGCTACTTCAACTGGGTGAATAAAACCGCTGAAGAAGCTGATTTACCCGTCGTGCAATAACACGACGTTACCGTAAAGCCCCCTAAAGGGTTTGTTTAAAGAGCCAGGGTGCTCATTTATAAATATGGAGATATCAATGCGTAAGTACTTTAAACCTCTGATGATTGTTGCCGCGATGACCACGTCCGTTAGCGCGCTGGCGATCCAAAAAGATATTACCGTCAATGCCAGCGTTGATTCACAGCTGGACATGACCCAGGCCGATAACACGCCACTGCCAGCAAGCATCGATATGCAGTACCTGCCTGGCCGCGGTCTGGAAAGCTACCGCCTGAATACCAAGGTATGGTCTAACTCCGCCACCAGCAATGTGAAAGTGCGTCTGGTGAGCGCCGCGAAGCTGGCAAATGCCGACGGTGCTGAGACCATCCCAATGACGGTGAAGCTGGGCGATAAAACCCTCTCTACCGCCGATGTTGAATATACCGGTACTGAACTGTTCCCGGGGAGCATCGAAAACGGTTCAGCGGTACTGCCGCTGACCATTTCTCAGACTACTAAAGGCATTCTGAAAACCGGTCAGTACAGCGGCGTTGTCAGCCTGATGCTGACGCAGGCGACTACCACGGAAGGCGGTGCGTAACACCACAGCACCTAAGGAATAACGTCAGAGGGTGCCCGCCCTCTGACGTCAGGATGATGTCGAGGCTCGTTCATGGCGTTTCACAGAAATACTCTCCTCTTTGTTGCTTTGTTACCCGCATCCATCCAACTCGCCTGCGCCGGGATGGCCGTCCCGGCAGGTTTTGAAGATCTGGCGAAAACGCAGCGCCTGTGGACAGAGGTCAACCTCTACGGCGAGTCACTTGGACTTTTTGAAACGGATATCACGCTTGAAACGGTCAGTTTTGTCGCACCTGAAACCGTTGTAGCGGCCATCAAACGACGGTTTAACGACGACCCTGCTCTCGTTGGCACCGTGTCTGCCGCGCTGGCCGTTCCGCTTGCCCGTAACGGCAACCTGGCCTGCAGCAGCAACGGCTCCGCAACGGGCTGCGATTACATTAATACCGACCGCGCGGCCATTATCTTTGACGAGAATAACGCCCGTATTAGCCTGTTTTTGGACAAGAAATTTCTGCCTAAAGCCACCGCGGAAAATCAGTGGTATCAGCCCACGCAGGACACCGAAAATGCGCTGATCCATCAGCAGAATATTAATTTTGTTGCCGACAGGGATTATCAGTCAGCCACCGTGCAGGGCAATGGCGCGCTGGCGCTCACGCAGGACGGCTATGTTAACCTCGACTGGACCTGGCTGGGACAACGTTCACGGCGTCAGCAGCAGCAGGAGATAACCGTCAACAACGCCTGGTTCCGCCAGGATATCTTGCGTCAGTACTATGTCCAGCTGGGCGAGATGGATACCCGCGATCTGTTCAGTAATGCCGGCGGAAATATCAACCTCAGCCAGCTGCCGCTGGGCAAAATTCGCGGTCTGCGCACGGGTTCAACACGGGCATGGATGAATCCGGTTCAGCGGTCAAAGGGAACCCCTGTCACCGTGCTGCTTTCCCATGACGCGCGTATCGACGCCCGCCGTGGCAATCAGCTGCTGGCCAGCTTTTACCTGAATGCCGGGGCGCAAACCCTGGACACGCGATCGTTTCCGGACGGGAGCTACACCGTCACGCTGTCGGTCTATGAAAATAACCGGCTGACGCGTACCGAGCAGGTGCCGTTTACCCGAACCGGCATTACGCCATTTGACCGCGTCGAGTGGTTCCTGCAGGCGGGTGAAACCGACAATAGCGATCAAAACGAAGAACGCAGCGCGGTTGCGCAGGCGGGCGTACGCCTGCCCGTCACCCCGACCTTAGCGCTTACCAGCGGAGCAACGATAAAGAAAAACCAGCGCTTCCTGGAAAATGCGCTCGACTGGAGCCGGGGCTTCAACGCGGGCCCGATCGACGGCGTGCTGAGTACCCGGTTTAGCTACCTTTATGGCAGCGAAGGCCAGCGCGGCAATATTCAGCAAATCAGCTACAACGACGGTTTTTCACTGAGCCTCTATCGCAACGCGCTATCAGCGGAAAACTGCAACACCCGAAGCGCGGGGTTTGACGCCGTGAACGGCTGTTATCGCACCCTCTCGGTGATGTTTTCCGTCCCTGTCGGCGCCTGGTATGCGAGCCTCGGGTATTCGGATAACCGTAACGAAGGACGGTACGTTTCACGTCGGGAGCTGCCGGATAGCGACGATCGCCACGATGCGGGTTTGCCGTGGGAATCGGTTTATATGACCCGCTCGCGCTCGCGGGCCTGGCAGGGAGGCCTGAGCAATGCCTTTAGCACCCGAGGCCTCAACATTAACAGCAGCATTAACCTGTTCATGCGTAACGATGACGCCCGCGACGGCAGGGACAAAGGCGGCTACCTGAGCGTGAGCCTGTCCATGGCGCATAACCGTCAGGGTGATGCGTCGAGCTATACCTCTATGGGCGCGACCTGGCAGCATCAGCAGCGTGAAAAAAATCAGCTGAGCTACAACGTGGCGCATAACTGGTACGCCGATGCACGCGGTGAAAACGAGTACGGTCTGAGCGCGTCGGGCATTAACAGCGACTCGCTGAATACCTCAGCCTATACGCGCCAGGGCGGGCGATACGGCAACGGCAGTCTGACCGTCAGCGACGCCTGGGATCGTCAGGACAGGCGCCATACGCTGAGCAGCAGCGGCAACTACAGCTCGACCCTTGCGCTGTCGCGTTCTGGCCTGTGGCTCGGCCGCTGGAGCGACGGTCGTCCTGCTTCCGCCGTCGCGGTTAACGTTGCCACACCGGAAGATACCCAGGCTCCGAGCGTTGCCGTGTCGCTGGATAACAGCGGGAGTGCAGACATTCCGGGCAATAGCCGCGCCCTCTTCGCAGTGCCGGGCTACCAGCAGACAACGTTGACGATTAACGAATCGCTGGACGTATCCCGGGGGGCCAGCAGTGAGATCACGCAAGGTTCAGGCAGCAGAACGCTGTTTATGGTGCCGGGCAAACTGCTGCGTCGGGATGTGCAAACCACCGCAAGCTACACCTGGCTCGGCCAGTTGACCGACGAGCGTCATTCGCCGTTTATCGGTGGCGTGCCGCTGAACGTTAACGGCTGGAGCGATCTCGGCAACGGCGGATTCAGCGCCCAGAGCGATGCCCTGCTGCATAACCTCTACCTGGTGCGACAGCAGCAGTTTTATCAGTGCGAACTCAACGTGAAAAGTATGCGCGACGTGGTGCGCTATGTCGGCTCAATTCCTTGCCGGGAATTAACCTTCTCCGCCCTGCCGGATGCCGTCCAGCAGCAGGCACAGCTGATGCTGGCCGGACGAACGACCCCAGTCAGCCCGACCACCATGAACGCCGACAACCTCACTAAAGGGAAATGATGTGATTAAGTGCTTCTTTATTTTACTGTTCTTAAGCCTGTGGACAGGCCAGACGCTGGCGGGCGCCCCTGCGGGACGCAACACCAGCGTTGGGATCAGCTTCGATCGCACGGCACCGCCTGCACGTTTCGATATCTGGTTTCATGAATCGGGCGGCTTTGACGTCGCCGACCCGCAAAAGTGGGGACGTAATACCCTGACCTGTCAGTCCCGGACTGACGCAACGTACGGGGCCTGCATGAACTCTCCGGTCTGGTTCTCGGGTAACCCGGCCGCGCCCTATGCCATCAATTTACGTTTCACGCATGCCCTCACCAGCAAGACGGTGGATATCAAGGTGTATGGCGATCACTACATGTTTATCAACAATAAAGTGTTTATCTTTGCCAGCTTTGTGACAGGGGGAACGGCCACAATTGCTGACTGGAACAGAGAGCCCTACTTCGATTTCTATATTGTGAAAAGCGAACTGGATAAGCTCGCCCTGCCGGGGATCTGGACCGCAACGCTTAAGCAGAACCTGCGTCAATGGGGGAGCGCCGACTGTGGCGGGAACTTCAATGACGTAAACGTCGGATGCCCTGGCTATCTCACTATCGCCAGGTGGCAGGCCAACATTCGCATTGAGGTGGTCGATCCGGGTAATCAGCAAATTTATCTGCCGGCATTTCCGCACTCAACGCCCATCGTTAACCTCAACCTGACCAACTTCCCGGGGCGGCCGGGTGGCAGTGAGATCCAGGGTGAAAACTCGCTGGATATGTGCCTGTATGACGGTAATAACAGCACCAGCACCCGCGCCTACCTTCGGTTTGAAGACGACGGAGTCACGTCTGCGGACCGTGCCGAAGGCGCGTTTTCTATCAGGCGACGCGGCGGTAGCCAGACCGATACGCGGGATCGTCTCGATTATCGGGTCTCCGTCACCAATCCAATAACAGGCGCAACCGAAACCGTCTCGAACGGTAAAACCCTGGTCTGGCAAGGTACAAACGATCCGCAGTATCTGCGTCAGGTCGTGCTGCCCGGCGGACGCGAGAGCGTACTGTGCATCCCTGCCCCTATTATCCTTAAAACCCCCGCGTTTGCCGCCAGCAGCAAAAACGCGGGCGACTATACCGGCACGCTGCGCGTTATCTATACGCCCAGCACGTTATAACGAGGTCACCGTGAGTTACGCCATTCTCGATAATAATCGATTTTACGCCGAAGGGTTGCGCTACGCGCTGCTGCGTCGGGGCGTTCAGCCAGAGGTCCAAAGCGACACCGTGCAATGGCAGCCAGCGCTGCTTAGCCGCCGCGTGCTTGTTGTGCGCTGCCGTTTTTCCGTGGCCGCCACGCATCAGGCGCTGATAAACATTTTGCTCAGACTGGAAGCAGCCCGCTGGCAAGGCAGCCTGTATCTGGTTTGCAATGAAAAGGGGTGGGCGCTGGCGACGCATTTACGCAAGCGTTTCAGTACGTTAACCCTTTATATCATCGATGACCGGATCGCCGTCGCAGATGCGGCATATCTGCTGGCAAAAGAGCCTCGCCGCGTCCGAAGCCTTGACTGCTGTCTTACCGGTCTTGAATTCAACGTGCTCGATCTGATGCTTACCGGGTTGCCGGTACGCCACATTGCCATCGTGACGCGTATGTCTGAGAAACAGGTTTCGACCCATAAATGCAACGCGCTGAAAAAGCTCAACGCCAACAATCTGCTGCAGCTGCTCCTGTAGGTCACGGTTTATCCTGCGGCGGCTTTTTTGCTACACTGTCGCCGTTTTTTTCACAGACGACAGAAGATTATGTTCATTTTTGCAGGCCAGGAAATTGAGACCGATAGCGAAGGCTATCTGAAAGATACGACGCTCTGGAGCGAACCGCTGGCGGAGAAAATTGCGGAAAACGAAGGGATTACCCTCTCCACCGAACACTGGGAAGTGGTGCGTTTTGTTCGCGAGTTCTATCTTGAATTCAACACCTCTCCGGCGATCCGCATGCTGGTCAAAGCCATGGCCAATAAGTTCGGCGAAGAGAAAGGCAACAGCCGCTATCTGTATCGTCTGTTCCCGAAAGGCCCGGCAAAACAGGCCACCAAAATTGCCGGCCTGCCTAAGCCGGTAAAGTGTATTTAATACCGAATCCCGAAGTTTACGTATTCGCGCCCGGGTTGATGCGGTTCCGTTAACACCTTATCAACCCGTGCGCTGCGCGGCCCGCCCGCTTTCAGCCACGCCACCAGCTTGTCGACCTGCTCCGCTTCGCCGCAGGCGACCACCTCAACGCTGCCGTCGTCCATATTTCGCGCGTATCCCGTTAGCCCAAGCTCAACCGCTTCGCGCTGGGTGCTGTAGCGGAACCCCACGCCCTGAACAACGCCGTGAACCCAGGCAATGGTGCAGACTTTTGACATTTTTTTTCTCCTTAACGTAGCGTTTTCGGCAAACAGCCATAGTGCTGCCGGAAACGGGCGGTGAAACGAGAGCTGGAAAGATACCCACATTGTAATGCGATTTCGCCAATTGGTAATCGGGTTGACTGGAGCTGTGACAAAGCAACGGCCATCCTCACATCCTCCACGATCTGGCGAAAACTCTGCGACTCTTCACGTAAGCGTCTGCGCAGCGTCGGCACGCTTAAGGCCAGACGGCTGGCGACGTCCTGCGCGGTCCAGGCTCTGGCAGGCGACAGCATAATGAACTGCCGCACCTGCTCCGTCAGGTTACTGTTTCGCTCAATAAGCAGCGGACCCGCCACACCATCATGCAGCAGGGCCAGCAAAAGGCCGAAGGCCTGATGCTTTTGTAGCGCCTCCGGTAAATCCTGACGGACGGCGTGCAGCAGGTTGTCCCACATAAACGCCAGCCCCTCACTCAGCGGGGCGCAGAGCGAATGCAGCGTCGTGCGCGGCCAGGATTTCAGGTAATGCGCCTTAAACTCGGCGACGATCTCCGGGGATAACATCAGCAAATCCGAGTGAAACAGACCGTTTACAGGCTGATTGATAATCTCCATCGCCGTATTGGCCGGGATAATAATGAGCTCATCCCGTGTCGCCTCCAGGCGGTTATCATCCTGAACTATCACCTTAGTGCCGTGAGTGATATGACAAATAGCAGGAAAAAACAGTTTAACCTGGTGCAGGCGATGCATTTTGCTGGCAGTCACTTCACCCGCCGTAAGATGGTTATGTCGAAAATGGAACTCCTGCACCCTGTCATCCTTATCTGCTGTAGGTTGCCGTTAACTGAGCCTTTGCCAGAACGTGACTATTGAGCATAAAACCGACCAGCGCGCCGCTGGCATTGTTGTCGACGGGCAGTTTATCCACGTCCAGAGCCCAGACGGTAATCTGATAGCGATGAGGCTTGTCCCCTTCGGGTGGACATGCGCCGCCGAATCCAGAATAGCCGAAATCATTACGCCCCTGCACAACGCCGGCAGGTAATTTCTCGCCGTTCGGATTACCGGCATCAGCGGGCAGCGTCATTGTCTTCGCCGGGATATTGGCTACGGTCCAGTGCCACCAGCCGCTGCCGGTGGGCGCATCCGGGTCATATACCGTGACGGCAAAACTTTTCGTACCGGCGGGCGGATTTTTCCATGCCAGCTGTGGAGAAATATTCCCACCGTGGCAGCCAAACCCCTCAAATACCTGCTGTTGCGCCAGCCGCTTTTCGCCGGAAATATCCCGGCTGGTGACGCCGAAAGGCGTTGTTGCTAAAGCCTGAAAACTCATCGCCGCCAGAGCGGCTATGGCTATTACACTGCGCTTTTTCATGGGTGCTCCCTTTGCTGTACCGGAAGCCCCACTCTACAGCCAGCTGCAATATCGTAATGTGCCTAAGCGATTTGATTTTGTGCCGAAACGCTCAACGGCATCCGCAGATGATTGCGCCTTGCTGAATGTGGTAATCTACGCGCCATTTCCTGAAATCGACAGAACAGCAAATTATGAGTGTACGTTTAGTGTTAGCCAAAGGGCGCGAGAAATCATTACTGCGCCGTCATCCCTGGGTCTTTTCCGGCGCGGTTGCCCGTATGGAAGGCAAAGCCAGCCTCGGTGAAACCATTGATATCGTTGACCATCAGGGGAAATGGTTAGCGCGAGGCGCCTACTCGCCAGCGTCCCAGATCCGTGCTCGCGTCTGGACGTTTGATAAAGATGAAACCATCGACATCGACTTCTTCGTTCGCCGTCTGCAGCAGGCGCAGCAGTGGCGCGACTGGCTGGCAAAACGTGACGGGCTGGACAGCTACCGCCTGATCGCCGGTGAGTCCGATGGCCTGCCGGGCGTGACCATCGATCGCTTCGGTGACTTCCTGGTGCTGCAGCTCCTGAGCGCCGGAGCGGAATACCAGCGTGCCGCGCTGATCAGCGCGCTGCAAACGCTGTTCCCGGAATGCGCCATTTACGACCGCAGCGATGTGGCGGTGCGCAAAAAAGAAGGCATGGAGCTGACTCAGGGGCCCGTAACGGGCGAACTGCCACCGGCCCTGCTGCCGATTGAAGAGCACGGCATGAAGCTGCTGGTGGATATTCAGGGCGGGCACAAAACCGGTTACTACCTCGACCAGCGTGACAGCCGTCTGGCTACGCGTCAGTACGTTGCCGACAAACGCGTGCTGAACTGCTTCTCCTATACCGGCGGTTTTGCCGTTTCGGCGCTGATGGGCGGCTGTGCCCAGGTAGTGAGCGTGGACACCTCCCAGGAAGCGCTGGACGTGGCAAAACAGAACGTCGAGCTCAACAAGCTGGACTTGAGCAAAGCGGAGTTTGTACGCGATGACGTCTTCAAGCTGCTGCGTAAATATCGCGACCAGGGCGAGAAGTTCGACGTCATCGTGATGGATCCACCAAAGTTTGTGGAAAACAAAAGCCAGCTGATGGGCGCGTGCCGTGGGTATAAAGATATCAACATGCTGGCTATCCAGCTTCTGAACCCGGGCGGGGTTCTGCTCACCTTCTCCTGCTCCGGCCTGATGACCACAGATTTATTTCAGAAAATCATCGCCGATGCCGCAATAGATGCTGGCCGTGATGTACAATTTATAGAGCAGTTCCGTCAGGCAGCCGATCACCCCGTGATTGCTACCTACCCGGAAGGACTGTATCTGAAAGGGTTTGCCTGTCGCGTCATGTAACTTGAAAAGAGAAATATTGCCCGCACATAACGTGTAAGTAGTGTTTCCCGGGAGGTGACTATGATTGCCAGCAAATTCGGTATCGGCCAGCAGGTCCGCCACACTTTGCTAGGGTATTTGGGTGTGGTCGTGGATATCGACCCGGAGTATTCCCTTGATGAACCGTCAGCAGACGAGCTGGCGGTGAACGCAGAGCTTCGCGCCGCGCCCTGGTACCACGTGGTTATGGAAGGTGATGATGGACAACCCGTTCACACCTATCTGGCCGAAGCGCAGCTGAGTAGCGAGCTGCAGGAAGAACATCCGGAGCAACCCACAATGGATGAACTTGCTCAGACTATCCGCAAACAGTTACAGGCTCCACGCCTGCGGAACTAAGCGTGTAAAAAAAGCCCGATGAACGGGCTTTTTTTTACTTCGCCAGCCCCAGACGGGGGATGTCGATCGCCGGGCAGCGGTCCATGACAACCTTCAACCCCGCATCCCGCGCCAGCACGGCGGCCTGCTCGTTAATCACGCCCAGCTGCATCCACAGCGTTTTTGCGCCTACGGCGATAGCGTCCTGCGCCACTTCCCACGCCGCCTCGGAATTACGGAAGACATCGACCATATCAATTTTTTCCGGCACGTCAGCGAGCGTGGCGTAACCCTGCTGGCCCAGCAATGTTTTCCCCGCCACTTTTGGCGAGACCGGGATAACGTGATAGCCCTGATCGAGAAGGTATTTCATCACCCGATAGCTTGGACGATCGGGTTTATCGCTCGCGCCCACCAGCGCAATGGTACGCGTGGATGTCAGAATCTCGGCAATATCGTTCTCTTTCATGGTTTTTCTCCTGGCTTTTTTGAAAGTGTACGCCAAACCGCACATCTCAACCATCCATCCCATACAGATGCATGAGGGCAAAACGGCGAAATATGTCTATATGTTAGTAAACGTGATTCTCGAAAAATTTAGATACATTAATGCGGCGACAGGATTTCTGACGGGAGCCTTCTATGAAAACCGGTATTGCCACTGCTCTGATTGCGTTAGTGATGCCGGTCTGCGTTTTTGCTACCACGCTCCGGCTCTCTACCGACATTGATCTCCTTGTACTGGACGGAAAAAAGGTCTCCAGCTCGTTATTGCGCGGTGCAGACAGCATCGAGTTAGATAACGGGCCGCATCAACTGGTCTTCCGGGTAGAAAAGCCGATCGGTCTGGCTAATCACGAGCAACGGATGTACATCTCCCCGCCGCTGATCGTCAGCTTTAATACCCGACAAATCAGTCAGGTGAATATCACCCTGCCTCGCCTTGAAACGGAGAAGGAATCTGCGGCCTTCGACGCGTCACCCCGCGTTGAACTGCTGGACGGGGATGCGATGCCGATTCCGGTGAAGCTGGATATTCTGGCGTTAACCACCTCACCGAAAGGCCCGGATTACGAGGCTGCGACCCAGACCTATAATAAAGCGGGAAAACGCGCCTCGCTTCCGCAGTTTGCCACCATGATGGCGGACGACAGTACGCTTTTATCCGGCGTCTCTGAACTGGACGTTATTCCTCCCCAGTCCCAGACCCTGACGGAACAGCGCCTTAAATTCTGGTTCCAACAGGCCGATCCTGACACGCGGGCCCGATTTTTACAGTGGGCAAAACAACAACCTTCATCATAAGCCACATTTTTTACGCCTTTCTCTTGCAGCGTCAGACGGTTCCCGTCATCGTGTAGTCAGTTAACCTGATGGATATGATTATGGAATTGACAACACGCACGCTGCCTGAGCGCAAACACATTGCTCTTGTGGCGCACGATCACTGTAAACAAATGCTGCTTAACTGGGTTCGCCGCCATCAGTCTTCGCTGGAAAAGCACGCCCTGTCGGCGACAGGCACCACCGGTAACCTGATCCAGCGCGAAACGGGTCTGCAGGTGAATGCCATGCTGAGCGGTCCGATGGGCGGCGATCAGCAGGTCGGCGCGCAGATTTCCGAAGGGAAAATTGATGTGCTGATCTTCTTCTGGGACCCGCTGAACGCGGTTCCGCACGATCCGGATGTCAAAGCGCTGCTGCGCCTGGCGACGGTGTGGAATATTCCGGTGGCGACGAACCTGTCGACGGCGGATTTCATCATCGAATCGCCGCAGTTTAACTCGCCGGTTGATATCCTTATTCCGGACTATCAGCGTTATCTTTCCGACAGACTGAAGTAGCTTTTTTGCCGGGTGGCGGCTACGCCTTACCCGGCCTTGAAAATCTTGCCTGACATCTTTATGGTTTACGCGCTACCGGCACATCAATACTCTTCAGGATATCGACAAACACGGATGGCTCCTCTTTATTAAACAGCAGCCACACGCGATGCCGCGCGCGGGTGAGGGCCACATACAGCAAACGCCGCTCTTCAGCATCCGGGAAGTCTTCCGGCACCGGAAGCAGGGCCTCTTCCATCACCGACTCGCGGGCCGGGGCCGGGAAACCGTCGCTCCCCTCTTTCAGCCCCACCACAATCACATAATCGGCCTGCTGCCCTTTGCTCGCGTGAATGGTCATAAATTCAAGCTGCAGTTTCGGCCAGCGGGTGGCGGCTTTTTCCAGCGCCGCGGGCTTAAGGTGATGGTAGCGGGCCAGCACCAGAATACGTTCATCATGCTTTGCATAGCCGCTGAGCTTGTCCAGCAGCGGCTCCAGCTGGTCATCCGCCAGCAGGGTGACGGCTTTTTTATCCCCTGGGCGCAGGCTGTTGAGCGGCTTGGCCAGCTGATGCGGGTTCTGCTGGATAAAGCGGTTGGCGATCTCACCAATGCGTGAATTGAAGCGGTAGGTGGTGTCCAGATCGCTGCGATCCCCTTCGCCAAAATAGTGGTGGAACGCGGTCGTCAGGGAGAGCTGCGCCCCGCTGAAGCGATAGATGGCCTGCCAGTCGTCCCCCACCGCAAACAGCGACGTATGTTTATTTTGCGCCCGAAGCGCCGAGAGCAGTGCAGCACGCTGCGGCGAGATGTCCTGGAACTCATCCACCAGAATATGTTTCCACGGGCTGACAAAACGACCCTTCTCAAGAATGATGATGGCCTGATGGATCAGACCGGAGAAATCGACGGCATTTTCCTCTTTCAGCGCGGTTTTCCAGGCTTTCAGCAGCGGAGCCATCAACTTGACCCGCTTCGAAAACAGATCGCGGATCGCCTCAGGCGCGCTTTCAATCATCTCTGCCTGCGTTCCACCGTGCATTCGCATCAGGCTGACCCAGCGGTCAAGTCGCGAACCCAGACGACGCGCCAGCTTATCGTCCTGCCAGAAGCTGCCCTCTGGCACCTCCCAGCTGAGCTCCTCCTCCAGCCACTGACGCCACCCTTTCGCCTGCGCCTTTTTCTCTCTGCACTGCTGGCGCCACGTTTTGATGAACAGCGCCTGACGCGCCTGCGCGTCGTTTTCCAGCTTACTGATGGAAGGCACTTTTTTACTGCCCTGCTGAATAATATGCAGCGCAAGGGCATGGAAGGTTCTGGCCGTGATGTCCCGGGTATGCAGGCGCTCCTGGATACGTTCGTCCATCTCCTGGGCAGCCCTGCGGCCAAAGGCCAGAAGCAGAATTTGATCGGCGACCGCTTCTCCGGTCGTCAGCAGCCAGCCAGCACGCGCCACCAGCACCGACGTTTTACCGCTACCGGCCCCCGCCAGCACCAGCAGCGACTGCTCGCCGTTGACCACCGCGCGCGCCTGGGCCGGATTGAGCGGTGAAGATTCCACCGTACTAAAAAAGTCGGCGTATTGGGTGAGCATGGCGTCCGTCCAGGCCTGGTTATGGGCGAGACGGCTTTTATCCTTATCATTCAGCCAGGCCTGACACTGGTGCCAGGCGTCGCGACAGTTGTCAAACTCGTCGAGACGCGTCACGGAGAGCGGCAGCGCCGAGAGTGCCTGTCGGATCTTTTGCTGCAGCCCGGCGGTCTGCTGACGGGTCAGCCACGCGTGTTGCGCGTTGCTCTGAGCGATATCGTCCAGCACCTGCTGGAGCACCTGGGCAGCAATCACGCTCATATCCTGGCTCCACTGCTGCCAGAGCGCGTTCAGGTGATGATGGAAACGCTGGGTTTCAGCCCACTCGGTGCCGTGAAGACGCACGACTTTATCGTCAGGCAGTACGAACTCCAGCTCGCCCCACACCAGCCCGCGTTTGCAGTGGATAGCCAGAAGCTGATTAAACGGAATAAGGTATTCGTGGCGTTCCCCGGAGACTTTCACCCCGGCATTAAGGAGAACCACCCTGTCGTAAGGGTGTTGCGCCAGGCGTTTGCCTAACGAGGTTGCTTTCAGTTCCATGTTCCGCCAAATCCACGAAGAGATAATTTACCTGACAGTTTAACTGCCAGTTTTAAGGTGCTCCAGCCTAAAAAAACGTTACAATCATTGGGCGTTAATTTTATCGAAAGGAAGTGAGGGTTTATGCGTACCGTTCTGAATGTGTTGAATTTTGTGCTGGGCGGTTTTGCCACCACCCTTTCCTGGCTTTTTGCCACGCTGGTGAGCATTGTCCTGATTTTCACGCTTCCCCTGACCCGTTCCTGCTGGGAAATCACAAAGCTCTCCTTAATTCCCTATGGGAATGAAGCCATCCACGTTAACGAGCTGAATCCGGAGAGCAAAAACGCCCTGATGAATACGGGCGGAACCCTGCTGAACATTCTGTGGCTGATTTTCTTCGGCTGGTGGCTGTGCATCATGCATATTTTTGCCGGTATTGCACAGTGCATCACGATTATTGGTATTCCGGTGGGGATAGCGAACTTTAAGATCGCCGCCATCGCCCTTTGGCCCGTCGGTCGCAGGGTTGTTCCGGTAGAAGTGGCCCAGGCGGCGCGTGAAGCAAACGCTCGTCGTCGTTTTCAGTAAATAAGGACCGGCCGCGTTTATGCTAAGCCCACTGCTTCGCCGTTATACCTGGAACAGCACCTGGCTATACAACGTCAGGATATTTATCGCGCTTTGCGGCACGGTTGCCCTGCCCTGGTGGCTGAATGATGTCAAGCTCACCATTCCGCTCACGCTGGGGGTGGTGGCCGGGGCGCTGGCGGACCTGGACGATCGTCTGGCCGGGCGTTTACGTAACCTGGTCATTACGCTTGTCTGCTTTTTCATTGCGTCAGCGTCCGTTGAGCTGCTTTTCCCGTGGCCCTGGCTGTTTGCCCTGGGCCTTACGCTCTCAACCAGCGGGTTTATTTTGCTGGGCGGCCTTGGACAGCGCTATGCCACCATCGCTTTTGGTGCATTGCTGATCGCCATCTACACCATGCTGGGCGTTTCCCTGTACGACCAGTGGTACCAGCAGCCGGTTCTCCTTCTGCTGGGCGCCATCTGGTATAACCTGCTGACGCTAACCGGTCATCTGATCTTCCCGGTTCGCCCTTTGCAGGATAACCTTGCCCGCAGCTTTGAGCAGCTAGCCCACTATCTGGAACTGAAATCCCGGCTGTTCGACCCGGATATCGAGGAAGAAAGCCAGGCTCCGCTCTACGATCTGGCGCTGGCAAACGGCCAGCTGGTCGCCACCCTTAACCAGACAAAAGCCTCTCTGCTTACCCGTCTGCGCGGCGATCGCGGTCAGCGCGGAACGCGAAGGACCTTACACTACTATTTTGCCGCTCAGGACATCCATGAACGCGCCAGTTCCTCGCACGTTCAGTATGCTGCCCTGCGCGAGAAGTTCCGCTACAGCGACGTGATGTTCCGCTTCCAGCGCCTGCTGTCCATGCAGTCCCAGGCCTGCCAGCAGCTCTCGCGCTCCATTCTGCTGCGTACGCCCTATCAGCATGACCCCCGCTTTGAACGCGTATTCAGCCATCTTGATGCGGCGCTCGACCGCGTTCAGGCCAGCGGAACGTCACCGGAGCACATCAAAGCGCTGGGCTTTCTGCTGAACAACCTGCGGGCAATTGATGCTCAGCTGGCAACAATTGAGTCCGAACAGGCGATGGCGCTGCCGGGCAGTGAGGTGGAAAATCAGCTTGCTGATGACAGCGTGCACAGCGTTAGCGATATGTGGCTACGGCTGAGCCGTAACTTTACGCCAGAGTCGGCTCTCTTTCGTCACGCGGTGAGAATGTCGCTGGTGCTGTGCGTGGGGTATGCCTTTATCCAGATAACCGGGCTGCACCACGGCTACTGGATCCTGCTGACCAGCCTGTTCGTCTGCCAGCCGAACTATAACGCCACCCGACACCGTCTTGCGCTGCGTATTATCGGCACGCTGGTCGGCGTCGCGATCGGCCTTCCGGTGCTCTATTTCGTGCCCTCCGTTGAAGGTCAATTGATTCTGATCGTGATCACCGGCGTGTTGTTCTTCGCATTTCGCAACGTGCAGTATGCCCACGCCACCATGTTCATTACGCTGCTGGTGCTGCTCTGCTTTAACTTGCTGGGTGAAGGGTTTGAAGTTGCACTGCCCCGCGTGATCGATACCCTGATTGGCTGTGCGATTGCCTGGGCCGCGGTCAGCTTTATCTGGCCGGACTGGCGTTTCCGCAATTTGCCGCGCGTGGTGGACAGGGCGATGAACGCCAACTGCAGATACCTTGACGCAATACTGGAGCAGTACCACCAGGGGCGTGATAACCGCCTGGCTTACCGGATAGCCCGTCGCGACGCGCATAACAGTGACGCTGAACTGGCCTCCGTTGTCTCAAACATGTCAACGGAGCCTCGCGCCACGGCGGAGATTCGTGAGACTGCGTTCCGCCTGCTCTGCCTCAACCATACGTTCACCAGCTATATTTCGACGCTCGGTGCCCACCGTGAGAAACTCACCAACCCGGGCATTCTCAACCTGCTTGATGACGCCGTCTGTTATGTCGATGACGCGCTTCATCACCGACCAGCCGATGAGCCGCGCGTTCAACAGGCGCTGAATGAACTGGCTCAACGCATTGCGCATCTTGATCCTGGAAACGACAGCAAAGCGCCGCTGGTACTTCAGCAGATAGGCCTGCTTATCGCTCTGCTGCCTGAAATTTGCCGGCTGCAACAGCAAATCGCTACCTGGAGGAGTGATTCTCCTGTGGCTCAGGCAGCGCATTAAACCACTCCGTTAGCTCCCGGCGAATGCCTGCCGGGAGTGCCGCCTCATGCAGCCCCTCGATAGCCCCTTCCAGCGCGAAGAGAACTTTAATACTGAGCGCTTTGTTTTTTGCCCGCATCTTTAGCCAGCTCGCTCTTGCACCCAGCGCCCGCAGCGTTTCCTCATTGGTAATGCCAGCTTCAAACAGCAAAACCTCAAGCTGAAAGGTCAGGTTTGGCAGATCCTTAAGTCGGTTTCGTTGATGGCGCTGATAGCGTTCTTTTCTTGCCGCACTGAGCGCAAACGAGGAGAGCTGAAGCAACCGCTCCCTGTCCTGCCATAATCCGTCATCCACACGATAATAGTTGAGCAGCACCGGGCGGCCTCGCTTCATCAACGTCAAAAAAGATGAGGCATTTTTTACACAGTATTTCGCACTCTCCTCACAGGCGCGGAGATAAAGCTCGCCGTCTGACACCATGGCAAAAACCGCATCATCCACCGCCAGGGTATAGCCTCCAAACAGCGCGCGGTGATGAATCTCGCCCAACGGGGAGAGGTATTCCTGAGATTTATAAATCCGTTCATAAGATATCTTTTTCATGATATTTCCCTTCAAAATCATAAAGTAACAGCGAAAATTCTTACTAGCGGATCCGTTAGCAGGAAAATAGGCAACTTATCGCCGATGAGCAAGATGATTTTTCGAGGGACATCAACATTGAATGAATTTTGCGAGTCGCTTTCCGAAAATGAGGTTGATCTTTATGCATACAGGGGTTACTGTATATCCATACAGTAACTACAGGGCTGGAATGAATATGCACACTTCAGGCTATGCAAATCGCTCAACCTCTCTCTCTTCTACCGCAGGCAATGTCGCGCAGAATTCCGTCGAGCGTGTTTCCACGGGGCTAATCAGTGAAGTGGTTTATCGTGAAGACCAGCCCCTGTTGACGCAACTTCTGTTGTTGCCGTTATTACAACAGCTTGGTCAGCAATCGCGCTGGCAGCTTTGGCTCACGCCTCAGCAAAAACTGAGCCGTGAGTGGGTTCAGTCCGCAGGCCTTCCGCTTACCAAGGTCATGCAAATTAATCAGCTCCCGCCGTGCGATACCGTTGAGTCGATGATCCGCGCGTTACGCACCGGAAATTACAGCGTGGTGATTGGATGGTTACCAGAAGAATTGACGGAAGAGGAACATTTCCGTCTGACTGAAGCAGCCGAAGAAGGAAGTGCGATCGGGTTCATTATGCGTCCGGTTCGATCGGATTCTTACCGCAGAGGACAACTTTCTGGGCTAAAAATTCACTCAAATTTATATCATTGAGTGAAATTAAGATTTTTCCTGGAATTTTTTTTGACCACAAGATGGCATTAAAGTTCCTGGCCTGAAAATCGCGGCAAGGCTTGTCTGGTGCGGTTCTCCTTAATTTTATTGCACAAAATTCGTTCGAAAAATGTTAAATAATCGGTATACGGAACTTTTTTTTTCATATGCCTGACGGACTTCACACTTGTAAGTTTTCAGCTACGTTGTAGACTTTACATCGCCAGGGGTGCTCGGCCTAAGCCGAAGATATCGGTAGATTTATATTTGACCACGCCCCCCGGTGAAGGATTTAACCGTGATTCTCTCCTGAGACTTTCATGGCGAATTTTGGATGATAACGAGGCGCAAAAAATGAAAAAGACAGCTATCGCGATTGCAGTGGCACTGGCTGGCTTCGCTACCGTAGCGCAGGCCGCTCCGAAAGATAATACCTGGTATGCAGGTGGTAAACTGGGCTGGTCTCAGTTCCATGACACCGGCTGGTACAACAGCAGCCTGAACAATGATGGCCCAACTCACGAGAGCCAGCTTGGTGCAGGTGCGTTCGGTGGCTATCAGGTTAACCCGTATGTTGGTTTTGAAATGGGTTACGACTGGTTAGGTCGTATGCCATACAAAGGCGACACCATCAACGGCGCTTTCAAAGCACAGGGCGTTCAGCTGACCGCTAAACTGGGCTACCCAATCACTGACGATCTGGACGTGTACACCCGTCTGGGCGGCATGGTATGGCGCGCAGATTCCAGCAATAACATCTCTGGTGACAACCATGACACCGGTGTTTCCCCAGTATTCGCTGGTGGCGTTGAGTGGGCTATGACCCGTGACATCGCTACCCGTCTGGAATACCAGTGGGTTAACAACATCGGCGACGGCAACACCGTTGGTGTTCGTCCAGACAACGGCATGCTGAGCGTAGGTGTTTCCTACCGTTTCGGCCAGCAGGAAGAAGCAGCTCCAGTTGTTGCTCCAGCGCCGGCTCCAGCTCCAGAAGTACAGACCAAGCACTTCACTCTGAAGTCTGACGTTCTGTTCAACTTCAACAAAGCGACTCTGAAACCAGAAGGCCAGCAGGCACTGGATCAGCTGTACTCTCAGCTGAGCAACCTGGATCCTAAAGACGGTTCCGTAGTGGTTCTGGGCTTCACCGACCGTATCGGTTCTGACGCTTACAACCAGAAACTGTCTGAGAAACGTGCTCAGTCTGTTGTTGATTACCTGATCTCTAAAGGTATCCCAGCTAACAAGATCTCCCCACGTGGTATGGGCGAATCTAACCCAGTTACTGGCAACACCTGTGACAACGTGAAAGCTCGCGCTGCACTGATCGACTGCCTGGCTCCAGATCGTCGCGTAGAGATCGAAGTTAAAGGCATCAAAGACGTTGTAACTCAGCCAGCGGCATAAGTTATCGTCTTATAAAAAAACCCCGCCATGCGGGGTTTTTTATTGTCTGAAGAAAAAAAAATCTATTTTTTACCCAACAGAGCCTGAAGGTCGTTCTTCAGCGTCGACATCTGGTTGGCGTACTTCTCTTTATGTTCGGCATCCTCAATCAGCTGCACGATGGTTTCCGAAAGCGTTTTGCCCCGTCGTTGTGCCAGACCAGCCAGGCGTTGCCAGACAACGAACTCCAGGTCGATTGATTTTTTGCGAGTGTGCTGATGCTCAGCATTAAAATGCCGTTTGCGTCGCGCGCGGATAGTTTGCTTCATCCGGTTTAACAACGCGGGATTGATGTGTTTCTCAATCCAGCTGTTAACCTGTACCGGTTCATTTTCGAGGGTCAGCAAAATATCCACGGCTTCTTGCGCAGCGCTGGCTTCGACGTAGCAGGTGATCAGCTCCCCTTCACGGTGCTTTTTGACCAGGTACTTCCATTTCCAGCCGCTTTCGAGATTTTCCAGTTGTTGATATTTCATTGCGATCTCAGTGTTACCACGTAACTCTGTTCAGAATATCAGTTTTTTAGCAATCTGCTGAAAAGAAATCATATCCTGCGAGTGAATGCATCCAATCGCCCTGTCGAAATCCCCAATCCTGCTTGGGTACAGCCCCCCGCTTACGGTATACTCCACGCTTTTACATCTGACTAAAAAACATCAACTTTGACCATTACGAAACTTGCATGGCGTGACCTTGTTCCGGATACCGAAAGTTACCAGGAACTGTTTGCACAGCCCGAACTCGCAAAAGAACACGAATTCATCCTTAGCGATACGCAGCCTCGTTTGCATTATGCGCTGGAGCAGGTGTTAAGCCCATGGGCAACAGCGCCCTTCATGCTGCTCAAGGCCCCGGAAGAAGCGGAATACCTGACGCTGCTCGGTGATGCCGTGCGCCAGCTGAAGCCGGAAGCGAACGCAGTTTTTGGCGGCCAGTATCGTATTGCGGGACATGATGTCACTTTCGAACCGGCGGCGCAGGCCGATGGCCGTTTTGCCGCTAAGGGCGAAGTGATTACCGCTAACTGGGTCGAGGCGGAACAACTCTTTGGTTGTCTGCGCCAGTTTAATGGCGAACTTTCGCTGCAGCCGGGGCTGGTACATCGCGCAAATGGCGGTGTTCTCATCATCTCACTGCGTACCCTGCTCTCGCAGCCGCTGCTGTGGATGCGTCTGAAAACCATCGTCCACCAGCAGCGTTTCGACTGGGTCGGCTACGATGAGTCTCGTCCTCTGCCTGTCTCTGTTCCGTCTATGCCGCTGTCGCTGACCGTCGTGCTGACGGGCGACCGTGAATCGCTGGCGGACTTCCAGGAAATGGAGCCAGAACTCGCTGAGCAGGCGGTGTATAGCGAATACGAAGACAACACCCAGATTGCTGACGCCGACGATATGGCGCAGTGGTGCCAGTGGGTTATGGCCGTTGCTGAACGTTTTGCGCTGCCAACCCCTGCGGCTGACGCGTGGCCGGGCTTAATCCGTGAAGCGGTACGTTACACCGGTGACCAGGAAACGCTGCCGCTTTGCCCGCTCTGGATCGGCAAACAGCTGCGTGAAGTGGGTGTGATCAGCGGTAACGGGGCGTTCACCGGCGAACAGCTCACTCAGATGCTGGCTCAGCGTGAGTGGCGAGAAGGCTATCTTGCCGACCGTATGCAGGATGAAATTCTGCTGGAACAAATTCTGGTGGAAACCGAAGGCGAACGCGTCGGGCAGATCAACGCCCTGTCGGTGATTGAATTTCCTGGCCATCCGCGCGCATTCGGGGAACCGTCCCGTATCAGCTGCGTTGTGCACATTGGCGATGGCGAGTTCACCGATATTGAACGAAAAGCAGAGCTGGGCGGCAACATTCACGCGAAAGGCATGATGATCATGCAGGCGTTTTTGATGTCAGAGTTGCAGCTTGAGCAACAGATCCCCTTCTCCGCCTCGCTGACGTTTGAGCAGTCCTACAGCGAAGTAGATGGCGATAGCGCCTCTATGGCCGAGCTGTGCGCCTTAATCAGCGCCCTGGCGGAAGTGCCCATCAATCAGAACATCGCGATCACCGGTTCGGTGGATCAGTTCGGTCGTGCACAGCCAGTGGGAGGCCTCAACGAAAAAATTGAAGGCTTCTTCTCTATCTGTCAGCAGCGCGGTTTAAACGGCAAACAGGGTGTGATTATTCCTGCTCCCAACGCGCGCCATTTGAGCCTCAGTCAGGATATTCTGGATGCGGTTGAGCAAGAGCAATTCGCCATCTGGGCCATCGAAGGGATTGAGGATGCGCTACCCTTACTGACAAATCTGGTTTGGGATGGCGAAGGGCAAACTACCCTGATGCAGACTATCCAGGAGCGCATAGCTCAGGCGACACAGCAGGATGCTCGCCATCGTTATCCATGGCCGTTACGCTGGCTGGGCTGGTTTAGTTCGAACTGATCGGACTTGTTCAGCGTACACGTGTTAGCTATCCTGCGTCCTTCACTAAAATAAGGCTTACTGAGAACATGGTAGATAAACGCGAATCCTATACAAAAGAAGATCTTCTTGCCTCTGGTCGCGGTGAACTGTTTGGCGCTAAAGGCCCACAGTTACCGGCCCCGAACATGCTGATGATGGACCGTGTCGTGAAAATGACCGAAACCGGCGGCAACTTTGATAAGGGTTACGTAGAAGCAGAACTCGATATCAACCCGGACCTGTGGTTCTTCGGTTGCCACTTTATTGGCGATCCGGTAATGCCTGGCTGTCTGGGCCTGGATGCCATGTGGCAGCTGGTTGGCTTCTATCTGGGCTGGCTGGGCGGCGAAGGTAAAGGCCGCGCGCTGGGCGTGGGCGAAGTAAAATTTACTGGCCAGGTACTGCCTACGGCGAAGAAAGTGACCTATCGTATTCACTTCAAGCGCATCGTTAACCGCCGCCTGATTATGGGCCTGGCAGATGGCGAAGTGCTGGTCGACGGTCGTCTGATCTATAGCGCAAGCGACCTGAAAGTTGGCCTGTTCCAGGATACTTCAGCTTTCTGATCGTGCTTTTGGCACCCCCCAGAAAGGCGAAACCTCCGCATTGCGGAGGTTTCTTTTTTGAAAGAGACGTTATCAGGCTATGAGTGCCCTGTCGCCGATGGCTTCTCGCCAGCCTCCAAGCCATTGTGACCTTTGATTTATCGTCTGATAAGGACACATTTCTTTAGAACGTCCAGCGATGCCGGCCTGATAACCACGTTGATGAGCCCGTTCCAGGCGATCTCGTTTCTGTCTCTTCATGCCTCGTTTCCCTCATTCTTTTGTCTGGTGGAAAGAAAACAGTGTCTGAACTAAATGCACAGGCACAGATAACGAATACCCCGAATTAGTCGCATCGTCAATGTTCAAAATTCATACGGGTGTCATATTTGTGAGCTAGCTGGAAGTTCATTTGTACAAAAATTGTGACGTGGCACAAGTAACAAACTGAACTGAAAACGAAAAAAAACCGCAATCAGCAACAGGCCAACTGCGGTTTTTGATGATGAATTTTACTTATGGCAGCCGGGAAATTTCTCTCGCGATGCTGGCCGACTCCTGTGCCCAACCCTGAGCCAGAACTTTCACCATTTCGTCATAGCCATCTTTCTGCTGCTTCAGCTCCAGATGGAAAGGACGCTTAATCAGCTGCCCCTGATGGTTCAGCAACCACTCCCCGCTAATCACCACCGCACCGTCATAACGGCCGTGGAAGCCCGTTACCGTGACGTTAAGCGTATCCTGGTCGTTACCCAGCGGCTGCGACGCAACAACCCAGCCCGGAAGCTGACTGCCCAGATTGGCCACCAGCGTGTTGCGCAGCTGCTGATCCAGCGGGCTGGCCCACAGGTTGTTCGTCGCAATCACATATTTAACGTCGCTGGTCTGATAGACCACGCCGTTTCCTGCCAGATAATCCGGCACGGCAATCTGCTCAACCCACAGCTGGCGGCTTCCCTGGCTGGTCGTGCTTTGCCCACCGCTGTGGGTAGCCACAGGCAGCTGATAGTAGCTTTTATTATCTACCCCTGAACTGCACGCCGTTAACAGCAGAGCGCCAACCATCAATAGCCACTTTTTCATTCTTTTGCCCTCTTCGGCTCAGGATCCTTTTTATCTTTCGCTTCGAACACCAGCGCGTTGCTCTTCTCGTTGAGCGTTTTCAGCACCGGCTGCAGTTCACGCAAGACCTGATCAAGACGCTGCATATCTGCCACCATCTTGTTGTAGGCCGCTGAACCCGGCTGGAAGCCCTGCATACTGCGGTTCAGCTCACGCAGCGTTTTCTGCATATCCTGCGGCAGCTGCTGCATGCTCTGGCTCGCCGTGATCTTGTTGATGTTATCCAGCGTGGTTTGCAGACGACGCATCGTTGCCTGGCTTTCGCTCAGAGAGTTCGTCGCCGCTTCAATCATCGGATTCAGTGGCAGATTGTTGATCTTATCCAGCGTCTCCATCAGGCGCTGCTGGATCTGAGCCAGCCCGCTGCTCACCGTTGGGATGATCTTGTAGCCACCGAATTCACGAATACCGGTAATCGGCGGTGCTTTCGGGTAGAAGTCCATATCCACATACAGCGCCCCCGTCACCAGGTTACCCGTTTTCAGCGACCCGCGCAGACCACGGTTCATCAGTTCGTTAATATGCGCCGCGATATCCTGGTTTTCGCCAATCTGGTTCAGCAGACGCTCCGGCTCGATGCGGATCAGTACCGGAATACGATAATCATCGTCCAGCATCTGGCTCAGGCCCGGGACAAAGAACGGAACTTGTCCAACCGTACCAAGACGAATACCGCGGAACTCAACGGGCGCGCCCGGCTGCAGGCCGCGAACGGAGTCTTTAAAGAACATCAGGAAGTCAATGTGATCGGTATAGAGCGCGTCCTGAATGCTTCGCTGATCGTCAAAGAGTCTGAACGCCGTTTTCTCCGCAACCGGCTGCCCGAGATCCTGCCCTTCCGGTACATCAAAGCTCACCCCGCCGCCAAACAGCGTGGTTAATGATCCCATCTCTACGCGCATCCCCGCCGACGTAAGATCGACCGCGATCCCGCTGTCCTTCCAGAAGCGAACGTTGCTGGTCACCAGTCGATCGTTTGGCGCATTGATGAAAAGCTGATAGCTAATGGTACGCTTTTGCGCATCGAAGGTGCTGGTTTCAACGGAACCGACGCGGTAGCCGCGGAACAGTACCGGATCGCCCGCCGTGAGCTGGCCCGCTTTTTTGCTGTCGAGGATCACGCGGATACCCTTGGCATCAGGCGGCGCAAGCGGCGGTGAATCCAGAAGCTGGTATTTTCCCGGCTGGCTACCCTTCGTGCCGGGCTGCAGTTCAATATAGGCCCCGGAGAGCAGCGTCCCTAATCCGCTGATCCCTTCACGTCCCACCTGCGGTTTAACGACCCAGAAAACGGAATCGCCATGCAGCAGTTTTTCCATGCCGGCATTAAGGCGCGCCTTAATTTCCACATGGGTTAAATCGTCGGTCAGGGTTGCGCTTTCGACCACGCCCACGTCCACGCTACGGCTTTTGATGGTCGTTTTACCGCCCTCAATCCCCTCGGCATTGGTGGTTATCAGCGTGACTTCCGGTCCCTGATGGCTGTAATGATAAAACAGGATCCATGCACCGATCAGCGCGGTCACGATGGGGAAAATCCACACCGGCGACCAGTTTTTGACCTTCTGCACTTTCGCCTCTCCACTCTTATTTTCCATGCTCTTACTCTTCCTCATGGCTTGATTCAGGCTCACGATCCCACGATAAACGAGGGTCGAAGGTCATGGCCGCAAACATGGTCATAATCACGACCAGTGCAAACATTAAAGCCCCCATCGCGGGATAAATACTCATCAAACCGCCCATCCGCACCAGTGCAGAGAGAACGGCGATGACAAACACGTCAATCATTGACCAGCGTCCGACAAACTCGACCACTTCATAAATCAGGTGCATGCGTTCGCTGTCGCGTTTTCCATGCCCCTTCGCATCCCAACAGAGCCAGGCGATGGCGATCATTTTTAAGGTTGGCACCATAATACTGGCGATAAAGATCACGCCGGCGACAGGATAGGAACCTTCGCCCCACAGCAGTATCACCCCGGCCAGGATCGTCGAGGGCATTTTGTCGCCGAGCAAATCGGTGATCATGATCGGTAGAATATTGGCAGGCAGATACAGCATGATGGAGGTGACCAGCAGCGCCATCGTCCACTGCAGGCTATTTTTACGGCGTACGTGACCTTTCGTTTCGCAGCGCGGACAAACGTCGAGATCGGCGGGCAGCACGGCGGTACAGCATGGGCAGGAACGCAGCCCCTGACGAATACCGGGCACGCCGACTTTTACCGTCTGCGCAAGCGTCGGTGCCGGGGCGATATCATCCCACGCCCAGCGCCTGTCCACGCACTGGAACGCGCGCAGCTGCAGGACGCAGTACAGGCACCACGGAATAAAGCTGCTGCCGATCCCCACGTCGCCGTACGCCATGAGCTTCACGAAACTGACCAGAATGCCCGCCAGAAAGATCTCGGCCATGCCCCAGCTTTTGAGCTGAAAAAGGATACGCGCAAGCCGGATTTTCAGTGATGAGGGCATCCTGACGCGGTTGACCAGCAAAAGGATAACGACCAGGCAAAAAGCCGGGACTATCTGGACAAACAGGAGAAAAAAGGTGCCGAGGCTGGCGTAATCTTCCGAGAACATCACGCCCGGGATTTCAAGCAAATCCACCTGGCTGGTTATCCCCCCCACCTTCATATAGATGAAGGGGAAGAGGTTGGAGAGCAGCAGCATGAACAGCGCTGCAAGAGCGTAAGCAGTGGGACGCTGCCGCGGCGCGTCCCACTCTGTTGTCAACGTTGCGCCGCAACGTGGACACAGGGTTTTATGTCCGTGACCAAGCTCTGGCAACGCCACGAGCATATCGCATTGCGAGCATAAAATATGCCTGTCGGCATGGTGCTGGTCACACATATGTTATCCCTGTTTATGCGCCGTTTTTCAGAGACTCAAGGTACTCCCAGCGCTCAAATGCTTCTTCCAGGGCTTTTTCAGCCGCGGACAGTTCAGCCAGTACTTTCTGAGTATAGTCATGCGATTGGCTAAAGAATGACGCATCAGCAACCTGTTTTTGCAGATCCTCAAGCGCGGCCTCCAGCTCTTCAAGACGCTGCGGTAGCCCCTCCAGTTCGCGCTGCAGGTTATAGCTTAGTTTAGCCGAGGTTTTCTTGACAGTTTCTGCTTTTGTTACAGCAGGTTCTGAACTTATTTTGGACTTTGACTGTTTCTGCGCCAGAGACTGCGATTGCTGTCCTTTTGCATCGTGATAACCGCCTACGTATTGTCCAATTCGCCCTTCACCTTCGAAGATCCAGCACTCGGTTACGGTGTTATCCACAAACTGACGATCGTGGCTAACCAGCATCACGGTCCCCTGATAACCGTCAATCAGTTCTTCGAGTAATTCCAGCGTTTCGACATCCAGGTCGTTCGTTGGTTCATCGAGAATCAACAGGTTACTTGGTTTCAGGAACAGACGCGCCAGCAGCAGACGATTACGCTCTCCGCCAGATAACGCACGCACAGGTGTCATCGCGCGTTTCGGATGGAACAGGAAGTCCTGCAGATAGCCCAGCACGTGGCGCGGCTTGCCGTTTACCATCACCTCTTGCTTGCCTTCGGCGAGGTTGTCCATCACCGTGCGGTCCGGATCCAACTCCGCACGGTGCTGGTCAAAATAGGCCACTTCCAGCTTAGTCCCGCAGTGAACACGGCCGCTATCAGCCTGCAGCTGACCGAGCATCAGCTTGAGCAGCGTGGTTTTACCACAGCCGTTCGGGCCAATGAGGGCAATTTTATCGCCACGCTGCACCTGAGCGGAGAAGTCTTTCACCAGAACTTTTCCATCGACCTGGTAATCGACATTTTCCATTTCAAAGACAATCTTACCGGAGCGGGATGCCTCTTCGACCTGCATCTTTGCACTTCCCATCACTTCACGGCGAGCGCTGCGCTCGTTACGCATCGCCTTCAGTGCACGCACGCGGCCTTCGTTACGGGTACGGCGGGCTTTAATACCCTGACGGATCCAGACCTCTTCCTGTGCCAGCTTGCGGTCAAACTCCGCATTTTGCAGCTCTTCCACGCGCAGGTTTTCTTCTTTTTCCAGCAGATAGGTATCGTAATCGCCAGGATAGGTGACCAGCTTGCCGCGATCGAGATCGACAATACGCGTCGCCATGTTGCGGATAAACGAACGGTCGTGTGAGATGAAAATAATGGTACCGTTAAAGGTCTTCAGGAACCCTTCCAGCCAGTCAATCGCTTCGATATCCAGGTGGTTGGTCGGTTCATCCAGCAACAGCACCTTCGGGCCGCTGACCAGCGCGCGGCCAAGCGCCGCTTTACGCAGCCAGCCGCCGGAGAGCGCCGACAGCTCCATATCCGCATCCAGACCTAACTGATCCAGCACTTCGGTGATACGGCTTTCAAGCTGCCACAGACCGTGATGATCCAGAAGCTCCTGCAGGCGTGCCATCTCATTGAGATTTTTTTCACTTGGGTCGGTCATCACCAGATGTGAAATTTCGTGATAGCCCTTCAGGTATTCAGCCTGCTCAGAAATCCCTTCTGCAACGAAATCATAAACGGTACCCGCCACGTTACGAGGAGGGTCCTGCTGCAGACGGGAAACAATCAGATCCTGTTCGTAAACAATGCGCCCGTCATCCAGGCCCTGTTCACGGTTGAGGATTTTCATCAGCGTGGATTTACCCGCGCCGTTACGGCCTACAAGACAGACGCGTTCGTTGTCTTCAATATGCAGTTCAGTATCATCGAGAAGTGGCGCATCGCTAAAAGAGAGCCACGCGCCGTGCATGCTAATTAATGACATTTATTTTTCCTTTCAGACCGCGGTAATCAACCAGCAGTTATGAATTTGACGGTTACGGGCAAAGTCCTGAGACAGCGTTTTTTGGCTGATTTCTTGTGCTTTCAGTCCCAGGGCTGCTAAGCCGTCATGATCCATACGGAAGCCGCGTTTGTTGTTCGAGAACATAATGGTGCCGCCCTTGCGCAGCAGGCGCTTCAGGTCGGTCATCAGGCGCAGATGATCGCGCTGTACGTCAAAGCTGTCTTCCATACGCTTGGAGTTGGAGAAGGTCGGCGGATCGATAAAGATCAGGTCGAACTGCTCGTCGGTATCACGCAGCCAGCCCAGCACGTCGGCCTGCATCAGTCGGTGCTGACGTCCGGTCAGCCCGTTAAGACGCAGGTTGCGCTCCGCCCACTCCAGATAGGTGCGGGACATATCCACCGTGGTGGTGCTCCGCGCGCCGCCCAGACCCGCATGCACGCTCGCGCTGCCGGTATAGGAGAACAGGTTGAGGAAATCTTTGCCCTTGCTCATCTGTCCCAGCATGCGACGGGCGATACGGTGGTCAAGGAACAGGCCGGTATCCAGATAGTCGGTCAGGTTTACCCACAGGCGGGCGTTGTACTCGCCCACTTCGATAAAATCGCCCTTCTCATTCATCTTCTGGTACTGGTTTTTCCCTTTTTGGCGCTCGCGGGTTTTCAGCACCAGCTTGTTCGGCGTGATGCCGAGCACGGCGATGGTCGCCGCAATGACGTCCAGCATGCGCTGACGCGCTTTTTGCGCATCGATGGTTTTCGGTGGCGCATATTCCTGAATCACCACCCAGTCCGCGTAGCGGTCAACGGCCACGTTGTACTCCGGCAGGTCGGCGTCGTAAAGGCGGTAGCATTCAATCCCTTCCTGCTTCGCCCACTTCTCATATTTTTTCAGGTTCTTGCGCAGGCGGTTGGCGTAATCTTCCGCCACGCCGGATGGCTTACTGTCCGCCGCTTTCTCCGCCAGATGGTAGTTTTTCTGCACGCAGTCCAGCGGGCCGTTTTTCGCCTTAAACTGGCGATCGGCACGCAGCTGCAGGCAGCTCAGCAGCTCCGGCGAGGTGCTAAACAGAGACAGGTTCCAGCCGCCGAAGTAGTCCTTCATATTGCGGCCCAGCAAGCTGTGCAGGGCAATCAGTGCCGGTTCGCTGTCCAGACGCTCGCCGTATGGCGGGTTGCTGATCACGGTTCCGTACGGGCCTTTTGGCAGCGGGTTAGTCAGGTTCGCCACGTCTTTAACCTCGAAGGTGACCAGCTCGCCGATACCGGCGCGACGGGCGTTGCTGCGCGCGCGTTCAATGACGCGCGGGTCGCTGTCCGAACCGTAGAAGTGGGAGGTGTACTCCGCCAGACCTTTACGCGCGCGGGTCTGCGCGTCGTCTTTGACCTCTTTCCAGATCGCTTCGTCGTGCTGCGCCCAGCCTTTAAAGCCCCAGTGGCCGCGATGCAGCCCCGGCGCGCGGTCGGTTGCCAGCATGGCCGCTTCAATCAGCAACGTACCGGAACCACACATCGGATCGAGCAGCGGCGTGCCCGGCTGCCAGCCGGAGCGCATGACGATGGCGGCAGCCAGCGTTTCTTTAATTGGCGCCATACCGGTACGATCGCGGTAGCCGCGCAGGTGCAGGCCTGCGCCGCTCAGATCGAGAGAAATACTCGCCGTGTCGCCGTTCAGCCAGACGTTAATACGCAGATCCGGATTTTCGCGATCGACGTTCGGACGTTCCTTATTTTTACGCGTGAAGCAGTCCACAATGGCGTCTTTTACACGAAGGGCACCGTACTGGCTGTTGCGGATCTCGTCGTTCACGCCGTTGAAATGCACCGCAAAGGTGGCGTTTGGCGTGAAGATCTCTGTCCAGTCGATCATCTGTACGCCGGTATAGAGGTCCAGGTCGCTATAGACCTTGCACTCCTTCATCGGCAGCATGATGCGCGACGCCAGACGGCTCCACATCAGGCTCTGGTAAATAAGCCGCGTGTCGCCCTCAAAATGGACACCACCCTGAACCACCTGGCACTCTTGCGCGCCCAGGCTTTCCAGTTCAGTTTTTAACAGCTCTTCCAGCCCACGGGCCGTACTGGCAAACAGAGAATTCATATCGTCACTTTTACTCTTAGAAAATTGTCGCGCATTATAGCTAATATGGCGTGTATGTCATAAAGTTGAAGGCTTATTTTCATTTGTGGGAGTGTGCAGTGGCGACGTTATCCAGGCTTTTTATCCATCCGGTGAAATCCATGCGCGGCATCGGCGTCTCTCACGCGCTGGCCGACATGAGCGGATTCGCCTTCGATCGTATTTTTATGGTCACCGAGCCTGACGGCACGTTCATTACCGCACGCCAGTTCCCGCAGATGGTTCGCTTTACCCCTTCCCCGCTTCATGACGGTTTGCACCTTACCGCGCCGGACGGTTCCAGTGCGGTCATTCGCTTTGCTGATTTTGCGCCTGTCGATGCGCCAACGGAAGTGTGGGGCAATCATTTTACCGCGCGCATCGCCCCGGATGAGATTAACCGCTGGCTGAGCGGTTTCTTCTCTCGCGACGTGCAGCTGCGCTGGGTAGGTCCTGAACTGACGCGTCGCGTGAAGCGCCATGACGCCGTTCCTCTCTCCTTCGCCGATGGTTTCCCGTTCCTGCTGACTAACGAAGCCTCGCTGCGTGATTTACAAGGCCGCTGCAAGGCCAGCGTTCAGATGGAACAGTTCCGTCCGAACCTGGTGGTCACGGGCGCCGACGCCTGGGAAGAAGACACCTGGAAAGTGATCCGCATCGGTAGCGTCATCTTTGATGTCGTAAAACCCTGCAGCCGCTGCATTTTCACCACGGTGAGCCCTGAGAAAGGCCAGAAGCACCCTTCCGGCGAACCGCTTAAGACGCTGCAGTCGTTCCGCACCGCGCAGGACAACGGCGATGTGGATTTCGGCCAGAACCTGATCCCGCGCTCCAGCGGCGCAATCCGCGTCGGTGATGAGGTAGAAATTCTTGCCCGAGGGCCTGCAAAAGCGTACGGCTCAGGTCAGGAAGAAGAAATGGTCGACGTTGTGACGAATGTCGCCTCTGCGGTAGATATTCACTGGCAGGGCAACGTCATCCGTGGCAACAACCAGCAGGTATTACTGGAGCAACTGGAGCAGGCAGGTATTCGCGTACCCTACTCCTGTCGCGCAGGCATTTGCGGATGCTGCCGCATCAAGCTGGTGGATGGAGAGGTCAGTGCGCTGAAAAAATCGGCAATTGGAAATGACGGCACAATTCTGTGCTGTAGCTGCATACCGAAAACGTCCGTACAGCTGGAAGCTTAAACCGCCTGTTCAAGGCTGAAGGAATCTACGCGCAGCTGCGGCTTCAGCCTGTCGTTCATCACTTTAATGGCATCGCCAAGCTGCATCGTCCGCCCGGCAATGGTTACGCCGGGCTGTGCCAGCAGGCAGAGTGCAGCATTTTCGCCTGGCTCAACCACCAGCAGGCTCACCTCTTCTGCGGTATCGCTCAGATTGACGCTGGCCGCGTCACCCGTTGCCGGGGTCCAGCTCATACCATGCGCAAGAAAATGCCAGCTTTTTGGCATTTGTGGTTTCAGGAAGCGGATAGCCACCAGCGCATTTAATACCAGCTCGGCACGCTGCTCTTTAGATAGCACCAGATCGCGGCATTTTTCTTCAAAGGAGAAATAAAGGGCCGCATCGTCAACGCAAAAGCCCGACGGGGAAAATGCATCCGGGGTTAACATTCGGCGGGCAAAACGAGAACGAAACAACATGCCATTGGCTAAATCGAGCATCATTCGGTCATGCTCGTCGCAAAAATACCAGCGCCAGTTATCGTCAGGTTTAATTCGCATGTGTCTCTCCCGTCCCCAAACGTCCTGTACTAAAAATGTCCTGTTTGCCGCCTCGTTTATAACACCATTAATAAAAGACTATAATGACTAAATAAGCAACAGTGACGGAATATAAAACAACCAGGGCTGGAAATAAAGCCCTGGTTGTCTGATTAAGAGAAAAGATTAGATATGAGTAACGATTTCTTTAATCAGCGGCGGTCCTTTAAAAATAAAGCCGGAATAGATTTGCACCAGTGATGCACCCGCCGCCATCTTCTCGCGCGCAGCAATCACTGAGTCAATGCCGCCGACGCCAATAATTGGCAGACGTCCTTTTAATTCCGCAGACAGGGCGCGAATAATTTCGGTGCTTTTTAATTGCACCGGACGTCCACTTAACCCACCCGCTTCGTCACAGTTTTTCATTCCCTGCACGAGGGAACGATCGAGGGTGGTATTGGTCGCAATAACACCATCAATATTATGGCGAACCAAACTGTCGGCAACCTGGATCAATTCTTCAGGAGAAAGATCCGGGGCGATCTTAACCGCGACCGGAACATATTTATGGTGGATCGTCTGGAGTTCATTTTGTTTATTTTTAATGGCACTCAGAAGATCGTCCAGCGCTTCGCCATATTGTAAGGAACGCAGACCCGGGGTATTGGGTGAAGAAATATTCACCGCGATATAACCGGCATAGGCGTAGACTTTTTCCATACAAATCAGATAGTCATCTTTACCCTGCTCAACCGGCGTGTCTTTATTTTTGCCGATATTGATGCCTAATATCCCGTCAAAATGGGCTTTTTTTACGTTCTCAACAAGGTGATCAACACCGAGGTTATTAAAGCCCATGCGGTTGATCAGCCCTTCGGCTTCAACCAGGCGGAACAGGCGCGGCTTGTCATTTCCCGGCTGCGGGCGCGGCGTGACGGTACCGATTTCAATGGAGCCAAAGCCCATCGCGCCCAGGGCATCAATGCACTCGCCATTTTTGTCCAGACCCGCCGCCAGACCCAGCGGATTTTTAAAGGTCAGACCCATGCACTGCACAGGTTTTTCCGGCACATTCTGACGCACCAGAGCGGCCAGAGGCGTTCCGGTAATACGACGTAATTGCTGGAATGTAAATTCATGAGCGCGCTCAGGGTCGAGCTGGAAAAGGGCTTTACGAACGAAGGGGTAGTACATGAACTCTCCTGGATTCCCGGTGTGCAAACCGGGAGGGGATTATGGGCGATCCACGCGCGAAAGGGAATTGACCTGCGGCAAAAAATCAGCGCAAAACGCAATCGTTTACCTTCCCGTCTATTTCTTATGCACTTTTTCGCATTTTAATTGCAGATAAATCATTTAGTGGAATAACCGCGCGGTGTCACACTCCTGAAAATTGTTATGAATGTTAGATAAAAGCAAACAATTGGTTATAAGGAGGAAGTATGCGCGTCATTACCCTGGCCGGAAGTCCACGATTCCCTTCGCGCTCCAGCGCCCTGCTGGAATATGCCCGCGAAAAACTCAATGCCCTGGATGTGGAAGTGTGCCACTGGAACCTGCATAACTTCGAACCTGAAGATCTGCTCTATGCCCGTTTCGACAGCCCTGCGCTTAAAACGCTCATCGAGCAGCTTAACGGCGCTGACGGCTTAATTGTGGCTACGCCCATTTATAAAGCCTCTTTTTCCGGGGCGCTGAAAACCCTGCTCGATCTGCTTCCGGAACGCGCGCTGGACGGCAAAGTCGTGCTGCCGCTGGCAACGGGCGGTACGGTGGCCCATTTACTGGCCGTGGATTATGCCCTGAAGCCGGTGCTGAACGCGTTGAAAGCGCAGGAGATCCTCCACGGCGTTTTCGCAGATGACTCCCAGGTTATCGATTATCAACATAAACCTCATTTTACGCCGAACCTGCAAACCCGCCTCGATAACGCCCTGGAAACCTTCTGGCATGCCCTGCACCGCCGGGATATCCAGGCCCCGGCGTTTGGTCAGCCTCAAGGAGTCGCACATGTTTAAAACGTTAACCCGCATCGGCCTGGCAGGTCTGATGGCGCTTACCTCGCTGGCCCATGCCGCAGAAACGGCCCCGGAAAGTTTGCGCATTGGCTATCAGAAAGGCAGCGTCAGCATGGTGCTGGCGAAAAGCCACCAGCTTCTGGAAAAACGCTTCCCGGACACCAAATTCTCGTGGGTGGAGTTCCCGGCTGGCCCGCAGATGCTGGAGGCCCTGAACGTCGGCAGTATCGATCTCGGCAGCACGGGTGATATTCCGCCGATATTCGCCCAGGCGGCGGGAGCGGACCTCGTCTATGTTGGCGTTGAGCCGCCCAAACCGAAGGCCGAAGTGATTCTGGTGCCTGAAAACAGCGACATTAAAAGCGTCGCCGACCTTAAAGGGCATAAAGTGGCTTTCCAGAAAGGTTCCAGCTCGCACAACCTGCTGCTGCGCGCCCTGCAGGAAGACGGGCTCAAGTTCACTGACATTCAGCCTGTTTACCTGACGCCTGCCGACGCCCGCGCCGCGTTCCAGCAGAAGAACGTTGATGCCTGGGCCATCTGGGATCCGTACTACTCCGCCGCATTGCTGCAGGGCGGCGTTCGCGTGCTGAAAGACGGTACCACGCTGAAGCAGACCGGCTCGTTCTACCTGGCCGCCCGTCCTTATGCGGAAAAGAACGGCGCATTTATTCAGGGCGTACTGGATACCTTTACCCAGGCCGACGCGCTGACCCAGACCCAGCGTCAGGAGAGCATTGCCCTGCTGGCGAAAACCATGGGCTTACCTGAGCCGGTGATCGCGAGCTATCTCAACCACCGTCCGCCGACCACCATTACGCCCGTGGACGCCCACGTCGCCGCGCTTCAGCAACAAACGGCTGACCTTTTCTATCAAAACCACCTGGTGCCAAAACAGGTCACTATACGCGAACGCATCTGGCAGCCCGCAGGCAAAGAAGGAGCTAAATCATGAGTCTGAATCTTTTCTGGTTTTTACCCACCCACGGTGATGGACACTATCTTGGTACAGAAGAGGGCTCGCGCCCGGTTGACCACGGCTACCTGCAGCAGATTGCGCAGGCGGCGGACCGAATCGGTTTCACCGGGGTGCTGATCCCGACCGGACGTTCGTGCGAGGATGCGTGGCTGGTGGCCGCGTCGATGATCCCGGTCACCCAGCGTCTGAAGTTCCTGGTGGCGTTACGCCCGAGCGTTGTCTCCCCCACCGTGGCGGCGCGTCAGGCGGCAACGCTGGACAGGCTGTCCAACGGCCGCGCCCTGTTTAACCTGGTAACGGGCAGCGACCCGCAGGAGCTGGCGGGCGACGGGGTGTTCCTCGACCATACCGAGCGCTATGAAGCCTCCGCCGAGTTCACCCGCGTCTGGCGACGCCTGCTGGAAGGGGAAACCGTCACCTTCGAAGGCAAGCATATTCACGTACGTGACGCGAAACTCTACTTCCCGCCGGTGCAGCAGCCGCGCCCGCCGCTCTATTTTGGCGGATCGTCGGATGTGGCCCAGGATCTGGCGGCAGAGCAGGTCGATCTCTACCTGACCTGGGGCGAACCGCCTGAGCTGGTGAAAGAAAAAATTGCCCAGGTCCGCGCTAAGGCGGCCGCCCACGGCCGCAAGGTGCGCTTCGGCATTCGCCTGCACGTGATTGTGCGCGAAACCAATGAAGAAGCCTGGCAGGCCGCCGACCGCCTGATTTCCCACCTGGACGATGAGACCATCGCGAAGGCGCAGGCCGCGTTTACCAAAACCGACTCCGTCGGACAGCACCGAATGGCGTCCCTGCACAACGGCAAGCGCGAGAACCTGGAGATCAGCCCGAACCTGTGGGCGGGCGTTGGCCTGGTGCGCGGCGGTGCGGGCACGGCGCTGGTCGGCGACGGACCGACCGTAGCCGCCCGGATTAATGAATACGCTGACCTGGGTATCGACAGCTTTATTCTCTCCGGTTATCCGCATCTGGAAGAGGCGTACAAGGTGGGCGAGCTGTTATTCCCGCATCTGGATGTCGCCATTCCGGAAATTCCGCAGCCGCAGCGGCTTCAGCTTCAGGGCGAAGCCGTGGCGAACGAGTTTATTCCACGCAAAGCCGCCCAAAGCTAAGGAGTGACCATGTCTGCCCCCTCACAAAAATGGCTGCTGCGCGCCGCGCCGTGGTTTTTACCCGTCGGCATTGTGGCTCTCTGGCAGCTCGCGTCGTCCACCGGCTGGCTGTCGAGCCGCATTCTGCCCTCTCCGGAGGGCGTCGTAAAAGCGTTCTGGTCGCTGAGCGTGAGCGGCGAGCTGTGGCAGCATCTGGCGATCAGCTCCTGGCGCGCCGTGATTGGGTTTTCCATCGGCGGCAGCATCGGTCTGGTTCTGGGCTTGATCAGCGGCCTTTCCCGCTGGGGCGAGCGGCTGCTGGATACCTCCATTCAGATGCTGCGCAACGTGCCGCATCTGGCGCTGATCCCGCTGGTTATCCTGTGGTTTGGTATTGATGAGAGCGCCAAGATCTTCCTCGTGGCGCTGGGCACACTGTTCCCGATCTACATCAACACCTGGCACGGCATCCGCAATATCGATCGCGGTCTGGTCGAGATGGCGCGCAGCTACGGCTTATCAGGTTTTTCTCTCTTTATACACGTGATCCTGCCGGGCGCCCTGCCCTCCATTATGGTCGGGGTGCGTTTTGCGCTCGGCCTGATGTGGCTGACGCTGATTGTGGCGGAGACCATCTCGGCCAACTCAGGCATAGGCTACCTGGCAATGAACGCCCGCGAGTTCCTGCAAACGGACGTGGTGGTGGTTGCCATCATTCTGTATGCCCTGCTCGGTAAACTCGCAGACGTCAGCGCCCAGTGGCTGGAGCGCAGCTGGCTGCGCTGGAACCCGGCCTACACCCTTCAGGAGGCGAAAGCATGAATACTGCACGACTGAACCAGGGAACACCGTTACTGCTGAACGGCGTGACCAAACGCTACGGCGAAAACACCATTCTTAACGGGCTGGATCTGCATATTCCCGCCGGACAATTTGTGGCCGTTGTTGGTCGCAGCGGCGGCGGCAAGAGTACCCTGCTACGCCTTCTGGCCGGGCTGGAAGCCCCCAACGGCGGTGACATTCTGGCAGGAACGACGCCGCTTTCGAATATTCAGGACGATACCCGCATGATGTTTCAGGATGCACGCCTGCTGCCGTGGAAAACGGTTATTGACAATGTCGGGCTCGGTCTTAAGGGCAGCTGGCGGGATGAAGCCCGCCAGGCGCTGGCCGCCGTTGGGCTGGAAAATCGTGCGGGTGAATGGCCGGCAGCCCTCTCGGGTGGTCAGAAGCAGCGCGTGGCGCTGGCGCGCGCGCTGATTCACCGTCCGGGCCTGCTGTTGCTTGATGAACCGCTCGGCGCGCTTGACGCCCTGACGCGGATCGAAATGCAGGATTTGATTGGATCCCTGTGGCAGGCGCACGGCTTTACGGTACTCCTGGTGACGCATGACGTGAGCGAGGCCGTCGCGATGGCTGACCGGGTGCTGTTAATAGAGGACGGGAAAATAGGTCTGGATCTGACGGTGGATCTTCCGCGCCCTCGCCGCGTGGGCTCGGCAAGGCTGGCGGAGCTGGAAGCTGAGGTATTGGATCGGGTGATGAAGCGCGGGGGTACGGAGTTAGAACGAGCTAAGGCTAATGCCTGATGCCCTCACCCCGGCCCTCTCCCACAGGGAGAGGGAGGGTTAAGCTTTCTATCAGGCCAGTGCCTTAGCAATCTTCTCGTACAAGTCACCAGAAAGATTTTCCAGCCCTTTCAGCTGCTCAAGCGCGGCACGCATCTTCGCCTGACGCTTCGCGTCGTAACGTTTCAGACGGATCAGCGGCTCTATCAGGCGAGACGCCACCTGCGGGTTACGGCTGTTCAGCTCGGTCAGCATTTCCACCATGAACTGATAACCGCTGCCGTCTTCGGCGTGGAACGCCGCCGGGTTGCTGCTGGCAAACGCGCCAATCAGAGAACGCACGCGGTTTGGGTTGCTCAGGGTAAAGGAGCGATGCTTCAGCAGGCTGCGCACGTTGCTGAGCGCATCGGCCGCCGGGCTGGTCGCCTGCAGGATGAACCACTTGTCCATCACCAGGCCATCCTGATGCCACTTGTCGTCGTACTCCTGCATCAGCGCATCGCGGCACGGCAGTTCGGCGGCAACGCTTGCGCCCAGCGCGGCCAGCGCGTCGGTCATGTTATCCGCTTCGTGATACTGCTTGCTCACCAGGGTGTTCGCCAGCTCGGTTTCACCAAACGCCAGATAGCGCAGGCAGGTATTGCGCAGAGAACGTTTACCAATGTCCGCGTGCTCAACGCGATAAGCATCAAGCTTGTTGGTGTTATAAATGGCGAGGAACTCATCGGCCAGTTCTGCAGCCAGCGTACGGGTCAACGCTTCGCGCACCGCCACGATGGCAATCGGGTCGATGATGTCAAACAGCTCGGCGATTTCAGTCGCTGACGGCAGGGTCAGAATTTCAGCGGCCAGGGCCGGGTCAATCTTCTCATCCAGAAGGATCGCGCGGAACGCGTCAGCCACATGGACAGGCAGCGACAGCGGCTGGCCCTGCTGATGGCGGTTTACGTTGAGCTTGATGTAGGTCGCCAGAAGGCTTTGCGCCGCATCCCAGCGGGAGAAGTCGTTACGCGCGTGACGCATCAGGAACGTCAGCTGCTGATCGCTCCACTTGTATTCCAGCTTCACCGGTGCGGAGAATTCACACAGCAGCGCAGGCACCGGCTGGAAGTAGACGTTATCGAAGATAAAGGTCTGCTCGGCCTGAGTCACGTTCAGCACGTGGTGTACCGGGTGACCGCCCTTCTGGAGCGGGATGACTTTGCCTTCGTTATCGTACAGCTCAATGCTGAACGGAATATGCAGCGGATATTTCTCTTCCTGCTCCGCCGTCGGCGGCGTGCGCTGGCTGATGGTCAGGGTATACTGCTCGGTTTCCGGATTGTAATCGTCTTTGACGGTGACAACCGGCGTCCCGGCCTGGCTGTACCAGCGGCGGAAGTGAGAAAGATCGACATTAGAGGCATCCTCCATCGCCTGCACAAAATCGTCACAGGTGGCCGCGCTGCCGTCATGACGCTCGAAGTACAGCTGCATCCCTTTCTGGAAGTTCTCCTCGCCCAGCAGGGTGTGGATCATGCGGATAATTTCAGCGCCCTTCTCGTACACCGTCAGAGTGTAGAAGTTGTTCATCTCGATGACTTTATCCGGGCGGATCGGGTGCGCCATTGGGCTGGCATCTTCCGCAAACTGCAGGCCACGCATGGTGCGCACGTTGTTGATGCGGTTCACCGCGCGTGACCCCAGATCGGAGCTGAACTCCTGATCTCGGAAGACGGTCAGGCCCTCTTTCAGGCTCAGCTGGAACCAGTCGCGGCAGGTGACGCGGTTACCGGTCCAGTTGTGGAAATATTCGTGGCCGATGACGCGTTCGATATCGAGGTAGTCTTTATCCGTTGCGGTATCGGTACGCGCCAGCACGTATTTGGAGTTAAAGACGTTAAGGCCTTTATTCTCCATTGCGCCCATGTTGAAGAAATCGACGGCGACGATCATATAGATGTCGAGGTCATATTCGAGGCCAAAGCGCTCCTCGTCCCACTTCATGGAGTTGATGAGGGAGGTCATCGCCCACGGCGCGCGGTCAAGGTTGCCGCGGTCAACAAACAGCTCCAGCGCCACCTCGCGGCCTGAGCGCGTTTTGAAGGTGTCGCGCAGCACGTCGAAGTCCCCCGCCACCAGCGCAAACAGGTAGCACGGTTTCGGGAAGGGATCCTGCCACTGCACCCAGTGACGGCCATTCTCCAGCTCGCCTTCGCCTACGCGGTTACCGTTGGAGAGCAGGAAGGGATACAGGGTTTTATCGGCGATGATTTTGGTGGTGAAGCGCGCCAGGACGTCCGGACGGTCGAGATACCAGGTTATATGGCGGAACCCTTCCGCTTCACACTGGGTACACAGCGCCACGCCCGACTGGTAAAGCCCTTCCAGCGCGGTGTTGGCGGCCGGGCTGATTTCATTCACGATGCGCAGCGTAAACTGTTCCGGCAGGTTGTCGATGACCAGCTGGTTGTTTTCTTCTTTATAGTCCGACCAGGCTTCATCATTAATATGCAGGGAGACCAGCGTCAGGTCTTCACCATCCAGACGCAGCGGCACCGCAGTTGCGCTATGGCGCGTCACCTGGCTTACCGCCGTGACAACGGTTTTAGTGGCATCCAGGTCAAAAGTCAGATCGATTTCGCTAATCAGGTAATCCGGCGCACGGTAGTCGTGGCGGTATTTGGCTTGTGGCTGTTGTGTCATAGAAAACCTTATGCATCGTTTGTCGAGTAACGTTTCAATATATTCCTGTTGCGCAAATCGCGCTATGCAGAATGTTCATCTTTTCAGGGTCAAAACCTTTTTTTGCTACATTTGTATAACACGGGGCACAAAATGCCCTCGACCATAAAACGCGCTTATGTTGTGATCGGGGTTCAATAAATCACTAAACAAGGTATACTCCGGAGTTGTTTATTGTACTAAACGCTCCTGTGAGAGGATGCTACTGCGCACCTATGACTCAATTCCCTTCTCCAGTTCTGCATACGTTGCTGGATACCGACGCGTATAAACTGCATATGCAGCAAGCCGTTTTCCACCATTACTATGACGTTCACGTCGCGGCGGAATTCCGCTGTCGTGGCGACGACTTGCTCGGTATCTACGCAGACGCCATTCGTGAACAGGTCGATGCTATGCAGCATCTGACGCTGCAGGACGAGGAATATCAGTGGCTTTCTGGCCTGCCTTTCTTCAAAGCCGACTACCTGAACTGGCTGCGCGATTTCCGCTATAAGCCGGAGCAGGTCACCGTGCTTAACGATAACGGCAAGCTGGATATTCGCCTTGAAGGTCCGTGGCGGGAAGTGATCATGTGGGAAGTGCCGCTTCTGGCGGTGATCAGTGAACTGGCTCACCGCTACCGTTCGCCTGAAACAGGCGTCGAGCAGGCGGTCGCCGCGCTGGAAAATAAACTCACAGCCTTCTCTACGCTGACCGAAGGGCTGGACATGTCCCGCTTCCGCCTGATGGACTTTGGCACCCGCCGCCGTTTCTCGCGTGACGTTCAGGAGGCCATCGTTAAACGTCTGCAGCAGGAGCCGTGGTTCGTTGGCACAAGTAACTACGATCTGGCGCGTCGCCTCAGCCTGACGCCAATGGGCACCCAGGCGCACGAGTGGTTCCAGGCGCATCAGCAGATCAGCCCCGATCTGGCTAACAGCCAGCGCGCGGCACTGGCCGCATGGCTTGAGGAGTACCCGAATCAGCTCGGGATCGCCCTCACCGACTGTATTACGATGGATGCCTTCCTGCGCGACTTTGGTCCCGAGTTCGCTGAACGTTACCAGGGGTTACGCCATGACTCCGGGGATCCGGTTGAATGGGGCGAGAAGGCCATTGCCCATTACGAGAAGCTCGGAATTGATCCGATGAGCAAGGTGCTGGTCTTCTCGGATAATCTCGACCTGGCGAAAGCGGTCGACCTCTATCGTCATTTCAGCACCCGGGTGAACCTGAGCTTCGGGATCGGTACCCGTTTGACCTGCGATATTCCTCAGGTAAAACCTCTGAATATCGTCATCAAACTGGTGGAATGTAACGGCAAGCCGGTGGCGAAACTCTCCGACAGCCCGGGTAAAACCATCTGCCATGACAAAGCGTTTGTCCGCGCATTGCGTAAAGCGTTCGACCTCCCCTTGATCAAAAAAGCCAGTTAAGCGCTTACGGGAGCCTTTATGGCTCCCTTCTCCTTATTTATTTCTCAATTCTTCTCTTTTAACTGCGAAATTTACTTGTCTGATAACGGATGGCAGGTAACATAGATATCCCCCCATAAGGGTGGACAAGTGTTTATTTTTTCCGACTATTAACAGAGAGAATATTATGAGCGTTGTGCCTGTAGCCGACGTACTCCAGGGCCGTGTCGCCGTTGACCAGGAAGTCACCGTGCGCGGATGGGTGCGTACCCGCCGAGATTCTAAAGCTGGCATCTCCTTCCTTGCCGTCTATGACGGTTCCTGCTTTGATCCTGTACAGGCCGTCATTAATAATTCTCTGCCCAATTACAATGATGACGTTCTGCGCCTGACAACCGGTTGCTCCGTCATTGTTACCGGCGTGGTTGTGGCTTCACCAGGTCAGGGCCAGAGCTTCGAAATTCAGGCCTCTGCCATTGAAGTCACCGGCTGGGTTGAAGATCCGGACACCTATCCGATGGCGGCAAAACGCCACAGCATCGAATATCTGCGTGAAGTCGCCCACCTGCGTCCGCGTACCAACCTGATTGGTGCGGTGGCGCGCGTGCGTCATACGCTGGCGCAGGCGCTGCATCGTTTCTTCGACGAGCAGGGTTATTTCTGGGTATCTACCCCGCTGATCACCGCGTCCGATACGGAAGGCGCGGGTGAGATGTTCCGCGTCTCGACGCTGGACATGGAAAACCTGCCGCGCACGCCTGAAGGTAAAGTGGACTATGACAAAGACTTCTTTGGTAAAGAAGCCTTCCTGACGGTATCCGGTCAGCTCAACGGCGAAACGTACGCCTGTGCGCTGTCTAAGATCTACACCTTTGGCCCAACCTTCCGCGCCGAAAACTCCAACACCAGCCGTCACCTGGCGGAATTCTGGATGCTGGAGCCTGAAGTGGCCTTCGCCGACCTGGACGATGTTGCTGGCCTGGCGGAAGCGATGCTGAAGTATGTGTTCAAAGCGGTGCTGGAAGAGCGTCCTGACGACATGAAATTCTTCGCAGAGCGTGTAGACAGCGATGCTGTGGCGCGTCTGGAGCGTTTCGTGTCTGCCGACTTTGCGCAGGTGGACTATACCGACGCGGTGGCGATCCTCGAGAAATGCGGTGAGACGTTCGAGAACCCGGTTTACTGGGGCGTTGACCTGGCGTCTGAGCACGAACGCTATCTGGCCGAGAAGCATTTCAAAGCGCCGGTTGTCGTTAAAAACTACCCGAAAGACATTAAGGCCTTCTATATGCGCCTTAACGAAGACGGTAAAACGGTGGCAGCAATGGACGTTCTGGCGCCGGGCATTGGTGAAATCATCGGTGGCTCTCAGCGTGAAGAGCGTCTTGACGTGCTGGACGCGCGTATGGAAGAGATGGGGCTCAACCCAGCGGATTACAGCTGGTACCGCGATCTGCGTCGTTACGGTACCGTACCGCACGCCGGTTTTGGTCTGGGCTTCGAGCGTCTGATTGCCTACGTTACCGGTGTTCAGAACGTACGCGACGTGATTCCTTTCCCACGCACTCCACGTAACGCCAGCTTCTAATCGGTACAAAACTAAAATGGCCAGCTTATGCTGGCCATTATTTTATTCTGTATTGTCAGTTTTCGTCAGCGCAAAGTCAGCGTCTTTAAACCTTCACCCCGTCACAACCACTACCTGTTACGTTTTGTTTCCGCGAAATATCCAGCCACAAAAAATAAACCCCATTCTTATTGCGATTATTACATCCTCAAGCGATAGCACAAATTTCAACCACTTTTACAGCCGTCCAGAAGTCTTTTTGGGGTCATAAGAAAAACAGAGTCGTTTAACATCTGTTTATACGAATCACCTTTATCTCAATTAATCATAAGCAATTCATATATATAGGATAGGTTTTGCCGTTTAATTCGCCAGACTGGTCTGAAGTTTGAGGTGGTTCACAAAGTTCCCAAAAATACACATTTAGTTACACATAATTTCTTTTGGTTACTTAATCTTGAGAATTGTAGCACTTTCAGGCTAGCGAAACGCTTCGCCGAATGGAAAGATGCCTGTCAGATACATAAAGACACCAAACTCTCATCAATAGTTCCGGAAATATTTATTGACAGAATTTATTGACGGCAGTGGCGAGTGTCATAAAAAAACCAATGAGGGTAATAAATAATGATGAAGCGCAATATTCTGGCAGTGGTAATCCCTGCCCTGCTGGTAGCCGGTGCAGCTAACGCTGCAGAAATCTATAACAAGAACGGCAACAAACTGGACTTCTACGGTAAAGTTAACGCCGAGCACGATTTCGTGACTTCTGGTGATAACACCAACAATAACGACGCTACCTACGCGCAGATCGGTTTCAAAGGCGAAACTCAGATCAACGACCAGCTGACCGGTTATGGCCAGTGGGAATACCGTTTCCTGGCCAACCAGGCTGAAAATGGTGCTCAGACTAACAAAAACCGTCTGGCATTTGCTGGCCTGAAAGCGGGCGACGCTGGCAGCATCGACTACGGTCGTAACTACGGTATCGTTTACGACGTAGAATCTTACACCGATATGGCACCGTCCTTCTCTGGTATGACCTGGGGCGGTAACTATGTTGATAACTTTATGACCAGCCGCAGCACCGGTCTGCTGACCTACCGTAACAGCAACTTCTTCGGTCTGGTTGACGGTCTGAGCCTGGGCGTTCAGTACCAGGGCAAAAACGACCGTACTGACGTTAAAACCTCTAACGGTGACGGCGTAGGCTACTCCCTGGGCTACGATTTCGGCGAAGGCTTCGGTGCAATCGCATCTTACAGCAACGCTAACCGTACTCTGAACCAGAAAGCTGATGGGGAAGGTGATAAAGCTGAAGCATGGGGTGTTGGTCTGAAATACGACGCTAACAACATCTACCTGGCAACCACCTATGCAGAAACCCGTAACACCACTCGTACCGGTTCTAACGGTGACGCTGGCTTCGCTAACAAAACGCAGAACTTCGAAGTGGTTGCTCAGTACCAGTTCGATTTCGGCCTGCGTCCAGCCATCTCCTACGTGCAGACCAAAGGTAAAGACCTGGCTGCCGTCAATGGCTTCAGCGGTGGCGATGCAGACCTGGCTAAATTCATCCAGGTTGGTACCACTTACTACTTCAACAAGAACTTCAACGTGTGGGCTGACTACTACATCAACCTGCTGGACAAAGACTCCGACTACGCGAAAGCTGTTGGCGGTCTGAACGGCAACGACGATATGGCTGCTGTGGGCGTAACCTACCAGTTCTAATCAGTACACCACTTTGTTATATGCTTAATGAACAGGGCTTCGGCCCTGTTTTTTTATGCGTGACAGAAAATAATGGCGACTTTTGAAAAGCCGCACGCTTTTCGTCGCAAACGGTTGGCATTTTGTAAATCTACCGTTAACCTGATAGCGGATTTCACTTCTGTAATCACAATGGAACTTCGTCATGTTTGAGAACATTACCGCCGCTCCTGCCGACCCTATTCTGGGCCTGGCCGATCTGTTTCGTGCCGACGACCGCCCTGGCAAAATCAACCTGGGTATTGGTGTATATAAAGATGAAACCGGCAAAACTCCGGTACTGACCAGCGTTAAGAAAGCTGAGCAGTATCTGCTGGAAAACGAAACCACCAAAAACTACCTCGGTATTGATGGTATCCCTGAATTTGGTCGCTGCACTCAGGAACTGCTGTTCGGTAAAGGCAGCGAAATTGTGAGCAGCAAACGCGCTCGCACAGCACAAACCCCTGGCGGTACCGGCGCGCTGCGCGTTGCGGCGGATTTCCTGGCGAAAAACACCTCTGTTAAGCGCGTATGGGTAAGCAACCCAAGCTGGCCGAACCACAAGAGCGTGTTTAACTCTGCGGGTCTGGAAGTGCGTGAATACGCCTACTACGACGCGGCAAACCACTCTCTCGACTTTGACGGCCTGCTGGCGAGCCTGAGCGAAGCGCAGGCAGGTGACGTGGTACTGTTCCACGGCTGCTGCCACAACCCAACCGGTATCGATCCGACGCTTGAGCAGTGGCAACACCTGGCGAAGCTGTCCGTTGAAAAAGGCTGGCTGCCGCTGTTTGACTTTGCCTACCAGGGCTTCGCCCGCGGTCTGGAAGAAGATGCCGAAGGCCTGCGCGCGTTCGCAGCCGTGCATCAGGAGCTGATTGTCGCAAGCTCTTACTCCAAGAACTTCGGTCTGTACAATGAGCGCGTAGGTGCCTGTACGCTGGTTGCCGCTAACGAAGAGACTGTCGATCGTGCGTTCAGCCAGATGAAATCGGTTATCCGCGCTAACTACTCTAACCCACCGGCACACGGTGCGTCTGTTGTTGCCACTATCCTGAGCAACGATGCGCTGCGCGCTATCTGGGAACAAGAGCTGAACGATATGCGTCAGCGTATTCAGCGCATGCGCCTGCTGTTTGTGAATACCCTGGCTGAGAAAGGCGCGGACCGCGACTTCAGCTTTATCATCAAACAGAACGGCATGTTCTCGTTCAGCGGCCTGACCAAAGAGCAGGTTCTGCGTCTGCGTGAAGAGTTTGGCGTGTACGCAGTGGCCTCTGGCCGCGTGAACGTTGCTGGCATGACGCCTGACAACATGGCGCCACTGTGCGAAGCGATTGTCGCCGTACTGTAATTTGCGTCCATAAAAAAGCCTGCGTTATGCAGGCTTTTTTTATTCTGGTTACCAGACAGGCATCTCATCCTGAAGGAACGGATTATGGAGCCGTTCATAGCCCAACGTCGACATCGGACCGTGTCCAGGGATAAACGTAACGTCATCACCCAGCGGCAATAACTTTTGTTTAATCGACTGAATCAGCTGGCCGTGATCGCCGCGCGGAAAATCGCTGCGTCCTACGCCACCTTTGAAGATCACATCGCCGGAAATCAGCAGACGGGACTGGTCATCAAAGAAGACGATATGGCCTGGCGTATGCCCAGGACAATGCAACACCTGTAAAGTCACATTCCCTACGTTAACGCGCTCTCCTTCGTTCAGCCAGCGATCGGGCGTCAGGGGCTGACACTCATCAAGGCCAAACATGCGGCTTTGGGCGGGTAACCCCTGCAGCCAGAACTCATCTTCTTTTTCCGGGCCGATCACCGGCACACCGTAGTGTTCAGCCAGTTCAGCGGCAGCACCTACATGGTCAAGATGACCATGAGTGAGCAAAATCTGCATCAGCGTGACGCCGCTTGCTGCGACTTCCTGCTTGATTTTCTCAGCGTCACCGCCGGGATCGACAAGCGCGGCCAGTTTAGTCTGTTCGCACCAGATCAATGAACAATTCTGGGAGAACGCGGTAACCGGAATAATACGATAGTTCATACTGCTCCTGTGTTTCGTTATTACCAGTGCCGAACCGGACCGGTATCAATATGCACAAAGTTGCTGCTGGGGTAATATCCTACACCACCTGCGCGCATAGATAACGCGGCTTTGCGAATATTGGCTAACGAAACGCCTTCAATATGGAAATCCATTGCCTGGCCCTTCGTGTGATAGCTTTTTTTCGCTACCCCGCGGCTGTGGGCGCGCAGTTCATTGTTGGTATCAATCGAGCGATAGCCAGAGATGAGCTGCACCGGCTTGCTGGTGCCCAGCAGGCCCTGAAGGCGGAAAATCTGATCAAACAGTCCTGGATCGATGGCTTTTATTTTATTCGCGCGGAAATCACGGAAAAAATGGTTAAGTCTTGCTAATTCATCCTGAATATAGCCTCTGCCATCAAAAAACTCCGCTTTTAGCGACTCACCGGTATGAAGATTGTTGAGCGTTAAAACTCGCGGACGAGGTGTCGAGAGGGTGGCAAATGCTGGCGTCGGCAGGATGGCCGCTGCGCCAAGCGCAACGCCACCTAACGCCAGCAGTTTGCGGCGATTAGCGTCAAATTTGTCCATGATAATCAGGTCTACAGGTAAAAGAAATCGTAATATGCTTAGCGCACGAAGGGCACCTTAACTGGCAAAACCAGGTACGTCAAGGCGCCCAACCCCAGTGAATACGCGGCTTGCAGCGATATAGCCCCTTATTCACCATAACTTACGACAATCATTTTTCCCGAACTACTTCATTTACCTGATTAATTGTTCCGCTTTTGGCAAAATTTGTGCGCCGGATCGCGCGGTGAGATCATAATTGTAAATATCTGTACGATACTGGGTACGCCCGTCTTCGCCCACAAACGCCGTCAGATAGTAAAGATTGACCGGAATATTGTGGCGAATATTAACGTAACGCGTGTCCCCCTGTTTCAGGGCATCCGAGATGCGAGTATCGTTCCAGCCCGCATCCTGCAGCAGCATATTGGCCAGCTCCGAGGCTTTGTTCACGCGCACGCAGCCAGAACTCAGCGCGCGAGTATCTTTCTGGAACAGGTTGTGGTTCGGCGTATCGTGCAGGTAGATAGCTTCCGAACTCGGCATATTGAATTTGTAGCGCCCTAAAGAGTTGTGCGCCCCTGGAGCCTGCTGGAAACGGAATGGCAGATTCGACGCGGTGATCGTCGACCAGTCGACCATATAAGGATCGATGGCCTCTTTGCTGTTCCAGCCACGCATCACCGTATAGCCATGGCGTTGCAGATAACCCGGATCGTTCCAGACCTTCGGCAAAATATCTTTTCGCGCCAGGGTCGGCGGTACGTTCCACGGCGGGTTAACCACCACGTTATTCAGCGCGCTGCTCATCATTGGTGTTTTACGATCCGGACGCCCGACAATCACGCGCGACGCCAGTTTTTCGCTACCATCCTGATAATAGACCAGGGAATACGCTGGGATGTTTACCATAATCCCGGTAGAGAGCGTTCCCGGCAGCAAGCGCAAACGCTGGATATTGAGCGCCAGCACCCCAGCCCGCTGCGCAGGCGATACGTTCAGCCAGTCGCGCGTCGTCTGGCCAATGACGCCATCGGCCCCCAGTCCCTGAGCGGCCTGGAACTGTTTAACGGCCGCAACCAGCTCGCGATCGTAAGCCGCGGGTTTGTCGCTCAGGACAACGGCTTTCTTCTCTTTTACTGGCGCTGATGGGCTGACGGCGACGTTTTGTTGATCATCCCCCGGAAGAGCAATCTTTGGCCCACCGTCAAGAAGGCCGGAACGCGTAAGGATCTCGCGCAGGGCGGGAACATCGCTGCTCCACTGCCCCGGACGCAGCGTCGAGGTACCGCGCATTTGCGGCCATGGACGCGTGTCCCCCACCAGAGCGAGGAGCGACTGGTGCAGAGTGGCATATTGTGGGTGCGCCGGTGCGAGGCTGGCGATAAAGCGCGGCAGTTCGCCGTTATCCAGCGCTAGCTGCCACTGGTTAATCACCGACAGCGCCGGCGTCGCCAGCTTGTACGGCTTATCGCTGTACAGCCAACGGTTGCCATTGACCGGAATACCCGCCACGAACTGCAGGTAGCCCATCATGGCATCGGAAAGCACCACGTCACGCGCCTGCCCGGTGACGGCAGGATCGGTTAACAGCTCAACCCACTTTGTAAACTGCGGCTGAAACCCTGCAATCGCGACTTCCGCCAGCTGCTGCTGGAAGGCGCGCACGGCATCGCGGTTTTCCCACATCGGTTTCATATCGCGGGCGGCATAGAGGAGCGTGAGCTGATTGATATAGACAGGCGTGTAGCCTGACGGTAGCCCCGACTGCAGCTGCTGGCTGAGCGATTCCGCGTCGATGCCTTCCGGCAGCGGTTTAATTCCGGCCATGATAGCCGTCGCCGGAGACTGGTCCAGCGGCTGGGACAACGAGGTTGGCTGCGCGCCTGTCGTTGCCGAGCTGTCAGTCGGCACAATTTCAGGCTCGTCGGCCTGGGCGGTTAACAGTGGAGCAAACATCACTGCCAGGCATAAACTCAGCGCAGACAGCTGACGACCACATTCTTTCTTTAGCAACATCCCTTGCCCCCTGTTTTCACGACATGCCCATCACGTTGGGGCTTTCTTTCATTATAGGTAGACGGCTAAGCTGTTGCCTTACCTTATGTAAAGAAGTTTAAAGATAACGCAGCCCCAAGCACAAGTTAAGTTTAAAAAAAAGCGGCGCCAATGCGCCGCTTCGGGTCAGAACATGCTTCAGGAAGCGTCCGCCGTGGTTTCCGGCAATGACTCCGGCGGCTGCGGCGCAAAGCCACGCAGACCGACAACGTGAACGTGTTCGCTGTTCTGGAACACTTTACGCACCAGTTTGTAGGTGGTGCCCTTCTCGGGGCTGATGTTCTCCGGCGCCGCAATAATGAGCTGCATATCGAGACGTTCGCAAAGCTCGAACAGCGTGGCAATCGAGCGGGCATCAAGACGCGCCGCCTCATCCAGGAACAGCAGTCGGCACGGCGAGATGTCTTTGCCGCGCAGGCGGCGCGCTTCATCTTCCCAGCTCTGTACGACCATCACCAGAATTGACATCCCGGTACCGATCGCCTCACCGGTAGAGAGCGCCCCGGATTCCGCACGCAGCCAGCCGTCTGAGCCACGGTTTACCTCAACTTCCATTTCCAGGTAGTTACGGTAGTCCAGCAGCTCTTCACCGATGGTTTGCGGCGTACGTTGCCCCATATCAATCTGCGGGTTCAGGCGCTGATACAGCTTCGCCAGCGCTTCGGAGAAGGTCAGACGGTTGCTGTTGAACAGATCCTGATGCTGCTCGTGCTGCTCTGAGAGCACTTCCAGCAGCGTCGCGTGGGCTTCACGCACGTTGACGTTGAGGCGCACGCTGTTCACCTGACCAAACGACACGCTCTGCAGACCCTGGTTCAGCTGGCGGATACGGTTCTGCTCGCGCTGAATGGTTTTACGAATGATGTTCGCCACGCTGCGGGAGCTGATAGCCAGCTTCTGCTCGCGGGAGGTCAGCTCCTCCGTCAGGCGACCCAGCTCGATTTCCATCTGTTCGATGGCTTCAACCGGATCGTCGGTACGGATGATGTCCTGACGAATACGCTCGCGCAGGTGCTGGTAAACCGCCACGAAGAACTGGATTTTACGTTCCGGACGTTTCGGATCCTCCGACATGCGCAGCACGTCGCGCAGGTGTTCGTTATCCGCCACCGCCAGACGCAGCGCACCCAACGCCTTATCCGACATGGAGCGCAGCTCATCGGCAGAGAGATACGCCAGCTCGCGGCGGTGCAGACGACGCTCAACGTTATTGTCTTTCACCATGCGCATCACCGCGCACCAGCCCGCCTTGGCGGTCACGACCTGCTCGCGCATTTCGTGATAGTCGCGTTCCAGCTTGCGCAGGCGACGGGTCAGGTTATCCATTTCGGCTTCGCAGAAGGTAAGCGCTTTTTCCAGCTGATTACGACGCGCGCGGTTATTGCTGAGCTGCGAATGCAGCTCGTCACGACGAATACGCGCGCGCTCTTCTGCCCCGCTGTCGGCGCGAACGCCGATGTCCTGAAGCTCTTTCTGCAGATCGTTTAACAGCTCTTTCTTGGTATCGAAGGAGCTTTTCAGCGAGGCCAGCACCTGGTTGTACTGGTTGAGCTGAGCGGAATGGCTGCGCATTGCTTCGCGGGCGCGAGTACGTTCCGCTTCCGCCTGCTCAAGGCGCTGACGCAATTTTTCGTTCAGGTCGCTGTTACCGCTCAGCATTTCAGCCGAATCGGAGTAGCCAAAGTGCGCGCGACGCTGCACCACTTCCGTCAGGGCAAACGCCTGCTGACGCGCTTCGCGCTGCACTTGCTGCGACCAGGCATAATCTTCTTTTAACTGCTCGAACTGTTCCGGGTCGCTCTGCAGGACAGACACGACGGGCTCCAGCTTCGCAAGCTGATTGCCATGCTGCTGAACGAAACGCGCGGCTTCCTGCGCTTCATCCAGACGCTCCTGGATCTCATCCACGCGGTCAGCCAGCGTGTCATCCGCCAGCAGATTCAGGCGCGGCAGAATGCGGTTAAGGGCAGAGACGCCCTCTTTCGCCTGTTCAAACTGAACGCGACTTTGCTGGTTATCACTTTCATGACTTGCAATCGCACGTTCCAGCTCGCCACGGCGGGTATTTAGCTTGCGGATTTCGGCTTCCGGATCCGCGTCAAACGCAACGGCGAGATGGCTGCCGATAAAGCGGCTGAACGACTGATGCAGACGCTGGGTTTTCTGCACGTCAAACGACAGCGTCGCAAAACGTTCAGACAGCGTTTCACGCTCGGCGTGCAGGCTCTCGATGCGGCTTTCGCGCGCGGCGCGGCCAAACAGCGGCAGCTCAGGGAAGCGGGAGTAACGCCACTGACGGTCGGCAATTTTCACCACCACCGCTTTTTCCAGCTCGTCGACGCTGAATACGCTGTCATCGAACGACTGCGGATCCCCTTCGATCAGATAGAGATCTTCCGGGCAATCTTCCAGGCCGGCAAGCTGATCAGAAATCAGCGACAGATCCGGGACCACAATCGCGTTGCGGGATGGACCGTACAGCGCGGAGAAGTACGGGGCATCGTCAAGGCCAACATCGTCATAAATCTCGGACAGCAGCACGCCGCCAAAACGCTCGGCTAGCGCATTCAGGCGCAGATCTTCTGACCCGCCCGGCTGGCTTAAACGCTCAATTTCTTCATCGACGTCGCGCTTGCGGGCGCCCACTTCGTCACGCTCAACGATGGCTTCGCGCTCGCGCTCCAGCAGCTGCTGCAGGTATTCGGTCACTTCCTGGCCGGATTCGAACTGCTCGCCGCATTGCTCACTGAGCTGGTTCAGGCTGCTTTGAGCCGCCAGCCAGACCGGCGCTCGCTCCAGGAGCGTCTTCGAACGGGACTGAATCTGCTCCAGCTCCTGACGCAGGGTCATACGCTGTTCGCTGGCGTTTGATACGGTATCGGACAGGGCCGCAATACGCGCTTCCAGCTCCTGATGCAGGGCCTCAAGCTCGTCGAAATCGTAATTTTTTCCCTGACGCTTGCAGAATTCCGCCAGCAGACGCTCGGCTTCCTGCTGCTCGCGCAGGCGCTGCTCCAGCTCGTTCAGACGCATACGCAGCGGCTGAACCTGCTCGGCCAGATGGCGCTGGTTCACACCGTCGCGCAGCAGTTCACGGGCAACGTCCCAGGCTTCGTTACGCGCCAGCGGGCCGTTAATTGCGACCACCAGCTGATAAGCCTGTTCAAACTGGCTGTGCGCCGTTTGCGCGACGCTCATTTTCTGTTCAAGGGAGAGCAGTTTCTCGGTGGCTTCCTGCTCTTTGGCCTGGAAGGTATCCAGCCACTCGTCGGCGCTGTCCGGCGTCAGGTCAGGCAGATGGCACAGCTCTTTCGCACGCTGTAATGCCTGCAGTGCCTGAGTGTACTGAATCGCACGCGTCTGCTGCACGTCAAGTGCCTGCTGGTAATCGGCAAGCTGGCTTTTCAGCTCATCCACTTCCAGCTCGGCCGCTTCGGCGCGGGCTTCGTTCTCTTCCTGCATGTCGGCGGCTTCAGCCACCACTTCATTTTGCTCTTCGAGACGAATCTGCAGCTCATCAAGGTCCGCTTCATAGCGCTCGATTTTTTCCTGCTGACGCAGCGCGGTCTGCACCAGGTTCAGGTGATCGCTGGCGGCCTGGTAATCGGCTTCCAGGTCGCCTTCAGCACCGTTGTGCTCGCCCAGCTCGCGCGCCATTTCGACGTGCTTGTACTGCTCGGCCACCAGCTGTTTACGGGAGGTAAACAGCTCGCGGCGGTATTCTAATGCCTGATCGAGATGCACCCGGCGCTCGTTGGCGTGGCGCATGTAGTCCGCCGCCACGTAGTTGGTGGCTTCGCTGATCAGGTGTTTAAACAGGTCGCGGTCAGACTGGGTAACGCGAATCGCTTCCAGCGTCATGCGGTTTTCGCGCAGCGCCGCTTCCATATCCTGGAAGGCCTTACGCACGCCGCTGTTTTCCGGCAGCAGGTAGTCGCGCAGGGAGCGGGTAATCGCGCTGGAGATACCGCCGTACAGAGACGCTTCGATCAGGCGGTAGTATTTGCTACGGTCTGATGCGGTGCGCAGACGACGCGCCACCACGCCCAGATCGAACATCAGCGAGTGGTAGTCGGTAATCGAGTTGAACTGCTTGAACTGTACGCCTTCGATAGCTTCGAGCTTGTCCTTCAGCTCCTGCAGCGTCAGCACGCGCGCCTGACGTTCGTTCAGGGTTTCCGTCAGCAGCGCCGTCGGCTGCACGGAGGTTGGCAGCCCCTGGATCGCAAACGGTTTGATATCCACTTTACGGTCGCGACCGGCGACCTGCTGCAGCCGCACGCCCACCACCACACGCTGATGACGGGAGTTAATGACGTCCAGAACCGAATAACAGACGCCGGCCTTCAGCTTACCGTGCAAGCCTTTATCACGGGAGCCGCTTGTTGCCCCCGCTTCGGTGGTGTTACGGAAGTGAAGCAGCGTCAGATCGGGGATCAGCGCCGTAACAAAGGCCGCCATGGTGGTGGATTTACCCGCACCGTTACCGCCGGAGAGCGTCGTGACCAGCTCATCCAGATCGAACGTTCGGGCAAAGAAGCCGTTCCAGTTAATCAGCGTCAGTGAGCGAAATTTACCGCGTTCAATCATTACTCTTCCTCCCCGCTATCCGGCAGATTCTCTTCATGCTCATCATTGAGCTGCAAATGGTTTTCCACCGGCATCGCTTCACCGTCGCGGATCATGCGAAGCTGCGCTTCACGCGCGTCATCGCCCGCGCGCACGTCGGCGCCGAAGCGGAAGACAGATTCCGTGATGCGGAATTTGGTGCTGTCGTGGCCCATAAACCAGACCATCCCCAGACGACGCAGACGGTTCAGAGAAGAGCGAACCTTTTCCTGTAATTTCTGACGGTCAAGATCCGACCCCGTGGAGCGGTTGTTCACCAGCTTGAGCAGCTTGCCTTCATCTGCCAGCGTCAACAGCTCGTCGTAAAGTTCCTGCTGGGTGAAGATCCCTTCATTCGCCAGACGTTCCGGGCTGAGGTAGAGGTAGCAGAGAATTTTGCCGACCATCATATCCAGCTCGGAGAGCACGGAACGCGGGATCAGCGTCGTGGAACGCGGGCGCAGGTAGAAAAACCCTTCCGGCGCGCGGATAAGCTCCACGTTGTAGCGTGCGTAAAACTCTTCCAGGTACTCCTGAAAGTCCATCAAAAAGGCGTGATTATCCAGCTCGTCTAAGCCAATGTGACGACCGGCACGCAGCTGGCTGTCCAGCGCCGGAAATAACGGATTCGCCAGCGCCTGTGCCAGCTTAACGGGCATCACTTGTTCAATATTTGTCAATGACATGCGCCTGTACCTTGGCTCCGTAATCGTTAATTGGCTGCCACTTCGGCGGCAGTCCGGTGAAATCTGCTTGCGCGACGCCCAGGCGCACCGCCTGGTCTACCACAATGCGGGCAATGTCGAAGTGGCGCGCGCGTGGATATTGCGCCAGATAGTCGCGCACCACGAGACCAAGATCCAGCGGCACTTGTCTGGTTTTGTAGACAGCGAGCTGTTCTTCGATCATCGCCGCAAGCTGCTCGCGAATTTCGTTAAATTCTTCGTATTCCAGATCCGGCGGCAGTTCACCGGTCACCTCTTCATCGCGCAGCGCCATCTCTTCGTCGCGCATATCCAGCAGACGATCGGCATTGGCGTAGGTCAGAGCCCACGGCGCATCGAAATAGGTCTGCACCGACTGACGCAGACGCTGAGCAAAGACGCGGTTTTTATCCATATCAATCGCGGTACGGATAAATTTATGCACGTGTCGGTCGTAGCCGATCCACAGGTCGATCGACTGCTGGCCCCAGCTGATAATGCGGTCAAGCTTGCTTTGCAGGTCGAAGACCAGGCGGTCGATAAAATGCAGATCGTCATGCGCCAGCGTCGCATCCTGGATGCGCAGCAGGTTAGCCTGCAGCTTGTCCCCTGCGGCTTCCAGCGTATCCTGGAGTTCGCGCAGCGTGCCGGAGGTTTCTGACAGCAGAAGTTCACAGCTGGAGATGGCCGCTCGCCAGTCTTTATTAAGCAGCTGCGCGATATCGTCTTTCACCTGCTGCTGCTGTTCGTCCATCAGGCGCTGGGTGAGATCGATACTGTCGAAAATCTCGGCCACCGAATATTTCAGCGGCGCGTAGACGTTGCGGTGCCAGTGGAATTCGTCACCGTTTTCATCCGCCGCGTCGGCGGCGCGCTTAAGCTCACCCGCCACGATCGAGAGCTGCATGGAAAGACGCAGCGTGGAAAATTCACGCTGGCGGATGTAGTAATCGGTGATGCCGATGCCCAGCGGCGTCAGGCGATAGATGGCGTTTCCTTCCGCCTGCTCGCTGGTAAAGCGGTTCAGCAGACGTTGACGCACCATATCGTTGATCGCGTTGTTGGCACGCACGCTAATGGTTTCGCTGGTTTGCTCAAACGCATCACTGACATGGCGGAACGCATCCACCAGTTCACCCTCGCTCATTTCACCGTCCAGCCGTTCGCCGTTCAGCGTGGCAACCGCCAGCAGGAAAGAGAGTCTGTCTACCGGCAGCGAGATGGAGAAATCGTTTTTCCTGGCCCAGGCAACCAGTTCGGGGACTGTCTGGGAAAATTCACTCATAGGTTATCCTTGCATCTGCGGCTTGTGCGCGGTGACGTGAATATAGCGGCCAAGGCTGATAAAAGGCTCCTGACGGCAATACCGCGTTTCTAATTCTGTTAAGGTGTCAAAACAGTCACGCTGTTTGTGTTTTTCACGCAGATAATCATGAAACACCCTGACGCCCGTCTTCCCGACGATCTGCCAGCCAATCGCTTCCAGCCAGCCATAAACCTGCTGTGGATCGCGCGGATAGTCCGGGGAAAGCGTGCGCTTTTTCTTTTTGGGCATCCCGACCTGCACATAGTCGAAGTTTCCTGCAACCATGTTGTGCATCAGGAAGCCGTTAGCATTGTAGAACATCAGCGACAGCGTGCCGCCCGGGCGCAACATCGACCACAGGGTTTGTAACACGCTTTGCGGATCGGCAACCCACTCCAGCACCGCATGAAACAATATCAGATCAACCTGGGTTTCCAAATGCTGCGCGATGTCCTGAGCGGCGCATTGTATAAAATGCATGTTGTCGCTCACACCTTTCTCTTCTGCAGCACGCGTCGCGCGGGAGACCATTTCAGCAGAAAGATCGCAAAGCGTGACGTGATGACCGCGCTCGGCCATTTTTATCGCCGTCTGCCCTTCACCGCCACCGGCGTCCAGCACGCGCAACGTTTGCCCGCCAAAGGTAGCCAGGATGGTGTCCAGATCCTGCCAGAGGATCGTCTGACGGAGCTGCCCTTTCGTGGTGCCATAAATGTTGCGCGAAAACTTTTCCGCGATGTCATCAAAATTGCGATCCCGCATTGGGAGAGTTCCACTCGCTAACTGCAAAACCGCTATTTTGTCACACCCGCGCGGAGAATGAACCTCTCTGGTGTAATATCACGGGTAATCACCTGCTATATGGTCAAAAAAGGAACCAAAAAGGATGCTTTTTACCCTTAAGAAATACATTGGAGGGATGATGCTTCCCCTTCCGCTGCTGCTCATCATCATCGCGCTGGGGCTGGCGCTGGTGTGGTTCAGTCGCTTTCAGAAGAGTGGCAAAACGCTTATCACGCTCGGCTGGTTTGTCCTGCTGCTGTTGAGCCTGCAGCCGGTCGCGGATGGTCTGCTACGACCCATCGAAAACAAGTACCCAACATGGCAGGGAAATCAGAAAGTGGCGTACATCGTGGTGCTGGGCGGTGGATATACCTGGGATCCTGACTGGGCGCCCAGTTCAAACCTGATCAACAACAGCCTGCCACGGCTAAACGAAGGTATTCGCCTCTGGCTGGCAAATCCGGGATCAAAAATGATCTTCACCGGCGCGGCAGCCAAAACGAACCCGGTGAGTACGGCTGAAGCGGGCGCCAGGGTCGCAGAATCACTCGGCGTGCCGCGCTCCTCAATTATCACTCTGGACAGCCCAAAAGATACCGAAGAAGAGGCTGCCGCAGTGAAGCAGGCAATTGGCGATGTCCCGTTCTTACTGGTGACCTCCGCCTCACACCTGCCACGCGCAATGATTTTCTTCCAGAAGCAAGGCCTGCACCCGCTTCCCGCACCGGCAAACCAGATGGCCATCGACGCGCCGCTCACCCCTTGGGAACGGGCGATCCCCTCCCCGGCCTGGCTGATGCATAGCGATCGCGTCGGTTATGAGACGCTCGGACGCCTCTGGCAGTGGCTGAAAGGATCGTCAGGCGAGCCAGGGCAGGAGTGATTTTGTTGCCAGATCGAAGTTTGCGCGATTAAAACGTCCGGTATTCACCAGCTGCGCGACTTCGTCCCAGAGCAGGTATAGCCAGCGCCGCCAGAGAAACGCTTCTGCAACGGGCGCGCGTTGAAGGTAGTGCCACAGTAAACCTTCCGCCGCCCCGCTGTCGCTGAGCCTGAACAGCTCATATTCGCGCGGAGCCCAGAGCATGATCCCCGGCCCCAACATCGCCAGAAGCTGATCGCTACGGGAGTCTTTGAGCATGCTTCGCAGGGTGAAATTACCGTGGATCAGCACGCAGTTGTCATTAAAACCGTCGAACAGCGCCGGTAAGCACTCGCGGGTGCGAAACAGAATACGTTTGTCCTGCATGGTTAAACCGGTATTGTTGAACTGGTTAAGCGTTCCCCACAGCACTTCCACCCGCTGGCGATACCACAGCGGCCACAGGTTTTCCTGAGTGCTGTCGACCGGACCGACAAGCCCGCGGCTATCCTGACGATGCCAGGCCAGCAGCGCCTCGACAATCTGGTCTTTTAACTGCTCCCAGCGTTCCGGCGTGCGCGCGGGCGCTTCAACGGGCACGCCGCGTAAACGCTCAATCAGCAGCACGTCCGGGCCGGGATGTTCCTCGTGGGTCATCACGCCGTACACCGTCGGCATCCGGACGGTTCCCTCCCGCGCCAGCATCGACATTTTCCATGCAAGCTGCCTGGCAACGCCCGGCGAGGTGAAACTTCTGGCCATCAGCGGCATTGGGTTGCCCTGACCGTCATACAACGACCAAAGCGCGGTATCGGCCTTTTCACTCACGCATTCGATCCGACTTAATTTCTCACCCAGCAGATGGCTAAGTTCGGCACGCAGCTGTTCCATATGAGATTACCCCCATTAAGACTACTGCTTTTATAATGAGCGTCCTTAAGGGAGATGTCACCCGGAAGAGATCAATTAGGGAAAAGAAACGGGAATTAATGGGGAGAGGACATCCCCCCGTCAGGAGGGATGCAGGCGATATTAGCGCAGCTCGGCGCGGACGCGCTCAAGATCTTCCGGCGTATCAACGCCCGTTCCAGGCACTTCGCTGGCAACGGCAACGTGAATTTTTTCGCCGTACCAGAGCACGCGAAGCTGCTCCAGCATTTCGATATGCTCCAGCGGACTCGGCGCCCAGGTAACATATCGACGGATAAAACCGGCCCGATAGCCGTAGATCCCAATATGACGCAGGAAGGTATCGCCGATGGTCTCTTTAGAGAGCGCAAAGCGATCGCGATCCCACGGGATGGTGGCGCGTGAGAAATAGAGCGCATAGCCTTCGGCATCCATGACCACCTTCACCGCATTCGGATTGAATGCCTCTTCAGCGTGGTGAATAGGCACCGCGAGCGTCGCCATACCAACCTGACGCTGAGCCAGGTTTTCTGCCACCTGACGGATAATCGCCGCCGGGATCATCGGCTCGTCACCCTGCACGTTAACGATGACCGTATCATCACTGAAGCCACATTTCTCAACCACTTCCGCCAGACGCTCGGTGCCGGACTGGTGATCGGCGCGGGTCATGCATACCTCACCGCCTGCTGCCTCAACCGCACGGGCGACGTCAGGATGATCGGTAGCAACAATCACGCGATCGGCACCGGATTCACGCGCACGCTCAAGGACATGCACAATCATCGGCTTGCCGTTGATATCCACCAGCGGTTTACCCGGCAGACGCGTTGAGGCATAACGCGCAGGAATAATGACAACAAAACTCATGGTTTGCTCTCTTCTGCCACCAGGGAACGAGCTTCATTTTCCAGAAGTACCGGAATGCCGTCACGCAGCGGGAAAGCCAGGCTGTCCAGCTTGCAGATCAGCTCCTGTTTGTCCTGGCTGTAGTAGAGTTTGCCGTTGCATACCGGGCAGGCAATAATTTCAAGTAAACGGTGATCCATAGTTCCTCCGTATGGGTAATCGCTAAAGCTTAACACATTCCCTTTTCAGGGAGTGCCTGTTTCCCAGCCACTTCGACAGGATGTAAACATCCCGTCGGGTACCCGGCCCAGCGTCACGTCGCGGGCACCCTGCCAGCACGCGAATTCGCTAATGGCGGACGTTAACCCTTTTTCCAGGCTCGCCGTCACCCTGATGCCCTCTTCCAGATAAAGCGCAATGATTTCAAGCGTGCCGGTCTTGCGGTGCATTTTGGCGTCCATGCGCCCGACCAGTTGCCCCTTATGCAGCAGCGGGAGAACAAAGTAACCATACTGGCGCTTTGGGGCTGGGGTATAACATTCCAGCCGGTAGCTAAAATCGAACAGCTGCTCGGCGCGTTTTCTGTCCCAGACGACCGGGTCGAAAGGCGACAGCACCGCACTATGGGTTGCCTGAAGTTTCCCCTCCAGGGCCTGAGGCAGTAGCGGGAGGAGATCCGCATGCAGCCACATTTCGCCCAGCGTTTCCACCGTGACGGGGATGACGCGCTGTTCGCATTGCCAGATGTCCAGCAGCGGTTTCAGCGCGGGCTGGCGAAGGCGATAATAATCTGCCAGCCATTGGGTGCGGAAAATCCCCAGGCTGCGGGCGCTATTCTCCAGCATGATGGCCTCGGCCGCCTCCTGGGTAAGCAGGTCACGCTCGTCGTCCCAGTGCGGCATCACGCGATGCGTCAGGTCGTAGACGCGCTGAAAATTACGCCGCTCAATCACCATGACTTTGCCAGAGGTAAACAGCCCTTCGAGATGACGCTTATGCGGCTTCCACTCCCACCAGCCGCTGGTGCCTTTGCGCGGGTGTTCAAAATCGGCGGAGCGTACGGGACCGTTATCCTGAATATGCGCGATTAGCTGCTCAATTTCGGCCGCATGTTCCAGCATCCACGCCTGTCGGTATTTCCAGCCCATCTTTTCCGGGGCAAGCATACGGTGGCGAACCAGGGCAAAATCGCTGCGGGGCAGGAAGCAGGCTTCGTGCGCCCAGTACTCCATTAACTCCCCCTTGCTGAGCGCCTCATCCAGCCACTGCGAAGGATAATTTCCCAGGCGGCTAAACAGGACCAAGTAAGGGCTACGGGCCACAATGTTAATGGTGTCGATTTGAAGCAGCGACATGCGCTGGACGGTAGAGAGAATATCGGCAGGCTGCGCGAGGCGGCGAGGCTTTTTGAGCAGCCCCTGCGCGGCAAGATGTAAATGACGTGCGGCTGAAAGCGAGAGTTGCGGTAAAGACATGCGTTTTCCTGTCAGTCAAAGCGCCACCAGAACCGCGTAAGCCTTTACTGCACCAACGCAATCAGTTCCTGGAGCAAGTGTTCCGGCTGCTCGCCGCTGAGTTCAGCGTCAACCGGCAGATACCACCAGTTATCTTTCGCGAAGGCACGGCATTTCACCGCATCTTTTTCAGTCATGATCAGCGACTGCCCAGGTACGGTCAGGGCGTCTACCTGCCCTTCCACCAGCGCCTGGTGGTCGGCCAGCGGAACGCGTTTTTCCAGCCGGGCACCACACTGTTCCAGCGTCGCAAAGAAGCGCGGCGGATGGCCAATCCCCGCCATCGCCACCGGTGAAGGCAGCTCAGCAACCGACCGGCGTTCCCCCGTCACCAGGTTGATCGCCAGGCCCGGCTGCAGGTACATCGGGATTTCACCCGCGTTTGCCTCACCGCCGTTAACAATCACCGCATCAACGGACTTAAGACGCGAAGCGCGTTCGCGCATGGGGCCAGCCGGCAGCCACCAGCCGTTACCGAAACGGCGAACACCGTCGATGACAACAATCTCTTTATCACGCGCCAGGGCGTAATGCTGCAGGCCATCGTCAGTGATAATGATTTGTACCGCGTGTTCGGCAAGCAGTGCCTGAACCGCGTCGCTGCGCACCGGGGAGACCGCAACCGGCGCGCCGGTACGCTGGAAAATCAATACCGGTTCATCACCCGCTTCGGCGGTCGTGGTTTCCGCCGTCAGCAGCAGCGGATAACGCGCTGCTTTACCACCATATCCGCGCGATACCACCCCCGGGCGGATACCGCGTTTTTGCAATTGCTCCACCAGCCAGATCACCACCGGCGTTTTACCGTTGCCGCCCGCCGTAAGATTACCGACAACCACAACCGGAACCGGCGCGCGCCAGGCACGCTTCAGTCCCAGACGGTATAGCAGACGGATAGCGCCGCTCACCAGGCCATATAGCCAGGAGAGCGGCAAAAGCAGCAGCCACAGCGGAGATTCACCGGACCAGATGCGTGCAATCATTGTTGGCCAAACTGCATCTTATGAAGCTGAGCGTAAACGCCGCGGTGTTCCAGCAAATCGGCATGGCTTCCGCGTTCAACAATGACGCCATCCTCAACCACGACGATTTCGTCAGCCTGCTCGATAGTCGACAGACGGTGCGCAATCACCAGCGAGGTACGGTTCTTTTGCAGCTCATCCAGCGCGGACTGGATAGCGCGTTCAGATTCCGTATCCAGCGCAGAGGTCGCTTCGTCCAGGATCAGAATCGGGCTATCGCGCAGCAGCGCACGCGCAATGGCGATACGCTGTCGCTGACCGCCGGAGAGCAGTACCCCGTTCTCACCGATTATCGTATCCAGACCGTTATCCATCTTGTTGATAAAGTCCATTGCGTAGGCCATACGCGCGGCGTTCTCAATCTGTTCGCGGCTGTACTCATCAGTGCGTGCATAAGCGATGTTGTTGGCGACCGTATCGTTAAACAGATGCACGTTCTGAGAGACCAGCGCAACCTGGTTACGCAGCGACTGCAGGGTATACTCCCGTAGGTCATGACCGTCTAACAGGATCTCACCTTCGTTAATATCGTAGAAACGGGTCATCAGGCTGGCAATAGTCGATTTACCCGAGCCGGAGCGGCCCACCAGCGCAACGGTTTTACCCGCCGGAATGGACAGGTTGATATTACGCAGGGCAGGCACTTCACGGCCTGGATAGGTAAAGGTCACGTTGCGGAATTCGACGTCTCCGTTTGCACGCTCGATCACGCGCTTACCTTCATCCTTTTCCTGTTCGGAATCCAGAATGCTGAACAGTGTCTGACAGGCGGCCATCCCGCGCTGGAACTGGGCGTTCACGTTCGTCAGGGATTTTAGCGGACGCATCAGGGCGATCATAGAGGAGAAGACCACGGTGATGGTACCCGCCGTCAGCGTCTCCATGACGCTCGGGAAGCTTGCCGCATAGAGGACGAATGCCAGCGCCAGGGAGGCAATCAGCTGAATAATCGGATCAGAGATAGAAGAGGCCGAGACCATTTTCATCCCCTGAAGACGCATTTTGTTGCTGACTTTATCAAAGCGTTTGGTTTCGACGTCCTGACCGCCAAAAATCAGAACTTCTTTATGCCCTTTCAGCATCTGTTCCGCGCTGGTCGTCACCTGCCCCATCGTGTTCTGCATATTCTTACTGATATTGCGGAAGCGCTTTGAGACGACGCGGATGGCAATAGAAACTATCGGCGCCAGAACGATAAGGATGATCGACAGCTGCCAGCTGTAATAGAACATCATCGCGAACAGGCCGATGATTGACGCACCCTCACGCACAACGGTGATCAGCGCGCTTGAGGACGAGGAGGCAACCTGCTCTGAGTCGTAGGTAATACGGGACAGCAGCGTCCCGGTAGACTGCTTGTCAAAGAACGAAACCGGCATGCCCATCATGTGGCTGAACAGGCGACGGCGCATGGTCATCACCACTTTCCCTGATACCCAGGAAATACAGTAGCTGGAGATATAGCTGGTGATGCCGCGTAAGATCATCAGTCCGATAACCACCAGAGGCATCCATAGCAACACTGAGCGATCCGTTTTACCAAAACCGTCGTCCAGTAACGGTTTGAGAAGCGATAGCATAAAAGTATCGCTGGCTGCGTTGAGGATTAACGCTACTCCCGCCACGATCAGGCCTGTTTTAAAGGGCGCAATCATCGGCCAGAGTCGGCGGAAGGTTTGCCACGTGGAGAGATCTTTGTCGTTATGCATTCAAAAAACCAGCATTCGTTGAAATAGCCGCATATTCTACCCGTTATCGACGGGCGCGCCAAACCACTGATGATACCAAACGGGTAAAAATTGCTCTCGCAAGCGCCGGATTTGCCAGTGATGTTGCGAGAATGTCACCGATATTTGTCCAGAATGAGGGGTATCGTGCCAGATGTACCCCTCTTTTCGATAACGTCGAACAACTTTTGCCGACGGGAATCGCCATGCGTTATAGCGGGCCGCTGAATCCAGGGCGATCTGACCTTCCACCCGCTGCACCAGCGGCAATGAAGAAGAAGTATTGCTGCCATGATGGGGCACCTGTATGAGCGTGGACGTGAGATAACGCCAGTAATGGCTAAGCATAGCCTGTTCCGCTTGCGCTTCAATGTCCCCCGTTAGCAGAACGCTCTGCTCACCGTCATCCACCTTTACCACACAGGAATGGTTGTTCCCCTGAGCCGGGTAATTTTCAGGGGGCCAGTGGGCGGTGAAGGTAAGTCCCTGCCATCGCCATCTCTGCCCGCGAAAACAGGGGCGATGTCCCGCCTGGTGCAGGGGGCTTCTTACCCACACGTCCGGCCACGCTTTTTGCAACGATGCGAGTCCTCCCACATGGTCGAGGTGTTCATGACTGAGAATAACGCCTTCAGGCCGCAGGTGATGCCAGCGAAGCCACGGGATAATTAACCGCTGAGCGCTATCCCCGCCCGGCCAGGCAAGCCCGGTATCATAGAGAATGGCTTTCCCCTGCCGTTCAACGACCATCGCCAGCCCCTGCCCTACATCCAGCATATGCAGCGTCCAGCTCTCGTTTTTTTCCGTTCTCCAGAGAGGAAATGTGAGTAAAACACTTCCTGCAAGGCAAACGGCAGGAAGGATTTTCCAGGCACGAAAGCGCCAGCCGATGATGATAAGCCAGGGCAGTAATGTCATGTACTGCCAGCGTTGGTCGACATTTTGCCAGCCGTCAGGCAAGCGCATGAGGAGCCAGAACAGCCCCGCAAGTGACTTATTGGCTGCGAACCAGACCACGCTTTCCGGTGCCGCCAGCGGTAGGAGATGAAGCAGCATGCCGAGCAGGATCAGCGGCACGGAGACAAACGTCACCAGGGGAACGGCAAAGAGATTCGCGACCAGGGAGGAGATGCTGAAGCCATGGAAAATCAGAACCTGTAGCGGCATCAGCAGCATCAGCATACCGACCTGCAGATAGATCAGGTTCAGCAGCGGCCGTATACGTCGTGCCCGGTGCCAGCCAGGAAGAGGCAGCCACTGAAACCAGAAAATCAGCGCGGCGACAGCAAATGCAGACAAAAGCAGACTCTGCGAGAGTATGGCTAAGGGATCGCTTATCAGGATCGCTGCGATACAGCACCCCCATACCTGCCATGGAGACCATTGCCGGGCAGCGATCCGCAACATTGCAAGCACAGCAAGCGCGATGACCGTTCGTAGCGCAGGTGGTTGCAAACCGGTAAGCCAGGCGTAGAAAGCGGCAAAGCATAACCCGGCCAGAAGAGGCATTTGCCAGTGGACCCGGTGGCTGGGTAATAGAAACTGAAGCCCACGCGCGAGTAACCAGGCGAGGGATGCCGCCAGCGCGATATGCAGACCCGAAATCGCCATCAAATGTAGCGTCCCGGTTTCACGCATCAGGTCTTTTATTTCCTGGGGTACATCCAGACGTTCACCCATTCCCAGTCCGAGGATAACCGCCCCCCAGCGGTAAGCAGAAAGGCGGTTTTGCAGTGACGTCAGGTATTGCGCTCGCAGGCTGCAGCGCCCATCGACGAGTTCAGCATGGGTGAAGTGACCGCTCAGCGTTTGATGACGGGCAAAGGCGCTGCGCTGAGAATCATATCCGCCGTCGTTCAGTTCGCCATGGACAGGCCTGAGCCTGAGCGTCATGCTCCAGCGCTGACCGGCACACGCTTTCTGTGGCAGATAATTGCCATACAGCGTTACGCCGGTGGAGGCCCACCAGCGCTTGCCCTCTACGCTGAGAATGTTTCCCTGATGCAGCGTTGCGCCATCTGTGGCGGTGATCGCTACCTCAGCCTGCACAGCCCCCGTGGTTAAATGCTGCATCGGCCAGACGCTCTCCTTCGCAGCCAGAATACCCCAAACGCAACATAACAGCGTGATACCCGCATACTTCAGTCGTACGTTTCGCCGTGCGGCCAGCACGATCCCGCCAACAATCATTATCCACACGGTATGACGTGATGGCAGTTCCGGTAACCAGAGTAACGGGGCTATCGCCAGAATGGCGCAGATGCTAAGCGCGGGAATTCCCATTGCTACCTCCCTGTTTCAGAGGGGCAGTATGTAATCAGGCAGAGCGATTTGTCAGATGGGAAAAGTACATTTTACAGCGCGCGCTGTGCTGTTTTTATCGGTTTGCAGAAAACAAAACGGAAAATGCGGGGTATCTTCAGAATGAAAGCGACAGAGACAAAAAAAGCACCCGCAGGTGCTTTCTTTCGAACCCAGTTTAACCTGCTGGCTAAACTCAGTTGCCGTAAATATTGGCGCGATCGCGCAGTTCTTTACCCGGCTTAAAGTGTGGAACGTACTTGCCTTCCAGCTCGACTTTATCGCCAGTTTTCGGGTTACGCCCGGTACGTGGAGCACGATAGTGCAGAGAAAAACTACCGAAACCGCGGATTTCAATGCGCTCGCCCTGGGCAAGAGTGGAGGCCATATGCTCCAGCATCTCTTTTACGGCATCTTCCACTGCCTTGGCAGGGATATGCGGTTGCTGACTGGCAAGTCTTTCAATCAATTCTGACTTGGTCATGATTCCTCCGGTTCCTTTCAAACCAATTAGCTGAACAGCTCATTAAACAAGGGCGGCCGTAGCCGCCCTTTGTTATTGATTACAGGACGAATCCTGCAATCTGTCAAGTTTGCTCCTCATCCTTCACGCTGTAAATGCGTTACAGCGCAAATGATGCTGAGAACCTGATATTACTCGCCTTTAGCTGCTTTGAAAGCTTCAGCCATTGCGTTGTTAGAGAAGTTTGCATCTTCCTGTTTGTTAACAGTTGCGATTGCATCTTTCTCATCAGCTTCGTCTTTAGCACGAACAGACAGGCTGATTGCACGGTTCTTACGGTCAACACCGGTGAACTTAGCTTCAACGTCGTCGCCTACGTTCAGAACCAGAGTGGCATCTTCAACGCGGTCACGTGAAGCTTCAGAAGCGCGCAGGTAACCTTCAACGCCGTCAGCCAGTTCTACGGTTGCGCCTTTAGCGTCAACTGCAGTCACTTTACCGTTTACGATTGCGCCTTTCTTGTTCAGTGCAACCCAGTTGTTGAACGGATCTTCTGCGAGCTGTTTAACGCCCAGGGAGATACGCTCACGCTCTGCGTCAACCTGCAGAACAACTGCAGCGATTTCGTCGCCTTTTTTGTATTCACGAACTGCTTCTTCGCCTGCAACGTTCCAGGAGATGTCAGACAGGTGAACCAGGCCATCGATGCCGCCGTCCAGGCCGATGAAGATACCGAAGTCAGTGATAGACTTGATTTTACCTTCAACACGGTCGCCCTTGTTGTGGGTTTCCGCGAACTGCTGCCATGGGTTGTTTTTGCACTGTTTCAGGCCCAGGGAGATACGACGACGTTCTTCGTCGATATCCAGAACCATCACTTCCACTACATCACCAACGTTAACAACTTTGGATGGGTGGATGTTTTTGTTGGTCCAGTCCATTTCGGAAACGTGCACCAGACCTTCAACGCCTTCTTCGATTTCAACGAAGCAGCCGTAGTCAGTCAGGTTGGTTACGCGACCAGTCAGTTTAGTACCTTCTGGGTAACGCTTAGCGATAGCTACCCATGGATCTTCGCCCAGCTGTTTCAGGCCGAGGGATACACGAGTACGCTCGCGGTCGAACTTCAGCACTTTAACAGTGATTTCGTCGCCCACGTTCACGATTTCGCTTGGGTGCTTAACGCGTTTCCACGCCATGTCGGTGATGTGCAGCAGGCCATCAACGCCGCCCAGGTCAACGAATGCGCCGTAGTCAGTGAGGTTCTTAACGATACCTTTGACTTCCATGCCTTCCTGCAGGTTTTCCAGCAGCTGATCGCGTTCTGCGCTGTTTTCGGATTCGATAACGGCACGACGGGAAACAACAACGTTGTTACGCTTCTGGTCCAGCTTGATTACTTTGAACTCAAGCTCTTTGCCTTCCAGGTGCAGAGTGTCACGAACTGGACGAACGTCTACCAGAGAACCTGGCAGGAACGCACGAATACCATTCAGCTCAACAGTGAAGCCACCTTTAACTTTGCCGTTGATAACACCGACCACAGTTTCAGCTTCTTCGTAAGCTTTTTCCAGCGTGATCCATGCTTCGTGACGTTTAGCTTTCTCACGAGAAAGCAGGGTTTCACCGAAGCCGTCTTCTACTGCGTCCAGAGCAACGTCAACTTCGTCACCTACCTGGATTTCCAGCTCGCCCTGGGCGTTTTTGAACTGCTCTGCCGGAATGGCGGACTCAGATTTCAGACCGGCGTCAACCAGTACTACGTCTTTGTCGATAGCAACAACAACACCGCGAACGATGGAACCCGGGCGGGTTTCGATTGTTTTTAAGGATTCTTCAAACAGTTGAGCAAAAGATTCAGTCATGTTTAATCTTCAGGTTAATATTAACGTCCACCTGGCTCCGTGCCGGATGGGGTTGTTTCACATACCCGCCGTCAATCCATTGCAGCGGGGGTACTACTAAATCGGTCGCGATTACGCGAGTGCCAGTTTTTGGCGCGCATATTGTAGCGCTTTTTCAATCACTTGCTCAATAGTTAAACTGGTTGAATCCAGAACTAATGCATCTTCTGCAGGAACAAGTGGGGCGACGGCGCGGTTACGATCGCGGTCATCGCGCTCTTTTATCTCGGATAAAAGGCGATCAAAGTTAACACTAAACCCCTTTTCCTGCAACTGAAGCATGCGGCGTTGAGCACGTTCTTCCGAAGAGGCGTCGAGGAAAATTTTCACAGGCGCATCAGGGAATACCACGGTTCCCATATCGCGTCCGTCAGCGATCAGACCCGGGGCTTCACGGAACGCGCGCTGACGGCGCAGCAGCGCCTCACGAACGCGCGGGAAGGCCGCAACCTGGGAGGCTGCATTCGCCACTTCCTGAGTACGGATTTCGCCGCTCACGTCTTCCCCTTCAAGGATGACTTCCAGGTTGCCATCGGTCGACACGAAACGCACATCCAGATGCGCAGCCAGCGGAACCAGCGCCTCTTCAGACGCGACATCCACGTGATGATGCAGCGCGGCCAGCGCCAGCACGCGATAGATTGCTCCCGAATCTAAAAGATGCCATTGCAATGCTTCCGCCATCGCTTTGCACAGAGTACCTTTCCCTGCGCCACTCGGCCCATCAATGGTGATTACCGGGGCAACTGCAGTCATCTTTTTCTCCTTAAATAAGGCATACCGTTTACATGAACGCCGCGCATTATACGCGCCAACGTGCGCAACTGTTACCTTTGCGTGCAAATTACGGAATGATTGAAGCAGAGTGTAGAAGAAATGAGCGGAGGTGTTCGTAATGAAGCGTAAGCAAATGCCGCATCGGGTGATGCGGCAATACGTTATCAGGCCAGCGTACTAATGCGTGCCAGCTGTTCGAAGTAGTCCGGGAAGGTTTTCGCGGTACATTTCGGATCAAGAATGGTGACAGGCGTGTCTGACAGCGCCACCAGCGAGAAGCACATCGCCATGCGGTGATCGTTGTAGGTGCCGATTTCCGCAAACTGCAGTTTTGCCGGAGGGGTCACGCGAATGTAGTCTTCGCCCTCTTCCACCTCGGCACCGACTTTTCGCAGCTCGGTCGCCATCGCGAACAGGCGGTCCGTCTCTTTTACGCGCCAGTTGTAGATGTTACGCAGCGTGGTGGTGCCTTTGGCAAACAGCGCCGCCGTGGCAATGGTCATCGCCGCATCCGGGATATGGTTCATGTCCATGTCGATGGCGTTCAGCTCACCGTGGGTACAGGAGATGAAGTCATCGCCCCACGTGACAATGGCACCCATCTTTTCCAGCACGTCCGCAAAACGGATGTCGCCCTGCACGCTGTTACGGCCAATACCGGTCACTTTTACCGTACCGCCTTTAATCGCACCCGCGGCCAGGAAGTAGGACGCGGATGACGCATCCCCCTCAACAAGGTAGTTGCCCTGAGACTGGTACTGCTGCGCGCCGCGCACCACGAAGCGCTGATAAGACTGGTTTTCCACCTCAACGCCGAAGGTTTTCATCAGGTGCAGCGTGATATCAATGTACGGTTTGGAGACCAGTTCACCTTTAATGGTGATAACCGTATCCTGCGGTGCCAGCGGCGCGGTCATCAGCAGTGCCGTCAGGAACTGGCTGGAAACGCTGCCGTCAACCTCGACGTGACCGCCGGTAAAACCTCCGCGCAGACGCAGTGGCGGATAGTTTTCCTGCTCCAGATACTCAACCTGCGCGCCGCCCTGACGCAGGGCATCCACCAGGTGACCAATCGGACGCTCTTTCATGCGCGGCTCGCCGGTCAGCACGATGTTGTTGCTCCCCAGGCACAGGGCCGCCGCCAGCGGGCGCATCGCGGTACCCGCGTTGCCCAGAAACAGCTCAAGCTCTTCGCCCGAGCGCAGCGCGCCGCCGTTGCCGGTCACTTCGCAGCGGGTACGATCGTCAGAGAGAGTGTAATGAACGCCCAACGCTTTCAGCGCATTGAGCATATGGCGCACGTCATCGCTGTCCAGCAGGTTTGTGAGGACGGTGGTGCCGTTTGCCAGAGCTGCCAGCAGCAGAGCGCGGTTCGAGACACTTTTTGAACCAGGCAGATTAATGGTGCCATCTACCCGCGCGATAGGTTGTAACGTCAGGGATTCCATGAAAACTAAACTCTCAACTCAACATAATAAAAACCCCGCAGGGACGCTGCGGGGGTGAAAAACAGCAAATTAACCGTGACGACGTTCGAAGTCGATCATGAAATCCGTCAGGGCTTTAACGCCTTCCAGCGGCATCGCGTTATAGATGGAGGCACGCATGCCGCCAACGACACGGTGGCCTTTGAGCGCATGCAGACCTGCCGCGAAGGACTCTTCCAGGAACACTTTGTCCAGGCTGCTGTCCGCCAGCTGGAACGGCACGTTCATGCGGGAACGGTTAGCTTTCGCCACATCGTTGCGGTAGAAATCGCTCTTGTCGATCACGCCATACAGCAGTTCAGCTTTCTGCTGATTGACCTTGTCCATCTGCGCCACGCCGCCGTTTTGCTTCAGCCATTTGAAGACCAGGCCGGAGAGATACCAGGCAAACGTTGGTGGGGTGTTGAACATAGAGTCGTTATCGTTCAGCACGGTGTAATCGAGAATCGACGGGCAGGATTTATGCGCTTTACCCAGCAGGTCTTCACGCACGACGACGATAGTCAAACCAGCCGGACCGATATTTTTCTGCGCGCCCGCATAGATAACGCCGTAGCGGCTGACATCAATTGGCGCAGACAGAATGGTGGAGGAGAAGTCGGCGGCAACCACGACATCGCTGCCGAAGTTTGGCGTCTCGTCGATGGCAATCCCGTCAATGGTTTCGTTCGGGCAGTAGTGCAGATACGCTGCGTTATCAGAAAGCTGCCACTCGCTCATTGGCTTCACGGCGCGCAGACCGTCAACGGTCACTTTGGCGTCGATAACATTCGGCGTGCAGTATTTATGCGCTTCTTTAACGGCGCTTGCTGCCCAGTAACCCGCGTCAACGTAGTCAGCCGTCGTTTTGTCACCGAGAATATTCAGCGGAACGCCTGCAAACTGGCCGCGTCCACCGCCGTGGCAGAACAATACTTTGTAGTTCGAGGGAATATTCAGCAGATCGCGAAAATCCTTTTCTGCCTCTTCCGCCACCTGAATAAACTCTTTACCACGGTGGCTGATTTCCATCACCGACGTACCGAGACCGTTCCAGTCACAAAGTTCCTGTTGAGCCTGTTTAAGCACGTCTGCCGGTAACATTGCCGGACCTGAACTGAAATTAAAGACTTGAGCCATTTCCCCTCACCACGCTAAAAGCCATAAGTTATAACTGTGGATATCGGTTTTATCATTCAGTGACACGCGCCGCAATGTCTAAAACTTATGACCCGTGAAATGTGGCCCGCGTCACACAAAACAATCTGCCGCCTCGCTAAGACAAAACCGACAAAATGGCTGTCAGGTGATGCGTTTGGCCCGGCTAACCTTCGTCCATTCCGGATTTGCACAGCGGGGGCATAATTGACGATCCCCCGGCTGCATCGCGACAACATGGCTACATCTTACGCAAGCATACGCGCCTGATTCCGGTACCGTTCTGAAACGCTCAATGAGCATATCCGGCAGGATACACAGTCCCGGCTTCACCTCGTCGTCAGAATAGTAATAGACGCTGATCTGCCCGTTAGTTTCCATGATCGCCAGACGCACCTGCCCGAGCTGTTCAACGCTGTTCAGGCGTAGCTCCATAAAGAACTCAAACTCGGTCATATTGGCGCTTTGTACATTTTCCCAGGCCAGCTGTCCGTCCTCGACGATAACGACCGGCTTCCCTTCAAGCAGATCTTCCAGCTTTTCGCTTTTCGACATCAGCCACATGACAAGACGGTAAAGTAGCGCCAGTGAGACAAAAACGATAAACACCGGCACCATCGGCACGTCGTCATAAAAGGCGACGTCCCCCGCCGCAGACCCCAGCGTCAGGATGATCAACACCTCAAAGAGCGACATCTGCCGCACGCCGCGGCGGCCGGTGATTTTTAGAAACAGGAAGACGAGTACGAAGGTATACAGGCTGCGCAGCGCCACTTCGCCCAGAAATTCAGGAGGAACTTTATCAAACGCCATCCGCTGGAGATCAAATGCTTTCATTTTTCTATGCCTTAACAGTCAGTTACTGCCACTAAGCATAGCCCAGCCTTTTATTTTCGCCGAAGATAGCACCCGTCACGCAAAACCCGTATCATTGCGCGCTTTACGTACGATAAAAGTGAACGCCATGACTCAAACGTTTATCCCCGGCAAAGACGCCGCTCTGGAAGATTCCATCGCTCGCTTCCAGCAGAAACTGACCGACCTGGGTTTTAACATCGAAGAAGCCTCCTGGCTCAATCCGGTACCTCATGTCTGGTCCGTGCATATTCGCGATAAAGACTGTGCCCTGTGCTTTACCAACGGTAAAGGCGCGACAAAAAAAGCGGCACTGGCCTCTGCGCTGGGTGAGTATTTTGAGCGTCTGTCCACCAACTATTTCTTCGCTGACTTCTGGCTGGGCGAAACTATCGCTAACGGCCCGTTCGTTCACTATCCAAATGAAAAATGGTTCCCGCTGACTGAAGATGACGAGCTGCCGGAAGGTATTCTCGACGCGCGCCTGCGCGCCTTCTACGATCCAGACAGCGAACTGACCGCCAGCATGCTGATCGATCTCCAGTCCGGTAACGAGGATCGCGGTATCTGCGCCCTGCCGTTCACCCGTCAGTCTGACGAGCAGACCGTGTATATCCCGATGAACATCGTCGGCAACCTGTATGTGTCCAACGGTATGTCCGCCGGTAACACCCGCAATGAAGCGCGCGTGCAGGGTCTGTCTGAAGTCTTTGAACGCCACATTAAAAACCGCATCATCGCTGAATCCATCAGCCTGCCAGAAATTCCGGCAGACGTGCTGGCGCGCTACCCGGGCGTAGTGGAGTCCATCGCTAAGCTGGAAGCAGAAGGTTTCCCAATCTTTGCCTATGACGGCTCGCTGGGCGGCAAGTATCCGGTTATCTGCGTGGTGCTGTTTAACCCGGCCAACGGCACCTGCTTCGCCTCATTCGGTGCGCACCCTGACTTCGGCGTGGCGCTGGAGCGTACCGTTACCGAGCTGCTGCAGGGCCGTAGCCTGAAAGACCTCGACGTCTTCACTCCGCCAACGTTTGACGATGAAGAAGTGGCCGAGCATACCAACCTTGAAACCCACTTCATTGACTCCAGCGGTTTAATTTCCTGGGATATGTTCAAGCAGGACGCCGACTATCCGTTCGTGGACTGGAGCTTTGCCGGTACCACGGAAGAAGAGTTCGCCACGCTGATGGCTATCTTCAACGCGGAAGATCAGGAAGTTTATATTGCCGACTACGAACACCTTGGCGTCTACGCATGCCGCATTATTGTTCCGGGCATGTCCGACATCTACCCGGCTGAAGATCTGTGGCTGGCGAATAACAGCATGGGCGCGCACCTGCGCGAAACGCTGCTGGCTCTGCCGGGCAGCGAGTGGGAGAAAGAAGATTATCTGAACCTGATCGCCCAACTGGACGAAGAAGGCCACGATGACTTCACCCGCGTACGCGAACTGCTGGGCCTGGCGACCGGTAAAGACAACGGCTGGTATACCCTGCGCATCGGTGAGCTGAAAGCGATGCTGGCCCTGGCGGGTGGCAATTTGGATCAGGCGCTGGCCTGGACCGAGTGGACCATGGAATTCAACCAGTCTGTCTTCTCTGCCGAACGCACCAATTATTACCGCTGCCTGCAAACCCTGTTGCTGCTGGCCCAGGAAGACGATCGCGAGCCGCTGCAATACCTGAACGCTTTCGTGCGTATGTACGGAGCTGAAGCCGTTGAAGCAGCCAGCGCGGCCCTGAGCGGCGAAGCGCCGTTCTATGGCCTGCAGGCTGTTGATAGCGATCTGAAAGCCTTCCCGGCGCATCAGTCGCTGCTGAAGGCCTACGAAAAGCTGCAGAAAGCAAAAGCCGCTTACTGGTCAAAATAAGCGCAGATAACATTACCAGCAGTAGGCGTATTCAATCGTCTGGGCTATATTACGGGGCAATTTCATTGCCCCGTTTTTTATTTTCTTCGGCAATGACTGTTGATTGTAATAATAAAGTTAAACATGGGTAAATATAATAATATTTACCTGGGCTTTACTGTTACTTTTTATGGTAAATACTCCATATTAATTAACTGCGTCAGGGGTGGCCGAACGAAAAAATTCAACTCTTTTCATAACTTTTAAAATTTATTTTTATACGGATAATCAATTACTTACTCCGCATTTGTTGTAAAACCATACACACTGCGGGCCTATAAGCCAGGCGAGATATGATCTATATCAATTTCTCTTCTATAATGCTTTGTTAGTATCTCGTCGCCGACTTAATAAAGAGAGAGTTAGTGTGAAAGCTGACAACCCTTTTGATCTTTTACTCCCTGCTGCGATGGCCAAAGTTGCCGAAGAAGCGGGTGTCTATAAAGCAACGAAACACCCGATGAAGACGTTCTATCTGGCGATCACGGCTGGTGTGTTCATCTCTATCGCTTTCGTCTTCTACATCACTGCCACCACCGGTACTGCCGGAATGCCTTTTGGCATGGCCAAACTGATTGGCGGCATTTGCTTCTCACTGGGTCTGATTCTCTGCGTCATCTGCGGCGCCGACCTCTTCACCTCAACGGTGCTGATTGTCGTGGCAAAGGCCAGCGGAAGAATTACCTGGGGTCAGCTGGCACGTAACTGGCTTAACGTCTACGTGGGTAACCTGGTTGGCTGTCTGCTCTTTGTTTTGTTGATGTGGCTTTCTGGCGAGTACATGACCGCCAACGGTGGCTGGGGCCTTAACGTCCTGCAAACCGCCGACCACAAAATGCACCACACATTTATCGAAGCCGTTGCTCTCGGCATCCTCGCTAACCTGATGGTCTGCCTGGCTGTATGGATGAGCTACTCGGGTCGTAGCCTGATGGACAAAGCCTTAATTATGGTTCTGCCGGTTGCGATGTTTGTTGCCAGCGGCTTTGAGCACAGTATCGCGAATATGTTCATGATCCCAATGGGCATTGTTATCCGCGACTTTGCGAGCCCGGAGTTCTGGACCGCAGTTGGTTCATCCCCGGAAAGTTTCTCTCACCTGACTATTATGAATTTCATTACTGATAACCTGATCCCTGTGACTATCGGGAACATTATCGGTGGGGGTCTGTTAGTTGGGTTGACATACTGGGTCATTTACCTGCGTGGCGACGATCATCATTGATGGTTTTCTCAGGCAGTAAATAAAAAATCCACTTAAGAAGGTAGGTGTTACATGTCCGAGCTTAATGAAAAGTTAGCCACAGCCTGGGAAGGTTTTGCGAAAGGTGACTGGCAGAATGAAGTAAACGTACGTGACTTCATTCAGAAAAACTATACCCCGTATGAAGGTGACGAATCCTTCCTGGCTGGCGCAACTGACGCGACCACCAAGCTGTGGGACAGCGTAATGGAAGGCGTTAAACTGGAAAACCGCACTCACGCGCCAGTTGATTTTGACACCTCCGTTGCTTCCACCATCACTTCTCACGATGCTGGCTACATCAACAAAGCCCTTGAGAAAATCGTTGGTCTGCAGACTGAAGCACCACTGAAACGCGCAATCATCCCGTTCGGTGGTATCAAAATGGTTGAAGGTTCCTGCAAAGCGTATAACCGCGAGCTGGATCCAATGCTGAAAAAAATCTTCACCGAATACCGCAAAACCCACAACCAGGGCGTATTCGATGTTTACACCAAAGACATTCTGAACTGCCGTAAATCTGGCGTTCTGACTGGTCTGCCAGATGCATATGGCCGTGGCCGTATCATCGGTGACTACCGTCGCGTTGCGCTGTACGGTATCGATTTCCTGATGAAAGACAAGTACGCGCAGTTTGTTTCCCTGCAGTCCGATCTGGAAAACGGCGTAAACCTGGAAGCGACTATCCGTCTGCGTGAAGAAATCGCTGAACAGCACCGCGCGCTGGGTCAGATCAAAGAGATGGCGGCGAAATATGGCTGCGATATCTCTGGTCCTGCTACCAACGCTCAGGAAGCTATCCAGTGGACCTACTTCGGCTACCTGGCCGCGGTTAAGTCTCAGAACGGTGCAGCCATGTCCTTCGGTCGCGTATCCACCTTCCTGGATGCGTACATCGAACGCGACATCAAAGCAGGCAAAATCACCGAGCAAGACGCTCAGGAAATGATTGACCACCTGGTCATGAAACTGCGTATGGTTCGCTTCCTGCGCACCCCTGAATACGATGAGCTGTTCTCTGGTGACCCAATCTGGGCAACAGAATCAATCGGTGGTATGGGCGTTGACGGCCGTACTCTGGTAACCAAAAACAGCTTCCGCTTCCTGAACACCCTGTACACCATGGGTCCTTCTCCGGAGCCGAACATCACCGTTCTGTGGTCTGAAAAACTGCCTCTGAACTTCAAGAAATTCGCCGCTAAAGTGTCCATCGATACCTCTTCTCTGCAGTACGAGAACGATGACCTGATGCGTCCGGACTTCAACAACGACGATTACGCTATCGCTTGCTGCGTAAGCCCAATGGTTGTTGGTAAACAAATGCAGTTCTTCGGTGCGCGTGCAAACCTGGCGAAAACCATGCTGTACGCAATCAACGGCGGCGTTGATGAAAAACTGAAAATGCAGGTTGGTCCTAAGTCTGAGCCGATCAAAGGCGACGTTCTGAACTTCGACGAAGTGATGGAGCGTATGGATCACTTCATGGACTGGCTGGCTAAACAGTACGTCACTGCACTGAACGTTATCCACTACATGCACGACAAGTACAGCTACGAAGCCTCTCTGATGGCGCTGCACGACCGTGACGTTGTCCGCACCATGGCGTGTGGTATCGCTGGTCTGTCCGTTGCTGCTGACTCCCTGTCTGCAATCAAATATGCGAAAGTTAAACCAATTCGTGACGAAGACGGCCTGGCTGTAGACTTCGAAATCGAAGGTGAATATCCGCAGTTTGGTAACAACGACTCTCGCGTTGATGACATGGCGGTTGACCTGGTAGAACGTTTCATGAAGAAAATTCAGAAACTGACTACTTACCGTAACGCTATCCCGACTCAGTCTGTTCTGACCATCACCTCAAACGTTGTGTATGGTAAGAAAACCGGTAACACCCCAGACGGTCGTCGTGCTGGCGCGCCATTCGGCCCAGGTGCTAACCCAATGCACGGTCGTGACCAGAAAGGTGCGGTTGCCTCTCTGACCTCCGTTGCTAAACTGCCGTTTGCTTACGCGAAAGATGGTATCTCTTACACCTTCTCTATCGTGCCAAACGCGCTGGGTAAAGACGACGAAGTGCGTAAAACTAACCTCGCGGGTCTGATGGATGGTTACTTCCACCACGAAGCGTCCATCGAAGGTGGTCAGCACCTGAACGTGAACGTCATGAACCGTGAAATGCTGCTCGACGCGATGGAACACCCTGAGAAATATCCTCAGCTGACCATCCGCGTATCTGGCTACGCAGTACGTTTTAACTCCCTGACTAAAGAACAGCAGCAGGACGTTATCACCCGTACTTTCACTCAGTCCATGTAAGTGGAATTGACTGAAATCACGCGTTAAAAAGCGTACAATAAAGGCTCCACGTCAGTGGGGCCTTTTTAGCACCCTCTCCACCTCAGTCTCTTTTGTCCGCTATCTATACTCTATGGATATCAGCCAAAACAGACTTCAACACAGCCGGCTTTGAGCTGTGCATACTCAGGCCCCGGACGGGCCGATGCTGGAGATATCACCGCAATGTCAATTATTGGTCGCATTCACTCCTTTGAATCCTGTGGCACCGTCGATGGCCCGGGCATCCGCTTCATCACTTTTTTCCAGGGCTGCCTGATGCGCTGCCTGTACTGCCATAACCGTGACACCTGGGATACGCACGGCGGTAAAGAAGTGACAGTTGAAGACTTGATGAAAGAGGTGGTGACCTACCGCCACTTTATGAACGCATCCGGCGGCGGCGTCACCGCATCCGGGGGTGAAGCCATTCTGCAGGCTGAATTTGTCCGCGACTGGTTCCGTGCCTGCCACAAAGAAGGCATTCATACCTGCCTGGACACCAACGGCTTCGTACGCCGCTACGATCCAGTTATCGACGAGCTGCTTGAAGTGACCGATCTGGTGATGCTCGATCTCAAACAGATGAACGATGAGATCCACCAGAACCTCGTTGGCGTCTCAAACCACCGCACGCTGGAATTTGCCAAATACATTGCCGATAAAGGCATCAAAACTTGGATCCGCTACGTAGTTGTTCCCGGCTGGTCAGATGACGACGACTCCGCGCACCGCCTCGGGGAATTTACCCGCGACATGGGCAACGTCGAGAAAATCGAGCTTCTGCCCTATCACGAGCTGGGTAAACATAAATGGGTGGCGATGGGCGAAGAGTACAAACTTGATGGCGTGAAGCCGCCGAAAAAAGAGACGATGGAACGCGTCAAAGGTATTCTAGAACAGTACGGCCACAAGGTGATGTATTAAAGAAAAGGCCCGGTGAGAACCGGGCCTTTTTATATTCTATTTAAAGACGCCGTTAATAACGGACGTCACAATCGCAGTGCTCAGCGCAATTAAGACCAGGTCGTCTCCGACCACGCGCCATTCATAGCCTGGATAGGAAGGAAGCTGACCCAGCATTGAGGCCGGTACGGTTTTCTTCGCAATGCCCGGAGGCAACGGTTTACCGCGCGCCAGGTTTTTCGCGATACCCGGAGGCAGAGAGTCATAGCCCGTTAAGCCATAATTCAGCGCCAGATGGCGGGCATGATCGAAGCTCACGCGCGCGTCGACATCGTTACCGACATCTTTACTGTTTTTAAAGCTCTTGTCCGATTTTCCAGGGTTATCCTGACCGTTATTTTGCTTATTGCCATGGTTACCAGAATTCCCGTTACCATGATTGCCGCCATTACCTTGCCCGCCACCGTTTCCGTGACCACCGCCATTCCCGTTTCCAGGATTAGCCATGACCGGAGCCGTTGCAAACGTTAAAGACAACACTACGGCAAGTGCGGTAGTGGAAAAACGACGAATAGACATGATTGCTGCCTTATAGTGGTAGGACTCACATGAATTATCGCCTGGCGCAATAAACAAACAATAAGTAAAACTCTTAGTTGTGACAGGGACAAAAAAGCCTGTCATCGACAGGCTTTTAATTAATCAGGCATGAGCCACAGGCGTTGGGTGTTCGCCCACTTTGCGCAGCAGCATTAAGAGATAAATAAACGATACGCTGGCGATCATGATAAACAATAAATTATCAGAGTAATTCTGCATCAGCATCGCGGTAAACGTCGGCCCTAATAAACTGCCGATGGTATAGCTCAGTAACAGCGCCTGGTTCATTGCCACCAGCTGGTGGTGTTCAACTTTCTCACAGGCCCACGCCATCGCGACCGGATAGAGCGTAAAGCCGGCGGCCCCGAGGATAAACAGCGCAGGTGCCATCGCGGCGTTGCTGAGCATGGCAAGGCATCCCATGATGACCACGAAGACCTGAACGCGCAGCACCAGCAGACGGCCGAAACGATCCGCCAGACGGCCAATCGGCCACTGCCCGACGATGCCCGCACTCACCATGACAGCCATCCAGAAGCCAATTCCGGAATCGCTGACGCCCTGATGATTCAGATAGAGCGGCATCAGGCCGTAGAGCGAGCCTAGTACAATCCCCGAGATAATGCAGCCGTTAACGCCCAGACGCGCCTGGCGCAGTCTGAGCATTGGCCAGACGTGGGTCGCTTCCTGATGCTCGCTGTTCTGGTTCACAATGCGCGTGAAGAGCAGCGGCAGGATTGCGGCCAGCACCATGCCCGTGACCCACGGCAGAACGCTCATCAGGTCGGTTGGCAGCTTGCTGACCATCAGTTGCCCCAGCACGGTGCCGACGTAGTAAACCATCATATAGGCCGCCAGCAGGCGTCCGCGGTTGCGGGAGGTGCCGCTGCACATCAGCGCACTTTCAACCACCACCCAAATCATCGCGCAGCCTACGCCAGCGATAAAGCGCCACGCCATCCAGCTCCAGAAGCCGACCATCAGGCCCAGCCCGGCACACCCGGCGGCGAAAATCAGCGAAGCCAGATAATAGCTGCGATTAAAGCCAAAGCGCTTAATCAGGCTCCCGGTCACCAGCGTACCCAGCAGGTTGCCGGTAAAAAAGGACGAGCTGACCATACCCACCTGCCAGGTTGGTAAGTTTTCATGGGCGAGCCACAGCGGGACGAGCGTATTTAACACTGCGATCGCCAGGGTCAACAGAAGCAGGCCACAGAGCAACAGAAGCACTGGCCGGGTATAGGTGGTCATGGATTAAAAACCGTGAGGAAGTTCAGATTTCGTGCGCATCATGCCACTGGCAAAAACAAAGTCAATCCACTGACTTAGCCGCCTCGCACAATATGTTCCCTGTCGATTTAAAAAACTTATCCTGCTAATGCCACGCCTGCTATAGATATTAATTATGTATCTGTTTTTATTTATTAATGGGAAAAATTAAAACAAAACGACAGTCGAAAAATTTCATGATCGAAAAAAGAAAAAGCCGGGCACTCAGGCCCGGCTTGATATAACGAAATGCAACGTTAGCTGGCGATAGCCATACCTACGGTCATATGCAACCCGTAGAACACGCCGCGGCCAATCAGTTCACCCGCCAGGACCAGCACAAAGGCCAGTGACAGCAGCGGCAGCGCGGGCTGATAGCCTTTGAGCTGAGGAGCAATCCAGAATACCAACGCCGCGACCAGCAAAACGATGCGCCAGGCCATCAGAGAACCGTAGTCCGGCACCAGGGCAGAAGCCTGCTGAATAGAGCTGTGAATGGTTGCCAGTTCAGCCCCCTGCATCAGGGCGACCATCGCACTCACCACCAGCGCCAGCAGCGAAACAGCGGGCAGCAAACGCATTGCCCACCCGTCTACGCCCGCCACGCGCAGCAGCAGGTAGCCCAGCAGCGGTCCGCCGATAAACATCGTCAGGAAGAAGCTCATCGGCGTCCAGACGCTGTACCAGGTTGGAACGGTATCGATAGTGTTATAGACGCGCACCATCATCCACACGAACACCACGCCCAGAACCATCGTCACGATCAGCCACAGGCTGCGCAGACCCGCAGGCAATTTCTTCAAAGCGGCCAGCAGCCAGCCCAGCCCACCGACGGCAAAGAAAATTGCCCCGCTGGCAATCTCGTTACTGAGGGACGATGCCCCTACGCGGTTCAGAGAGTTAAACGCGCGCATCGGCGAACCCAGGTGCAGAGTAGAGGCGATAAAGCCAATCCCCATCAGCACCCACAGGCCAAACATGCTCAACACCAGACGCTGCTGCTGTTCGGCATTGAGTTTCCCTTTTAACAGCGCCAGCGCGAGCACAATGAAACCGCCCGCCACGCACTGACCAAAGACCGTGAAGATCATCAGCGGCCATTCATGCCATCCACTTCCCATCTCACACCTCCTTCGGATTTGCCAGGTAGCCGGTGGTGTCACCAGTAGGACGGCTGTTGGCGTTAGGTTTAATCACAATGCTCGGCTTCGTGAAGTGCGCAGACGGCAGCGGCGCCACTGCGGCAAGCTGACCGTGTTTTTGACGCAGCTCTTCAATCGGGCCGAAGTCCAGCGCGCGCAGCGGGCAGGACTCGACGCAAATCGGCTTTTTGCCATCCGCCACGCGGGTGTGGCAACCGTCGCATTTTGTCATATGACCTTTGGCGGCGTTGTACTGCGGCGCGCCGTACGGGCACGCCATGTGGCAGTACCGACAGCCGATGCAGACATCTTCATCCACCACCACAAAGCCGTCTTCACGCTTGTGCATCGCCCCGCTCGGGCAGACCTTGGTGCAGGCCGGATCTTCACAGTGGTTGCAGGCAATCGACAGGTAATAGGCAAAGACGTTCTGATGCCAGACGCCGTTATCTTCCTGCCAGTCGCCACCGGCGTATTCGTAGATGCGGCGGAAGCTGACGTCAGGAGTCAGGTCTTTGTAATCTTTACAGGCCAGCTCGCAGGTTTTGCACCCGGTGCAACGGCTGGAATCAATAAAAAATCCATACTGGGTTGTCATCGGCTACTCCTTAAACCTTTTCAACCTGGACAAGGTTTGTGTGGGATGGGTTGCCCTTCGCCAGCGGCGACGGACGCTGCGTGGTCAGCACGTTAATACTCCCCGCCTGGTCGATGCGGTTGGCATCAGGGCTGTACCAGGCCCCTTCCCCCAGCGCCACCACGCCTGGCATCATGCGCGGCGTCACTTTGGCTTCAATGTGCACCTCGCCGCGCCCGTTGAAGATACGCACGCGATCGCCATTGCTGATGCCGCGTGCTTTGGCATCCATCGGGTTGATCCACATCTCCTGACGGCAGGCGGCCTTAAGTACGTCGACGTTGCCGTAGGTGGAGTGCACGCGCGCTTTGTAGTGGAAACCGGTCAGCTGCAGCGGGAATTTCGCCGTCAGCGGATCGTTGTAGTTCTCAAAACCCGGCGTGTAGATTGGCAGCGGATCGATAACGTCCCCTTCCGGCAGCTCCCAGGTCGACGCGATTTTTGCCAGCTCTTCGGAGTAGATTTCGATTTTGCCCGACGGCGTGGTCAGCGGGTTCGCCTGCGGATCTTCACGGAACGCTTTGTACGCCACGTGATGCCCTTCCGGATCGCGCTGTTTGTACATACCCTGCTTGCGGAAGGTATCGAAATCAGGCAGGTCAGGGACTGCCTTACGGGAGAGTTCATGCAGATGGCGCATCCACCCTTCCTGTGTACGCCCCTCGGTAAACTGTTGCTCAACGCCAAGACGTTTCGCCAGTTCAGACGTCATCTCATAGATGGTTTTGCACTCGAAGCGCGGCTTGATGGCCTGATCCGTAAAAATCACGTAGGACATGTTGCCGCAGGAGGCGTCCAGCGCGAAATCCATCTGCTCAGAGGCGGTGCAGTCCGGCAGCAGGATATCGGCGTATTTCGCCGAGGAGGTCATGTGGCAGTCGATCACCACAATCATCTCGCACTTCTTATCATCCTGCAGGATTTCATGGGTGCGGTTTATTTCGGAGTGCTGGTTGATGAGACAGTTACCGGCATAGTTCCAGATCATCTTGATTGGCACGTCCAGCTTGTCCTTGCCGCGCACGCCGTCGCGCAGGGCGGTCATTTCCGGGCCGCGTTCGATCGCATCGGTCCACATAAACATGGAGATGCTGGTCTGAACAGGGTTATCCAGCGTCGGCATACGTTCAAACGGCACTTCATACGAGCCTTCACGCGCGCCGGTGTTACCGCCGTGAATACCGACGTTGCCGGTTAGAATGGAGAGCATGGAGATGGCACGGGTCGCGATTTCGCCGTTCGCATGGCGCTGCGGTCCCCAGCCCTGGCTGATGTAGGCCGGTTTGGCCGAGCCAATCTCGCGCGCCAGCTGAACGATACGCTCCACCGGAATACCGGTGATGGTGGACGCCCACTCGGGCGTTTTCGCCACGCCGTCGCTGCCCTGCCCGAGAATATAGGCCTTGTAATGGCCATTTGCAGGCGCGCTGGCTGGCAGGGTTTTCTCGTCATAGCCGACGCAGTATTTATCCAGGAAAGCCTGATCGACGAGGTTTTCTGTGATCATCACCCATGCCAGCGCTGACACTAATGCCGCATCGGTACCCGGACGGATTGGGATCCACTCGTCTTCACGTCCGGCGCCGGTGTCGGTATAGCGCGGATCGATGATGATCATGCGGGCATTGGATTTTGCGCGAGCCTGTTCCAGGTAGTAGGTTACCCCGCCGCCGCTCATGCGGGTTTCGCCCGGGTTGTTACCAAACAGCACGACCAGCTTACTGTTTTCGATATCGGACGGGCTGTTGCCGTCCGCCCAGCCGCCGTATGTGTAGTTCAGGCCAGCAGCAATCTGCGCCGATGAGTAGTCGCCGTAGTGATTAAGATAACCGCCGCAGCAGTTCATCAGGCGCGCCACCAGCGTTTTTCCCGGCGGCCAGGAGCGGGTCAGCGTGCCGCCGAGCGTCCCGGTGCCGTAGTTCAGGTAGATGGATTCGTTGCCGTACTCTTTGATAAGGCGCTGCATATTGGTGGCGATGATGTCGTAGGCTTCGTCCCAGCTAATGCGCTCGAACTTCCCTTCCCCACGCTTACCGACGCGCTTCATCGGATATTTCAGGCGGTCCGGATTATACACGCGACGACGCATGGAGCGGCCGCGCAGACAGGCGCGAACCTGATGTAACCCTTCATAGTTATCGTCCCCGGTATTGTCGGTTTCGACATATTTAATTTCGCCATCCACCACGTGCATACGCAGCGGACAACGGCTACCGCAGTTAACGGTACAGGCACTCCACACCACTTTTTCCGGAGCTGAAGCTGGGGATAATGCATCCGCCGCTGAAGCCAGTCGGGTAAAAGGGAGCGTGAAAGCGCTGCTGGCTACGGCCAGGCCGCCTATTGCCGTGGTTTTCATCAACCCACGGCGAGTGACCTCGGCAGCCATTAATGCTTCAGGCGCGTTGATTTTCATAGAGACTCACTTTGGTTGCTCACAAAGAAAAGAGTGGCGGCGCAAACCGCTATGTAGTTTTATATACAACGAATTTTTACGTAATCAGCTTTTTATGCTGACTTTCATTCGGAGGAGTATTACTACTTTAGAGGGAGGGGGTATTGCGTCGTGTCAATTCAGCGGCATAAAAAAAGCGCCTAAAGGCGCTTTTTTGTTGTGAGGCAAAGAATTAGCCGATGTACTGCTGGCCTTTCATGTACGGACGCAGCACTTCAGGGATCTCAATACGACCGTCCGCCTGCTGGTAGTTTTCCAGCACGGCAACCAGCGTACGGCCCACAGCCAGACCAGAACCGTTCAGGGTATGCACCAGACGGGTTTTCTTGTCAGATTTGCTGCGGCAGCGTGCCTGCATACGACGCGCCTGGAAATCCCAGACGTTAGAGCAGGAGGAGATTTCACGGTAGGTGTTCTGCGCAGGCACCCACACTTCCAGATCGAAGGTTTTGCAGGCGCCAAAGCCCATATCACCGGTGCACAGGGCCATACGACGGTACGGCAGGCCCAGCAGCTCCAGCACTTTCTCAGCGTGGCCGGTCATCTCTTCCAGCGCGTCCATGGACTCTTCGGGACGGACAATCTGCACCATCTCAACTTTGTCGAACTGGTGCATACGGATCAGACCGCGCGTGTCGCGACCGTAAGATCCAGCTTCAGAACGGAAGCACGGAGAGTGTGCCGTCAGCTTAATTGGCAGGTCGTCTTCATCGATGATCTCATCACGCACGAGGTTAGTCAGCGGCACTTCCGCGGTTGGGATCAGCGCGTAGTTGCTGCTGTCGGCTTCCTCGTCCAGCGGACGGGTATGGAACAGATCGCCGGCAAATTTCGGCAGCTGACCCGTACCGTACAGCGTATCGTGGTTAACCAGATACGGCACGTAGGTTTCGCTGTAGCCATGCTGCTCGGTATGCAGATCCAGCATGAACTGCGCCAGCGCGCGGTGCAGATGGGCAATCTGGCCTTTCATCACCACGAAGCGAGAACCGGTCAGCTTAACCGCTGCCGCAAAGTCCAGGCCCGCGTGCATTTCGCCCAGCGTTACGTGATCGCGCACTTCGAAGTCAAACTCACGAGGCGTACCCCAGCGTTTCACTTCAACGTTGTCGTTTTCGTCTTTGCCGACAGGCACGCTGTCGTCAGGAATATTCGGGATAGCCAGGGCAATATCACGAATCTCGGCCTGAAGAACGTCCAGCTCAGCTTTCGCCTGATCCAGTTCTTCACCCAGTTTGTTCACTTCCAGGCGTAATGGCTCAATATCTTCCCCGCGCGCTTTCGCCTGGCCGATGGATTTCGATCGAGAGTTACGCTCTGCCTGCAGATTTTCAGTTTGTACCTGCAGTACTTTACGACGCTCTTCAAGAGCGCGCAGCTTATCTACATCCAGCTTAAAGCCCCGGCGTGCCAGTTTTTCAGCGACTGCGTCTGGCTCATTACGCAGCAGATTGGGATCGAGCATGCTTATCCTGTGCTTATCGAATTAAAATAGGAAAATGTGACCACAGCCTGCGGCCACAAGGATACTATGCCAACATTACCGCAACGATTGAACTAACGGTAGCGTTTTATAGGGCTATTTTGATCCTGTCCGGCGAGCCAGGTGAGCTTTTCACCAATCTTGCCTTCAAGACCTCTGTTTGTGGGGTGATAATAGCGCGTTTGTGCCATCTCCTGCGGGAAATATTCCTCTCCGGCAGCGTAGGCGTTGGGTTCATCATGAGCGTAACGATACTCCTGCCCATACCCCATCTCTTTCATCAGTTTGGTCGGCGCGTTACGCAGATGAACCGGCACATCGTAGTCCGGGCGTTCGCGCGCGTCTGACATCGCCGCTTTGAAAGCGGTATAAACCGCATTACTTTTCGGCGCGCAGGCCAGATAGACAATCGCCTGCGCAATGGCACGTTCGCCTTCCGCCGGCCCAACGCGGGTGAAGCAGTCCCAGGCCGACAGCGCGACCTGCATGGCGCGAGGATCGGCATTGCCGACATCTTCTGACGCAATCGCCAGACAGCGACGCGCGACATATAACGGATCGCCGCCCGCAGTGATAATGCGCGCGTACCAGTAAAGCGCCGCATCCGGCGCGCTGCCGCGCACGGACTTATGCAGCGCCGAGATCAGGTCGTAAAAACGGTCGCCTTTGTTATCGAAACGCGCGCTGCGTTCACCCGCAATTTCGGTGAGCAGTTCCTGCTTCAGCACCCGCTTCCCGGCATCGTCGACTTCGGCCATATCGGCCATCATTTCCAGCGTATTCAGCGCACGACGCGCATCGCCGTTGACCAGCTCGGCAATCGCACGACGCGTGTCGTCAGGCAGAACGATATCCTGTCCGCCGTAGCCGCGCGCTTTGTCGTCCATCGCCTGGGTGAGAACCTTTTCGATATCTTCGGTGGTCAGCGATTTGAGCAGGTAAACGCGCGCGCGGGAAAGCAGCGCCGAGTTCAGTTCAAACGATGGGTTTTCGGTGGTCGCGCCGATGAAGAAGATCGTGCCGTCTTCAATATGCGGCAGGAAGGCATCCTGCTGGCTCTTGTTGAAGCGGTGGACTTCGTCCACGAAGAGGATGGTGCGACGTCCGGCATTGCGGTTCTGCCGCGCACGCTCGATCGCCTCACGGATCTCTTTCACGCCGGAGGTGACCGCCGAGATGCGTTCAACGTCCGCGTTGGCATAGCGGGCGATCACTTCTGCAAGCGTGGTCTTGCCGGTGCCAGGGGGGCCCCAGAGGATCATGGAGTGAAGATGCCCGGCCTCAATGGCGCGCGGCAATGGCTTACCGGCAGCCAGCAGGTGCTGCTGGCCGATGTACTGCGCTAAATTTTCTGGCCGCATACGAGCGGCCAGAGGTTGAAACGCGTTATCTGAAAAATCGAGCGACAGATTGCCCACTCACGCCTCTTACTTATTGCGTTGGTCGTCCACCGTTACGCCCTGCGGCGGGGTAAAGGTGAATTTCGATGCATCAACGGCGCCGTTCTGCTGAGATTTAAGCTGGTAGCTGCTGCGCTGATCGTCCTGCTCAACCGCGCCGAACTGATTAATGGTACCGTTGGTGCTTACGTTAATGGTGAACTGCTTCAGGTTGCCGTTGCTGCCTTTCGGCGTCAGGACAAACTCGTCACCCGTCTGTTTAATATTGTACTGCTGCCAGTCGCTGGACTGGTTACGGGCAATCAGCATAAACGGTGTATTGCTGGTGGCATCTTTCAGCCAGGTCGCCGTTGCCTGCTCAACGAACGGGTTGAAGAACCATAAGGTTTTACCGTCAGAGACCAGGATGCTTTCATCCGGCTGGGTCATGTGCCAGTTGAACAGATTCGGGCGTTTTACCCACAAATCTCCCTGACCTTCCTGCACCGCGTTGCCGCTGCCGTCCGTCACTTTTTGCGTGAAGCTGGCGTGGAAGCTGCTTACTTTATCCAGTCGGCTTTTAAGGTCGCTGGCTGCATCAGCCCAGACGCTGCTGGCGACAAAACTGGTGAGTAATGCACAGGCGATGGCGATTTTTTTCATTGTTATTCCTTAAAATACGTCTTCCCGATATGGGGTTTCCGTCTTCTATTCTGGACCTGCCCGAAGGCAGGCGACAGAAGAAAATGCTTAATTTTGGCTGATTTACCCTTCTTTGCAATCGCTGAAGGTTAATCAAACGGCGGCGGTGCCAGCACCTCGCGGTTACCGTTATGCCCCTGCTCGCTCACAATGCCCTGCGCTTCCATCTGCTCGATGATGCGCGCCGCGCGGTTATAGCCGATGCGGAACTGACGCTGCACGCCTGAGATGGACGCTTTGCGTTTTTCGGTAACGAAGTTAACCGCCTGATCGAATAACGGATCCAGCTCTTCGCCGCCGTCGAAGCCACCGCCGCCGCCTTCGCTTTCCGTGTCGCTGGTAATACCGTCAACGTATTGCGGACGACCGCGCGCCTTCCAGTCCTGCACAACGGCGTGTACTTCCTCATCGCGGACGAACGCACCGTGGACACGCACCGGAGAGGTGGAGTTCGGGCCGGAATAGAGCATATCCCCCATACCCAGCAGCGACTCTGCGCCGCCCTGGTCAAGAATGGTACGGGAGTCAATTTTACTGGATACGGTAAAGGCGATACGCGTCGGGATGTTCGCTTTGATAAGACCGGTGATCACGTCCACGGAAGGACGCTGGGTCGCGAGCACAAGGTGAATACCGGCCGCACGCGCTTTCTGCGCCAGACGGGCAATCAGCTCTTCCACTTTCTTACCGACGGTCATCATCAGGTCAGCAAATTCATCGACCAGCACGACGATATAAGGCAGTTTTTCCAGCACCGGATGCTGGGCATCCATACTGTCACCCGGCTTCCAGTAAGGATCCGGGATTGGACGTCCCATGCGCACAGCCTGGGCAATTTTCTCGTTATAGCCGGCCAGGTTACGCACGCCCAACGCAGACATCAGCTTGTAGCGGCGTTCCATCTCGTTGACGCTCCAGCGCAGGGCGTTGGCGGCGTCCTTCATGTCGGTGACCACTTCGGTCAGTAGATGCGGGATGCCTTCGTAGACCGACAGTTCGAGCATTTTCGGGTCGATCATGATGAAACGCACATCTTCCGGCTGCGCTTTATAAAGCATGCTGAGGATCATGGCGTTCACCCCGACAGACTTACCGGAGCCGGTGGTACCCGCAACCAGCAGGTGAGGCATTTTGGCGAGATCTGCCACCACCGGATCGCCTGCGATATCTTTACCCAGCACCACGGTCAGCGGGGACGGGTTATCGCGGAACTTGGTGTTATCCAGCACTTCACGCAGGTAGACGGTCTGACGTTTCTTGTTCGGCAGCTCAAGGCCAACGTAAGGCTTGCCCGGAATCACTTCCACCACACGTACCGCCACGGTCGACAGAGAACGCGCCAGGTCGCGTGACAGGTTGGAAATACGCGCGGCTTTAACGCCGGGCGCCAGGTTCAGTTCAAATCGTGTGATCACAGGACCCGGCGAGTAGTTCACCACGTCCGCTTTGATGCGGAAGTCAGCCAGACGCGCTTCCACCAGACGCGCCATCTGCTCCAGCGCGAAGGTATCAACCGGCTCCACTTCTGACGGCGGCGGCGTTAACAGATCCAGAGACGGCAGCGGCGTGCTTGGACGCTGCAGCGGACGGCTGTCACCGTTACGCATCAGCAGCGGGTGAATCAGACTTTCCTGCGGCTGAGGCGCAGGCTGCTGGAACTGTGGTGGCTGCTGCGGTTGCTGAACAGGTTGATGCGGCTGCGCATACGGCTGCTGAACAGGCTGCTGCGGCTGCACGTAGGCTTGTGGTGCTGGCTGCTGACGCACAGGCTCCGCTTCCGGCATCACGCTCGGGGTAAATAAAGGCTCGCTCGGGCCATCATCCACCAGATCCTTCATCGGCGAGAATTCAAAATCAGACAGCGAGAACGGATTTGCGCCAGCCGGTTGCTCACCGGAATAGCGCTGCTGCTGGGTGGCGGCAAACTGGCGCGCCAGTTCTGCTTCAGCCGCGTCCTCTTCGTCTTCCAGCACCGGTTCATCGTGCTGGTATTCTTCACCGTAGCGCTGATTCTGCTGCGCAGCGAACTGACGGGCCAGCTCGTCCTGCTGCATTTCATCGGCGTCATCTTCGTACTCAGGCTCGCGCGCTTTCTCTTCGGCCATACGCTGGGAAGGCAGCTTGATGCCATAAGAGGCAAGCTCACGGCGGGTTGGAACGCGAACGCGGTTAGGGCGAGGCAGTTGCGGACCAATCCCCTCCTTCACCTGAGGACGTGGCGTGCCCCCTGTTGCCAGGCTAAAGACAGGTGCAGCTACGGCAGCGGCAGCGGTAGCCTGCTTCACGCTTTCCGCTACGGGTGCGACTGCAGGCGTCGGGTCGATCGGTGGAACGGAAACAGAAGGCGCTTTCGTCACCGGCTCCTGCACCGGTTCAGGCACAGGCTGGTACCAGGCCGCCAGCTGCTCGCGTTCACGCGCACGACGCTCTTCAACTTCTTCAAAATAGTACATCGGTGGACGAGAGGGTTTTACCTCTTCCACGATTTCAGGTTCAGGCTCCGGCTCTACATAAGGCTGCACAGGTTCAACCGGCTCAGGCACATACCCCTGATAAGGTTGGGCCACAGGCTGTTCATAGTGCGGGTAATCTTGCGGTTCATACGCAGGCTGCGGCGGCTGATACGGCTGCTGCCACTGCTCCTGCTGTACAGGGATGTAGCTTTCAGGTTCAGGCGCGATAACGGGCTCCGGCGTGTGAACGCCCGGCGCAGTCTGCCAGTCAACCTGAGGCTGCTGAATAACGGATTCCGGTGGCGAAACCGGCGCGGATGGCGTCACGGCGTCGACAGGCGCGGCATACGCCTGCGCAGCGGTCGTCGCGGCTGCGGCGGCCGCAACCGGCTCGGTAACCGAATGGCCATTTAACAGCGGATCGTATTCGTCGAAGTCACCCGGAGTGGCCCGGCTGCCGGAGAAGAGCACATCGTCAGGATCGACGGCGACACCCGCCGCGCGATACGCTACCTGCTCGTCTTCATCCATGCGTTTACCGGAGAAGAGCGCCGCATCGGTTTTACGACCCAGCGGGTTGGCAAATTTCTCAGCAACACGCTGACGACGGGCCAGCGCGCCGCGCAGAATACGCGCACGACGAGACTCGCGACGCTGCACAGGCGCGTCATCTTCCTCTTCATCTTCGTATTCTTCTTCATCAACCCACGTATCGTCACGGCGAGTACGGTTGCTGGCGAAAGTCAGAATGGTGAGGATAAAACTTCCGATCTTCTCGGCAATGCTCACCCAGGACCAGCCGGTAAACAGCGTCAGCCCGGCCGCCCAGATACACAGCAGCGCCAGCGTGCCGCCGCTGCTGTGCAGCATCGGCTGCAGTGCAGAACTGAGTAAACTGCCGATCACCCCGCCAGAGGCGAAGTACCAGATATCATCTGCATTGATTGCCGCCAGCCCGCACGAGGTGAGGATCAGCGCCAGCGCGCCAATCAGGCGCAGCGACACGGCAAAATAGTCGATGTAATCATCGTTCTGACGATGACGCCACGCAAACCAGCATCCGCCAATGATAATGACGGGAAGGGTGTAGGCCATCACACCGAAAATGAAGAACAGCGTGTCCGCAAGCCAGGCACCGGGGACACCGCCTAAATTATGGATAGGCTCATGCCATGCAGTTTGTGACCAGCTGGGATCTGAGGGGTTGAAACTGAGTAAGGCTGCCATCAGCCAGACGGCAAAAAGGGCAATAACAATCAGCAAAGCCTCGAGGAGACGACGTCCGCTGCTTAGCTTCGATAGTGTGACTTCTTTGTCTTCAGTGTATTCCTGGCTCAAAAAAGGCTCTCCAGGTATCAGGCATATCCTGCCTTTTTGCTAAAACGGACAACAGCGCCGGGACTCCCCGGCACTGTTGCTGTATGGATTAACAGGAGTGTAATCAAACTACGCTGATTTTGCACCTGTTCCGTGTTAGCGCGTCTTAATAACCAGACGATTGCTCTGTTTGACCTCTTCCATCACCACATACGTACGGGTGTCATTCACGCCTGGCAGACGCAGCAGGGTTTCCCCCAGCAGCTTACGGTAGGCGGACATATCAGGCACACGGGTTTTCAACAGGTAGTCGAAATCACCGGATACCAGATGACACTCTTGAATTTCTTCAAGTTTTTGTACAGCGGCGTTAAATTGCTCAAACACATCCGGCGCACCACGATTCAGAGTAATCTCAACAAATACCAGAAGTGAGGCATCCAGATAATGCGGGTTCAGCAGAGCAGTATAGCCCTGAATGAAACCCTGTCTTTCCAGTCGGCGCACACGCTCAAGGCACGGCGTCGGGGAAAGTCCCACACGTTTTGAAAGCTCGACGTTGGAAATACGCCCATCCTTTTGCAATTCATTAAGAATGTTACGATCGATACGGTCGAGATCTTTGCCAGGGCGCTTCTTGCTATCTACCATTATTATTGTCTCTCTGTATTCCTTCCCTACTCCTGCCTGGACCCTGTGCACATCACTGTTCAGAGCCTGTACCCGTTAGTCATCACATCGCCTGGTTTTGTATTAGACGCGATGCGGATTCGGGTTCTGTTGGTAAGAAGACCGTTGCCCGAAGGCAGTCACCGACATCACGTATGGCGTCTGTCCACGCCATGCGTAGATTTCACTGACCCGGTAAAAATGGCATTTACGTGCATGCCTATGCGGCATACGGTTAACGCGGTTTTTTTTCTTCCTTGAATGTTTTCGCAAAAGCGCAGGGGATTGTCAAAGCAAAACATCGTTTTTTAGTACAACATGCCGGATATTCATTACGGCAGGGTATTAATCCTCATTTTATTGCCTTACAAACGACCGGTTTTCAGGCGAAAGCGTGATGTTATAGCGCGCCACTCATCGTCCGTGGCTATTACACAGATTGATATCAAAATTGCTGCGCTCTTTTTTTACGACAACAAATTCCCTACAATCCAGCCAAATGTCTGCCAACAACAATGGGGATCTCATGGGCACGGCCAAACACAGTAAGCTGCTAATCCTTGGTTCTGGACCTGCGGGATATACCGCAGCGGTCTATGCTGCACGCGCTAACCTGCACCCGGTACTCATCACCGGTATGGAAAAAGGCGGTCAGCTGACCACCACCACCGAAGTGGAAAACTGGCCAGGGGACCCGAACGACCTGACCGGGCCGCTGCTGATGGAACGTATGCACGAGCATGCCGCTAAATTCGAAACTGAAATTCTGTTCGACCACATCAATAAGGTCGATCTGCAGAACCGTCCGTTCCGCCTGACGGGCGACAGCGGCGAATACACCTGTGATGCGCTGATCGTCGCCACCGGCGCTTCTGCCCGTTACCTCGGTCTGCCATCCGAAGAAGCGTTCAAAGGCCGCGGCGTCTCTGCCTGCGCAACCTGTGACGGTTTCTTCTATCGCAACCAGAAAGTCGCGGTCATCGGCGGCGGCAACACCGCAGTGGAAGAAGCGCTCTACCTGGCGAACATTGCCTCTGAAGTGCACCTGATCCACCGTCGCGAAACCTTCCGCGCGGAGAAGATCCTGATCAAACGTCTGATGGATAAAGTGGCAAGCGGCAACATCGTGCTGCATACCAACCGTACCCTGGAAGAGGTGACGGGCGACCAGATGGGCGTTGCCGGTCTGCGTATCCGTGATACCCAGAACACCGATAACGTCGAAACGCTTGAAGTGGCGGGTCTGTTTGTGGCGATCGGCCACAGCCCGAACACCGCAATCTTCGATGGTCAGCTGGAGCTGGAAAACGGCTACATAAAAGTGCAGTCCGGCATTCACGGTAATGCGACCCAGACCAGCATCCCGGGCGTGTTCGCGGCTGGCGACGTGATGGACCACATTTATCGTCAGGCGATTACCTCTGCGGGCACCGGCTGTATGGCCGCTCTGGACGCTGAACGCTACCTCGATGGACTGGCTGAACAAGGTAAATAATCTTTACAAGTCAGTAACAAACGTAAATAAAGGCGGCGATAAGTCGCCTTTATTGTCTCCCCGTTGTAACATTGCGCTGCCCAATTTCTAATAACGTCACCTGCAAAGTACGCAATGGAAAAAACCCGTCAACAAGAGTTAACACGCTGGCTGAAACAGCAAAGCGTTATTTCCCGCCGCTGGCTTACGATTTCCCGTCTCCTGGGATTCGTTAGCGGTCTGTTGATTGTTGCCCAGGCATGGCTGCTGGCCCGCATTCTTAATCACATGATCATGGAGAACATCCCGCGCGAAGCGCTGTTGCTGCCCTTTATTGTCCTGATCCTGATTTTTATCCTGCGCGCCTGGGTGGTGTGGCTGCGTGAGCGCGTCGGTTTTCACGCCGGACAGCACATCCGCTACGAGATCCGCCGTCAGGTGCTGGATCGCCTTCAGGAAGCCGGACCCGCGTGGATCCAGGGTAAACCGGCCGGTAGCTGGGCGACGCTGATCCTTGAGCAGATTGACGATATGCACGACTACTATGCGCGCTATCTGCCGCAAATGGCCCTTGCCGTCTTCGTTCCGCTGCTGATCGTGATCGCCATCTTCCCGGTGAACTGGATGGCTGCGCTGATTCTGATGGGCACCGCCCCGCTGATCCCGCTGTTTATGGCGCTGGTCGGCATGGGGGCAGCGGATGCCAACCGCCGTAACTTCCTGGCACTGGGTCGCCTGAGCGGCCATTTCCTCGATCGTCTGCGCGGCATGGAGACGTTACGCATTTTTGGCCGCGGTGAAGCGGAAACCGAAAATATTCGCCAGGCATCGCAGGACTTCCGTCAGCGCACCATGGAAGTGCTACGCCTCGCCTTCCTGTCTTCCGGCGTACTGGAATTCTTTACCTCACTGTCGATTGCCCTCGTGGCGGTCTACTTTGGCTTCTCCTACCTTGGCGCGCTGGATTTCGGCCATTACGGCACGGCGGTGACCCTTTCTGCCGGTTTCCTGGCGCTGATCCTGGCCCCGGAGTTTTTCCAGCCGCTTCGCGATCTGGGAACCTTCTATCACGCCAAAGCGCAGGCGGTTGGCGCAGCCGATAGCCTGAAAACGTTCCTTGAAACGCCGCTGGCTCACCCGGAGCGGGGTGACGTGACGCTGAATGCTAAAGACCCCGTGACCATTGAAGCGCAGGACTTTTCTATTCTGTCACCGGAAGGCAAAGTGCTCGCGGGTCCGCTGAACTTTACCTTACCTGCCGGACAACGGGTGGTGCTCGTTGGCACCAGCGGTTCCGGTAAAAGTTCTTTGCTGAATGCGCTATCCGGCTTTATGGCCTACACGGGTTCACTGCGGATCAACAAAACCGAACTGCGCAATCTCGATCCAGACGCCTGGCGTAAACAGCTCAGCTGGGTGGGCCAAAACCCACAGCTTCCAGCCTCTACGCTGCGTGAAAACGTTCTGCTGGCGCGCCCGGACGCGCGTGAAGATGAACTGCAATCGGTGCTCGACCGCGCCTGGGTCAGCGAGTTTCTGCCGCTGCTTCCGCAGGGGGTAGATACCGTGGTCGGCGATCAATCCGCCGGGCTGTCGGTTGGACAGGCGCAGCGCGTAGCCGTTGCCCGCGCGTTGTTGAATCCTTGTCAGCTGATGCTGCTGGATGAGCCCGCCGCCAGCCTGGACGCCCACAGCGAGCAGCGCGTAATGGAGGCCCTGAACGCCGCCTCCCGGCAGCAAACCACCCTGATGGTTACCCATCAGCTGGAGGGGATTGCCGACTGGGACCAGATCTGGGTCATGGAGAACGGCCGTATTGTTGAGCAAGGCGATTACGCCTCTCTCGTTGCCGCGCAGGGACCGTTTGCCGCCCTGCTGGCGAACCGTCAGGAGGACATCTGATGCGTGCTCTGCTGCCTTATCTTGCGCTCTATAAACGCCACAAATGGATGCTGACGCTGGGGATTGTGCTGGCGATTGTCACGCTGCTCGCCAGCATTGGCCTGCTCACGCTTTCCGGCTGGTTCCTGTCGGCCTCGGCCGTCGCGGGCTTTGCCGGTTTATACAGCTTCAACTATATGCTCCCGGCTGCCGGCGTTCGCGGTACCGCCATCACGCGGACTGCCGGACGCTATTTCGAACGGCTGGTCAGCCACGACGCCACTTTCCGCGTGCTGCAGCACCTGCGCATCTACACCTTCAGCAAACTGCTGCCCCTCTCCCCTGCCGGGCTGACGCGTTTTCGTCAGGGTGAATTACTTAACCGTGTTGTTGCGGATGTCGACACGCTGGATCACCTTTACCTGCGCGTGATTTCCCCGATCGTGGGCGCGTTTGTGGTGATTGTGGTGGTCACGCTGGGGCTGTCTGTTCTGGATGTTTCCGTTGCGCTGACGCTGGGCGGGATCATGCTGCTGACGCTCATCATTCTGCCGCCGCTGTTTTACCGCGCCGGGAAATCCACCGGGGAAAACCTGACGCGCCTGCGCGGGGACTACCGCCAGCAGCTTACCTCCTGGCTTCAGGGGCAGGCAGAGCTGACGATTTTTGGCGCCAGCAAGCGCTACCGTGCGCGGATGGAAAGTACGGAGCTTAACTGGCATGAGGCCCAGCGCCGCCAGTCGGAACTGACGGCCTTCTCTCAGGCGCTGATGATGTTAATCGGCGGCGTGGCGGTGATTGCCATGCTGTGGCTGGCTTCCGGCGATGTCGGGGGAAATTCACAGCCGGGTCCTCTTATTGCCCTTTTCGTCTTCTGCGCGCTGGCGGCGTTTGAGGCGCTGGCCCCGGTGACGGGCGCCTTCCAGCATCTGGGTCAGGTGATCGCCTCTGCCCTGCGCATCACCCAGATTGCGGAGCAGGAGCCCGAAGTTACGTTCAGTGCCGGGCAAACCGCTGTACCAGAGCAGGTTGCGCTGACGCTTGAAGATGTCACCTTCGCCTACGACAAACAGGCGCAGAACGCGCTGGACGGTATCAACCTTTCAGTTAAGGCAGGACAGCGGATGGCGATCCTCGGCCGTACCGGCTGCGGTAAATCGACGCTGCTGCAGTTGCTGACCCGCGCCTGGGATCCGCAGCGCGGTCAGATTCGTTTTAATAACACGTTGCTGACCGATTTCAGCGAGCAGGCCCTGCGCGAGACGGTGAGCGTCGTTCCGCAGCGCGTGCATCTGTTTAGCGCCACCCTGCGTGATAACCTGCTGCTGGCCGCGCCAGAGGCCTCTGATGATGCGCTTCGCGCCGTGCTGGAGCAGGTCGGACTGCAAAAACTGCTTGAGGACGACGGGCTGAACAGCTGGCTGGGCGAAGGCGGCCGTCAGCTCTCCGGCGGCGAGCTGCGCCGTCTGGCCATTGCGCGCGCGCTGCTGCACAATGCGCCGCTGATGCTGCTCGACGAACCCACCGAAGGGCTGGATGCCACAACCGAAAGCCAAATCCTTGATTTACTGGCGAATGTCATGGCCGGCAAAACCGTGCTGATGGTCACACACCGCCTGCGCGGACTGGCGAGTTTTGATCAGATAATTGTGATGGACAACGGGCACATTATTGAGCAAGGTAGTCACGCAGAGCTGTTGGCGAAACAGGGTCGCTACTACCAGTTTAAACAGCGTCTGTAGACTATATTTGTAGCGTCCTTACTCGCGTACTGGAGTTTTGCTGTCATGCGCCTGGTCCAGCTTTCTCGTCATAACATCGCGTTCCCTTCTCCGGAAGGGGCGCTGCGTGAGCCCAACGGGCTGCTGGCCCTTGGTGGTGACCTCAGTCCCGCGCGGCTATTAATGGCGTACCAGCGCGGTATCTTCCCCTGGTTTTCCCCCGGCGATCCGATTTTATGGTGGTCCCCCGATCCGCGCGCCGTGCTGTGGCCAGCGCAGTTTCACGTGAGCCGCAGCATGAAGCGTTTCCATGCGAAATCACCCTATCGCGTCACCCTCAACCACGCTTTTGGTCAGGTCATTGAAGGCTGTGCAGAAGACCGCTATGAAGGAACATGGATAACCCGCGATATCATTACCGCCTACCACCAGCTCCATGAGCTTGGCTACGCCCACTCCATCGAGGTGTGGGAAGGCGGAGCACTCGTCGGCGGCATGTACGGCGTGGCGCAGGGGACGCTGTTTTGCGGCGAGTCGATGTTCTCTCGTGCGGTTAACGCCTCGAAAACCGCGCTGCTGGTCTTCTGCGAGGCGTTTGCTCAGCGCGGCGGACGCCTGATCGATTGTCAGGTGCTCAACGAGCATACGGCCTCCCTGGGTGCGGTTGAAATTCCGCGACGCCAGTATATCGAACAGCTGGATGCCAGCCGTCAGGAGAAGCTCCCGCGCGACTTCTGGATACCGGGAACGCTCTTTATGCCCAATGCCTAAATGTTTTCCGCATATTTTTTGTGAGGGTGTTATAATTATGCCGCAGAGTAGCTTCTGCCTGTTGCCCCGCCGCCGTTTGGGACCCTCGCTTCAGATAACGTCCTGACGTTTATCCTGTCGTCTCCCCTTTACGAATGCGCTTCCTGTTCGGTTGTACCGTGACGCTTGGGCAATGCGCCGAAACTGTTTTGCTGCGTTTTAATCGCGCAATTCTTTACTTAATTGATGAATTTCGGCATTATCTTGCCGGTTCAAAACTTGGTAGTGATACCCCAGAGGATTAGATGGCCAAAGAAGACAATATTGAAATGCAGGGTACCGTACTTGATACGTTGCCTAATACCATGTTTCGCGTAGAGCTGGAAAACGGTCACGTGGTAACTGCGCACATCTCCGGTAAAATGCGCAAAAACTACATCCGCATTTTAACGGGCGACAAAGTGACTGTTGAACTGACCCCGTACGACCTGAGCAAAGGCCGCATTGTCTTCCGTAGTCGCTAATTGTTTTCGCCTGTAATGGCAGATGAATATTAAATAAGGCCGGGATTTTCCCGGCCTTACTTTTTTGTGCTGCAGGCGATTATTTGAACAATTATTTAGCCGTTCGTTTCAGCGTCAGGGCTGTCTGGTCGACAGCAAGGCCAGCCACTGTAAGTGACCGACATTAGCAGCCGCAATGCCCTTTTAATGGCTGTGTCTGGCTATGCTATCAGCCGTTTGCCACCTGATAACCTTTATTTATCAAAGCATCAAGCTCGTCTTTTGCAAACAACCTTGCCCGGTAGCATTCACCAGGGAACTCTGGATAGCCATCCATCGAGCAAATCAGATCGTAGATTGTGGCAATAATATGGCCTGTTGCATCGCTGATAAAGAAAGAGCGTGCGTGGTTGGTGTAGATGCCATAGTAGTCACCATAATCTATTGCTGCTCCCATAAAATCAGTGACTTGAGGAACACGATCGGAGGGTAACTGGATAATACTACCTGCCTGGGTTGCTGTATTGGCGACGAGATCAACAGCATAGAACATGACTCTCGCAGGATCGGTTTTGTAAGAATCAGCCGTTGAATCACGTGTAATATCTCGAGTAACCGCATTGCCTACATTATCGACGCAGGAGCGATTATCAAAGAGCGAAAGAACAAATTTTCCCTCAGTCTCATTGCTTAACCCAGCAAAAGCACTATTTTTAGTGACGAACACGGTATGAGCGCCATTTTCAAAATTCTCAATACCGGAAGTATCTATCTGCGTAACGCCCTGTCCTGCTGCAAAATTACTGTTAAACCCCCCGGTATTAATACTCCATAATATCTCACCATCGGCAGGAGAAATACCAAACGTCAGGCCTGCAGAGCGAGTATGGACAACAATCGCTTCAGCATTTGCCTCGCCTGCGGGGATCCAGGAAAGCGAGTTAAGATGAGCATCGTTTGTGGGGCTATTATTCAGGATCTGAGTATTATCAAATGCACGAGTATAATTTTTTGCCCACAACATCACGCCTGTCTTTTCATCAAATTTTAAAATTGATGCGTCCTGTCTCATCGTGTTGGTCGAACGGTCCGGGTTATCATTACCAATCATGAAAAGATTATCGGCTGAATCCCAGATAAGATCGTGGGTGTTAGCGTAGCGGTTACCATCGCGGTCACGTAAATCAAACTCCAGAATCTCGTTGCCTAAAATATCGATTTTGAAAAAGCGTCGCCCATACCAGTGTTCATCTTCATCACTGCCGATATAGAAATAACCATTATGCGTTTTTAGCATCTGATTACGGTAGGGCTGAGCATAATAGCAGCGAAGGTCGCCGTTCCGGTCGTAGCCATCACAATTGGTAGTCATTACCCAACTGTTTCCCCATACGGTCGTGAAGTTAGAGGGATCCGTTTGCTCAATATCGATATGGAAAATTGTCCCATCGCGGTAGAGTTGTTCCTGTGTGCTTACCTGGATGGTTTGATTAAAAACTTCCACTCCGCTAAGGTTTTTAAAGACAACCTGCACCTGGTTAAGGTAGTTTGCATACAGTCCAATAACCGGAATTTTTATCTCTGGTAAAGAGACAATGTCATTTGAAGAATACGTAAAGTCTAAACTTGTCGTGCTAGTCGATCTTCCCAGTACCGTATAGGAATATGTTATCGCCTCATCAATTATAAACTTCAGATAGACCGCAAGCTGGTTGTTAGCAGGAGCGAGATCCATTCCAAGATAGGTAATTGCCATATTATTCACCTGTTGTTAATTATTACTGTGTAACTTCTTTTACTCGCATCTCATTCACCTGTTGGGGAATGATCTTATTTCCTTTCACCAGATAATCAATAACCGCATCGGAAAGGTTATATCCACCTTTTACCTGTTTGTTCTGGCCATCAATGAATGCAGTAAAACCATCGCCACCAGGAGCAAGGAAACTATTTGTCGCTACGCGATAGGTATCTGAGTCTACAATTGGCTTGCCATTAAGCGTAAGTAGCACAACGCGTTGCCCAACAGGTTTATGTTGGTCGTAGCGCATTTCCAGTCCTTTCGACATCTGCAAAACACCGTTAGTGAGTGATGCACTATGCTCCATAAGATTTCGTAAGGATTTCCCTTTCAAATCCATTACGGTTAGCTCATTTGGAAACGGGAACGCGCTAATAACATCGCCGAGAGTTATCGGACCGGCATTCAAATCAGCCCGCAGACCACCTGAATTAGTGAGCGCCAGTTGCGCATCGGGCGCAGCAGCAAGCATTGCATCGGTAAATAAATTGCCCAGCGAAGATGATTCCCCATAGGCGCGCGTAAGCGTAACAGGCGTCTCTCCAACTTTGTGGCGAACCGTTTCGGAGAGCTTTTTATTCCAGCTATCAATAACACTCTGAGTTGCCGGATCGGGTTTCCATTCATCAGCGTAAAGGGTTTTAAGTTCGAAGCTTTTTATTTTGTTGTGATGTTTTTTTAGATCCACATCCAGGACCAGCTTACCAATATCAATCCCACCGCTGTCAGTCGAAAGCACCAACGTGTTACCTACTCTAAGCGGCTCCGGCGTTCCAACATGCGCATGTCCGGTAATCAGAATATCCAGTCCTTTCACCTGCTTCGCCGTCTGGATATCCTTATCAAGGGCGCGTTTGACATCAGTATTACCGATACTGGACTGGCGTGCGGGGAAACCTTCATGCATGAGTGCAACGGTAATATCCACTTTTCCACGTAGGTCGTCCAGATAACGCTGGAGATATTTCACCTCGTCACGCGCTTCAATGCCCTGACGCATTGACGATGAAACGGTATCATCGAAAGCGAACACGCCATGCAACCCAATGACCCCAATTTTAACGCCATCCTTTTCGATGATGGTATACGGCTTATTCCAGAAGGGGACATTACTATTTTTATAAAACACGTTTCCTAACAGGATCGGGAATTTAGCCTGACTGAGCTGGATCAGCGTATTATCCCAACCATGGTCAAACTCATGATTGCCGACAGACGCAGCATCAAACGACATTGTATTCATGATATCTATGATTGCCCGCCCTTTTGTCAGGCTGCTAATGTACGGACCGGTAAAGTAATCTCCAGCATCGAAATAAAAAGTAGCCTTATTCTTTTGCTTTTCTTGCTTAACGTAAGTCGCAATATTTGCGAAGCCACCGACAGCTCTTTTACCTTCTGCAACATAAGGGAGTTTATAGGGCTCAACATGTGCATGCAGGTCATTGGTATAAATGACGGTAACGTCCTGCGCTGGACTTAGCGAAGCATATCCCGATAGTAATAAAAACGCGATTACTGTTTTTTTCATTTTTTAACTCTCGAATTAAAGAAAGAATTTCATTATCGATTAGCAAAAAACAGATTTTGTGAACCTTCTCACGACATATGGAAAAGGGAGACGCGAAAATTTACGACTAACAGAATCAGTTGGTGAAGCACATGGAATCCGCTCCAAAAATAGATCTCAATGTTTGTAAAAGCTGGTCATGTCCAAATCTCGGAATACCAGATGCGAGTGATTATGTTTTTCCTGTTTATCGTCTGGGCTACGCTGCTCTTGAATGTCAAAAATGTGGCAGCCTTCCTCCACTGTTTAATAAAAAAGAATGTGACGAGTGGTTCAGACAATTCATGCAGCGAAAATTAGGAAATACAGGACAAGGTTGCCCCCGCTGTTTTACCGCTCAGGTCATTCGCTATGGATACACAAAAGCCAGAAACCCACGCCTTCAGTGTTGTACCTGCCGCCATGTGTTTACTCCACACTATGACAATGCTGTATGCCTGAATAAAAATATCACCCTTCTCTCCCAGCTCGAACAAGGGGTGCACTCTGGTGAAACGACAAACCAAAGGGTCCTTGCGCAAGCGGTTAACGGGTTCGAACACGATCTGCATGTTTCACTCCCTGCGCTAACAAGGGTGTCAACGACCACAATGGTTATACCGTTTCAGGGTCATTCTGCGAGGCAGAAACTGTATGTTGTGATCAGTGCCGATGCTGACTCCGGCAAAATTATTCAAATAACAACCAACTATTGCGACTGGAAGGCAGGTGATTCGTTGCTCTATCAGGGTTCTAAGTCTTTCCCTTCTTCGATACTACCGTCGAGCAATACCGATCTTATTCGGGAGCAAGAAATGCAATTTCTTAAACGGAGTCAATTTGATGAAATTCAGTACGGTAGTGCCGAGCTTAAGCGAAACGACCGGGGAAGCATGGTCCGTCCTGTCATTACCATACACGGTCATTTCCAGCGATTAAAACGACGCTTCCCGGGTGTAACCGATCATTATCTCGCCCATGAGTGCGTTTTGCGCGGCGGGGCTATAACTGCCTGGTCAACAGAAGTCCGACTTGGAAAAACCGATCTTTGGTTTGTGTCTGAAAATACTGAAAACGCCAACCTCTCTGACAAAGCATTTTGCCTTACTGGTAGCTGGAAAATGGGATGGTGGAAAAATGTGTGGCAGCGTTGGGATAATGGCGAAATATGCAAGATGATTGGCCTACTGACCGGACAGCAAGGTACAGCGGAGCCCGCGTTAATTTCACTTGCATCCTGCACTGCATTTGCTGTCTGGCTGAAATCCCATCCATGGTCATTACAGTGCCATAACTATGGGGCACGGGTAGTGAGCCAGCATTTAGTGGGTCTTGGCTGTATTTATAACCAACATATGAAGGAAAATTCAGGTAGTTAAGGGCTTCATAACGCGAGCTGTACGGCAGCGAACTGCACTGTTTTATTGTCATCAAAAGTTATTAACGTCTTCCTGTAACACCCACTTTTCCGAAGATTTATCCATTTGGCGTCAGAGGAACTCCCCCGACGCCTCGGATCGACGTCAGGAAATAATGTGAATTACCGTTTTTGCACTTTGAGGTGCAACGACATCTGCGGCCATCGAATGCGTAATGTCATGCAGCAGTCCCGTCAGGTGCGGCAACATATCGCGGTCAAAATGCGATACCAGCAGTATATGGTTTAACGCGCGGCAGTAATCGCACTGTGTTGCGGTATCTTCCAGCAACCACTCTTTTTGTCGCGGCTGTTCCGCTTCGTCCTCAAATTCCATCACCTGAAAATCACGCATTGATTCTGTGAGGCCGGATTTCACCTCTTCCAGGTAGGCTCCGAGACAGCGGCAAACGGGCTGCGTTTGCGGGAGTGATTTGCAGTCGAGGAGGATTTCGGTGAGCAGTTTACAGCGCTCGGCCAGGGTTGGGAGATCGGGGTTGAGGGAGAGTTCGCTATAAAGCAGAGAAAGATTGTTATGTTCCATTTGATTATGACTCCGTGTGAAATGATGAGATCTCCACCCGAACGCCAACTCAGGTGGCAGACTGAACCGGTTTGGCGTACCGACCCACACGGGAAAATCGGCGCTTCAAAAGAAGCCCCGGTTCAGCCCACCATAATTGAGTCTGCGGATTATATCGCTAGCTTTCAAAAGTGTGAACGAACCTGATGATAGTTGACGTATCAATATCATTTCTCGTGTGTAATCAGGACGCCAATCCCGGCACTTGATTTTGCAGGTGCGCCGCCATTTTATTACTGTGGATTTATCCAGAAACTGACTTCGAAAGAAACTGGAAAGCGCCTCGCAAAATTCCTCTGCGGCCTGATGCCCTCACCCCAACCCTCTCCCACAGGGAGAGGGAGAAAACACTAAACACGACAACCCTGTTGCCGTTTTGCTTTTACCTTGGCCTGATGCCCTCACCCCGGCCCTCTCCCACGGGGAGAGGGAGAAAACAAAAAAAACGGCAACCGAAGTTGCCGTTTTGCTTTTATCTTACAACTCAGTGAGCCGCTTCCGGCTTGTGCTTCGCCGCACTCTGGAAATCGTACGTCAGTTCGTTCTTCGCCTGATCCAGCGCCACGGTCACCTGGCCGCCGTCCACCAGCGAGCCAAACAGCAGCTCGTTCGCCAGCGGTTTCTTCAGGTTGTCCTGAATCACGCGCGCCATCGGACGGGCACCCATCGCACGGTCGTAGCCTTTCTCGGCCAGCCAGTTGCGGGCCTCCTGGCTCACTTCCAGCGACACGCCTTTCTGATCCAGCTGAACCTGCAGTTCGACGATGAACTTGTCCACCACCTGATGGATCACGTCGGTAGACAGGTGATCGAACCAGATAATGTTGTCCAGACGGTTACGGAACTCAGGCGTGAAGATCTTCTTGATCTCCTCCATCGCATCGGTGCTGTTATCCTGGTGGATCAGGCCGATGGATTTACGCTCGGTTTCACGCACCCCGGCGTTGGTGGTCATCACCAGCACCACGTTGCGGAAGTCCGCCTTGCGCCCGTTGTTGTCGGTCAGCGTCCCGTTGTCCATCACCTGCAACAGGATGTTGAACACGTCCGGGTGCGCCTTCTCGATTTCATCGAGCAGCAGGACCGCATGCGGATGCTTGATCACCGCGTCGGTGAGCAGGCCGCCCTGGTCAAAGCCCACGTAGCCCGGAGGCGCACCAATCAAACGGCTGACGGTGTGACGCTCCATATACTCGGACATATCAAAGCGCAGCAGCTCAATGCCCAGCGCTTTGGAGAGCTGAACCGTCACCTCGGTTTTCCCTACACCGGTCGGGCCAGCAAACAGGAAGGAACCGACAGGCTTGTGGTCATGCCCAAGCCCGGCGCGGGCCATCTTGATCGCTTCGGTTAAGGCCTCAATGGCTTTATCCTGACCAAAGACCAGCATTTTCAGGCGATTGCCGAGGGTGCGCAGCGTGTCGCGGTCGCTCTGAGAAACGCTCTTCTCAGGGATACGCGCGATGCGGGCCACCACGGACTCAATATCCGCCACGTTAACGGTTTTCTTACGCTTGCTGGCCGGCATCAGACGCGCACGCGCCCCTGCCTCATCAATCACGTCAATCGCCTTATCCGGCAGATGACGGTCGTTGATGTATTTCACCGCCAGCTCCACCGCCGCACGGACCGCTTTCGCGGTGTAACGCACGTCGTGGTGCGCTTCGTACTTCGGCTTCAGGCCGTTGATGATCTGCACCGTTTCCTCGACGGACGGTTCGGTCACGTCGATTTTCTGGAAGCGGCGCGCCAGCGCACGGTCTTTCTCAAAGATGTTGCTGAACTCCTGGTAGGTCGTGGAGCCAATCACGCGGATCTTGCCGCTGGAGAGCAGCGGTTTGATCAGGTTCGCGGCATCCACCTGGCCACCGGAGGCCGCACCTGCGCCGATGATGGTGTGGATCTCATCGATAAACAGGATGCTGTTGGTGTCCTGCTCCAGCTGTTTTAACAGCGCCTTGAAGCGTTTTTCAAAATCACCGCGGTATTTGGTGCCCGCCAGCAGCGAGCCGATATCCAGCGAGTAGATGGTGCAGTCGGCAATCACTTCCGGCACGTCGCCCTGCACGATGCGCCAGGCAAGCCCTTCGGCAATCGCGGTTTTACCCACGCCTGACTCACCCACCAGCAGCGGGTTGTTCTTGCGGCGACGGCACAGCACCTGGATCGCGCGCTCCAGCTCTTTATCGCGACCAATCAGCGGGTCGATACCGCCAACGCGAGCAAGCTGGTTAAGATTGGTGGTGAAGTTTTCCATACGATCCTCCCCGCCTGCTTGCTCTTCATTGTTATTGACCTGATTGCTGGAATCCGATGCCTGGTTAGGCTCGTCTTTGCGCGTTCCGTGAGAAATAAAGTTAACCACGTCGAGGCGGCTGACTTCGTGTTTGCGCAGCAGGTAGGCAGCCTGTGACTCCTGCTCGCTGAAGATGGCGACTAAGACGTTTGCGCCAGTCACTTCGCTACGTCCGGAAGACTGGACGTGGAATACCGCGCGCTGCAGCACGCGCTGGAAGCTGAGCGTCGGCTGCGTGTCGCGCTCTTCTTCACTGGCTGGCAGCACCGGTGTGGTTTGTTCGATGAAGGCTTCGAGTTCCTGACGTAGCGCCACCAGATCCACGGAGCAGGCTTCCAGCGCTTCGCGGGCAGATGGGTTACTAAGCAGTGCGAGCAGTAAATGCTCGACGGTCATAAACTCATGTCGGTGCTCACGCGCTCTGGCGAAAGCCATGTTTAAACTGAGTTCCAGTTCTTGATTGAGCATAGGCACCTCCCCCAATTTTATGCCTTATCAGGCCTTTTCCAGCGTACACAGCAACGGATGCTCGTTCTCCCTCGCATAGTCGTTCACCATCGCTACTTTGGTTTCCGCCACTTCGGCTGTGAAGATGCCGCAGATAGCTTTGCCACGATAATGAACGGTAAGCATCAGTTGCGTTGCACGTTCTACATCATAAGAAAAGAACTTTTGTAGCACGTCAATAACAAATTCCATCGGCGTGTAATCATCGTTCATTAACATAACTTTATACATAGATGGCGGTTTTAGCGCATCGCGCACTTTATCTTCCGCCAGCTGGTCAAAATCCAGCCAATCGTTGGTCTTACCCATTATGCATAACCACTTTGAATCTACCTCAGATGTTAGATAACAATCATCTATTACTGTCATCCGCGATGTCTGTCACAAACTGTTGCAATAGCGTTAACTGCTTCAAACTTTGGTTGATTATTGTCCCATCTCCAGCGCCAAACGCTTGACGACTTCTTTCGTTTCTCTAAATTGTACAAGCGTGAGATGGCGAGGTTTTGAACAGCCCCCACTCCACCACCGGTTCATTCCATCTTAACTTATAAGATTTACGAAGGATGTCGAAGCATGGAAATGGGTACTGTTAAGTGGTTCAACAACGCCAAAGGGTTTGGCTTCATCTGCCCCGAAGGCGGCGGCGAGGATATCTTCGCTCACTATTCCACCATTCAGATGGATGGTTACAGAACGCTCAAAGCCGGGCAGTCCGTCCGGTTCGATGTACATCAGGGACCAAAAGGCAATCATGCCAGCCTAATCGTACCCGTTGAAGCAGAGACGGTTGCATAGCTCTCTGTTTTATTGTGTACATCCCGCAGTCAAAATGCCAGCCCGATCGGCTGGCATTTTTATTTTCGGGTTATTCCCGAGCCAGCGCGTCCACCGGATCCAGCCGCGCCGCGTTGCGGGCGGGCAACCAGCCAAACAAAATGCCGGTAAAGGTCGAACACAAAAACGCGGTGATAATGGCGACCGGCGAGAAACCAATCTCCCAGCCGGGTAAAAAGAGCTGGAGTGCAAACGCGATCATCATCGAGAGCGCAATGCCCATCGCCCCGCCGACCAGACACACCAGAACCGCTTCAATCAAAAACTGCTGCAGCACGTCGCTGGCCCGGGCGCCGACCGCCATGCGGATGCCGATCTCCCGGGTGCGCTCGGTTACCGACACCAGCATGATATTCATCACCCCGATGCCGCCGACGACCAGCGAGATCACCGCCACCAGCGTGAGGAACAGCTGAAGAGTACGTGTGGTCTTTTCCGCCGTTTTCAAGAGGCCGTCCATATTCCAGGTGAAGAAATCTTTCTTCCCGTGGCGCAGGGTTAACAGCCGTTCAAGCTGCTGTTCGGCCAGCGCACTGTCGTAGCCCTCCTTCACGCGCACGGTGATGGAGTTGAGCCAGGACTGCCCCATAATCCGCCCTGAGATGGTGGTGTAGGGCAGCCAGACGCGCAGGATCTTGCTGCTGCCGAACATCGACTGCTTCTCTTCCGCCACGCCGATGACCGTGGCAGGCATGTTACCGACCAGGATCACTTCGCCAACCACGCTGGCTTTATTGGGGAAGAGCTGCCTGCGCGAGTTCGCGTCCAGCACCACCACCTGCGCCCTGCCCGCCAGCTGCTCGGCGTTGAAGGTGGCGCCTTCGCTGAAGGTCATGCCGTAGACGTTGAAATAGTCTCCGCTGACGCCGTTAGCGCTGGCGGCCACGTCAACGTTGCCCACGCGCAGACGCAGGTTCTGCGAAACCGCAGGCGTGGCGGAGTTCACCCACGGCTGCTTCTGAATCGCCGCCAGATCGTCGTACTTCAGCGCCTGCTGATACTGCGGCTCGTCGTCGCCAAAGTCTTTGCCGGGATAGACGTCAATGGTATTGGTGCCGATGGCGCGGATATCGGCCAGCACCAGCTGCTTGGCCGCGTCGCCCACCACCACGATCGACACCACAGAGGCGATACCGATGATGATGCCGAGCATCGTCAGCAGGGTGCGCATTTTGTTGGCCGCCATCGCCAGCCAGGCCATGGTCAGCGCCTCGCGAAAGCCGCTGGAGAACTGTCCCCAGCCGGTTGATGCCGGTAGCGCTTCTTTCGGCGCCGCAGCCCTGGACTCACGCGGCGGCGGGTTGCTGACCAGCTCGCCGTCGTGGATCTCAATAATGCGTTCCGCCTGCGCCGCCACCTGCGGATCGTGGGTAACGATAATCACCGTGTGCCCCTGATCGCGAAGCTGATGGAGGATCGCCATCACCTCTTCGCCGGAATGGCTGTCGAGCGCGCCGGTCGGTTCATCCGCGAGGATCACCTGCCCGCCGTTCATCAGGGCGCGGGCAATACTCACGCGCTGCTGCTGGCCGCCGGACAGCTGCGAGGGCTGGTACTCCACCCGCTCCGCCAGTCCCAGACGCGTCAGCAGCATCTGCGCGCGCTCAAGGCGCTTTTTACGCTCGACGCCCGCATACACCGCAGGCACTTCCACGTTCTGGGCCGCGTTAAGGTGAGAAAGCAGGTGATAACGCTGGAAGATAAAGCCGAAGTGTTCCCGGCGCAGCTTCGCCAGCGCGTCGCCGTCCAGCGTGGAGACATCCGTCCCGGCCACGCGATAGGTCCCGCTGGTCGGTTTATCCAGGCAGCCGAGAATGTTCATCAGCGTCGATTTACCGGAACCCGACGCGCCGACAATGGCCACCATCTCGCCCGCTTCCACGCGCAGGGAGATGCCCTTCAGCACCTCCACCGGACCGTCGCCAGAAGGATAGCTGCGACGAATGTTATTTAGCTCAAGCAGCGCCGTCATTTAGCGGCTCCGGGCAGGCTTTCGCTGACAACAACCTCCTCGCCCTCTTCCAGCCCTTTCACCACAACCACGTCGGTGTCGTTGCGCGCGCCAATCACCACCTCGCGCTCGCGCGTTTCGCCGTTGCGCAGCACTTTCACTTTATAACGGCTCTCCCCGGCGGATTCACCGAGCGCAGAGAGCGGAATGGTCAGCACGTTCTTCACGCCGGTCAGCTGGATATGCACCTGTGCGGTCATGTCCAGACGCAACACGCCCTGCGGGTTGGGTACTTCGAAGCGGGCATAGTAGAAGATAGCGTCGTTCACTTTTTCCGGCGTCGGCAGAATGTCTTTCAGCACGCCTTCGTAGCGCGTCTGCGGGTCGCCAAGCACCGTAAACCAGGCGTTCTGTCCCGGCTTAAGATGGATCACATCCGCCTCTGAGACCTGGGCTTTGACCAGCATGGTGCTCATGTCAGCCAACGTCAGAATATTTGGCGCCTGCTGCGCGGCAATCACCGTCTGGCCCTGCAGCGTGGTGATCTGGGTGACTTCGCCCGCCATCGGCGCGACGATTTTGGTGTAATCGAGGTTGGTTTTTGCCGTATCCAGCGAGGCCTGATTGCGTTTGATCTGCGCGTCAATCGTGCCAATCTGCGCCTGTTTCACCGCCAGTTCAGTGGTGGCAGTATCTAAATCCTGTTTCGAAATAGCCTGGGTTTTGGCCAGCGCCTGCTGACGAGTCAGCGTCACCTGGGCCAGGTTACGTTCTGCCAGCGCCTGCGCACGCTGCGCGCGCAGCTCCATCAGCGTGGCTTCCACCTCGCGAATCTGGTTCTCAGCCTGCTCAGGATCGATAACGCCGAGCAGCTGGCCTTTTTTCACCTTGTCGCCAATCTCAACCGACAGCGTTTTCAGCTGGCCGCTGACCTGAGCGCCGACGTCAACCTTGCGCAGCGCGTCAAGCTTGCCCGTCGCGAGGACGTTTTGCTGCAGTTCGCCCGGGCGAACAATCAGCGTCTGATACTGCGGCACCGGCGCATTCAGCACCTGCCATAGCCAGTATCCACCGGCTAAAACCACGACCGCCAGCAGCAGAAACAGCGTTCTGCGTTTTCCCTTGAGGTTCATAAATATTCCAAATAAATGTTCTGGCAATGATAAGCGTTGATTCTAACTAAACGACTCTTCAACGAAAGCCCTGTTCTCCGAAATCGTCCTAATTTGTTTACGAGATGTTGACATTTCTCCTGCTGAAATAGCGATATTCCAAAAGGATCAGGATCTACCATGTCTTCTATCGTCGATACATCACTTTCAAACCTGCCGCAGCCAAAATCCGGCTGGCAGCTGTTCAAAAACCTGGCTTTCGGTGAGATCGCACCCGGGCTGGCATGGGAAAAAACCGCCTATCGACGCAAGTTCATGCTGCGTTCACTGGCGACACCGCTCAGCACTGCTCGCCTGCTGTCTGATCTTGCGAAACATCCGCACCTGATGCAAATGCTCCAGGTTCAGCCAGGGCTGCCCTGCCGCCTTCATCGCCCGTGGCTGACAGTCAATATGGATCGGCAGCGTGCGCTGGAATCGCTGTCCTGGCACTATCAGACGATGTGTCGTCAGCTCCCGGCGACGCTGACTCATGGTTACCTTTCAAAACAGGGCGTGACTCTGCTGACCTTAACCGGAAAAGATGAACAGCAATTTAGCGTCCGCCTGTGTGCCGACGCGTTTATGGATAAAGAGGGAGAAGCTACCCTCGTTTTCTGTGACGGTCAAAATACGGCGCTGGCGGAGATGACCTTTACGCTGTGCCAGTTTGAGGGAAAATCGACGCTGTTCATTGGCGGTTTGCAGGGCGCAAAAGCGCATGTTCCCCATGAGCTGATCCAGGGAGCGACGAAAGCCTGCCACGGTCTGTTCCCGAAACGTCTGCTGGTCGAGGCCGCAATGACGCTCGGCGCCGCGTTCCCGGTAGAGCAGATTGTCGCCGTCAGTAACGATACCCATATTTATCGCAGCTGGCGCTACCGCAAGAAAAAAGAGGGCAAACTGTTGGCCGATTACGACAGTTTCTGGCTCTCCATCGGCGGTGAAAAACAGGACAACGGTAATTTTATGCTGCCGCTCGTCATGCCGCGTAAACCGATGGAAGAGATCGCCAGCAAAAAACGCGCCGAATATCGCCGCCGCTACGCGCTGCTGGATAGCCTGATTCAGCAGATGAAACAGGCGACCCAACGCTAATCCGCTTTCCCGCGTGCCAGCCACAGCACGCGGGAGAACATCTTCCGCAGCAGGGTCGGTACCGCCTCCACGCCCCGCCTACCCGCTTCCGTCGCCACTTCAATGGCTAAATCCGGTTTTGACGAACGGTGAATGGCTTTGGCGATCACCCGCCGCATGTTCATCGGGACATCGACCGGCACCATGGCAATGCGGTGGAAGACGTCGTCGAACCCCTGACGATACATAAAGTGTTCCATGTCCATCGCGGGGAGCATGGTTAAATGATCGCGCTCTTCCTCGCGCTCGTTATTCAGCAGGCTCCGCACGGTCGAGGCATATTTTTTACCCGCCTCATCACCGTCTACCAGCACGTGCCACTCGATCCCCATCCGGCGGGCAAATTTTATTAGCGGCTTTAATCCCGACTGGGCGAATTCAATCACCTTAATGCCTTCCGCATCAAAATGGTGGCCGCACTGGCGCGCCAGCTCGTTGATGACCCAGGTTTCCGTTTCCCCCTCCACCAGCAGCCAGCAGCGGGCAAAGAGCGACGACGCCCGATTAAAGCGAATATGAAACGCGATGCGCCGCCCGTCTTCCGCATTCAAACCGCCCGGCCCAAGCCGGAAAGCGGAGACGCGGGAGGATTCACGCACCAGGCGACAGACGTGTTCTACCGGCGTCAGCGATAATAACTCTCCGGAATTGGTGGTCGTAATGCGCTGGAGCGGCAGCAGATTCAGCAGATGCCAGGCCACGGAGAGCATGATGGGATGCAGGCGCGTTTCCGGGTCTTCCACCAGCAGCAGCGGCCGGGCGTCCCGGTCAAGACGAACGGTGCCTTTGGCCTGCAGAAGCGTAGAAAACAGCCCCAGCAGAATCACCCGATGGGTACGACCGCCGGGCCGGTCGATCATCCGGTTAATGATGTCGAGGTAACGCCAGCTTCGCTGCTCATCATGAGAGCGGCGGCGCATCAGACGGTGGCGCGACTCCGAGGTTCCCTGCTCGGAAAAATAGTGCTCCAGGAGTTGCACCATTGCGGACAACCCCTGTCGGATTTGACCATCGGTCAGATTCTGCGGACGCGACACCAGCTCTCTGGCCAGAAAATCCAGCTCGCGGGCGGTGACCTCCACTTCCGGCATATTGGGTACGGTTCCGTTACGAATACGCCGCATAAAACGCGCATCGCGCAGGCGTAACACCGGCGTCAGGCGGATCAGGTGACGGGCAAGATCGTCGATATTGTCCAGCGGGATCGGGTTGGCTTTCTCATCGAGAAAATCACGCAGGGTGAGTACCCCCTCGTTCTCCGCCATCTCCCCTTCCAGCCGATAGAAAATCCGGTGGAAACCGTCGTCGCACGGCACCCAACAGGGTGACAGCGGGCGGAAGCGACGCACGCGGTGACGTCCGGGCTCGGATTCGCGGAACGTCAGGATGATATGCAGGTGCTTCTCGCGCTCCGTCACGTCGCCGGGCGGGAACCAGAAATCGTCGCGGACGAAGTGATACAGATCGTCTTCGGGCGAAAGCAGTAGCGTCAACGCATCCAGCAGGCTGGACTTACCCCACGCGTTCTCGCCGATCAGGACGTTGTTCTGCTCCAGCTGCAGCGACAGACGGTTAATACCGCGAAACCCGACAATTTCCACACGTTCGAGAAGCATAAATCCCCCGACAAATGATCACTTTTTCCTTCAAGTAATCAGCAGTATAGCGGGATGCATACAGGCTTGACACTGCAATCCGCCTCCATAACCTGGCGGAAGTACGAAAAATTCAGAATTTATCCATCAGGTTTCATTTGAAATAACCCTCATCTCGCAAGATACTACCGCCCGCAAATTGGACTATGCTCTATTTACCTCCAGTTTGAACAAGGATTGACATCACATTGCCTTAAATCAAATTAATCGAATTTATTTAAGTGGCGAAGGGGTGTTGTTGGTTTTTAAAATACGGGCTCTTTGAGTCGTCATCCCTTTATGGCGATATATCCCGCACGCGGGAATGCGTGCGGATAATTATTTGAGGTGGTTATGTTTAGAAAATTGGCAGCAGAATGCTTTGGTACATTCTGGCTGGTATTTGGTGGCTGCGGTAGCGCCGTTCTGGCAGCAGCATTCCCGGAATTAGGTATCGGTTTTGTCGGCGTCGCACTGGCGTTTGGTTTAACCGTATTAACCATGGCGTTTGCCGTGGGACATATTTCCGGCGGTCATTTTAACCCGGCAGTGACGTTAGGTTTATGGGCGGGCGGCCGTTTCCCGGCGAAAGACGTAATTGGCTACATTGTGGCGCAGGTAGTTGGCGGTATTATTGCGGCAGGCGTTCTGTACGTGATTGCCAGCGGTAAAGCCGGCTTCGACGCGGCGGCCAGCGGCTTTGCCTCTAACGGCTTCGGCGAACACTCTCCGGGCGGCTACTCCATGCTGTCTGCCATCGTGATTGAAATTGTGCTGACCGCTGGCTTCCTGCTGGTGATCCACGGCGCAACGGACAAACACGCACCGGCCGGTTTTGCCCCGATTGCGATTGGTCTGGCGCTGACGCTGATCCACCTGATTTCTATTCCGGTCACCAATACCTCCGTTAACCCGGCACGCAGCACCGCCGTCGCCATCTTCCAGGGCGGCTGGGCGCTTGAGCAGCTGTGGCTGTTCTGGGTAATGCCAATTATCGGCGGTATCCTGGGCGGCGTGCTGTATCGCACCCTGCTGGAAAAACGCGATTAATCTTTCCCTCCCTCTCCCCGTGGGAGAGGGCCGGGGTGAGGGCCACAGGCCGCACACCCCACATTGACACAAGCCGGGTAAGGCGCAGCCGCCACCCGGCTTTATTTTGCCGCTTTACTGAACAGCCTTTATTGGGTAGTGTCACTGGCGCTTAACCGATACTAAAAAGGACCGGCTGTTCATGTTTTCAGGACTCCTCATCATTTTGCTGCCCTTGATCGTGGGCTATCTTATTCCGCTGCATCGTGAATCCGCATTAAGGCTCATTAATCGATTCCTGAGCTGGATTGTCTACGTTATTCTTTTCTTTATGGGGATTAGCCTGGCATTTTTGGACAACCTGTCGGCGAATTTACTCTCCATCCTCCATTATTCTGTCGTCACCGTGGTGGTTATTTTGCTGTGCAATATTGCCGCGCTGCTGTGGCTGGAACGCACTATTCCATGGAAAAATCACCATCATCAGGAAAAGCTCCCTTCTCGAATTGCAATGGCGCTTGAATCATTAAAATTATGCGGCGTCGTGGTGCTCGGTTTTCTTCTTGGGCTGACCGGTTGGGCATTTTTACAGCACGCGACAGAGGCCAGTGAATATACGCTGATCTTCCTGCTGTTCCTGATTGGTATTCAGCTGCGAAATAATGGCATGACGCTGAAACAAATTGTCCTGAACCGTCGGGGAATGATGGTTGCGGTGATTGTTGTCGCCAGTTCAATGGTGGCGGGCGTCATTAATGCCTTTATTCTCGATCTGCCGCTGAAAACCGGCCTGGCGATGGCGTCAGGTTTTGGCTGGTATTCGCTCTCCGGTATTCTGCTGACTGAATCATTCGGCCCGGTGATCGGCAGCGCCGCCTTCTTTAACGATCTGGCGCGCGAGCTGATTGCCATCATGCTGATCCCAGGCCTGGTTCGCCGCAGTCGTTCTACCGCGCTGGGCCTGTGCGGCGCAACGTCGATGGACTTTACCCTGCCGGTACTCCAGCGCTCCGGGGGGCTGGAGATGGTGCCCGCGGCTATCGTGCACGGCTTTATTTTAAGTCTGCTGGTTCCGATCATGATGGCCTTCTTCTCTGCCTGATACTTCTTTGGCGGTAGGTTTCCTGCCGCCAAAATTGCGCTAAATCAATCTCCCTCTATTTTGTAGCAGAAAGCCCTTTTCTCCGTTCTGGCACAGGCATAACCTTAAACATGTATATCAAATATAACTTTAACAGGTGTGATTATGTTTTGTGTGCAATGTGAACAAACCATCCGTACCCCGGCAGGCAATGGCTGCTCTTACGCACAGGGTATGTGCGGCAAAACCGCAGAAACATCTGACCTGCAGGACCTGCTGATTGCCGCCCTGCAAGGCCTTTCCGCATGGGCGTTCAAAGCGCGCGAATACGGTATTGTCGACCACTACGTCGACAGCTTCGCCCCGCGCGCCTTTTTCTCCACGCTGACCAACGTTAACTTCGATTCCCCGCGCATTGTCGGCTATGCCCGCGAAGCTATTGCCCTGCGTGAAGCGCTGAAAGCCCAGTGCCTGAAGGCGGATGCCGGCGCGCGCGTGGAAAACCCGATGTCTGAACTGCAGCTGGTCAGCGACGATCTCGGCGAGCTTCAGCGTCAGGCGGCAGAGTTCACCCCGAATAAAGACAAAGCGGCGATTGGCGAGAACATTCTCGGCCTGCGCCTGCTGTGCCTGTACGGACTGAAAGGCGCTGCGGCCTATATGGAACACGCGCACGTTCTGGGTCAGTACGACAATGAGATTTATGCGCAGTACCACAAAATCATGGCGTGGCTGGGCACCTGGCCTGCCGATATGAACGCGCTGCTGGAATGCTCAATGGAAATCGGTCAGATGAACTTCCGCGTGATGAGCATTCTGGATGCCGGTGAAACCAGCACCTACGGCCACCCGACGCCGACTCAGGTCAACGTCAAGGCGACCGAAGGCAAGTGCATCCTGATTTCCGGTCACGACCTGAAAGATCTCTACAACCTGCTGAAGCAAACCGAAGGCACCGGCGTTAACGTCTATACCCACGGCGAAATGCTCCCGGCGCACGGCTACCCGGAGCTGCGTAAATTTAAGCATCTGATCGGTAACTACGGCAGCGGCTGGCAGAACCAGCAGGTGGAGTTTGCCCGCTTCCCTGGCCCTATCGTGATGACCTCTAACTGCATCATCGACCCTACCGTCGGCGCGTATGATGACCGCATCTGGACCCGCAGCATCGTCGGCTGGCCTGGCGTGAGCCATCTTGAAGGTGACGATTTCGGTCCGGTTATCGCCCAGGCGCAGCAGATGGCAGGCTTCCCGTACAGCGAGATCCCGCACCTCATTACCGTCGGCTTTGGTCGTGAAACCCTGCTCGGCGCCGCTGATTCGCTGATCGATCTCGTCAGCCGTGAAAAGCTGCGCCACATTTTCCTCGTCGGCGGCTGCGACGGCGCGCGCGGCGAGCGTAACTACTTCACCGATTTCGCCACCAGCGTGCCGGAAGACTGCCTGATCCTGACCCTGGCGTGCGGCAAATACCGTTTCAACAAGCTGGACTTCGGCGAGATCGAAGGTCTGCCGCGCCTGATCGATGCGGGCCAGTGTAACGATGCTTACTCGGCCATCATTCTGGCGGTCACCCTGGCGGAGAAACTGGGCTGCGGCGTGAACGACCTGCCGCTGTCGCTGGTGCTGTCATGGTTCGAGCAGAAAGCGATTGTCATCCTGCTGACCCTGCTCTCTCTCGGCGTCACTAACATCGTGACCGGCCCGACCGCGCCAGGCTTCCTGACGCCGGACCTGCTGGCGGTGCTGAACGAGAAATTCGGCCTGCGTTCCGTGACCAACGTTGAAGATGATATGAAACAGCTGCTGAGCGCGTAAGGAGTTATTCATGACCATCCCAACCTCACAATGTCCGTGGCGGATGCAGGTTCATCACATCCATCAGGAGACGCCGGATGTGTGGACGCTGTCGCTGCTGTGCCATGACTACTATCCGTACCGTGCAGGCCAGTACGCGCTGGTCAGCGTTCGCAACTCGGCGGACACCCTGCGCGCCTACACGATCTCCTCAACGCCGGGGGTGAGCGAGTACATTACGCTCACCGTCCGCCGCATTGAGGACGGCGCGGGCTCGCAGTGGCTGACGCAGGACGTGAAGCGCGGGGATTATATCTGGCTGTCTGACGCGCAGGGTGATTTCACCTGTGACGACAAAGCAGACGATAAATTCCTGCTGCTGGCGGCGGGCTGTGGCGTAACGCCGATTATGTCGATGCGCCGCTGGCTGGCGAAGAACCGCCCGCTGGCCGACGTGCAGGTTATTTTCAGCGTACGTTCCCCGGAAGACGTGATTTTTGCCGAGGAGTGGCGTGATTATCCAGTGACGCTGGTGGCGGAGCACAACGCGACCCACGGCTTTGTGCCCGGTCGCCTGAGCCGCGAGCTGCTGCAAAGCGTGCCGGATATGGCGAACCGCACCGTGATGACCTGTGGCCCGGCGCCTTACATGGATATCGTCGAGAAAGAGGTGAAAGCGCTTGGCGTGACCCGCTTCTTCAAAGAGCAGTTCTTCACGCCGGTGGCGGAAGCCGCAACCAGCGGCGTGAAGTTCACCAAGCTGCAGCCTGCGCAGACCTTCTTTGGCCGCGTAGGGACCACGCTGCTGGAGGCGCTGGAAAGCAACAAGGTGCCGGTAGCGGCGGCCTGCCGCGCGGGCGTGTGCGGCTGCTGTAAGACGAAGGTGGTTTCGGGAGAGTATACCGTCACCAGCACCATGACGCTGTCCGACGCGGAAATTGCCGAGGGTTACGTGCTGGCGTGCTCGTGCCACCCGCAGGGCGATCTGGTCCTCGCATAAGGGTTAAACGTTCGATCGTAGGCCCGGTAAGCGCTAGCGCCACCGGGCTTTTTGTCGGGTGGCGCTACGTTTACCCGACCTACAACAACCCTACCGCCATGCGGGCGCTTTACCCAGCGCAAACCGCCCTGCGCCTAAAAACGCGACCGCCAGCGAGCCGATAAAGAAGTACACCAGGCTTTCAATCGCCCATGCGCCTACCTTATCGAGGGCGAGCGTTTCACCCATTCCCACCATCAGCCACGCCACAATCATCGTAAAGGCCAGCACCAGCGCGGCCGGACGCGTAAAGAGCCCGACAATAATCAGAACCGGTGCCACCACCTCGCCAACCAACACGCCGTAGGCGATAAATCCCGGCAGCCCTTTTTCCACCAGCATGCCGCTAATAAAGCCCACGCCGCCAAAAAGCTTGTGCAAACCGTGAAAAAGCATCAGCCCGCCGACGGCAAGTCGTAACAAGAGTTTGCCAAGATCGTCGCACGATAGCTTTTCATTAACAGCAATTAACAATGATTTAACCATTTGAAATTACTCCTGTTTTCACCGAGACACCACCAGATTATGCCGAATAATTGCGCGTGAAAAGCACCTTTTAATTGGGGGGATGCGACGGGCAATACGGAGACTTTCTTCTAAGCTTGTAAGCGAAATCACAAAAGGAGACGGACAACCATGAAACAAACCGTGGCTGCATATATAGCGAAAACGCTCGAACAGGCTGGCGTGAAACGTATCTGGGGCGTAACCGGCGATTCCCTGAACGGACTTAGCGACAGCCTCAACAAGATGAAGACTATCGAATGGATGCCCACCCGCCATGAAGAGGTTGCCGCCTTCGCCGCAGGCGCTGAAGCACAGCTAACGGGGGAACTGGCCGTGTGTGCGGGCTCGTGCGGTCCCGGCAACCTGCATCTGATCAACGGGCTGTTCGACTGTCACCGCAATCACGTGCCGGTGCTGGCGATTGCCGCCCATATCCCCTCTTCCGAAATCGGCAGCGGCTATTTTCAGGAGACGCATCCGCAGGAGCTGTTCCGTGAATGCAGCCACTATTGCGAGCTGGTTTCATCCCCGGAGCAGATCCCGCAGGTGCTGGCGATCGCCATGCGCAAGGCCGTGCTGAACCGCGGCGTTTCTGTGGTCGTTATCCCGGGCGATGTGGCCCTCAAGGCCGCGCCGGAAGGGGCCAGCACCCACTGGTATCACGCCCCACAGCCCGTGGTAACGCCTGCCGAAGAGGAGCTGAAAAAGCTGGCGCAGCTGCTGCGTTACTCCAGCAATATCGCCCTGATGTGCGGCAGCGGCTGCGCGGGCGCCCACAAGGAGCTGCTTGAATTTGCCGGTAAGTTGAAATCGCCGATTGTCCACGCCCTGCGCGGTAAAGAGCACGTCGAGTACGACAACCCTTACGACGTGGGGATGACCGGGCTGATCGGTTTCTCCAGCGGCTTCCACACCATGATGAACACCGACACGCTGATCCTGCTCGGCACCCAGTTCCCGTATCGTCCGTTCTATCCGGCGGATGCCAAAATCATTCAGATTGATATCAACCCGGCCAGCATCGGCGCGCACAGCAAGGTCGATATGGCGCTGGTGGGCGACATCAAATCTACCCTTTCCGCCCTGCTGCCGCTGCTGGAAGAAAAAACGGACCGCAAGTTCCTTGATAAGGCCCTGAGCGACTATCGCGACGCCCGCAAGGGGCTGGACGACCTCGCCAAACCGAGCGACAAAGCCATTCACCCGCAGTATCTGGCGCAGCAGATCAGCCATTTCGCGGACGACGACGCCATCTTTACCTGCGACGTGGGCACGCCAACCGTCTGGGCGGCACGCTATCTGAAGATGAACGGCAAGCGCCGCCTGCTCGGCTCGTTTAACCACGGCTCGATGGCCAACGCCATGCCGCAGGCGCTGGGCGCAAAAGCGACGGCCCCGGAGCGTCAGGTGGTGGCGATGTGCGGCGACGGCGGGTTCAGCATGCTGATGGGGGATTTCCTGTCGGTGGTGCAGATGAAGCTCCCGCTGAAAATTGTGGTCTTCAACAACAGCGTGCTGGGCTTCGTGGCGATGGAGATGAAGGCCGGAGGCTACCTGACGGACGGCACCGAGCTGCACGACACCAACTTCGCGCGCATCGCCGAGGCCTGCGGCATCACCGGTATTCGCGTGGAGAAAGCCTCAGAGATGGATGAAGCCCTGCAGCGCGCGTTTTCCATCGACGGTCCGGTGCTGGTGGATGTCGTCGTCGCCAAAGAAGAGCTGGCGATCCCGCCGCAGATCAAGCTGGAACAGGCCAAAGGCTTTAGCCTGTATATGCTGCGCGCTATCATCAGCGGACGCGGCGATGAGGTGATCGAACTGGCAAAAACCAACTGGCTCAGGTAAAACATCTGGCATCGCCTTTTTAATAATAAGAACATGCCATGATCGATTTACGCAGTGATACCGTAACCCGCCCGAGCCGCGCCATGCTCGAAGAGATGATGGCCGCCCCGGTCGGGGACGACGTCTACGGCGATGACCCGACGGTCAACGAACTGCAGCGCTACGCGGCTGAACTGAGCGGCAAGGAGGCCGCCCTGTTCCTGCCAACCGGTACGCAGGCTAACCTGGTGGCGCTCCTCAGCCACTGCGAGCGCGGGGAAGAGTATATCGTCGGCCAGGGCGCGCATAACTATCTGTATGAAGCAGGCGGTGCCGCGGTGCTCGGCAGCATTCAGCCGCAGCCGATTGACGCCGCGCCGGACGGCTCCCTGCCGCTCGATAAGGTCGCGGCGAAAATCAAAGCCGACGATATTCACTTCGCCCGCACCCGGCTGCTCAGCCTCGAAAACACCCACAACGGCAAAGTGCTGCCGCGCGAATACCTGAAAGCAGCGTGGGAATTCACCCGCGAGCGCGGGCTCGGCCTGCACGTTGACGGCGCGCGTATCTTTAACGCCATCGTGGAGTATGGCTGCGAGCTGAAAGAGATTGCGCAATACTGCGACTCGTTCACCATCTGCCTCTCTAAAGGTCTGGGCACGCCGGTGGGCTCTCTGCTGGTGGGCAACGCGGACTACATCAAGCGCGCCAACCGCTGGCGCAAAATGACCGGCGGCGGCATGCGTCAGGCGGGTATTCTGGCGGCGGCCGGGCTGTATGCCCTGAAAAACAACGTGGCGCGCCTGAAGGACGATCACGACAACGCCGCGTGGATGGCTACGCAGCTGCGCGAAATTGGCGCCGACGTGATGCGCCACGACACCAACATGCTGTTTGTTCGCGTGGGCGACGATCGCGCCGCCGCGCTGGGCGAATTTATGAAATCACGTGGCGTGCTGATCAACGCCTCACCTGTCGTGCGCCTGGTTATGCATCTCGACGTGAGCCGCGAACAGCTGGCGGACGTGGTGAAACACTGGCAGGCGTTTTTACAGCGATAAGGAGCATCACGTGCCGCAACGCATTCTGGTGCTCGGCGCCAGCGGGTATATCGGTCAGCATCTCACCGCTGCGTTAAGCCAGCAGGGACACCGGGTGCTGGCAGCGGCACGCAACACCGAACGCCTGCAAAAACTCAGCTTGCCCGGCGTCACCTGCCACAGCGTTGACCTCAACTGGCCGAAGGAACTTCCCGCGCTGCTGGAAGGGGTCGACACGCTTTACTACCTGGTGCACAGCATGGGCGAAGGCGGGGATTTTATCGCCCACGAGCGTCAGGTGGCGATGAACGTCCGCGATGCCCTGCTGCAAACCCCGGTGAAGCAGGTCATTTTTTTAAGCTCGCTCCAGGCGCCTGAACACGAGCAGTCCGATCACCTGCGCGCCCGCCAGCTGACGGCTGAAACCCTGCGCGGGGCGAATATCCCCGTCACCGAACTGCGCGCCGGGATCATCGTCGGTGCAGGCTCCGCCGCCTTCGAAGTGATGCGCGATATGGTCTACAACCTGCCGGTACTCACGCCGCCGCGCTGGGTGCGCTCGCGCACCACGCCGATTGCGCTGGAGAATTTACTGCATTATCTGGTGGCCCTGCTGGATCACCCGGCGGAGCAGCACCGCGTGCTGGAGGCGGCAGGCCCTGAAGTGCTGAGCTATCAGGAGCAGTTCGAACATTTCATGCGCGTCAGCGGCCGCCGCCGCTGGCTGATCCCCATCCCCTTTCCAACCCGCTGGATTTCGGTGTGGTTTTTGAATGTGATCACCTCGGTGCCGCCGACGACCGCCAAAGCGCTGATCCAGGGGCTCAAACACGATTTACTGGCGGACGATCGCGCGCTGAGGGCACTCATTCCCCAGGACCTGATCCGCTTTGACGATGCCGTGCGCAATACGCTGAAAGAGGAAGAGCAGCTGGTGAACTCCAGCGACTGGGGCTACGACGCCCAGGCCTTTGCCCGCTGGCGCCCGGAGTACGGCTATTACCCGAAACAGGCGGGCTGCACGGTGAAAACCCACGCCAGCCTGGCCGCGCTGTGGGAAGTGGTGAACCAGATTGGCGGCAAAGACGGTTATTTCTTCGGCAATATCCTCTGGCAAACGCGCGGGGCAATGGATCTGCTGGTGGGGCACAGGCTGGCAAAAGGCCGCCCGGCACGCCCGTATCTTGAGGTGGGCGATGCGGTCGACAGCTGGAAGGTCATCATCGTCGAGCCGGAAAAGCAGCTGGCGATGCTGTTCGGCATGAAAGCCCCGGGGCTGGGCCGGCTCTGCTTTACCCTGAAAGACAAAGGCGATTGTCGTGAACTGGACGTCCGCGCCTGGTGGCATCCCCACGGAATGCCGGGTCTGTTCTACTGGCTGTTGATGATCCCCGCACACCTGTTTATCTTCCGCGGGATGGCAAAGCGGATTGCGCAACGGGCAGAACAAAAGACGGAAAAGATCTAAATAAAACTCTCTTTCTTTCACCTTTCCCATTGCATAGCGCCGTAATTCACGAAAGAATGCGCACGAAATTCTTTTCAACACAGTGGATTGATATGAAGGTACTGGTTACCGGGGCGACCAGCGGCTTAGGCCGAAATGCGGTCGAATTTCTGCGCAGCAAGGGCATCAGCGTCAGGGCTACCGGTCGCAACGAAGCGATGGGAAAACTGCTGCAAAAAATGGGCGCGGAGTTCGTCCATGCTGACCTGACGGAGCTGGTTTCCTCTCAGGCGAAAGTGATGCTCGCCGGTATCGACACGCTGTGGCACTGCTCCAGTTTCACCTCCCCGTGGGGTACCCAGGAAGCCTTCGATCTCGCCAACGTGCGGGCAACCCGCCGTCTGGGCGAATGGGCCGTCGCCTGGGGCGTGCGCAACTTTATTCATATCTCGTCACCGTCGCTCTATTTTGACTATCACCACCATCGTGACGTGCAGGAAGATTTCCGCCCGGCTCGCTTTGCCTGCGAGTTTGCCCGCAGCAAGGCGGCCAGCGAAGAGGTGATTGACCTGCTGGCACAGTCGAACCCGCATACCCGTTTTACGGTCTTACGTCCGCAGAGCCTGTTCGGGCCGCACGACAAAGTGTTTATTCCGCGCCTGGCGCAGATGATGCACCACTACGGCAGCGTGCTGCTGCCGCGCGGCGGCGATGCGCTGGTGGATATGACCTATTACGAAAACGCCGTCCACGCCATGTGGCTGGCAAGCCAGCCGGACTGCGATAAGCTGATCTCCGGTCGGGCCTACAACATCACGAACGGCGAACCCTGCACGCTGCGCAGCATTGTGCAGCGCTTAATTGACGAGCTGCAGATCGACTGCCGCATCCGTTCAGTTCCTTACCCGATGCTGGATATGATTGCCCGCAGCATGGAGCGTTTTGGCAGTAAATCGGCCAAAGAGCCTGCGCTGACGCATTACGGCGTATCAAAGCTTAACTTTGATTTCACGCTGGATATTTCGCGGGCGGAGAACGAGCTTGGGTATAAACCGGTTGTGACGCTGGATGAAGGGATTACGCGTACGGCGGCGTGGCTGCGGGATCACGGGAAGCTTCATCGGTAGATCGGGTCCTGCCTTTTTGCGATGAGAAAAAAAACGGCAACCCGAAGGTTGCCGTTTGTCATTTTGCCGATTACAGCGCAGTCCACGCGTCCTGCCATGCAATCCCTTTACCTGGCTCGTAGTAGGATGGCGCGTTATTGCACCAGCCGCTGTACGGATAAGGTTTGCACTGGAACAGCTGGCCGCGGTTGTTAACGATATCGCCTGCTTTCCATTTAGTTTTGGAAGTCCAGGTCGGGTAAGTCCCGGTCTGGCCGCCGTTGGTCTGCTTAGCCTGTACGTTCAGCGTATAGGTTGTGGTGCTGCTCAGCTCGCCGTCACTAACGGTAAGGTTGATCGGGTACTGCGTCGCCGCCGCCACTTCCGGTGCATTGAACGTAATAATCGCTTTATCATCGCCGCTTACGGTCTGGCCGTTCGGAGCCGTCCATGTATAAGTCAGGTGGTTACCGTCTTCGTCAGTCGAGCCAGACGCGTTCAGAGAAACAGATTTACCCGCTTCAACCGCCCCCACCGGACCGGCGATTTTTGCTACCGGCGCATGGTTTACCGGCGCTGGCGTATTATCCTCCGGAGCCGGGGTGTTATCGTCCGGCACCGGCGTGGTATTGCCTTCGTCCGTTGGGTCGACAGGGGTTGGCGTCGGGGCTGGCGTGACGCTACCGCCGTCGGAAGTGCCGTCTTCACCCACCACGTTGACGTTGAAGTAATGCTTCACGCATTTGGTGTAGTCACCCTCTTTAAAGGCGCTGAATGGCGTCTGGTAACCCACCAGCTGGCAAGAGTAGGTCTGGCCTGACGGGGTATCCGCGCTCCATCCCCAGTCCTGTTCCCAGTAGATCTTCAGCGCGCCGGCACCGCCTTCGTCGAACTGCTTCATGTTGGCGCAGCCCAGCACTTCGTTAGACGGAACAGGCACCTTCAGGTAGTTGGCGAACTCTTTGTAGTATTTGATACGGTTTTGAGACTGGGCGATCTCTGTCGGACCACCGCACTCCACGCCGCCGTTGATGATCTGCGTGGTTACGCCGAAGCCCGGAACCAGACCATTCGCCTTATCGTGATCGTTCGGCTGCCAGGTGCCGTCGATAACCTGCAGCATGCTCGGTTTTGGCGGCTGCGGGTAGGCGAAGAAGAAGATCGCGGAAGCAAGGTTCAGCCAGGTATCCGCCACCAGCTCAGGTTTGTCCAGCAGCACACGGACGTCGCCGTACATCGCTTCAGAGAACGGGCCGTAGTTGTAGTTATAGGAGAGCTGTTTCGCACCGCGACCAAAGTAGCTAACGAAATCACCATCTTTGTCTTTACCGCACGGCCAGGTCTGCCCCTGCCAGACATCCGGGTTACATTCGCCGTTATAGCCGCCCTTCTGACCTTCGCTCCAGCCCATCTCACGCACGTAAACTAGCGCCTGACGCCACTCGGCTTCCGGACGCCAGGACTCGTGGCCGCCGGTTTCCTGCGCGAAGTGCGCGAACATGGTTGCCAGAGACTTACGGCAGATGGCATCGCTGTTACGACCATCGGTATAGGTCTGGCACAGCGCCGGGAATTTACCGACCGCTTTCAGGAAGTTGCTGTAGGTATATTCCGGCGCACGCAGTGGGAAGAGGTATTCCCAGTCGCTGGCCTTGATAATCCCTTCCACGCGCTTGACGTTTTCCGGGTTTGTCGATTTACCCGGCTCAATTTGTTCCACCAGGCTGTTGTCCAGCGTGCGGATGGTTGACTTCACTGAAGCCATCAGCGGGAAGTTGGTCAACTCCTGCTCTTTCTTCTGCAGATCGCTGGCCTTAACGGTGTAAGGTTCGCTGCTGGCCTGCAGCTGGGTTGCCTGAGCCATAAACGGTGCAACACATGCGCCCGCAATAAGAACACTGAGTAATGTTCTTTTGTTCATGTCAATGGTCCTCTTAATTATATTAAGGGTATATAAAAGTTAATTTGTTTCGCGGTTTATTTATTAATCATTTAATAAATAAACCAGGGAGCAGTTTTCGTTTTATGAAGAACACCAGCCGGTACTCTTCAAAAAACAAAAATCAATAATAATAACGGTTACGGGTGCTACGTTTTAACTTCTGATATTTATTCCAGACCTTACGGGCATAGACCATACGCTGCGGGTAATTCTCTTTTTTCAGACCCGCGTTATAGGCGCCGACCGCCTCCCAGTTATAGCCATAAACTTTAATCATTCCGGATAATATCGATGCGCCAACCATAATCGAGGTGCAGGGCTCGGTAATTAACCGGTACTCATTAATGCCTTTTCGCTCCAGCTCGGAAAAATGTGAACTGTTAATCTGCATCAGGCCGACATCACGCGTGCCATCATTATTCTGTCCAATCGCATTGGGATTCATTCCCGATTCAACATTAGCAATGGCATACAGCAGATAAGGATCCACATGGTAATAACTGGCGGCTTTATCCCAGCAGTTGGCAAAGACGCTATGACTTATTATCAGCAACAATAAAAATAACGTTTTCATTTTCAGTCCGGCTCTTTTTCATTGTCTCCTTACGCGCTTATTGCTCTGTTTCCTGATTTACGGTCCACGTCCGTCACGGGACGTGGACCGTGATGGCGGGCAAGTTCCTTACCCGCATCGTTATGGCAGTGACTTACTGGCAGTCAGCCGCAGGGCCTTTTTTCACCCAGACATCGCTGCTACCGGGTTTATCACCCTTCGTCCACCATTTCGCGGTGTAGGTGTAACCGTTGTAGGTAGTGGTGTCGCCGCCGTTATAGACCACGTCGGAGCGCCAGTTGAATTTCACCTGACTTACCAGCTCCCATGCATCCACACCGAAGCCCGGCTGGTTGCCCTGAGTCCAGTATTTTGCTTTCCAGACCAGGTTGTCGAAGCTGACGGTATTGCCCGCGTTGTAAACCTTGCTTGCGCTCCAGGCAGCGTATTTACTGGCGTTGGCGTCAACAGGCTTATCGCAGCTATTGGTGGCAGAACCTTCGTCAGACGGCGTATTGCCTTCATCAGATGGGGTGTTACCTTCGTCAGACGGCGTGTTGCCTTCATCGGAAGGGGTGTTGCCTTCGTCAGACGGCGTGTTGCCTTCATCGGAAGGGGTATTGCCTTCGTCAGACGGCGTTTCAGCCGCTTTAGGCGTTACCGTCACCTGTACGTTGGTCTGTACGCTGGACTTGCCATCGCTTACCACCACGGTCAGCGTGTAAGTAGATTCCGCGTCCACGTCCGGCGCGGTGATGTTCAGGTTCGCGGTGTCTGCGCCTGTCGCCTGCATATTCGCAGGAACGCTCCAGGAGTAGGTCAGCGCATCGCCATCAGGATCGTTAGCCTGAGCGTGCAGAGAGTAGCTCTGGCCCGCTTCCAGCGTCACGGCTTCCATCTGGTTCACGACCGGCGCCTGGTTTGCTTTCGGTGCTTTGTTCACGACCTGGACGTCAGCGGTGCTGCTCAACCCTTTCGCGTCAGTGACCGTCAGGCGGAACGCCAGAGTCTGGTTACTGGTGACAGCGGCAACGTTGAAGGTCGCTTTCGCTTTGGTGCTGTTGGTGAGGGTCACCGACGGGCCAGAGATCTGCGTCCACTTGTAGGTGATGGCATCGCCATCCGGATCGGTGGAAGCCGAGCCGTCCAGGGTCACCGTCGCCGGACCGGTTACGCTCTGGTCAGCGGCAGTCGCCACCGGCGCATGGTTGGTCACTACCGGATCAACCGGCGCAGCGCCGCCGCCTGTCAGGCTTTCATTCATCGCGTTCAGAATGTCTCCGGTATCGGAGTCGATAGACCAGGCAAACAGACCGCCCAGGTTTTTCGCCAGCACATACTGACCTTTCGCCGTTGCGGAACGCGCATCTTCATAAGTGATCAGATCGCCGGTGGTTTTGTTAAACAGATACGGTGCTTCAGCGGTAGCGTCATAGTTGTATTCCCAACCCGCTTTGCCTTTGTACTCGTTAACGATCTGACGATAGTCAACCACGCCCGGTTCCCAGGTCCCTTTCACCATGCCCGTTGCCGTGCCGGTGAACGGGTTGTTATTGCTGTAACCGTGAACGCCGGTCCAGCCGCGACCATACATAGCCGTCCCCACGACAATTTTGCCGGGCTGTACACCCTGCGCCAGCAGCGCATTCACGCCGTTTTCGGTGGTGTAATTGGTATCCGGTTTGTTCGCCGGCGCACGCAGTGCCGCCTGGTGACCCAGATCGGTATTGCTCCAGCCGCCGTAGAAGTCGTAGCTCATCAGGAAGATGTGATCCATGTACTGCTGGGCGGTGGTGTAATCAACGTCTTCAATTTTGTCGCTGCCTGAACCGATTGCTGAGGTCAGCTCAAAGGTACGGCCGGTTTCGGCTGACAGTTCATTCATCATGGCGCGCAGTTCGCGCATCAGTGCGGTATAAGTCTCTTTATCCTGCTGCGGGTTGCCCAGCGTTTCGTTCTGACCGCCGCCGCCCGGGAATTCCCAGTCGATGTCCACACCGTCGAAGAATTTCCAGGTTTTCAGGAAATCTTTCACGGAAGCCACGAAGCGATCGCGGATCGCTTTGTCATGCATTTTGAAGAACGGATCGGAGAGGGTCCAACCGCCGATAGACGGCAGCACTTTCAGGCCTGGATTGGCTTTCTTCATTGCCATCAGCTGGCCGAAGTTGCCTTTGTAGGGATCGTCCCAGCCGCTTACGCCAGCCTGAGGCTTCTGCAGTGCGGCCCACGGGTCGTGAATCGCCACCTGGAAGTCCTGACGGCCCGCACAGGCCCGCTTCAGTGCTTCGAAGCTGTTACCGCCTTCGATAGTTTTCAGGCTGTCGTTGATGCCATCGCCGCCGCAGATTGGAATGAAGCCATACAGAATGTGGTTAAGGTTAGCCGCCGGGATTTTATCCACCGGGAAATTACGGTCATAAACGCCCCACTCAGGGAAATAGGCACCGACCACTTTATCGGTGTGCTTAGAGAGGGTTTTATTATTTTCCTGCATGGTGGTGTTGAGCGGCAGCAGATGGCTACCGTCGGTATCCGCGACGATAATCAGTTTGCTGGCGCTGGTGCTGCACCCGCTGGCGTTGCAGAGTTCAACCGTTTCCTGATAGCGACCGCCTTTGGTCACTTTAAATGTTGCCGTGCCGGACATGCTGCCTGCACCGGTCCAGACGGTTTTGCCGTCGAGCAGCACTTTCGCAGAAGTCGGCGCCGCGCCGCTCCAGACATCCCACTGCACTTTAACATCGGCGCCATCATGGACTTTGACGAGGCTGTTGTACGCAGAAGCAGACTGATCGACTTCGACAATGGCAAATTTATCATTACCGCTGGCGATAGTTGCTTTACCTGGCACGGCTGCGAACACCGGGCTCGCAGCCGCTGCAACGAAGAGTGCCAGATATTTAGGCTTCAGAAATTTCATTATTTTGATCCTGATAATACGATTTTTGAAATTAAATACCCATGCTTTTCCATTAAACATGGACGAACGTTATTTACTGATAAATTAATCGTGAACGCTTCGGGTTCGCGAAAGACCTTCTTATTATTGCGCTGTACCTTCCTCCACTCATAAAACCTTCGACAAATGTTTTATTGCGTAGAGAAGAATACAGTGGAGAATTTATTTTATCCTTTCATTCCCCCGATGAAAAAACTTCAAAAAAAACTTGACTGCATTATTTAAAAGATGAGGTGTAAAATTTGCGAGATAAATACAACCAGCCCGGAAAACGCAATATATGGACCAAAGGAAATAAGGTTATTTTTATTCTCAAAGGGCTTTAACAGGCAATGCATGATAATGCCTCCCAGCGCTGCGATCAGCACAATAGAGGGTAACGCCTGCCAGCCGCACCAGGCGCCCAGCGCCGCCAGCAGCTTAAAATCACCAAAGCCTAATCCTTCCCGCCCGGTCAGCAGGCGGAATGCCCAGTAAACCAGCCAGAGCGACAGATATCCCGCCACCGCGCCATAGATAGCGTCGGTCAGCGGTAGCGTACGGAACAGGGCATGGAACATCAGCCCCGTCCACAGCAGCGGCTGGGTCAGGCAGTCCGGCAGCAGCATATGGCGCGCGTCGATCACCACCAGCGGCAGCAGCAGACTCCACATCACCCACAGCGCGATCAGCGCCAAAAACGACGGCGCCAGCGCGGCGCTGGCGGCAAAGAAGAGAGCGCTACAGACTTCCACCAGCAGCAGTCGCAGCGGAATCGCGCTATGGCAGTGGCGGCAGCGGCCGCGCAGCGCACACCAGCTAATGATGGGAATGTTTTCCCACGCGCTCAGGGCGTGGTGGCAATCCGGGCAGTGAGAGGCGGGAAAAAGCAGATTGCCTGCCCCCTCTTCTTCCATTACCAGCGGCGGAATACGCTCCGCCACTACGCCCAGGAAACTGCCGAGGATCGCGCCCAGCGCTCCGCTCATCACGCACAGACCCGGCAGATTCGCCTGCTGCAACAGCATTAGCGGGTTCATGCGCTTTTCGCCCAGCTCAGCGTAATGTGCGCTTTCACGTCACTCTGACGATCCACCGGCGTTAACGCGAGTTTCTCCAGATGGATACCGGAAGAGACGTTCATCTCACGCAGCCAGTTTTGCAGGGCAGAAACGTTGACGCGCTCGACATCAAAGGTCAGCGACTGCTCTTGCTGACGCACGTCTGTCAACGCGACGTGCACGACTTTGGCACTTTCCTCCACCACGCTGCGCGGGTTCGGGGTATTGACGATTCTGGACTGGAGATGGTTTTTATCAATTTCCTGGCGCATCCAGTTCAGCGTCTGCTTTTGCTTAAATAACACGGCCTCGTTATTTTTTATTAAAGTATCGAGCGGCATCATCGCGCCGTAATAAACCATCGCACAGCAGAGTGCCCCGCCGCAGAGTTTAAATAAATTACGCTCGCGTGGACTGTAATTTTGCCAGCGGTTTTTTAACTGGGCTATTTGCGTTTTCATTTATAGCTCCCGGTAATAATGGCGGTATAAGGCGCCTCGCCGGAAATCGGCTGCATCGTAAATTCAAAGGTTTCGGCGCTGCGGGCGACAAAATCCTGCAGGGTCTGTTTATCCATGGATTTCACATTCAGCGTCAGCTGATTTTGCGTTTCGTCATATTCCACGTTGTTAATCTCCAGAGACGGCAATGACTGCCTGATTTGATTCAGCGCTTCGAGCTGCAGGAAGACCCCTTTCTTCGCCTTGCTGATATTTTGCCCGACGTAGTACTTCAGGTTGCTGGTCTGGCGCAGGGTCGGGAAATAGTGCTGCGCTACGGTGGTCATCTCCTGGTGGATCTCGTTTTGCTGATGAGTGAGCATCCACGCCATACCAACGCGGGGGCCGATCAGCAGGCCGACGCAAAGCAGCGCCGCCGCCGCGAGGGCCTTTTTCGCGTGGCGAAAACGCGGGCCGCTGGCGTTGCGCCCGGAAAACTCCCCGTGCAGCATGTTGATACGACAGCCCTGCCACTGGGGCTGGATCAGCACCAGCGGATGCTGCCACGCCAGCCGTTCATCCACCTGTACCTCCTGCGGCACATCGCCGTAGCAGCACACCTCACCCGCCGGGCATTTACTCAACAGCAGCGGCAGCAGAACCGTATCGGCTTCGCCAGCGCTGCCGGGGGAAAAACGCAGCCAGTAGCTCTCCTCCAGGCTCACCAGCGTAGTGCCCCCTTCGCTCACCGGCAGCAGCCAGGCATCCGGCAGCGCCTGGACCACCGTGAGCCCCGCCTGAGCGAACAGCTCAAGCCAGTGGCGCAGACGATCAGCGTCGATGGCCACGGCATCCACCTCCGGCCCCTTTTTGTTCAGCACCGTCCAGTGCAGCGTCTCCACCTCGCCGAGCAGCGTCTCTTCCGCCATCCACGAGAACTGCGCCGTCTGGGCGGAGAGCCCTTTTTTCGGCAGGGTAAAATGACGAAAGATCGTCTCGCTCGCCGGCAGCAGCAGGCACACCTGCTGAGAAAGCGGATGGCAGGAAAGTTCGCTCAGTGCGCTCCAGCCCGTCAGATATTCCACCCGATCGTTACCGGATTCACACCACCAGATTTTGCCGTCCTCACGGGTGTCGGGACGAATAAAAAGCACCTTTTTCATTATCTTCATCTTATTCAACCATTCGGTAGCGGCGTAGCCAGGTCACGACCTTGCCAGCCTCACTGTCAACGTGAAGCTGGCTGACGACGCGCAGCGTTAAATCATCGGTATTGCCGGTGGTATCCACCCGAAAATAGCGACTGTTGACCGCAACCCTGTCCTGAATCTGCGCCAGGATATCTTTGGTCTGCGGATAGTTGCTCTCCAGCACTTTGCTGAATGCCTCCAGCGACGCCCACCCCTCCTCCGGGCGTGAATCGATCAGGCGGGCAGCGTCGTCCGTGTTTAGCACGCCGGTAAAAACCGCCGCCAGCAGCGGCGCCTGTTCGCGTGTTAAGGTATTCACATTTATGGTGCCATCCGTATCCGGCAAGGCGCACAGCAGCTTGCTGACCTTCGGCCACGCAGCCTGCGGAAAGGCGGGCAGCAGTCTGATTTCGTTGATGGTGCGCATCATTTGATTCGCCGGACCGCGGGCGGGCGTCACGCTCGCCCAGGCATCGGCCTCCTGGCCCTGTTTCGCCGTCACGTCGTCGGCGTCAAGATAATCCACCAGCTGCTGGTAAATCTCTTCTGCCGCCAGCGTACCGACGCCACTTTCTGTCAGCAGTTGTTCGATAATCTGCTCTTTGACCGGTTTTTCCGGCAGCGCAGTTGGGTCGGCCGGGGCCGCTGGCGCCGCGTCACCGGCCAGCAGACTATTGACGTTAAAGCAGGTCCGGGCATCCTCCACCTGACTCATCACGGTGTAATTATCCCCCTGGGTTTTCAGCGGCTGCGCCCAGTCCCCCTGCGGCGACAGCCCCGCCCCTTCTGAACTGGCCGCTTTCTGCAATACGTTTTCCAGTACCTTCTGTTGACGTGCAATGGCCCAGCGCAGCGTCTGCTGGCTGACCTGATAATGCGTTTTTTGCAGGTGGCGGCAGAACTGCTGACTGATTTTCGCCGCCAGGGCGGACATCATCACCAGCAGGATCAGCACCACCAGCAGCGCCACGCCACGCTCTTTTCGCGCTGTTTTGCCGCTCATGAACTCACTCCTGGCTCTACTGCCGTATCGGGCTGTGGGGTTGTTACGGGCTGGGCCGCATTCTCCGCAGCCGGCTGCGCCGGGTCCGCATTCGTGTCTTTTGGCGCGGTCTGGATCTCAGGCATATCGCCGGGAGTGATAAAAACCCAGCGCCAGGTTTCCCCGTTTTCCATGGTCAGATTCAGCTCAACGCCATCAGGCTGATGGCCGATGTCGGTCCATTTTTCCTGCCAGCCTTCGTGCCAGAAGCGCCATTTCATCTCTTTCACATCGCTCAAAATCGGCACTTCTTCCGGCTGCGCGCTGGCGGGACCGTCGATAGCAGCCCAGACGTTGCGCCACAGGCGCTTGTCCTTTAACGTCCAGCGCACCCGCTCCAGCTGCACCTGGCCGCTGATGCCGTTCAGGGTTGTCATTTCCACACCATTCTGCTGCTGGACGAACACCTCGCCGCTGTTGCGCGGCGCGCGCGCCTGCTGCTGATAAAAGTCTCGCGAGAGGAGGTTGTACGTGCGCTGAAGCGCCGTCACTTTTGTCGCCGCCTCGTCGCTGGCCGTCGAGGTGCGCATCGCGCCGTCGAGAGTTTGCCAGGCGAGAATGCTGATCACCGCGAAGATGGCCAGCGCAATCATAATTTCCAGCAGGGTAAAGCCCTGCTGACGCTGCACCTTACTCACGATCCACCTCCGGTTCGGCGAGCTGAAGCACCACCACCGGTTGCGCATCGCTTGCTTCGCTGTAAACCCGTACCTCATCGGCAAAGGTATTGTCGGCGGTTTTCACCCGCTGGATATGCCAGGTCCAGGTTTGTCCGCCCATGGTTTCGGTGCCCACCTGCTCGGCGTCCGGGAAATCGGTCTGAGCCAGCTGCGCTTGCGCCAGCTGATTTTCCGCCACCCAGCCCGCCTGCAGCGTTTCCGACAGGCTGTGGGTAAAGCGCACGTTCAGGGTGACGGAGTTCATCAGTGCCAGCGCCGCGGTGGAGAAAATCACCAGCGCCACCATCACTTCCAGCAGGGTCATCCCCTGCTCTTTGGTCTTGCGTTTAGTCATCGTTTTCCACCATCACGGGAACAGAGCCCTGTGACGTCACGTGAAAGCGCTGCTTTTTATCCAGGCTTTCGAGGCTGAGCGTGAAGCGGCTAAGCTCGCCGTCAGGCAAAAAAATGATTTGCGGTTCATCGTCCAGCGTGGCCGCCAGCGTTCGCGATGAGAGGGAGACATGCATCTCCTCAGGAAACTCACCGCGGGTGGCGATCCGCCCCGACTTTAACGGTGCCCAGTGACGTTCCCCGTTATTTCCAACCTGCGTCACCAGTTCAAATTCTGACGAGGTCATCACCAGCCCGACAATATTTCCGTCCATTACCGCACGGTCAGAACCATATTCAACGAGGGATTTTAGCTGCTGACCAAATGTATCTGCGCCGCTGCGTGATGGAATGGTGGTGACCACCATCATGGCGCTCAGGGCGAATATCACCAGCGCCACGATAATTTCCAGCAGGGTAAATCCACGTTGCTTATTCATTACTTATCTTTTTTATCAAAAGACCAGTTGCTGATATCGTCGGCAGTATTAGCTTCTGCATCCGGACCGGCTGAGAAAATATCGACAGCGCCATGCTCACCCGGGCTAACCAGAATATAGTCATTGCCCCATGGATCCTGCGGCAGGCGGCGAATATAGCCATCGTCACGGTAGCCTTTCGGAATGGGCGCAATTTCAGGTTTGGTCACCAGCGCCTGCAACCCCTGCTCGGTGGTCGGATAGCGATGGTTGTCGAGTTTGTACATATCCAGCGAACCTTCCAGCGCCACAATATCGCTGGTCGCTTTCTGAATATCGGCTTTTTCTTTATTGCCCATTAAATTAGGCACGACCATACTGGCCAGCACGCCGAGAATAACGATAACTACCATTAATTCGAGCAGCGTGAACCCCGCCTGACGCTTCAGGCTATTTTTTTTCAATGACATGATTAACCCACCATATTATTAAGTTGAAGAAGCGGTTGTAATATTGAAAGAACGATAAATAAAACAACGGTCGCCATAGTTACTACCAGTGCCGGTTCAAATACCGACAGCGTTAACGTAATTCGATGCTGTAATGCAGATTCCTGGTTTTCCGCCGCACGATCCATCAACGAGCCCAGCTCGCCGCTCTCCTCCCCGGAGGCCACCATGTAGAGCATGGTGGGTGGAAAAATTCTCGCCTGTTCCAGCGCGTTGTAGAGGGATGCCCCCTGGCGCACGGTGTCCGCCGCCTGCTCAAGCACCTGCCGGGCATAGAGGTTTTCAATCCCGTCCATCGCGATGTACATCCCCTCCAGCAGCGGAACGCTGCTCGCCTGCAAAATACTCAGCGTACGGATGTAGCGCGCGCTGTTGATGGCGCAGACCAATTTTTTCAGCGGTGACTTTAGCAACAGCCACCGATGATAAACAAATCGGTTCTTTTCTACTTTTATCCAAAATTTAAAGCTCGCCGACGCCCCGAACAGGCCGCCGGCGATAACGATGCCCCAGGCCTGTAAAAAGTCGCTCACCGCAATCAGCGTGCGGGTGGTCACCGGCAGCTCTTGTTTCATGTGGGTGAACTGGTCGATGACCTGCGGTACCACGGCGACCAGCAGAATAGAGATCACCGCGATCGCCACCACCGTCAGGGTAATGGGGTAGACCATCGCCTGAGTGAGCTTGCTTTTCATCTTCTGGCGCTGCTCGTTGTACTCGGCGAGCTTTTCCAGCACGCCACCGAGATGACCGGTCTTTTCACCGGCCATCACCAGGGTGCAGTAGAGCTTGTCGAAGCTGCGCGGAAACTGGCTGAAGGCGTCGAACAGCGTGTGACCTTCCACAATCTTGTCGCGGATCTCGCTCACCATCGCCGCCAGTGTTTTATCTTCCGTCTGCTTCGCAATCGCCTTCAGCGCACTCTCCAGCGGCAGCGCGGCATTGACCAGCGTTGCGAGCTGTCGGGTAAACATCGACAGCACCGGAATCGACAGTTTTGCCCCTTTACGGGCGTTTTTTCCCGCCGACGGCTCGCTGGTCGGCGCAATGTTCACTGGCATCAGCTTCTGTTCGCGCAGCATCTGGCGCACCTGCTTGGGCCCTTCGGCCTGCAGGGTGCCGCGCTGGGTTTTCCCCGCGGCGTCCGTCGCGGACCACGCATACCAGGCCATTACGCATCCCCCCCACGCTCGGCGGTGACACGCATGACCTCTTCCAGCGAGGTCACGCCGGAGATCACCTTCAGCAGACCGTTTTCACGCAGGCTGTAGGCCTCTTTGAAAAGCTGCGTTTCGATGGACATCTCATCTTTGTCTTCATGGATCGCACGCCGCATGGCGCCGTCGACCACCAGAAATTCATGGATGCCTGCGCGTCCCTGGTAGCCGCTCTGGCGACACTGTTCACAGCCCACGGCGCGATAAATCGCTTTCGGCGGCGTTTCCATAAAGGTGAACAGCGCTTTCTCATTGTCATCCAGCGGACTGGTCGTGCGACAGTGCGGACACAGCCGACGCACCAGACGCTGGGCAATGACGCCAAGCAGCGACGAACCGATTAAAAATGACTCCAGCCCCATATCACGCAGACGGGTAATGGCGCCCGCGGCACTGTTGGTGTGCAGCGTGGACATCACCAGGTGACCGGTGAGCGAGGCCTGTACCGCGATTTGCGCGGTTTCACCGTCACGAATTTCCCCGATCATCACCACGTCCGGGTCCTGGCGCAGAATGGCGCGCAGTCCGCGCGCAAAGGTCATGTCCACGCGCGGGTTGACCTGGGTCTGCCCGACCCCTTCAAGTTCATACTCGATCGGATCTTCCACGGTCAGAATGTTGCGTTCATGGCCGTTAAGCGCCGACAGCAGCGCGTACAGGGTGGTACTTTTCCCCGAACCGGTCGGGCCGGTCACCAGGATGATGCCGTGCGGACGTTCAATCAGTCCCTTTAACTTCACCAGCTCTTCGTCAATCAGACCGAGCTTGTTGATGTCCGGCTTAAGGTTGCTTTTGTCCAGCAGACGCATCACCACGCGTTCGCCGTACTGAGACGGGATAGTGGAGACACGCACGTCAATGGCCTTACGACCAATGCGCAGCGAGATACGACCGTCCTGGGGGAGACGTTTTTCGGCGATGTCCAGTTTGGACATCACTTTGATACGCGACACCAGCAGCGGTGCGAGCTTGCGCGCCGGCTGCAGCACCGGACGCAGCACGCCGTCAACGCGAAAACGAATGCTCAGGGTGCGCTCGAAGGTCTCAATGTGAATATCGGAGGCCCCCTCTTTCACCGCTTCGCCCATAATGGCGTTGATCAGGCGGATCACCGGCGAGTTCTCGTCGTTATCCAGCAGATCTTCGTTGTCAGGGATCTCCTCGGTTAACGCCATCAGGTCAATATCGGCGTCCATGTCGTCCACCAGCTGCTGCGAGACGCCGCTGTTCTGCTGCCAGATGTTGGTCAGCAGTTCGTCAAACGCTTCCGCCGTCAAGATCGTCGGGGCATAGGAGCGCCCCAGCACGCGGCGCATCTCCAGCAGGGCATACGCCTGCGCATCCTCGCGGATATACACCTCGTCGTTATAGAACAGGACCCCGTTCTCTTTCGCCCAAGTGCTGGTACAGAGCGCATTACTCATCTCGGTCATGTCGCTTGCGCCTTATTCTTTAAACGGATTGCGGGACGACACCGGCGCACTGGCGCTCACCGGCGCGGCGCGGCTCTGGGCCGGATAGGCTGGCAGCATCGGCGAATCAGCATTCTCTACGATGCCCAGCTTGTGCTCTTCCATACGCTGCTGCTGACGCGCCTGGATCTGCTCATATTTCTCTTTCGAGGCCGCGCCGTAGTTGTCGTCGTCGCGCAGTACGGTGGTGTGGATAAACACCATCAGGTTACGCTTGGCGCTGTCCTGGGAGGTATAGCGGAACAACTGCCCCACCACCGGAATATCGCCCAACAACGGCACTTTCGAGACCGACTGTTTGGTGACGTTTTCCATCAACCCCCCCAGCACCACCGTCTGCCCGCTGTGGACCATCACTTCGTTGTTGATGGTGCGGGTGTTGAACGTTGGGCCCAGGCTGGCATCGGCCGTCGAGGTGTTATCCACGCTGGAAACTTCCTGCTCGATCTTCAGATGGATCATGTCGCCATCGTTGATCTGCGGTACGATTTTCAGCTTCGTACCGACGGTTTTACGTTCCACAGAGTTAAAGACGTTATCGCCGCTGGTGGTCTGTGAACCGGAGAGGACCGGAACATCCTGACCGACGTTGAACGACGCCTCTTTGTTATCCAGCGTGACCACGCTCGGTGTCGACAGAATGTCGTTTTTGCCGTTAGTGGACAGCGCCGTCATCAGCGCGCCAAAGTCGCCGTTAAAGAAACCGGTCGCCAGGCCCGTATAGCTGCCAATGACTTTTGACTTCTTGATTTGGCTGATCGGCAGGCCGGTCGAACCAAACTGAACCCCGCCGTGTTTACTGGTCCACTGCACGCCAAGATCCAGACCGTTACCGTCCTGAACTTCGGCGATGATCGCCTCCACCAGTACCTGCGGACGGCGGATATCCAGCTTGTCGATCACTTTTTCCAGTGAATTCATGACGTTTGGCTGGGCGGTGATCACCAGCGAATTGGTAGACTCGTCGGCGGAAATATTCAGATCGCCTGCCATCGGCGCGGCTTTGCTCTTGCCTCCGCCCGCTTTATCCTTCAATTGCTCGCCGATCCCCGTCAGCACCGGCACCACTTTGCTGGCGTTGGCGTATTTCAGGTAGAAGACGCGGGTGTTGCCCTCGTTGTTCTGCTCGCGATCGAGCTGGGAGATCAGCGTCCGGGTGCGCTGACGCGCGTCCGGGCTGCCGCTGATCACCAGGCTGTTGGTTTCATCGTCGGCGACCACTTTGGTCGCCAGCTGCGGGGCATTTTGCCCTTTCTGCTCTTCGTTGTTGAGGTTGTTCAACATGTCAGAAAGCTCTTTGGCCGAGGCAAAACGCAGTGGCACGATTTCACGGCGCTGGACGCCGCTTTGATCCACACGCTGCACCAGATCCACCAGGCGGTTAACCACCGAGGCTTTGCCGGTTAACAGCAGCACGTTTGACGGTTCAAAATGAACCACGTTGCCGATGCCGGAGGCGTCGTTCAGCTGACGCAACAGGGGGGCCAGCTCGCGTACCGGGACGTTCTCCATCCGCACCACGCGGGTGATGACTTCGTCGCCTTTGCCGGGGTTTTTGCTGTCGGCAATCGGTGCGCCCGACATGCGGGCCACCGAAGAGCGCACGACTTTCACCATCCCGTTATCCATCGGAATCACCGACAGACCATAGAGATCCAGCACGCTCAGGAAGAACTGGTAATATTCATCTTCCGTCAGTACGTTGTAGGTGCGAACCGACACCGTTCCCTGAACGGAAGGATCGACCAGAATGGTTTTATTAAGGTTACGCCCGACGGTATCGATAAATTCGCGGACATCGGTATTTTTAAAACTGGCGCTAAAGTTCGCCGCGAACAGCGAACCTGAATATAACGACAATGCGGTCAGCGCTACGCACGCCCATGGAAATTTCTTCATGTCTGTACACTTATTAATTGTTTAGAACATTGACCCGAATATTTTCAAGGTGAGCGTGACGCCGAATAACGACATCCGCCTCTTTCATTTTTGACCAGCGGGCAACGAGCTCTTTTGCCTGCGCCTCTTTAGTCATGTCCACATCGTCAACTTTTACCACTACATCACTTTTTTCCAGGCCAGCATGGCTGTAGAAAGGCGACGCATTGCGTGGATTAATGTTGTAGCCTTCCAGCTGGCCTTTTTCGATTATTGGTTTTAACACCAGATAATCATCCAGATGCAGATTATCTAACCCTGCATCTTTCTTCGATTTGGTTACCGGGGCGCTGTCAACGCCGCCTTTAAAATAGTCTGGTTTTTTAAGTGAAATAACCTGCGGCGCGCCTTCATAATTCACCACAACATTATCAGGATGAATTTCGGCAATATAGGCATTGTCAAAACCGGCGAGCATTTCGCCCTCGCGATAGCTCTTTTGTCCGGCGGGGGTTTTTATCACCGCAAAGGACAGCCAGGCTTCATCGCTGCTGAGAATACCTTCTATTTCCGCACTGAGCGGCTTTTTCACCGCCGCTGGCTGTTTCGCTGGCATCACCGCCGGCGAAAAAAGTACAAACTGGTTTTCATCGTGACTTTTTTTTTGCATATTCTTTTTTGAATCAGATAACCTGTTCGTCACTTTTTTATAATCTTTATAAACCATATACCCTTGCTGGCTGCAGAATATAAGCAGCACAAACATGACGCAGGGCATAATCAATTGAGTAACAAATGACATACGCATTTTTTAACGAGCCTTTCTGCCAGTCAGTAATTCACAGCACTGGGCTGTATGAGTGAGTGGCGTAAATACTAATGTGTTTCCTCGCCTCCGCCCATTCACACTTCCGCTAACAATAATTTAGAAAAAGGTTGATCGTTAAATAAACTCATGATAGAGGCGCAGACAGAATATTTTTATCCTGCATTCAAATTGCCCCTTCCACCTATATCCTTTACTTTTCTGGCTCCTTGTTATGAATGTAAGAGACGGTAATACGCTATGTATATGCGCCATTTTAATTTCACTACCCAGCCTTTCCGGACTATCACCCGGATGCCAGGTGATTTTTTTGTTCCGTATCATCAGGATGTGTTCGGTTTGCTGAAAGAGAAGTGCCAGACAACAGGCGTCACTGCGCTCTTAAGCGACGACAGCTATCTCGCCTCGCAGTTTTGCGAGGCGCTGAAAAAGCATGACGGCACACTGCTTGCCATTAACGCCTTCCCGAAACTCAGCGCCAGCGGCCTGCTCTATAAACTCAACACCACCACTAAAGAGAGCAAAACCCGGATCCAGGCGATTGATGCTGTGCTGCGTCAGTGGAAGGACGAGATGTTGTCCTGCAAAACCACGCGTAAAGTGCTGGTCATTTCGCATATTCAGTCAATGAAAGCGAATTGCCACGACGCTCTGTCCATGCTGTTAACCCGCGCGCAAGAGCTGGATGTGCCTCTGTCGGTTGTGCTGATGGGATCGGCCGACCAGGAAGCCGCCCTCCAGCAGTCCGGGTTGCGTGAATTTCTTCATACGCATCACACGCTCCGGCCTCTTACCTGCCGCGAGTCCCTGAGCTATGTTCAGACCCAGTGTGAAGAACATGGCAGCGACGCGACGCCGTTTACCCGGGCCCGCGTGCGCAAGATGCATGTTCTGACCAAAGGACAGACAGGCAAACTCAACGAGCTGGCGCACCTTGCAATGCTTGCCGCCTGGACCGAGCGTTCAGCGCAGGTATCGCCGCGCCATCTGCGCCTCGCCGCAGGAGAAGTTCTGCCGGCGAAACCGAAGGGCAAACGCCTTGCCGTTATGGGCCTTTTTGCCTCCGTACTGTTTGCCGCCTGCGGCTGGACATTGATGCCCACCATTACCGCCAGACTGCCGGTACAGCTGCCCGTGATGGCCAGCTGGAAACCGCAGGCACCAAAAACCGACGCCCCAGCGGTGCCGGTTATTGATAATGAAGTGGTGAATAAGCCCGATGCGATGCATCAGCTCTATACCATGTGGGGTTATGACGCCACGATGGAAGAGGCGCTCTGCCAGAACGCCGGGCAGGTCAATCTGATGTGTAAGGAGGGTAGCGCTCCGGTCGAAGAGCTGGCAAAAGAGGGTTACCCGTGGATTGGCGAGATCAAAACAGGCGATCACCTGAACTATGCCGTGGTGGCCAGAGTAGACGATAACTCGCTGGATCTGCTGATGAATAATCGCACCTGGCAGGTGAGCCGCAGTTGGTTTAACCAGCATGCAACGGGCAATTACACCCAGTTGCACCGCCTTACGCCGCAGGGGAAAGATGCCGTGAGCGCCGAAAGCAGCGCCAAAGATCTGGGCTGGATGGATCAGCAGCTTAGCCTGGCGCTGAATCTACCCGAAACCCACACAAAGGTGTGGACGGCCGAACTGATGCAACGTACCCGCGAGTTTCAGCAGAAAATGCATCTGCATGTGGACGGGATTGCGGGTGAAGATACATTGATGCAGTTAATGCGTGAAACCCGGACTACGCCAAGCGTACTTATTCAGTCCGCAAATATATCTGCGACCCCCAACGCGCAGGAGAAGCATTCATAATGTCGACGATTACTCTGGCTGCCCAGCGCAGCGCTACCCTGAATGCGCCGGTCTGGTTTTCTTACCGGCGCCCCTCGCTGAAAAAAGTGGTCTGTACCACCCTGATCTGGGTGGTGGGAATAGTGATGACGATCGCTGCGGGACTCTACGCTCATCTCTACTGGGATCTGCGTCATCCGGTACCTGAGCCAGTAAAAGCAAGCGCCGTTAAGCCAGAAACGACGCTATCGGATATGCATTATGTCTATGTCAGTAAACCGTTCCCGCAGCCTGAAGCAAAGCAAGAACCGGTGACAAAAGAGATGCCGCCGCTGCATGAGATGCCCATTGATAGCGGCGATGCCGACTGGCAGCAGGCTCCCGACGGTGAAATGCCGCATGATATTTCCCGGGATATATTGCCAGGAACAGAAGTGAAGAATTCTGCTATCCCCGAACAGGATAATTCCGGTCAGACAGTTGATGACGGGGCGATCAAGGCATTATTGATGAAGGCGTTAAAAGAACAGGAAAAAGATTATTCGCAAGGGAAAATGCCCGCGCCTCCCGTGGATGAAACCACGTCAGGAACGCAGGCAAATAATTTACTGAAACATAGCCCTCCTTTCAGTTAAAAAGGAGATAAAAGCGATTAATACTTCTCCGGCAATGCTGACAAATACATAAGACGACCTTTCTCAACCTGAATATAATTACCTTTTTTCAGGTCAGCGAGGATTTTAATAATGGTACTGCGGGCCAGGCTGGTATATTCCTGAATATAGTCATAAATATTGATATCGCGCTGATGGTGCACCATCAGTTCGTTAATTTCCAGCAAGAACTCGCGAACAATCGAGTAGGCGCTGCGGGCCACCAGCACTTCGTCACGCTTGCTGAGCAGGCAAACATACCAGGAGAGGACTTTACTCAAGGCTTCCCAAAGATTTTTTTCGCTTATCAGACGGACAAAATCATCTTTTTTAATGGTGCGCACCACGGTATTGGCACGAACCAGGCCATACATATGCGTTGAGTTGTAATAAATAGAGGAGAGACCAAAAATACATTTATTCTGTAAGGTGAACATACACAGTTCATCCGACTCGCGGCGGAATTCAACTTCACCGCTAACGATAAAATGAATATCTTCGTTGTTCTCGGTACTGATACGCTGCCATTTGCGTAAGGTTCTTTCTTCAAAACCTTCAGTTGCCGCGATAAGGGCGTCAAGTTCTGCTTGTGGACGGCTATTTTTACTGTAGATACTTAACATTGTTATACCTATTAATATTAAATTGAAAAAGGTGAACGTGTGCAATCACAGCGCATAAATGCGTAGTCCATTTAACAAATGTAAAGTAAAGCTAAGACGTTAGAACATCCGTATTTCTTATTTGTCGTGCTGATATATTGTCAACCACGTTTGCGAGTAATTTCGACTGAGGAAACTATAAAACATTTACACCGTGAATGTGATTAAAAATCAGTCCAAAAGGAGATCGTGTAAAGTGGCGTCGGGTAACCCGAAGGATTACCCCTGCCCGTAGCGCTCTAACAGCGCCTCCGCGATAGCCAGCGTTTCGCGATCGGCCACGCCGTCCCAGCGCGACGGGCGAAAATGCATCTGAAACGCGACGATCACGCGCTTCTGCTGCGCGTTCGTCATGTTATCGGTCACCTCATAGCCGTAGCGCGCCAGCAGATCGAGCAGCACCTTCGGCTCCACGAGCTCGTCGCGCGGCTTGCCGTTCAGGTAAAACGCCACCCGCGCCGGGTCGGGCCACGCGCCGATGCCCTGCATGGCGAGCGCCTGCCACGGGAACAGCGGGCCGGGATCGTCTTTACGCTGCGGAGCGATGTCCGAGTGGGCCACCACATTTTCAGGCCTGATGTTGTAGCGGGTAATAATGTCTTTGGCGAGCGGAACCAGCGCCGCAATTTGCTCAGGCTCAAACGGCGTAAAATGCTTAACGCCCGACGTTTTTTGCCAGCCGCGGTTCTCCAGCTCAATGCCGACCGAGGTATCATTAATCCGGTTGGTGCCGCGCCAGAAGCTGATGCCCGCATGCCAGGCCAGTTCGCTTTCGGGTACCAGCTGCCAGATGCGCGGCTTACCGTCCGCTGCCGGAGGTTTAGCCGGGATCAAATAGTGAGAGCTGACGTTCTTATCCGTCAGCGTGGCCAGCGAGCTGTCAAAGTCATCTGCGGTGTAGTGGATCACCAGCACCTTTATACGCGGGTAAGCCGCCTGCGCCTGATGGCGCGTGTCCAGCTCGTAGGCGCCTTTATCGATGATCCCTTTTTCAGTGGCACACCCTGCCAGCAGCAGCGCCAGCAGGAGCGTGGCAAGCGAACGCTTCATCGGAGGGTTTTCACCGCCGTACCGCTTACGCTCACCATCAGCATGCTGGCATCTTTTCCGACCGTTTCGTAGTCGATATCAATCCCCACGACCGCATCAGCGCCGAGGGCTTCCGCCTGCTCGCCAAGCTCTTTAAAGGCGATTTCACGCGCTTTGCGCAGCTCTTTTTCGTATGCGCCCGAGCGGCCGCCAACGATATCGCGGATACCGGCAAAAAAGTCGCGGAAGATATTGGCGCCGAGAATCGCTTCGCCGGTAACCACACCGCAATACTCGGTTATTGTCTGCCCTTCCAGGGTTGGCGTTGTTGAAAACTGCATGGTTTCTCTCCTTCTTTAGCGTTCAATGCCTTAGGCACAGCATTATCGGTTCGTTACGCTATGATTGAAAGGATAGTTAATAAATAAGGAAATCAACATGCGCTATTCTGCTTTAACACTTTTGGTGCCCTGCGCGCTGGTGCTCAGCGCCTGTACCACCACGGTCACGCCAGCCTTTAAGGATATTGGTACCCGCAGCGGCCCCTGCATTGAGGGCGGCCCGGACACCGTGGCGCAGCAGTTCTATGATTATCGCATTCAGCACCGCAGCAACGATCTCACCGGCCTGCGCCCGTATCTGAGCGACGGTCTGGCAAAACTGCTTAACGACGCCACCCGCGATCCTCAGCACAACACATTGCTGAAATCCGATCCGTTCTCCAGCCGTACCACGCTGCCGGACAGCGCCGAAGTGGCCAGCGCGTCAACCATCCCGAACACCGATGCCCGCAATATTCCGCTGCGCGTGAAGCTGACGCAGGGAACCCAAACCTGGCAGGATGAAGTGCTGATGATCCGTGAAGGACAGTGCTGGGCGGTAGACGACGTGCGCTACGTTGGCGGCAGCGTTCATGCCCCGGCAGGCACGCTTCGCCAGTCGATTGAGAATCGCTAAACCCGCCGATACAACCTGGTAACCCCCGTAAAATGTGCGGCATTTCATGCGGAATGCCGACATTTATACTCGCCGACCTTACCGTTCGCTATTTTGTGCTATGTTTAAGAGGAAACACGGGTTATATTTAACTTTTAACGCATAAATATTGCATAACTATTCTGTCAACGGTACTATCTGCGGCCTCAATTGCTATAGATTGCCTGGATGAGTAAAGACTGCCCCGATGAGTATTAAACTAAACGGCATTAACTGCTTCTACGGCGCACACCAGGCGCTGTTTGACATCACGCTGAACTGCCCGGAAGGCGAAACGCTGGTTTTGCTTGGCCCAAGCGGTGCAGGCAAAAGCTCCCTTCTGCGCGTCCTTAATCTGCTTGAAATGCCCCGTTCAGGTACGCTGGCAATTGCCGGTAACCATTTTGACTTCGCGAAAACGCCGTCTGATAAAGCGATTCGCGAACTGCGTCAAAACGTCGGCATGGTCTTCCAGCAATACAATCTCTGGCCGCATCTGACCGTCCTGCAAAACCTGATTGAAGCGCCGTGCCGCGTGCTGGGGTTAAGCAAGGATCAGGCGATCGCGCGTGCCGAAAAGCTGCTGGATCGTCTGCGTCTTAAGCCTTACAGCGACCGCTTTCCGCTGCACCTCTCCGGTGGTCAGCAGCAGCGCGTGGCCATTGCCCGTGCGCTGATGATGGAGCCCGCGGTACTGCTGTTTGATGAGCCAACCGCGGCGCTGGACCCGGAAATTACCGCCCAGATCGTCAGCATTATTCGCGAGCTGGCGGAAACCAATATTACGCAGGTTATCGTCACCCACGAAGTGGAAGTGGCGCGTAAAACCGCCAGCCGTGTGGTCTATATGGAAAACGGTTATATCGTTGAGCAAGGTGACGCGGGCTGCTTCGCGAACCCGCAAACCGATGCCTTCAAAAACTATTTATCTCATTGATTGTGTCAGGGGAAATATAATGAAAAAAGTATTACTTGCCGTGCTGCTTGCTGGCGTTACCCTTTCCGCTACCGCAGCCCAGACCATTCGTTTCGCCACGGAAGCCTCTTACCCTCCGTTTGAGTCGATTGATGCGAACAACAAAATTGTTGGCTTCGACGTGGACCTGGCTAACGCCCTGTGTAAAGAGATCGACGCGACCTGTACCTTCAGCAACCAGGCATTCGACAGCCTGATCCCAAGCCTGAAGTTCCGCCGTATCGACGCCGTGATGGCCGGTATGGACATCACCCCGGAGCGTGAAAAGCAGGTGCTGTTCACCACCCCTTACTACGACAACTCCGCCCTGTTCATTGGTCAGAAAGGGAAATTCACCTCTGTCGATCAGCTGAAAGGCAAAAAAGTTGGCGTGCAGAACGGCACCACGCACCAGAAATTCATCATGGATAAACATCCGGAAATCACCACCGTTCCGTATGACAGCTACCAGAACGCGAAGCTGGATCTGCAAAATGGCCGTATCGACGGCGTATTTGGTGATACCGCGGTCGTGACCGAGTGGCTGAAAGCCAACGACAAGCTGGCGCCAGTGGGCGACAAAGTGACCGATAAGGATTACTTCGGTACCGGTCTGGGGATTGCCGTTCGTCAGGGCAACACTGAGCTGCAGCAGAAATTCAACGCTGCGCTGGAAAAAGTGAAGAAAGACGGCACCTACGAAACCATCTACAAAAAATGGTTCCAGAAGTAATTCCTGATGAATGAAATTTTTCCTTTAGCAAGCGCCGCCGGGATGACCGTCGGCCTTGCCGTTTGCGCACTGATTATCGGCCTCGTGCTGGCGATGTTCTTTGCGGTGTGGGAATCCGCGAAATGGTTCCCCGTCGCCTGGACAGGCTCCGCGCTGGTCACCGTGCTGCGTGGGCTACCGGAAATTCTGGTGGTTCTGTTTATCTATTTCGGCTCCTCACAGCTGCTGCTGACGCTGTCGGACGGCTTCACGATCAATCTTGGCTTTGCGCAGATCCCGGTGCAGATGCAGATTGAAAACTTCGACGTCAGCCCGTTCCTGTGCGGCGTGATTGCCCTCTCCCTGCTCTACTCCGCGTACGCGTCGCAAACCCTGCGCGGTGCGCTGAAAGCCGTGCCGCAGGGTCAGTGGGAGTCGGGTCAGGCGTTAGGCCTGTCGAAATCAGCGATCTTCTTCCGTCTGGTCATGCCGCAGATGTGGCGCCATGCCCTGCCGGGCCTCGGCAACCAGTGGCTGGTGCTGCTGAAAGATACCGCGCTGGTGAGCCTGATAAGCGTTAACGATCTGATGCTGCAAACCAAAAGCATCGCCACCCGTACCCAGGAGCCCTTTACCTGGTACATTGTGGCGGCGGCTATCTACCTGGTAATCACGTTGCTCAGTCAGTACATCCTCAAGCGTATTGACCTGCGTGCGACGCGCTTTGAACGGAGACCAGGCTGATGCTTGAATATTTCCCCGAGCTGATGAAAGGGCTGCACACCAGCCTGACGCTGACCGTGGCGTCCATAATCGTGGCGCTGATCCTGGCCCTTATCTTCACCATCATCCTGACGCTGAAAACGCCGGTGCTGGTGTGGATTGTGCGCGGCTACATCACCCTGTTTACCGGTACGCCGCTGCTGGTGCAGATCTTCCTGATTTACTATGGCCCGGGCCAGTTCCCGTCGCTGCAGGAGTATCCGGTTATCTGGCATCTGCTCTCTGAACCGTGGCTGTGCGCCCTGATTGCCCTTTCGCTGAACAGTGCGGCCTATACCACCCAGCTGTTCTACGGGGCGATCCGCGCCATTCCTGAAGGTCAGTGGCAGTCCTGCGGGGCGCTGGGCATGAGCAAGAAAGACACGCTGGCGATCCTGCTGCCGTACGCCTTTAAGCGCGCGCTCTCCTCTTACTCCAACGAAGTGGTGCTGGTGTTCAAGAGTACCTCTCTGGCCTACACCATCACCCTGATGGAGGTGATGGGTCACGGACAGCTGCTGTACGGACGTACCTATGACGTGATGGTGTTCGGTGCGGCAGGCGTGGTTTACCTGGTGGTTAACGGTCTGTTGACGCTGATGATGCGCCTGATCGAGCGTAGAGCGCTGGCGTTTGAGCGCAGAAATTAACTACGCGAGTGCATAAAACGGTATTTATGGAGCGGGTAACCTGATGGGTTATCCGCTTTTTTTTATGATGAACATAATATTTAATCATTTTTATTGCATACAAATTCATTAACTGGCATTGTACATCCATGCCGCAGACACGGCGCATAAATAAGACAGACGGGAGCATTACAATGAAAAAGTTAGTTCTGGCCGCATTACTCGCCACCTTCGCCGCTGGCGCATCCGCAGCAGATAAAATCAATTTTGGCGTGTCCGCCACCTATCCGCCGTTTGAATCGCTGGATGCCAGCAACCAGATCGTGGGTTTCGATATCGACCTGGCGAAAGCGCTGTGCAAACAAATGCAGGCCGACTGCACCTTTACCAACCATGCCTTCGACAGCCTGATCCCGTCGCTGAAATTTAAAAAATACGACGCGGTTATCTCCGGGATGGACATCACGCCTGAGCGCAGCAAGCAGGTCGCGTTTACCGACCCGTACTACGCCAACTCTGCGGTCGTGATTGCGAAGAAAGGCGCTTATACCTCTTTCGATCAGCTGAAAGGCAAACGCATCGGGATGGAAAACGGCACCACGCACCAGAAATACCTTCAGGACAAGCATCCTGAAGTGAAAACCGTCGCCTATGACAGCTATCAGAACGCGATTATCGACCTGAAAAATGGCCGCATCGACGGCGTGTTCGGCGATACCGCCGTGGTGAACGAATGGCTGAAAACCAATCCGCAGCTGGGCACCGCAACCGAGAAAGTGACCGATCCGCAGTACTTCGGTACGGGCCTCGGCATCGCGGTACGTCCGGATAACAAGGCCCTGCTGGAAAAACTGAACGGCGCGCTGAAAGCGATTAAAGCTGACGGCACGTACCAGAAAATCAGCGAGCAGTGGTTCCCGCAGTAAGATTTTTTTGCCGGGTGGCCCGGCCTACGGGGGTGGTAGTCTGTAGGCCGGGTAAGGCGAAAGCCGCCACCCGGCAATTTCTTAAAGCGGCACAAAGAACCTGAACCGTGCCCCGCTCGCCGACTCCATCAGCCTAATCCCGCCCCCGTGCAGCTCCAGCATGCGTTTCACGATTAACAGCCCCAGCCCGCCGCGATTCTCCCGCGATGCCTGGGTATTCAACGCCGATGGACGCTGGAACAGATCGTCGCGCAGCGAGGCATCCACGCCCGTTCCGCTGTCTGCCACTTCTACCTGAAGCCGTTCATTCTCCTGCCAGACCGCCAGACGAATTTCCCCGCCAGATGGCGTATGGCGCATCGCGTTATCGAGCAGGTTGGTCACCACGCGTTCGATCATCGACACATCGGCGTTAATCAGCGGCAGCGGTCCCGGCACGTCAATATGCAGATTCACCTCGCGCGTGCGGGCGGTGAGCTCAAACTTCTGCGCCACGTCGGAAATCAGCTCCCCCATCGCGAAGCGCTCGCGCTGCGGCTTAATGCCGCCGTGCTCAAGGCGCGCCAGCTCAAACAGCTGCTGCGACAGATGACGGACCTTTTGCCCCTGACGCAGCGCGGTGGCGAGATACTGCTGGTGCTCCTGCGGCGTCAGCGTGGCGGATTTTAGCGACAGGGTTTCCAGATAGCCCAGCAGCGAGGTCAGCGGCGTACGGAGATCGTGCGAAATGTTGGCGATAAACTCCCGGCGCTGGCGATCGCTGTCGGCCAGCTGGTCCCACTGGCGGGTGATTTTGCGCGCCAGCTCGATAAAGCTGTTGCGCAGGATCGCCACTTCATCCTTTGCCGCCGCGTCCGACGGCTGTGCCGCCAGCTGCCTGATAGCGCTTATGCTGTCCTGCTCCAGCCCGGCGACTTCGACCGTCAGCTGTTTTACCGGGCGCGTAACCCAGTACCAGACCAGTAAACCTGCCAGCAGGCCAAACAGCGCAACCCACAGCAGTGACCACAGCACCGTGCTCCACAGCGCCTTGTGCCAGGCCATCTCCGCCAGCGCGTTGGACTCCTCGCCCTGCAAAATAATGTAGAGGTAGCCTTTTAGCTCGCCGTCCTGCCGCAGCGGCGTGGCGCTAAAGACCTTTTTATTTTGGCTGCGCGGATCGTCGCCCAGGATCGGTATAGCGGTACCGCTCAGGAAGGTCTGCACCGGCGCCAGGTCGATTTTTTGCCGCTGAATGTGGCCCGGCGGTGCGGCATCGGCCAGGATATCGCCGTCCGGGGAGACGACATACAGCTCAACGCTCGGATTAAAGGTCATCAGCCGGTCAAACAGCGGCTTGAGTGCCGTCCGGTCGACCCTGCCCTGCGCGTCCAGAATCGCTTCACGCTGAACGATCTGCTGCGCCAGCCCGCCCGACAGCCGCTGCACCATCGCGTTACCGTACTGCGTACTGCTGTAGAGCTGTACCGCGCAGGCGACGGTGGCGCAGAGCATCATCAGCAGGATGAACAGCAGCGTCAGGCGCTGGCTCAGGCTAAAGCGCCGCATCATGATTTGGCTCCGCAAATTTATAGCCCTTGCCCCAGACGGTGCGAATAATCTCCGGCTCGGCGGCGTCCTTCTCAATCTTGATGCGCAAGCGGTTAATATGGGTGTTAACGGTGTGCTCATAGCCTTCGTGCTGATAGCCCCAGACCTGCTCCAGCAGCGCCAGACGGGAAAACACCTCGCCGGGATGACGGGCAAAGAAGTAGAGCAGCTCGAACTCGCGCGGGGTGAGATCCACCACCTGGCCGTGAAGCAGCACGCTGCGCGCCAGCGGATCGATGGTCAGACCGTGGGCCTGAATTTGGCCGTCGGTTTGCGCCTGCCCCATCGCCTGCTGGCGGCGGAATAGCGCTTTGATGCGCGCAATTAATTCCTGCACCGAGAACGGCTTAGCCAGATAATCATCGGCGCCGGTTTCCAGCCCGGTAATGCGGTCGGTTTCGCTGCTGCGAGCGCTGATGATGATCACCGGCAGGTAGCGCGTCATCTGACGGATGCGGCGGCAAATCTCCAGACCGTCAACGTTGGGCAGCATCAGGTCGAGGATCACCGCATCCCACGGCTGCTTTTCAAGGCGCACTAAGGCGTTGCCCCCGTCGGGCTCGTGGGTGATGGCGTAGCCTTCGTCTTCTAAATTGAGTCGCAGAAGCGCCGCGATATCGTGGTCGTCTTCCACCAGCAGGATCTGCTTCATGGGTAAGCCTTCAATCATTTCTTATGACGTAAGCTTACCTGATTTCGAGCGGGGGAAGAGTTCACATTTTGTTGAACATTGTGCGGGGTTCATGCCGGGCGATGTTAAGGATTAGCGCGTTTTCACCAACAACGTCAACACTTCATAATGCGCGGTATGCGGGAACATATCGAAAAGCTGCACGCGTTCAATGCGGTAGCCCGGCAGGCTGCCGATATCCTTTGCCATGGTCTGTGCGTTACAGCTGGAATAGACGATGTACTCCGGTGCCATCTGGCTCAGGTAGTCGCACAGCGCGTTCCCGATGCCGCGACGCGGCGGGTTCACCAGCACCAGCTCCGGCACGTTGCCCTGGCCGGTCGCAAACTGCGTGGAGTCCAGCGCCTGGAAGTGCAGATTCGTTAACCCCAGCTCGGCGGCGGACTGTTTCGCGCAGGCAATCGCTTCGGCAGAGATCTCAATTCCGGTGAGCTGCATTTCTGGCGTGGCGCAGTGCAGGCCAAAGCCGCCCACGCCGCAGAAGAGATCCCACATATGCTGGATGTTTAATGCACGAACCCAGTCGCGGGCGGTGGCGTACAGGCTGCTTGCCACGGTCGGGTTAGTCTGGAAGAAGCTTTGCGGGCGGATCCACAGCGGCACGCCGTTGAAGCTTTCGGCCAGCGCGTGCTGTTCGGTGAAGAAAACCTCTTTCTCCCCTTCCATGATCGCCATATGCACCGGCTGAATATTCGCCGTAATCACCTTAAGCTGCGGAAGCTGTTCCTGCAGCCACGGCAGCGCCGCGCGCAGCTGCTCCAGTTTGGCTTCGGAGCGCAGCACAAAGCGTAGCATCATGCCGCCATCTTTCTGGCTTTCCGTCAGCAGAAGGTATTTCAGCTCGCCGCGCCTGCGGGCGACGTTGTAAGGCGTTAACCCTGCACGCGCAATAAAGGGTTTCAGTGCGGCAAAGACGGGCTCAAACGAGGCGGGATACAGCGGGCAGTCGGTTAAGTCTTCCGGCGTGCCGTCGCGGTGCAGCATCCCCAGCAGCGGTTTTTCAACGCTGCCGCTGACCACCATTTTGGCTTTATTACGAAAGCCCTGCTCCGGGCCGCTGACGGATGCGCACCACTCGCCCACCGCGTGCGCTGCGAGCAGCTGTTGCAGGTCGGCCATTTTGGCGGTGAGTTGTTGAGAGACCGGCTGTTCTATCCACTGACAGGAGCGGCAGCGTCCGGCGTCATAGAGTGCGCACTGCATATGAAAACCTTAAGAATCACGAGGGCTGCGATTATACACATTATTGCAGGCGGAAGAACCGCCGACTGGAGGCGGGGATAAAAAGCAGGAACAGAACCAGCATGTCCGGGAGTTTTTGCATAAACAGCGCGCGCAGGATCTCGCGTTTGGATTCACCGGCAATGCTGAACAGCTCCGGGTAGCCGTATCCCAGCGAGGCGGCCCACAGATAGCTGGCGGCGGTAATTTGCGTCAGCAGATAGACCCAGCGCGCCCAGTTGCGTCCTTTGACCAGCGAAAACGCGCAGTAGATCTCGATAAACACCAGCACCAGGCTGCTCAAAAAGACCAGCGTCAGATTCCACGTCTGCACGCTGCGGTGAATGAATTCACCGATGCCGCGCACGCCCAGGGTGTTCAGAATCATCAGCACGTCCAGGCAGCGGATCATAATAATGGCGAGCGCCGCCACCTGAACCAGTGCAGGTACGTTAGGACGCGCGTGCGTAGTACGTGATTTCTTTAATAATCCCAATGTTTTACTTCCCTGAAAAACAGTGCCGCGTCATGCGCGGCACATCACTGGAAATTTTAAATCCTTCAGCCGCGTCTTGCACGCTGGATATCGCGCACGCGCTGTTTTTCCGCGCGCGCCATCAAATACCAGGCGATAAATCCGACAATTCCGACCACGCCGAGGATGATGGAAGCCAGAGCGTTAATCTCCGGGTTAACCCCCATGCGCACGCTGGAGAAGACCAGCATCGGCAGCGTCGTCGCGCCCGGTCCGGAGACAAAGCTGGCGATAACCAGATCGTCCAGCGACAGCGTAAACGCCAGCAGCCAGCCGGAGATCACCGCCGGCATAATCATCGGCAGGGTAATGATGAAAAAGACCTTCAGCGGCGTCGCGCCAAGATCCATCGCCGCCTCTTCAATGGAGCGATCCAGCTCGCGCATGCGCGAGGAGATCACTACCGCCACGTAGGCCGTACAGAAGGTAACGTGCGCCAGCCAGATGGTGAGCATGCCGCGATCCGCCGGCCAGCCGATGGCGTGCGCCAGGGCCACGAACAGCAGCAGCAGCGCGAGGCCGGTGATCACGTCCGGCATAACCAGCGGCGCGGTGATCATAAAGGCGAACCCGTTTGAGCCGCGAAAACGCCCGAAGCGCACCATCACCAGCGCGGCGATCGTACCCAGAACGGACGCCATTGTCGCCGCCAGGGCGGCAATAGTCAGGCTCAGCCCCACCGCGCTCATCATCGCATCATCGTGGAACAGCTCGCTGTACCAGCGCGTCGACCAGCCTGCCCAGACCGTCACCAGCTTGGAGCTGTTGAAGGAGTAGATCACCAGCATCAGCATCGGCGCATACAGGAAGGTAAAGCCGATCACCAGGATCGCTATTCGCCACGGGGAGCGCACTACCGGTAAGTTGTTCATCCGTGATCTCCCATCTGTTTCTGCTGATGCTTGTGGAACCACATGATCGGCACGATCAGCAGCAGGAGCATAACAATCGCCACCGCAGAGGCCACCGGCCAGTCGCGGTTATTGAAGAACTCCTGCCACAGCACGCGGCCAATCATGATGCTGTCCGGGCCGCCGAGCAGTTCCGGGATCACAAACTCCCCTACCGCCGGGATAAAGACCAGCATTGATCCGGCGATAATGCCGCCTTTGGTCAGCGGGACAATGACGCTGAAGAAGGTTTTTAACGGGCGGGCGCCGAGATCGAGCGACGCTTCCACCAGCGAGTAATCAATGCGCGTCAGCGCCGTATAGATCGGCAGCACCATAAACGGCAGATAGGCGTACACAATGCCGATATAGACCGCGAGGTTGGTGTGCAGGATCGTCAGCGGCTGATCGATAACCCCGAGCCACATCAGGAAGTTATTCAGCACACCGTTGTTTTTCAGGATCCCCATCCAGGCGTAAACGCGGATCAGGAACGAGGTCCACGACGGCAGGATCACCAGCAGCAGCAGGATATTACGCGTCGACGGCTTGCTGTGCGCCACCGCCCACGCCAGCGGGTAACCCATCACCAGACAGCAGAGCGTCGAGATCGCCGCCACCTGCAGCGACTGCAGATACGCTTCGAAATAGAGCGGATCGTCGGTGAGCTGCAGGAAGTTGCCGAGATTAAGCGTCAGCGTCAGCTGCCCGTCGGCCCAGTCCAACAGGTTGGTATAGGGCGGGATCGCCCGCGCCATTTCCGCCAGGCTTATCTTGAAAACAATCAGAAACGGCAGCAGGAACAGCAGGATCAGCCACACGTACGGCATGGCGATCACCAGCTTGCGGCCGTGGTTCATCTGCATGCGCGTCAGCCACTGGGCAAAGCCGCCCGGCTTTTCTGCGCGGGCTGGAGGTTCAAGTGCACTCATTTGCCGCTCCTTATACCGTCAGCACGACGCAACTGTCAGCATCCCAGCACAGGCGCACTTCGTCACCCCATGTTGGCTGCCCCTTGCGGTAGCGATGTTCGTTCTGCAGCTGTGCGCTGAGCATCTGCCCGCTTTTCAGCCGCACGTGGTAGATAGACAGGTCGCCCAGATAGGCAATGTGCACCACTTCGCCCACGGCAAAGTTATAGCCATCCGCAGGCGGATCCTCACAGAGCATGATTTTCTCCGGACGCAGCGCGACGTAGACCGGCACGTTGTCCACCACGGAGTTATCAGAATCGACCTTAAGCGGATGCTGCAGCCCCGGCGATTCGATGACCAGCCCATCCTCCTGACGATCTTTCAGCAGCCCTTCGAAGACGTTGACCGAGCCGATAAACTCCGCGCTGTAGCGGGTGGTCGGGTGCTCATAAATCTCTTCCGGCTCGCCGATCTGCACGAACTTCCCGCGGTTCATGATCGCGATACGCCCGGCCATGGTCATCGCTTCTTCCTGGTCGTGGGTCACCATCACGCAGGTCACCCCCACGCGCTCGAGGATATCCACCACTTCGAGCTGCATACGGTCGCGCAGTTTTTTATCCAGGGCCCCCATCGGCTCATCGAGCAGCAATAATTTCGGACGTTTTGCCAGACTGCGCGCCAGGGCCACGCGCTGGCGCTGGCCGCCGGAGAGCTGGTGCGGCTTACGCTTCGCGAACTCCTGCATGTGTACCAGGCTCAGCATTTCGGCCACGCGCGCGGTTATTTCGGCCTTCGGCAGCTTGTCCTGCTTCAGGCCAAAGGCGATGTTCTGCTCCACCGTCATGTGCGGGAACAGCGCGTAAGACTGGAACATCATGTTAATCGGGCGCTGATACGGCGGCACGCTGGAGAGATCCACGCCATCGAGCATGATTTGCCCGGCGGTGGGCTGTTCAAAACCGGCCAGCATACGCAGCAGGGTCGATTTTCCGCAGCCAGAAGCCCCCAGAAGGGCAAAAATTTCGCCTTTATAGATAGTCAGGCTGACGTCGTCCACGGCATGCTGGCCATCGAAAGATTTGGTGAGGTTACGAATTTCAAGAAGCGGGGTCAGCGCTTTACGGACTTTCGCCTGCGGGCGGGGGATCGCGTCATTCACGGGGTGTTCTCCGGCATAGATCAGTACTGGTGCAAACGCACCGTCAGGGTGCGCATCGCCGGGCGGCGCTAATGCTTGCCCGGCCTACGGGTTGTACAGGCCCGGTAGGCGACAGCGCCACCGGGCAACAATACCCAACGCCGTTATTTACCGCTTTTCACCTTGGTCCACGCGCGGGTACGCACGCGGTCAATTTTTGGATCCTGAACTTTCAGGGTGAAGAGCTTGGCGAACACATCCGCCGGCGGATAGATAGCCGGGTTGTTACGGATTTCTTCGCTTACCAGCGGCACGGAGGCCTTGTTACCGTTCGCGTAGTAAACGTGGTCGCTGATGTGGGCGATCACCTCAGGACGCATCAGGTAGTTGAGGAACTGATAGGCTTCGTCTTTGTTTTTCGCATCAGCCGGCATCGCGAAGACGTCAAAGAAGGCCAGCGCCCCCTCTTTCGGAATGAAGTAAGAGACGTTCACGCCGTTCTTCGCCTCTTTCGCGCGGTTAGCCGCCTGCCACACGTCCCCTGCCCAGCCGATCGCGACGCAGATGTCGCCGTTCGCCAGGTCGTTGATGTACTGAGACGAGTGGAAGTAACGAATGTTTGGACGCAGCTTCAGCAGCAGATCGGTCGCCGGGCCGGTGTAATCATCGGCTTTACTGCTGTTCGGGTCTTTGCCCAGGTAGTTCAGCACGGTGGCGAAAATCTCTTCCGGCGCATCGAGGAAGGAGACGCCGCAGCTTTTCAGCTTCTCAAGGTTTTCCGGCTTCAGCACTACGTCCCAGCTGTCCAGCTTGACGTCCGGGCCCAGCACCGCTTTGACTTTATCAACGTTGTAGCCGATGCCGGTGGTCGCCCACAGGTAAGGCATGGCGTATTTGTTGTCCGGGTCATGCTTCGCCACCAGCTTCAGCACTTCCGGATCGAGGTTTTTCCAGTTCGGTAACTTGCTCTTGTCCAGAGGCTGGAAGACGCCTGCCGTCAGCTGGCGCTCGAGGAAGCTTGCAGAAGGCACCACGAGATCAAACCCGGTGCTGCCCGCCATCAGTTTTCCTTCCAGCACTTCGTTGGAATCGAAAACGTCGTAGACCACTTTAATGCCGGTTTCTTTTTCAAAATTCGCCACCGTGTCCGGCGCGATATAGTCAGACCAGTTGTAAACGTGCAGCGTTTTTTGTTCCGCAGCGAGCGTGCCGGCAGAGACGGCCATCAGAGCACCCGCAACCAGACCCGATAACCATTTTTTATTCAAGGCGATCATATCTTTATTCCTTCTGAAAGCTCGTTAACAAACGAACTAAAACTGTGCAATCTGAAGATATGCAATAATCATGCATAGTTTGTCGCTCTGCCCAAAATAAAAAGAAACCTCTTTACCCGGCAGTTTCCGCTCGCTTTTTTAAGCACCGCAAGAATAACTGTAGCCCGTGTCTCCGGCTATAGCCCAGACGAAAAAACGCCTTTTATCAATTTTTTATGCAGGTTATGTCTACGTGATAAGCCGAAACGGCCTTCGGGGAGGTGAAAAATTCTTTAAAGAAAGGTTAAAAGCAGCAGAAAAAATGGCCTTCTGCAGCCGCTATGGCAGCGACTGCGCAAAAGTCAGACAGGGTTAGTGAAGAAAATTGGGAGATGCATCATTATTCTCTGCATCATCTTCCGCGCTATACAGCAGATGGTGTGCATTGGCTTCCATCATGACCATGGAAATTTGCTCTTCACTCAAGCGCATAAACGCGGAGAACTGCTTGAACGACAGCCCGGCACCGGAGAATAAAGACTGGCAAACGACCAGTTTTGGCAGATTATCATCCTGTATGTCGAGAAATGCTTTCACCGTCAAAGAACTGGCGTTGATCGCCGACAGGTCGGAGGCCAGCGCCAGCAGCGCAGACGGCTTCACTTCGGCCAGCGCGGAGAAAAGGATCACGTCGTTAATGAGATCGACTTTGGCATCGAAAATGCCGTCAAAATTCTGCATATGAGGCAGATGCAGCGCCTGGCAGGAATCGCATTCGAAGAACGTAATTCCGGCATCATCAAGCCATTGACGTAACGTATCCAGTGTAGGTACGACCTGTAAATCCATCGCTGTGCAGCCTCTTCAATAAAAACTTCGCATAGATTACGCAAAAAGTGCGTTCAATACCATTTAACCGCCCGTTTTCAGACAGTAACCCGGCGTGGCATGACGCTCGATCCATGAGATCATTTTACCCGCAATATCGACACCTGTGGTTTTTTCCACGCCTTCCAGCCCCGGCGAGGCATTCACCTCCATGACCAGCGGCCCGCGCGTCGCCCGCAGAAGATCTACGCCCGCCACGTCCAGCCCCAGGGTTTGCGCCGCTTTGACGGCAATTTCCCGCTCCCGGTCGCTGATATCAGCGATTCTTGCAATGCCGCCCCGGTGAAGGTTAGAGCGGAAATCGCCCTCTTTCGCCTGGCGCTCAATGGCCGCCACCACTTCATTGCCGACCACGAAGCAGCGGATGTCGCGCCCTTTCGCCTCTTCGATGTACTCCTGCACCAGAATGTGGGCATTCAGTCCCCGAAAGGCGTCAATCACGCTCTCCGCCGCCTGGCGCGTCTCCGCCAGCACCACGCCAATGCCCTGCGTACCTTCCACCAGCTTGATGACCAGCGGCGCACCGCCCACCATGTCGATAAGATCGCTGGTGTCGTCAGGTGAATGGGCAATACCCGTGACGGGGAGATCGATCCCCTGACGGGCGAGCAGCTGCAGCGAGCGCAGCTTGTCGCGGGCGCGGGATATGGCGACAGATTCGTTGAGCGGATAGCTGCCCAGCATCTCGAACTGGCGCAGCGCGGCGGTGCCGTAATAGGTGATCTGGGAGCCGATGCGCGGGATCACCGCATCAAAGTGCGGCAGCTTGCGGCCTTTGTAGTGAATCGACGAGGCGGCCGGGTCGATGTTCATATAGCAGGACATCGGGTCGAGGATCTCAACCTGATGCCCGCGTTTCGCCGCCGCCTCACGCAGGCGTTTACATGAATAGAGCGTTCCATCCCGGGACAATATGGCAATTTTCACCCTGCACCTCTCTGAAGACATGGAAAAAGCCTGCGTATCATATACGCAGGCAAGCGCAGGAGGAATGGACTATCGCGTCGCCCATCCCTGTTTGTGGAGGTAATCAAGAATAAACGGGCGATTTTCTTTAATGATGGTGCGACGAATATGGTCAGTCCAGGTATCACGGCGGTTATTGCTGCCGCGCGTCATGTAGTAGTTCGCCAGCTCTTCATCATATTGATTCAGGACGTCCTGATCGACCGGCTGGTAGTGGTTTTCGTGCACCAGCATCGCCGCAGGAATGCGCGGCTTCAGGTCCGGGTTATCCGCAGGCCAGCCGAGGCACAGGCCGAACAGCGGCAGCACGTGTTTTGGCAGCTTCAGCAGCTCGGTCACGCTTTCGATGTTGTTACGCAGGCCGCCGATGTAGACACCGCCTAACCCCAGCGACTCCGCCGCCGTGAAGGCGTTTTGCGCCATCAGCGCGGTATCCACCACGCCCAGCAGCAGCTGCTCGGCCAGCCCCAGCTCGGCCTCCGGGCAGATCTGCAGGTGGCGGTTAAAGTCGGCGCAGAACACCCAGAACTCCGCCGCCTGAGCCACATGCTTCTGCCCGCCGGTCAGCGTGACCAGCTGCTCGCGCATGGACGGGTCGGTGATGCGGATAATGGAACTGCACTGCAGGAAGCTGGAGCTGGAGGTCGCCCTGGCGCTGTCGATAATCGCGGCACGCTGCGCCTCGGTAATCGGCTCATCGGTGAAGTGGCGAATGGAACGGTGGGAACGGAGCAGGTCAATCGTTGGTGTCATCTTGTCTCTCTTTGTCTTGCTTAAACCTTATGCCAGCCAGTATAGGCAATGATTTGCGCGGTGTAATTGGCGAAACATAGCCTGACTGTATCAAAGCGACAGGCGAAACCTTCTTTAATGGCGGCAGGTTATCGGGCACTATATGTCCTATTCGCCGTCAGGCTTGTTTTTTGAGGAGAGAGAAATGTTTGCAGTAATTTTTGGTCGTCCAGGGTGCCCTTACTGTGTGCGCGCGAAAGAGCTGGCTGAGAAACTGACCGAAGAGCGCGATGACTTCAACTTCCGCTACGTGGATATCCACGCGGAAGGCATCACCAAAGCGGATCTCGAAAAAACCGTCGGCAAGCCGGTTGAAACCGTACCGCAGATCTTCCTCGATCAGAAACACATCGGCGGCTGCACTGACTTCGAAGCTTACGCCAAAGAACATCTGGGCCTGTTTGCCGCTCAGTAATGCTAAGACGCCCTCACCCTGAGGGCGTTTTTAATTGTGGTGCCGTCGATGCTTAATCAGACTGCACACAAACAAATAGCACAGCGCGCCAAGGGCGCACCAGAAGACGCCGCTCAGCAACCACGCCAGCTCCTGCCAGAAACTTCTCGTCGACACATACAGCAAGCGCATCAGCAGCAGACACAGTGGTGCGGCCAGTATGGCGCCCAGCAGCGGTTTCGCCACCTCCCCTTTACGGGAGAGAAAACTGGCCGCGGCACCCGGCAGCGTAAAAAAGAGCAGCCCCAGCTCCGGGTGGCCCGACGCCCTGAATGCCCCTTTCACATTAAAAGCGAGCGACATGCACACGACGGTGAACAGCAAAAAGCAGCTGATCACCCCCGCCCAGTTTCGTTTAATGTTCAAACTATCCTCCTGACTTATCTCTATCAAATATACCTTCGTCGGGTAGACGCCCAGTCAGATAAAGCAGTGCGGCAATCCTTGCCAAAGTACGCACAGGGTGATGCGATAATCAGTAGCTGTCAGTAGCTAATGCGATTAAACTACACGCCAGCTAATGTTTTAGGGAATAAAGCAGGAAACAGGGAGCGTTAACGCCTTTCCCTGACCCAGAAAACAGTAGCCCAAAAAGTCCTTTCATTCAACAACTTACTGGTAAACAAGAAGTTAGCCTCCGTGAATATAAACGTCGCAGACTTGTTAAATGGGAATTACATCCTGTTATTATTTGTGGTACTGGCGCTGGGCCTTTGCCTGGGTAAATTGCGCCTGGGTTCAGTTCAACTTGGTAATTCCATTGGCGTTTTAGTCGTCTCCTTATTATTAGGCCAGCAGCACTTCAGCATTAACACGGACGCGCTCAACTTAGGCTTTATGCTGTTTATTTTTTGTGTTGGCGTGGAAGCAGGACCGAACTTTTTTTCAATTTTCTTCCGCGACGGCAAAAATTATCTGATGCTGGCGCTGGTGATGGTCGGCAGCGCGCTGCTGATCGCCTTAGGGCTGGGTAAACTGTTTGGCTGGGATATCGGGTTAACGGCCGGTATGCTGGCAGGCTCCATGACCTCTACCCCCGTGCTGGTGGGTGCCGGTGATACCCTTCGCCATTCCGGCATGGCCGGCGCGCAGCTCTCTAACGCGCTCGACCACCTGAGCCTGGGCTATGCCCTGACCTATCTGATTGGTCTGGTGAGCCTGATCGTTGGTGCACGTTACCTGCCAAAACTGCAGCACCAGGATCTGCAGACCAGCGCCCAGCAAATCGCCCGCGAGCGCGGTCTCGATACCGATTCCAAACGTAAAGTCTATCTCCCGGTGATCCGCGCCTATCGCGTCGGGCCAGAGCTGGTGGCATGGGCTGACGGCAAAAACCTGCGCGAGCTGGGGATTTACCGCCAGACGGGCTGCTATATCGAACGTATCCGCCGTAACGGCATTCTGGCGAACCCGGACGGCGACGCGGTGCTGCAGATGGGCGACGACATCGCGCTGGTGGGTTACCCGGATGCCCACGCCCGTCTCGACCCGAGCTTCCGTAACGGCAAAGAGGTGTTCGACCGCGACCTGCTCGACATGCGCATCGTCACCGAAGAGATCGTGGTGAAAAACCATAACGCCGTGGGTCGCCGTCTGGCGCAGCTGAAGCTGACCGACCACGGCTGCTTCCTCAACCGCGTGATCCGCAGCCAGATTGAGATGCCTATCGACGATAACGTCGTGCTCAACAAAGGCGACGTTCTGCAGGTCAGCGGCGACGCGCGACGCGTGAAAACCGTTGCCGACCGCATCGGCTTTATCTCCATTCACAGCCAGGTCACCGATCTGCTGGCCTTCTGCGCCTTCTTTATTGTTGGCCTGATGATCGGGATGATCACCTTCCAGTTCAGCAACTTTAGCTTCGGCATCGGTAACGCCGCCGGGCTGCTGTTTGCCGGGATCATGCTGGGCTTCCTGCGAGCGAACCACCCTACCTTCGGCTACATTCCGCAGGGCGCGCTGAACATGGTGAAAGAGTTCGGTCTGATGGTCTTTATGGCGGGCGTAGGCTTAAGCGCGGGCAGCGGTATCGGCCACAGCCTGGGCGCCGTCGGCTGGCAGATGCTGGTTTCCGGACTTATCGTTAGCCTGGTGCCGGTGGTGATCTGCTTCCTGTTCGGCGCCTACGTGCTGCGCATGAACCGCGCCCTGCTCTTCGGGGCAATGATGGGCGCGCGTACCTGTGCGCCTGCGATGGAAATCATCAGCGATACCGCACGCAGCAACATCCCGGCGCTGGGGTATGCGGGCACGTACGCTATCGCTAACGTACTGCTTACGCTGGCGGGTACGCTGATCGTTATCATCTGGCCGGGACTCGGATAACTCCTAAGTTTGCGCGCGGGGAAAATTATTTTCGTTACGCGCAGAACTTTTTTATCAGGGGGCAGTCATAACTAGTGCCACTGCTTTTCTTTGATGTCCCCAATTTGTGGAGCCCATCAACCCCGCCGTTTTGGTTCAAGGTTGATGGGTTTTTTGTTGCCTGAAGTTCCCTTACCTCTCATCTCCGCTTCTATCCTGCAATCAAAACATATATGATTAAACGCATATAAAAAACCACACCCACAGGAACTCCCATGCTCCACCCGCTCCAGCTCTTCAAAACCCTCTCCGACGAAACGCGGCTCGCCATCGTCATGCTGCTCCGTGAAGCGGGGGAGCTGTGCGTTTGCGATCTCTGTTCCGCGACCACCGAGTCGCAGCCGAAGGTCTCCCGCCACATGGCACTGCTGCGCGAGTCCGGGCTGGTTATCGATCGCCGCGAAGGGAAATGGGTCCATTACCGTCTCTCTCCCAACATGCCTGCCTGGGCGGCAACCGTTATCGACACCAGCTGGAACTGTCTGCGGGAAGAGACGCGCATGAAGCTAAAAAACCGGGTTCCGGGCTCATGCTGATTAAAACACATTCACAAAAACAGATATAACGGAGTAAAGGATGTTTCTGGCAGGGGCAATTTTTCTGTTTACGCTGGTACTGGTCATCTGGCAGCCCAAAGGGCTCAGTATCGGCTGGAGCGCCAGCATTGGCGCCGTACTGGCGCTGGCCAGCGGCGTGATTCACATTAACGATATACCGGTCGTGTGGAATATCGTCTGGAACGCCACGGCAACGTTCATCGCCGTCATCATCATCAGCCTGCTGCTGGATGAGTCCGGCTTTTTCGAGTGGGCGGCGCTGCACGTTGCCCGCTGGGGGAACGGTCGCGGGCGATTGCTGTTTACGTATATCGTGCTGCTGGGCGCAGCCGTGGCGGCGCTGTTTGCCAATGACGGTGCGGCGCTAATCCTGACGCCTATCGTCATCGCCATGCTGCTGGCGCTGGGGTTCAGCAAGCAGGCCACGCTGGCGTTTGTGATGGCGGCGGGTTTTATCGCCGATACCGCCAGCCTGCCGCTGATTGTGTCCAACCTGGTCAACATCGTGTCGGCAGACTTCTTTAAGCTGGGGTTCAGCGAATACGCCTCGGTGATGATCCCGGTAGATATCGCCGCCATTGCCGCAACGCTGATGATGCTGCATCTCTTCTTCCGCAAGGAAATTCCCCCGGAATATGACCTTGCAAAACTCCGCGAGCCCGCGCGGGCCATTCACGATCTCCCGACGTTCAGAACGGGCTGGCTCGTCCTGCTCCTTCTGCTCGTCGGTTTCTTTGTGCTTGAACCTCTCGGCATTCCGGTCAGCGCCATCGCGACCGTCGGCGCGCTGATTTTATTCGCTGTCGCAAAACGCGGACATGCGATAAACACCGGAAAAGTGCTGCGCGGCGCGCCGTGGCAGATCGTCATCTTCTCGCTGGGGATGTATCTGGTGGTGTATGGCCTGCGCAATGCCGGGCTGACGGAATATCTCTCCGGCGTACTGGATAGCCTGGCCGGACACGGGCTGTGGGCCACCACGCTGGGGACCGGATTCATCACCGCGTTCCTGTCATCCATAATGAACAATATGCCCACGGTGCTGATTGGCGCGCTCTCCATTGAAGGCAGTACGGCGACGGGACTGATCAAGGAAGCGATGATTTACGCTAACGTGATTGGCTGCGATCTGGGGCCGAAAATCACGCCTATCGGCAGCCTCGCCACCCTGCTCTGGCTCCACGTGCTGGCGCAGAAAAACATGACGATCACCTGGGGCTACTATTTTCGGACGGGCATCATCATGACGCTGCCGGTCCTGTTTGTGACGCTCGCCGCGCTGGCGCTACGTCTCTCCTTCACACTGTAATGAGCCATTGATATGAGCCACATCACCATTTACCACAACCCCGCCTGCGGCACGTCGCGCAACACGCTGGAGATGATCCGCAACAGCGGCACGGAGCCAGAGATTATCCTCTATCTGGAAACCCCGCCGTCGCGCGATGAGCTGACCACCCTGATTGCCGATATGGGCATTTCGGTGCGGGACCTGCTGCGTAAAAACGTGGAGCCCTATGAACAGCTCGGCCTTGCCGACGACAGCTTCACCGACGACCAGCTTATCGATTTTATGCTGCAGCACCCGATTCTGATTAACCGTCCGATCGTGGTGACGGCGCTGGGTACCCGCCTGTGCCGCCCGTCTGAAGTCGTCCTCGATATCCTGCCCGATGTGCAGAAAGGGGCATTTACGAAAGAAGATGGCGAAGCCGTGGTGGAAGCCAGCGGGAAAAAAATCTCGCCAAAGTAACCCGTTGATAATGGCGTAGTAAGGCCTGCCAGCCGCATACCTCACCCACCGGCCGGGTTGCATCAGCCGAAACCCGGCACATACTTCTGAGGATTAATCCTGGTGAGGGTATGCAGGTATGGGCTTGAAAAACAAAACCGCCGTCATCTTCGGGGGCAGCGGCGCCATCGGCAGCTCAGCGGCGCACGCACTGGCGCGTGAAGGGGCGGATGTGTACCTCGCCGCGCGTGACCACGTCAGGCTGGAGCAGGTCGCCAGCCGTATTCGCGCCGCCGGAGGGTCTGCCAGCACCTTTATGTTCGATGCGCTCGATGATTCCTCGCAGCTCCCGGACCTTGCCCGCATTGATGTCGTCGTCAATGCCACGGGCTTTATGCACGATCAGGGTAAACGCCTTGAGGCGTTAACGCTCGGCGAGTTCAGGCAGGGTTTCGACCCCTTCCTGGCCGCGTACTTTAACATTGCAAAAGCCGCGTCGCCCCGCATGGGCGGCGAGCATGGCGGGACCATAATTACCGTCGTCGCCCCCGCCGCCACTATGACAATGGCGGGCCATCTCGGGCATATCGTCGGCTGCGCGGGAACGGAGGCCTTGACCCGAGCCCTTGCGGCTGAGCTGGGGACACACAATATTCGCGTGCTGTGCGTGCGTTCACACGCGATAGCCGACGCGGTGCAGGCGGGTTCGTATGTGGGGACCATTTTCGCCGCGAAGGCGCAGGCGATGGGGATTACGGTTGAGCAGTTTCTCGGCGGTGCCGCGCAAAGTACCCTGACGCATAGCCTACCTACGCTGGCACAGGTGGCAGACACGATTACGTTTCTGGCCTCAGATGCGGCAGGCGCTATGACGGGAACCACCGTCAATATGACCGCGGGCGCAACCTAGCGGCCGCCCTCGCCCGCAATCCTGCCCACCATCGCCCGGATCTCTTCGCGGGTTAACGGCGCCCGGTCGGTGACATAGTGAAGCGTCATCCCTTCGATAAACGCGTCCAGCGCGCGGGTGGTGACCGGGTCGAACCACTGCTCCAGCGTGGTCTGGCTCATCTTCATCCAGTCCTGCATAACCGTTTTGAGCGCCGCGCTGCGGTGCATAAAGGCGTAGAGCTGATACATCAGCGCCATGTTGTGCGGCGTGGTCACCTGCGAGCTGTGGATCAGCGTGGTGATAGATTCGCACGCCATTTCCGGCCCGGTAACGCCGGCGAAGAAATCCCGGTACTGCTGCGACATCTGCCGGGTAAACCACGTGAAGGCCTCCTCCAGCAGCGTCTCCATGCCGTCGAAATAGTAGGTCATCGACCCAAGCGGCACGCCCGCGCAGGTGGCGATTTTACGGTGCGTGACGGCGTGAATACCGTGCTCGGCGATAGTATCGAGCGTTGCCTGCAGGATCTTTTCCCTGCGATGCGGATCGTTCGGTGGTCTGCTCATAAATTCCTCACGTGGTTTGTGTACAAATGTACACAAACTTGCTAGTGTTGTCGCTATTGTTGTACTTCTGGTGCTACCCCAATGACGCTGACCTCCCCCCGTAAAGCCCTGCAGCGACGCCTGTGGGCGCTGTTTATGTTCTTCTTTATTCCCGGACTGCTGATGGCCTCCTGGGCCACGCGCACCCCCGCTATTCGCGATATTTTGTCCGTTTCTACCGCCGAGATGGGCATCGTGCTGTTCGGCCTGTCGATAGGCTCCATGAGCGGCATCCTCTGCTCCGCGTGGCTGGTAAAGCGCTTTGGTACGCGAGCGGTGATCCGCACCACCATGTGCTTTGCCGTGTTCGGGATGGGGATACTGAGCGTGGCGCTGTGGTTTGCCTCGCCGCTGCTGTTCGCCCTTGGCCTGACGGTATTCGGCGGCAGCTTCGGTTCGGCTGAAGTTGCCATCAACGTAGAAGGGGCGGCGGTCGAACGTGAGATGAATAAAACCGTACTGCCGATGATGCACGGTTTTTACAGCCTCGGCACGCTGGCCGGAGCGGGCGTGGGGATGGCGCTGACGGCCACCGGCGTGAGCGCGAATCTGCATATCCTGCTTGCGGCGCTGGTGTGCATCATTCCTATCCTGACCGGCATCCGGGCCATCCCGGACGGCACCGGTAAGAACTCCGCTGACGAACAGCACTCGGCTGAAAAAGGGCTGCCCTTCTACCGCGATTTTCAACTGATGCTGATCGGCGTGGTGGTGCTGGCGATGGCGTTCGCCGAAGGTTCCGCCAACGACTGGCTGCCGCTGCTGATGGTCGACGGTCACGGCTTTAGCCCGACCTCCGGCTCGCTGATTTACGCCGGGTTTACGCTGGGGATGACCGTCGGGCGCTTCACCGGCGGCTGGTTTATCGACCGCTACAGCCGCGTGGCGGTGGTGCGCGCCAGCGCCCTGCTGGGCGGCCTGGGTATCGCGATGATCATCTTTGTGGATGTGGACTGGATTGCCGGCGTCTCGGTGATCCTCTGGGGACTGGGCGCGTCGCTCGGCTTCCCGCTGACCATTTCTGCCGCCAGCGATACCGGCCCGGATGCCCCGACGCGCGTCAGCGTGGTGGCGACCACGGGCTATCTCGCCTTCCTGGTCGGGCCGCCGCTGCTCGGCTTCCTCGGCGAGCACTACGGGCTGCGCAGCGCCATGCTGGTGGTGTTAGGGTTGGTCATCATCGCGGCGCTGGTGGCGCGCGCGGTGGCAAAGCCGGAAACGAATCAAACGACACTGGAGAAGGGATATGAGCGTTAAACTGATCGCCGTCGACATGGATGGTACTTTTCTGAGCGATGCCAAGACCTATAATCGCCCGCGCTTTCTGGCGCAGTATGCCCGCATGAAGGCGCAAGGCATACGCTTCGTGGTCGCCAGCGGCAACCAGTATTACCAGCTGATCTCCTTTTTCCCGGAGATTGCGCATGAGATTGCCTTCGTCGCGGAGAACGGCGGCTGGGTCGTAAGCGAAGGTGAAGATGTCTTTAACGGCGAACTGTCGAAAGCCCATTTCGAGACCGTCGCGAACGTGTTAAACGAGGTTCCAGGCATTGAGATTATCGCCTGCGGGAAAAGCAGCGCGTACACGCTGAAATGCTATGACGAGGGCTTTAAGGATATCGCGGCGAAGTATTACCACCGCCTCGAAATGGTCAGCGATTTCGACAATCTGAACGATATTTTCTTTAAGTTCGGGCTTAACGTGTCTGACGATGAAATTCCGCGTATTCAGGCGCTGCTGCATGAAAAGCTGAGTGACATCATGGTCCCCGTCACCACCGGCCACGGCAGTATCGACCTGATTATCCCCGGCGTGCATAAAGCCAACGGTCTGCGGATCCTGCAAAAGCGCTGGGGCATTGACGATAGCGAAGTGGTGGCCTTCGGCGACAGCGGCAACGACGTGGAGATGCTGCGCCAGTCCGGGTTCAGCTTTGCGATGGCGAATGCCAGACCGCATATTAAAGCGGCCGCGCGTTTTGAAGCGCCGCATAATAACGATGAAGGCGTTTTAGACGTGATTGAGAAGGTGCTGAAAGGGGAAGCGCCGTTTAATTGATACCGTGCGGTTTGATGCCCTCACCCTAGCCCTCTCCCACAGGGAGAGGGGACTGTTCCGTGCTCGCCAACAGGGAGAGGGAATAAGAATTAAGGTTGCAGGGCGTTTCCGACGCGCTTGTCTTTCAGGAACACCACCATTAAGCCAACCCACAGCACGCCGTTGGCGAGGTTAAACAGGCTGAACAGCCCGTTGCCGCCCATCGCGTAGGCATGTTTGCTCACCTCAATACCGACGGTAAAAATCAGCATCTGCAGCATCCCCATCGCTGCTGACACCGTGCCTTTACTCATCTCGCTGGCAAACAGCGTCAGGCGCACCAGCCCGGCGTTGGCCACGCCAATTCCGAAGGCATAGAGGCTGAGACCCGCCGTCATCCACAGATAGGCGTGGGATGACGCGACGGTCGCCACCGCAGCCAGAATCAGCCCTGCCGCAATCGGCCAGCCGCCCATGATAATCAGGGAACGCACGGTCCGGCGTGACGTCAAACGTGCCAGCACCAGGTTACCGATAATCAGCGCGCCAAAGATCGGCACCTGCAGCAGGCCATACTCGTAGCTGCTGAGCTTTTCACCGCTGATGATAATGACCGGCGACTGCGCGATCCACGCCAGCAGCGGCAGGCTAACGAACCCGGTCGCCAGCGCGCCCGCCACAAAGCGGCCATTCTTCAGCACCTCTTTGTAATCCCGACCCAGCTCTTTCAGCGAGAGTTTCTCGCCGATGCGGGTGGCCGTTTCCGGCATCGCCCGGTGCAGGCCAAAGAACGCGAAGGCGGCGAGAAGCGCAAAGAGCACAAACATCCCTTCCCACGGCGCAACGTGCACCCACGCGGCACCCACCAGCGGCCCGAGTAAGGGGGCGATCAGCGCCACGTTCGCCATCAGCGCGGTAATCTTGATACACACCGCCTCCTCAAACGACTCCTGAATGGCGGCATACCCCACGGCGCCGATAAAACATAGACTCACCCCCTGCAGGAAGCGCAGCAGGGTAAATTGTTCAATGTTTTGCGCCAGCAGCGTGGCGAGACAGGTGACGATAAACCACACCACGCCCGTGAGCATCACCGGACGACGGCCAATACGATCCGACAGCGGGCCTAACAGCCACTGTAAAAACATGCCGCCGGCCAGATAGGCGGTCATGGAGGTCGGTACCCACTCAATTCCCGCGTTGTACTGCGCCACAACGGCCAGCATACCGGGCTGGATCATATCGTTGCCGATATAGGTAGAGAATTCGTAGAGCACCAGACACAGAGGGAAAAGCAACGCCTGACGACCCAGACGTGAACCAGAAGAAGAACGGTTTAACATGCAATCTCTTTATAATGACAAAATCGCGACGAGTTTAATGAAATGCCGCAGCCCGAGATAGTGATTTATCGAGGATAAACAGAAATAAAGCACATATCGTCTTCGTTTAAGGTTTCCTTAAGTTGACAGTTTTATGATAGCCCGATTACTCGTCAACGATCCCAAATTATGGCACTCACCTCCAGCCGTTCAGAATTGTCTAACTTACAGACAAATAAGACAAAACGACTTTACCGCTTGCCGACCCGCTTTTATGGTTATCAGCTTTTCGTACTGATCGCCCTTGCCGTGGTGTTTACATGGCTATCGCGCAATGAAGCGCTCGACAGGTGGATCACTGGCTTTTGGTATGACGCGGCAACGCAGAGCTTCCCGCTGCAGAAGGACCACCTGCTGGATCTGCTGAACCACCGTCTGGCGAAGTACATTGCCATCGCCTTAGGCGCCGTGGCGCTGTTTTACGGCGCCTACAAGCGTAACGCAAGGCTGGTCACGGCGGCGCTGCTGATGGGCGTTGGCGCGCTGGTGGTAGGCGTGCTGAAAAGCGTGAGCCATCACAGCTGCCCGTGGGATCTGGTGGAATATGGCGGTAAGGCTATGTCTTATCCCCTGTTCAGCGCCGTCCCTGCTGACAGCGGTCCGGGGCGCTGTTTCCCCGGCGGTCATGCCTCCAGCGGCTTTATGGTGATGGGGCTGTTTTTTGCCTTCTGGCGCGAGCGTCCGCGTCTCGCCTGGTGCTTCGTCGCGCTGGGCGTGGTGTTAGGTCTGGCGATGGGCTATGGCCAGGTCATGCGCGGGGCGCATTTTTTCTCTCACAACCTGTGGGCCGGGTGGTGGGTCTGGTTTTCCCAGGTGGTTGTCTACGGACTCATTTCCACCCGGTTTGCTAAAGAGTGATAACGCTATGTTAGAGAATCTGAATTATCAGCTGTTTTATCTGATCAACGCCACGCCAGCCTCGCCTGAGTGGACGATCGATTTTGCCACCTTTCTGGCAAAAGATCTGATCAGCATCGTGCCTGCACTGGCTGCGATTCTCTGGCTGTGGGGGCCCCGCAGCCAGGTGAAGGCGCAGCGTCAGCTGGTGATTAAAGTGGCGATGGCGCTCGGGGTAAGCGTACTGCTGAGCTACATTCTGGGTCACGCCTTCCCGCACGATCGTCCTTTTGTCGATCATGTCGGCTATACCTTCCTGCACCACGCGCCGGATGACTCGTTCCCGAGCGATCACGGTACGGTAATCTTCACCTTCGCGCTGGCTTTCCTGTTCTGGCATCGCCTGTGGTCCGGTGCGGTCCTGATGGTGGCGGCCCTGGCAATCGCCTGGTCTCGCGTTTACCTGGGCGTTCACTGGCCGCTGGATATGGTGGGCGGTTTCCTGGTCGGGCTGATTGGCTGCGTGAGCGCGGCTATCCTGTGGAGCCTCTTCGGTGAAGCGCTCTACCGCACGCTGTCTTCGCTCTATCGCGCCATTTTCGCTATCCCGATCCGCAAAGGCTGGATACGTGACTAACCCCAACCTGACAGGTTACACTTGAACCCCCGCCCTGCGGGGGTTCACTTTTTTATCCCGAGGAACTATGGAAACACGTCGCGATGACCGCATTGCTCAGCTGCTACAGGCGCTGAAGCGCAGCGATAAGCTGCATCTTAAGGAAGCCGCCAACCTCCTCGGCGTCTCAGAGATGACCATTCGTCGGGATCTGAACAGCGAAAGCGCGCCCGTCGTGCTGTTGGGCGGGTATATTGTGCTTGAGCCGCGTAGCGCCAGCCATTACCTGATCAGCGACCAGAAGACGCGCCTGGTGGAAGAGAAACGCAAAGCCGCCCGGCTTGCGGCCTCACTGGTACAGCCGCACCAGACGTTGTTTTTTGACTGCGGAACCACCACGCCGTGGATTATCGAAGCCATCGACAGCAGCATCCCTTTTACCGCCGTGTGCTACTCCCTGAACACCTTTCTGGCGCTTCAGGAGAAACCCGAGTGCCGGGTTATTCTCTGCGGCGGCGAGTTTCACGCCAGCAACGCCATCTTTAAGCCGCTTAACCTGCACGACACGCTCAGCAATCTCTGCCCGGATATCGCGTTTTATTCCGCCGCAGGCGTCAACGTGCGTCAGGGTGCGACCTGCTTTAACCTGGAAGAGCTGCCGGTGAAACACTGGGCGTTAAGCGCGGCGCAGTATCATGTGCTGGTGGTCGATCACAGCAAGTTTGGCAAGGTACGTTCGGCAAGAATGGGCGAGCTGGCGCAGTTTGACGCCATCGTCAGCGACTGCCGCCCGGACGACGAGATTGTGGCCCACGCGAAGGCGCAGCAGGTGAAGTTGATGTATTAAGAGGGGTGTGGCCTGATGCCCTCACCCCGGCCCTCTCCCACAGGGAGAGGGAGAAAACCCATAAGGTTTAGCTAAACCAGCTGCCAAACCATCCGTGGAATTTCATCATCACGAAATCCCACATCCGGCTGAAGAAGCCGCCCTCTTCCACCGCTTCCATTACAATCAGCGGACGCTGTTCAATCGACTTACCGTTTAGCTGGAAATCAATCGTCCCGACCACCTGGCCTTTTTTCAGCGGCGCCGTGAGCTGCGGGTCGGTCAGAGTATAGCTGGCCTTCAGGTTTTTCAGCTGACCGCGCGGAATGGTCACCGAGCCGCCTTCACCCGCCCCGAGATTGACTTCACTCTTGTCGCCAAACCAGACGCGCTGGCTGACGAACGTGGCATCCGGTTTAATCGGCGTCACGGTTTCATAGAAGCGGAAGCCCCAGGTCAGCAGTTTTTCTGACTCATTAAAGCGAATACGGTCGGTTTTGGTGCCCAGCACCACCGAAATCAGGCGCATGTCGCCCTGGGTCGCGGAGGCCACCAGGTTATAGCCCGCGCCCGCCGTAGTGCCGGTTTTCATCCCGTCCACGTTAACGTTGCTGCTCCACAGCAGGCGGTTGCGGTTCGGCTGGCGGATTTTATTGAAGGTAAACTCTTTCTCTTTATGGATGGCGTATTCATCCGGCACGTCGTGGATCAGCGCTTTCCCAAGCAGCGCCATGTCGCGCGCGGTACTGAACTGTCCCGGCGAATCCAGACCGTGAACCGTTTTGAACGTGGTGTTGGTTAAGCCCAGTTTCTGCGCGTAGCCATTCATCAAGCCAATGAAAGAATCTTGACTGCCGGCAACGTAATCGGCCAGCGCGATGCAAGCATCATTTCCCGACTGAATAATTACCCCTTTGTTCAGATCGGAAACGGAGACCTGATCCCCCGGCTTCAGGAACATCACGGAAGAGCCCCGCAGCGCCGGGTTGCCGGTGGCCCAGGCATCCTTCCCGATGGTGACCATATCGTCCAGCTTGATCTTGCCCGCTTTCAGCGCCTGGCCGACCACGTAGCTGGTCATGATTTTGGTCAGGCTTGCCGGATCGAGTTTCTCATCCGCATTCCCTTCCGCCAGCACTTTACCGCTGGAATAATCCATCAGGATCCAGGCGCGCGCATCCACAGGCGGCGCTTCGGGTGCAGCCTGTTCAGCTGCATAGAGAGTTGGTGCAAACAGGAAAAGGAGCGCAGAGCCTGTCGCAAGGCTGCGCAGAGAAGTCATTTTACGCGTCATAAATGCCACCCGAGTGTCCATTCAAAAATTACGTCACATCACCGTGTCGCAAGAAGCGATGAGTAATAGCGCACTAAAACGGTTAAAGAAACCCAACGAGGGTAAAGTTATTAAAGTTTATGCAATAACATTCAGATACGCTTTGATTCAGACGATTTTTTTGTCTTCTGTTGCGTAATTGTTAGGTTTATCTCACCATGGCGAAAGCTGACCCGGATTCACATCTCATCAGGAGTAAATATGATTACGCTTTGGGGCAGGAACAACTCGACCAACGTTAAGAAAGTGCTCTGGACGCTCGAGGAGCTGGATTTACCGTTCAATCAAATCATGGCCGGCATGTCGTTCGGCGTGAACAAAGAGGCCGACTATCTGGCCATGAACCCGAACGGCCTGGTGCCGCTGCTGCGCGATGATGAAACCGACGCGACGCTTTGGGAGTCCAACACCATTGTCCGCTACCTCGCCGCCCAGTACGGTCAGGGCCGCCTGTGGGTAGAAAGCCCGGCCCGTCGCGCTCAGGGCGAAAAGTGGATGGACTGGGCGAACCAGACGCTTTCCCCCACCCACCGCGTGATCCTGATGGGGCTTATCCGTACGCCGGAAGCCGAACGCGACTATCCCGCCATTCATGCCGCCCAGGACGCCTGCGAAAACCTGTTTGCGATGATGGATGAAGAACTGGCGAAGCACGCCTGGTTCTCCGGTGAGGCGTTCGGCGTGGGCGATATCGCCGTGGCGCCGTTCGTCTGGAACCTGACCAATATGGGCCTGAAGTGGACGCCGCGCCCTCATCTTGAGCGCTGGCTAAAACAGCTGAGCGATCGCCCGGCGTACCGCAACGTGGTGATGATCCCGGTCACCTGATTACGCACCGGACGGGCTGACTTTTAACAGCTGCCCGTCCGTCTCGTCGGTCAGCACATATAAATAGCCGTCCGGCCCCACCCGCACATCGCGAATACGTTTATCCCGATCGCCCAGAATTCGCCCGTCCTCCGTCACCTTATTGCCGTCCACGCTCAGCACGATAACGTCCTTTTCCTTCAGCGCGCCGATAAACAGCTTGTTTTTCCACTGCGGGAAAACGTCGCTGTTGTAGAACGCCATGCCGCTCACGGCAGGTGACACTTTCCAGACGAACAGCGGTTTTTCGGTTCCCTCAACGTGCTCGCCTTTGGCTTCCGGGATTTTCAGACCGCTGTAGTTAATGCCGTGCGTCGCCAGCGGCCAGCCGTAGTTCTTTCCTTTCTCCGGGATGTTGATCTCATCCCCGCCGCGCGGGCCGTGCTCGTTCAGCCACAGCGCGTCGCTCCATGGATTCATCGCCATCCCCTGCGGATTGCGAATACCGTAGGACCAGATTTCGGGTCGCGCGCCGGGGGTATTCACAAAGGGGTTATCCGGCGGCACTTTCCCGTCTTCGGTGAGGCGCACCACTTTACCCTGCAATTTATCCAGATCCTGCGCCGTCGGACGCTGGTTGTTCTCGCCGAGTCCAATAAAGAGCGCGCCTTTGCCGTCGAACACCAGTCGCCCACCAAAATGGTTTCCGGTGGAGAGTTTCGGCATCTGGCGGAACACCACCTGGAAGGCTTCAATGCGCGTCAGATCGTCGCTCAATCGGCCATAGCCCACCGCCGTTCCGGCTTTGCCGTCACTCCCTGCTTCGGCGAAGCTCAGCCAGATGCGGCGCGATTTTTCAAAATCCGGGGCCAGGACCGCGTCCAGCAATCCTCCCTGACCGTTTGCCCAGACCTTCGGCACGCCGACAATCGGATCGGATAGCCCTTTTCCGGCCTGCCAGCGTTTGAGCTGGCCGTCCTTCAGGGTCACCAATAGGCCTTTATTGTCCGGCAGAAACGCCAGGGACCAGGGGTGATCGAGTTTATTTTGCAGCACCTCAACCTTGACCGTCTCTGGCGCGGCAAGAAGCGAAAACGGAATGAACAACGCAGGCAGGAAAATTAGCGAGGATCGAGGCATAACGCGCTCCTTTATCGGCATATGGCTTAAAGGTTAGCCACTGCATCCGGGCGCGTTACCACTTTTACAAAAGCTTAATCAGAAGGGGGAGTTGCCTCCCCCTGGGCTCAGTGCTGTTCAAGCTTCTCGTGCTCGTTCAGGCACATGATGCATAGAGAGAGCGTGGTCAGGCAGTTTTCAAGCTTCTCCGCGTTAACAGCGATAAAATTCGGGCAGTCGTGGCGTCCATTCATCAAACATACCCCAGCGATGGAGAGCACCTCAGCGGCGCGGCGCAGGGCGATCAGCTCACTTTCGCCGTATTTCGCCTTCAGGGTCGGTGCTTTTTCACGCATGAAATTGCAAAGTTCAAACAGGTTATCACGCAGATGTTCGCTTTCGCTGACTGACATATACCCTTTCGCCTTCCTCAACTGCAGGTACGCGGCGAGGTCGATTCGGGCGTTGATCAGCTTGTTAAGCAGATCGCGTTTTAGTCTGTCAACGGTCATGCTCTTTCCTCCTCTGTCAGCCATTGTGCATAGTCAGGATAAGTTCATTTTTTGTACAGTTTAATGCCTGGGATCAATTTTTATTAACTGATTAACATTATTTACAATGTTACAACGTCTGCCCGAGTCATCCGCCTTGCAAAGAGTGTATAAATCCCCCGCGATACGCTGTAAAATCCCGCCCTGATAACTCCATAATTGATGAATTTTTAACCTATGAGCAATGTTACGCACCAGCCGAAAATCGGCTTCGTTTCCCTGGGCTGCCCGAAAAACCTCGTGGATTCCGAACGCATCCTGACCGAACTGCGCACCGAGGGCTATGACGTGGTGCCAAGCTACGACAACGCCGATATGGTGATCGTGAACACCTGCGGATTTATCGACAGCGCGGTTCAGGAGTCACTGGAAGCCATCGGTGAAGCCCTGACGGAAAACGGCAAAGTGATTGTTACCGGCTGTCTGGGCGCGAAAGAAGACCAGATCCGCGAAGTGCACCCGAAGGTGCTGGAGATCACCGGCCCGCACAGCTACGAGCAGGTGCTGGAACATGTTCATCACTACGTGCCAAAACCAAAGCACAACCCGTTCCTGAGCCTGGTGCCAGAGCAGGGCGTGAAGCTGACGCCGCGCCACTATGCTTACTTAAAAATTTCCGAAGGCTGCAACCATCGCTGCACCTTCTGCATCATCCCGTCCATGCGTGGCGATCTGGTGAGCCGTCCGATTGGCGAAGTGCTGGCGGAAGCTAAACGTCTGGCCGACGCGGGCGTGAAGGAGCTCCTGGTCATCTCCCAGGACACCTCAGCTTACGGCGTGGACGTTAAGCACCGCTCCGGTTTCCACAACGGCGAGCCGGTGAAAACCAGCATGGTCGGCCTGTGCGAGCAGCTGTCCAAGCTCGGTATCTGGACGCGTCTGCACTACGTCTATCCGTACCCGCACGTTGACGATGTGATCCCGCTGATGGCGGAAGGCAAAATTCTGCCGTACCTGGATATCCCGCTGCAGCACGCCAGCCCGCGTATCCTGAAGCTGATGAAGCGTCCTGGCTCCGTTGATCGCCAGCTGGCGCGCATCAAGCAGTGGCGCGAGATCTGTCCGGATCTGACCCTGCGCTCCACCTTCATCGTCGGCTTCCCGGGTGAAACCGAAGAAGACTTCCAGATGCTGCTCGACTTCCTGAAAGAAGCGCGACTGGACCGCGTAGGCTGCTTCAAGTACAGCCCGGTAGAAGGCGCAACCGCCAACGAGCTGGCGGACCAGGTGCCGGAAGAGGTGAAAGAAGAGCGCTGGAACCGCTTCATGCAGCTGCAGCAGCAGATCTCTGCCGAGCGTCTGCAGGAAAAAGTAGGCCGCGAGATCATGGTCATCGTTGACGAAGTGGACGAAGAAGGCGCGATTGGCCGCAGCATGGCGGACGCCCCTGAGATCGACGGCGCGGTGTACCTGAACGGCGAAACCAACGTTAAGCCGGGTGATATTATTCGCGTGAAGGTTGAAAACGCGGACGAGTATGACCTGTGGGGTAGCCGGGTTTAATTACATTCCCCTCACCCCGGCCCTCATCCCAAAGGGGCGAGGGGGAAAACCGCACCGAGCAGTCCCCTCTCCCCTCCGGGGAGAGGGTTAGGGTGAGGGGCAATAAACCTACCCCTTAATCCTCGGATCCAGCGCGTCGCGCAGCCCGTCACCCAGCAGGTTAAACGCCAGCACGGTCAGAAAAATCGCCAGACTCGGGAAGATCGCCACGTGCGGCGCAATCACCATATCCGCCCTCGCCTCGTTCAGCATCGCGCCCCACTCCGGCGTTGGAGGCTGCGCCCCTAACCCCAGAAACGACAGGCTGGCCGCCGAGATAATCGACACGCCGATACGCATGGTGAAATAGACCACGATGGACGACACCGTACCCGGCAGAATATGGCTGAACAGGATGGTGGCATCGCTGGCCCCCATGCTGCGGGCGGATTCGATAAAGGTCTGCTGTTTCAGCACCAGCGTGTTGCCGCGCACCAGACGGGCAAAGGCCGGAATCGAAAAGACCGCGACCGCAATGATGACGTTCGCCATGCCGCTGCCCATGATCGCTACCACGGCAATCGCCAGCAAAATGCCGGGGAAAGCAAACAGCACGTCGCAGATGCGCATGATGATGCGATCCCACCAGCCTTCGTAATATCCGGCAACGAGGCCCAGCACGGTGCCGATGGCCGCACCAATCAGCACCGCGAACACCCCGGCGGCAAGCGAGATTTGCGCCCCGACAAGCACGCGGCTAAAGATATCGCGCCCGAGGGAGTCCACGCCGAACCAGTGCAGCATCGACGGTCCGTCGTTCAGGCGGTCGTAGTCAAAATAGTTTTCCGCATCAAACGGCGCCACCCACGGCGCAATCACCGCCACCGCAATAAGCAGCAGCACAAACAGCCCCGCGGTCATCGCGACCGGCTGGCGGCGAAAACGCCGCCAAAATTCAGACCACGGGGTGCGGACGTGGTCCGGTTTTAGCCCCGGCATCGCGTTTAAAACGGCCTGACGTCGCCAGTTTAACAATCGCATCTTACTTGTACCTGATAGCCGGGTTAATGGCGGCGTAGAGCACGTCCACCACTAAGTTGATAAGAATAAACTCCAGCGAGAAAAGCAGGACTTCCGCCTGAATCACCGGGTAGTCGCGCATCTCGACGGAATCAACAAGCAGGCGTCCCAGCCCCGGCCAGTTGAAGACCTTTTCCACGACGATCGAGCCGCCGAGCAGAAAGCCAAACTGCAGCCCCATCATCGTCACCACCGGGATCATCGCATTACGAAAGCCGTGCTTGAGAATGACCCACTTCTCGCTGACCCCTTTCGCCCGCGCGGTGCGAATATAATCTTCGCTCAGCACGTCAACGAACGAGGCGCGGGTAAAGCGGGCCATTACCGCCGAAACGGCAGCGCCCAGCGTCATGGAAGGCAGGATGTAATGCTTCCAGGTATCGGCCCCGACGGTCGGCAGCCAGCCCAGTTCGACGGAGAAGATCTGCATCAGCAGCATCCCCAGCGCGAACGCTGGGAAGGAGATGCCGGTCACCGCCAGCGCCATGCCGAGCTTGTCGGGCCAGCGGTTGCGCCAGACGGCCGCGATAATCCCGGCGCCAAGCCCAAACACGACCGCCCAGCTCATGCTGGCTATCGTTAACCAGAACGTCGGCATAAAGCGGCTGGCAATCTCCTCCGACACCGGACGGCGCGACACCATCGAGATACCAAAATCGCCTTGCAGAACGTTGCAGATATAATGGATGAACTGCATATACAGCGGCTGGTCGAGACCAAGCTGCTTACGCACCAGGTCAATGACGGTGGCATCCGCTTCAGGCCCGGCAACCAGACGCGCCGGATCGCCCGGCAGCATATGGACAAACAGAAACACCAGGACCGCCACAATCAGCAGCGTCGGAATAAGCCCCAGCAGGCGTTTACAAACATAATTCAGCATGAGGTTTATTTTAAATCCGCATCGTCAAAGCTAAAGCCGGTGTCCGGCATGATGTAGAAGCCGGTCAACGCTTTGTTATGGGCTGACACCAGTTTCTCCACCACCAGCGGCACCCACGGTGACTCTTTCCAGATAATATCCTGCGCGTCTTTGTAGAGGCGGGCCTTCTCTTCCGGTTTGGTGGTTTTCAGGGCATCGGCCAGGTCTTTGTCCACCTGCGGGTTGCTGTAAAACGCGGTGTTGAACAGGGTTGGCGGCCAGTTCTGCGAGGCAAACAGCGGCGACAGCGCCCAGTCGGCTTCACCGGTCGAAGCCGTCCAACCGGTATAGAACATCCGCACCCCGCTCTCTTTCTGCCCTTTCCCCTCCACTTCTGCCGCACGCTGTCCGGCATCCATCGCGGTCACCTGCGCCTTAATGCCGACCTGCGCCAGCTGCTGCTGGGTAAACTGCAGCACCTTCTGGGCGGTACTGTGATTATGCGAGGACCACAGAGTGGTGCTGAAACCGTTCGGGAAGCCCGCCTCTTTCAGCAGCTCGCGCGCTTTGGCCGGATCGTACGGCCACGGCTGATAGCTTTGCGCGTAGGCGATCGCCGGCGGCAGCACGCCGGTGGCCGGAGTGGCATAGCCGGCAAAGGCGACCTTCACAAGCGCCTGACGGTTAATGGCGTAGTTGATGGCTTCACGCACCTTCGGGTTATCGAACGGCTTTTGCGTGACGTTCATGCTGATGTAGCGCTGCATGATCGACGGGCTGGCGACCAGCTCCAGCTTGCTGTTTTTCTGCAAAATGGCGGCCTGCTCGTACGGGATCGGGAAGGCAAACTGCGCCTCGCCGGTTTGCAGCATCGCCGCGCGGGTGTTGTTGTCCACCACCGGGCGCCAGGTGATGGTGTCGAGCTTCGGCAGCCCCTGCTGCCAGTATCCGGCGAATTTCTTCACCTTCACAAAATCGGTCTGGTTCCAGGAGAGCAGTTCGTAAGGGCCGGTGCCAACAGGGTGGAAGCCGATCTCCTTACCGTATTTCTTCAGCGCGGCAGGGGAAATCATCGCCGTTGCCGGATGCGCCAGAATATTGATAAACGCGGAGAACGGCTCTTTCAGGGTGATTTTGACCGTCGCCGGGTCGACCACCTCGGTGCTGGCGATATTTTTATACAGGTTATAGCGCTTGAGGCTATTTTCCGGATTGCTGGCGCGGTCCAGGTTAACCTTCACCGCCTCCGCATTGAAGTCTGTCCCGTCCTGGAACTTCACGCCGGTCCTGAGCTTGATGGTATACACCAGCCCGTCCTCGGATACGGTGTACCCCTCCGCCAGCACGTTTTTGAGCTTCATCTCTTTATCGAGGCCAAACAGGCCCTGATAGAACGATTTCGCCACCGCCTGAGAGAGCGTGTCGTTGGCGTCATACGGATCGAGCGTGGTGAAATTAGAGCCGACGGCAACCACCACATCTTTGGCAGCGAACGCGGGGGCAGCGGCCAGGGCTGCCGTCACGCTCGCGGCTAACAACCATCTACGCGCTACAAATGTAACCATTGTGTTCTCCTGCCTGTTGTAAGTTATAACCGCGAAAAAGCGTTGTCCTGACGCGGGGGAGCGACGAAATGACCCGGCCCGACCTCGCGCAGCGTCACGCGCTCCACGGCCTCGCCGCGTTTATGAATATTGCTCGGCATTTCATCCTGCAGCAGCACGCGCTGGCCGTGACGATGCGCGGGATCGGCAACCGGTACCGCCGCGATAAGCTTGCGGGTGTACGGGTGCTGCGGGTTTTCAAACACCGCCCTTCGCGGCCCAATCTCCACGATCTGCCCCATAAACATCACTGCCACGCGATGGCTGATGCGCTCGACCACGGCCATATCGTGCGAGATAAACAGGAAGGCAATGCCCATATCCCGCTGTAAATCCAGCAGTAAGTTGATGATTTGCGCCCGAATAGAGACATCCAGCGCCGAAACGGACTCATCGGCAATCACCACTTTCGGGTTTAGCGCCAGCGCGCGGGCGATGCAGATACGCTGCCGCTGTCCACCGGAAAACTCGTGCGGATAACGCCAGGCGTGCTCCGGCTTCAGGCCGACGCGCTCCAGCAGCCAGGCCACGCGACGCTGTGCCGCTTCGCCGTCGAGCAGGTTATGCACCCGCAGCGGCTCCATGATCGAATACCCCACCGTATGGCGCGGATCGAGGGAGGCATACGGATCCTGGAAAATAAACTGAATATCCCGCCGCACCGCCTGCAGCCTGCTGTCCGGAAGGGTATCAATGCGCTCACCGTTAAAGGTAATGCTGCCTTCCTGTGACTCCACCAGACGGAGCAACGCGCGCCCGGTGGTGGATTTACCGCAGCCGGACTCCCCCACCAGCGCCAGCGTTTCGCCCGGCCAGAGATCGAAACTGACGTTTTCCACCGCGTGCACTTCGCGCTTAACGCGGTTCAACACTCCGCTGCGCAGCGGAAAACGGGTGACCAGATCGCGCACTTCCAGAATGGGCTTACCCGGCACCACGGTGTCCTGCTCGCGCTCATCCTCCTGCTGCTCAGACGCCTCGAGAGAAATCAGGGGGAAACGGCGCGGCAAATCGCTGCCGTTCATCGCCCCCAGGCGCGGAACCGCCGCCAGCAGCGCTTTGGTGTAAGGATGCACGGGCGCGTGAAAAATCTGCTCAACCGGGCCGGTTTCCACCGCGCTGCCCTTGTGCATCACCAGCACCCGATCGGCGATATCGGCGACCACGCCCATATCGTGGGTGATAAAAATCACCCCCATCTCCATCTCCTGCTGCAGCACTTTGATGAGCTGCAGGATCTGCGCCTGAATCGTCACGTCCAGCGCCGTCGTCGGCTCGTCGGCAATCAGCACCGCCGGACGGCAGGAGAGCGCCATGGCAATCATCACGCGCTGGCGCATGCCGCCGGAAAGCTGATGCGGGTAGCGACCCAGAATGGCCTGCGCCTCCGGAATGCGCACCAGCTCCAGCATCCGCCGGGCCTCTTTGAGCGCTTCATCGCCGCTCAGCCCCTGATGCAGGCGGATGGACTCGGCGATTTGTTCCCCGACCGGGAAAACCGGGTTCAGGGAGGTCATCGGCTCCTGGAAGATCATCGCAATGTCCGCCCCGCGCACGCCCTGCATCTGCGAACCGCTCAGCTCATTTAAATCGATGACCTGACGGTTGCGGCGGCGCAGAAGCATTTTCTCACTGCTGATTTGCCCGCCCGTCTGTTCCAGCAGGCGCATCAGCGCCAGCGCGCTGACCGATTTACCGGAGCCGGACTCGCCAACAATCGCCAGCGTCTCGCCGCGCCTGAGCGTGAACGATAAATTCTGTACTGCGGGGATGAACTGCCGCTCTTCCTGAAACGCAATATTGAGCTGATGGACAGCCAGCACTTCGCGGTTGTCCAGTTCTTCACTGTGCGGCACGCGCTGCCCCCTTATTCACGATAGATGCCCGTGCTCGGTTCATCACCGGCATAGCCCCAGGCGCGATACATGCCTTCGCTGTTGAACGGCAACGCCACGTTGCCCTCACGATCCACCGCAATGAGCCCGCCGACGCCGCCCAGGGCGGGCAGTTTCTCCATCACCACGCGCTCGCAGGCTTCGCTGAGGCTTAAGCCGCCGTAATCCATCAGCGCGGTGATGTCGTAGGCCGCGAGGGCGCGGATAAACACTTCTCCGGTTCCGGTACACGACACCGCCGCCGTCGCGTTATTGGCATAACAGCCGGCGCCCGGCAGCGGGCTATCGCCGACGCGCCCGGGCAGCTTGTTGGTCATCCCGCCCGTGGAGGTCGCCGCCGCGAGGTTCCCGGCCTTATCCAGCGCCACCGCGCCGACCGTGCCCATTTTGGTGGTTTCATCCAGCGGCGCACTGTGGTCAAGCTGCATCATGCCCGCCGAACGGGCTTCCAGCAGCTGCTGATAGCGCGATTCTGTGGAAAACAGATCCGGTGATACCGGCTCCATCCCGTGCTCGAAAGCAAACGCCTCCGCCCCGGCCCCCGTCAGCAGCACGTGCGGACTCGCTTCCATCACCAGACGCGCGGCCAGCACCGGATTGCGCAGATGACTCACGCCCGCCACGGCGCCCGCTTTCAGGGTGACGCCGTCCATCACGCAGGCATCCAGCTCGTGCGTTTCATCCCGGGTAAAGACCGAACCGATCCCCGCATTAAATAACGGGCACTCTTCCAGCAGGCGCACCGCCTCGGTGACCACGTCCAGCGCGCTTTCGCCCGCCTCCAGCATTTTCTGGCCCGTTTCCACAATGGCGTACAGCGCGTCGATATAGCGCTTTTCCTGCTCGGGACTGAGCTGTGCTCGGGTGATTGCCCCGGCGCCACCATGAATTGCGATTACCGCATTAACCATTCGCATCACCCGTTAGCCTGATTTGCGGCTTTTTCTATAAATATCATTATCGTCGATGAAACTTCAGATGATTTTTGAATATAGAAAGACGTAACTGTGATGTAAAGCGTACACCCATCGGGTCATACAGTTAGCCGCACTTTTCTGCCATAATGAGCGCTTTCGTTGTTACTCCGCAGGAGCCCACCATGGATTTTACCGCCGGACTGATGCCGCTTGAGACGGCACTCACGCAGATGCTTGACCGAGTTTCCCCGCTGCATGACGTTGAGACGCTGCCCCTCGTGCGCTGTTTTGGCCGTATTGCCGCGCGCGATATCGTCTCTCCGCTTAACGTGCCTGGGTTTGATAATTCCGCGATGGACGGTTACGCGGTACGCCTGGCGGATCTCCAGACGGGTAACGCCCTGCCGGTGGCGGGTAAAGCCTTTGCGGGCCAGCCGTTTAGCGGTGAATGGCCTGCGGGCACCTGCGTGCGCATCATGACCGGCGCGCCGGTTCCGGCCGGCTGCGACGCCGTGGTGATGCAGGAAGAGACAGAACAGACCGACGACGGCGTGCGTTTTACCGCGAACGTTAAAGCGGGCCAGAACATCCGCCGCACGGGTGAAGATATCACCCTTGGCGCAACGGTCTTTGCCGCCGGACAGAAGCTGACGGCAGGTGAACTGCCGGTGCTGGCCTCGCTCGGCGTTGCTGAAATCGACGTTATCCGTAAAGTGCGCGTCGCCGTTTTCTCCACCGGCGACGAGCTGCAGCTTCCGGGCCAGCCGCTGCAGGACGGCCAGATTTACGACACCAACCGCCTGGCGGTACACCTGATGCTGGAGCAGCTGGGCTGCGAGGTGATTAACCTCGGCATTATTCCTGACGATCCGGAAAAACTGCGCGCCGCGTTTATCGAGGCGGATAACGCCGCCGACGTGGTCATCAGCTCCGGCGGCGTCTCCGTGGGCGAAGCGGATTACACCAAAACCATCCTTGAAGAACTGGGCGAGATCGCCTTCTGGAAGCTGGCTATCAAGCCGGGCAAACCGTTCGCGTTTGGCAAGCTGCAACACAGCTGGTTCTGTGGCCTGCCGGGTAATCCGGTCTCGGCGGCACTCACCTTCTACCAGCTGGCGATCCCGCTGCTGGCGAAGCTTTCCGGCAACAGCGCCAGCCCGCTGCCTGAACGCCAGCGCGTGCGCGCCGCCACGCGCCTGAAAAAATCACCGGGCCGCCTCGATTTCCAGCGCGGCATTCTGGCGCGCAACGCGGACGGCGAGCTCGAAGTGAGCACCACCGGCCATCAGGGCTCGCACATTTTCAGCTCCTTTAGCCAGGGCAACTGCTTTATCGTCCTGGAGCGCGAGCGCGGCAATGTGGAAGCAGGCGAGTGGGTTGAGGTAGAGCGCTTTAACCACCTGTTCGGAGGCTGACATGACGGTGGAGCTGAGCGACCCGGAGATGATGCGCTACAACCGCCAGATTGTGCTGCGCGGGTTTGACTTCGAGGGCCAAGAAGCGCTTAAAGCAGCAAGCATCCTGGTTGTCGGCCTGGGCGGTCTGGGCTGCGCCGCCGCACAGTATCTTGCGGCGGCGGGCGTGGGCAGGATGACACTGCTGGATTTCGATACCGTATCGGTGTCTAACCTGCAGCGCCAGACGCTGCACAGCGACGCGACGGTTGGACAGCCTAAAGTGGACTCCGCCCGCTCGGCGCTGGCGCGCATCAACCCCAACGTTCAGTTCACCCTGATTGACGCGATGCTGGATGACGACGCGCTGTCGGCGCAGATTGCGCAGCACGACCTGGTGCTCGACTGCACCGATAACGTCGCCGTCCGTAACCAGCTTAACGCGGGCTGTTTCGCCCACAAAATCCCGCTGGTCTCCGGCGCGGCGATCCGCATGGAGGGGCAAATCAGCGTCTTCACGTACGCGGAAGGTGAACCCTGCTACCGCTGCCTGAGCCGTCTGTTCGGCGAGAACGCCCTGACCTGCGTTGAGGCGGGCGTGATGGCGCCGCTTGTCGGCGTGATTGGTTCCCTGCAGGCGATGGAAGCGATCAAAGTCCTGGCGCACTACGGCACGCCTGCCGCGGGGAAAATCGTGATGTATGACGCGATGACCTGCCAGTTCCGCGAGATGAAGCTGATGCGTAACCCGGGGTGTGAGGTTTGCGGAGGTTAAAGCAAACGGCAACCTTCAGGTTGCCGTTTTAGTGTTTGCTCCCTCTCCCTGTGGGAGAGGGTTGGGGTGAGGGCATCAGGCCGCACCCGTCAAATCGACGTCCGTCCAAACGCCCCCTGCCAGTCCTGCTCAAACTTCACGATCGCCGCATCCACGGCCGGAGAGGTAATAAATTGCTGCGCCACGTCCAGCGGCAGCGTGATGGACTCGCAGCCTGCCAGCAGGCAGTCCAGCGCCTGACGCGGCGTTTTAAAGCTCGCGGCCAGCACCTTTGACTGCGGGGCGTGCAATGCCAGCAGCTGTTGCAGTTCAACCACGGTCTGGATCCCGTCCCCGCCCTGCGCGTCCACGCGGTTAACATAAGGGGCCACATACTCCGCCCCCGCCAGCGCGGAGAGCATCCCCTGCGCGGCGCCGTACACCGCCGTGCCCAGCGTCGGGATCCCTTCCGCTTTCAGCATCTTGATTGCCGCCAGCCCTTCTGCGGTCACCGGCACTTTTACCACCAGGTCGTTAATGATGGCGCGCAGCTTACGCGCGTCCTCCACCATCCCTTCGGCGGTGGTCGCCATCACCTGAGCGAAAAGACGGCCTTTGCCGCCCAGCGCGTCGTGCAGCTCCGGCAGCAGCTCGTCCAGCGGCGTTTTACCTGCCGCCACAATGCTTGGGTTGGTGGTCACGCCCGCCAGCGGGAAGATACGCGCCAGCTTTTTGACTGCCGCAACGTCAGATGTGTCGAGATAAAGTTCCATGATGTCACCCTCAAATTTAGCCTGTACTTACCCTATCACGACAAAACCTGCTCAGTAGTTGACCTGCATCAAGATAACTTTCATTCGAAAGTAATTTAATCTTCATATGCAATATGAGAGGCGAGATCATGATCTTCAATATTCAGCGTTACTCTACCCACGATGGCCCCGGTATTCGAACCGTGGTGTTCCTGAAAGGCTGCTCGCTGGGCTGTCGCTGGTGCCAGAACCCGGAAAGCCGCTCCCGCAGCCGGGACGTGCTGTTTGATGCGCGCCTGTGCCTGGACGGCTGCGACCTGTGCCAGCAGGCGGCGCCGGGCTGCATCGAACGCGCGCTGAACGGGCTGGTCATCCATCGTGAGAAGCTTGACGAAGCCACGCTCGCTGCCCTTACCGACTGCTGCCCGACGCAGGCGCTGACCGTCTGCGGTGAAGAACAGCAGGTCGAGGAGATCATGGCGACCGTACTGCGCGACAAACCCTTCTACGACCGCAGCGGCGGCGGGATCACCCTCTCCGGCGGCGAGCCGTTTATGAACCCTGAGCTGGCGCACGCCCTGTTTAAAGCCAGCCACGAACAGGGGATCCACACCGCCGTCGAAACCTGCCTTCACGTGCCGTGGCACTACATCGAGCCGTCATTACCCTACGTCGATCTGTTCCTCGCCGACCTGAAGCACGTCGACGGTGACGTGTTCAAACAGTGGACGGACGGTTCGGCCAAGCGGATCCTGAATAACCTGAAACGCCTTGCCGCGGCCGGGAAAAAAATCACCATCCGCGTGCCGCTGATCCAGGGCTTTAACGCCGATGAAGCGTCCATAACCGCCATTACCAACTTCGCCGCCGACGAACTCGGCGTCGAGGATATTCATTTTCTGCCGTATCACACGCTGGGCATGAACAAATACACCCTGCTCGGCCAACCCTACTCTGCCCCTGACAAACCGCTGGATAACCCTGCCCTGCTGGACTTCGCGCAGCAGTACGCCTGCCAGAAAGGGTTAACCGCGACCTTACGAGGATAAACCTATGACAACCCTGAATCTCAACACCCTCAGCGAGCGCATTAAGGCGCACAAAACGGCGCTGGTGCATATTGTCAAGCCGCCGGTCTGTACCGAGCGCGCACAGCATTACACCGAAATGTACCAGCAGCACATGGACAAGCCGATCCCGGTACGCCGCGCTCTGGCGCTGGCGCATCACCTGGCGGAACGCACCATCTGGATCAAACACGACGAGCTGATTATCGGTAACCAGGCAAGCGAAGTGCGCGCCGCGCCGATTTTCCCGGAATATACCGTCTCCTGGATTGAGAAAGAGATCGACGATCTGGCGGACCGCCCGGGCGCGGGCTTTGCGGTGAGCGAAGAGAACAAGCGCGTGCTGCATGAGATCTGCCCGTGGTGGCGCGGCCAGACGGTGCAGGATCGCTGTTACGGCATGTTCACCGACGAGCAGAAAGGCCTGCTGGAAACCGGCATTATCAAAGCCGAAGGCAACATGACCTCCGGCGACGCGCACCTGGCGGTGAACTTCCCGCTGGTGCTGGAGAAAGGCCTCGACGGCCTGCGCGCCAAAGTGGCCGAGCGCCGCTCGCGCATCAACCTGACGGTGCTGGAAGACCTGCACGGCGACCAGTTCCTGAAAGCGATCGATATCGTGCTGGAAGCGGTGAGCCTGCACATCAAACGCTTTGCCGATCTGGCGCGTGAAATGGCGTCCACCGAAACCCGCGAAAGCCGCCGCGACGAGCTGCTGGCGATGGCGGAAAATTGCGACGTGATTGCCCACGAGCCGCCAAAAACCTTCTGGCAGGCGCTGCAGCTGTGCTACTTCATTCAGCTGATCCTGCAGATTGAGTCCAACGGCCACTCCGTCTCCTTCGCGCGTATGGACCAGTATCTCTATCCGTACTACCGCCGCGACGTGGAGCTGAACCAGAGCCTGGATCGCGAACACGCCATCGAGCTGCTGCACAGCTGCTGGCTGAAGCTGCTCGAAGTGAACAAGATCCGCTCCGGCTCGCACTCCAAGGCTTCCGCCGGTAGCCCGCTGTACCAGAACGTCACCATCGGCGGCCAGAAGCTGGTCAACGGTGAGCCGATGGACGCGGTGAACCCGCTCTCCTACGCGATTCTGGAATCCTGCGGTCGCCTGCGTTCCACCCAGCCGAACCTGAGCGTGCGCTACCACGCGGGCATGAGCAACGACTTCCTCGACGCCTGCGTGCAGGTGATCCGCTGCGGCTTCGGCATGCCCGCGTTCAACAACGATGAAATCGTCATTCCGGAATTCATCAAGCTCGGCGTTGAACGAGACGACGCCTACGACTACGCGGCCATCGGCTGTATCGAAACCGCGGTGGGCGGCAAGTGGGGCTACCGCTGCACAGGCATGAGCTTTATCAACTTCGCCCGCGTGATGCTGGCGGCGCTGGAAGGCGGGCGCGACGCCACCAGCGGCAATGTATTCCTGCCGCAGGAAAAAGCGCTCTCCGCCGGTAACTTCGACAACTTCGACGAAGTAATGGCGGCGTGGGACAGCCAGATCCGCTACTACACCCGCAAATCCATCGAGATTGAGTACGTGGTGGACACCATGCTGGAAGAGAACGTCCACGATATTCTCTGCTCGGCGCTGGTGGACGACTGCATCGAGCGCGCGAAAAGCATCAAGCAGGGCGGCGCGAAGTACGACTGGGTCTCCGGCCTGCAGGTGGGCATCGCCAACCTCGGCAACAGCCTGGCGGCGGTGAAGAAGCTGGTGTTCGAACAGGGCACTATTGGTCAACAGCAGCTGGCGGCGGCGCTGGCGGATGACTTCGACGGGCTGACCCACGAGCAGCTGCGCCAGCGTCTGATCAACGGCGCGCCGAAGTACGGCAACGACGACGACAGCGTGGACATGCTGCTGACGCGCGCCTATCAGACCTACATCGAAGAGCTGAAGCAGTACCACAACCCGCGCTACGGCCGCGGCCCGATTGGCGGTAACTACTACGCGGGCACCTCTTCCATCTCTGCAAACGTGCCGTTTGGTGCGGCAACGATGGCCACCCCGGACGGACGTAAGGCGCACACCCCGCTGGCGGAAGGGGCAAGCCCGGCCTCCGGTACGGACCACCTCGGCCCGACGGCGGTAATTGGCTCGGTGGGTAAACTGCCGACGGAAGCGATTCTCGGCGGCGTGCTGCTTAACCAGAAGCTGAACCCGTCGACGCTGGAAAACGACAGCGATCGCCAGAAGCTGATGGTGCTGCTGCGCACCTTCTTCGAGGTGCATAAGGGCTGGCATATTCAGTACAACATCGTCTCGCGCGAAACGCTGCTGGAAGCGAAGAAACATCCTGACCAGTATCGCGATCTCGTGGTGCGCGTGGCGGGCTACTCGGCGTTCTTCACCGCCCTGTCGCCTGATGCGCAGGACGATATTATCGCCCGTACTGAGCATACGCTGTAACGGTGTATCCCTTAAGGGGAAATGCGCACGCTGATGCCCTCACCCCGACCCTCTCCCACGGGGAGAGGGAGAAAACACTAAAAACGGCAACCCAGGTTGCCGTTTTGCTTTTACTTTCGAATGAAATTAAATTTGTGCTCCCCGTCACCTTGTTATTAGAATGTTTCAAAACGCAGTGACCCAGGAGCACAGTATGACCGTTAAAGTTATCGTCACCGATATGGACGGAACTTTCCTTGATGATGCCAAGCAGTACGATCGTGACCGTTTCCAGGCACAGTTTGATCAGCTTAAAGCCCGCGACATTGAATTCGTTGTCGCCAGCGGCAACCAGTATTACCAGCTCATCTCCTTCTTTCCGGAGCTGAAAGACCGGATCTCCTTCGTGGCGGAAAACGGCGCGCTGGTGTTCGATCGCGGCGAACAGATTTTCCACGGCGAGCTGACGCGTCATGAATCGCAGATCGTGATTGGCGAACTGCTGAAGGACAAAGGGCTGAACTTCGTGGCCTGCGGGCTGGAGAGCGCCTGGGTCAGCGACCAGGCTCCTGAAGAATTCGTGGCGCTGATGTCAAAGCACTATCACCGCTTAAAGCGCATCAGCGATTACCGCGAAATTGACGACGTGCTGTTTAAGTTCTCCCTGAACCTGCCGGACAGCGATATCCCTAATCTGGTGGATAAACTGCACGTCTCCCTGGACGGCATTATGAAGCCGGTCACCAGCGGCTTTGGTTTTGTCGATTTGATTATCCCCGGCCTGCACAAGGCCAACGCCATCAGTCGTCTGCTGAAACGCTGGAAAATCTCCCCGCAGGAGTGCGTGGCCATTGGCGACAGCGGCAACGATGCCGAGATGCTGAAGCTGGTGAAATATTCCTTTGCGATGGGCAACGCGGCAGAGAGCATCAAAGAAATCAGCCGCTACGGCACCGACGACAACAACCATCAGGGCGCGCTGAACGTCATTCAGGCCGTGCTCGACAACCATTCCCCGTTCGACCTCTGATCCTTTCCTCGCCGGAGCGTCGCTCCGGCCTCTCACTCTTTTTCCGTCCTGTGGCTTGCGTCAAGTTTTTAAACTTGCATTAACTTATTTTTAACTTAAAGTATCACTTGTAGATATTTTTACTTTCGAATGAAAGATGCGAGGCAGTTATGACCTTTACCAGTGAAACTTTGCCAGCGGATCACAAAGCGGCAATCCGTCAGTTAAAACGTGAGCTGCGCGCGCAGATCGGCGACGTGCAGGCGGTGTTTAATAATCTCAGCGACAAAATTGCCACCCGCGTGGCGGAAATCAACGCTCTTAAGAACAAAGGCGAATCCGTCTGGCCGGTGATCCCGTTTGCGGATGTGAAAAACGGCACGATTACCGACGCACAGCGCGAAGCCGTTAAACGCCGCGGCTGCGCGGTCATTAAAGGTCATTTCCCGCGCGAGCAGGCGCTGGCGTGGGATCGGTCGATGCTCGACTACCTCGATCTGAATAAGTTTGACGAGGTCTACAAAGGTCCGGGCGATAACTTCTTCGGCACCCTGACGGCCTCCCGTCCGGAGATTTACCCGATTTACTGGTCGCAGGCGCAGATGCAGGCGCGCCAGAGCGAAGAGATGGCGCAGGTGCAGTCGTTCCTGAACCGTTTATGGACATTCGAGAGCAACGGCAAGCAGTGGTTCAACCCGGACGTGAGCGTGATTTACCCGGACCGTATCCGCCGCCGTCCGCCGGGAACCACCTCGAAAGGGCTGGGTGCGCATACCGACTCCGGCGCGCTGGAGCGCTGGCTGCTTCCGGCCTATCAGCAGGTGTTTGCCCGCGTGTTCGACGGCAACGTCGATAAGTACGATCCGTGGAACGCCGCGCACCGTACCGAAGTGGAAGAGTACACCGTCGATAACACCACCAAATGCTCCGTTTTCCGGACCTTCCAGGGCTGGACGGCCCTGTCGGATATGATCCCCGGACAGGGCTTGCTGCACGTGGTGCCCATCCCGGAAGCGATGGCCTATATACTGCTGCGGCCGCTGCTGGACGACGTGCCGGAAGACGAGCTGTGCGGCGTGTCGCCGGGGCGCGTGCTGCCGGTTTCCGAGAAGTGGCACCCGCTGCTGATCGAGGCGCTGACCAGCATTCCGGCACTCGAGGCGGGCGATTCCGTGTGGTGGCACTGCGATGTGATCCACTCCGTCGCGCCGGTGGAAAATCAGCAGGGCTGGGGCAACGTGATGTACATTCCTGCCGCGCCGATGTGCGAGAAAAACCTCGCCTACGCGAAGAAGGTCAAGGAAGCGCTCGAAACCGGCGCGTCGCCGGGAGACTTCCCGCGCGAGGATTATGAAAAGCGCTGGCAGGACCGCTTTACCGTGAACGATCTCAACATCCACGGCAAGCGCGCGCTGGGTATGGTCTAACTGTCGTACAGCCCTTCCCGCTCCACGGCGGTGCGTCGTTTCCCCTGACGTATCCGCCGTACCGATTCCCGCACGGCCAGCGTGCCGTTAAGCAGTAACGTCCCCACCGGCGCGTCCGGGCGCATGAGCCGCTGCTGGAGCATATAAACCGCTTCTGTTCCCAGTTCATCGCGGGGAACATGCACGGCCGTCAGAGGCACATCCTGGATTGCCGCCAGGTTAAAGCCGTCAATGCTCATCACCGACACGTCCTGCGGCACGCGCAGGCCGTGGTTTTGTAAGGCGCTAATGGTGCCCGCCGCCATGAAGTCGCCGCCAACCAGGAACGCGGTAGGTAAATCCTTCCCCCGCACTTCACTGAGCCAGCTGCTGACCATCTGTTCCGTTTCGCGCGCGCTGAAGCTGGGCACCACCAGCAGATCGCGTTTATCGTTGAATTTCAGGTTGTGAGACTGCCACGCGTCGCGGATCCCCGCCAGGCGCAGCTCCATGGTGTAGCGGCGCAGGCACAGCACGTTCATCACCTCACGATGTCCCATTTCGAACAGATATTCCGCCGCCCGCTCGCCAATCGCGCGATGATCCGGCGCGACGGCAGGCAGACGCATGTGCCGGTCGCGGCAGTTAATCAGCATGCAGGGTTTACCGACGTCCACTGCCAGATCGTGGATATGGGGATCGTCGATGCCAAGAAGGATTGCCGCCTGGGTATCCGCTTCGTTCATGCGTGCCAGAAACAGCTGTGCGTCGCTGTCGTTCTCCTCCAGCGCGCAGTAGCGAAGGCGCACATCGTGGGACGCCAGGCCTTTACTCACGCTTTGGATCACGCGGTAGTAAAAGATGTCGGACCGCTCGTCAAACGCCCGCTGCGGGGCAAAAACCACCAGGCTGTTAAGCAGCAGGCGCCCTGCCGCCATACCATCCATCACCCCCAGCTCCCGCGCGCACGCCAGCACCTTCGCGCGTGCTTTTTCACTGGTATTCGCTTTTCCCGCCAGCACCCGCGACACGGTGCTGATCGAGAGCTGCGTCCGGGCCGCGATTTCGGTGATTTTTAGCCTTTTGTCCATTTTGTGATCTGGCTCCATTTGCGAAATGAAAAAATTTTCATAGCGTATTGGTCAGGTAATAGCTGACATAAAAGCCATCATGCCAGAGGGTTTACGTCAGTTATGAGAAATTTTGCACAAAATCCACTTTTGCCCACTCATTTTCTTCCTTAAGGTGAACTTGTCACACAACTTCCATACTAGTTGTATAGCAACTTAAGCAGTTTAAACGGATAGAAATCAAAGGCATAAAAAACCGTGTGACACCTGAACCTCCGTTCCCTTACCGTCCGTCTTGTGGAGAGTAAAATGAGTCAGGACATCAATAACACCGTAGCGACAAGCAAAACCCGTCGCGTCATCAAGAACCTGCGCTGGTACGTGCTGGTGCTGTTCTTACTTGGCGTCACCGTTAACTACATCACCCGAAACTCACTCGGGATCCTCGCCCCGGAACTGAAAGAGAGCCTCGGGATCACCACCGAGCAATACTCCTGGATCGTCGGCGCGTTCCAGATCGCCTATACCATTTTCCAGCCCCTGTGCGGCTGGCTGATTGACGTCATCGGCCTGAAGATCGGCTTTATGGTCTGCGCCGGGATCTGGGCGCTGATGTGTATCTTCCATGCGGGCGCCGGAAGCTGGCTGCACCTCGCTATTCTGCGCTTCTTTATGGGTGCCTCTGAGGCCGCTGCTACCCCGGCGAACGCCAAAACCATCGGCGAATGGTTCCCGAAATCAGAGCGACCCGTTGCCGCCGGCTGGGCGGGCGTGGGCTTCTCCATCGGCGCGATGCTGGCTCCGCCTATCATCTACTTTGCTCACGCCTCGTTCGGCTGGCAGGGCGCGTTTATGTTTACCGGCGTGCTGGCGCTGCTGTGGGTGATCCTGTGGTGGGCGTTCTACCATAACCCGGAGCAGCACCCGAACCTGAGCAAGGACGAGCTGGCGTTCATCAAGCAAGATAACGAACCGCCTGCGGTGAAACTGCCCTTCCTGACCGCGCTGAAAACCGTCTCGAAAAACAAACGCTTCTACGGTATCGCCATCCCGGCCTTTATGGCGGAACCGGCCTGGGCGGTGCTGAGCTTCTGGGTGCCGCTGTACCTCGCCAAAGAGCACGGCATGGACCTGAAGCAGATTGCGATGTTTGCCTGGCTGCCGTTCCTCGCCGCCGACCTCGGCAGCGTGGCGAGTGGCTACCTGACGCGTCTGTATACCCATCTGTTCGGCTGCTCGCGCATTAACTCGGTCGTTGCCAGCTCCGTGACGGGCGCGTTCCTGATGATCTCGCTGGGCATCGTGGCCATTACCCGCGACCCGTATATCACCATCGTGCTGATCTCCATCGGCGGCTTCGGGCACCAGATTATCTCCTGCATGCTGAGCGCCCTGGTCGTTGAGTCGTTCGACAAAGGCCAGATGGCGACCGTAAACGGCATGCGAGGCTCTGCGGCGTGGATCGCCAGCTTCCTGTTCTCGCTGTTAATCGGGGTGACCGCCGACAAAATCGGCTTTAACCCGCTCTTTATTGCCATGGGCTTCTTTGACCTGATTGGCGCTGTCTTCCTGGTAGCATTTATTGCTGAACGTCGCGCCAAGCGCGCCTGATAGTGGATGTATTGCATATGAAAACCCTGAAAAACTGGACCCTTGATACGCAGTCGGCAAACCATCTGGAACTGCTGGTCGATAACCAGCACCGCCTGTGCCTGTATGTGCTGGAAGAGAACCTGTTCCGCGTGCTGATCAAACGCAAAGGCGGGCTGGCGCTGGACCGCACCTGGAGCATCGCGCCGGAAAAAGACGTGCCGTGGGAAGGCCGCCGTCGTGACGATATAAGCGGTTTCTCCTGCCCGGCCTGGACCCTGACGCAGCAGGATGAGACGCTCACCGTGGCAACCGAACAGCTGCGCGTGACGGTCCACCAGCCGCTGTGGCTGGAGTGGCACTACCGCAATGAGGCGGGCGAGTGGCAGCCGCTGGTCAACGACCGTCCAACCAGCGCCTACCTGCTGAACGCCCACGGCGACGGCGTGGCGCACTACCTCAGCCGCCGCAAGGACGAGCGTTTCTATGGCCTTGGCGAAAAAGCGGGCGATCTGCAACGCAACGGTAAGCGCTATGAAATGCGCAACCTCGACGCCATGGGGTACAACGCGGCCAGCACCGACCCGCTCTACAAGCATATTCCGTTCACTATCGCCCGCCGCGACGATATCAGCTACGGCCTGTTCTACGACAACCTGAGCAGCTGCTGGCTGGATCTGGGCAACGAGATCGACAACTACCACACCGCCTACCGTCGCTGGCAGGCGGAAGCGGGCGACATCGATTACTACATCTTTACCGGCACGCGCGTGCTGGACGTCACCAAAGCCTTCGTGCGCCTGACCGGGAAAACGCTGTTCGGACCGAAGTGGAGCCTGGGCTACAGCGGCTCGACCATGCACTACACCGACGCGCCGGACGCGCAAAACCAGCTGATGAACTTCATCCGCCTGTGCGAAGAGCACGCCATTCCGTGCGACTCGTTCCAGCTCTCCTCCGGCTATACCTCCATCAACGGCAAGCGCTACGTATTTAACTGGAACTATGACAAGGTGCCGCAGCCGAAAGTGATGAGCCAGGCCTTCCACGACGCCGGGCTGAAGCTGGCGGCAAACATCAAGCCATGCCTGCTGCAGGACCATCCGCGCTATAACGAAGTGGCGGAGAGCGGCCTGTTCATTCGCGATTCAGAAACCGATGCACCGGAACGTTCCAGCTTCTGGGATGACGAAGGCTCGCACCTCGACTTTACCAACCCGCAGACGGTGCAGTGGTGGCAGAACGGCGTGACCACGCAGCTGCTGGAGATGGGCATCGACTCCACCTGGAACGACAACAACGAATATGAAGTGTGGGACGGAGAAGCGCGCTGCTTTGGCTTCGGCAAGGAGATCGCCATCAAGCACATTCGCCCGGTGATGCCGCTGCTGATGATGCGCGCCTCGCTGGAAGCGCAGCAGCGTTTCGCGCCGGAAAAACGTCCGTATCTCATCTCCCGCTCCGGCTGCGCCGGGATGCAGCGCTACGTTCAGACCTGGAGCGGCGACAACCGCACCAACTGGGACACCCTGCGCTATAACATCCGCATGGGGCTGGGCATGAGCCTGTCCGGCCTGTTCAACGTCGGCCATGACGTCGGCGGTTTCTCCGGCGACAAGCCTGACGCCGAGCTGTTCGTGCGCTGGGTGCAGAACGGCGTGATGCACCCGCGCTTTACCATTCACTCGTGGAACGATGACCACACCGTGAACGAGCCGTGGATGTACCCGGGCGTCACGCCAGCCATTCGCGGTGCGGTTGAGCTGCGCTACCGCCTGCTGCCGTACCTCTACACCCTGCTCTGGCAGGCGCATGCCGACGACGAGCCGATGCTGCGCCCGACCTTCCTCGACCACGAGCATGATGCGCAGACGTTTGAAGAGTGCGATGACTTCCTGCTGGGCCGCGACCTGCTGGTCGCCAGCGTCGTCGAAGCCGGGCAGCGCGAGCGCCGCGTCTGGCTGCCGGAGAACGACACCGGCTGGTACGATTTTTACACCCACGCGTGGTATGCGGGCGGCCAGTCGATCGTCCTCGACGCGCCGCTGGAAAAACTGCCGCTGCTGGTGCGCGCCGGTGCCGGTCTGCCGCTGAGCGAACGCATTACCCACGTGTCCGCTGAAAAAGACAACACCCGCGAGCTGAAGCTGTTCCCGGTGAAGGGCGTCGGGACAACCTCAGGCATGCTGTTTGAAGACGACGGCGAAAGCTGGGGCTACCAGAACGGCAATGCGCTGTGGGTGGAGTGGGAAATGGTGTGTGACGGCGCAACCATCAACCTGAAGGTCAACGCGCGCGGGGATTATCGTCCGGCGTGGAAAGCGCTTAAGGTGTCGCTACCTGTAGGGGAAAAACGTACGCTGCTGGTGAACGGAGTTGAAGGGGGCGAGTGGGTGGTCTAGTGCGGCCTAATGCCCTCACCCTAACCCTCTCCCGCAGGGAGAGGGAATAGAACGCAGGCCGGGTAAGGCGAAGCCGCCACCCGGCTTTTTTTAGTTCTCGATACCTTTACTACGCAGGTAATCTTCATAGTTACCGGTGAAGTCCACCACGCGCTCTGGCGTAATTTCGATCACGCGGGTCGCCAGCGAGCTGACGAACTCACGGTCGTGAGAGACGAAGATCAGGGTACCCTGATACATCTCCAGCGCCATGTTCAGGGATTCGATAGATTCCATGTCCAGGTGGTTAGTCGGTTCGTCCATCACCAGGATGTTTGGTTTTTCCATCATCAGCTTGCCGAACAGCATGCGGCCCTTCTCGCCACCGGAGAGCACCTTAGCCGGCTTTTTGATGTCGTCCTGGCTGAACAGCAGACGACCCAGAATGCTGCGCACCGCCTGCTCGTCGTCGCCTTCCTGCTTCCACTGGCTCATCCAGTCGAAGACGGTGAGGTCGTTTTCGAACTCGTACTCATGGTCCTGCGCGTAGTAGCCAATCTGCGCGTTTTCAGACCACTTCACGGTGCCGTTGTCCGGCTGCAGTTCGCCAACCAGGGTTTTCAGCATGGTGGATTTACCCACGCCGTTGGCACCGAGGATGGCAATCTTCTCGCCCACTTCCAGCAGCAGGTTGAATTTTTTAAACAGCGGGCCGTTCTCAAAGCCTTTTTCAAGGGCTTCCACTTCCAGCGCGTTACGGAACAGTTTCTTGTCCTGCTCGAAGCGGATGAACGGGTTCTGACGGCTGGAGGCTTTGACTTCGTCCAGCTTGATTTTGTCGATCTGACGCGCACGCGAGGTCGCCTGACGCGACTTAGAGGCGTTGGCGCTAAAGCGGCTGACGAAGGACTGCAGGTCAGCAATCTGCGCTTTCTTCTTGGCGTTATCCGCCAGCAGACGTTCACGCGCCTGGGTGGCCGCCGTCATGTACTCGTCATAGTTGCCCGGGTAAACGCGCAGCTCGCCGTAGTCCAGATCCGCCATGTGCGTACAGACCATGTTCAGGAAGTGACGGTCGTGCGAGATGATGATCATGGTGCTGTCGCGATCGTTCAGCGTCTGCTCCAGCCAGCGGATGGTGTCGATGTCCAGGTTGTTCGTCGGTTCGTCGAGCAGCAGGATGTCCGGGTTAGAGAACAGCGCCTGTGCCAGCAGCACGCGCAGCTTCCAGCCTGGTGCAACTTCGCTCATCGGGCCGTAATGCTGTTCAACCGGAATGCCCACGCCCAGCAGCAGCTCGCCCGCGCGCGCTTCCGCAGAGTAGCCGTCCATCTCGCCGTACTGCGTTTCCAGCTCGGCCACTTTATAGCCGTCTTCTTCGCTCATTTCGGCCAGCGCGTAGATGCGATCGCGCTCCTGCTTCACTTCCCACAGTTCCCCATGCCCCATGATCACGGTGTCAAGCACGGTGAACTCTTCGAAGGCGAACTGATCCTGACGCAGCTTACCGATACGCTCGTTAGGGTCGAGCGATACGTTGCCGAGCGTCGGCTCCAGGTCACCGCCGAGGATCTTCATAAAGGTGGATTTTCCGCTACCGTTGGCACCAATCAGGCCGTAACGGTTGCCGCCGCCAAATTTGACGGAAATGTTTTCGAACAGCGGCTTACTGCCAAACTGCATAGTGACGTTGCTGGTAACTAACACGGGGAGATTCCTGCGAAAAGTGTGATAAACACGGCATTATGCCACAATTCCGAATTGAGATCCCGTGTTGCGGCAATCCACTAAACTTTAACAAAATCGAAAAAAATGTGATTTCGTACACATCTGAATTCCCTGTAAGCGGGAATGCACATATAATGCGCTCCCATCACAGATTCAGACTTATCAACTCATCGCCAGAATGGCTTAGATACCTCGCACAACATGAACATGAAATTAACAACGCTTTTTGCGGCGGCGTTAGCCGTAGTAGGTTTTTGTAAGACCGCGTCTGCGGTGACGTATCCCCTGCCAACAGACGGTAGCCGTCTGGTGGGCCAGAACCAGGTTGTGACGGTACCAGAAGGTAACTCTCAGCCACTGGAGTATTTCGCTGCGCAGTACCAGCTGGGCCTGTCTAACATGCTGGAGGCGAACCCGGGCGTTGACCCGTATCTGCCGAAAGCGGGTACCGTGCTGAATATCCCTCAGCAGCTGATCCTGCCGGATACCGTTCATGAAGGTATCGTGATTAACAGCGCCGAAATGCGTCTGTATTACTACCCGAAAGGCACCAACACCGTTATCGTGCTGCCAATCGGTATCGGCCAGCTGGGTAAAGACACCCCAATGAACTGGACCACCAAAGTTGAGCGTAAGAAAGCGGGCCCAACCTGGACGCCGACTGCCAAAATGCACGCGGAATACATCGCTGCGGGCGAACCGCTGCCAGCCGTTGTGCCGGCGGGTCCGGATAACCCAATGGGTCTGTACGCGCTGTACATTGGCCGCCTGTACGCTATCCACGGTACCAACGCCAACTTCGGTATCGGCCTGCGCGTAAGCCACGGCTGCGTGCGCCTGCGTAACGACGACATCAAGTTCCTGTTCGAAAACGTGCCGGTCGGTACGCGCGTGCAGTTCATCAACGAACCGGTGAAAGCGACCTCTGAGCCAGACGGCAGCCGCTACATCGAAGTGCACAACCCGCTGTCCACCAGCGAAGACCAGATCAACAACAACGAAATCGTCCCTGTTACGCTGAACAGCGCGGTGCAGGCGGTGACTTCTCAGCCAGACGTAGAAACGGCGATTGTTGACCAGGCCGTGCAGAACCGCTCCGGTATGCCGGTGCGTTTGAACTGATAGCGAAGCATTAAAAAAGCGGGCCTCGTTGCCCGCTTTTTTTTATCCGTTATTCACGATCACGATCCCGCCGTGGTCGTACCGATAGTGGCAGTGGGCATACTCCAGCGGCGTGCCATCCTCCAGATAAATCACCTGCTCCACTTCCAGTACGGGATCGGTCTGCTCGCAGACCAGATGCTCCCTGTCCAGCGCGTTGGGCTTAAGCGCCCGCACCACCCGATACGACCCCATAATTTTCAACGCCAGCGTCTCCTGCACGTACTGGAACACTGAACCTTCAAGATGGTTTTTCGTCAGGCCGGGCACCAGATTCATCGGCATCACCGTGGAATCCAGCGACATCGGTTCGCCGTTCAGCAAACGGAGTCGAATGAAGTCATAGATCGGCGCATCGGCGTTAATCATCAGCGACGCCTGCTCTTTGTCGTTCGGGAAGCGCAGCTCGAAATGCACCACCCTGCTGGTCACCGTGCCCAGATGTTCCCAGGTTTTGGTCGCGCCGAAGTAGTCGCTGCCGGAGAGATCCCACTGCGAGAGCTGAAGAAAGTTTTTGCGGATGAACGTGCCCTGCCCCTGGCGGGTATAGACCAGACCTTCGACGATCAGCTGGCGCATCGCCTGCTGAATGGTCATCCGGCTGGAGCTGAACTCCGCCGCCAGCGCAAACTGGTCCGGCAGGGGTTCGTTGGCGGCGTACTGCTGGCTGATAATGCGTTTCTTAATTTCCCGCGCTATGGTGATGTACTTCGCCGCCATCGTCCTTCCTTTCAGTTAGTTTTCTATCCCGCTGTTTTTCAACGCCACTCTCTCGGCAATCTTGAGGAAAGGCAGGTAGAAGAATACACCAAATACGATGATTGCCAACTGCACCACCACCGCCCGCCAGTCTCCCGCCGTGGCCAGCCAGGCGCTGAGAATTGGCGGCGTGGTCCACGGGATCATCACCACGCAGCGCGACATTAACCCCAGCGTGGTACAGAGCCAGGCGAAGTAAATGCCGACGGCGGGCAGCAGCACAAACGGGATCATCAGCGGCAGGTTAAACACGATCGGCAGGCCGAAAATCACCGGCTCGTTGATGTTGAATAAACCGGGCGCCAGCGACAGACGCGCCACCTGCTTCGCCGATTTTTGTCTGGAGAAGATAAAGATGGCAATCAGCAGCGAGATCGTGCTGCCCGTGCCGCCCACCATGCCAAACGTCGGCACGAAGATGTTGTTGATGATATGCGGGATGGGCTGGCCGTTGGCGAAGGCCAGCATGTTCTCGTTGGTATTAATCAGCAGGAACGGCTCCAGCACCACGCTGTTCACCACCGACTGATGAATACCGAGCGTGAACAGGAAGTTACCGAAGCTGTAGATGAAAATCGTCCCCGGCAGGCTGGTGTTGATCAGCCGCAGCGGCTGCTGGATAAAGGTCGTAATAAGATGGATCAGGTCCGTGTGCAGTACGTTTGCCAGCACGGCAGCCAGCACCGCGAACAGGGAGAGCGTGAGGATGGTCGGGATCAGCGCGGTAAAAGATTTGCTCACCGCCGGAGGCACGTTTTCCCCGAGGGAAATGTGCAGCGCCTTCAGCCGCGAAATGGCGATAAACAGTTCCGTTGAGAGCAGCCCGATCAGCACCCCGGCGAAAATCCCGGTTGAGCCGATATTGGCGAACGTCAGCACCTGGGTGACGTTCACCGCGGCATCGCTGCCGACGGGCGTAATCTGCAGGCGCATCGGCATCATGATGATGAAGCTGCTGACGGCGATCACCACTGCCGAGACCGGATTGTCGAAATCTTTGTTGCGCGCCAGCGACCAGGCAATCATCGGGGCCAGCAGCAGCGCGGCAATGTTCAGCGTGCCGTTGATAATCGCCTCGCCCCACACCTTAAACTGCGCGAGCGTGTCGCCGTGGAAAATCCACGGAAAAACCACGTTGTTCACCAGTACCGCCAGACCGGCGAGGATGAAAATGGGCATCACCGTGGCGAAGGCGTCGCGCAGGGAGCGAAGGTGCACCTGATTAGCCAGGCGCGCCGAGAACTCAACAAATTTATCGACAAAAGACTGCATGTGCGGTGTTATTTTTGTTTCAGACATAGCGGATAGTTCCCATCAATCAGTCACAAAAACGGCCCGGCAGCGTACGGCTTACATCTCGCGTCCGTTGGTATGGATAACCTGTTTTAACCACGCGTAGCTCTTCTTCGGCACGCGCTTCAGGTCTTTCAGGTCGTGGTTTTCCCGGTTGACATAGACCACGCCGTAGCGCTTACGCATGTCGCCCTGGGAGCTGAGAATGTCGATTAATCCCCAGCCGAGGTAGCCGATCACCTCCGCCCCGTCCTCGAACATCGCCTCCTTCATGGCCTCGATATGCGCCCGGTGGTAGTCGATGCGGTAGGTGTCCTCAATAGGGTTTACGCCGTCCCAGGATTCAATCACCCCGATGCCGTTTTCGATCGGGAAGACCGGCATCCGCCAGTCGTTGGCGTAGCGGGTGATGATGGTGCGAAAGCCCAGCGGATCGATCTGCCAGTTCCACTCGGTGGCATTCAGGTACGGGTTGTTTTTCTCGCCGTGCAGCAGGTAATAGTTCACCGGCGTGCCTTCCGGGATCGCATCGCTGTCCAGCGTTTTGCTGGCGTAGTAGCTGAAGGCCATATAGTCGTTTTTAGTCCGCGCCAGCAGCGCTAAATCCTCGGCGCGGTAGATATCGCCAAAGCCCTCCTGCTCCACCACCGCCATCACCGCCGGGCTGTAGCCCTGCCCTGCGAAGACGCGCAGCAGGTTCTGGTTGAGGAACTCGTCGTACTGCTGGGCGCAGAAGATATCGCGCGGTTTGCAGGTGGCCGGGTAGATCAGCTGGTGCGCCAGCATGCCGCCCATCAGCTGGCCCGGTCTGGTCTGGTGCAGATACTCGGTCAGCGCCATGTGCGCCACCATCGTATGGTGCTGCAACTCGTAGAGTTCGCGCAGGGTTTTCTCGCCGTGCATATAGCCGGAAATGCGGAACGCTTCCGGCATATGGAAGATGTTCTGCTCGTTGAAGGTCAGCCAGTACTTCACGCGGTCGCCATAGCAGTCGATCATTTTTTTGCCGTAGCGGATAAAGGCGTCCATCACGCGGCGGTCGTTGAAGCCGTTGTACTCCTGCGCCAGCGCCAGCGGCATATCGAAATGGTACAGGCAGACCATCGGCTCGATGCCGCGGGCGATGAGATCGTCAATAAAGCGGTCGTAAAAGGCGATGCCTTCGTCGTTGAACGCGCCGTCGCCCTCCGGGCAGACGCGGCTCCAGGAGATCTGGAAGCGGTAGCAGTTCATGCCCAGATCCTGCATCAGGTCGAAATCTTCCCGGTAGCGGTGGTAGGAGTCGGTCGCGACTTTCCAGTCGGAGATGTTCTCCCCGGCTTCGCGAATGTCGTACACCGACATGCCTTTCCCGCCCTCGTTCCAGGCCCCTTCCGTCTGCATGCTGGACACCGAGTTGCCCCATAAAAAATTGGCCGGCAGCGAATTGTTCATGCTCTCTCCCTATATGACTAGTCATTTAAAATTTCATGACTAGTCATATAGGGTAAGATTGAGACGCGATCAAACGGAAGGTTCATTTTTTGTGAGCCTTGCCGGAAAAAGAGGGATACAGACGCATTCACATCGCCGTTACGCGGACCTGTTTACTATCGCGGCGGGCAATTTATCTTATGAGCAAAGACAGAGTATGGATATACATCAGAAGGAAAGAGGATAATCAGAGAAGTTTTATTTTTCGCATTAAACTTATAATATCAGTTAAGCTTTTCAAACCATACTTCCTATAAATAATATACTTATGAGAATATAAAGTCTTAATGTTAACATCCATTAGCTTTGAAATTTCCCTCATTGTTTTTCCTGCTGTGACGTATTTTAATATGTTAGTTTGCTGAACAGTAAGCTTAACGTGCTTACATTTATAACACCCAACATTAGCAAAATGCATATTTGTGAATTTCGCGTGTAGTTTCGGTAAAACAATACGCTTTAATATATTATCCAGCCCCTGCAAGCTTAAATTATAATCAACGGGAATAATATTTTTTAGACAATTCGGCAAGTCGTTCACAACAAACTCTTGTTCAATTATACCGATAGTAATATGGGCATGATTGCAATTCATTACGCCTGGGCAAGTAAATATTTCTCCACGTGCAAAGTGATGAATGCTTAGATCAGGTGAAAAATTTAACGATCCTCCCTCACCAAATTCAAATAAAACGTCCATTCCGGCATTGTGAAAAAAAATCCTTAATCTTTCTTTTAGTCCATAGGCAAAAAAAACATCAGGAATGTTGATGAGTATTTTAATCATAATCCATGATTATAGTTTGTACGATAAAAAACGAGCGCTAGACTCACCCGTTCGGGAAGGTAATCCCTTCCCGACGCGGAATCATATTAGTAAGGCATCATCACAATAACGCTGGACCCCGTATGGAAACCCTCTTTGGTCACGCCTGTCAGAAGATCTTTAACAGGGATCTGCGAATCGCCCTCTGGCAGATCGACTTTTGAGTTCAGCGGTTTACCATCAATGGTTATTTCGGATTTACCCTCATCAAGATACACATATTTATCTTTCGTAATCAGGTTGAACGTAATCGAAGAAGGTACTGTGCACATAACGTTAAGAGAGGTTGTGGCCACATTGCCTTCCGACTGCTTTAACGTCACTGTACCATGTTCAAGAACAATTTCTGGAGAGGTGATTTTACACCATTGATCAGCTGGTGGGACCGCTAAACATCCGCCCGGTACAAATACTGAGCTCCATGGTGCCGTTGTATATCTTCCATCTTGAGGATCGACAATGTAAGCCACACACTCGTGTATTGATGGAGTCTGACCACTGTGAGTTACATAAGCCTGATTTTTACCTGAACCATTATATAACTCCATTGCAAGCTGGCTAATAGTTTTATCTGATGTACCGGTATAAGACTGTATCTGAGGGGTACCAGGCACATCCATGGTCTCCGGATTATGTCGGTGATTTAATTCAATATATTGATTTTTCATCACAACATCAACAGAGGGACCAACTTCCACCGGCTTTTGCGTTATATAATAGTAATACTTACTACTGACCTGTTGAATTCTAACACTCGTTATAATAGGCCATAACCCCGCTTGCGCCGATAACGAAAAAAGCAGTGTCATAAAGAATATAAACCGTTTCATGTTTTTCTCTAGTTATTCATATGTTAAAACAAAGGTGCTAATCGCGCTAAAGCTGCCTACTGCAAGTGTTTTTGCCGTAATCGCACTGGGCCGAGCCTGAACGTAAGCGTAGAAATCAAGGTTGTTTTTGCCCTGACTCAGCTGCTTGACAGGACTGATTTTATTCACGGCCAGAGACGAACCATCCGGCATTGAAAACCCTATCGCCACGCCTTTTGCACTGCTCGCTGGGTCAAGTGCCAGCATATCCGTGAGTTCGCTGTCTGCTTGCCCTTCAAACGTGACGCCCACTGTCTTCATAAGCGACGGATCGCAGTCTTCCAGATGGAGAGTAAACGACTGGCCCTTAGTACGCTGATACTGATAAAGATACTTAACAACAACCGTACCGAAATCGACATGAATATCCGTGTCGGCATCAGGCAGCGTACAGGGCTCAGCTACTAACGCTCCCGAGAAGTGGACGTTTTCCGCAGCGCGCGACGCATTCACCGTCAGCATGCCGGCCAGCAAAGCCGGAAGGAATAGTACAAATTTCATGTTGGCTCCTCAGAGGTAATCCGCACGCAGCGTCATAGTGGCTTCAAACGCCCCTTCGGTGAGCGTAACCGCCGAGTCCTGCACCGGAACCGCCTCTATCTTCGGCGGCGACGCCGGGTCTGCTACAGCAACACGCTTAGCGAAGGTGGCCGCCACACCGTCCACGAGAATGCGAATGCCCAGGCCGGTTTTATTCGTAATTACCGCAGAACCATCAAAGGCTGCGGGCGTTGCAGTATCGATAACAATCGCCAGATTGTTACCGCTGTAGCCCGCATCGCAGTTCACGCTGTAATTCACCGGTTGCTTATAGTTGATTCCATCGATTTTATTCACCCCCAGATTAGTGCCGAAAAGCACATCAATACTCTGGCCACTGCTGATGGTGCATGGTGGCGCCACCAGCGTGCCATGGAACGACATATTTTCAGTTGCCTCAGCGGCTAGTGACATCAATCCTGCCAGGGTTAACGTTATGATTCTCTTTTTCACTGGTAGTCCACCGTCATTGTTGCCCCGGCGGTAAAAATGCCGGTCGGCAGATGCTTACCCGACTGCTGTACCAGCACCGCCTTCAGATTCGGTTTGCTGGGGGAATTAGCCAGGGCCAGTTCCGTGTTCAGCGGATAGTCGATACCGTCCGCTTTCAAGTTGATACCTAACTCTGGGATACTCGTTTTCAGAACGTCCGCGTTAAAATCAGCCCCGGTACCTTTGATACTCATTGCTAGCGCTTCATTCTGGTCTGCGTTCGTGCAGTCCAGTGTGTAGGCGATATCTTTTTCTACAACACCTTTCGCTACGTCGGTGGTGATAACGCTATCGCCAAAATCGACATCAATATTTTGATTGTTGTTAATCTTGCAGGGCGTGGCGTTGATGGTGACATTTACGGTAATTGTCGCCGTATTCTGATCGGCCCATGCTCCCAGACTCATGCTCAGCACGAACAAGGTACCCAGCCATTTCACTTTGTTCATGACCCCCTCCTACTGGTAAATCATGCTGAAGTTAATCAACGCGTGATACGGCCCGGCGACAAACGGTGCGGAAGTACGCTCCGGTTGCAGCGTAAACGTCACCTGGTTCTGCCCCGGGTTCAGCAAAATACTGTCGCTATTACGCGAGAGCATCACCGTTTCGCCTCGACTGTCGCGCAGGCGCAGGCCGATACCCGATGCGCCCATCACTTTAATCAGCGCCGGGTTGCTCTCGTCCTGTACCGCCGTAAATCTTGCCTTATAAGGCGGCTGCTGCGTGCTGAAGGTCGTCGTCATTGGCGTGATGTTGGTGCTCCAGTTAGCCAGTTCCGGGCAGTCCTGCAGATAGATATTGACCTTCACCGGGGCTGCCGCTTTACCGACCTGGTTCACGTCGGCCCGACTGGTGCTGCCGAGATCCACATCCTGCCAGGCTGAGTCCATGGTCATCCGGCAGGTGTTTTCCAGCAGATCGCCATGGACAAATAACGTGCCGGTATCTACCAGCGGCTTCTCCCCTTCTGCACGGGCTGCCCCGGATACCGCGAGCAGCAGGCTAACGGCCATAACCGTCTTCGTCATTCCGTTCATTGTTGTTATCCCTTACGTCCTGATTATTGGTTTTTCAGTAGTTTTGCCGTGCAGTTCGCGCCGCTACAGGTGAACTGAATTTGTGGACGTCCGCCATAATCATTCACGTAGGTCAGTACCGGTGAGGTGCCCAGGGTTGCGGCAGAGGCCTCAATGGTCACCTTATCTTTAGGGGCCACCATCACTGGCTGCAAGTTTACCGGGCTCCCCTTTTCTGACGTACGTCCTTCCACGATAGTCAGGAAGTACGGCGTGGGGTTGTTCAGCACGTATTTATCCCCGTTACGCGTAAGCGTCACTTTCTCCACCCAGTCCCCGGTTGCTGCCTGAGTCTTGTCCAGCGCAATGGCTGCGGGTCGGTAAAAAAGTTTGATACGCGTCTGCAGGGCAATTTGCAGCGTGTTCGGCTTGTTGCTGCGCGGCGGAATTTCGCGCAGGTTGAAGTAGAACAGCGATTCACGATCCTGCGGCAGTGCGCTCATGGCCGGTGACGTCTGCACCTTCACCTGGCTTTTAGCCCCGGCTTCCACGCGCTGCACCGGCGGCAGCACCGTCATTGGCGAGGAAACCTTGTTGCCCTGCGCATCTTCAATCCAACCCTGTGCCAGATACGGCAGATTTTTGTTCTCATTACTGATGTTCAGGCTGACGGATTTCTCGCCGCCGTTCACGATCACACGGGTGCGATCCAGCGAAATTGCAGCGTTCGCCTGCTGCGCGGCCATCAGACCACCCAGCACTACAGCCAGAACGGAAAGGGTATTTTTACGGTTTAACATCTTCATCTATTTCACTCGTTTAAAGGTTTTCTGAACCGTGGCTTACTGGCACGGCAGTAACAGATTTCCGTTCTGGTTGAGTCCTGATAATTTTTCCGGCACGGTGACGGCACACTGCACCTCACCATCCCAGCTCACATTCAGTTTCGCGCCCGGCTTGAGGCCGGAGAGATACGTCTGACCTTCATCGTTAACAATGCCGATTTCTTGTTTCTCGGCGTTCTGCACGCTGGCACCAAACGGTGGATAGCTGCTGTCAGCCAGGCGAATAACACCCATCGCTTTCTCGCCGGAAATTACATTAAATTTCCGGTAGCCAATGGCGCCTTCGGTCAACGTAGCCTGTACAACGGAGGAAGAAGCTTCAGCGTTATCAGGAAGATCGTTAATATCGATGCTCAGGTTGTTCTTGTTGTAATCGCTGACCTCGGTAATAACCGCTTTGCCAAACCGGTTGGTACGCGTGCTATCGCTGTAGCCCTGCACCGGTATATCCGCTGCATCCCCGGTATCCACCATCACTCGGGTACCTCCCAGGTTGTTCGACCGATGCAGCGCCGCACCGTGGGTGGTGGCCGTCATCCCGCCGCGAAGGGAGAGCCCGGCGGAGGTGTACTGGTTCTGCTGGTAATCGACGTTAGCCGTAATGTCGGCCACATCTGCTGTATGGTCGTAGTAACCGCTCAGGGTGCCGCCGTCGTCGCTGCCGCCCGCCGCAATGCGGTAGTTATCGCCATTTTTCAGATGGTCAAAGTACGCCAGGTTATGGCTGTTATTGTTACCGTTAACCGAGCCGTTATAGCTGAGCGACCCGGATTCACCCCATGGCACCGAAAACGACAGGTACATGCCATCATCGTTTTCACCGTTGAATTTGTTGCGATAGGCCGTCAGCGAGCCATTAATGTTTTTCCATTTGCCAATGTCGAAAAAGCGCGACAATGACAGGTTGTAACGATCCTCAGTAGGGGTATTCCAGTAGGTCTGGTGTGCATAGTTCAGGTACGCGGAAAGTCCGAGCGATTTAAACTGCTGGCTGAACGTCGCGGTGTACATCTCCTTACTCTGCATAAAGTCATCATTGTTCGTCTTGTAGTTCAGGTAGTCGTTGAAACTCATGTAATTTTTTTCAGAGAAACGGTAGCCAGCAAATGTCACCTGGCTGTCGGTTTCATCGAAACGTTTTGAGTAACTGACGCGGTATGACTGCCCGTGACGGTCCTCGTCGTCGAGCTTTGCATCTGAACGGGTGACGTCGAACGACAGGGCGCCCAGCACCATCAAATCGCGACCAATACCGGCAGCCAGAGAGAGATAGTCATTGCTGCTCACCGCCCCGCCGTAAAGCGACCAGCCATTGCTGATGCCCCAGGAAAACTCACCAGAGCCAAAAGTATCGCCTTCGGTACTGTGGTCGTAGCTTGTCGGTTTACCGGCAAACACCTTATAGCGAACACTGCCCGGACGGGTCAGATAAGGGATACTCGCGGTGCTGACCTTAAAGGTCTGTACCGAGCCATCCTGTTCTTGTACCCGAACATCCAGCATCCCGGCGACGGCATTGTTAAGGTCCTGAATCGCGAATGGGCCTGCCGCCACCTGAGTTTCATAGATCACTCGCCCCTGCTGGGAGATGGTCACTTTGGCGTTGGTTTTCGCCACACCGGTTACTTCCGGCGCATAGCCGCGCAGGTTCGGTGGCAGCATATTGTCATCGGAAACCACGCTCGCCCCGGCAAAACGGAAACTGTCGAATAAATCTGAATTCAGATAGTCCTCGCCCAGCGTCAGCTTCGCTTTGAGAGCCGTCAGCGCACGATAGAGATAGACCCGGCTCCAGCTCCACGTTTTTTGACCGGAGCCATTTTCCCCGTCAGTGCTATCGTCATAGTTTGTTTGCCAGTCTGCGCGAGCGCGCCATGCACCGAGGTTGGCGCCGAAGGTGCCGTTACCCGAGACGCTATCGTCATCGCTGCCGTGCTGGTTCTGCCGTGCCTGAGCGTTGAGGTTGTAGTCCGCCAGCAGGCCCGGCACGCCTTCATCCCACATGCTGCTCGGCACCCAATTGTCATCGGAATATTCGACGTAGGCCTGAGGGACATTGATGGTTAATACCCCGGCGCTCAAATCAGGATTCACCAGCACACCTTTCAGGGTCGTAATGTCGACGCACTGGTTGTTGTGCCAGAAAGTAAACGCCTTCTCACTGTCGGCTTTGAATCCCATCTTGCTCACGACATCGGGGGTAAAACAGACTTTTGAATCCGTGTTATCACCCTCAGCGGCATAGACGGCTATAGGTTGCTCATCCAGCTCATTCTGATTAATTTTAATTTTGAAGGTATAATCACCCGGCATAATATAGCCACGTTTTGAAAAGTGGCTTAAATCGATATTAACCTTGTCCTTAACGTCAAGCACATCGGTATTAAACTGGATATCATCAGCAGCCTTTACAGTACCGTGACAATAAATGAAAACACAGGCGGCGAGCACGGACCATTTAGCCATCCTTGCGCCGAGTTCATTTTTAATTTTCAAATTAGCCATATTCGCCATTCATCGCCTGCCAGACATATAAAGAAAGAATAAATAGTGATTCGAATTTGAGTTCAAAAATACTCAATGCGGTAGCGGATAATTGCGCTGTAATCACCCACAACTAAGTTGCGCACGGTATTTTTGAGTGTAAACCGGTAATCCAGACGATTATTTGTTACCGTTGACTGTTGCCACGGCGTGGGTTTTCCCGGGTGAATAATATTGCCCTGACTGTCCTTTAATTCCAGCGCGATGCCAGAAGCATTGCCGCTTACCCGAAACAGGCCGTCTTCATTCTGGCCGTCAAAAATAATATTGATATACTGCCAGGATGCAGGCTCTGCGGAAGAATCAAGAGCACAATGAGTGAGCTGAATGGAAAAATCTTGCGGCTCACCTTCGCCAGTACGCTTAATATGTCCGCGCGTTTCACCTGGCATGGAGATTTCCTGATAGCCATCTCCGGTATCAATATCGCAGGCACTGGAAATTATCGAGCCATCCATACTGATACGCCCGGTCAGCGCTGGATCAAATTCAGATGACGGATTTGCAGTTCCCTGAGATGCCTGTGCCGCGAAAGCCATTGCGGTAAATAAAAACGTCTGTACGGCGCGCGTTAATTTACTCATAGTTTCCGGTTCTGATAATTAAAAAATACGCCTGCTTATGCAGGCGTTTTCAGCTCAGCAGTGGGGATTACTGGTAAGCGAGAGTGAAGTCAGCAATAGCGGTGAAATCACCTGGAACTGCGTCAGCACCGTCATCGCCCTGCAGATAAGCAGAGAACAGCAGCGTGTTGTTACCGTCCTGCAGAATGTGAGCGTCGGAAGCTTTGCCTAATTCAATCTGCTTACCGTTGCCATTGGTCAGGATGATGCTGGCACCTTTTGCGGTACCCGTGATACCCAGTGAACCAGTGGTTGCACCTTTAGCACCGGTGAAAGTGGTGGTGACGGTTTTAGCGGTCACGTCGGTGCAGTTTTCCAGCTTGATTTCAAAGTCACGTGGAATGGACGTTCCGCTGTCAGCCAGGGCTGCGTTTGAAATCTGGCCGAGAGAAACGGTCTGGTCGATACTCTCCGGGCTGATAGAGCAAGGCGCATCAATAATAGAACCGGTAAAGGTAATTTTACCGTGGCCCTGATCGGCTGCATTTGCATTACCCACTAAAGCCGCAGCAACCATGGCTGCAACAAAAGCAATTTTTTTCGCGTTCATAAAAGATCTCAAAAAGTATTAAATCCATTTTGTTGATGGTTTTAAAAAAACACATCCCTATCGATAACGCTCATTAAGGGACGTTATCTACGGAAACAATTTTGCAGAAACATAAAGCTGCTTACAATTCGAATCCGATCCCAAATTAGACTACTGTTAATGTTAAGAATTTGTATATCCAAAAGCCGAAGATACCTTCAGTACAATCCAGTCCTGGATCGAATAAAGCTTGTTTACGCTAATATCAGATGGTATTCCTCAACTTTATTGTCGTTCAGATGAAGAACACGGAGGGGAAAAATGAATAAATTATCAAGCAAGAACATGCACTTAGTGACTAAAGATAATAAGCTGGTTATCTTCTATTGCTTTGAGGATTTCAGGGAATGGTATTTACAACTTCACGACTTTAGCATGTTTTCTGAAGCAGATATTCAGACTATGATCAACGAGGAAAAACCGGAATATTATCCTTGCTCACCCTTAATTATCGACGCGTATCATGGTATATATTATTTAAACACAAAGAACATCAGGATTAAATTATTATAAGTTAATTAACATAGCGTCCAATAAACAATTAATGTTTTAGCACAGACAATAATTAAATTTGACAAAAGAGAGGCTTGCGTCTACTTTTAAATATTCACTCAGATATTCATCTTAAACTCATGGCTAATATTAATATCAGGTCAACGCGAACCGAGCCAGCCCCTTTGTTGGCGTTGATGAAACAGCTTGATCCTTTTTTGCATTATCACCCTGTCGCGGTTAACACCCGCTATGTCATCTCAGCACAGCAACAATCACAATGTTATTTCGTCCGCTCGGGTGCGCTCTCAATGTACCGTCAGCCGGATGATATTCTCATTGATCTGTTTGATGCCCCTACCCTTCGCGGCGTGATTTCGCTTCCGGCAGATACACTTTCAACCTATATCATTAAAACCATCGTCCCGTCAGAAATTGCCATCCTTGAGCGGGAAAAACTGTTCGCCCTTTTGACTGAGCATAATTTGTGGGAACTCTTTTCCCGCCACCAGCTTGCTATTGGCAGCATGGTAATCGAGAAGATGTTTAAGCTGATTACCCCAACAACCTATAATGTTGTTCGTCACCAACTGTATGAGCTGATCAATATCCCGACGGAAATTCGTGAAACCATCCTGGCAGAGACCTATATCCGCAGTAAAACCCGACTCTCCCGCAGCGGCATTATGCGCATCCTTTCAGATCTGAAAGACGGAGGATATATCGTCATCGTCAAAGGTGTACTTAAAGAGGTGAAGCACCTGCCGGAAAACTATTGAGAGGCCGCGCCGCGCCGTCACTGCTGCAACGCCTTAAAGGATACGTTGTCACCCGTATTAATCACGCTCTTAAATTGATGTCCCTATCCTGAAAAGTTGAACTCCTGTTCACTCATCGACAGAAATAATGTCTAAGGGAAGCATGTTGATTCCTTTCAACACACCTCTGTCACTCCCCCGGTGAACGATGCGCCACCGGGGAAAAGTGCATTACTGTTGCGCGAGCTGATTGCGGCGATATTCACCCTGCCGCTCCAGCATCCAGCCCGGGTATTCGCGCGGCAGCGCGCTCACCGCACCAAGCTGCTTAAGCTCATCTTCGCTTAAGCGTATCCCGGTCGCGGCGATATTGTCGTCCAGCTGTTCAACGCGTTTCGCGCCAATGATGACGCTGGTCACCGCTTTCTGATGCAGCAGCCAGGCCAGCGCGATTTGCGCGACGGAGACGCCCTTGCTTTCGGCGATAGTGCGCATCACGTCTACGCAGTCGAAGGCGCGATCTTTGTTCACCGGCGGGAAGTCAAAATCCAGACGACGACCACCGGCTTCGCTCTGCCCGTCGCGGCCATATTTTCCGCTCAGCAGGCCGCCCGCCAGCGGGCTCCAGACCATCAGCCCAACGCCTTCGCTCTGCATCATCGGCACCAGCTCGCGCTCCAGGTCGCGCCCGGCAATGGTGTAATACGCCTGCAGCGACGCGAAACGCGCCAGCCCAAGACGTTCAGAAATACCGAGCGCTTTGGCAATCTGCCACGCCGCCCAGTTCGAGACGCCGATGTAGCGCACGTGGCCGTGCTGCACCAGGTTATCCAGCGCGTAGAGCATTTCTTCAATCGGCGTTGCGGGATCGAAGCCGTGAAGCTGGTAGAGATCGATATGATCGAGCTGCAGGCGGCGCAGGCTCTCCTTCACGCTGCTGACGATGTGATAGCGCGAGCTGCCGCGCGAGTTCACCCCTGCCGTTCCCGTTTCGCCGAACACTTTCGTGGCGACCACCACGTTCTCGCGCGGGATTTTCAGGTTTTTCAGCGCCTGACCGGTGATCTCCTCCGAGCGCCCTTCAGAGTAAACGTCCGCGGTGTCGATAAAGTTGATCCCGGCATCCAGCGCGCGGCCAACCAGCTGCTCGGCTTCACTTTGCTGGAGCTGGCCAATCTTGCCCCACATGCCGCCCTCACCGCCGAAGGTCATGGTGCCGAGGCACAGTTCAGAAACAAACAGACCGGTGTTGCCCAGTTTTTGATAACGCATAAGTTATTCCTCGCATGTCGATTGGGTACCCGATAGTTATACCCGCCCCTCAGCCATCGCGAATGTGGTGTTCCTGTCCGTTTCTTGCCCAATCCTCTTAATTTATCCGCGCGGGGCGTCGCCAAAGACGCTGTAGTCCGGTAATTGCACCTGCTGATACGGCTCCCAGCCTCCGCCGAGGGCCTTGTAGAGCGCCACCAGATCGAGCGCGCTCTGCACCTGCGCCTGTGCGCGCTGCTGCTGGGCCTGCGCCAGCTGACGCTGGGCGTCCAGCACGTCAATAAAGCTGGCGATCCCCTGCCGGTAGCTGTCGCTCGCTAAATCAAAGGCGTTTTGCAGGGCGTCGATTGTTTTTGCGAGACCCGCTTCACGCTGCTGGTCGGTGCGATAGCTCACCAGCGCGTTTTCCACATCGCCGAGCGCGGTCAGCACCGTCTGGCGATAGTCCAGCACCGCCGCCCCCTGCTGCGCGCGCGCCACCTTCACGCTGGAGACCAGTCGACCGCCCTGGAAGATGGGAATAGAGACCTGCGGGCCGAAGCTGTAGAAGTGGCTGCTCCAGTCGGTCAGCCAGTTGGTTTCGCTGTTGCGCAGGCCAAACTGCCCGGAGAGCGTAAAGCTCGGGAACAGCTCCGCCACCGAGACGCCGATTTGCGCCGTCGCGGCGTGGAGGTTCGCCTCCGCTTCGCGCACGTCCGGACGGCGTCGCGCCAGCGTGGACGGAATGCCCGTTTGCACAATATCCGGCAGGGCCGGCATCGGCTGCACGCTTTGCAATTCCGCATCCAGCGCCCCAGGTGGCTTGCCGAGCAGGATCGCCAGGCCGTTCATCGCCTGCCGCTCCTGCGCCTGATATTGCGGAAGCTGGGCCTCAAGGTTGCCTAACTGCGCCCGGGCGTTTTCCACATCCATCTGCGGTGACAGCCCGCCGCGCTGGCGGCTTTCGGTGAGATCCAGCGTCTGCTGCGCGCTTTTAATCTGGGTGTTCAGCGTGGCGATAATGCTCTGCGCCCCGCGCAGCTGGAGCCACGCGCGCGCCACTTCAGCCTCCAGCGACACCAGCGCGTCGTTACGCTGCTCGATGGCGGCTTTCTGCTGCGCTTCGGCGGCTTCCACCTGACGACGCACCTTGCCCCACAGGTCGATTTCCCACTGGGCGTCGAAGCTGCCCTGGTAGAGGTTAATCGGCTGCGTCAGCGGCCCCAGCGCGCCCTTCAGGTTTGGATCGATACTATCCACCTGGTCATACACGCCGTGGGATTTCAGCTCTCCTTCCAGGCCAAGCTGCTGGCGCGTCGCCTGCAGATTGCCGTTCACCGACGGATAAAACGCCCCGCCCGCCTGGTTAATCTGCTCTCGCGCCCCGGCGATGCGCAGCACCGTCTGCTGCAGCGTCAGGTTTCCGGCGATGGCGCGCTCAACCAGGCTGTCGAGCTGCGGCGAGCCGAAGGTCTTCCACCAGCGCGGGTTAGTCGCGGCGGAAGTGGTTTGCGATTTCACCGCGCTGTCGCCCTTATCGTTCCAGTGCGTAACGGCGGGCGGCGCAGGCTGCTGGTAGTCCGGCCCGACGGCGCATCCCGCCAGCAGCATCATTATCATCAGGGGGTGTAAACGTCTGTGTATCATCAATGTGCTCCTGCACTCCCCTCGCTCTTAACCGGCGAGAGCAACAAACAAAACGGAATCAGTAACAAAGCCACCGCGCTCAGAATGGTGAATACGTCGATGTAGGCCAGGAAGCGCGACTGCTCGATCATCGTCTGGTACATGCGTCCGGTGGCGATGCCGGTGGGGTCGCCCACCTGGGTAGTGAAGTTCTGGATCGCCTGGGCGCTTTCGCGTATCGCCTGCTGGAACTGCTCGTTAAGCGGCGAGGCGTGGTACGCCAGATGCGCGCTGTGCGCCTGCGCGCGTTCGGTGATGGCCGCCGTCGAAAGGGATATGCCAATCGAGCCCGCTACGTTACGGAACATGGTAAACAGCGCCGCCGCATCGGCATTCAGCCGCCTCGGTATCGAGATAAACGCAATAGTCGTGAGCGGCACAAACAGGAACCCCAGCCCAATTGACTGGGCGCTGCGGAACAGCACCAGCGTTTCGAAGTCGATATCCGGCGTCAGCGTGCGCGACCAGAAGAACGACACCGCCAGACAGGTAAAGCCAAAGGCAATAATCCAGCGCGTCTGCACCACCGGCATCAGCTTCAGCACCAGCGGAATGGTTAACACAATCAGCACCGCGCCGGGCGACAGCACCAGCCCCGACCAGGTAGCGGTGTAGCCCAGGTCCTGCTGCGCCAGCTGCGGGATCACCACCGAGCTGCCGTACAGGATCATCGCCATCCCCGCCATCAGCAGGCTGGAGATGGCAAAGTTGCGGTCCTTCATGCAGTGCAGATCCACCACCGGCTTTCTGGCATAAACCAGCCAGTAGATGGCGCCGATAATGCCGACAAGCGTCAACACGCCGAAGGTGCGGATAAAGTTCGAGTAGAACCAGTCCTCATCTTCTCCCCGGTCGAGCATCACCTGCAGACAGCCCAGCCCCAGCGCGATCAGGCCGATCCCCGTCCAGTCGATAGTCAGCTTCTCTTTTGATTTGCTCTCCCACGGCGGATCTTCCAGCAGCTGGTAGATCGCCAGCACCGTCACAATCCCCACCGGAATGTTAATAAAGAACACCCAGCGCCAGGAATAGTTGTCGGTGATCCAGCCGCCCAGCGTCGGGCCGAGCACCGGCGCAACGATAATCGCAATGGAGGACAGACCAAACGCTTTGCCCCTGTCTTCGGGTTTGAAGTAGTCGAGCAGCACCGACTGCTGCGTGGGCTGCAGCCCGCCGCCAAAGAAACCCTGCATCACGCGGAACAGGATTATCTGCCACAGCTCGGTGGCAATACCGCACAGGAACGAGCAAACGGTAAACATCACGATGCAAATCAGGAAGAACTGCTTGCGGCCAAACACCCGGCTCAGAAACGCCGAGATAGGCAGCACGATGCCGTTTGCGACCAGATAGCTGGTTAAGACCCAGGTCGATTCGTCATAGCTGGACGAGAGCGAGCCTGCCACGTGGGGGAGCGCCACGTTAACGATGGTGGTGTCCAGAATTTCCATGAATACCGCCAGGGTGACGACAATCGCCACCGCCCACGGATTGCTGGCGGGCTTCCAGCTGTCGTGGCTGTGATCCGTCATTCCACCGTCACCTTCGGTGCAACCGACAGCCCCAGCGGCAGCGGTTTGTTTGGATCCAGGCCCTTATCAATCACGATTTTGACCGGCACGCGCTGCACAATTTTGACAAAGTTACCGGTGGCATTTTCTGCCGGGAAGGCGGAGAAGCGCGAGCCGCTGCCCTGCTGGATACTGTCTACGTGCCCCTCAAGCTCCATATCCGGCCACGCGTCGACGGACACGGTGACCTTGTCGCCCGGCTTCATGCGCTCGAGCTGCGACTCTTTAAAGTTCGCGACCACCCACACGTTCGGGGAAACCAGCGAGAACAGCGCCGTTCCCGCCTGCACCAGCGTACCGGGCTGCACGTTGCGCTTGGTGACAACGCCGTCGAACGGGGCGCGGACTTCGGTGTAAGAGAGGTTAAGGTTGGCGGTTTCCAGCTGCGCTTTAGCCTGATCGACCTGACGCTCGCGCGCTTCAACGTTGGTTTCCTGCTGGCGGATTTGCAGCTGTACCTGCTCTGCCACTTCCAGCTGCGCCTGAGCGCTGGCCAGCCCTGCCTGTGCGCTACGCAGTTGAGCGTTCGCGGAATCGATGCTTTGCTGGGTGGTCGCGCGCGGGTCGACGCCGCGCTGGCGACGGTACTCTGCCTGCGCGTTCGCCAGATCGGCCTGCGCTTTCAGCACCTGCGCTTTGGCTTCGTCACGCTGGGCGGGATACTGGACTTTTGAAAGCGCCAGCTGCGCCTGGGCCTGATGCAGCTGCGCGATAGCCAGCCCAAGCTGGGCCTGAGCCTGATCGCGCTGCGCGGTGGTGTCCCGCGGATCGATAACCACCAGCAGATCGCCCTTTTTCACGCGCTGGTTATCGCGCACGCGCAGCTCGGTAACGTAGCCCGCCGTTTTGGGGGCAATCGTCACCACGTCGCCGTCGGTAAAGGCGTCGTCGGTCGTCTCTTCGTTACGGGTTAAAAACCACCAGACCAGCGCCACGACCACCATTACCACCACGACAATGCCGAGGATAATTAACGGTTTCTTGCCCGGGCGCTTACGCTCATTATTGTTTTTGTCCTGCTCGTCAGCAGGCGGGTTTTGATCTTCAGCCATAGTTCAGCAACGGTCCTGTCAGTGAGCGGCATCACACTATGCCGTTCACTAAAGCTAGGACGTTGCTATACGTTTGCCAGGAAAAACTGACAAATTGCGCACTATATGAGAAGGAATATTCCGAAACCGATCGCCGCGGCCCAAACCAGCATCGGAATCGACCAGACGTGGAAACGCCACCAGATACGACGGTCGTTGGCCATACGCAGGGCAATCAGGTTTGCCAGCGAGCCGGGCAGCAGCCCAAACCCGCCGATGTTGACCGCCCAGGCCAGAAGCGTATCGGGCGGAACATAGTTGAGCAGGAGAATGGTGGACGGTACGTTGCTGATAAACTGCGACAGGCCAATCGCCGTCAGCCACAGTCCCGGCTGAGACAGCGTGCTGACGCTGTGCAGAACGTTTTGCAGCACCGGAAGCTGGATAAGAAGATGCACATCAATAAACATCGCCATAAAGACCAGCAGCAGCGTCCAGTCCACGCTCACCAGCACGCGACGCGCCAGGACGACAAACCCCGCGGCAACGAGCAGGACGCCCGCCAGCTCATACTTCAGCTCCAGCGCGAACAGAAAGACGATGTATAACCCAAGACAGCTCCACACCAGGCGCGGCTGCCACTGCGGGCCCGTTGCGCCGCTGTGGTACTGCAGCTTTTTATCCGGAAACGCGAACCAGCACACCGCCAGCAGCGACAGCATCATCACCAGCGCCAGAGGGGCCATCTGCCAGGTAAAGGCAGCGAACGACAGCCCGGACCGTCCCCACAGAAGGATATTTTGCGGGTTGCCAATTGGCGTCAGAAGCGAGCCTGCATTGACGGCCAGCGCTTCAAAGATGATCAGCCGGCTGACCGGGATTTCGCAAAGCTTACGCAGCGTGAGCGTGAGGGGCACGATGATAAACAGCGCCACATCGTTGGTCAGAAACGTCGACAGCACCGCGGCGGAGAACACCATAAACAGGGACAGCCTGCGCTCGGTGGCAAAGCGGCGCACCATTTTGCGGCCAAGAACGTCAAAGTAGCCGCTCAGTTCGACCCCTTTGGTGAGCATCATCAGGCCGCTCAGGGTAATAATGGTGCGCCAGTCAATTGCGGCGGGCCAGGCATGTGGCGCAAACGGCACAAAGAGGCTTAACGCTGCGCCAATGATTAATAAGAGATGGAAGAAACGATCGCGTGCCAGGGCCTGTAGTCCGGGGATTTTCATTCAGCGGAGGAACCATATTTAAGGGTAAATTCGCGAAACTTCACCAGCGTCTCTTCGCTCACGTGGTGTTCCATTCCTTCCGCATCCCGGCGGGCAATCTCCGGGCTGACGCCCAGCACCAGTAAAAAATTCTCGACAAGCTGATGGCGCTCGCGGCTCTCCTGCGCGAGTTTCTCCCCTTCAGGCGTCAGAAAAACACCGCGCCAGGGGATCATTTCAATTAAGCCCACGGAGGCCAGGCGTTTTAACATTTTAGCGACAGTTGGCTGTGAAACCCCCAGCCTGGCGGCCATATCGACCTGGCGCGCTTCACCAACCTCACGGATCAGATCGGAAATGAGTTCAACATAATCATCAATCAGTTCACGCCGGTGCGCTTCACGGACCTGGCGAAAACCTTCGACATGTTCTTCAACATTCACCAGTTGCGTCGTTTTCCTTATTGTCGGATGACCTGCGCGACGGTTCATTGTACTTCCTCAGTGGGGTGACGCTTCCAGCGCCCGGTTTGGAGAGTGCACATTGTAAACCATAGCTCCGCAAGCACAAAAAATTAACGAAATAGCCGTAGCTATACAATATAGCCTGTGCTATATCTGTATGTAATGCAGTCACCCTTCACGGATCGAAGGGATCAAAACTCAGGAGGTCTTATGAATGAATTCAAGAGGTGCATGACCGTATTTACCCACTCTCCCTTTAAAGTGCGCTTAATGCTGTTGAACATGCTGTGCGATATGTTTAACAACAAACCGCATCAGGACGACAAACCTTCCCACTAAGCGGCGTTGCGGTACGCCGCTTCATTTTCCCGTCACAATCTCGCTGTAAACTGGCTTCCAGCCGCCTTATTCCCGATCTTTTTTACGGATTTGCAATCCCCTTCGCAAAACATCTGCTTAGCAACTGTTGATATTATTTAGCGCTCGCACTATCTTCTTGCAGCCCTGCACAATTTGCGGCTCGCTGAAGCGGACCCTCATTCCCTCTCCACGCACTGTCAGGCAGGTTATGACCCTTGACGCCAGGGTGAGCACATGGCGTTTTCATCCATGATAGTGACCTATGAATGTAACCCTGATAGATACCGTTGTGACCCGCAGCCGGGCCTTAAGCCCGTGGACGGGTTTTTACTTTTTGCAGTCATTACTGATTAACTTTGCGCTGGGTTATCCCTTTAGTCTGCTCTACGCGGTGGCGTTCACCTGCGTTCTGCATGTGCTGTGGCGATCCGCACCGCGCGTGCAAAAAGCGTTAATCGGGATCTGCTCGCTGGTCGCTGCACTCTATTTCCCGTTTGGCCAGGCTTACGGCGCGCCAAACTTTAATACCCTGCTGGCGCTGCACTCGACCAATATGGAAGAGTCAACGGAGATCCTGACGATCTTCCCGTGGTACAGCTACGTGGTCGGGATCTTTATCTTCGCGTTGGGCGTTATCGCCATCCGCCGTCAGCCGGGCGAGAAAAAATCCTGGGGTAAGATCGAAATACTCTGTCTGGTGTTCAGCGTTGCCGTGGCGTTTGTCGCCCCCATCCAGAATATTCCCTGGGACGGTAAGCTAAGGCTCACCAATATCGGCTATCCGGTTTTCCGCTTCGTTAAAGACGTCGTTGTTAATAATAAAGAGGTTCTCGACGAACAGGCGCGCATGGCGGAGCTTTCCAATATGAAAGACACCTGGAACGTGCTGGCCGTTAAGCCGAAGTATCACACCTATGTGGTGGTGATTGGGGAAAGTGCACGTCGCGATGCAATGGGAGCCTTCGGCGGACACTGGGATAACACACCGTTTGCCAGTTCGGTCAAAGGCACGCTGTTTACCGATTATGTCGCGGCCAGCGGCTCGACGCAGAAATCGCTCGGCCTGACGCTTAACCGGGTCGTCGACGGCAAACCTCAGTATCAGGATAATTTTGTCACCCTGGCAAACCGCGCGGGTTATCAGACCTGGTGGTTCTCCAATCAGGGGCAAATTGGCGAATATGATACGGCCATCGCCAGTATCGCCAAACGTGCCGACGAAGTGCAGTTCCTGAAGAACGGCGACTTTGAAGCCGACAAAAATACCAAAGACGAAGCGCTGTTGAAAATGACGGCACAGGTGTTCGCCACGCCGCGCACCCAGCCTCAGCTGATCGTCCTGCACCTGATGGGGTCGCACCCGCAGGCCTGCGATCGGACCGGTGGAAAGTACGCGGAGTTCGTGCAGTCCAAAGAGACGTCTTGCTATCTCTACACTATGACGCAAACCGACGACCTGCTGAGCAAGCTGTACGATCAGCTACGCAATACGGGCGACAGCTTCTCCATGGTCTATTTCTCGGATCACGGGCTGGCGTTTAAAGAGCGCGGTAAAGAGGTGCAGTACCTGGCGCACGATGACAAGTTCCAGCAGAACTTCCAGGTGCCGTTTATGGTGCTGTCGAGTGATGATAAAACGCATCGCGTGATTAAAGCGCGCCGTTCGGCAAATGATTTCCTGCAGTTCTTCTCGCAGTGGACGGGGATTAAGGCCGAGCAGATAAAAACGGCTTACCCGTTTGTCTCTAACAAGAAAGCTCCCCCAGTGTACGTTACCAACTTCAAGTTACAGAAAGTTGACTACAACCATCTGGGTACGGATATTTTCGATATTAAGAGTAAGTAGCGGTCTGATGCCCTCACCCTGACCCTCTCCCACGGGGAGAGGGAAAAGCCAAAAAAAATCCGCCACAATGGGCGGATTTTTTATTTAATCACCGGAGTGATTAGAAGCGGTAACCTACGCCCGCGATCCAGGTGCCAACATCAACGTTGCGGATACGGCTCTGCTCATAGGAGAAGTCCAGAGCAACGTCCTGGATTGGGTTGAACTGCAGGCCTGCGCCATAGGAGAAACCGTAGTCGCTGTTGCTTGCAGTGCGGCTTTCGCTCTGGTTTTCAGTCTGCTGGAATTTACCGTAGCCAACACCTACAACACCGTAGATGCTCGCCCAGTCATTCAGACGGTAAGCTGGACCAGCGGTGATGCCGTAGTACTGGCCTTTGTTGTATGCGCCGTTTTCAGAACGATCTTTCTCGGTGTAGGTGAAAGAACCGATCACGCCCAGTGGGTTGTTGTCCTGCTCGTAGCGATACTTCAGGTTGAAACCGTTAGCTTTGTTCATCACGCCCTGATAGTCGCTCTGAGCGTAACCACCAGTAACAGTAGAAGTAGCAGCTACAGCGGTACCTGCGGAAACAGCCAGTACAGCGGCCAGTGCTGAAAGACATGCAATTTTTTTCATAACCACCTCAAATGTGCTTCAAGTAAGTCCGTAAGTTTTAAATATATCAAAAAAATTTGCGAAACTCTTTGTGATTCGTGATGTCTAATGAAACCTTTCCTGTAACAGAACGTTTCCAGCATCAGCTATCTCTTTCAAATCACATGCAATTTTCACTACTAAATGCGAATATTGCGCGCAAGCGCCGTTACATTCATCCAGATTATTCCTAATCTATCAGGCGATAAATCCACCAGCGCTTAATCATTTTACGGATTTAACGCAGTTTTTTTTCAACAGCGCCTCAACCGTTGCCGCTTATTTCCTTTACACTGCAACCTTTACCTCATTTGACATAAGCTGACAGGAGAAAGGATGCCTGGGTTATCCCGCACGTCGTCGGTCTGGTTGCCGGTAGCAGTCATACTCATTGCCATGTTGTCCATTCAAAGCGGTGCTTCGCTTGCAAAATCCCTTTTTCCGCTGGTCGGTGCGCCTGGGGTGACTGCCCTGCGTATCGTGCTGGGCACGGCGATACTGGTGGTCATTTTCAAACCCTGGCGTCTGCGCTTCAAAAAGGAGCAGCGTTTACCCCTGCTGTTTTATGGACTCTCCCTTGGGGCAATGAACTATCTGTTCTATCTCTCTATTCAGACGATACCGCTGGGGATTGCCGTCGCGCTGGAGTTTACCGGCCCGCTGGCGGTGGCGCTTTTCTCCTCGCGACGTCCGGTCGATTTTATCTGGGTCGTGTTAGCCGTTCTGGGCTTATGGTTCCTGCTGCCGCTGGGCCAGAGCGTCGCTGAGATTGATCTGACGGGCGCAGCCCTGGCGCTGGGTGCTGGTGCCTGCTGGGCGGTCTATATTCTCACGGGACAGCGTGCAGGAGAAGAGCACGGTCCGGCGACCGTCGCGTTGGGGTCACTGATCGCTGCTATCGTCTTTGTGCCCATCGGCATGGCGCAGGCAACCGAATCTATCTGGCAATGGTCGGTCATGCCCATAGGACTGGCGGTCGCGATTCTCTCTACCGCACTCCCCTACTCTCTGGAGATGATTGCCCTTACGCGTCTGCCGACGCGCATATTTGGCACCCTGATGAGCATGGAACCTGCGCTAGCCGCCATTTCCGGAATGGTGTTTCTCGGCGAAACCCTCACGTTGACCCAGACGCTGGCGCTCTGCTCGATTATCGCGGCATCAATGGGCTCGACGCTCACCATGCGCCCGGAACCTAAAGTTGAGAAAGTGGATATCAGCTAAGGCCATATATTCTGCATGGCTTCCACGCCATGCAGAATAAAGGCCAGAAAGACAGACGTTATAATTTCTTACACACTTTGCGCTATTTTCGAAATATCCCTCTGCGTTTACATCCCCATCCAGCAATTAAGATTGATCTGTATCAATTTAAAAATTATCTATTAATTTCAATAATTTAAAACCTCAACCTCCTTCTCGCTATTAAACCGATAGGCACAGCCAAACCGCAGGCAAAAAATCCGGTGCTATACTTAGTTCCGTAATTACCTGGGACATAAACATCAAGAGGATATGAGATTATGAGTACCGCTAAACTGGTGAAAACGAAAGCGTCTAATCTGCTTTATACCCGTAACGATGTATCGGATAGCGACAAAAAGGCGACCATTGAGTTGCTGAATCGCCAGGTGATCCAGTTCATCGATCTTTCGCTGATCACCAAACAGGCCCACTGGAATATGCGCGGTGCAAACTTTATTGCCGTTCATGAAATGCTGGATGGCTTCCGCACAGCACTGGTTACCCACCTCGATACGATGGCTGAACGTGCCGTTCAGCTGGGCGGCGTGGCGCTGGGTACCACACAGGTGATCAACAGCAAAACGCCACTGAAGAGTTATCCGCTGGATATCCATACCGTTCAGGATCACCTGAAAGAGCTGGCGGACCGCTACGCGATTGTGGCCAATGACGTGCGCAAAGCGATTGGCGAAGCCAAAGACGAAGATACCGCAGACATTTTCACCGCCGCGTCCCGCGACCTGGATCAGTTCCTGTGGTTTATCGAATCTAACATCGAGTAATTCATATAATTGCTCTATTAAACCCTCGCCATGACGCGATGCCGTTCACATAAGCGGAGCCGCACTGTGTTTCACTGAATAAAGGGTTTTTGATATCTTAACCGCCCGCGGCCTTCATGGTCGGGGGCGTTTTATTATGAACAACGCTTCCAGATTTCCACGCAGATGTTCCTGCTTTTTCGAGATGGTTCCTGGTGACGCTCTATTTCCAGCACTAGCCTGTCCCTCGCTATAAGCAAGTACGCGATCTTGTGCAAGGTGTTAACGTCGGGTCGAGGATAAAAAAACGGCAGAGCGCATAATCGCTCTGCCGCCAAACGCTAATGCTTAATTTTTCGGCGAAAAAAGAGAGCAAGACATATGATAAAAATCATATTTTCAATGAATGTTAAAAAAGCAGCCTCGCTGTTGGCCCTTCACGCGCCCGAACAGACGAGGAAGCTTGCTGCCCTTACTGTTCAACGATCGAAATAACATTCCCGGTTCGCAGATCTACCCGCGCAGAGACAGTCTCTTTGACTATGCCACCAAAGGCGTTGGTGCCACGGAATGTGGTATCTATCGTGGCATACGGATCGTCGGTCAGAACCAGATGATACCGTGTGGAGAGGTGTTTGTAGGAAGAATCATCATGCATGTCGGCTTTGATCATGGCCTCTAACGGACGATAAGCCCCGTTCCAACCGCTAAAATTATCCTGGAATGTATCGAAGTTGATGCGTTTTGCCAGCATCTCAGGACTGGAACGGTATTCAGTGACACACCAGTTCGCTATCACGCCAAACGGTGTATCACCCTGCGTGGTGTAGCTGTTCTGGCTCACGCAGGCATAAAACCCCTCTTCTGACGCGACGGGCACCTGACGATATGCCATATAAGCAGCCACAATCTTGTGTCGCGTATCCTTACGCTCCCTACGATACTCGGTAAGGGTTTTATCGGCATATTTGAAAGGCGGCGGGGAGACATCCGCATTTTGCGGCTGATCCTGTTTTTTCACGACGGCCGGACTGCGGTCGGCCGGTAGCAGGATGGCATTGATTACGCAGAGGCCCAGAAAACCGCCCAGATAAACGGCACTGGATTGCTTACGACCGGGCATTTTGACAAGCGAGGGTTTAATCAGGCCAATAATAAAGGCCACAAACAAAATAAATGCGATTAAAGAAAGAAAAGTGCTCATCGTTATCCTTTTGACTGTATATATCCATTAAAAAACAATGCCATATTATCAGAAAATAAGATCTAATTAGGGAGTAATTCACTCTTATGCGCCAGCACCGGAAGAGACGTGGCGGTCGTCTTCATTCTGCCGGCAGGATTCTTTCTTCGCATCCGCTCGCTGACCTCTCCGCGTCTGAAGCAGATCATCCTGTAAATACCGTGTACACAATCGCCTTTCAAGAAGTGCAGTTATCCCGGGTATGCAATATGATAGATGATTCATTTTGCAGTGACTTCAATCCGATGCAGGCCAAATGCATCGGTCTTCTTAAAGGGAGTTTTTTGATGAAAGAAAATAAACACGTCAGCAAATTCGAAGCAAACCATCTCAATCCTGGTGAAGCCGTTCTGCAGTGGGGAGAAGGCTATATCGGCAAAGTGATGGGACAGGGTAAGGACAAACAGCACAACGGTGTACTGATCGTTACGGGCCAGCGAGTGGCATTCTACCGTAAAGGTTTTCTCGGCGAGGTGATTGAGACTATCCCGTTAAAATCCATTACGTCGATTGAACGCAAGTCCACGCTGGGTCACCGGGTCATTCGGATCCATACTTCCCACGACGATCTGGAATTTAAGATGTTCAGCAAGGATGCAGAACTCGCCCTGATTGAGGCGATTGAAGCTGGCCGCGGAGTGAAGACGGAAACACCAATAGCCGAACCGGCTATGACCCACCAGGATCCCTATGAGCAGCTCAAAAAGCTTTCCGAACTCAAAGAGAGCGGGATCATTTCGGAAGAAGAATTCCAGGCCAAAAAAAGCAAATTAATGGAGCTGATTTAACGTTCCTTCCTCCGGGTTAACAGGGGAAATTATTGGATTCCGCAGCCAATTCACCGGAGAACGGTTTTTGCTATCTTAATCGCCCTCGGCCTTGCTGGTCGGGGGCGTTTGTTGCCTCACGCCGTAATAGCGGTCCGCGGGAGCGATGTCAGCACCATTTTCTCCACGCCGTGCACCTCACAAGATATCCCTCGGACATATCAGTACTCTGGCAGTGAAGGTTTCTCTTTCAGTGCCTGTTTTGACACTTTCAATTTCAGCTGCCTGTCACCTGTGCCATTGGTGAGGGTTTTGCACATCTATGGTGCACAGTTTTTGCCTGCACACCTGCAAAAGTGAACAAAATGTAATAATCACCTCACACAACCGTTAACGGAAGATTGTTTTTTCGTCAGAATTTACGCTAAATATCTCCCCGTCTGTTGCGCCAAACGAAGCGCACCAAAACGGTGCTCCAGTTTGGTGCAACAAAGCCTCATTGCCCCATTAATTGTGCAATGCATGACATCATCCCCTTTGCAAAACAAGAGCTTGTAAAGTTGGCACGATTTTTTCATTGTGCCACCTGTTCTCGCAGGGGATCGCCCCGTGGATATAAAAGGAAATGCTATGAAGTCTGTATTAAAAGTTTCACTGGCTGCACTTACCCTGGCTTTTGCAGTGTCTTCTCAGGCTGCCGACAAACTGGTTGTGGCGACCGACACGGCGTTCGTTCCGTTTGAATTCAAACAGGGTGATAAATACGTTGGTTTTGATGTGGATCTGTGGGCCGCTGTCGCAAAAGAACTCAAGCTGGATTACACCCTGAAGCCTATGGACTTCAGCGGCATCATCCCGGCCCTGCAAACCAAAAACGTTGATCTGGCACTGGCAGGCATCACCATTACCGATGAACGTAAAAAAGCGATCGACTTCTCTGACGGCTACTACAAAAGCGGCCTGCTGGTCATGGTCAAAGCCGATAATAACGACGTAAAAAGCGTGAAAGATCTCGACGGCAAAGTGGTGGCAGTGAAGAGCGGCACCGGTTCTGTTGATTACGCGAAAGCAAATATCAAAACCAAAGACCTGCGTCAGTTCCCTAACATCGACAACGCGTACATGGAACTCGGCACCAACCGTGCTGACGCTGTTCTGCACGACACGCCTAACATCCTGTACTTCATCAAGACAGCCGGTAATGGCAAGTTCAAAGCCGTTGGCGAGTCTCTGGAAGCACAGCAGTACGGTATCGCCTTCCCGAAAGGCAGCGACGACCTGCGCACGAAAGTTAACGGCGCGCTGAAAACGCTGAAAGAGAACGGCACCTATAACGAAATCTACAAAAAATGGTTCGGTACCGAGCCTAAATAATAAGACGTAAAAATGACGTTCACTCGGGGGCGACCTTTCGCCCCTGCTATTTTTGAAACACGGTAACAGTAACAGGAAATTATCATGCAGTTTGACTGGAGCGCCATCTGGCCTGCCATTCCTATCTTGCTTGAAGGCGCTAAAATGACCCTGTGGATTTCGGTCCTGGGTCTGGTTGGTGGGTTGATTATCGGTCTTGTCGCCGGTTTCGCCCGCACCTACGGCGGCTGGATCGCAAACCACATCGCACTGGTTTTCATCGAAGTGATCCGCGGCACCCCTATTGTCGTGCAGGTCATGTTCATCTACTTCGCCCTGCCAATGGCGTTCAACGATCTGCGCATCGACCCGTTCAGCGCCGCCGTCGTGACCATTATGATCAACTCAGGCGCTTACATCGCGGAAATCACCCGCGGTGCGGTGCTGTCGATTCATAAAGGTTTCAGTGAAGCCGGTCTGGCGCTAGGTCTTTCTCGTCGCGAAACGATCCGCCACGTTATTCTGCCGCTGGCGCTGCGTCGCATGCTGCCGCCGCTCGGTAACCAGTGGATCATCAGCATTAAAGATACGTCGCTGTTCATTGTTATCGGCGTGGCAGAGCTGACCCGTCAGGGGCAGGAGATCATTGCTGGCAACTTCCGCGCGCTGGAAATCTGGAGTGCGGTAGCCGTTGTCTACCTGATCATTACTCTGGTTCTGAGCTTCGTTCTGCGTCGTCTTGAAAGAAGGATGAAAATCCTGTGATTGAATTTAAAAACGTTACCAAGCACTTTGGCCCAACCCAGGTGCTGCACAATATCGATCTGAATATCAAACAGGGTGAAGTTGTGGTGATTATTGGGCCATCCGGCTCCGGTAAATCCACCCTGCTGCGCTGCATCAACAAGCTGGAAGAGATCACCAGCGGCGATCTGATCGTCGACGGCCTGAAGGTAAACGACCCAAAAGTGGACGACCGTCTGATTCGTCAGGAAGCGGGCATGGTGTTCCAGCAGTTCTACCTGTTCCCGCACCTGACGGCGCTGGAAAACGTGATGTTTGGCCCACTGCGCGTGCGCGGTGCCAGCAAAGCGGCGGCGGAAGCGCTGGCAAAAGATCTGCTGGCGAAAGTTGGCCTGGCAGAACGTGCGCACCACTACCCTTCCGAGCTGTCCGGTGGTCAACAGCAGCGTGTGGCGATTGCCCGCGCCCTGGCGGTCAAACCGAAAATGATGCTGTTTGATGAGCCTACGTCCGCACTCGACCCGGAGCTGCGCCACGAGGTGCTGAAAGTCATGCAGGATCTGGCGGAAGAAGGGATGACGATGGTGATCGTGACCCACGAAATCGGCTTTGCTGAAAAAGTGGCGTCCCGCCTGATCTTTATTGATAAAGGCCGCATCGCGGAAGACGGTAACCCGCAGGAGCTGATTGCGAACCCGCCGAGCCAGCGTTTGCAGGAGTTCCTGCAGCACGTATCCTGATCGTTCGCTTCAAACGTAAGCCGGGCATGCCCGGCTTTTTTTACGCCAGATTGTTCCCAAAAATCCCCCGCCGCGCCCCGACTTCTATACTTATCATTTTGTTCGACATTTTCACCGGAGGACGCCGTGCCGTGGATCCTGCTACTGTTGATAAGCCTGTTTAGTGCGCCATCGTTCGCCGTCGCGATCCCCGGAGTGACCACCGGAAACACCGCTACCCAGCAAAGTACGCCGCCTCCGGAACCCGATGTTGAACAGAAAAAAGCCGCCTACGGTGCGCTTGCCGACGTCCTTGAAAACGACACTTCCCGACAGGAGCTCATTGGTCAGCTGCGCAAAGCCGCCGCCACGCCGCCGCAGGAGTCGGTGCCAACCCTCACCCCTCCGCAGGTTGAGGAGCAAAAGACGGTGCTGGAAAACGTCACCGACGTGAGCCGCCACTATGGGGAAGCGCTCTCCTCACGCTTCGCTCAGCTTTACCGCAACCTGATTGGCTCACCGCATAAGGCATTTAACCCGCAAACGTTCACCGCCGCCGCCACGCAGTTCCTGATGCTGGCGGGTGCAGTATTCTTTTTTTACTGGCTGGTGCGCCTGTGCGCGTGGCCGCTGTACCGCAAAATGGGGCAATGGGGACGCAGGAAGAATCAGCAGAAAAGCAGCTGGCTGCACCTGCCGTTGATGATAGCCTCAGCGTTTATCATCGATTTACTGCTGCTGGCGTTGACGCTGTTTTTAGGCCAGATGCTGGCCGACAGGCTGAATGCAGGCAACAAAACCATCGCCTTCCAGCAGTCGCTTTTCCTGAATGCCTTTGCCCTGATTGAGTTCTTCAAGGCGCTGCTGAGGTTACTCTTTTGTCCGCACGTGCCGGAGCTGCGGCCTTTCTCCATTCGGGATGCGAGCGCGAAGTACTGGGCGCTGCGTCTGAGCGTGCTCAGCGGGCTGATTGGCTACGGCCTGCTGGTTGCCGTGCCGATCATCTCCAACCAGGTGAACGTCCAGTTCGGGGCGCTGGCAAACGTGCTGATCATGATCTGCATTACCGTCTGGTCGCTGTACCTTATCTTCCACAATAAAAAAACCATTACCCAAAGCCTGCTCAATCTGGCCGATCGCTCCCTGTCGTTCTTTAGCCTCTTTATTCGCGCGTTCGCCCTGGTGTGGCACTGGCTGGCAAGCGCTTACTTCATCGTACTGTGCTTCTTTTCGCTGTTTGACCCGGGCAATAGCCTGAAATTTATGATGGGGGCGACGTTCAAAAGCCTGGCCATTATTGGCATTGCGGCCTTTGTGTCGGGGCTGCTGTCGCGCTGGATCTCGAAAACCATCACCCTGTCGCCGCAGGTGCAGCGTAATTACCCGGAACTGCAAAAGCGGGTAAACGGCTGGATGTCGGTATCGCTCAAAGTGGCGCGCATTCTCACCGTCTGCGTGGCGATTATGCTGCTTCTGAATGCGTGGAGCCTGTTTGATTTCTGGAACTGGCTGCACAACGGTGCGGGTGAAAAAACGGTCGATATCCTGATTCGCATCGCGCTGATTTTGTTCTTCTCCGCCGTCGGCTGGACGCTGCTGGCGAGCCTTATTGAGAACCGCCTGGTCTCAGATATTCACGGCAGGCCCCTGCCCAGCGCGCGGGCAAGAACGCTGTTAACCCTGTTCCGCAACGCGCTGGCGGTGATTATCAGCACCATCACCATCATGATCGTGCTGTCGGAAATCGGCGTGAATATCGCCCCGCTGCTGGCGGGTGCCGGTGCCCTGGGGCTGGCCATCTCCTTCGGTTCGCAAACGCTGGTGAAGGATATTATTACCGGCATCTTCATTCAGTTTGAAAACGGGATGAACACGGGCGATCTGGTGACCATCGGGCCTTTAACCGGCACCGTGGAGAGGATGTCCATCCGTTCGGTTGGCGTGCGTCAGGACACCGGGGCGTACCACATCATTCCCTGGTCTTCGATTACCACCTTCGCCAACTTTGTGCGCGGGATTGGTTCCGTTGTGGCGAACTACGATGTGGATCGCCACGAGGATGCAGATAAAGCGAAGCAGGCGCTGCGCGATGCGGTAGAAGAACTGATGGAGATGGAGGATATTCGCGGGCTGGTGATCGGAGAGCCGTCATTTGCCGGCATCGTCGGGCTGACGAACACGGCGTTTACCCTGCGCGTGTCGTTCACCACCCAGCCGCTGAAGCAGTGGACGGTGCGCTTTGCCCTCGACAGCATGGTGAAGAAACACTTTGATCTGGCGAACGTGCGGATGCCCGTGCAGACCTATCAGGTATTGCCGCCGCCCGCATCGCCGCTCCCTCCGCAGGAGCCGACGCTGTAACCTGGTTGCCGGGTGGCGGCTTCACCTTACCCGGCCTACGACGGAGTGCTATTTGCGACGTTTGTTGTTGTCCATAAACGTCCAGGCGATAAAGCGGCTCTGTTTCTGGCCCTGCGCCATCTCTTTTTTCACCACTTTTACGGCGCCCGCTTCGGTCAGCGCGCGGTAGAGCGGCGGCAGGTTATCCCCGCGGGAAACCAGCGTCGTGAACCACTTCACCTGACGGCCAAACTGTTTGCTTTCCGCAATCATGCGAAGGATAAACGCCACTTCGCCCCCTTCACACCAGAGCTCCTGCTGCTGACCGCCGAAGTTCAGCGCGGCGTCTTCAGCCTGGCCCAGGTTACGGCGCTTGCGCTCGCTGCCCGCACGGGCCGATGCCGCCGAATCATGGAACGGCGGATTGCACATCGTGGCGTCATAGCTTTCGTTTTTGTGAATAATGCCGTTGAAGATCGACGCCGCGTCTTTCTGACGACGCAGGCGAATGGCGCGACTTAATCCTGGGTTAGCGCTGATAATCGCCTGGGCGCTGGCAAAGGCCTCGTCACCGATTTCGCTTCCGGTAAAGCGCCACTGATATTCATGCGCGCCGATCAGCGGGTAAATCAGGTTCGCCCCGGTGCCAATATCCAGGATGGTGGCCTGCTGTGGAACGACACCCTCATTGCCTTCGGCAAGAAGGTCGGCAAGGTGATGAACGTAGTCAGCGCGGCCCGGCACAGGTGGACAGAGAAAGCCTTCCGGAATATCCCAGTGAGCCACACCGTAAAAATGCGCCAGCAGGGCTTTGTTCAGCATTTTAACCGCCTGCGGGTCAGCAAAGTTGACCGAGGGTTCACCCGCTGGGGTCTGAACAAGATAGTCCTGCAGCGGCGGGCAGCTCAGGCATAACGCGTTCATGTCGTAGCGGCTGCGGTGGCGATTTCGCGGGTGCAATCCCGGCTTTTGGGCGGTCATGGCATTCTCCTTTAAACAGCGGCGTAAGATACCCTTTGCAGGCCCAACGGTAAATCTTTCTCTGCGACGCTCAAAAACTCGCCATAAATCAAATACCTTTATGTCTATGATCCGTCAGCGAATTGCCAATCTGCATTGTTCAAAAAATAAACAGATCATCATCAAATATTTGCGCTAAGTCACACTCGTCAGGCTTCTAAACTTAAAGGGAATCACCTGTTGTTTCCTCATGAGGATGTGATTATGAAAAAGTACCTGACCCTTGCTGTTATCGCAGCCGCCCTGGCGACCGCGTCCTTCTCTGCCATGGCCGTTCAGTCACTCACCCAGAGTACCGATACGAGCCAGCTACGTCCTGCAGGCACCGTTTCGGTAAGCCGTGCCAGTAACCTTGACGATCTGCAGGCTAAGCTCGCCGAAAAAGCCCGTCAGGAAGGTGCAAAAGGATTCGTAGTGAACTCCGCTGGCGGAGATGACCATATGTACGGCACTGCGACCATCTATAAATAAGCTGTCTCTTCCGCAAGACTGCATCTGCCCAACGGGTGCAGTTCTCTTCTCCCTTCGCCTTGATTGTTCATTTTTTAACCCCATAGTAAACGTATGGCCTAAACCAATTTCAGGAGGACGCTATGGCTTCCGGCTGGGCAAATGAAGACGCTGTTAACGAACAGATCAACAGTACAATTGAAGATGCGGTTGCGCGTGCCCGCGGTGAAATTCCGCGCGGCGAAAGCTTAACGGAATGCGAAGAATGCGGAGAACCCATTCCGGAGGCGCGCCGAAAAGCCATTCCCGGCGTACGGCTTTGCATTACCTGCCAGCAGCATAAAGATTCAAAAAATTCATTACACTCGGGATATAATCGCAGAGGTTCGAAAGACAGCCAGTTACGTTGACTTTGCTTTACCAAAGCTAACCGAGCGCGCGCATTCCTTTACGCTCACGGTTTTTAGCCAGACGCGTAGCAAAACGTGCCCTTCGTATCGCTTCTGTAAAGCGCATCCGCAAGAAGTGTAAAGGGGTGCTTTGAATTTATTAATATTCAATAAGTTATTTGTCATTCAATTTTTTTGAGCAACCACGTCAATTCTCTTCGATTTTATCACTCGCAAAAAACCGTGATACTTATCACATCGACGGAACATCGTCCCCTTAACAGAAACACCTGCGAGAGATTAATTATGAAAACCATCAAATATGCTGTAGCTGCTGTTGCCCTGTCCGCTCTGTCTTTCGGCGCTTTCGCTGTCGAGCCTGTCTCTTCTACTCAGGCACAGAACATGAACAAAGTCGGTGTGGTAAGTGCTGATGGCGCAACCACTCTGGACGGCCTGGAAGCCAAACTGGCTGAGAAAGCCGCTGCAGCCGGTGCAAGCGGATACACCATTACCTCCGCTAACGGCAATAACAAGCTGAGCGGTACCGCGGTTATCTACAAATAATCGACTGAACGAATGCTGTACCCTCGCCATACCCTCTGGTGAGCTGCTCCACCCTCATTGACCCTGTTGTTGTTACCCTTGCTTGCCCGTCCGCCACTGGACGGGCTTTTTTTTTGTCTAAAACGCCTGCGCCACGCGTTCAAGCCCGGCCTGGACGGATTCCACTTCTCCGGTTGCCAGCAAACAGCAGGCCATCTGTAGCTTGATCGAATGCGGAACAGGAACATTTCCGGCAAGGCACTGCTCAATCCAGTGGGCTGTAGTATGGGGATCTTTTGCCTCAGGCAGTATCACGCCGGTATTCTCTTCCCCGCGTTCCAGAACGGCGCGCGAACCGGCAGAATCGATCAGCATCACCTGCGGGCAGCGCTGCGGGTTCGCATAAACCTCGCCCTCCGTGCCGTGCATCAGCAATGCCCTTCCGCCAATAGCCTCAAAGAATTGGCCCACTCGCGCCACGTATTCCGGGTGCGACACGCTGGAGAGACGCAGGGCGGCATCTTCGCCAAACGGCGTGGCCAGTTTCGCCAGCGTGTGCGCGCTGTTGCGCACCCCCATGCGCCAGCGCATATCGAGCTGCTTTTCCAGCGGCGGGCAGAGCGTGCCGACCGGGATATAAACAGGCTGATGGCCATCCAGCTTCGCCTGCGCCTGGCCGGCATGACGCGTAGGCTCGATGCCCAGCATCCCGAAAATGGTCTCCGTCAGAACGCGAGTGGGATCTTCGCTGACGCCGTGCACCACCACCGGGAACCCCAGCTTGTGTAACAGGATAGCGAGCAGCGGGGTTAAGTTTGCCTGCTTGCGCGCGCCGTTGTAGCTCGGGATCACGATCGGCATCGGTTTTGCCACCGGCGGCGTTAAGCGCAGCGTTTGCGTCTGCATAGCTTCATAGAAGCCGCGCATCTCCGCTTCACCTTCGCCTTTGATACGCAGCGCGATCAGAATGCCCCCCATCTCCAGGTCGGGGACGTCGCCCTCCAGCATGCGGGTATAAAGCGCACGCGCGGTTTCATGGTCCAGATCGCGGGCATGATTTTTCCCGCGCCCTACCTCTTTGATAATTTTACGATAATCCACGACATTTCTCCTTACAGCAGGTTATCAACAATATAGCCCTGATGATAACGCCGCTGTTAGTTTTTTTGCCCACCCTGCGTTTTTTATAATCAATTGTTTTGGTAAGAAAAAGTATTTTGCAAGAATTAATTGAATTATTTGTAAGCCGCGCGGGACCTTTCCCTGCCTGAGTTTTCTGATTAAATAGCCAGCGGTGAGTAGTTGAGACATAACTTCGAATAATGCGGGATGCAAAGGTCGAAAGGAGAAACATACAGGTTTAAATATGAAAAAAGTCACTTTAGGTTTATTCATTACTGCCGCTTTGGGATGCTCTGCATCTTCTTTCGCGGCATCCACCGGTGAGGGGCAAATTAACTTCACAGGTGAAATTATCGATTCCGCCTGTCAGGTGGTTAACGGCATAAGCAGTCCGCTGAATGTTGCGCTGGGCAAAGTCTCCAAAACAACATTTACTGGCGCAGGCTCTACCAGCACCTTAACGAAATTTGATATTCAGTTAAAAGACTGCCCGGAAACGGTCACGTCTGCAGCCATCAATTTCGGTGGTACGCCAGATGCGGATAATAACACCACGCTGGCCTTGACCCCGGGTGCTGCGACTGCAACTGGCGTGGCGATTCAGCTGGTTGATTCTTCCGACCAGCCAGTCAGTTTATATACGCCTTCAAAGCAGTATCCTTTAGCTGCTGGCACGACGGTAAATCATCTGGAGTTTGGCGCACGTTATATTCAGACTCAGGAATCGATCACTGCCGGCCAGGCTAACTCAGCGTCTACTTTTACAGTTATTTATAACTGATACGATCAATACGGAGATATTAACCTTCACGTGAAGGTTAATATCTCCCCTTTCTTTGAGACAGATTTATGCGACACAGTTATTTATTAAGCGCACTTTTACTGACCGCAGTAACAGCCCATGCAGGTGTGATTATTAATGGCACCCGACTGGTTTATCAGGGAGAGAAAAAAGAGTCTTCGATTGGGATTTCCAACCCGGATGAAATTAACTATCTGGTACAGTCCTGGGTGGATACCGGTTTAAAAAAAGATGATAAAGCGCCATTTCTGATTACCCCACCCCTGTTCCGTCTGAACGCTAAAGAAGATAACGTATTACGTGTGGTGCGCACCGGCGGAAATATGCCAGAAGATCGCGAGTCGTTGTACTGGTTAAATATTAAAGCCATTCCTTCTTCAAGTCATGAAGAGGGCGTTAATACATTACAGATAGCCATCAATACCCGTATTAAATTGCTGTATCGCCCTGCATCGATTAAAGGCAAACCCGAAGAAGTGGCAGATAAACTGGAATGGCACCGCGAAGGTAATGATCTGGTGGTCAACAACCCCACGCCTTTCTATATGAATTTCCAGAGCGTAACGCTGAACGGCCAAAAAGTGGCAAAAGCTACCTGGGCTGTGCCAGATACCTCTACCCGCTTTGCCCTTCCGGCAAATATGAGCGGTAACACCGTGAGCTGGTCGGTCATTAACGATTACGGAAGCATCAGTAAAACCTGGTCTGCATCCGTTCGTTAATACTCTATTCGACGCCTGGATAATCATGTACACCACAACTAAGCCGCTATTACGTCGACTGCATGAAATGCTGCCCACTTTTTGTGGGGTAGCGGTGACATGCTGCGCGCTGCAGGCCCACGCTGATGATTATTTTAACCCTGCCCTGCTGGATATTGATAATCCAGAGCAGGCAAAGACCGATCTCTCTGTTTATGAAAACGGTCCCGGTCAGGCGCCAGGCAAATATCAGGTCACGATGTTCGTCAATAACAATAAAATCGACACCCGTGACGTCCTTTTTACATTACAAAAAGATGCGCAGGGAGATGATTCTCTGCAGCCTTGCCTGAGTCTGGATGAATTAACGCATCTGGGCATCAAAACCAAAGATTATCCAAAGCTGGCGGCAAAAGGGGAATGCGCGGATCTCAGCGCGATCCCTTCGGCCTCGGCGACTTTCCGCATCAAAAACCAGCAACTACTGCTGAGTATTCCCCAGTCGGCGCTGGGCCAGGTGCCTCGCGGCTACATCGATCCGAAAGAGTATGACGAAGGGATCACCGCGGGCATCCTGAACTATAGCGTTAACGCCAGCCAAAGCCACGCCCGCCAGCATGGGAAAGCGGACAACAGCAGCCAGTTTATTAACCTGCGACCCGGTTTTAACACCGGTGCCTGGCGCGTGCGTAATTACAGCACCTGGAACCATAATTCGGATGGCGGTCAGGACGACGGCAAGCTGACCCCGGTCTATACCTATGCCCAGCGCGATATCGTGGGGCTGAAGAGCGAGCTGACCGTGGGACAGAGCAGCACCCAGGCCGACGTTTTCGACAGTGTCTCTTACACTGGCGCACAGATGGCTACCGAAAGCGACATGCTGCCCGACAGCGAGCGCGGGTATGCCCCGGTGGTACGCGGTACGGCGCACAGTAACGCCCAGGTGGTGGTTCGCCAGAATGGCTACGTTATCTATCAAAACACCGTCGCCCCCGGCGCGTTTGAGATTAACGATCTCTACCCCACCGGCAGCAGCGGCGATCTGAACGTCACGGTAAAAGAGACCGACGGCAGCGAGAGTCATTTCGTGGTGCCGTTTGCCTCCGTGCCGGTGCTGCAACGTGAAAAACACCTTAAGTACAGCATCGCTGCAGGGCGCTACCGTTCATACGATAAAGAGATTGAGAAGACCCCTTTCGCCCAGGGCAGCGCCATCTATGGTCTGTCACACGGCGTCACCGTTTACGGCGGTACGCAGCAGAGTTCGCATTACCACTCCGCCGCGCTCGGCGCAGGGAAAAATTTTGGTGACCTCGGCGCGTTCTCCTTAGACGTTACCCGCGCCAAAGCGTTACTGAAAAAGCGCAAAACCAGCAAAGGGCAATCTCTTCGTCTGCGCTACAGCAAAAATATTACCGCGACCGGCACTAACTTTTCGCTGGCGGGTTATCGCTACAACAGCAAAGGCTTTTACACCCTGCAGGACACCATGGAGTCCTGGACCAGTGCAAACGACTGGTCCGCTCCACAGCAGCGCCGCGCACGGGCGGAGGCCACCATCGACCAGACGCTTGGCGACAAGTGGGGTTCGGTGACGCTAAGCCTGGTGAAAGAGAGTTACTGGAGCCAGAGTCAGGATATGACCTCCCTGAGCGTTAACTACAACAATAGCTGGCACGGCGTGAGCTATAGCCTGAGCTACAGCGTCAATAAAAACAGCGACGACATGGACGAGGACGGTAAATCCATCAGCTATGACCGACAAATCGGCCTCAACGTGTCGGTTCCGCTCGACCGCTGGCTGCCTAACACCTGGGCAAACTACAGCCTGAACAACAGTAAAGACGGCACCACCCACAACCTGGGCCTGAATGGTACCGCGCTGGAGGGAGACAAGCTGAGCTGGAACGTTCAGCAGGGACTGGACAGCGCCAATAACAACACCTCTACCAGTATGAATGCGGATTACAAAGGCACCTACGGTGAAGTGCAAGGCGGCGTAAGCCATGACAGCCATCAGCATACCGTTAACGCCGGGATCCAGGGCGGCATCGTCGCCCACTCTGACGGCGTCACCTTTGGTCAGACCCTGGGCGAAACCGTGGTGCTGATTAAAGCGCCGGGAACACATGGCACGCACATTGCCAACCAGACGGGCGTGGAAACGGACTATCGCGGCTATACGCTGGTGCCCTTTGTCACTCCGTGGCGCCACAACCCAATTTCGCTGGATACCGAGACGCTGCCAGAAGATGCCGACGTGACACGCGCCTCGCAGACGGTAACACCAACACGCGGCGCGATAGTTCGCGCCAGCTTCGATACTCGCGTGGGCAACCGCGTCTTAATGACGCTGGCCTGGAAAGACAAACCGCTGCCCTTCGGCGCAACGGTCACCACGGAAGACAAGAGCAGTGAATTTATCGTCGGTAACGACGGCCTGGTGTATCTCACCGGACTGCCGCAGCACGGACGCCTTTTCGTTTCCTGGGGCAAGGGGGCGAGCGAACATTGCGTCGCCGATTACGCCCTGATGCAAGACAAGGATGACACCAACATTATTAACGCTGCCGCGCAGTGTCACTGATTAACACCGGACCGATCATGATGCAGATAGCAAAATCGTTTTTCTTACTTGTAGTTCTGGCGACGGCAGCACTCTTTATGCCGCATGCAAAGGCCAACTGTGTCTCACCAAATTTACCAGCGCTGCTATCGTTAGCGTCTATTTCAGTACCTACCAGCCTTCCCGTGGGAGAGACCATCCCGGGAACGGAACGTTCGGCTCACATTGCGGGGGGCTGCTATACAGCCGAAGACGCAGGTCGTCAGATCATTGCCTGTTACCACGGCCTGGGTAGAGAGACTCCCAATATCCCAGGTGTTTATGAGTCGGGTGTTGCCGGGATCGGCGTGTCGCTCCGAAATAGTAAAGGGGAACGTGTGATGGGAGCAGCAGACCAAATCTGCACAACGAAGTCTTCCGTGGGTCAAGTGTCTGATTCGACGGGTAGCGATGGTTCATTTGCGTTTAGCTTCGACGTCTCGCTGGAACTGGTGAAAACCAGCGAGGTGGTAACCGCCGGTACGCTCACTTCCAGTAATACCCAATTTGGCTTTGGTGTTGAGCAAATAGAAAGCTTGAGTTATCCAAACACCCTCTCCTACTCAGGTAACGTGGTGGTTAAAGCAGTAACCTGCACCGTATCACCCAAATCTCTGACCGTCACGCTGGGGGATTTTCCGGTGAGCCGTTTTACCGGTCCGGGAACCCTGGTCTCCCAGTCGGTATTCAATATCGACATGCTCTGCGATCAGGATGTACAGCCGGAAATGATGATCGCCAGCGCCAATGGCTATGAAACGAATTTTCCTGGCGTAATCAAATTAACGCCGGAAAACGGCGTGGCGACCGGCGTGGGGGTGAGAATGCTCTTTAACGGTCAGATACCTGTTTTCGGGCAATATATGAATACCTTTACCGCCTATGCCAATATCCGCTCGCAATATCCCTTCAGCGTCTCTTACGAACAAACCAGCTCGGAGGTGACGCCCGGAACGGCGAATGCCGTCGCAACCATTACGGTGGCCTACAAATGAAAACCTTATTAGCCCTTTTACTCCTTGGAGTGGCCAGCCAGAGCCTGGCGGAAGAGATTCAGCTCGATATTCGCGGAAACATTTACGCCAACGCCTGCCAGGTAGACAGCGCCAGCCAGAACCTGACGGTCAATCTGGGCAAAGCGAATACCGGCGATTTTAAGAATGTGGGCGATACCGGACAATGGAATTCATTCGACTTAACCCTGTCGAAATGCCCAACCACTTCCGTGCTGGCCACGGCAACCTTTCACGGTCAGCCAGACAGTATTCATCCGACGAAATTCGCCAGCACCGGAACCGCGAAAGGACTGGCGCTGGAGCTTGCCGACCCGCAGGATCAGATCTCGCTTGCCCCGGACGCCAGCTTCAGCGTGTTGATCAACCAGGACAATCACACGGCGGATTTCCCGCTGGCCGCCCGCTATTACGCCACCTCATTGCCGGTCACGGCAGGAACGTTTAGCAGCGTGGTGCAGGTGACCTTCATTTACCAGTAGGACCGCGCCCCTTAGCACGGATGCTTTTCTTACGCCCGGAAGTCAGTGTTGCCGGGCGTTTTTTTACCTCAGGCACCTCTGGCTGTTCAATCGGAAAGATCGGCAGCGCGTTCAGGAGGCGTTGGCCGTAATTTTTGGTGAGCAGACGTTTGTCATAAATCACCACCTCGCCCCAGCAGCCGTGGCTACGAATCAAGCGCCCGACCTGCTGAATCAGGTTAAACGACGCCGCAGGCAAACTCTGCACTTCAAACGGATAGCGGTTGAGGCTTTTCAGCCACTCCCCCTCGGTGATCACCACCGGGCTGTCGATAGGCGGGAAGGCGATTTTATGGATGTGCACCTGCGTCAGGTAGTCGCCTTTCAAATCCAGACCTTCAGCAAACGACTGCAACCCCACCAGCACGCTGCGCTCGCCGTTATCAATGCGCTTGCGGTGGGTTTCCACCAGCCGGTAGCGCGGCTGATCCCCCTGCACCAGCAGGAGTAAACGCAGATCGGTGACGTGTTCGAGGAAGCGCTGCATCGCCCGCCCGCTGGCAAACAGCACCAGCATACCGGGGTACTTTTTACTCTCGACCTGCTCGCGGAAGTAGGCCGCCATTTCCGCGATGTGCTGCTCCTCGTTGTCGATGAGCGGCTCAAATTTCATGCGCGGAATGACCAGCTTGCCCTGCTCGCAGTGGTTAAACGGCGAGTCCAGCGCCACGAAACGGTCGCCCGCTTTCTCTTTGAGCCCGCTCATCTCCTGCAAACGAGAAAAACTGTTCAGGGAGCGCAGCGTGGCAGAGGTGACAACCACGTGCGGCACGCTGCGCCAGATCAGCTTTTCCAGCTGATCGGCCACGCGGATGCCCACGCAGTGGAAAAAGAGGTGCACCTGCCCGTCCCGCACGTCGCGGGTCGCCCATTTGGTGACCGGCGCACCGGACGCCTGCGCCATCGAGGCCAGCCGCCAGAGCTTGCTTTGCGCTTCGAACATCCCCAGCGCGCGGTTCATCTGCAGCAGAACGCGGTGCAGACGCACCACGTCATGCGAGCCGGTTTTCTCGCTGAGATCGTTTAAAAACATCTCCGCCAGCCCGCGCAGCTTTTCCAGATGCTTCGCCAGCTGCTGGCAGATCTCCATCACCTCTTCCGGTAGCTCTCCCATCGCAAAGCGGTGTTCAGCTTCCTGGGTTGCCGGAAGATAAAGATTCAGGATGTTGTTCAGGGATGAAATGAGGCTATAGACCTCTTCACAGTGGTCGCTCAGCCGCTCCGGCACCGCCAGCGGCGGCGTGGTTTTCGGGCGGAACTGCTCCATGCAGGTCGCCACCAGCTTACAGAAGAGATCCAGCTGCAGGCGGAACCACGGAGCGGTGATTTCGGCGCTCATCTCCAGCGCGTCACGCGCCACGTCCGGCAGATGATGGCCTTCATCAAGCACCAGCAGCAGGTTTTTAGGCTCTGGCAGCACCGCTTCGCTCTCGAGCGCCGCCATCACCAGCGCGTGGTTTGCCACAACCACCTCCGCCTCCTGAATTTCGCGCCGGGCGACAAAGAACGGGCACTCGCGGTAATAGTGACAGTTGCGGTTCAGGCAGCTGGCTTTGTCGGTGCTGAGCCTGCGCCACAGGTCGTCGCTGATGGCCTGGCTGGTGTGATCCCGCAGGCCGTCCCACTTATAGCCGTCGAGCTCGGCTTTGAGTTTTGCACACTGCTCCTGCTCGGCCTTATTGTTTGGCGTTAGCTCGTCATCCAGAAACGCGAGCAGATCCTGTTGATTCGGCTCGCTGCTGGCCAGCGCCGCCAGGTTACGCGGACACACGTAACGCCCGCGCCCAAAGGCTGCCGTAAACCGCAGGTCGGGGATGATTTTGCGTAGCAGAGGTAAATCCTTGCTGAAGATCTGGTCCTGCAAGGCCACGTTGGCGGTGCTGACCACCAGCGTTTTGTCCTCTTCCCGCGCAATCGCGATGCCGGGAATGAGATACGACAGGGTTTTCCCGACGCCGGTCGGGGCTTCAATCGCCAGATGTCGCCCGTCGTCCCCGGCGAGCGTTTTTGCCACGTCAGCAATCATCTGCCGCTGCGGCGCTCGGGGGATAAAGTCGGGGATCTGCTGCTGTAGCGCCTTATACCATGCGCCAATTTGCGCCTTGAGCGCAGCGGTTAAAGCCATCGGAAAACCTGAAATACTGTATAAACAGCCACTATTGTGGCACTTTCTCTTCGCTGCCGCAAAAAGAAAAGCCCGGCTTTACGACCGGGCTTCCAGATTACTGCGGGTTAGCAGGCTTGCGCGGGCGGCGTCGACGCTGCCCTTCCCCTGCCGGTTTCCCTTCGCCGCTGCGCCACGGGTTTTCACCCGCCGGTTTGCTGTCGTTGTTACGACGCGGCGGTTTGCCGGATGATTTCGGCGCGCCGCCTTCGGCACGACGCGGCTGCTGACCGCGACCGCCGCCGCCCTGACGACCGTTCTGAATCGGCTCGGCTTTGATCGACGGATCCACTTCATAACCCGGGGTTTCGATGCGCGGGATCTCTTTCTTCAGGAGGCGCTCGATGTCGCGCAGCAGCTTGTGCTCGTCCACGCAGACCAGAGAGAGCGCTTCACCGGTTGCCTCCGCGCGGCCGGTACGGCCGATACGGTGAACGTAATCTTCCGGCACGTTTGGCAGCTCGTAGTTCACCACGTGCGGCAGCTCTTCAATGTCGAGGCCACGGGCAGCGATGTCGGTCGCCACCAGCACGCGGATGTCGCCGGATTTGAAGTCAGCCAGCGCACGGGTACGCGCGCCCTGGCTCTTGTTACCGTGAATGGCGGCGCTGCGGATGCCGTCTTTATTCAGCTGTTCCGCCAGGTGGTTGGCGCCGTGCTTGGTGCGGGTAAAGACCAGCACCTGCTGCCAGTTGCCCTGGCCGATCATCTGGGAGAGCAGTTCCCGCTTGCGCTTTTTATCCACAAAGTGAACGTGCTGCGTCACCTGCTCGGAGGCGGTGTTGCGGCGCGCTACTTCCACTTCCAGCGGGTTATGCAGCAGCTTTTCCGCCAGCGCCTTGATCTCGTCGGAGAAGGTCGCGGAGAAGAGCAGGTTCTGACGACGCGCGGGCAGCTTGGCCAGCACGCGACGAATATCGTGGATGAAGCCCATGTCGAGCATGCGGTCGGCTTCGTCCAGCACCAGAATTTCGATGCCATCGAGCTTCACCGCGTTCTGGTGTTCGAGATCCAGCAGACGGCCCGGCGTTGCTATCAGCACGTCCACGCCGCCGCGCAGCTTCATCATCTGCGGGTTGATGCTGACGCCACCGAAAACCACCAGCGAGCGAATGTTGAGATAGCGGCTATAGTCACGCACGTTCTCACCAATCTGCGCCGCCAGCTCGCGGGTTGGGGTCAGGATCAGGGCACGCACCGGACGACGGCCTTTGGCGTGCGGCTGGTTTTTTACCAGCAGCTCTAACAGCGGCAGGGTAAAGCCCGCGGTTTTGCCGGTACCGGTCTGGGCGCTCGCCATCAGGTCACGGCCCTGCAGGACGGCAGGAATAGCCTGCTGCTGGATTGGGGTTGGCTCAACGTAGCCCTGTTCTGCGATCGCGCGCAGAATTTCCGGGTTCAGGCCAAGGGAATCAAAAGACATAAAAACTCCGAACCGCCCCGACCATCACAGGTGTAGTTTTCAGGGAGATATAACGAATAGGGGAGGACAAAAACCACAATGTCGCGAAGGAGCGGAGTGTAGCAGCTTTTGTGACGTGGCGCATAAAATATCCCTCAGCGTTTCCTCGACGAAAGCAGGAATCAGGCATAATCTTAATCAATCGATTGATTAATTCTTAATGCCGCCATGAATACGACCCCCACAACAACCAAAGGTGAACAGGCCAAAAATCAGCTTATCGCCGCCGCGCTGGCGCAGTTTGGTGAGTACGGGCTGCATGCAACCACGCGCGATATTGCCGCGCTGGCCGGGCAGAACATTGCGGCGATTACCTACTATTTTGGCTCAAAAGAGGATTTATACCTCGCCTGCGCCGAGTGGATCGCCGATTTTATCGGCACGCAGTTTCACCCGCACGTTGAGGAAGCCACCGCGCTGCTCGGCCAGCCGTCGCCCGATCGCGCCGCCGTTCGCCAGCTTATTCTCAATGCCTGCCACGATATGATCCGCCTGCTGACGCACGACGATACGCTCAACCTGAGCAAGTTTATCTCCCGGGAGCAGCTCTCCCCGACCGTCGCCTACCAGCGTGTACACGATCGGGTGATTGAGCCAATGCACTCGCATCTGACCCGGCTGATCGCCGCCTATACCGGTCGGGATGCCGGTGATACCGAGACAATTTTGCATACCCACGCCCTGCTGGGTGAAATCCTTGCCTTCCGTCTGGGCAGGGAAACCATCCTGTTACGCACCGGCTGGACACAATTTGATGAGGATAAAGCCGCGCAGATTGGCCAGGTCATCGCCTGTCACGTCGATCTGATCCTGCAAGGCTTAACGCAAAGGAGCCTGAAGTCATGAAAAAACCTGTCGCCATCATTCTGGTGGTTGTTGTTTTGCTTGCTGCCGGAGTCGGTGGATGGCTGTGGTATCAGAGCCATCAGGATAAAGGCCTGACGCTGTACGGTAACGTGGATATTCGCACGGTGAACATGAGCTTCCGCGTGGGCGGACGCCTCGCCTCGCTGAGCGTTGACGAAGGCGATGCCATCAAAAGCGGGCAGACGCTGGGGATGCTGGATAAAGCGCCCTATGAGAATGCGCTGCTGCAGGCCAAAGCGGGCGTGTCCGTCGCCCAGGCGCAGTATGATCTGATGCTGGCAGGCTATCGCGACGAAGAGATCGCTCAGGCCGCCGCCGCAGTTAAGCAGGCGCAAGCCGCCTATGACTACGCGCAGAACTTCTACGCGCGCCAGCAGGGATTGTGGAAAAGCCGCACCATTTCCGCCAACGATCTGGAAAATGCGCGCTCGTCCCGCGACCAGGCGCAGGCCACGCTGAAGTCCGCGCAGGATAAATTAAGCCAGTACCACACCGGTAACCGCCCGCAGGATATCGCCCAGGCGAAGGCCAGCCTTGAACAGGCGCAGGCGCAGCTGGCCCAGGCAGAGCTTGATCTGCGCGACACCACCTTAATCGCGCCGTCTGACGGCATGCTGATGACCCGCGCCGTGGAGCCGGGCAGCATGCTCAGCGCGGGCAGCACCGTCTTAACGCTCTCCCTGACCCGCCCGGTCTGGGTACGCGCCTACGTTGATGAGCCGAATCTCGGACAGATGCAGCCGGGCCGCGAGCTGCTGCTTTATACCGACGGTCGCCCGGACAAGCCGTATCACGGCAAAGTGGGCTTTGTCTCCCCTACCGCCGAATTCACGCCGAAAACCGTTGAAACACCGGACCTGCGTACCGACCTCGTGTATCGCCTGCGCATTATCGTGACCGATGCGGACGACGCGCTGCGTCAGGGCATGCCTGTCACCGTAAAAGTAGACAGCGGGGAACGACATGAATGACGCGGTTATTCAGCTCAACAATCTTGTTAAACGCTTCGCGGGAATGGACAAACCGGCCGTCGCGCCGCTGAACTGCACTATCCAGAAAGGCTACGTGACCGGGCTGGTCGGTCCGGACGGTGCGGGGAAAACCACGCTGATGCGGATGCTGGCGGGGTTGCTCAAACCGGACGAAGGCACGGCCAGCGTGCTCGGTCTTGACCCGATCGAGGATGACGGCGCGCTCCACGCCATGCTCGGCTATATGCCGCAGAAGTTTGGCCTGTATGAAGACCTGACGGTGATGGAAAACCTGAACCTGTACGCCGACCTGCGCAGCGTCACCGGCGAAACCCGACAGAAAACCTTCGCGCGTCTGCTGGAGTTTACCTCCCTCGGCCCGTTCACCGACAGGCTGGCGGGCAAGCTCTCCGGCGGGATGAAGCAGAAGCTGGGGCTGGCCTGCACGCTGGTCGGCGAGCCGAAAGTGCTGCTGCTGGACGAGCCCGGCGTCGGCGTAGACCCCATTTCGCGCCGCGAACTGTGGCAGATGGTGCACGAGCTGGCGGGCGACGGGATGCTGATCCTCTGGAGCACCTCCTACCTCGACGAAGCGGAACAGTGCCGGGACGTGCTGCTGATGAACGAAGGCGAACTGCTTTATCAGGGCGAGCCGACGACGCTGACGCAGAGCATGGCCGGACGCAGCTTCCTGCTGCACAGCCCGCAGGAGTCCAACCGCAGGCTGCTGCAGCGGGTGCTCAGGCTGCCGCAGGTCAGCGACGGGATGATCCAGGGCCGCTCGGTACGGGTGATCCTCAAAAAAGAGGCCACCGTCGACGATATTCGCCAGGCGCAAGGCATGCCTGAGATCGAGATAGAAGAGACCGCGCCGCGCTTTGAGGACGCGTTTATCGACCTGCTGGGCGGCGCGGGTACGTCAGAGTCGCCGCTTGCCGCCATTCTGCATACGGTGGAAGGCACGCCGGGCGAAACGGTGATTGAAGCCAAATCCCTCACCAAAAAGTTCGGGGATTTCGCCGCCACCGACAACGTCAATTTCGCGGTTAAACGCGGCGAGATTTTTGGCCTGCTCGGGCCGAACGGCGCGGGAAAATCGACCACCTTCAAGATGATGTGCGGCCTGCTGGTGCCGACGTCCGGCAAGGCGCTGGTGCTGGATATGGACCTGAAGGTCAGCTCCGGCAAGGCGCGCCAGCATCTGGGGTATATGGCGCAGAAGTTTTCCCTGTACGGCAACCTGACGGTCGAGCAGAATCTGCGCTTTTTCTCCGGCGTGTACGGCCTGCGCGGGCGGGCGCAGAACGAGAAAATTCGCCGCATGAGCGACGCCTTCGCCTTAACCAACATCGCCTCCCACGCCACCGACGAGCTGCCGCTCGGCTTTAAACAGCGGCTGGCGCTGGCCTGCTCGCTGATGCACGAGCCGGATATTCTGTTTCTGGATGAACCGACTTCAGGCGTTGATCCCATTACCCGCCGCGAGTTCTGGCTGCACATCAACAGCATGGTGGAAAAAGGGGTGACCGTGATGGTTACCACCCACTTCATGGACGAGGCGGAGTACTGCGACCGCATCGGGCTGGTATATCGCGGCAAGCTGATTGCCCACGGTACCCCGGACGACCTGAAAAACCAGGCCGCCGACGCTGAGGTCCCGGACCCGACCATGGAGCAGGCGTTTATCACCCTCATCCACGACTGGGATAAGGAGAATGCCCATGCGCAGTAATGCCATTTCCTGGCGCAGGGTGCGCGCGCTGTGCGTTAAAGAGACGCGGCAGATCGTGCGTGACCCCAGCAGCTGGCTGATTGCGGTAGTGATCCCCCTGCTGCTGCTGTTTATCTTTGGCTACGGCATTAACCTGGACTCCAGCAGGCTGCGGGTCGGGATTTTGCTGGAGCAGCAGAGTGAAGATGCGCTGGACTTTACTCACGCCATGACCGGTTCACCCTACATTGACGCCACCATCAGCGATAACAGGCAGGAGTTGATCCAGAAAATGCAGGCCGGGAAAATTCGCGGTCTGATCGTCATTCCGGTGGATTTTGCCGCCAATATGGCGCGGGCGAATGCCGATGCGCCGATCCAGGTGATTACCGACGGCAGCGAGCCGAACACCGCCAACTTCGTACAGGGCTACGCGGAGGGGATCTGGCAGCTCTGGCAGATGCAGCGCGCGGAAGACCGGGGCGAGACGTTTGAACCGCTGATCGACGTGCAGACGCGCTACTGGTTTAACCCCGCCGCCATCAGCCAGCACTTTATTATCCCAGGCGCGGTGACGATTATCATGACGGTGATTGGCGCGATCCTGACCTCGCTGGTGATCGCCCGCGAGTGGGAGCGCGGGACCATGGAGGCGCTGCTCTCTACCGAAGTGACGCGCGTCGAGCTGCTGCTGTGCAAGCTCATCCCCTACTACTTCCTCGGCATGCTGGCGATGTTGCTCTGCATGCTGGTGTCAGTCTTTATCCTCGGCGTGCCGTATCGCGGCTCGCTGGTGGTGCTGTTTTTTATCACCAGCCTGTTTTTACTCAGCACGCTGGGCATGGGGCTGCTCATCTCCACCATCACCCGCAACCAGTTTAACGCCGCGCAGGTGGCCCTCAACGCCGCCTTTTTACCGTCGATTATGCTGTCCGGGTTTATCTTCCAGATAGACAGTATGCCTGCGGTGATCCGCGCCGTGACCTATGTTATTCCGGCTCGCTACTTTGTGAGCACGCTGCAAAGCCTCTTCCTGGCGGGGAATATTCCGGTGGTGCTGATCGTCAACACGCTGTTTTTAATGGCGTCAGCGGCGATGTTTATCGGGTTGACGTGGATGAAAACCAAACGGCGACTGGATTAAGGAGCGAACATGTTTCACCGATTATGGACGTTGATACGCAAAGAGCTGCAATCCCTGCTGCGCGAGCCGCAAACCCGCGCCATTCTGGTCTTGCCGGTGCTGATCCAGGTTTTACTGTTCCCGTTTGCCGCCACACTTGAGGTGACCAACGCCACCATTGCCATTTACAACGAAGACAACGGCAAGCATTCCGTCGAGCTAACGCAGCGTTTTGCCCGCGCGAAGGCCTTTACCCACATCCTGCTGCTGAAAAGCCCGCAGGAGATCCAGCCCACCATCGACACGCAAAAAGCGCTGCTGCTGGTGCGGTTCCCGGCGGATTTCTCCCGCAATCTGGATACCTTCCAGACCGCGCCGATGCAGCTGATTCTCGACGGACGTAACTCCAACAGCGCCCAGATAGCGGCCAACTATCTGCAGCAGGTGGTGAAGGATTATCAGCAGGAGCTGATGGAGGGCAAACCGAAGCCCAACAACAGCGAGCTGGTGGTGCGCAACTGGTACAACCCGAACCTGGACTACAAGTGGTTCGTGGTGCCGTCGCTGATCGCCATGATCACCACTATCGGGGTGATGATCGTGACTTCCCTTTCCGTCGCCCGCGAGCGCGAACAGGGCACGCTGGACCAGCTGCTGGTCTCCCCGCTCGCCACCTGGCAAATTTTCGTCGGCAAAGCGGTGCCGGCGCTGATTGTCGCGACGTTCCAGGCCACCATCGTGCTGGGGGTAGGCATTTGGGCCTACCAGATCCCGTTCGCCGGTTCGCTGGCGCTGTTTTACTTCACGATGGTCATTTACGGGCTGTCGCTGGTGGGGTTTGGACTGCTGATCTCGGCGCTCTGCTCGACGCAGCAGCAGGCGTTTATCGGGGTGTTCGTCTTTATGATGCCCGCGATTTTGCTCTCGGGCTATGTTTCACCCGTCGAGAACATGCCGGTGTGGCTACAGGATCTGACGTGGGTAAACCCGATTCGGCACTTTACGGACATCACCAAGCAAATCTATCTGAAGGATGCGAGTCTGGATATTGTCTGGGGAAGTTTGTGGCCGCTACTGGTGATTGCGGCCACGACGGGCTCAGTGGCGTACGCGATGTTTAGACGCAACATTGCGTAGCTTTTTCTCTTTGGTCAGCAGCGAGACGACCGCAGGCCCTGCGAGGATAGCCAGACCCGCCAGGGCCAGCAGCAGGTTGTTTTGCAGCACGCGCGACAGCAGCCAAAGCACAATCATCGCCGCACCAAAATACCATGTGGTGGTGAGCTCTTCGAGCACATCACCCACCTCGCGCCAGCGCGCTTCGTGGTGGCGCTGTAAGAACAGCATCGACAGCACGGTGACGCCATAAAGGACGCATAGCCCCAGGCCAACACGCACCAGCGTGCCGCTCATCCAGCCCATCACCAGTACGGCCACGACCAGTAAATGCAACATTATCTGCCAGCAACTCAGGCCAGTTGCGACACGAACACGTTGTTGCCACTTCATGGCTTCTCTCCTGAAGGATTTTTCTCTGCTTAATCAGACTACCGCACTTTACGGAAAATTCCGTAACGCCGCATCTTTTTGTGACGCCGACTACACTTTATTTTCATTGGGATAGTCACTCAGGAAGGAGCTTATGACTCAAAAAATGCAGCATTTCTCGCTTAAGGTGCTGACGATAAACATTCATAAGGGCTTCACAGCATTTAATCGCCGCTTCATTTTACCGGAGCTGCGCGACGCGGTTCGCACCGTCAGCGCGGATATTGTCTGCCTGCAGGAGGTGATGGGCGCACACGAAGTGCATCCGCTCCACTTTGAGAACTGGCCCGACACGCCGCACTATGAATTTCTGGCCGACACCATGTGGAGTGATTACGCCTACGGCCGCAACGCGGTCTACCCGGAAGGGCATCACGGAAACGCGGTGCTGTCCCGTTACCCCATTGAACATTACGAAAACCGCGATGTTTCCGTTGGGGAAAGCGAAAAACGCGGCCTGCTTTACTGCCGCATTACGCCGCCCGACCTCGAGCGACCTGTCCATGTCGGCTGTGTTCATCTGGGCCTTCGCGAAGCCCATCGTCAGGCGCAGCTGAAAATGCTGGCCGAATGGGCCAACGCGCTTCCCGAAGGTGAACCGGTGGTGGTGGCGGGCGATTTCAACGACTGGCGACAGCGGGCAAACCATCCGTTGAAGGTAGGTGCCGGGCTGGAGGAGATTTTTACTCGCGCCAACGGCAGGCCTGCGCGCACCTTCCCGGTCCGTTTCCCGCTGCTTCGGCTTGACCGCATCTACGTGAAAAATGCCCACGCCAGCAGCCCGACCGCCCTGGCGCTCCTTAACTGGCGACATCTTTCCGACCACGCGCCGCTCAGCGCGGAGATCCACCTATGAAATGTTCCTGGCAGGAAGGCAACCGGATCACGCTGCTGGTCAACGGGGACGAGTACTACCCGGCCGTGTTTAAGGCGATTGATAACGCGCAGCAGAAGGTGATCCTCGAGACCTTTATCTGGTTCGAAGACAATGTGGGTAAGCAGTTGCACAGCGTGCTGCTGCGCGCCGCCCGGCGCGGCGTCACAATTGAAGTGCTGCTTGATGGCTATGGCTCGCCGGATCTCAGCGATGCGTTTGTGAATGAGTTGACCTCCGCGGGCGTGGTGTTCCGCTACTACGATCCCGGCCCTCGCCTGTTCGGCATGCGTACCAATCTTTTCCGCCGGATGCACCGCAAAATTGTGGTGGTGGACGAGACGGTGGCGTTTGTCGGCGGCATTAACTATTCCGCTGAGCATATGTCCGACTACGGCCCGGAAGCGAAGCAGGACTACGCGATTCGCATTGAAGGCCCGGTGGTGCAGGACATTTTGCTGTTTGAGCTGGAGAACCTGCCGGGGAAAGAGGCCGTTCGCCGCTGGTGGAGACGCCGCCATCGCCCGGAAGAGAACCGGAAGCCCGGCGAAGCGCAGGCCCTTTTCGTCTGGCGGGATAACGGCGAGCACCGGGACGACATTGAACGTCATTATCTCAAGATGCTCGCCAACGCGAAGCGCGAGGTCATCATCGCCAACGCCTACTTTTTCCCGGGCTACCGTCTGCTGCACGCCATGCGCAATGCGGCCCGACGCGGGGTACGCGTGAAGCTGATTGTGCAGGGCGAGCCGGATATGCCGATAGTCAAAGTCGGCGCGCGGCTGCTGTATAACTATCTGGTGAAGGGCGGCGTACAGATCTACGAATATCGACGCCGACCGCTGCACGGCAAAGTGGCGCTGATGGACGATCACTGGGCAACCGTGGGTTCCAGTAATCTCGATCCGCTGAGCTTATCGCTCAATCTCGAGGCTAACCTGATCATTCACGATCGCCAGTTTAACCAGACCCTGCGGGATAACCTGCAGGCGCTAATCGTTAACGACAGCGTGCGCGTGGACGAATCCATGGTCCCTAAACGCACCTGGTGGAACCTGGGCATCAGCGTGGTGGTGTTCCACTTTCTACGCCATTTCCCGGCCATGGTCGGCTGGCTGCCAGCGCATACGCCTAAGCTTGCGCAAGTGGATCCGCCGGTACAACCGGAAATGGAAACCCAGGACCGTATTGAAGCGGAAGACGGAGGCAAACCCTGATGTCGAAATCGCATCCGCGCTGGCGGCTGGCAAAAAAGATCCTGACCTGGCTGTTTTTTATTGCGGTCGCGGTTCTGCTGGTGGTCTACGCGCAGAAAGTTGACTGGGAAGAGGTGTGGAAAGTCATCCGCAACTATAACCGGATGGTGCTGCTGGGCGCTGTGGGGCTGGTTATCGTGAGCTACCTGATGTACGGCTGCTATGATCTGCTGGGCCGCGCTTACTGCGGCCACAAGCTGGCCAAACGTCAGGTTATGCTGGTGTCGTTTATCTGCTACGCCTTTAACCTGACGCTGAGCACCTGGGTCGGCGGCATCGGCATGCGATATCGCCTTTATTCGCGGCTCGGCCTGCCGGGCGGGACTATCACGCGCATTTTCTCGTTAAGCATTACCACCAACTGGCTGGGCTATATTTTGCTCGGCGGGGTGATCTTCACCATCGGCGTAGTGCAGCTGCCCGCGCACTGGTATATCGATGAGGCCACGCTGCGCATTCTGGGCATCGTACTGCTGCTGATTATCGCCGTGTATCTGTGGGCCTGCGCCTTTGCTAAACGCCGCCATATGACCATCAAAGGGCAAAAGCTGGTATTGCCCTCATGGAAGTTTGCGGTGCTGCAGATGGCCGTCTCCAGCGCCAACTGGATGGCGATGGGGGCCATTATCTGGCTGCTGATTGGCGAGGACGTGAACTACTTCTTCGTGCTGGGCGTGCTGCTGGTGAGCAGCATTGCGGGCGTGATTGTGCATATTCCGGCGGGGATCGGCGTGCTGGAAGCGGTATTTATCGCCCTGCTGGCCGGGGAGCATGTCTCTCAGGGAACGATTATCGCGGCCCTGCTGGCATACCGGATGCTGTATTACTTCCTGCCACTGGCGCTAGCAACGGTCTGTTATCTGGTGCTGGAGAGTCGGGCGAAAAAGCTGAGAGCGAAGAACGAGAAGGCGTTAGCGAAATAAAAGCAAAACGGCAACAAGGTTGCCGTTTTTAGTGTTTGTTCCCTCTCCCGTGGGAGAGGGTCAGGGTGAGGGCACCAGACCGCACCGCCACCCGGCAAAACAACCTTAACGACGGTTGCCGAAAATCCGCAGCAGCATCAGGAACAGGTTGATGAAGTCCAGATACAGCGTCAGCGCGCCCAGAATCGCGTATTTGCGCAGGTTTGAACTGTCGCGTACGTCGATCTGCTCGCCGATGTTTTTCAGCTTCTGGGTGTCATACGCCGTCAACCCAACGAAGATCACCACCCCGATGTAGGTCACAGCCCACATCAGCGCGTCGCTCTTCAGCCACAGGTTCACCAGCGACGCCAGCACGATCCCAATCAGCCCCATAAACAGCATGCTGCCTAAACCGCTCAGATCGCGCTTCGTGGTGTAACCGTAGAGGCTCATCACGCCGAACATCCCGCCGGTCACCACAAAGGTGCTGGCGATGGAGGAGTAGGTGTAGACGATGAAAATACTGGAAAGCGTCAGCCCCGTTAGCGCCGAATAGAGCATAAACAGCGTGGTCGCCATTCCGGCGCTGAGCTTTTGCACCAGACCCGAAAGCACAAACACCAGCGCCAGCTGCGCGATAATCAGCCCAAAGAAGGTGATTTTGCTGGAGAAGATAAACATCATCAGTTCAGGCGTGTTCGCCGCATACCACGCGATAAACGCGGTAAGCAGCAGGCCAACCGTCATCCAGCCGTACACCTGAGCCATATACGTCTGCAGGCCGCTACGGGTCTGCTGTACTATTGAATCGGAACGCGGAAATCGGTCCATGATTCACTCCTGATTAAGATTAAGTAGACACACACGTTAAGATTAACACATCCACGTAAACCGACTACCAACGGCTGGCAGCTTGTTTATCGCTGTCGCGCGATTCTACCCAGCGGTCACCTTCCGGCGTGGCTTCGCGCTTCCAGAACGGCGCTTTGGTTTTGAGGTAATCCATAATGAACTCCCCTGCCGCAAACGCGCTGCCGCGGTGTGCGCTGGTCACCCCGACGAAGACAATCTCCTCGCCGGGCCACATCTCGCCGATGCGGTGAATCACCGTGACGCGTCCGAGCGGCCAGCGGCCTCGCGCCTCGACCACAATCTCCGTCAGCGATTTCTCGGTCATCCCCGGATAGTGCTCCAGCGTCAGGGCCTTCACGCTGTCGCCGAGGTTGTGGTTGCGCACTTTGCCGGTGAAGGTGACAACCGCGCCGTCTTCATCGCGTTCCGCCAGCCAGCTGTATTCTGTCCCTACGTTAAAACGCTCGGGGCTCACCAGAATTCGGGTTTCAGCCATCTTAGCCCCCCGTTACCGGCGGGAAGAAGGCCACTTCATCGCCTTCCTTCAGCGGATGAGTGAACTCCACCAGCGTCTGGTTAACGGCGGCCAGCAGCTTGCCTTCGTCCAGCGCCAGCGCCCAGCGGTCGCTTTGTGCCGCCAGATGCGCGCGCAGGGCAGCGACGTTTTCGAAGGACGCATCCAGCGTCAGGCTATCGGTATTCACCAGCTCGCGCACCTGGGCAAAAAAGAGCACCTTAATCATGGCTATCCACCTTAAAATCACCGGATTTGCCGCCGCTTTTTGCCAGCAGGCGCACCGGGCCAATCACCATATCTTTCTGCACCGCTTTGCACATGTCGTAGATAGTCAGCGCGGCAACTGAGGCCGCCGTCAGCGCCTCCATCTCCACGCCGGTTTTGCCGGTTAAGCGGCAGAGTGACTCAATGCGCACGCGATTATGCTCCGGCTGCGCCTGCAGGTTCACTTCCACCTTGCTCAGCATCAGCGGATGGCACAGCGGAATTAAGTCCCAGGTGCGCTTGGCGGCCTGAATACCCGCGATGCGCGCGGTGGCAAAGACGTCGCCCTTATGGTGGCTGCCGTCGATAATCATCGCCAGCGTTTCCGGCAGCATAGTGACAAACGCTTCCGCGCGCGCCTCGCGCACCGTTTCGGCTTTGGCGGAGACGTCCACCATATGCGCTTCACCGGCGGCGTTAATGTGGGTCAGTTGTGACATAGCTTATTTCTTTAAATGGGGATGGAAATTACACGGACGGGTACGGGCGTCCAGCTGCGGGGCGATGATGTTTTCCCACGCGGTGCGGCAGGCTTTGGTCGAGCCCGGCATGGCGAAAATCAGGGTTTTGTTAGCCACCCCGGCAACGGCGCGCGACTGCAGCGTGGAGGTACCAATCTCTTCAAAGGAGAGCATGCGGAACACTTCGCCGAAGCCTTCTACCTCGCGGTCGAACAGCGGGATCAGCGCTTCGGGGGCCTGATCGCCTGCGGTAAAGCCGGTGCCGCCGGTGATTAGCACCACCTGCACCTCATCGCTGGCGATCCACTGCGAAACCTGCGCGCGAATGGCGTAGCGGTTCTCCTTCACTATCGCTTTATCGACGATGTGATGCCCCGCGTCATGGGCAGCCTCGCGCAGCCAGTGGCCGGAGGTATCATCCTCTTCGCCACGGCGGTCGGAAACGGTAAGGATAGCAATGCGTGTCGGGATAAATTCTGCGCTTACCTGACTCATCTTCTGATTCCTTCTTAAGCCTGATTACCCGCCGATGTAGGACAGGTTCTGAGTAATACCGGTATTGCCCTGATGCAGGAAGTGGGTCTGTTTTTTATGCGTCAGCGCTTCAGAAATACGTGCTTCAAGCGCGTCCTGCTGCGCATCGTCTTCCAGCAGATCGCGTAGGTCTACGCCGCCGTCGCCGAACAGGCAAAGATGGAGCTTGCCAACGGAGGAGACGCGCAGGCGGTTGCAGCTGGCGCAGAAGTCTTTCTCATAGGGCATGATAAGCCCGATCTCACCTTCGTAATCCGGGTGGCAGAAGACCTGCGCCGGGCCGTCGCTGCGCTGGCGGATCTGGTGGATCCAGCCGCGTTTCAGCAGCTCGTCGCGCAGCACCATGCCGGAGATGTGATGGCGACGGAACAGCTCGCTGCCCTCGCCGGTTTCCATCAGCTCGATAAAACGCAGCTGAATGGGGCGGGATTTGATCCACGCCAGAAAGGTATCGAGCTGGTGATGGTTCACATCGCGCATCAGCACCGTGTTGACTTTGACCTTCTCGAAGCCCGCCGTGAACGCGGCGTCGATGCCGTCCATGACCTGCTGAAATTTATCCTGGCCGGTGATGGCGTGGAACTGGCGGGCGTCCAGGCTATCGACGCTGACGTTGATCGCCGTCAGCCCCGCATCGCGCCAGTTCGCCACGTCACGCGCCATGCGGTAACCGTTGGTGGTCACGGCAATCTGGCGGATACGTTCGTTTTCACGCACGGCGGCAATGATGTCGGGAAAATCACGGCGCAGAGAGGGTTCGCCGCCGGTCAGACGCACTTTTTCGGTGCCGAGCTCTGAGAAGGCGCGCGTAACGCGGCGCACTTCATCCACGGAGAGAAAGCCGTTATTGGTGACGCTGCCCGGTTTGTAGCCATCGGGCAGGCAGTAGGTGCAGCGGAAGTTGCACACATCGGTAATCGACAGACGTAAGTAATAAAACTTACGCGCGAAAGCATCAGTAAGTTGTGAAGCCATGTACACCTTTCCAGATCGGGAGGCACAGTCATTTCTTTCTGTACCCTGGTGGCAAATTCGCCACGGCCAGAGCGCCATATCTTTCGACACAGGCACAAGGGCTAGAGTGTATGTTTTCAATTTTGAAAACGTGGTTAGGGCGATAGTAGCGCGGAAATTCTGACGACGCCATTATCGCTTCACGCTATATAATTATCTATATAGCGAATCGATCCTGCATTTTCGCTACAGAATACCTAAAAACCGCATTTTCACATTGATATACGTCATTTTGCATCGGGTGAGGCATCGTCTTTTAGGGGTAGTTAGGTTACTGTTACGCGATCGAACGTGATAAGGAATACGTATGCGCAATCGCACTTTTGCGGATCTTGACCGAGTGGTCGCTCTTGGCGGAGGACACGGCTTAGGCCGGGTTATGTCCTCTTTGTCGTCACTCGGCTCAAGGCTGACAGGGATAGTGACCACCACCGACAACGGCGGCTCAACCGGGCGCATTCGTCGTGCCGAAGGCGGCATTGCCTGGGGAGACATGCGCAACTGCCTGAACCAGTTAATTACCGAGCCGAGCGTCGCGTCGGCGATGTTTGAGTACCGTTTTGGCGGTAATGGCGAACTTTCCGGACATAACCTCGGAAATCTGATGTTAAAGGCGCTCGATCACCTGAGCGTAAGGCCTCTGGAAGCCATCAACTTAATCCGTAATCTGCTCAAAGTGGACGCATTCCTGATCCCCATGTCCGAACAACCGGTTGACTTGATGGCAATCGATGCCGAAGGGCATGAAGTTTACGGCGAAGTGAATATTGACCAGCTCATCCTGCCGCCCACGGAGTTAATGACCTATCCAAGCGTACCCGCCACGCGAGAAGCGGTGGAGGCCATCGGGGAAGCGGATCTTATCCTGATCGGCCCGGGCAGTTTTTACACCAGCCTGATGCCCATTCTGCTGGTGAAAGAGCTGGCGCAGGCGCTGCGCCGCACCCCTGCCCCGATGGTTTACATCGGTAACCTGGGACGTGAACTGAGCCCGGCGGCGGCGAGCCTGTCGCTGGCAGACAAGCTTGAATTAATGGAGCATTACGTCGGCAAGAAAATCATCGACGGCGTCGTGGTGGGGCCGAAGGTGGATGTGTCGGGTATTGGCGACCGCGTGGTGGTGCAGGAGCCGCTGGAAGCGAGTGATATTAAATATCGCCATGACCGTCACCTGCTGCGCGAGGCGCTGGAGAAGGCGATTCAGGCGCTGGGTTAGGTTCATTTTGTGCGGCCTGTTGCTCTCACCCCGGCCCTCTCCCACAGGGAGAGGGAGAAAACATTGCTTTACTCACGATGCCGCGATGAAAAGATCCCGCAGCTGATGTAGCTGGTCGCGGATTTGCGCCGCCTCTTCGAACTCCAGATTCTGCGCGTGCTGCATCATCTGCCCTTCCAGCTCGTGGATTTTCTGCTGCAGCGCTTTCGGCGTCAGCACGACGGTATCTTCTTCCACCACTGAACGCGCCTTGCCGCGGCCTTTCGCTTTGGTTTTGGCAATGTTCTGACCCAGCGCCAGAATATCCACCACCTTCTTGTTCAGCCCCTGCGGCGTGATGCCGTGCTCTTCGTTGTAGCGCTGCTGTTTCTCGCGGCGGCGCTCCGTTTCGCCAATCGCTTTCGCCATCGACGGGGTGATTTTGTCCCCGTACAGAATCGCTTTACCGTTGACGTTACGCGCCGCACGGCCGATGGTCTGGATCAGGGAGCGTTCAGAACGCAGGAAACCCTCTTTGTCCGCATCCAGAATCGCCACCAGCGAGACTTCCGGCATATCCAGACCTTCTCGCAGCAGGTTGATCCCCACCAGCACGTCAAACTCGCCCAGACGCAGATCGCGGATAATCTCCATGCGCTCCACGGTGTCGATATCCGAATGCAGATAGCGCACCTTCTCGCCGTGCTCTTCGAGATACTCGGTGAGGTCTTCCGCCATACGCTTGGTGAGCGTGGTCACCAGCACGCGCTCGTTGATAGCGGAACGAGCGCGGATCTCTGAGAGCAGATCGTCCACCTGCGTGGCCACCGGACGAACTTCAATAATCGGGTCGAGCAACCCGGTCGGACGCACAACCTGATCGACAACGTCTTCACCGGATTTCTCCAGCTCGTAGTTGCCCGGCGTGGCCGAGACGTAGATGGTTTGCGGCGCGAGCGCCTCAAACTCTTCAAACTTCATCGGACGGTTATCCAGCGCCGACGGCAGGCGGAACCCGTACTCTACCAGCGTCTCTTTACGCGCCCGGTCGCCGCGGTACATCCCGCCGATCTGCGGGATCGTGACGTGGGATTCGTCGATTACCAGCAAACCGTCTGCCGGCAGGTAATCAAACAGCGTCGGCGGCGGCTCGCCCGGCCCGCGTCCGGAGAGGAAGCGCGAGTAGTTTTCAATGCCGGAGCAGTAGCCCAGCTCGTTCATCATCTCAAGGTCGAACTGGGTGCGCTGGCTGAGGCGCTGCTCTTCCAGCAGCTTATTGTTCGCCAGCAGCACCTTACGGCGCTCGGCCAGCTCCACTTTGATCTCTTCCATCGCCTGCACGATACGCTCGCGCGGCGTCACGTAGTGCGTTTTCGGGTAGATGGTAAAGCGCTGGATCACCGACTCAACGTGTCCGGTCAGCGGGTCGAAGAGCGACAGGCGTTCAACCTCTTCGTCAAACAGCTCGACGCGCAGCGCCATATCGTCCGATTCCGCCGGGAAGATGTCGATCACCTCACCGCGTACGCGGAAGGTGCCGCGCTGAAACGCCTGATCGTTACGGGCATACTGCAGCTCCGCCAGACGACGAACGATGGCGCGCTGGTCGATGATCATCCCCTGCGTCAGGTGCAGCATCATCTTGAGATAGAGATCCGGATCGCCCAGACCGTAGATCGCGGAAACCGACGCAACGACGACCACGTCGCGACGCTCCAGAAGCGCCTTAGTGGCTGAGAGACGCATCTGCTCGATGTGTTCGTTCACCGAGGCATCCTTCTCGATGAAGGTGTCAGAGCTCGGTACGTAGGCTTCAGGCTGGTAGTAATCGTAATAGGAGACGAAATACTCCACCGCATTTTCCGGGAAGAACTCTTTCATCTCGCCGTAAAGCTGTGCGGCCAGGGTTTTATTGGGCGCCAGCACCATCGTTGGGCGCTGGAGATCCGCAATCACGTTGGCGATGGTGAACGTTTTACCCGAGCCGGTTACCCCCAGCAGCGTCTGGTGCGCCAGCCCATCTTCCAGCCCCTCTTCCAGACGACGGATCGCCTCAGGCTGATCGCCAGATGGACGGAAAGCAGAATTCAATTTGAACGGTTTACTCATGGGCGACAACCTGATGACGTTATAAGCGGCAGGTGAGTAATTTTACTCGTTGTTGCCAGGAATGCCAGTAAAAAACACTGGATGAAAAACCAGTAGCATGTCAGGATATTTAGCATAGCACCTGAATGATTAGTGGGATAACGGCCAAAATTTGGACTGTGACAATATAAAACACCAGTCAGGTCAGGTTATCCCCAGAACTTTTTCTTTTTTAACATTTGTCAAGCCAGGTAATGATAGTTTTGTGGCAACCGGTGACACTTTCATGACGGGAATTGCTTTTATCTAAGCAATTAAATAATAAACGATATTTTCTAAAGCCGCGTTTCGCGCCAATTTGGGCGTAAGCCGCGTCTTCTCTCGCTTATCGCGTGTTTTCTAACTCTAATGCACATGGTTATCCACAGGAATAGTGGATAACTGCTTCCAGCCCATGCAGACTGGCGCTCGGCAAATTCCCGGTTTTTCCCACGAGACGGCAGTAAAAAAATTTTATAGCTATTTTTTGATGATTAACAGTTGCGTCATTCATAACCAACCGATGGGATCTTGCTCACATTTTCATCATTTTGGGTTCTGCACCACAACTCACCACCTCCAGCACCGTCGATGTGCAATCCGGTTTTTTATAAACCGCTTTCCGGTGATTTATTCCTAAAAAAGCCGTTTATTTGAACACTTTTCCGTTTCTGGCAGGGGTTTTGCAGATTCAAACACGAGCCTCACCTACACACATTTTTAAGGAGAAAAAGATGTTGAGTCTGCGTGCTGTGAATCAGTTTTACGGAAGCCAACATACGCTATGGAACGTGAATTTGGATTTTCCGCAAGGGATGTGTACTGGCGTCGTTGGCCTGCCGGGGATGGGGAAAACCACCCTCATGAATTGCATCGCCGGGAGAGTGCCCGTTGAAAGCGGCAGCATCATCTGGCACGAGGCGGGCGCGCCGCCGCGCGACTTGCTTAACCTGCCGCCAGAACAGCGCTCAGGACCGGGGATAGGCTATGTCCCACAGGACAGGCGGATCTTCTCCCAGCTAACGATTGAGGAGAATCTGCATATCGCCATGCGGGCGATGGGGAAACCCAACCCGGAGGCAAAAAGTGACGTTTACGACCTGTTTCCGGCGCTCTACGCGTTGCGGCAGGCCCGCGCCAACACGCTCTCTCCGGACGACCAGTACCAGCTGGCGCTGGCTAATGCGCTGGTGAACCGTCCGCACCTGCTGATCCTCGATGAGCCCCTGCACGGCGCAGGACACAGCTTCGCCCAGAGGCTGGGGCAGCTGCTGGTGCGCTTAAACCGGGAGTTAGGTATGACGGTGCTGCTAGCGGAACAGCAGCTGTCGTTTATCCGCCGCGTTGCGGACCGTTTCTGTATGCTCTATCGCGGGCGTAACGTGGCGCAGGGCCACGTTAACGAACTGGATGACGAGCTTATCGCGCACTGGATGTCGCGGGAAGCAAGACGCTGAGATCGAGATAACGTCCGGTGTCGGCATTTTCCGCGCCGTCTGCAAGCCAGGGAATTTCCCCGAGGCACGGGGCGGGAAGTACGCGCCTGAGCGTCGCCAGATACTCCTGGTGTCGTTTCCCCGGCGCAACCACGTCGTTGGCTATCCAGCCCGCCAGACGCAGCCCGGCCTGCTGCACGGCCTGCGCGGTCAGCATGGCGTGATTGATACAGCCCAGCCTGACGCCGACGACCAGAATGACCGGAAGCTGCTCGGCCTGCACCCAGTCGGCAAACGTCTGCGTGTCCGAAAGCGGCGTAAACCAGCCGCCTGCGCCTTCCACCAGCACCCAGTCGGCCTGGCTTTCCAGCGTCCGTAACCCGGCTGACAGCAGGGTGAAATCAATCGGACGACCTTCGTCAGCGCTGATGATGTGCGGCGAGGTCGGCTCGGCAAAGGTGTACGGATTCACCGCTGAATAGGCAAGCTCACACGTGCTGTTACGCTGGAGCGCCAGCGCGTCGGTGTTGCGTAACCCTTCCACCGTCATCTCGCTGCCGGAAGCAACCGGCTTATACCCGGCGGTGTTTTTTCCGATCAGTCGTGCCGCCTGCAGCAGCGCCGAGCTGGCCACCGTTTTGCCCACTTCCGTATCCGTTCCGGTGACAAAATAACGTTCACTCACGTTCGATAATCCCATGAAAAAGTTGATAAGAAAGCGGGAAATGTCCCCGCTGCTGCGGCCAGGCCAGCTCCAGACGCTGCAGTTGGCCCCGGGTCAGCGGTTTTTTCTCCCGTCCGGCATGCAGGTGCGTGGCCCCGATGCCCTTCAGCGAGCGCATCGCGCTGAACGCATCGCTAAAATTGAGGGTGATGGTCTGCACCGCGCTGCGGTAGCGCCAGCCTGCCAGCGCCTGCGTCACCTGGTCATGCGATAAAAAGCGGTTAGCGTGCGGCTGCTCATCCACCGCTTTCCACGCCTGATTCAGCTCCGGCAGCGAACTTTCCAGCAGGGTGGTAAAGGCCACCTTCCCGCCCGGTCGCGCCATGCGATAAAGCTCGCGTAAGGCCTGCGGCAGGCTGCTGCACCACTGGACCGCCAGATGACTCCAGACCAGATCGAACTGCGCATCCGCCAGCGGGATCGCCTCGATATCGGCCAGCAGATAATGGTCCGCGGCCTGTCGCTGACGCGCCTCGTCGAGCATCTGCTCTGAGAGGTCGATAGCCGTGACCTGGCTTCCCGCCCCGCGCCAGTAGCGGCTGTTGCTGCCGGGACCACAGCCGGCGTCCAGCACCTGCGGAAAACGGTTCTCGCCAAGCGCGGCCAGAAGCCCCTCCGCGCTCTGACGCTGCAGCTCATCGTGCTGCGAATAGCTCTGCGCGGCCCGGCCAAATGCCGCTGCAACGGCCTGTTTATTTACCGGCAACATGGAGCACCTCCAGCAGCGTCTGGATATCCCGTGCCTCATGCGCCGCCGTCAGGGTTAAGCGCAGCCGCGCTGTACCCGGCGGGACCGTTGGCGGGCGAATGGCGGTCACCCACATGCCGCGCTCGCGCAGCGCCTGTGCCAGCGCCAGCGCGCGGCCGTTTTCGCCGACAATCACCGGCTGGATGGCGCTTTGCGAATCGGGGCTGTGGAAGGGCAGCGCCGCTAGCCCCTTGCGGAAGCGGGAGATATGCTCTGCCAGCCGCTGACGACGTTCATCCCCTTCTGCGCTGCGGATCACCGCCAGCGACGCAGACAGCGCCACGGCCTGCGCCGGGGGCATGCTGGTGCTGTAAATCAGGTGTCGGGCAAACTGCAGCAGATAGTCGGCGACCGAATCGCTGCACAGCACGGCGGCGCCGCTGACGCCAAAGCCTTTGCCGAAGGTGACAATCAGCAGCTCCGGCTTCACGTTTTGCTGGTGTGCGCTGCCGCGACCTTCGTCGCCCATCACGCCAATGCCGTGGGCATCGTCAACCAGCAGCCAGGCGTTTTGCCGCTTTGCGGCCTCGTGCAGCGCGGCAAGCGGCGCGCTGTCGCCGTCCATGCTGAACACGCCTTCAGTGACCGCCAGCTGCTGTCCGTCGCAGGGTTTATCCAGCAGCGCGGCGAGCTGCCCCGCATCGTTATGGGCAAAGCGGCGCAGCTGCGCCGGGCTTAAATTTGCCGCCTCCAGCAGCGAGGCGTGGCTCAGGCGGTCAGCGACAATGCGGTCCTCTTTTCCCATCAGCGCGGTAATGACCGCCTGGTTGGCGGCAAAGCCGGAGATGAACAGCAGCGCGCGCGGGTAGCCCAGCCAGTCGGCAAGCGCTTCTTCCAGCGCCTGATGCGCCGTAGTGTATCCGCTGACGTGTCCCGAGCCGCCGCTGCCCACGCCAAACCGCTCCGCACCCTGCTGCCAGGCGCGGATGATGGCCGGATGCTGGCTCAGCCCGAGATAGTCGTTGCTGGAGAAATTACAAAACTGCCGCCCCTCGCGGGTAAGAAAACGGCCCGCGCCGTTTTCCACCACTCTGCGAACGCGAAACGCCTCTGCCGCCCGGCGTTCGTCCAGCGCGGTATTAATGCGTGCCTGCCAGGTCATACGGCTGCCGCGTTGTAGAACTGGTCGGTGTCGGCGTTGAAAATCTGCTGCTCCAGCTGCTGCTGTTGCTCGTTATCGCCCGTCAGCACCTCGGTCTGATGCGGGTTAAGCCCCAGCTTGCGGAACAGCTGAACGTCTTTGTCCTCTTCCGGGTTCGGCGTGGTCAGCAGCTTGCAGCCGTAGAAGATGGAGTTGGCTCCGGCCATAAAGCACATCGCCTGGGTCTGCTCGTTCATCTGCTCGCGACCGGCGGAGAGGCGCACGAAAGAGGTCGGCATCATGATGCGCGCCACCGCGATGGTGCGGATAAAATCAAACGCATCCACGTCGTCGTTGTCCGCCATCGGCGTGCCCTTAACCTTCACCAGCATGTTGATCGGCACGCTTTCCGGCGGGGTCGGCAGGTTCGCCAGCTGCAGCAGCAGGCCCGCGCGGTCTTTCACCGTTTCGCCTAAGCCGACAATACCGCCCGAGCAGACCTTGATCCCGGCATCGCGCACTTTATCCAGGGTATCCAGACGCTCCTGATAGGTACGGGTGGTGATGACGTTGCCGTAAAACTCCGGCGAGGTGTCGAGGTTATGGTTGTAGTAGTCCAGCCCTGCGGCGGAGAGGCGCTGCGCCTGCTCGTCGTTCAGCGTGCCGAGCGTCATACAGGCTTCGAGGCCCATCTCCTTCACGCCCTTCACCATCTGTTCCAGATACGGCATGTCGCGATCGTGCGGGTTCTTCCACGCCGCGCCCATGCAGAAGCGGGTCGAGCCGGCGTTTTTCGCCTTCCGCGCCGAGTCGAGCACCTGCTCCACCTCCATCAGCCGTTCAGATTCCAGGCCGGTTTTGTAGCGCGCGCTCTGCGGGCAATATTTGCAGTCTTCCGGACAGGCGCCGGTTTTGATCGACAGCAGCGTGCTGACCTGAACATGGCGAGGATCGAAGTGCTGACGATGCACCTGTTGGGCTTCGAACATCAGCTCAAGGAAAGGTTTGTTGAATAATTCAGTGACTTGCGACATCGTCCAGCGTGCGTGGTGAGCCATCGGGCTTCTCCAAAGGGTTTTGTTAATTTTCGGTTCGGTTTATACTCGTAAACCTAAAACTTTTCAAAATGGTTTACAAGTCGATTATGACCCAGGACGATCTCACCTTCGACAAGCAGCATATCTGGCACCCTTACACCTCCACTACCCGCCCTCTTCCCGTTTATCCGGTGGCCTCGGCCCACGGCTGCGAGCTGCACCTCGCCAGCGGCGAACAGCTCGTTGACGGGATGTCTTCGTGGTGGGCGGCCATTCACGGGTACAACCACCCGCGCCTGAATGCGGCGATGAAGGCCCAGATTGACCAGATGTCGCACGTGATGTTTGGCGGAATCACCCATCAGCCCGCGGTGGATTTATGCCGTCGTCTGGTGGCGATGACGCCTGAATCGCTGGAGTGCGTGTTCCTGGCCGATTCCGGCTCCGTGGCGGTGGAAGTGGCGATGAAAATGGCGCTGCAGTACTGGCACGCGAAGGGTGAAACGCGCCAGCGGTTCCTCACCTTCCGCAACGGCTATCACGGAGATACCTTCGGGGCGATGTCGGTGTGCGATCCGGACAACTCGATGCACAGCCTGTGGAAAGGCTATCTGCCGGAAAACCTGTTTGCCCCTGCCCCGCAGAGCCGTTTCGACGGCGAGTGGAACGAGATGGACATGGTCGGTTTCGCCCGGCTGATGGCGGCGCACCGCCATGAAATCGCCGCCGTGATCCTCGAGCCGATTGTGCAGGGCGCAGGCGGAATGCGGATGTACCATCCGGAATGGCTGAGACGTATTCGCAGGATGTGCGACCGCGAGGGCATTCTGCTGATTGCCGATGAGATCGCCACCGGCTTTGGCCGCACCGGCAGGCTGTTTGCCTGCGAGCATGCAGGCATTGCGCCGGATATTCTGTGTCTGGGCAAGGCGCTGACCGGCGGCACCATGACGCTCTCCGCCACGCTCACGACCCGTCAGGTTGCCGACACCATCAGCGACGGCGAGGCGGGCTGCTTTATGCACGGCCCGACGTTTATGGGTAATCCTCTCGCCTGCGCCGTCGCAAGCGAAAGCCTGGCCATTCTGGAGAGCGGCGAGTGGCAGACGCAGGTGGCGGCGATTGAGGCGCAGCTGAAAGAGGCGCTGAGCGCCGCCTCGGGTGCGAATTTTGTGGCGGACGTTCGCGTGCTGGGCGCCATCGGGGTGATTGAAACCACCCATCCGGTGAATATGGCGGCGCTGCAGCGCTTCTTCGTTGAGCAGGGCGTCTGGGTGCGGCCTTTCGGCAAGCTTATCTACCTGATGCCGCCGTACAGCATTACGCCGGAGCAGCTGCGTAAATTAACCGACGCGGTTGTAACAGCCGTTAACATTCCCGCGCATTTCACGATGTAACCCTATGCATTACACTTGCTGAACGAGCGATCAACGAGGGTAAACCGTATGAAAATCATCAGTAAAGATCTGCGCGACGGTGAAAAACTGCCGGAACGCCACGTATTCAACGGCATGGGGTATCAGGGAGACAATATCTCCCCACACCTGGCGTGGGACGAGGTTCCGGCCGGAACCAAAAGCTTTGTCGTGACCTGCTACGACCCGGATGCGCCTACCGGCTCCGGCTGGTGGCACTGGATTGTGGCGAACCTGCCTGCCGACACGCGCGTCCTGCCGCAGGGTTCCGGTTCAGACCTGGTTGCCCTGCCTGAAGGCGCCCTTCAGACGCGCACCGATTTTGGTAAAGCGGGCTACGGCGGCGCGGCGCCGCCAAAAGGGGAAACCCACCGCTATATCTTCACGGTGCACGCGCTGGATGTGGAGAAGATTGAGGTCGATGAAGGGGCGAGCGGCGCGATGGTCGGGTTTAACGTGCATTTCCATTCGCTGGGCAGCGCGTCGATTACGGCGATGTATTCATAATAGTGCGGGCTGATGCCCTCACCCCGGCCCTCTCCCACAGGGAGAGGGAGAAAACCGGGCAATTCCCTCTCCCTGTGGGAGAGGGTTAGGGTGAGGGTAAAAATCACAGCACCGAAGGTAACAGTCCTACAAGGCTTCCCTCTTCCAGAAGCTGCATCGCCTTATCAATATCCGGCGCAAAGAAGCGGTCGTCATCGTAGTGCGATACATGCTCGCGCAGCGCATGACGCGCCTGCTCCAGCAGCGGGCTGGATTTTAGCCCTTCACGCAGATCGACACCCTGACATGCCGCCAGCCATTCCACCGCCAGCACGCCGCGGGTGTTGGAGGCCATTTCCCACAGACGACGTCCGGCAGCCGGTGCCATCGAAACGTGATCTTCCTGGTTCGCTGACGTTGGCAGGCTGTCCACGCTGTGCGGGTGCGACAGGGCTTTGTTCTCGCTCGCCAGCGCCGCCGCGGTCACCTGGGCAATCATAAAGCCCGAGTTGACCCCGCCGTTACGCACCAGGAACGGCGGCAGCTGGGACATATGTTTATCCATCATCAGCGCAATACGGCGCTCGGACAACGCACCGACTTCGGCGATCGCCAGAGCGATATTATCCGCCGCCATTGCCACCGGCTCGGCGTGGAAGTTGCCGCCGGAGACCACCTCGTTTTCCTGGGCGAACACCAGCGGGTTGTCGGACACCGCGTTGGCCTCCACCAGCAGCACTTCTGCCGCCTGGCGCAGCTGCGTCAGGCACGCGCCCATGACCTGCGGCTGGCAGCGCAGGGAATACGGATCCTGCACCTTTTCACAGTTGTGGTGTGAATCCGCGATCTCGCTGGTGTCGGTAAGCACGTGACGGTACATCGCGGCGGCATCAATCTGCCCGCGCTGACCGCGCACCTCGTGGATGCGGGCATCGAACGGGCGACGCGAGCCCAGCACGGCTTCGGTGGTCAGCGCACCGCACACCACCGCCGAGGCAAACAGATCTTCCGCTTCAAACAGGCCGCGCAGCGCGAAAGCTGTCGATGCCTGCGTGCCGTTCAGCAGCGCCAGCCCCTCTTTCGCCGCCAGGGTGATCGGGTTTAACCCGGCTTTTTTCAGCGCCTCTTTCGCAGGAAGCCACTCGCCCTGCCAGCGCGCTTTGCCTTCGCCCAGCAGCAGCAGCGACATGTGCGCCAGCGGCGCGAGATCGCCGGATGCGCCGACGGAACCTTTCGCCGGGATCCACGGATAGACTTCCGCATTGACCAGCGCCATCAGCGCCTGAATCACGCTCAGGCGAATGCCAGAGAAGCCGCGGGCCAGGCTGTTGATTTTGAGCACCATCATCAGACGGACAATCTCATCATCCAGCGGCTGACCCACGCCCGCCGCATGTGACAGCACCAGCGAACGCTGTAAGTTTTCCAGATCGTGCGTAGCGATGCGGGTCTGCGCCAGCAGGCCAAAGCCGGTGTTAATCCCGTAGGCGGTGCGCCCTTCGGCAACGATGGCTTCGACGCAGGCGACGCTGTCGTTAATGGCGGCGTGGGCGCTTTCATCCAGCGAAAGGGTGACCGGTTTACGCCAGACGTTACGCAGCTGCTTGAGCGTCAGCGAGCCGGGAGTGAGTGTTAATGCGTTCATTAATGCTTTCCTTGTGTGGCAGGGATCATCGGCAGGTTAAGGCCCTGCTCTTTGGCACAGTCAATGGCAATTTCGTAACCCGCATCCGCGTGACGCATCACGCCGGTAGCCGGGTCGTTGTGCAGCACGCGAGCGATACGCGCGGCGGCTTCATCGGTTCCGTCGCAGACGATAACCATCCCGGAATGCTGGGAGAAGCCCATCCCCACGCCGCCGCCGTGGTGCAGCGACACCCAGGTCGCGCCGCTGGCGGTATTCAGCAGAGCGTTCAGCAATGGCCAGTCGGAGACTGCATCCGAACCGTCGCGCATGGCTTCGGTTTCGCGGTTCGGGCTGGCGACGGAGCCGGAGTCCAGGTGGTCGCGGCCAATGACGATCGGCGCGGAGACTTCACCGCTGCGCACCATTTCGTTGAAGGCGAGGCCCAGTTTTTGACGCCACTCCAGCCCTACCCAGCAGATACGCGCCGGCAGGCCCTGGAAGTTAATGCGCTCGCGGGCCATGTCCAGCCAGTGATGCAGGTGTTCGTCATCGGCGACGATCTCCTTCACTTTGGCGTCGGTTTTGTAGATATCCTCCGGGTCACCGGACAGGGCAACCCAGCGGAACGGACCGATACCGCGGCAGAACAGCGGGCGAATATAGGCAGGAACGAAGCCCGGGAAGTCGAACGCGTTATTCACGCCCATCTCTTTCGCCATCTGGCGGATGTTGTTGCCGTAGTCAAAGGTCGGAATGCCCATCTGGCTAAAGGCCAGCATGGCGGAGACGTGTTCTGCCATGGCGCGTTTCGCAGCAAGTACCGTGCCTTCCGGGTCGGTTTCCGCTTTTTGCTGATATTCTTCCCACGTCCAGCCTTTTGGCAGGTAACCGTGCAGCGGGTCATGGGCGCTGGTCTGGTCGGTGACCAGATCCGGACGCACGCCGCGGGCGACGAGCTGCGGGAGAATGTCCGCCGCGTTGCCGCACAGGGCAATCGACACCGCTTTGCCTTCGGAGGTGTATTTTTTGATGCGCGCCAGCGCATCGTCCAGATCGGTTGCCTGCTCATCGACGTAGCGAGTGCGCAGACGGAAATCAATGCGGCTCTGCTGGCACTCAATGTTCAGCGAGCACGCGCCGGCAAGCGTGGCGGCCAGCGGCTGCGCGCCGCCCATGCCGCCAAGACCCGCGGTCAATACCCAGCGGCCTTTCAGCGAGCCGTTATAGTGCTGGCGACCGGCTTCCACGAAGGTTTCATAGGTGCCCTGCACGATCCCCTGGCTGCCGATGTAGATCCAGCTACCCGCGGTCATCTGGCCATACATCGCCAGCCCTTTTGCGTCCAGTTCGTTGAAGTGTTCCCAGGTGGCCCAGTGCGGCACGAGGTTAGAGTTGGCGATCAGCACGCGCGGCGCGTTTTTGTGCGTTTTGAACACGCCCACCGGCTTGCCGGACTGCACCAGCAGGGTTTCGTCGTGTTCGAGTTCGGTCAGGGATTTTACAATTGCGTCATAGCATTCCCAGTTGCGCGCGGCGCGGCCTATGCCGCCGTAGACCACCAGCTCGTGGGGGTTTTCCGCCACCTCAGGGTCGAGGTTGTTCATCAACATGCGCAGCGGGGCTTCGGTGAGCCAGCTTTTGGCGGTAAGCGTGGTGCCGCGCGCGGCGCGGACGTCCTGCTGGCGGTATTTACCTGACGACATTGTGTGCTCCTCATAGGGGACAGATGATGCATTTAGATATACTTGTATAGACAAGCACACACAAGGTCAGATTTAACAAAAAAGATACAATTTTGTTATATTGCGTTAGCGATCACGCTTATAAAACTTATGACATGAAGTGGCCCTGCAGCCGGTAGCGATTCCCCGGGAAAAGCAGCCGGGCATGCGACACAATGTACGACGAGGACCAGGTTCGACGGCGGATCAGCAGGCACGGATCGTGCTCTTTAATGCGTAACCTTTCGCACTCCTGCGGCGTGGCGCGCACGGCCTCCACAATGTGCTCCCCTTCCGTCAGCGGTGCGACGAGCGAGAGATAAGCATGCGGCGTGGTCTGGGTGTAATCCTGGTTCAGATAGTCCGGTATCCGCTCAGCGTTAACGCAGCGATCTTCAATCTGCACCGGAATGTCGTTTTCGAAATGCACCATCACGGAGTGGAAAATGCGGCTTCCCTCCTTGACGTTAAGCTCTGTGGCCTGCTCGGCGCTGGCCTGAGTCTCTTCGAGCATCAACACCTCACAGCGGTGCTGATGATTACGCGCGGCTATCTCGTCCGCAATGCTGCGGATTTCAAACAGGGCCGACTGTCCTTTCGGTTCCGCTACAAACGTCCCCACGCCCTGCAGGCGCACCAGAAGCCCTTCGTCAGTCAGCTCGCGCAGCGCCCGGTTGACGGTCATCCGGCTAAAACCAAACTGCGCCACCAGCTCGGCCTCCGAGGGAATGCGATCGTGCGGGCGCCAGATGCCGGTGGCGATTTTTTCGCTAATTGCCTGCTTCACCTTTTCATAGAAAGGCGCGGGAGGGCTCGACTGCGACAGAGGTGAGCGTGAAAACATCGTGACTCCTTGAATAGTGTTATGCCCACCAGTGAGCAATTTGCCAGGCCAGGCGGGCGGCGAGCTTAGCGCCCTGCCCGTCCCGATCGTACTGCGGGTTAAACTCTACCAGATCGGCGGCCTGTAGCTTACCGCTACGGCAGATTTGTTCGATAACCGGGAGAAGATCCAGCGCCGGTATGCCTAACGCAGCCGGTGCGGACACGGCAGGCATTTCGCTGGCGGGCAGGACATCCAGATCGATCGTCAGATAGATACGATCGGCCTGCGCCAGCACCCTTTCCAGGGCGGATAGCGCATCGCGCCTGAAATGGAGATCTTCCACCAGCGTGACGTTCAGGCGTTCGGCCTCATCCCACAGCGCCAGCGTGTTCGCCGCCCGGCTCACGCCAAAGCAGGCATAGTGAAATTCTCGCCCGCGCTCATCGCAGTAGCGCGCCAGCTGGCGAAACGGGGTGCCGGATGTGGCCTGGTCGGCCTTGCGCAGATCGAGATGGGCATCAAGGTTGATAATGACAACCCGCTCGTTCGGGAAGGCGTCCAGCACGCCGCGACCATGCGCCCAGGCGGTTTCGTGCCCGCCGCCAAAGACCAGCGTGCGCATCCCGGACTGCTGACAGGCCGTGACGGCATCGCTTAACGCCTGCTGCGCCGCTTCCAGCTCGCCGCCTTCAACGTACACCGAGCCCATATCCGCCAGCCGGTCATGTCCCTGATGGCTTGCCATATTTGCCAGCGCTTTTCGCAGCATATCCGGTGCCTGCACGGCGCCGGGCCTGCCCTGATTGCGTTTTACCCCTTCATCACATTCAAAGCCTATCAGCGCGATGCCGGATGAAAGCGGCGTGAACTGGCCCTGCTGCTTTATCGTCTGGAAAATGCGCTTTGCACTGCTGGCCTCGGCGCTGTCATCGCGCCCCTGCCAGACGGTTTCGGCTACGGGCCGCCATAACCTCATACTGCCTCCCCACGGAAAATACGTTGATAAAGCGGGTTGCGTCCCGGCTCGTAAACCATCTCAACCGGATGGTGAGCATCCCAGACGATAAAATCGGCGACAAACCCTGCCCGCAGCTGCCCGTGGGTTGCGCCACGACCCAGCGCCTGCGCGGCATGCCGCGTGACGCCAGCCCAGGCTTCTTCCGGGGTCAGGCCAAACTGGACGCAGGCCATGTTCATCGCCAGGTGCAGGCTCGCAAACGGGCTGGTGCCGGGGTTATAGTCGGTGGCGACCGCCATCGGCACGCCCTGTTTTCTGAGCCGTTCAACCGGCGGGCGCTGGCGCTCCTGAAGAAAATAGAACGCACCCGGCAACAGGACGGCAACCGTGCCGCTTTCCGCCATCGCCTGAACGCCTGCGTCGTCGAGATATTCAATATGATCGGCGGAAAGGCCCTTGTACTGGCTGACCAGCGCCGCGCCGCCCTGATTCGACAGCTGTTCGACATGCCCTTTCACCGGGATACCCAGCGCGGCGGCGGCCTTGAAGAGGCGCTCGGTTTGCGACGGGGTAAAGCCGACGTTTTCACAAAACACGTCGACTGCTTCATATAACTCTTTTTGCCACAGCGTGGGCAGTATCTGCTCACAGACCAGCGTGAGGTAGGCATCCGGATCCTGCCGGTATTCCGGCGGAACCGCATGGGCCGCCAGCAGCGTTGGGCTGATATCGATCGGATTATTGAGGCCCAGCTGGCGGGCAACCTGCAGCATCTTCTCTTCGGCCTCGGCGTTGAGCCCGTAACCCGACTTGATTTCAACGGTCGTCACGCCTTCATTCATGAGACGCTGGAGCCGCTGCTGCGCCAGTTTCAGCAAGGTTTCGGCTGAGCTGCTGCGCGTCGCCGTCACGGTAGCGTTAATCCCGCCCCCCTGGGCGCTGATGGTTTGATAAGAGACGCCGTTCAGACGCTGCTCCCACTCCGCCGCGCGGTCGCCGCCAAATACCAGGTGGGTATGGCAGTCAATCAGGCCAGGCGTGACCAGACGTCCCTGAAGATCGACACAGTGTCGGTGTCCGGAAGGAATGTCAGATTCAGGGATCACGGCCAGAACAGTGTGGCCGCGCACGACCAGGGCGTGTTGCTCTTTCAGTCCATAAGGCGCAGGTACGTCCGGCGCCATCGTAGCCAGTCGCGCATTTCGCCATATTACATCGTCGGGATGAATCTGCTGCATAGGGCATTCCACTTGTCTTAGGTTGTATAGACATTTATTTGCATCCACCGTCTACTGTCAACCGCCTTGACTGAAAATGTTATTTATTTGTGATCACTTACCTGCCGCTGCGAGGCTAAAAATGCAAGTTTTACCCTTTTTATCTTCCCGTTTCGCTCAACTTAGTATAAAAAAGCAGGCTATTTCGTCTATCCCGTTTAAGACTTGCATACCCAGGAGCTCTACCTTGAACATTTCCAGGATTTCCCGTCTGGCGTTAGCACTCGCCTTTGGCGTGACCTTATCCGCATGCAGTTCAACACCACCGGATCAGCGTCCTTCTGAGCAGGTTGCGCCCGGTACCGCCTCCCGCCCGATTTTGTCCGCTGATGAAGCGAAGAACTTCGATCGTGCGCACTACTTCTCGGCGATGGATCCTAACGCTGCGCCGTGGACACCGTCTTCTATTAACCTGCCTAAACAGCCTGACTTCGTGGTTGGCCCGGCGGGTGCGCAGGGCGTAACGCATACCTCTATTCAGGCTGCGGTTGATGCTGCCATCACTAAACACAGCGCGTCTCGCCAGTACATCGCGATCCTGCCGGGTGAATATGAAGGCACCGTGTACGTTCCGGCGGCCCCTGGCAGCATTACGCTTTACGGTCTGGGCGAAAAAGCGATCGACGTAAAAATTGGCCTGGCGATTGATTCCGAAATCGACAGCAACACCTGGCGTCACCTGGTGAACCCGGCCGGTAAATATATGCCGGGTAAACCGGCGTGGTACATGTTCGATAACTGCCAGAGCAAGCGTTCGGCCACCATTGGCGTGATGTGCTCGGCGGTGTTCTGGTCTCAGAATAACGGTCTGCAGCTGCAGAACCTGACCATTCAGAATACCCTGGGCGACAGCGTTGATGCAGGTAACCACCAGGCCGTTGCGCTGCGTAGCGATGGCGATCAGGTGCAGGTTAACAACGTCAACATTCTGGGTCGTCAGAACACCTTCTTCGTGACCAACAGCGGTGTGCAGAATACCCTGCAGAATAACCGCCTGACCCGTACCCTGGTGACCAACAGCTACGTTGAAGGTGACGTGGATCTGGTGTCCGGTCGCGGCGCGGTGGTGTTTGATAATACCGATTTCCGCGTGGTGAACTCACGCACTCAGCAGGAAGGTTACGTGTTTGCTCCGGCAACCCAGTCTAACCTCTTCTACGGCTTCCTGGCCGTGAACAGCCGCTTTAATGCTGCCGGTGACGGCGTAGCGCAGCTGGGACGCTCCCTGGACGTGGACTCTGCGACCAACGGCCAGGTCGTGATTCGCGACAGCGTGATCAACGAAGGCTTCAACATGGCGAAGCCGTGGGCTGATGCCGCGATCTCCAAACGTCCATTCTCCGGCAATACCGGTGCGGTGGATGATAAAGGGAACGTGCAGCGCAACCTGAACGACGCTAACTTCAACCGCATGTGGGAATACAACAACCGCGGTCTGGGTAGCAAAGTGGTTGCTGAGCCGAAGCAGTAAGCTGTTTTGCCGGGTGGCGGCTTCGCCTTACCCGGCTTACAGAGATAAAAAAACCTCGCATTCGCGAGGTTTTTTATTTTTAGCCGCTTAGTGAGCGTTTACCACGACCCACATTGGCCCCTGGCCTACGGCATAACGCCCTTTCTCTTCCAGCAGCCCCTGCTCGCCTTTAATTTCATACAGCGCGATATGGTGGGATTTCTGCCCCGCCGCAATCAGGTATTTACCGCTGTGATCGATATTAAAGCCGCGCGGCTGGGTTTCCGTTGGCTGGAACCCTTCAATCGCCAGCACGCTGCCGTCTTCAGAGACGCTAAAGACGGTAATCAGGCTGGAGGTACGGTCGCAGGCGTACAGATGGCGACCATTTGGCGTTATGTGGATATCCGCCGCCCAGCGGGTATCGGAGAAGTCGGACGGCATCATGTCCAGCGTCTGCACGCACTCAATCTGACCGTTTGGATCTTTCAGCTCCCATACGTCCACAGAGCTGTTCAGCTCATTGACCACGTAGGCGTACTGCTGGTTCGGATGGAAGACCATATGGCGCGGGCCCGCGCCTTCAACGGTGGTCACTTCGGCAGGATTCTGCGCCACCAGGTGACCATCGTCGCTCAGGGTGAACAGGCAGATACGATCCTGCTTCAGCGCAGGCACCCACAGCGTGCGGTTATCCGGCGTGATATTCGCCGAGTGGCAGCCTTCAAGCCCTTCCACCACATCCACGGTTTCGACCGGAATGCCATCTTCCAGACGCGTTACGCTGACGCAGCCCGCGTTATAAGAGCCGCTGAAGACAAAGTTGCCTTTACGATCGGTCGAGATATGGGTTGGGCTGCCCGGCAGTGGTGCTTCGGCAGTGTATGTCAGCGCGCCATCGTCCGGAGAAATGCGATAGGCCAGCACGCGGAACTCCGGGCGCACACCCACGTACAAGAAACGTTTATCCGGGCTGATGACCATCGGTTGCACCTGGCCTGGCACGTCAACAACCTGAACCAGCGTGAGTGTCCCTTCGGTATTTAAACGCCAGACGTGGATCTGCTGGCTTTCAGGACTGGCGGTATAAACGGTTTGTTTCATGAATATTCACTCCTCACTGCGCATGAAAGTAGTTAACTTTTGACGGTGAATGCTGAATTGTCGACAGGAGTTTTGAAGCGTTCGCCTCTCGGTGTACCATCCCATCAAAACGTAAATTCAATATTAACCCTGGAAAACAGATGACCTCGCGTGTGATTGCTCTGGATTTAGACGGTACCTTACTGACGCCGCAAAAAACCCTTCTCCCCTCCTCCCTTGAGGCGCTTAAACGCGCGCAGGAAGTGGGATATCAACTCCTTATCGTAACGGGTCGACATCACGTTGCCATTCACCCTTTTTATCAGGCACTGGCTTTAGATACACCTGCAATTTGTTGTAATGGCACTTATTTGAAATAGTCACACCATTTACTAAAAAAAGCAAAATTCACAGCTATTTCATTAACCTATATGTCTTAACGACTTCTCCAACATCTCCATGTTACTAATTTTGAGGTACACCGCAAACGTAGTACCATCGGTATAACTCCTAACTTAAACACAGCGAAGCATGGCATGAACTATCAGGTAATCGCCCTTGATCTGGACGGCACTTTATTGACGCCAGAAAAAACTATTTTACCAGCCTCACTATCTGCCCTACAGAATGCCCGTAAATCAGGGGCAAAGGTTGCCATAGTTACCGGACGGCACTTTGTAGCCATCCATCCTTTTTATCAGGCATTAGAACTTAATACACCAGCTATATGCTGTAATGGTGCTTTATTGTACGATCACATAGAAAAAAGAGTTATTGCCTCAGACCCATTACGACCAGAACAAGCTACACAATTAGTAAACTTACTTGATAGTTACAATGTTCATAGCCTGATGTATGCCGATAATGCCATGTTCTACCAAGAACCAACGGGGCATATTATCCGTACAGAAAATTGGGCTAAATCTCTTCCAGAGTCACAACGTCCAATCTTCAAACAAGTACCCTCTCTTAGTGAAGCATCGCAAAATGTTGATGCTATCTGGAAATTCGCCCTTACTGATTCTGATACTGAAAAACTACATAGATTTGGTCAAATCGTAGAGCGTGAGCTTGGCCTTGCCTGTGAATGGTCTTGGCACGATCAAGTAGACATAGCACAAGCCGGAAACAGTAAGGGTAAACGCCTGGCACAATGGGTAGAATCACAAGGTTTATCTATGAGCCAGGTAATAGCTTTTGGAGATAATTTCAACGATCTAAGTATGTTGAAAAATGCTGGCTTGGGTGTTGCTATGGGTAACGCCGTCGCCGAGGTTAAAGAATGTGCCGATTTAGTAATAGGTAATAATACAGAATCAGGGATTGCCAAGATAGTTAACACATATTTCTAAGATACATGGCGGCATACGATCAAATGTTCGTGCCGTCATAATCCTTTACGGTATCACCCGATTTAGCGTTATATGTAGTACCAGCCATTACAATACTTTTATCTTGTTTAATAGGACCTGGAAAACCACCTTAATCTTGAGCCGTGATAATACTAATAAGTGAATGTGCTTACGTTCACTATGATATCGATGTGGGTTCTTAACTTCCTTACCACTTACGACAATTCGACCTGATACGGGATAATACTGTGTGTATTTGTATTTTATCACTACTATATATTTATCAATGAATATACGTACATTATGAATACCATCGGGAAATGTAATTTAGGCATTGATTAGTTCGTCTAGTCTATCGCTATCCTATCCGTGAGTATTCTCCATCTTCTTTAATAATTGTTGTTCCCTGGGAGTAATCTAGATAGGTAATCATTTGGCTTCCTCGCATGAAATAGTTTATGTACGGCATAGATGACATGATCAATATGTTTATAGATTAATGACTATTGAAAGTATGCGGCTTTATCCATATCAATGAATGTATCAATATTCAATTCGGTACTGAATTCGTCATAGGAATTGATCCAGAATTCAAATGAGGTTGGATTGGTATACTTCACGCCATATATCTTAATGCCTTAAGGTTCATACCAGTATTCAATGCAATTGTTTGGATAATAGAATCGTTCGTTTTCGATATGTTTAGCCTCCCCTATAGGTGTATTTAGGGGTAAGCAATAGGGTTGTGTAGGTAGAAGGGAGATAACGCCGTACAGAGCGAAACAGAGCGTTTTAGATGGAAATGGGTAGGGGTATGGACGGACGATAAAAAGCCCCGACTAGCAGGGCAATATGGTTATATTTCTTCCATGCAGGAAGACAGCTATTGGAGAACTTCCTTACACCAGCCGTACTGATCATTGGATTCATATGCCCCTTTCGCGTCGGGCCAGTGCTTATACAGTACAGTCGTATCAGAGAATATTAAACTTACTAGCTCCTTACCATTTATAAAGTAAGCGTAGCTTTCATCCCTATCTTTCAGGTCTGAGTTGCGGTACTTGTAGGGCTTCCCGTTCCATGTGAGATAGTCGAGGTTCTTTTTACCGAACGAGGCATGGTTAACCTCCCCCTTTGTACTCGTGCATTCCATCTTAACCAGCTTGACACTTTTCCCGTTCTGGCAACCAGTAAGAGCCAATGCTAACGCTACTAACACATACTTCATTTTATAACCTCCATGATTTGTTTTTCTTCAAGTGATTTCCTACCAGCACTATAAAAATTTATAACATAACTTCCATCGAAATACCCCATGTTCATACCAATCATCATAGTCCCATAGAAATTTACTTTTACTCTCTTACCCACGTTGTATTTCATGCACTTTCCCTACAGGCAAACACACCATGAGATTTACCTTTTGAATTCAACTTAACAATCCTCAATGTTTCATTGATCCATTTCAGAGTGATTGAATCATTCTGAAAATTTGCCCTGACGGATGAAGACACCGCCAAACTGAATACCTTCACAAAACACGTGGAACAAACGCTGGGTCTGGAGTGCGAATGGTCCTGGCATGACCAGGTGGACATTGCCCGCAAAGGCAACAGCAAAGGCAAGCGCCTGACGCAGTATGTGGAATCACAGGGCGGGTCGATGCGTGACGTGATCGCCTTCGGCGACAACTACAACGACATCAGCATGCTGGAAGCCGCCGGTACCGGCGTGGCGATGGGCAATGCCGACGACGCGGTCAAAGCCCGCGCCAACGTGGTGATTGGCGACAACACCACCGACAGTATCGCGCAGTACATTTATACCCACCTGCTGTAATCAGGCGGTAATCGAGACGCTCTTAATTTGCGCGTAAAGCCACAGACCGGGTTTGATCCCTAACTCATCCCTGGCCCACGGGCTGATGCGCGCCCAGAGCGTCCTGCTGCCGACTTCAAGCTTCACTTCCACCTGGCCGTTATCATCAAAACACTCCGCGACCTTGGCGCGCAGAATATTTCGAATACTGGTTTGCAGCGGCGGCTGCAGCACCAGCGAGACGTCCGACGCCTGGATGCGAATTCTCAGCGCGGACTGCAACGGTTTGTCGATCTTATTGACCCAAAGATGCTGGTCACCCAGCGCCAGGGCGGTCATCGCGTAGTGTGGATGGTGTTCCAGAACGCTCACTTTCAGGATGCTGCTCTGCTGTTCCCGGGGTAACCACGGGTGCATTACGCTACTGCCCCACACCTCTTCCAGGTTGCCGAAGGCCTTCACGCTGCCCTCTTCCAGTACCAGCACCTTGTCGGCCAGATGGAGGATCTCATCCAGCGAATGGCTGACGTAGAGCATCGGAATATTAATTTCGCGCGTCAGGCGCTGTAGATAAGGCAGAAGTTCGCGTTTACGCGGAATATCGAGCGAGGCCAGCGGTTCGTCGAGCAGCAGCAGCTCGGGGGCGGTGAGCAACGCGCGGCCAATGGCCACACGCTGTTTTTCTCCGCCGGAGAGCGACGATGGCAGCCTGTCGAGCAGAGGCTCAATGCCTAACAGAGTCACCAGCTTGTCAAACTGCCCGGCCATGCTTTTCGCCATGCCGTAACGCAGGTTGCCGCGCACGCTGTAGTGCGGGAACAGGCGCGCGTCCTGGAAAACATAGCCGATGCGACGCTTATCCGGCGAGAGGTAAATTTTGTTCTCCACGTCATTCAGGACGCGGTCATTCAGGACAATACGGCCAGACTGCGGGCGGGTCAGGCCGCTGATGGCATTAATCAGCGACGTTTTTCCCGCCCCCGACACGCCAAAGATGGCGGTGATACCGCTTGCCGGCAGCGTCTCGTTAAGCGTCAGGGTATGGTTTCCCAGCGTCTGGGTGAAATGGAGTTCCAGCATGCTTATTTCCCCATCCGCTCGCGGCTGAGCCGCGCCAGCCATTCAGACACCATCAGCGATACCAGCGCCAGCACAATTGAAATAATACACAGCCGCGCCGCCGCGCCTTCACCGCCCGGCGTTTGAATCAGGGTATACATTGCCGACGGGATGGTTCGCGTCTCGCCGGGGATGTTCGACACAAACGTGATCGTCGCGCCAAACTCGCCCAGCGAGCGGGCAAAGGCCAGCACCGTCCCGACAATAATGCCCGGTAGCGTAAGCGGGAGCGTGATGGTGAAAAAGACGCGCCAGCGCCCTGCGCCCAGCGTGCGGGCCGCCTGTTCGAGCTTCATGTCCACGCCTTCCAGCGCGAGGCGTATCGCCCTCACCATCAGCGGGAATGACATCACCGCCGCCGCCAGCACCGCACCGCGCCAGCTAAACGCAAACGTCAGCCCAAACCAGTCGTAGAGCTTCTCGCCGATAAAACCGCGTCGCCCCATCGAAATCAGCAGCAGGTAACCGACTACCACGGGCGGCAAAACGAGCGGAAGATGCAGCACGCTGTCGAGCAGCGTTTTGCCGGGAAACTGACAGCGAACCAGTAGCCAGGCAAAAAAGATCCCAAAGGGCAAACTCAGCGCAACCGCCAGGGAAGAGACTTTTAGGCTCAGCAGAACAGCCTGCCATTCAGGATCGGTCAATATCATCAGTGAGTCGTAAATCCATAACGTTTAAAGATTGCGGACGCCTCCGGCCCTTTCAGGTAATCGCGGAAGGCCGTCACGGCCGCATTTTTATGTCCATCAACAATCGCAACAGGATATTCCACTTTCTTGTGGGAGTCTTCCGGGAACGTTGCGACCACTTTTACACCCTTACTGGCAACGGCATCAGAGCCATACACAATGCCCAGCGGGGCTTCGTTGCGCTCAACCAGCGCCAGCGCGCCGCGAACGTCTTCCGCCGGGGCCAGCTTCGGTGACAATGTCTCCCATGCACCCAGCTTTTGCAGCGCTTCTTTGGCGTAAATCCCGGCCGGAACGTGCTCCGGGTCGCCCACCGCCAGACGGCCACCGTTCAGCAGGCTCGTCCAGTGGGTCTGTTTGTTGATGGTGATGTCCGCCTGCGCGCTGGCTTTTGGCGCCACGACAACCAGGCTATTCCCCAGTAGCGTTTCGCGGGTTGTCGCATCAATCGATTTCTTCTCCGCCGCGTAGTCCATCCACTTCTGGTCAGCCGAGATGAACAGATCCGCCGGTGCGCCCGCTTCTATCTGGCGCGCCAGCGTCGAGGAAGAGGCAAAAGAGGAGACCACCTCGACGTTTTTCTCTTTTTTATACGCCGCCGCGATGTCCTGCAGCGCGTTGGTCAGCGACGCCGCGGCGAAGACCGTGATTTTACCTTCGTCCGCCAGCGCGTGTCCGGTAAGTGAAAGCGTCAGCGTTGCCCCTGCGAAAAGGCGTACCCATGAACGTGCCATCTGTAACTCCTGTGAGTAGCGTTATATACATATTAATATAACGGTAACGTCAGGGAGATCCCAGCGTTTAATCGTACCGCTCAAGGGGTAAACCGGCGTGATGCGTTAAATAATATCGGCGTAAACGGGAAAATCTTGAGAGCAAAACGCCCGGACTCGCCGGGCGTTTTGTGGGGAATCAATGCTGCTTTTTAGCCTGGTCTTTGTGACCAATGTTCGAAAAGACGTTGAACACTTCACCCAGGCCGTAGATGGCACCGAGGATGATGGCCATCACTACTGGTACCATGATCACGGCGAATACCAGACTTTTCAACAACTCTAACATGGTTTTCTCCAGATATTGTGAATGGCTCATTCTACCTTTTCAAGTGAGAAAAGCATCCCCTTTTGTGCGGTACCCTTTGCGCCCTGCACCATTTGGGTCACAATACTCTTTTTGCCAGGACACTGTTATGCAGGCCGAAATTCTCCTCACTCTACGACTTCAGCAAAAGCTTTTCGCCGATCCGCGACGTATCGCCCTGCTTAAACAAATAGAACAAACGGGCTCGATTAGCCAGGGGGCGAAAAACGCGGGCATCAGCTACAAAAGTGCCTGGGACGCCATCAACGAAATGAACACCCTGAGCGAACAACCGCTGGTGGACAGAGCCACAGGCGGCAAAGGCGGCGGCGGTGCGATCGTGACGCGCTATGGCCAGCGCCTTATTCAGCTTTACGATCTGCTGGCCCAGATCCAGCAAAAGGCGTTCGATGTGCTGAGCGACGACGATAACGTTCCGCTGGACAGCTTGCTGGCCGCCATTTCCCGCTTCTCGTTACAAACCAGCGCCCGCAACCAGTGGTTTGGTACGGTGACGGCGCGCGACAATCTCCAGGTACAGCAGCATATTGAGATCCTGCTTGCCGATGGCACCACCCGTCTGAAAGCCGCAATAACGGCGCAGAGCGCAGAGCGCCTTGAGCTCGATGAAGGTAAAGAGGTGCTGGTGCTGCTGAAAGCGCCGTGGGTCAATATCACGCGCGATCCCGACGCCGCAAAGGCGGCCGATAACCAGCTACAGGGCGCAATTAGCCATATCGAACGCGGCCAGGCGCAGTGCGAAGTGCTGATGACCCTGGCTGACGGGCAACCGCTTTGCGCGACGATACCGCTTAGCGAAGCGGAAGGTTTAGAAGAAGGTTCTGTCGTTACCGCCTGGTTCAACGCAGACCGGGTGATTATCGCGACATTGTGCTGAGCGCATTGACAATCGCGCCGACAGTGCGTATCCCTGATATCTATTGCTGCAAAAACAGGGATAAATCATGTCATCATTGCATATTTCGCAAGGCACGTTTCGTCTTAGCGATACCCGAACGCTGACGATTGCTGATTTGACGATACGCGCGGGCGAAAGCTGGGCGTTTGTCGGCACTAACGGCAGCGGTAAATCCGCGCTGGCCCGCGCGCTGGCCGGCGAGCTCCCACTCCTCAAGGGCGAATACCAGAGCGACTTTACGCGCCTGACGCGCCTGTCATTTGAACAACTGCAAAAGCTGGTAAGCGACGAGTGGCAGCGCAATAACACTGATTTACTCAGCCCAGGCGAAGAAGATACCGGCCGTACGACGGCGGAAATTATTCAGGATGAGGTGAAAGATCCCGCCCGCTGTCAGCGCCTGGCAGAACGGTTCGGCATCACCGCCCTGCTGAACCGGCGCTTTAAATACCTTTCTACCGGCGAGACGCGAAAAACGCTGCTTTGTCAGGCGCTGATGAGCGAGCCCGAGCTGCTTATCCTCGACGAACCGTTTGACGGCCTTGACGTGCAGTCCCGTGCGCAGCTGGTGGCCCTGCTGGAATCGCTTAATCAGCAGGGATATACCCTGGTTTTGGTGCTTAACCGCTTCGATGAAATTCCGGACTTTATTCAGCACGCAGGCGTACTGGCTGACTGTAACCTGACCGAGACCGGTGAAAAAACAGCGCTGCTCAAGCAGGCGCTCATTGCCCAGCTCGCGCACAGTGAACAACTCGACGGAATTACCCTTCCGGAACCTGACGCCCCTTCGGCCCGCCATGCGCTCGATCCCCACCAGCCGCGCATCGTGCTGCGGGATGGGATTGTCTCTTATGACGATCGCCCGATCCTCAACCGTCTTAGCTGGACGGTCAATCCCGGCGAACACTGGCAGATTGTCGGCCCTAACGGCGCGGGAAAATCCACGCTGCTGAGCCTTATCACCGGCGATCACCCGCAGGGCTATAGCAACGATCTGACGCTGTTTGGCCGACGTCGCGGCAGCGGCGAAACCATCTGGGATATTAAAAAACATATCGGCTACGTCAGCAGCAGCCTGCATCTGGATTACCGGGTCAGTACCACGGTACGCAACGTGATCCTTTCCGGGTATTTTGATTCCATCGGTATTTATCAGGCGGTGTCGGACAAACAGCACAAGCTGGCCCAGCAGTGGCTGGATATCCTGGGCATGGACAACCGGGTCGCTGACGCGCCGTTTCATAGTCTGTCGTGGGGGCAGCAGCGCCTGGCCCTGATCGTTCGCGCGCTGGTGAAACACCCTACGCTTCTGATCCTCGACGAACCGCTGCAGGGACTCGATCCGCTGAATCGCCAGCTTATCCGCCGCTTTGTGGACGTGCTTATTAGCGAAGGTGAAACGCAGCTGCTGTTCGTTTCACACCATGCCGAAGATGCCCCCGCCTGCATCACGCATCGCCTGGAGTTTGTTCCCGACGGTGAGGGTTATCGCTACCTTCTCAGCAACGTCGATTAACCGTGGAGGGCTCTGCCCTCCTCTTTTTCAGATAACTTGCATCAATACATCGCTATCTCTTTGATCTAGAATGCTCGGAGTCATTGTAAAAGCGAGTGTGAAAACGAGTGTAAACGATTCCACTATTTTATCCCATGTCACACTTTTCGCGTCTCTGTTATGCTATGGTTATTACATACCATAAGCCCAATGGAGCGAAATATGCGAGTTCTGGTAACAGGTGGTAGCGGTTACATAGGTAGTCATACCTGCGTGCAACTGCTGCAAAACGGTCACGACGTCATCATCCTCGACAACCTGTGCAACAGTAAGCGCAGCGTGCTGCCGGTGATTGAACGCCTTGGCGGTAAACAACCGACTTTCGTGGAAGGCGACATCCGCAACGAAGCGCTGATGACCGAGATCCTTCACGACCATGCCATCGAAGCGGTGATCCACTTCGCGGGTCTGAAAGCGGTCGGTGAATCCGTTGCGAAGCCTCTTGAGTATTACGACAACAACGTCAATGGTACCCTGCGTCTCATCTCCGCCATGCGTGCGGCCAACGTCAAAAACTTTATCTTTAGCTCCTCCGCCACCGTCTACGGCGATCAGCCCAAAATCCCTTACGTTGAAAGCTTCCCGACCGGTACACCGCAAAGCCCGTACGGCAAAAGCAAGCTGATGGTGGAGCAGATCCTGACCGACCTGCAAAAAGCGCAGCCGGAGTGGAGCATCGCGCTGCTGCGCTACTTCAACCCGGTCGGCGCGCATCCTTCTGGAGACATGGGTGAAGATCCGCAGGGCATCCCGAACAACCTGATGCCGTATATCGCGCAGGTTGCAGTGGGTCGCCGCGACTCGCTGGCAATTTTTGGCAATGACTACCCTACCGAAGACGGCACCGGCGTGCGCGACTACATCCACGTGATGGATTTGGCCGACGGTCACGTTGCGGCCATGCAGCAGCTGGCCAACAAACCGGGCGTGCATATTTACAACCTCGGCGCCGGGGTCGGCAGCAGCGTGCTGGACGTGGTTAACGCCTTCAGCAAAGCCTGCGGTAAGCCGGTGAGCTACCACTTCGCGCCGCGTCGTGATGGCGATCTGCCGGCTTACTGGGCCGATGCCACCAAAGCCGACAAAGAGCTCAACTGGCGTGTGACGCGCACGCTTGATGAAATGGCACAGGATACCTGGCACTGGCAGTCACGCCACCCGCAAGGCTATCCGGACTAAGGATCCGTCATGACGCAATTTAATCCCGTCGATCATCCGCATCGTCGTTTTAACCCGTTAAGCGGGCAATGGATTTTGGTTTCTCCGCATCGCGCCAAGCGCCCCTGGCAGGGGGCGCAGGAGACGCCTGCAAAACAGACGCTGCCACAGCACGACCCGGACTGCTTCCTCTGTCCGGGCAACACGCGCGTCACCGGGGACAAAAACCCTGACTACAAAGGCACCTTCGTCTTCACCAACGATTTTGCCGCCCTGATGACCGACACGCCGGACGCGCCGGAAAGCCACGATCCGCTGATGCGCTGCGAAAGCGCGCGCGGAACCAGCCGCGTGATCTGCTTCTCGCCCGATCACAGCAAAACGCTGCCGGAGCTGAGCGTAGACGCGCTGAAAGAGGTGGTGAGCACCTGGCAGGCGCAAACCGCCGAGCTGGGGCAGAGCTATCCGTGGGTGCAGGTGTTCGAAAACAAAGGCGCGGCCATGGGCTGTTCTAACCCGCACCCGCACGGTCAGGTCTGGGCGAACAGCTTCCTGCCTAACGAAGCCGAGCGTGAAGACCGTCTGCAGAAAGCGTATTACGCGGAAAACGGTTCGCCGATGCTGGTAGATTACACCCAGCGCGAGCTGGCCGACGGCAGCCGCACCGTGGTGGAAACTGAACACTGGCTGGCCGTCGTCCCCTACTGGGCCGCCTGGCCGTTTGAAACGCTGCTGCTGCCGAAAGCGCACGTGCAGCGCATCACCGATCTTAGCGACGCGCCGCGCGACGACCTTGCCCTGGCGCTGAAAAAGCTCACCAGCCGTTACGACAACCTGTTCCAGTGCTCCTTCCCGTACTCCATGGGCTGGCACGGCGCCCCGTTTAACGGCGAAGAGAATCAACACTGGCAGCTGCACGCCCATTTCTATCCGCCGCTGCTGCGCTCTGCGACGGTACGTAAATTTATGGTGGGCTATGAAATGCTGGCGGAAACCCAGCGTGACCTGACGGCGGAACAGGCGGCAGAACGTCTGCGTGCCGTTAGCGACGTCCACTATCGCGAATCAGGAGTCTAAAAAATGAGTCTGAAAGATAAAACCCAATCCCTGTTTGCTGAGAAATTTGGCTACCCTGCCACCCACGTTATCCAGGCGCCAGGCCGCGTTAACCTGATCGGTGAACACACCGACTATAACGACGGTTTCGTGCTGCCGTGCGCCATCGATTACCAGACCGTCATCAGCTGCGCGAAGCGCGACGACCGTAAGGTCCGCGTGATTGCGGCGGATTACGGTAATGAGATGGACGAGTTTTCCCTCGATGCCCCGATTGTGAATCACGACAGCCAGCAGTGGTCTAACTACGTGCGCGGCGTGGTGAAACACCTTCAGAAGCGCAACAAGAACTTTGGCGGTGCGGATTTAGTTATCAGCGGCAACGTGCCGCAGGGTGCGGGCTTAAGCTCCTCTGCGTCTCTGGAAGTCGCCGTAGGTACCGTGTTCCAGCAGCTTTATCATCTGCCGCTGGACGGCGCGCAAATCGCCCTGAACGGTCAGGAAGCAGAAAACCAGTTCGTGGGCTGTAACTGCGGCATTATGGACCAGCTGATCTCCGCGCTGGGCAAAAAAGAGCATGCCCTGTTAATTGACTGCCGCTCGCTGGGAACCAAAGCCGTTCCCCTGCCAAAAGGCGCGGCTGTGGTGATCGTCAACAGCAACTTTAAGCGCACGCTGGTGGGCAGCGAATACAACACCCGCCGCCAGCAGTGCGAAACCGGCGCCCGCTTCTTCCAGCAGCCTGCCCTGCGCGACGTAACGCTCAATGAATTTAACAAAGTGGCGCACGAGTTGGATCCAGTCGTCGCCAAACGCGTTCGCCACGTGCTGACGGAAAATGCCCGTACCGTTGAAGCCGCGTCCGCGCTGGCGAAAGGTGACCTGAAACGCATGGGTGAGCTGATGGCGGAATCTCACGCCTCCATGCGCGATGATTTTGAAATCACCGTTCCGCAGATCGACACCCTGGTGGACATCGTTAAAGCGACCATCGGCGACAAAGGCGGCGTGCGCATGACGGGCGGCGGTTTTGGCGGCTGCATCGTTGCGCTGGTGCCAGAAGAGCTGGTCCCTGCCGTACAGGATGCCGTGGCGAAGCAGTACGAAGCAAAAACGGGCATCAAAGAAACCTTCTATGTTTGTAAAGCATCACAAGGAGCCGGACAGTGCTAAACGAAACACCTACCCTTGCACCGGATGGTCTGCCGTATCGCCTGTTAACCCTGCGCAACAGCGCGGGGATGGTCGTTACGGTGATGGACTGGGGGGCAACCCTTCTTTCTGCCCGCGTACCGATGCCGGACGGCAGCGTGCGCGAGACTCTGCTCGGCTGCGCCTCGCCTGAGCAGTACATCAATCAGTCCGCCTATCTGGGCGCGTCCGTTGGTCGCTATGCTAACCGCATCGCGAAGAGTCGTTTTGAACTCGACGGCGTGCAGTACACCCTGCTTCCAAGCCAGGGTGAGAACCAGCTGCACGGCGGTCCGGACGGATTCGATAAACGCCGCTGGAAGATTGTACGTCAAAACGATGGCGAAGTGCTGTTCTCGCTGGATTCGCCTGATGGCGATCAGGGCTTCCCGGGGAACCTTGTCGCGTCCGCGCGCTTTACGCTGACCGACGACAACCGTATCGCCATCGAATACCGTGCGACGGTCGATAAGCCGTGTCCGGTCAACCTGACCAATCACGCATATTTCAACCTGGACGGTAGCCAGTGCGACGTTCGCAACCACAAGCTTCAGATCCTGGCGGATGCGTATCTGCCGGTTGACGAGATGGGCATTCCGCATCAGGGCCTCAAAGACGTGAGCGGCACCAGCTTTGACTTCCGCAGCGCGAAGACCATCGCCCAGGATTTCATGAGTGATGACGATCAGCGCAAGGTGAAAGGCTACGATCACGCTTTCCTGCTGCAGGCCAAAGGCGATGTGAAACAGCCTGCCGCGCAGGTCTGGTCTGCGGATGAGAAACTGCAGATGACGGTTTATACCACCGCCCCTGCCCTGCAGTTTTACTCAGGCAACTACCTCGGAGGCACGACGGCGCGCGAACACGATGAGTACAGCGACTGGCAAGGCCTGGCTTTGGAGAGCGAGTTCCTGCCGGACAGCCCGAACCATCCTGAATGGCCACAGCCGGACTGCGTGCTGCGCCCGGGTGAAGAGTACGTGAGCGTGACGGAATATCATTTTATTCCGCATTAATATCCAGCCCTCCCTCCGGAGGGCTTTTTTCTGCGCGCCTTGCTGAAAATAGCGCCGATCGCAGACAAAATCATAACCATGGATTCACAAGCATCTTACACTCAGAGACTATTTTCGCTATGGTTAGGGTTAAGCGTTGCTGGTGGCACGGCCACGGCAATATAATGAGAATTGTTATCATTCTAAAAATGCTTGAGGAGTAAGAGATGGCTATTACTAAGCTGGTTCTGGTGCGTCACGGCGAAAGCCAGTGGAACAACGAAAACCGCTTTACCGGTTGGTACGACGTTGATCTGTCTGAGAAAGGCGTAAGCGAAGCAAAAGCAGCAGGTAAACTGCTGAAGGAAGAAGGCTTCAGCTTTGATTTTGCTTACACCTCTGTGCTGAAACGTGCCATCCACACCCTGTGGAACGTGCTGGACGAACTGGATCAGGCCTGGCTGCCGGTTGAGAAGTCCTGGAAACTGAACGAACGTCACTACGGTGCGCTGCAGGGCCTGAACAAAGCGGAAACCGCTGAGAAATATGGCGACGAGCAGGTTAAACAGTGGCGTCGCGGCTTCGCAATCACCCCACCAGAGCTGACCAAAGATGACGAGCGCTACCCGGGCCACGACCCGCGTTACGCGAAGCTGACCGACGCTGAGCTGCCAACCACCGAAAGCCTGGCGCTGACCATCGACCGCGTTGTGCCTTACTGGAACGAAACCATTCTGCCACGCCTGAAAAGCGGCGAGCGCGTGATCATCGCGGCTCACGGTAACTCCCTGCGCGCGCTGGTGAAATACCTGGACAACATGGGTGAAGACGAAATCCTCGAACTGAACATCCCAACTGGCGTACCGCTGGTGTATGAGTTCGACGAAAACTTCAAGCCAATCAAACACTACTATCTGGGTAACGCAGAAGAGATCGCGGCGAAAGCAGCGGCTGTAGCGAACCAGGGTAAAGCGAAGTAATTTTCGCAAGGCATAAAAAAAGCGCGGAGCCTTCCGCGCTTTTTTATTTGTGCCAGATATTTTAGCCGCGACGCGCTTTTACCGCATTCGCCAGCTGACGCAGGATGGTGTCGGTATCGTCCCAGCCAATGCAGGCATCGGTGACGCTTTTGCCATACACCAGCGGTTCGCTGCCTTCCAGGTTCTGGTTCCCTTCAACCAGATGGCTTTCGATCATCACCCCAATCACCGCCTTCTCACCGCCAGCAATCTGCTGGCAGACGTCTGCCCCAACTTCCATCTGCTTTTTAAACTGCTTGCTGGAGTTGGCATGGCTGAAATCGATCATCACCTGCGGCGGTAGCCCGGCTTTTTCCAGCCCGACCTTCACTTCTGCCACGTGTTTCGCACTGTAGTTTGGCTCTTTGCCGCCGCGCAGAATGATATGGCAATCACCGTTACCGCTGGTGTTAACGATGGCGGAATGGCCCCATTTGGTTACGGACAGGAAGCAGTGCGGCGCACCCGCTGCGTTGATGGCGTCGATAGCCACCTTAATGGTGCCGTCAGTGCCGTTTTTGAAACCCACCGGGCAAGAGAGACCGGACGCCAGCTCGCGGTGCACCTGAGATTCGGTTGTGCGGGCACCAATTGCGCCCCAGCTCATCAGGTCTGCCAGGTATTGCGGCGTAATCATGTCGAGGAATTCACCGGCCGCTGGCAGGCCGCTGTCGTTGATCTCCAGCAGCAGCTTGCGCGCAATGCGCAGACCGTCGTTAATCTGGAAGCTGTTATCCATATGCGGATCGTTAATCAGCCCTTTCCAGCCCACGGTGGTGCGCGGTTTTTCAAAATAGACGCGCATCACGATTTCCAGCTCGTCCTTCAGCTCTTCACGGAGGGTAAGCAGACGGGCTGCGTACTCTTTCGCGGCTGCAGGATCGTGAATGGAGCACGGGCCAATCACCACCAGAAGACGATCGTCATTACCTTTCAGGATCTTATGGATCGCTTTACGAGCATGAGAAACCGTATTTGCGGCATTTTCAGTGGCGGGGAATTTCTCAAGGAGCGCTACAGGAGGTAATAACTCATTGATCTCTTTAATGCGTAAATCGTCGTTCTGATAATTCATTTTCTTTCCAGCTCTGCCATATCTTTAGTAATGAAAGCAATCCTTTCAATCTATCTTGTCGACCAGGAAGTGTAAACACGGTTTTACACTTCACGCAGATAATTCCTGGAATTCGCCTAAAAATCGCCACAAAATAGCGAAATATGAGATCTAACCTAAGCTTTTTAACTGTAACAACCAATTTTATACGTTTAAACGCGATTCCCTACTGACGTAAGTCCGTAAGGCGGAATCTTTCGCCTCAGAAAAAGATGCACTGTTGGAGAATGTTATCCAGCGTAACGACAAGAACAGGAGCACCATGATGAAAATGACAAAACTGGCAACCCTCTTCCTGACCGCCACACTCACTCTGGCCAGCGGCAGCGTCCTGGCCGCGGAAACGGGCACATCAGACAGCAACGGTGATGCGAATGCCGCTGCGGCAGCAGGCCAGCCCGCACCTGATGCGAAACAGAATATCGCCCCGAATAATGTCGACAACAACCAGATCAATACCGGTAATACCAACACCGGCGGCACCATGCTGCATCCCAACGGCAGCGGTTCCGGCACCATGAATCATGACAATATGAGTTCGGACGAGGTTCATAAGAACTCAATGTGCAAGGACGGCAAATGCCCTGACCCTAATGACAAAGTAGGAAACGACGCGAATACTAAAACCGATGGCACCACCCAGTAACGGGGGTGCTCGGAAAGAAAAAGGAGAGCTCTGGCTCTCCTTTCTTTTTGGAGTAACCTATTAAAAACGCTACACTAAAAACAATAACACATCAGGAAAGCAGAAATGGCGCACTCCCATTCCCACTCACACTCTCCCGGCAACGACAACGCTAAACGACTGATGCTGGCCTTTGGCGTTACGGCAACGTTTATGGTTATCGAGGTCATTGGCGGCCTGATTTCCGGCTCTCTGGCGCTTCTGGCTGATGCCGGACACATGCTGACCGATGCCGCAGCGCTGCTCTTCGCCCTGCTGGCGGTGCAGTTTGCGCGTCGTCCTCCCAATGCGCGCCATACCTTCGGCTGGCTGAGGCTGACAACTCTCGCCGCGTTTGTTAACGCCATTGCGCTGGTGGTCATTACCGTTCTTATCGTCTGGGAGGCCGTGCAGCGCTTCAGACACCCGCAGCCTATCGCAGGGGCGACAATGATGGTGATTGCCGTGGCGGGGCTGCTGGCAAATATCCTGGCCTTCTGGATTTTGCACCGCGGCAGCGGGGAAAAGAACCTCAATGTGCGCGCTGCGGCTCTGCATGTTCTGGGTGATTTGCTCGGCTCAGTCGGGGCGATTGTCGCCGCGCTGGTGATCCTCTACACCGGCTGGACGCCTGTCGATCCGATTCTGTCCGTGCTGGTGTCGTGTCTGGTCTTGCGCAGCGGCTGGCGGCTGCTGAAGGAGAGCGTGAATGAACTGCTTGAAGGGGCACCGGCATCGATGGATATTGACGAGCTGAAGCGCAACCTGCGCCGTTCAGTCCCGGAAGTCCGCAATGTTCATCACGTGCACGTCTGGCTGGTGGGGGAAAAACCGGTCATGACGCTGCACGTCCAGGTGATCCCGCCTCACGACCACGATGCGCTGCTTGAACGCATCCAGCATTTTCTTGAACATCACTACGAAATTGGCCACGCCACCATCCAGATGGAGTATCAGCCCTGTAACGGGCCGGACTGCCACCTTAACGAGGCGCAGTCCGAACATTCAGGTCATCATCACCACTAGCTGGAAAGCGCGCGAGAACCTCGCTCACGCGCGCTCTTAATCCACATCCGGCTGCCGTTGAGCGCGATGAAGGTCAGCAGCAGATATTCCAGCGACATCGCATAGACGCCCTGCAGGGCGAAGATCGCCACGCTGATCACGTTGATGATGACCCACAGCAGCCAGTTTTCAACGTATTTACGGGTCATCAGGATCATCGCTGCAATCGACAGCACCATCATGCAGGAATCCCAGAACGGGAAGGCATCCGGCTGAAGCTCGGGCATCGTCACGTTCAGTCCGAAACCGGACATGACCGAAACGGCAACGCGGGTCAGGAACGCAAACACCGGGTTGATATAGACGGTCATTAAACCAATGGCGACCAGACAGGCGACAAGCCAGGCGATGGCTTTCGGCAAGGGCAGCCAGCGGATCTGCAGCTCTGCCTCCTGCTGGCTGTTCTGACGCGACCACGCGTACCAGCCGTAAATATTGGCGGCGAAGAAGAACAGCTGCAAAAGCAGACTGGCGTACAGCTGGATCTGGAAGAAGATAATCGCAAACAGCGTAACGTTAATCAGCCCGAACGCATAGTTGCTGATTTTCTCCAGGCTTGCCAGCCAGATACAGAGTAACCCCGCCAGCGTGCCGACGGCCTCAATCCATGACAGGTCATAGCCACCTGCGCCAATCGGTATATGAACCAGAATGTTCTGCGTGCTAAAAAAATCCATCTTTTCCCCGGGGCGTTTTGAATTAAGTACGTAGTGTAGCCGCAAAATCCAGCATGCGGTTAAGCGGAATTAACGCACCTTCACGCAGGGCGGCATCCACATGGATTTCATGTGCTGCACCGCCCGTCTCGAGCCCTTCGGCAATGGCCTTCAGGCCGTTCATCGCCATCCACGGGCAATGCGCACAGCTGCGGCACGTTGCGCCCTCGCCTGCCGTTGGCGCTTCCAGGAGCTCTTTCTCCGGCACGGCCTGCTGCATCTTGTAGAAGATACCGCGATCGGTTGCCACGATGAGCTGCCTGTTAGGCAGCGTTCTGGCCGCGTTGATAAGCTGGCTGGTTGAGCCCACGGCATCCGCCATGTCGACTATCGACTGCGGTGATTCAGGGTGAACAAGAATCGCGGCGTCAGGATAAAGTGCCTTCATGCGCGCCAGCGCCTGGGTTTTGAATTCGTCGTGCACAATGCAGGCACCCTGCCAGCAGAGAACGTCAGCCCCCGTCTGCTTCTGGACATAATTTCCAAGATGGCGGTCAGGCGCCCAGATAATTTTCTCGCCCAGGCTATCCAGATGTTCAATCAGCTCAACGGCGATGCTGGAGGTTACAACCCAGTCTGCCCGCGCTTTTACCGCCGCAGAGGTGTTGGCGTAAACCACCACGGTCCGGTCAGGGTGGGCGTCACAGAAGGCCGTGAATTCGTCAATCGGGCAGCCGAGATCCAGAGAACACTCTGCATTAAGCGTCGGCATCAGAATGGTTTTTTCAGGGCTCAGGATCTTTGCCGTTTCGCCCATAAAACGCACTCCAGCAACCAGCAGCGTGGAAGCAGGATGTTTTGCACCGAAGCGTGCCATCTCCAGTGAGTCAGAAATACAGCCCCCGGTCTCTTCCGCCAGCTGCTGAATTTCCGGGTCAGTGTAATAATGGGCCACCATCACCGCATCTCGTTCTTTAAGAAGACGTTTGATCTTCTCACGATAGAATTGCTTTTCGTCCGGGCTCAGCGGGACAGGCTTTGGCGGAAACGGATAGATTGCGGCTTCAGGATCAAACATCACACTCATTATGGCTTCTCGTTTTACTGGCTTAACAATATTGCCTTTCTTTTGCATGACATAGCAAAACGCGTGGCAATTGTGTTTTGTATACTAAACAAGATAGCGAATATGAGAGGAAAAGTCACCGGAAATAGGTGCGGATAGCATTTGTCGGCCGGCGGCTTCGTCTTGCCCGACCTGCACAGACGGCAGATAGCAAAAAGGCGCCTTTAGGGCGCCTTTCTACACTGGTGGGTCGTGCAGGATTCGAACCTGCGACCAATTGATTAAAAGTCAACTGCTCTACCAACTGAGCTAACGACCCCTTGCGGGATGTACTTCAAATTTATTCAGGCTGGTGGGTCGTGCAGGATTCGAACCTGCGACCAATTGATTAAAAGTCAACTGCTCTACCAACTGAGCTAACGACCCTTTTGGGTGTTGCCTGAATTATCACTCGGAACCAATAAAATTGGTGGGTCGTGCAGGATTCGAACCTGCGACCAATTGATTAAAAGTCAACTGCTCTACCAACTGAGCTAACGACCCGAGTGGTGGGTGATGACGGGCTCGAACCGCCGACCCCCTCCGTGTAAAGGAGATGCTCTACCAACTGAGCTAATCACCCACTCTGTACTGCTGGTGTGCGTTAAGTGGTGGGTCGTGCAGGATTCGAACCTGCGACCAATTGATTAAAAGTCAACTGCTCTACCAACTGAGCTAACGACCCACTTTTACGCTGTTTTCACGTTGTTTGATATCCCGTGGCAACGGCGGCATATATTACTGATTTAAGAATTCAGCGCAACAAAAATTTCGATGAAGATCACTTAACTGCTTACGAATCATGCTGCACGACCAGAAATAACGCGATTTCTGGTCATGCGATAATCATCCCATCGAATTCAGACGTTTTTGCGCCTGCTTGGCACCTTCGGTACCTGGGAATTTGGAGACTACCTGCTGGTAAACCGCTTTGGCTTTCGCAGTGTCGCCTTTGTCCTGCATGATGACGCCCACTTTGTACATCGCATCAGGCGCTTTTGGCGATTTCGGGTAGTTTTTTACCACGGAGGCAAAATAAAACGCCGCATCGTCCTTTTTACCCTTGTTGTAATTCAGCTGACCGAGCCAGTAATTCGCATTTGGCTGATAAGTGGAATCAGGGTATTTCTTAACAAAGTTCTGAAACGCAGCAAGCGCGTCATCCTGACGAGATTGATCCTGCACCAGGGCAATGGCCGCGTTGTAGTCCGTATTCGCGTCACCGCTCTGTACAGGCGCCCCTGTTGAAGCAGAAGCATCCGCAGCCGGAGCTGATGTCGCGGCCCCGCTCTGATCGCCCGCGGCTGGCTGTGCTTGTGCTGCTGCACCACCGCTACTCAGGCTATCTATCTGCAGCAAAATCTGCTTCTGACGTTCCACAACCTGGTTCAACTGATACTGGCTTTCCTGAATCTGGCCGCGGAGAGAGTCAATATCGTTTTGGTTATCGGAAAGTTGTTGCTGGAGTTGGGTTAAAAGCTGGCTGTGAGCGTTAGAAATACGCTCGAGTTGAGTGACCCGGTCTTCTACCGAGCCTGAGCCGACACTACTGATTGGTGCCTGAGCAAAAGCGGCCCAGGGGGCCGCTATTCCAACCAGTAACGACAGACTCAACAGATGATGTCTGAAGTTACTGCTCATGCAATTCTCTTAGTAAACCAGTACGGCACGACGGTTTTTGGAGTAAGCCGCTTCGTCGTGACCCAGTACTGCAGGTTTTTCTTTACCGTAAGAAACGATGGAGATCTGGTCAGCAGAAACGCCTTTACCCTGCAGGTACATTTTAACAGCGTTAGCACGACGTTCACCCAGGGAGATGTTGTACTCTGGAGTACCACGTTCGTCCGCGTGACCTTCTACGGTGACTTTGTAAGATGGGTTGCTACGCAGGAAGTTAGCGTGAGCATCCAGCATCGCAGCGAAGTCAGAACGGATATCGTATTTATCCAGATCGAAGTAAACGATGTTGTTCTGCTGCAGCTGCTGCATCTGAAGACGCGCTTGCTCTTCAGAAGACATGTTGCCATTGCCGTTCGCGTCCATACCGGTGCCGGCACCCATCATGCCTTCGCCGCTCTGGTCATTGCTGGCGTTCTTGTTAGAAGAACACGCTGCGATTGCCATTACAGGCAGAGCGATCATCAGCCCCTTCAGCACTTTGTTCAGTTGCATTTCTATGATTCCTTTAGTAATCAATTAATTATTATTTACAGATACGGCGACCAGGCAGGTGATTTTACCTGTCCATCAGTTGCCGGAATACGCGCTTTGAAACGCCCATCTGTAGAAACCAGATTCAGCACAGATCCCATCCCCTGAGAAGAGCTGTAGATTACCATCGTGCCGTTAGGTGCCAGACTCGGCGTTTCATCCAGGAACGTTGACGACAGAACTTGAACGCCACCCGCTACCAGATCTTGTTTGGCAATGTGCTGCTGCCCACCGTTGGAGCTCACCATTACCATAAATTTACCGTCGCTGCTCACGTCTGAGTTCTGGTTCTGAGAACCTTCCCAGGTAATACGCTGCGGAGCACCGCCGTTGATGTTGACTTTGTAGATTTGTGGACGGCCAGCCTGGTCAGAGGTAAACGCCAGGTTTTGACTGTCCGGGAACCATGAAGGTTCGGTGTTGTTGCTGCGACCGTCGGTCACCTGACGAATCTGGCCAGAGCCAATGTCCATCACGTACAGGTTCAGGCTACCGGTTTTTGACAGCGCAAACGCCAGTTTAGACCCGTCCGGAGAGAAGGAAGGCGCACCGTTGTGACGTGGGAAAGAGGCCACCTGACGAACAGCACCGTTTGCCAGCGTCTGGATAACCAGCGCTGAACGACCGCTTTCGAAGGTTACATAGGCCAGTTTAGAACCGTCTGGAGACCAGGCTGGAGACATCAGCGGCTGAGAAGAACGTTTCACCAGGAACTGGTTGTAGCCGTCGTAGTCAGATACGCGCAGCTCATACGGGAACTGACCACCGTTGGTCTGTACCACATAAGCAATACGGGTACGGAACGCTCCTTTAATGCCGGTCAGTTTTTCAAATACCGCATCGCTGGCAGCGTGTGCCGCGTAGCGCAGGTACTGCTTAGTGACCTTGTAAGAGTTCTGTGCCAGAACGGTACCCGGTGCACCGCCGGTATCCACCAGCTGCCAGGCCACGTTGTAAGAGCCGTCCGGGTTAGGCGTAACCTGACCCACAACCACGGCATCAATACCCAGTGCAGACCATGCTGCAGGCTGTACTTCCTGCGCGCTACCCGGCTGCTGAGGCAGACGAGAACGATCTAACGGATTGAATTTACCGCTGTTACGCAGGTCAGCCGCCACGATGCCGCCGGCATCTTCAGGTGCAGCGCCAGGACCGGCCCACTGGAACGGAACAACACCGATTGGGCGTGCCGAGTCCACCCCCTGGGTGATCTCGATACGTACTTCTGCGTGCAGTACTGCTGCCCACAGCATTAAAAAACTAAATGCTACACGTAATGCCTGCTTCATCATATCTCCCTTATCCGGGTAACCTTACCCACGATAATTTAGCAGAATGTTAACAAACTCAAATAGACAAAACTACCAGAACCCTGTGACTAAACCTGGTCTATTTTTCCCCGTTTGCACGGGGAAAATGTAACTTAAGGTTTGAAGTCCAGCGGCGCATTTTTGAAGACTTCATAAACTGCCTGAGACGGCGGTTTAGGCATCTTCGCCTGACGCGCTGCAGCCAGGGCCGCAGTACATAAAGCCGGGTCGCCACCTTCAGACTTAATATCCAGCAGCATGCCGTCCGGAGCCAGTTTTATACGCAACGTACACGTTTTACCGGTATAGGAAGACGCATCATAGAATCGGCTTTCAATAGCGGATTTAATCTGCGCGGCATAACCGTTGATTTCAGCCCCTGTCGCACCGTTACTCTTAGTGTTACCACTTCCCGTCGGCGCTGCGTTGTTTCCTTTCGCCCCACCGCCCGTTTTCGGTGCATTCTTACCTGAGCTCAAATCGCCCAGCAGATCGTCAACCCCTGCGGCGGCAGCTGCTTTTTCAGCGGCAGCGGCCTTTTTGGCAGCCGCTTTATCAGCTGCAGCTTTCTTATCGGCAGCGGCCTTCTCAGCTGCAGCTTTCTTATCGGCGGCAGCCTTCTCAGCAGCAGCTTTTTTATCGGCAGCGGCTTTTTCAGCAGCGGCAGCTTTTTCTGCAGCCGCTTTCTCAGCAGCAGCCGCTTTCTTCGCGGCCTCGGCAGCAGCTTTCTTCTCTGCTTCCTGAGCGGCTTTTTTCGCGGCTTCCGCTTCGGCTTTCTTCTGAGCATCAGCAGCGGCTTTCTTCGCGGCTTCCGCTTCAGCTTTCTTCTGAGCATCAGCAGCGGCTTTCTTCGCCGCTTCTGCCGCTAATTTTGCCTGGGCATCAGCCTGTGCTTTCGCGTCCGCTGCGGCTTTTGCTGCCGCCTCTTCCGCCTGCTTTTGCTGTTCCTGTGCTTTCTTCGCGGCCTCTTCGGCTTGCTTCTGCTGTTCCGCCTGCTCTTTCGCAGCTTCCTGCGCCTGCAAACGCTCTTTCTCAAGCTGCTTCAGACGCTCCTGCTCTGCGGCCTGCTTTTCACGCAGTTCTTCCGCCTGCTGTTGCGACTGTTTTTCACGCTGCTCTTCAGCCCGTTTGGCACTCGCCTTCTGCTGCTGTTCGCGATTATAGTTCTGTACTACCGCACCGGGATCCACCATCACGGCGTCAATGGAAGATCCTCCACCGCCGCCGGCTGATGCATCAATATGCTCGTCGAACGAACTCCAGATCAGCGCTGCAAAGAGAATCACGTGCAGCACTGCGGAGACGATTATCGCTCGCTTAAGCTTGTCGTTCTGTTCGGTTGCCTTTGACACTATCGGTTCCCAAAAACTACGCGGATGATCAAATAGGTTGGGTCATTAAGCCAACTGACTTAACACCCGCACTATGTAGCAAGTTCAGCGCTTTAATAATTTCATCGTAGGGTACGTCTTTCGCGCCACCGATTAAGAAGACCGTTTTCGGATTTGACTCCAGGCGACGCTGCGCTTCAGCAATCACCTGCTCAGGCGGCAGCTGATCCATACGATCTTTCTCTACCACGACGCTGTATTGCCCTACGCCGGAAACCTCAATGATTACCGGAGGATCGTCATTGGTGCTCACCGCCTGTGATTCTGTCGCATCCGGCAGATCCACTTCCACGCTCTGGGTAATGATTGGCGCTGTCGCCATGAAGATCAGCAGCAGTACCAGCAGGACGTCCAGCAGTGGAACGATATTGATTTCGGACTTGAGCTCGCGACGACCTCGTCCACGCGATCTGGCCATGGTTTACCCCTTGTTGCTCTCGGTGCTGGTAAACGCCTGACGGTGCAGAATCGCAGTGAACTCTTCCATAAAGTTGTCGTAGTTCAGTTCCAGTTTGTTCACGCGCTGGTTCAGACGGTTGTAAGCCATAACCGCAGGAATTGCCGCAAACAGACCGATAGCGGTCGCAATCAGTGCTTCAGCGATACCCGGTGCAACCATCTGCAACGTCGCCTGCTTCACCGCGCCCAGCGCGATAAAGGCGTGCATAATCCCCCACACGGTACCAAACAGGCCGATATACGGGCTGATGGAACCGACAGTGCCGAGGAATGGAATATGGGTTTCGAGATTTTCCAGCTCGCGGTTCATAGAAATGCGCATCGCACGCGAGGCACCTTCTACAACCGCTTCCGGCGCATGATTGTTTGCACGATGCAGACGGGCAAACTCTTTGAAACCGCTATAAAAAATTTGCTCGGAGCCTGTAAGGTTTTCACGGCGTCCCTGGCTTTCCTGATACAGACGAGAAAGCTCAATACCCGACCAGAACTTATCTTCAAACGCTTCGGCTTCACGGCCAGCGGCATTGAGGATACGCGTTCTCTGGATGATGATGGCCCAGGATGCGATTGAAAAACCAATCAAAATCAACATGATAAGTTTAACCAGAAGGCTTGCCTTCAGGAACAAATCAAGGATATTCATGTCAGTCACTGCTTAAACTCCGCGACAATAGACTTAGGAAGCGCACGAGGCTTCATTATGGTTGGATCAACACAAACAATCAGCACTTCAGCTGAGTTCAGTACGGTATTCTCTGCGTTGACTATCCGCTGCGTGAAAACCAGTGAGGTCCCGCGCATTGATGTAATTTCAGTTTGGACTTCGAGCATATCGTCGAGTCTGGCAGGCGCAAAATACTCAAGCGTCATCTTGCGTACCACGAAGGCAACTCGCTCAGCCAACAGCACCTGTTGACTAAAGTGATGATGGCGCAGCATCTCTGTGCGTGCCCGTTCATAAAAAGCAACGTAGCTGGCGTGGTAAACCACACCACCGGCATCGGTATCTTCGTAATAGACACGAACCGGCCATCGAAACAGCGTTGTATTCACTTTACATCCCGGTAATGCAACAAAAGTTAATGCTTTTAAACTTCGCTACTATACGCGCGGGAAAGAGGGTTGGGAATGGGAGAAAGTAAACGGAGAGTAAATTTTTATGGGCTCGGGTAAGCCCATAACGTTAACGGACATTTCTTATTCAGAAGAAGAAGAAAATCAAACCGGCGAGAAGCACCAGATCGGCAATCAGCGGGCAAAAAATTCCCTGCCAGTGAACGGCTTTCGGACGAAAGCCTACGCCGTGGATCACACCTGCACACACCGCCCACATAATGAGGAAGCCGTGCCAGATTTCAAGCTCGCTGGTTTTCGCTGCAAAGCGCGAAGGGTCCCAGAAGATACAACCTGCCAGCAGTAATGCCATCACTAAAGAAAGCGCCCGTAACGGGCGCTTGTCCATTACCGCATATAACGTTGCGATAATATTCATCAGTGTTTTTCTTCACCCGCTTTGGTCGCTTCGACGTGCTCAAGCGCCAGGGCAGTGATGACACCAAATGCACAGGCAAGAAGCGTCCCTAAAATCCATGCGAAATACCACATATTCAGCTCCTTACTTAGTACATAGAGTGGGTGTTGCTTTCGATATGTTCTTTAGTGATACGACCGAACATTTTCCAGTAACACCAGATGGTGTAGGCCAGAACAATCGGGACGAACACGCAAGCAACATACGTCATCAGGTTCAGCGTCATATGACTGGACGTTGCGTCCCACATGGTCAGGCTAGCATTCAGCATGGTGCTGGATGGCATGACGAATGGGAACATCGCGATACCCGATGTCAGGATGATGCACGCCAGGGTCAGTGATGAGAACACGAACGCCAGAGCGCCTTTCTCCAGACGAGACGTCAACACGGTCAGCAGCGGCAGCAATACGCCCAGAGCCGGGATAGCCCACAGCGCAGGGGTATTGTTAAAGTTCACCAGCCATGCACCTGCCTGACGCGCCACTTCTTTGGTCAGCGGGTTAGACGGCGCAGTATGGTTGATTGCAGACGTCACCACGTAGCCATCGATGCCGTACACCACCCATACGCCGGCCAGTGCAAAGCAGACCAGCGTGACCAGCGCAGCGACCTGAGCCGTCGCGCGAGAACGCAGGTGCAGTTCACCAACCGTACGCATCTGCAGATAGGTTGCGCCCTGAGTGATGATCATCGCCACGCTCACCACGCCTGCCAGCAGACCAAACGGATTCAGCAGCTGGAAGAAGTTACCGGTGTAGTAAAGACGCATGTATTCGTCCAGGTGGAACGGTACGCCCTGCAGCAGGTTACCGAACGCCACGCCGATCACCAGCGGTGGAACGAAGCTACCGATGAAGATGCCCCAGTCCCACATGTTGCGCCAGCGGGTGTCTTCAATCTTGGAACGGTAGTCGAAACCGACCGGACGGAAGAATAAAGAGGCCAGCACCAGAATCATCGCCACGTAGAAGCCGGAGAACGCAGCCGCGTAGACCATCGGCCAGGCAGCGAACAGCGCGCCGCCTGCGGTGATCAGCCACACCTGGTTACCGTCCCAGTGAGGGGCGATGGAGTTGATCATGATTCGACGCTCGGTGTCATTACGACCGAGGAAACGGGTGAGCATCCCCACCCCCATGTCGAAACCATCCGTGACGGCAAAACCGATCAGCAGAACGCCGATCAACAGCCACCAGATAAAACGCAATACTTCATAATCGATCATTTGATGACTCCTGTCTTAGCGTGCCGGCTGAGTAGTCGCGGTGGACTGCTCGTAGTGATAGCGACCGGTTTTCAGGCTGCTTGGGCCAAGGCGCGCGAACTTGAACATCAGGAACAGTTCAGCCACCAGGAACAGGGTGTACAGACCACAAATCAGCAGCATGGAGAAGATCAGATCGCCCGCTGTCAGGGACGAGTTCGCTACCGCCGTTGGCAGTACCTCACCAATCGCCCATGGCTGACGGCCGTACTCCGCAACAAACCAGCCGGATTCGATAGCGATCCACGGCAGTGGAATACCGTACAGCGCGGTGCGCAGCAGCCATTTTTTCTCGCCGATGCGGTTGCGAATCACGGACCAGAAGGACGCCGCAATGATCAGCAGCATGATGATGCCGCAGCCCACCATGATACGGAATGCGAAGTACAGAGGCGCAACGCGTGGAATCGAGTCTTTGGTGGCCATCTGGATCTGTGCTTCTGTCGCATCAGAAACGTTCGGGGTATAACGCTTCAGCAGCAGACCGTAACCCAGATCTTTCTTCACGTCGTTGAACTGGTCGCGAACGGCCTGGTCGGTAGAACCGGCACGCAGCTGTTCCAGCAGCGAGTAGGCTTTCATACCGTTACGGATACGCTCTTCGTGCTGAACCATCAGCTCTTTAAGACCGGTCACCTGCTTATCAACAGAACGGGTGGCGATGATACCCAGCGCGTAAGGGATCTGAATAGCGAAGCGGTTTTCCTGCGCGTCCTGATCGGGAATACCGAACAGCGTAAAGGCAGCAGGCGCCGGTTGGGTTTCCCATTCGGCTTCGATGGCGGCCAGTTTGGTTTTCTGCACGTCACCCATTTCGTAACCGGATTCATCACCCAGAACGATAACAGAGAGGATTGCAGCCATACCGAAGCTTGCAGCGATAGCAAAGGAGCGCTTAGCAAACGCGAAGTCACGACCGCGCAGCATGTAGTAAGAGCTGATACCCAGGATAAACATCGCGCCGCACACGTAGCCAGAAGCAACGGTGTGAACGAATTTAACCTGCGCAACCGGGTTCAGGACCAGCTCGGCAAAGCTGACCATCTCCATACGCATGGTTTCGAAGTTGAAATCAGACGCGATAGGGTTCTGCATCCAGCCGTTCGCCACCAGGATCCACAGCGCGGACAGGTTCGAACCTAATGCCACCAGCCAGGTCACCGCCATATGCTGGACTTTACCCAGACGGTCCCAACCGAAGAAGAACAGACCTACAAAGGTGGATTCGAGGAAGAATGCCATCAGACCTTCAATGGCCAGCGGCGCACCGAAGATATCCCCGACATAGTGGGAATAGTAAGACCAGTTAGTCCCGAACTGGAACTCCATGGTCAAACCGGTTGCCACGCCCAGCGCGAAGTTGATACCAAACAACTTGCCCCAGAACTTGGTCATATCTTTATAAATCTGTTTGCCGGAGAGAACGTATACCGTTTCCATAATGGCCAGCAGGAACGCCATACCGAGCGTCAGTGGCACAAACAGGAAGTGGTACATCGCGGTCAAGGCAAACTGTAAGCGCGACAGTTCGACTATATCTAACATCATGACTCCTTGCTCATCGCATGAAGACTCCGAGAGTGAACCCCGCCAGAGAGATCCACACGCATGCCCCAATACAAATTATTCGCATCCTTGTCGTCGTTATTACCCTGAAGGAGGATAAAAACGATGACGTGAGGTTACAAATACGTTAATAAAAAACTCAAATTGATCCCGCAAATATAATACGCTGCAAAACCCTTACAATAAACAGGTTTTTATTGAATCACATTTACGTTTTTCGACGGCGATCAATTTATAGCAAAATTACCACTTTTCGGCCATTTTGATCGGGGACAATTTACCGCCTTTTGACGGGTTTTTCCAAGGATTAAACATTGATTTAAATCAAAAACAATCCGTTGTGTTAAATGTGTTTTGATGCGGTGAACATAGTAAAAACCATGTTAAAGATATGTATATAAAATACAATTAAGGTTATCAAGTCGATTGATGAATATAAACAGAAGTGATTTTTATTAACTCAGAAGCCCGAATGCCTAATTTATTCAGGACATAAATTTTAGTGCGTTTTTCGTTTTTTTCCATCCGCTCTCTTTAAGGTAAATAAATAACAATTATTTTACTTTTATCCCCCTCTCTAATTAACACCATTCAGTGACTATTGCATGACGCCCGGCAGGCAATAAAAAAGGCCGCTTTACAGCGGCCAACCATGTCGAAACGGACATTTTTATACTTCAACGCCCCCCTTTCGGGGAGCAGAGAGGACTTACTTAATGATGGATTTCAGTGCTTCGCCGATATCCGCCAGGCTGCGAACAGTTTTCACGCCTGCGGCTTCCAGCGCTGCGAATTTCTCATCAGCCGTACCTTTACCACCGGCGATGATCGCGCCTGCGTGACCCATACGCTTGCCTTTCGGTGCGGTCACACCCGCGATGTAACCGACAACTGGCTTGGTCACGTGTTCTTTGATGTAAGCAGCGGCTTCTTCTTCCGCGCTACCACCGATCTCACCGATCATCACGATCGCTTCGGTCTGTGGATCTTCCTGGAACAGCTTCAGGATATCGATAAAGTTAGAGCCCGGGATCGGGTCACCGCCGATGCCCACGCAGGTGGACTGGCCGAAGCCGTAGTCGGTGGTCTGCTTAACGGCTTCATAGGTCAGCGTACCGGAACGGGACACGATGCCCACTTTACCCGGCTTGTGAATGTGGCCCGGCATGATGCCGATTTTGCATTCGCCCGGGGTGATAACGCCAGGGCAGTTCGGGCCGATCATGCGCACGCCTGCTTCATCCAGCTTCACCTTCACGGTCAGCATATCCAGTGTCGGGATGCCTTCAGTGATGGTAATGATCAGCTTGATGCCTGCGTCGATCGCTTCCAGAATGGAGTCTTTGCAGAACGGAGCCGGAACGTAGATTACGGTCGCGGTTGCGCCCGTCGCTTCTACGGCTTCACGCACGGTGTTGAACACCGGCAGGCCCAGGTGCGTGGTGCCGCCTTTACCTGGCGTTACGCCGCCAACCATCTGCGTGCCGTAGGCAATCGCCTGTTCGGAGTGGAAAGTCCCCTGGCTACCGGTGAAGCCCTGGCAGATAACCTTGGTATCTTTATTAATTAAAACTGACATTATTTCCCCTCCACTGCGGCAACAACCTGCTGAGCTGCATCCGTCAGACTTTTCGCTGCAATAATATTCAGGCCGCTGTCAGCCAGTTTTTTCGCGCCGAGTTCAGCGTTGTTACCTTCCAGACGCACAACAACCGGAACGTTAACACCCACTTCTTCTACCGCACCGATGATACCGTCGGCGATCAGGTCGCAACGAACGATGCCGCCGAAGATGTTAACCAGAACGGCCTTCACGTTGTCGTCAGAGAGGATGATTTTGAACGCTTCGGTTACGCGCTCTTTGGTTGCGCCACCGCCTACGTCGAGGAAGTTTGCTGGCTCACCGCCGTGCAGCTTAACGATGTCCATGGTGCCCATTGCCAGGCCCGCACCGTTAACCATACAGCCGATGTTACCGTCCAGCGCAACGTAGTTCAGCTCCCACTGTGCAGCCTGCGCTTCACGCGGGTCTTCTTGAGATTGATCGCGCATTTCGCGCAGATCGGACTGGCGGAACAGCGCGTTGCCGTCAGCGCCCAGCTTGCCGTCGAGGCAGATCAGGTCGCCCTGGGTGGTGATCACCAGCGGGTTGATCTCGATCAGCGCCAGGTCGCGCTCCAGGAAGATGTTCGCCAGACCCATGAAGATCTTAGTGAACTGCTGAACCAGCTTGCCTTCCAGTCCCAGTTTGAACGCCAGCTCGCGCCCCTGGTAAGGCATCGGGCCCGCCAGCGGATCGATTGCTACTTTGTGGATCAGGTGCGGGGTCTCTTCCGCCACTTTTTCGATTTCCACGCCGCCTTCGGTAGACGCCATGAACACCACGCGACGGGAGCTACGGTCAACAACCGCGCCCAGGTACAGTTCTTTCGCGATGTCGGTCGCCGCTTCAACCAGGATCTGGTTAACCGGCTGGCCGTTCGCATCTGTCTGGTACGTTACCAGACGCTTGCCGAGCCAATGTTCAGCAAACGCACGAATCTCTTCTTTGCTCTTAACAACCTTCACACCGCCCGCTTTACCACGGCCACCAGCGTGAACCTGACACTTAACTACCCAAGGGCCGGAACCGATTTTAGATGCGGCTTCTTCTGCTTCACGCGGGGTAGTACAGGCATAACCCACCGGAGCCGGTAAGCCATACCGGGCAAACAGCTGTTTGGCCTGATATTCATGTAAGTTCATGTGTTCTATCCATCCTTCAGGTAATCGTTAGGTCGTGCTTTTATTGGCCCGGCAGCCATACGCCGCCGGGCAAGACTGCAAAACTAGACGTCCAGCAGCAGACGGGTTGGATCTTCCAGCAGCTCTTTAATCGCGACCAGGAAGCCCACGGACTCGCGGCCATCGATCAGGCGGTGATCGTAAGAGAGCGCCAGGTACATCATTGGCAGGATCTCAACTTTACCGTCTACCGCCATAGGGCGATCTTTAATGGCATGCATACCCAGGATCGCGCTCTGCGGCGGGTTGATGATCGGGGTAGACATCAGCGAGCCGAATACGCCGCCGTTGGTAATGGTGAAGTTACCGCCGGTCAGGTCGTCTACGGTCAGCTTGCCGTCGCGGCCTTTAACAGCCAGCTCTTTAATGTTTTTCTCGATATCAGCCATACCCAGGGTATCCACATCGCGCAGAACCGGCGTTACCAGGCCGCGTGGAGTAGAAACCGCCATGCTGACGTCGAAATAGTTGTGGTAAACCACATCATCACCGTCAATAGACGCATTCACTTCCGGGTAGCGTTTCAGCGCTTCAACTACCGCTTTCACGTAGAAGGACATAAAGCCCAGACGGATACCGTGACGTTTTTCAAACGCGTCACCGTACTGCTTACGCAGGTCCATGATTGGCTTCATGTTCACTTCGTTGAAGGTGGTCAGCATCGCGGTGGAGTTTTTCGCTTCCAGCAGACGCTCGGCCACGCGCTTGCGCAGACGAGTCATTGGCACGCGTTTTTCGCTGCGGGCGCCCAGTGCAGGCTGTGCTGCCGGTGCCGCCGCAGGGGCTTTCGCTTCTGCCTGAGCAGGCGCTTTCGCCAGGTGCTTGTCGATGTCTTCACGGGTCAGACGACCGCCCACACCGGTGCCTTTGATGGCTGCCGGGTCAAGGCTGTGCTCAGCCAGCAGGCGACGGATCGCCGGGCTGAGGGCATCGTTAGACTGTTCTTCCAGAGAAGCCTGCTGGCGCTGAGCCGGGGTAGAGGCTTTCTCTTCAGATTTCGCGCTGGACTCTTTGCCCGCGCTGTTGCCTTCACGCAGGCGACCCAGGATCTGACGAGAGGTTACGGTGGTACCTTCATCTTCCAGCACCGCGTCCAGAACGCCATCCGCCGAAGCCGGTACTTCCAGTACCACTTTGTCAGTTTCGATTTCTACCAGCACTTCATCGCGCTTAACGGCATCGCCTGGTTTTTTGTGCCAGGTAGCGACGGTCGCATCTGCTACGGATTCAGGCAGGTCGGGAACAAGAATATCTACGCTACTCATTTTGTATCCTTTAATTAATCGACGTTCAGCGCGTCATTGACCAGATCTTGTTGCTGCTTCTGGTGAACGGACATATACCCTACCGCCGGAGAGGCGGAGGCCGGGCGACCTGCATAGCGCAGGGCTGACCCAAATGGAATCACTTCACGGAAATGATGCTGGCTGCAGTACCATGCGCCCTGGTTAAGCGGCTCTTCCTGGCACCAGACAAAATCATGTACGTGAGCATATTGTTTCAGCACTTCCTGCATCGCCTGATGCGGGAACGGATAAAGCTGTTCGATACGCACGATGGCGACATCTTTCTGATCGTTCTTGCGGCGCTGTTCCAGCAGGTCGTAATAAACCTTACCAGAACACATCACCACACGCTTCACGCCCTGCGGATCCAGCTCGTCAATTTCACCGATGGCTGGCAGGAAGGTTCCGTTCGCCAGTTCTTCCAGGCTCGACACCGCCAGCGGGTGACGCAGCAGGGATTTCGGCGACATCACCACCAGCGGACGGCGCATACCGCGCAGCGCCTGACGACGCAGCATGTGGTAGACCTGAGCCGGGGTGGACGGTACGCAGACCTGCATGTTCTGCTCGGCGCAAAGCTGCAGATAACGTTCCAGACGCGCGGAGGAGTGCTCCGGACCCTGACCTTCATAACCGTGCGGCAGCAGCATTACCAGGCCACACATACGGCCCCACTTCTGCTCGCCGGAGGAGATGAACTGGTCGATCACCACCTGCGCACCATTGGCGAAGTCACCGAACTGCGCTTCCCAGATGGTCAGGGTGCGCGGTTCAGCGGTGGCATAACCGTATTCGAAGGCCAGAACCGCTTCTTCAGACAGCACGGAGTCCCAGACCTTGAACTGGCCTTGACCGTTGTGCACGTGCTGCAGCGGGGTGTAGGTTGAACCGTTGGACTGGTTGTGAACAACCGCGTGACGGTGGAAGAAGGTCCCACGACCCGCATCTTCACCGGACAGACGAACAGGAATACCTTCGTCAACCAGCGTTGCGTAGGCCAGCGTTTCCGCGCCGCCCCAGTCGAACAGCTTCTCGCCTGCCGCCATGGACTGACGGTCAGCGTAGATTTTCTGCACGCGAGACTGCATCTCGATAGCGTCCGGTACGGTGCTGATGCGTTTAGCCAGCTCCTGCAGGCGCTTCATCTCAACCTTGTTCGGGTAGCTCTCATCCCACTCGTGGTTGAGGTACGGCGACCAGGTAAAGGAGTGCATGTTCATCGGGCGCAGCTCTTTGACCACGCATTCACCCGCATCCAGCGCGTCGCGGTAGAGGTTGACCATTTCGGTCGCATCTTCCAGCGTCGTCACTTTGTCGCTCTCCAGCTTGTCAGCATAGATTTTGCGCGGGGTCGGGTGTTTTTTGATTTTCTGGTACATCAACGGCTGGGTTGCACTTGGCTCGTCCGCTTCGTTGTGGCCGTGACGGCGGTAGCAGAAGAGGTCAATGAACACATCGCGTTTAAAGGTATTACGGAAATCCAGCGCCAGACGGGTAACGAAAGCAACGGCTTCCGGGTCATCCGCGTTAACGTGGAAGATTGGCGCCTGCACCATCTTACCGATGTCGGTGCAGTACGGGGTAGAACGCGCGTCAAGCGGGTTAGAGGTGGTAAAGCCCACCTGGTTGTTGATCACGATGCGAACGGTACCGCCCACTTCGTAACCACGCGCTTTCGACATGTTCAGGGTTTCCTGAACCACGCCCTGCCCTGTTACCGCCGCATCGCCGTGGATGGTAATTGGCAGAACTTTATTGCTGCTCGGCTCGTCCAGACGATCCAGACGCGCACGCACGGAACCGATAACCACCGGGCTAACGATTTCCAGGTGTGACGGGTTAAACGCCAGCGCCAGGTGAACCAGACCGCCTTCGGTTTCGATATCCGACGAGAAGCCCATGTGGTACTTCACGTCGCCGGTGCCGAGGTGTTCTTTATGTTTGCCCGCGAATTCGTCGAACAGGTCCTGAGGTTTTTTACCCAGCACGTTGACCAGCACGTTCAGACGACCACGGTGCGCCATGCCCAGTACCACTTCTCGGGTGCCGCTCTTGCCTGCGTGACGAATCAGCTCTTTCAGCATCGGCACCAGCGCGTCGCCGCCTTCCAGCGAGAAGCGTTTTGCGCCCGGGAATTTCGCGCCCAGATAGCGCTCAAGCCCTTCCGCTGCGGTCAGTTCGTTCAGGAAGCGTTTTTTCTCGTCAGCCGAGAAGGTCGCGTGGCCCGCTACGGATTCGATGCGCTGCTGGATCCAGCGTTTCTCTTCGGTAGAGGTAATGTGCATGTATTCCGCGCCGATGGAGCCGCAGTAGGTTTGCTTGAGCGCGTCAATCAGATCGCCCAGCTTCATCGTGTCTTTGCCGATGGCAAAGGAACCTACGTTAAAGCTTTCCTGGAAATCGGCCTCGGTCAGATCGTGATATGCCGGATCGAGATCGGCCACACGGTCTTGTTTCCACAGTCCCAGCGGATCGAGATTCGCATGCTGGTGACCGCGGAAGCGATAAGCGTTGATAAGCTGCAGGACTTTAACCTGCTTCGCATTGGTGTCAGGGTCGGAAATCGCAGAAGAGTAACGTGAGGCATCCTTCGCCAGACGACGGAAATAATCACGTGTTTTGGAATGGAATTGATCCGGTTTGACCCCTGTGCCAGGCAACTGCTGGAACATGGAACGCCAGTTTGCGTCCACTGAGTCAGGATCGGTTAAGAAGTCTTCATAGAGCTGTTCAATCCAGCTCTGGTTCGCACCAGAAAGGAAAGAAGAGTCCAGCCAGGCTTTCATTGCGCCGTTCTGCATCGTGATCCCTTAAGCATTTTTATGCTTACTTTCGCCGTAGAAACTACCACGCACACCACGTGTACGTGCCGGGGTTCACCTGCGAGCTCTTTGTGGCCCGCGAAGGAACCTTTAGAAACTGTCTAGACTTCAGGGCAGTTTTTAAAGGTTTCTGCACTCTGTTCCCTCTCCCTTAGGGAGAGGGTTAGGGTGAGGGGAACAGCGCTCCCCTCTCACTACTTACGCACTGCGCTGCAGCAGCATCGACTTAATATGGCCGATGGCGCGCGTCGGGTTCAGCCCCTTCGGACACACACTGACGCAGTTCATGATGCTATGGCAGCGGAATACGCTGAAAGCGTCACTCAGTCCTTCCAGACGGCTGTCGGTTTCGGTGTCGCGGCTATCGATCAGGAAGCGATAGGCAGCCAGCAGACCGGCCGGGCCGATAAACTTGTCCGGGTTCCACCAGAACGACGGGCAGGACGTTGAACAGCATGCGCAGAGAATACACTCGTACAACCCATCGAGTTTTTCACGCTGCTCAGGAGACTGTAAGTGCTCGCGAGCGGGTGGATTTTGCCCATTATTCAATAAGTAAGGCTTAATCTTCTCATATTGTGCATAGAATTGCCCCATGTCTACCACCAAATCACGCACGACCGGCAGGCCTGGCAGAGGACGGATAACAATTTTCTGACCAGGACGCTGCAGCGCTGAAATTGGCGTGATGCAGGCCAGGCCATTTTTGCCGTTCATGTTCACACCGTCAGAGCCACAAACCCCTTCACGACAGGAGCGGCGGAACGACAGCGTAGGATCTTTTTCTTTCAGCTGGATTAAGGCATCCAGCAGCATCATGTCGCGACCTTCTTCCGCTTCCAGGGTGTAGTCCTGCATACGCGGAGCGTCATCAACATCCGGGTTATAACGATAAACTGAGAATTCGAGTTTCATTATCCTGTCTCCGCATTAGTAAGTACGAATCTTCGGCGGGAACGCCGGACGCAGTTTCGGTTCCATATTGACGCTACGACGCGTCATGGATTCCGACTCTGGCAGATACAGGGAATGGCACAGCCAGTTTTCGTCATCACGATCCGGGAAGTCGAAGCGGCTATGCGCCCCACGGCTTTCGGTACGGAAGTTTGCCGACATCGCCGTCGCGAACGCGGTTTCCATCAGGTTATCCAGCTCCAGGCACTCGACGCGCTGGGTGTTGAACTCGCTGGAGGTGTCGTCCAGACGGGCATTTTTCAGACGCTCGCGGATCGCTTTCAGCTGCTCAAGACCTTTGGCCATCGCGTCGCCTTCGCGGAATACCGAGAAGTTGTGCTGCATACATTCCTGCAGCGCTTTACGGATTTCCACCGGATCTTCGCCATTGCGGTTACCGTTCCAGCGGTTGAGGCGCTCAAGAGAGGCATCAATTTCGTCGTCAGTCGCGTCACGCAGCGCGCCCTGCTCGGCAATGGACTCCTGCAGATGCAGACCCACTGCACGACCAAACACCACCAGGTCCAGCAGAGAGTTGCCGCCCAGACGGTTTGCACCGTGTACGGATACGCAGGCAATTTCGCCTACCGCGAACAGGCCAGGAATAACTACGTCTTCGCCCTGCTCGTTTACGGTCAGCGCCTGACCGGTCACTTTGGTCGGAATACCGCCCATCATGTAGTGGCAGGTTGGGATAACCGGAATCGGCTCTTTCACCGGGTCGACGTGTGCGAAGGTGCGGGACAGTTCCAGGATGCCCGGCAGACGGGATTCCAGAACTTCTTTACCCAGGTGGTCGAGCTTCAGCTTCGCGTGTGGACCCCATGGGCCGTCACAGCCGCGGCCTTCACGGATTTCGATCATGATGGAACGCGCCACCACGTCACGACCCGCCAGGTCTTTCGCATTCGGGGCATAACGCTCCATGAAGCGCTCGCCGTGTTTGTTCAGCAGGTAGCCACCTTCACCGCGGCAGCCTTCTGTTACCAGAACGCCCGCGCCGGCGATACCGGTTGGGTGGAACTGCCACATCTCCATATCCTGCACCGGCACGCCCGCGCGGATAGCCATACCGACACCGTCACCGGTGTTGATGTGGGCGTTGGTGGTGGACTGATAGATACGGCCTGCGCCGCCGGTAGCCAGCACGGTAGCGCGAGCTTTGAAGTAAACCACTTCACCTGTTTCGATACACAGTGCGGTACAGCCGACGACTGCGCCATCGGCGTTTTTCACCAGATCCAGCGCGTACCACTCGGAGAAGATGGTGGTATGGTTTTTCAGGTTCTGCTGATAGAGGGTGTGCAGCAGTGCGTGACCGGTACGGTCAGCCGCCGCTGCGGTGCGTGCCGCCTGCTCGCCGCCGAAGTTTTTCGACTGGCCGCCAAACGGACGCTGATAGATGGTGCCATTTTCCAGACGGGAGAACGGCAGACCCATATGGTCCAGCTCCAGAATCGCTTCCGGGCCGGTTTTACACATATATTCGATGGCATCCTGGTCGCCGATGTAGTCGGAACCTTTTACCGTGTCGTACATGTGCCATTCCCAGTTATCTTCATGGGAGTTACCCAGCGCAACGGTGATACCGCCCTGCGCAGACACAGTGTGGGAACGGGTCGGGAAAACTTTAGAGAGCAGCGCACAGGTCTGGCCGCTCTGGGAAATTTGCAGTGCGGCACGCATACCTGCGCCACCGGCACCAATTACAACAGCATCAAATTCTCTGACTGGCAGTTTCATTACACACCCCACACCACAACGAATCCATAAATAACGTAAACCACCAGTGCAACAACAATGGCCAGCTGCAGTGGGAGGCGAATCGCCAGCGGTTTAACGTAATCGGTCAACACCTGCCACATGCCAATCCACGCATGAATAAGGATGGAGAACAGAGCCAGCAGGGTGAACACTTTGGTGAAGGCGGATCCGAAGAACCCACTCCAGATTTCCCACGTCAGCGTGCCGCTGGTCGCGAAGAAACCGATCATATAGATGATGTAAAGAGTGAGAACGATGGCGGTAGCACGGACCAGAATGAAGTCATGTACGCCGTTGCGTCCTAATGCGGAGGCGTTGCTTACCATACGAGAACTCCTGCGAGAAGTGAGAGCACGACTGTAATCACAAATGAAATGTTAGCGGAGCGTTTCCCGGCTTCGAAAGTCTCTTCCAGGTAGCCAAAGTCCATCAGCATATGGCGAACACCCACGACGACGTGGTACGCCAGCGCGGTCAGAATGCCCCACATGATGAATTTCACGAAGAAGCTGTTCATGATGGCAGAGGCCTGGAGGAATCCTTCAGGGGAAGAGAGGCTGGTGCCCAGTAACCACAGTAAAATACCGACCGCCACAAACGTAATCACACCAGAAACACGGTGCAGAATGGACGCTATTGCTGTTACAGGGAACCGGATCGTTTTGAGATCCAGATTGACAGGTCTTTGTTTTTTCACATTTCTTATCATGAATAACGCCCACATGCTGTTCTTATTGTTTCCTTCCTCCGGACTGCGATGCGGGTCAAGCAGCGTTCCTTTTCTATAACTGCGCGTCATGCAAAACACTGCTTCCAGATGCTTAAACGACACGTTACAACGCTGGGTGGCTCGGGATTGCAGGGTGTTCCGGAGACCTGGCGGCAGTATAGGCCGTTCACAAAATCATTACAATTAACCTACATACAGTTTGTCGGGTTTTCTCTGGAACAGTGATCAGGGTCACGATAACAACATCTTTTTAATTTTTAATCATCTGATTTGACAAATGTTAAACAATATTGTTACAAACGTCATCAGAAAAGGCATATAATGCGCAAAAGTTATGAGGTCTCTCTTTCACCTGACAAATAGTTATGTAACAGTGTGATGGTATTGACCGAAGTTATCAGGACAGTTATTAGTGATATACAGGTTTGAATAATTCGGACTGCAAAAACGCTGATTTGCTGTTGTTTCACTGATATTTCATTCGTTTACCTGCAAGGCGCCATAGCTCTGTACCCTGGTTTGTCCTCGTGAGCTGAGCGGTAAGCCAAATAACAATCTGGTAACGGTGATTAACAGCTGAAAGCAAATCCGGTAAAGCGCAGTCTTAAGCATAAGGCGCTAAGGAGACCGTAAATGGCTGATACAAAGGCAACGCTCACCCTAAATGGTGACACTGCTATTGAACTGGATGTGCTAAAAGGCACGCTCGGTCAGGATGTTATTGATATCCGTACGCTGGGTTCTAAAGGTGTGTTCACCTTTGACCCTGGATTTACCTCTACCGCATCTTGCGAATCCAAAATCACCTACATTGACGGTGACGAAGGTATCCTGCTCCATCGCGGCTTCCCCATCGATCAGTTAGCCACCGAATCCAACTATCTGGAAGTGTGCTACATCCTGCTGAACGGCGAAAAACCGACGCAGGCGCAGTACGATGAATTCAAAACCACCGTGACCCGTCACACCATGATCCATGAGCAGATTACCCGTCTGTTCCATGCGTTCCGTCGTGACTCTCACCCAATGGCGGTGATGTGCGGGATTACCGGTGCGCTGGCGGCGTTCTACCACGACTCCCTTGACGTGAATAATCCTCGTCACCGTGATATCGCGGCGTTCCGCCTGCTGTCCAAAATGCCTACCATGGCGGCGATGTGCTACAAATACTCTATCGGCCAGCCGTTTGTGTATCCGCGCAACGACCTCTCCTACGCGGGTAACTTCCTTCGCATGATGTTCTCCACGCCGTGCGAAGAGTACGAAGTGAACCCGGTGCTGGAACGCGCAATGGACCGTATTCTGATCCTGCACGCTGACCACGAACAGAACGCCTCTACCTCTACTGTCCGTACCGCGGGCTCCTCAGGCGCGAACCCGTTCGCCTGTATCGCTGCGGGCATCGCCTCCCTGTGGGGACCGGCGCACGGCGGCGCGAACGAAGCGGCACTGAAGATGCTGGAAGAGATCAGCACCGTTGAGCACATTCCTGAGTTCGTGCGTCGCGCGAAAGACAAGAATGACTCCTTCCGCCTGATGGGCTTCGGTCACCGTGTTTACAAAAACTACGACCCGCGCGCTACCGTCATGCGTGAGACCTGCCACGAAGTGCTGAAAGAGCTGGGTACCAAAGATGATCTGCTGGAAGTGGCGATGGAGCTGGAACACATCGCGCTGAACGACCCGTACTTCATCGAGAAGAAACTCTACCCGAACGTCGATTTCTACTCTGGCATTATTCTGAAAGCGATGGGCATTCCGTCTTCCATGTTCACCGTGATCTTCGCTATGGCCCGTACCGTAGGCTGGATTGCGCACTGGAACGAAATGCACAGCGAAGGCATGAAAATCGCCCGTCCTCGTCAGCTGTATACCGGCTACGAGCAGCGTGATTTTAAGTCTGATATTAAGCGCTAACAGGATGGGTGCGGCCTGAAGCCCTCACCCCGCCCCTCTCCCACAGGGAGAGGGAGAAAACCTTAAAAACGGTAACCCATGGGTTACCGTTTTACTTTTATTGCTGGCAGTGTGGACACCAGTAAAAAGGTCTGGAAGAGAGCATAATCCTGTCGATAATCCCGCCGCACCGCTCGCACTTTTTCCCCGCCCGATGAAACACCTTAAACCGGAACAGCGCCCCGTGATGCGTGTTCTCATCCACCACGCCGCGCGTGTTGTACGACAGCCGCGGAATATCCAGCAGCGCGTGGGATAGCGCCTCCAGCTGTTCATCATTCAGCTGAGACGCTTTATGCTGCGCCGCCAGCCCGACTTCCCAGAGGATCTCTACCCGCAGGTAGTTACCCAGCCCGGCCAGAAAGGCCTGGTCGAGGAACAGACCGGAAAACTGTCGGTTACGAAATTTTGGGGATAGCAATCGGGCCTTAACGTCGCTCGCCGTCAGGCGCATGTCCAGCACGTCCGGCCCGACCCGCTGTAGAAACGGGTGCGTCAGCAGCTGCTCCGGCGTTAACATTTCGATATCCGACGCGCTGTAGAGCAGGATCGCCTTATCCGCCGTTTGCAGCCTGACGCGCAGCACGCGGGTGGTTTGCGGCTGCTCGTCCGCCTCCACCACCCGCCAGACGCCGTAAAGCTGGTTATGGCTATATAACGTCAGGTTATGGGAAAAGTGCGTGAGCAAGGCCTTGCCGCGCGTTTCTATATGGGTCACCGTCTGGCCCACCAGCTGTGATTCAAACGGTTTTAGCTGAGGAAAAGCAAACCAGACATCCGTCAGGGGTTTGCCCTTTATCGCCGCCTCCAGGCTATCCGCCGCGCGGCGGATCTCCGGACCTTCAGGCATTTTTGTGTCCTTATCGTCATTATTCGGCGCTGACGAGGATACCCTCTTCAGAAAACGCTGCCCGCAAGCGGCGCGCGAACTGGAGCGCATGCTCGCCGTCGCCGTGTAAACACACCGTATCGGCCTGCACGTTCGCCAATGTTCCGTCCACGGCGGTCACCCGCCCGGTGCGCACCATCTCAAGCGTCTGCGCCAGCGCTTTAGCTTCATCGGTAATCAGCGCCCCGGCCTGCGAGCGCGGTACAAGACTACCATCGGGCTGATAGCCGCGGTCGGCAAACACTTCCTGGCGGGTGGTCAGGCCCAGCCGTTCTCCGGCACGAATAAGCTCGCTGTCCGCAAGGCCTACCAGAATCAGCTGTGGATTACAGTCCCGCACCGCGCGGGCAATCGCCTCTGCCAGCGCCGGATCTTTCGCTGCCTGGTTATAGAGCATGCCGTGCGGCTTCACGTGGCGCATCACGCCGTTCTGGGCGCGCACCATCGCCTCCAGCGCGCCGATCTGGTAGAGCACCTGCGCGTAGACCGTCTCAGGCGGCAGATCCATCGCCGTGCGGCCAAAGTTTTCCCGGTCGGGGAAGCTCGGATGAGCGCCTATCGCGACGCCGTTTTTAATGGCATTACGTACGCTCTCCAGCATGGTTTGCGCATCGCCCGCGTGAAAGCCGCAGGCGATGTTGACCGAGGTGACCAGGGTCATCAGTTCCGCATCAGCGCGGCTTCCCTCCCCCAGATCGGCGTTCAAATCAATCTTTACCATCAAGCCTCCACGCCAGCTGCTCCAGATAACGCTGCTGATCCTGCCGCGCCTTAAGCGCCTCCTCCAGCGAACACTGCACGAAGTGAATCGGCTGGCCGAGGGGAATTTGCGCCAGATGGTAGCGATCCGCTTCAATGATGCAGGCAATGCGCGGATAGCCGCCGGTAGTTTGCGCATCGTTCATTAATACGATGGGCTGACCGTTTCCCGGCACCTGAATAACCCCCGGCAATAAACCGTGGGAGAGCAGTTCCCGGTCCGTCGTGCGGGTCAGCGGCTGCCCCTGAAGGCGGTAGCCCATGCGGTTACTCTGCGGGCTGATCTTCCACGGCGCACGCCAGAAGGACTCTTTAGACGCCTCGTCAAACTCATGATATTCCGGCCCCGGTAAGGCGCGGATCTGGTTTCCCCACAGCAGCTGTTTTACGCCCTGCGTGGTCGAGAAATGGCGCGCGGAGGGTTTGATTGCCAGCCGATCGCCGTCGCGCAACAAACGCCCTTCATGCCCGCCGATGCCCGCCTTCTGATCGGTACTGGATGAGCCCAGCACCTCCGGCACGTCAATGCCGCCCGCCACCGCGAGATAGCTACGCACGCCGTGCAGCGGACGTTTGAGCGTCAGGCGCTGCCCGGCTTTCGCCCGCAGCCGCCAGCCGGTCCACACCGCTTTGCCATCCAGCGTCGCCTCACACCCTGCGCCGGTTAAGGCAAACCAGGTTTCCTGACCAAACTCAATCACACACTGACCCAGCGTAATTTCTAGCGCCGCCGTGCTGCCTGGGTTGCCCACAAGCAGGTTGGCAATTTCCAGCGAAGGACGGTCAAGCGCACCGCAGTAGCTCACGCCCGACTGGCGCAGACCAAAGCGGCCGGCATCCTGTACGGAGGTGTAAAGCCCGGCGCGAATAAGCGTTAACATACCCCCTCCTTCTGCGGGATAAAGCGAAGGGTATCCCCGGGACGCAGGAGTATTGGCGTCTCCAGCCCGGGTTCAAATAACGGTGTCGCGGTATGCCCAATAAGCTGCCAGCCGCCAGGCGATGTCAGCGGATAAACGCCGGTCTGCTCGCCGCCGATAGCCACCGTACCCGCCGGCACGCTCACGCGCGGCTCGGCACGGCGTGGCGTATGCAGCCGGGGAGATAATCCGCCCAGATACGGGAATCCGGGCTGAAACCCCAGGAACCAGACCACGTAGTCAATCGAGCTGTGCAGCTCAACAACCTGCTTTTCTGTTAATCCGCAGTGATCTGCCACCACGCCAAGATCCGGCCCACCCGTACCGCCATAAACAACCGGGATCTGAATGGCGCGCGACTCCGGTTCCAGCGCCTCGCTCTCTTCCCACCAGCGCTGCAAACGTTCAATGGCATCCAGCGCCAGGGTATGCGGGCTACGCAGCACGACGGTTATGTTATTCATACCCGGAATGGTCTCAACCACTTCAGGCATGTCGGCCAGACGCTGGGTCAGCCGCCAGATACGCTTTTGCGTGGCAAGCGTCACCGGTGGTTCAAGCTCCAGAACCACTGCGGTTTCACCCAGAAGATAACAACGCGCTCGCTGCACTTAACTACCTCTCGTCAGGCTGGGTTAGGGATATCAATAAAGGTCACATCCAGATCGGTATTTTCCGTCAGCCACTCGCTGAGGGCGCGAATGCCGCCGCGCTCGGTGGCGTGATGGCCAGCCGCGTAAAAATGCAGCCCCTGTTCACGCGCCGAATGAATGGTTTGCTCGGAAACCTCGCCGGTGATAAAAGCATCGACGCCGAAACGCGCGGCGCTGTCGATAAAGCCCTGACCGCCACCGGTACACCATGCGACACGCTTCACCGTATCCGGACCGGTATCACCGCTCCACAGCGGACGACGGCCCAGGCGCGCTTCAATCCACGATGCCAGCTCCAGTCCTGGTACCGGCATCGCCAGCTCGCCCCACGGCACCAGAGGCTCAATTTCGCCCATCACGGTAATGCCCAGTAGCTGCGCCAGCTGGACGTTGTTGCCGAGCTCCGGGTGCGCATCCAGCGGCAGATGGTAGCCGTACAGGTTGATGTCATTTGCCAGCAGCGTTTTCAGGCGATTGCGCTTCATCCCGCGAATAATCGGCGATTCGTTTTTCCAGAAGTAACCGTGATGGACAATCACCGCGTCGGCATTCTGACGAACAGCCTCGTCCAGCAGCGCCTGGCTTGCCGTCACGCCGGTGATAATTTTTTGCACCGTCTCACGACCTTCGACCTGGAGCCCGTTCGGGCCGTAATCGCTGAAAGAGGTACTGTTCAGTTTTTCGTTAATCAGGCTTTCCAGTTCGCTGTTTTTCATCATCACTCTCTTATGCTTTGCGGGCAGCTTCGTACGCCGCCAGCGTGGCGACACGCGCCTGTTTATGGTCGACAATCGGACGAGGGTAATCCAGCTTTACACGCTGTTTATCCGCCCATGCCCACGGTTCGTGGATCGCTTTAGCAGGTATAGCGTTAAGTTCAGGAACCCAGCGGCGGATAAACTCGCCGTCCGCATCAAATTTTTGTCCCTGCGTGGTCGGATTGAAAATCCGGAAATAAGGCGCGGCATCGGTGCCGGTAGAGGCCGCCCACTGCCAGCCGCCGTTATTCGCCGCGAGATCGCCATCGATCAGCTGAGAGATAAAATAGCGCTCTCCGATACGCCAGTCGATAAGCAGATCCTTCACCAGAAAGCTGGCGGTAATCATCCGCAGGCGGTTGTGCATCCACCCCGTCTCATTAAGCTGACGCATGGCGGCATCGACTATCGGGTAGCCCGTCTGCCCGCTTTGCCAGGCCTTCAGCTGCTTATCATTCGATTGCCACTTTACATTATCGGTCCAGCCAATGAAGGGCCGATGCTTACACAAACCAGGATGAAAGGTCATCAGATGGCGGTAGAACTCGCGCCAGATAAGTTCATTCAGCCAGACAGACCCTGCGCCGCCCTCCAGCGCCTGCGGCTGCTCCGCCAGCAGACGATGCAAACACTGGCGCGGTGAGATCGCGCCCAGCGCCAGACAGGCCGACAGGCGGCTGGTGCCCTCGATGGCGGGAAAATCCCGACGCGCGTCGTAACTGGCTGCGTCCTGCTTGCAGAACTGGCGCAGTTGGGCGATAGCCGCTTTCTCGTCGGCGGGGAACAGCGTTTCATCAAACGGCTGCTGAGGGTAATCAAACGTCAGCTCAGGCAGCTCTTTTATGGTTTCGCCTCGCACGGCAGGCGCGGCAACGCACTCCGGCAGCGCCTCTTTCAGACGTTTGATAAAGGCATTTTTGAACGGCGTAAAAACTTTATACATTTCGTGGTTGCCGGTCATCACGCTGCCCGGTGCCAGCATCACGCTGTCATCAAACCCTTCGCAGACCACCCCTTCCAGCATCTTCTCCAGCTGACGGTCGCGCTGCTGCTCGTTGAATTCGTACTGATAGTTGTAAAAAAGATGCGTGACCTTGTGCTGCTTACAGATCTCCTGCACCGTCTGCAGCTGTGCGGCAAAATCACCCACCTCTTTATAGAGAAGCGGTATGCCTTTTCCGGCGAGCGAGTGCTGCAGGTCGGTCAGATACGCACGCAGCAAGGCCGCCTGGCGGGGAGCCATATCGTGCTGCCGCCACTGCTCGGGCGTGGCCATAAACAGAGCCAGTACGTTAGCGTCTTTGTCGCGACAGGCCGCCGCGAGTGCGATGTTGTCATGTACGCGCAGGTCCGCGCGAAACCAAACCAGATGGGTGGGCATAAAACTCCAGGCTATTGTCCATTATGTCCATAAGGGCATGCCGTAAAAGGAAAAAGCATGCATTGAACTACTTTGCCATGAAGTGTAGACGGGATGAAATAAAAAAGGCCGCCAGGGCGGCCTTACAGAGTGCTAACAAAGTGCTTGATGTGCGTTTCGCCCGGCGGCGCTACGCTTGCACGGGCCAACAATGAAACATGCAAAACTTGATATCTTTGCACTGTGTAGGCCGGGTAAGCACAGCGTCACCCGGCAAGAAAGAGGGCTAAATATATGCCTGTAACCTCTGACGAGGGCCTGAAGCCACCCAACGGACCGCGAATCCCGAGGGACAAAAAAACCGCCACATTGCTGTTGGCGGTTTTTTTATTGCTATGTGTAGTCTTCGTATCAGTAGAAATCGCAGGTCGCTTTCTCGGCCTGATCCATCCACACCGGCTTCTCGCTGGTTTTCGCCCAGACGCGGTGCAGATAGCTGTAAAAACGTGCACGATCTTTCCAGAACAGCATCACCGGCAGAGCCAGCACGCCAGCCACTACGGCGAAAGCGCGGCGCAAGAACACGATATGAGCCGGATACTCTTTATAAAGATCCATATTTTTCTCCCCTATAGTTGGCCGGAAACGTCATCCGGAAAATTCAAAATCTGTGACCTGGCTAAAATAATATCGCTTTGTTTGTAATTTTACTACTCATCCGACCACTTATTTTTGCCCATTTAGTGAATATTTACATTCTCTCCGTAATTAAGTTACAAAAAAGTTAACGATTTACTTATCAATAGTTAAATTGTGGGCTTTGGCATTTTTATACTTTTTTTACACCCGCCCTCCCCATTTTTGCGAAATCTTTGCGCCGGAAATCCTACCGTTAGTACAACAACGAAAGTCACCCGGAGGTGGATTGTGAGTGCAGGTCTTATTGCCGGCATCGTGCTGGTGTTCCTGTTATTGGGTTATCTGGTCTATGCCCTGATAAATGCGGAGGCCTTCTGATGGCTGCTCAGGCGTTTCTGCTTATTGCCAGCTTCTTAGTGGTACTGTTCATTCTGGCAAGGCCACTGGGATCGGGACTGGCACGATTAATCAACAACGTCCCCCTGCCCGGCACGGGAAGCGTTGAAAAAAGGATCTGGCGCGTACTGGGAATAGACGATCGGGAGATGAGCTGGCGTCAGTATCTGATCGCCATTTTGCTGCTGAATATCGTTGGGCTCATTGCGCTTTTTGCGATGCTGATGTTGCAGGGCATCCTGCCGCTGAATCCGCAACAGTTACCGGGCCTGTCCTGGCATCTTGCGCTGAACACGGCGGTGAGCTTTGTCACTAACACCAACTGGCAGTCCTACGCCGGTGAAACCACGCTGAGCTATTTCAGCCAGATGGTCGGGTTAACCGTGCAAAACTTCCTCTCGGCCGCCAGCGGTATCGCGGTGATCTTCGCGCTGACGCGTGCGTTTGCGCGTCAGAAAATCAATACCCTGGGTAACGCGTGGGTGGATCTGACACGCATTACGCTGTGGATCCTTCTGCCAATTGCGCTGCTGATCGCGCTGTTCTTTATCCAGCAGGGCACCCTGCAAAACCTGATGCCTTACGCGCCCTATACCTCGCTGGAAGGTGCAAAACAGCTCCTGCCAATGGGGCCAGTAGCGTCACAGGAAGCCATCAAAATGCTCGGGACGAACGGGGGTGGCTTCTTCAACGCCAACTCGTCGCATCCGTTTGAAAACCCTACCGCACTGACCAATTTTGTGCAGATGCTGGCGATTTTCCTGATCCCCGCCGCGCTCTGCTTTGCCTTTGGTGATGTGGTTAACGATCGCCGTCAGGGCCGCACCCTGCTCTGGACCATGTCGCTGATCTTTGTGGTCTGCGTGGCGCTGGTGATGTGGGCTGAATGGAACGGCAACAGCCATTTCATGCAGCTGGGGGCCAACAGCAATATCAACATGGAAGGTAAAGAGAGCCGCTTTGGCATTCTCGCCAGCAGCCTGTATGCGGTGGTCACCACGGCGGCCTCGTGCGGGGCAGTTAATGCCATGCACGATTCCTTTACGGCGCTGGGTGGCATGATCCCGATGTGGCTGATGCAGATTGGCGAAGTCGTCTTTGGCGGCGTGGGTTCGGGTCTTTACGGCATGCTGCTGTTCGTGCTGCTGGCGGTGTTTATTGCAGGTTTGATGATTGGCCGCACCCCGGAATACCTCGGTAAAAAAATCGACGTTCGCGAGATGAAATTAACCGCGCTGGCAATTCTGGTCACCCCTGCGCTTGTGCTGCTCGGCACTGCGCTGGCGCTGATGACCGAGGCCGGACGCAGCGGCATCTTTAACCCCGGCATTCACGGTTTTAGTGAAGTGCTGTATGCCGTCTCTTCTGCCGCCAACAACAACGGCAGCGCCTTTGCGGGCCTAAGCGCCAACTCACCGTTCTGGAACTGCCTGCTGGCGTTCTGCATGTTTGTGGGTCGCTTTGGGATCATTGTGCCGGTGTTAGCGATTGCCGGATCGCTGGTGAATAAAAAAATCCAACCGACCACCACCGGGACATTACCGACCCACGGCGCGCTGTTTATCGGCCTGCTGACGGGCACCGTGTTACTGGTCGGCGCCCTGACCTTTATCCCCGCCCTCGCGTTAGGCCCGGTCGCGGAATACCTCTCTTTACGCTGATTTTGCGGAGAAATTGTCATGAGTCGTAAACAACTGGCCCTGTTCGAACCGTCATTAGTTCGCCAGGCGCTCATGGATGCGGTGAAAAAGCTGAGCCCGCGCGTGCAGTGGCACAACCCGGTGATGTTTATTGTCTGGGCGGGAAGCGTGCTGACCACCGCCCTGGCGATTGCCATGGGAACGGGCCACATGCCGGGGAATGCGATGTTTACCGGCGCCATCAGCCTGTGGCTGTGGTTCACCGTGCTGTTCGCCAACTTTGCGGAAGCGCTGGCGGAAGGCCGGAGTAAAGCCCAGGCCAACAGCCTGAAAGGGGTGAAAAAAACCGCCTTCGCGCGCAAGCTACGTGAGCCGAAATACGGCGCGCAGATGGATCACGTTCCGGCGGATGAACTGCGTAAAGGCGATGTGGTGCTGGTAGAGGCCGGGGACATTATCCCTTGCGACGGTGAAGTTATCGAAGGGGGCGCCTCGGTGGATGAAAGCGCCATTACCGGGGAGTCCGCGCCGGTTATCCGTGAATCCGGCGGCGATTTCGCCTCCGTGACGGGCGGGACGCGCATTCTCTCCGACTGGCTGGTGATCCAGTGTAGCGTTAACCCGGGGGAAACCTTCCTCGACCGGATGATCGCCATGGTGGAAGGCGCCCAGCGTCGTAAAACGCCGAACGAGATTGCCCTGACCATCCTGCTGGTGGCCCTGACCATCGTCTTCCTGCTGGCAACCGCGACGCTGTGGCCGTTCTCCGCCTATGGCGGCACCGCGGTCACCATCACGGTGCTGGTGGCGCTGCTGGTCTGCCTGATCCCAACCACCATTGGTGGCCTGCTGTCAGCCATCGGCGTGGCCGGCATGAGCCGTATGCTCGGTGCCAACGTCATCGCCACCAGCGGGCGCGCGGTGGAAGCCGCCGGTGACGTGGATGTCTTACTGCTGGATAAAACCGGGACTATTACCCTCGGTAACCGCCAGGCGTCAGATTTCTTACCCGCCCCGGGCGTGGATGAAAAAACGCTGGCAGATGCCGCGCAGCTCTCTTCGCTTGCCGATGAAACCCCGGAAGGCCGCAGTATCGTGATCCTCGCCAAGCAGCGCTTTAACCTGCGCCAGCGCGACGTTCAGAGCCTGCACGCCACTTTCGTGCCCTTCACGGCGCAAACCCGCATGAGCGGCATTAACATTCAGGATCGCATGATCCGCAAAGGCTCTGTTGACGCCATCCGTCGCCACATTGAGGCCAACAACGGCCACTTCCCACCGGAAGTGGACAGCCTGGTCGAAAGCGTGGCCCGTCAGGGGGCGACGCCGCTGGTGGTGGCCGAAGGGGCACACGTGCTGGGGGTGATTGCCCTGAAGGATATCGTCAAAGGCGGCATCAAGGAGCGCTTTGCCCAGCTGCGGAAAATGGGGATCAAAACGGTGATGATCACCGGGGATAACCGTCTTACCGCCGCGGCGATTGCCGCCGAAGCGGGCGTGGATGATTTTCTTTCTGAAGCCACACCGGAAGCGAAACTGGCGCTGATTCGTCAGTATCAGGCGGAAGGCCGCCTGGTGGCGATGACGGGTGACGGTACCAACGATGCCCCTGCCCTGGCGCAGGCCGACGTGGCTGTGGCAATGAACTCCGGTACCCAGGCGGCAAAAGAGGCGGGCAACATGGTCGATCTCGACTCTAACCCGACCAAGCTGATTGAAGTGGTGCACATTGGCAAGCAGATGCTGATGACGCGCGGGTCGCTGACCACGTTCAGTATCGCCAACGACGTGGCGAAGTATTTCGCCATCATCCCGGCCGCGTTTGCTGCGACCTATCCGCAATTAAACGCCCTGAACGTGATGCACCTGCACTCCCCGTCCTCGGCCATTCTCAGCGCGGTGATCTTTAACGCCCTGATTATTGTCTTCCTGATCCCGCTGGCGCTGAAAGGCGTGAGCTATAAGCCGCTCACGGCCGCCGCCATGCTGCGCCGCAACCTGTGGATTTACGGCCTGGGCGGGCTGGTGGTGCCTTTCATCGGTATCAAGGTTATCGACCTGCTGTTGACGCTGTTCGGCCTGGTTTAAAAGGTGAATCAAATGACGATGTTACGCCCCGCTATACTTCTGTTTATTCTGCTGTCTCTCATTACCGGCGGGCTGTACCCGCTGGTGACCACCGCGCTGGGCCAGTGGTGGTTTAAGGATCGGGCCAACGGCTCGCTGATTATGCAAAACGGTGAAAACCGCGGTTCACGCCTGATTGGTCAGAACTTTACGGATGCCCGTTACTTCCAGGGACGCCCTTCCGCCACTGCCGAAAGCCCGTATAATCCGATGGCATCCGGCGGCAGCAACCTGGCGGGCAGCAACCCCGAGCTGGACAAAGCCGTTGCTGAGCGCGTGGCAGCCCTGCGCGCCGCTAATCCGCAGGCCAGCCGTGAGGTGCCCGTAGAGCTGGTGACCGCCTCGGCCAGCGGGCTGGACTACAGCCTGACGCCGGCAGCAGCGGCATGGCAAATCCCGCGCGTCGCCGCGGCCCGTCAGCTGACCATCGAACAGGTTAGCCAGCTGGTTGCAGAGCACACGCAAAAGCCGCTGGTCAGCTTTATCGGCATGCCCGTGGTGAATATTGTTGAGCTGAATCTGGCGCTGGACGCGCTAAGGAAAAACTAAATGACCGACGAGCCCATGCGCCCGGATCCGGACAGGCTGCTTGAACAGACGGCCGAAGCCCATCGCGGCAAACTGAAAATTTTCTTTGGCGCCTGCGCAGGCGTCGGGAAAACCTTCGCCATGCTGACGGAAGCCCAGCGGCTTCGGGCGCAGGGGCTCGATATATTGATAGGCGTGGTAGAAACCCACGGACGCAAAGAGACCGCATCTCTGCTGAAGGGGCTGGCCACCCAGCCGCCCCGCCGCATCAGCCACCGCGGTCGGTTAGTCACCGAATTCGATCTCGATGCCGCCCTCGCCCGCCGTCCCGCCCTTATCCTGATGGACGAACTGGCGCACAGCAATGCGCCAGGCTCACGCCATCCAAAACGCTGGCAGGATGTAGAAGAACTACTCGAAGCCGGCATCGATGTTTTCACGACGGTTAACGTTCAGCATCTTGAAAGCCTGAACGACGTGGTGAGCGGCGTCACGGGCATTCAGGTGCGCGAGACGGTGCCCGATCCCTTCTTTGATTCCGCCGATGAAGTGGTGCTGGTTGACCTGCCCCCCGATGATTTGCGCCAGCGCCTGCACGAAGGCAAAGTCTATATTGCCGGCCAGGCCGAGCGCGCCATCGAACATTTCTTCCGTAAAGGTAACCTGATTGCCCTGCGCGAGCTGGCCCTGCGTCGTACTGCCGATCGCGTCGACGATCAGATGCGCGCCTGGCGCGACCTGCAGGGCCAGGAGCGCGTCTGGCATACGCGAGATGCCATCCTGCTGTGCGTAGGGCACGGCAGCGGCAATGAAAAGCTTGTCCGCACCGCCGCGCGCCTGGCGGCTAAATTTGGCAGCGTCTGGCATGCGGTGTATGTCGAAACGCCGCAGCTGCACGCTCTGCCCGAAAACCAGCGTCGCGCGATATTGAGTTCGCTTCGCCTGGCGCAGGAGCTGGGTGCCGAAACCGCCACCCTCTCCGACCCACAGGAAGATAAAGCCATTTTGCGCTACGCCCGTGAGCACAATCTGGGGAAAATCGTGATTGGCCGTCGCCAGCATCGCCGCTGGTTTAGCCGCGAATCGTTTGCCGACAAGCTGGCCCACCGCGCACCGGATCTTGATCTGGTGATCGTGGCGCTGGATGATAAGCCCACGCAGCTACCCAGCCGCGCGCCGGACAGCCGTGCCTTCAGCGATAAATGGCGCATTCAGCTGCGCGGCTGTCTTGTCGCCGTCGTGCTCTGCGCCCTGATTACCGTGATTGCCAGCCAGTGGCTGATCGCGTTTGATGCCGCCAACCTGGTGATGATCTACCTGCTTGGCGTAGTGGTGGTGGCGCTCTTTTACGGGCGCTGGCCCTCGGTACTGGCGACGGTCATCAACGTCATCAGCTTCGATCTGTTCTTTATTGCCCCCCGCGGGACGCTCGCCGTGTCGGATGTGCAGTACATCCTCACCTTTGCGGTGATGCTCACCGTCGGGCTGGTGATCGGGAATCTGACGGCGGGCGTGCGCTACCAGGCGCGTATTGCCCGCTATCGCGAGCAGCGCACGCGCCATCTCTATGAGATGTCGAAATCGCTGGCGGTGGGACGCACGCCGCTGGATATCGTGCAGACCAGCGAGCAGTTTATTCGCTCGACGTTTCATGCCAGCAACCTGATTTTGCTCCCGGACGAACACGGCAAGCTGCGACCGCTGACGTCGGCCTCAGGCATGACTCCCTGGGACGAAGCCATCGCGCGCTGGAGCTTTGATAAAGGGTTACCTGCGGGCGCAGGGACCGACACCCTGCCCGGCGTGCCCTATCAAATTCTACCGCTGCGCAGCGCCGATAAAAATCAGGGGCTGGTGATTGTTGAGCCCTCAAACCTGCGCCAGCTGATGATCCCCGAACAGCAGCGGCTGCTGGAGACCTTTACGCTGCTGGTTGCCAGCGCCCTGGAGCGGCTGGCCCTCACCGCCAGCGAAGAGCAGGCCCGGCTGGCGAGCGAGCGGGAAAGCATTCGTAACTCGCTGCTGGCGGCGCTCTCTCACGATCTGCGAACCCCGCTCACCGTCCTGTTTGGTCAGTCAGAAATCCTGACGCTGGACCTGGCGGCGGAAGGCTCTAAACACGCTCTACAGGCCAGCGAGATCCGCCAGCATGTGCTGAATACCACGCGCCTGGTGAATAACCTGCTCGATATGGCGCGTATCCAGTCAGGCGGTTTTAACCTCAAAAAAGAGTGGCTCACGCTTGAAGAGGTAGTGGGCAGCGCCCTGAAAATGCTCGAACCCGGCCTGGGTGGGCGCCATATTGCGCTGAATATGCCCGAGCCCCTGACCTTAATTCACGTTGATGGCCCGCTGTTTGAACGGGTGCTGATCAACCTGCTGGAAAATGCCGGCAAATATGCGGGCGCCAGCGCGCAAATTGGCGTGGATGCGACGGTGGACGATGGCACGCTTCACCTTGACGTCTGGGATACAGGACCCGGCATTCCAAGCGGGCAGGAGCTGGCTATTTTCGAAAAATTCGCGCGCGGCAATAAGGAGTCGGCCATTCCGGGCGTGGGGCTGGGGCTGGCGATTTGCCAGGCGATCATTGACGTCCACGGTGGGTCCATCTCCGCAGAGAATCGTCCCGAAGGCGGCGCGCGGTTTTGTGTTACACTTCCTCTGGAAACCCCGCCAGAACTTAATGAATTACCAGAGGATTTGTGATCAACGTTCTGATTGTTGAAGATGAGATCGCCATTAGCCGTTTTCTGCGCGCTGCGCTGGAAGGGGACGGTCTGCGCGTTCATGATGCGGGTACGCTTCAGCGGGGTTTAATAGAAGCCGCCACCCGCAAGCCGGACCTGGTGATCCTCGATCTTGGCCTGCCGGACGGCGACGGTATCGATTTTATCCGGGAAGTGCGTCAGTGGAGCCAGATGCCGATCCTCGTGCTCTCCGCGCGTACGGAAGAGACGGATAAAATCGCGGCGCTGGATGCCGGGGCGGATGACTATCTGATTAAACCTTTTGGTATCGGCGAGCTACAGGCTCGCCTTCGCGTGGCGCTGCGCCGCCACAGCGCAACCACGCCCGCTGACCCAACCTACACGTTTGGAGATATCCGGGTTGACCTGGCCGCGCGACGCATTGTGCGCGGTGAAGATGAAATCCATCTCACGCCAATAGAATTTCGCCTGCTCGCCGTGCTGCTCAACAATCACGGCAAGGTACTCACCCAACGCCAGCTGTTAAGTCAGGTGTGGGGACCCAACGCTGTAGAACATAGTCATTATTTACGCATATATATGGGACATCTTCGTCAGAAACTCGAAGTTGACCCCGCTCGCCCTCGCCATTTATTAACTGAAACCGGTATCGGTTATCGGTTTATGCTTTGAATAACTATTCATTTTATTTTTAAATAAAATCTAAATACCTCAGACAATATTTCATAAATAACCCATACATTATTTTTACGGGCTATTTTTGTTCATTTAAAACATTGATAACACAATCTGTTAACGCAACGCCAACAAATCAGAATTTTGATCTGCAATATTCATCCAAAACGAATATTTATTTCTGATTTGATCGGTTAACGGTGATCTACCTCACGGTTAATCGCCTTTCTCTGGATAAAATGACCATGCTTTCAATTACTGAAAGAAAAATGAAACATGGAAAACAACAATCGCTTAATGCCCCATATAAGGCGGACAACACATATCATGATGTTTGCCCACCGAAACTGCTTTGACTTTCATCTCTTTAATGCCCGGTAGTCCTTCGACTTCTGGCGCACCCGCTTACAGGTTATCCTGAAACACCTTATTTTACAGGCTACTGCCTGTGAACTCGTGCGCTCATTCATTTTAATTCAGACTCATCCGCACCGGGCGGACTGAATTTCAATCATCAAAAAAGCAATTCACTGATTTTAATCAGCGGCCACCCTTTGCTTTTTTTCCGGTAAATTATCGATTTCTTTCTTGCAGGAAATCGAGGGACGCTTATTACCTAAAATAAAGAGAGAAAGATGAAAAGTTTAAAAATCGCAGCCAGCCGTGCATGTCCGGATTGCTTTACTACCCAGCGTGAACTGGTGGATGTCCGAGCCTCTGATTATATTGATGTTGCCGCCATTGTTCTGGCGGTCACGGATATTGCCAGCGGTATCCTGGACGAAATAGAAGCCACCGGTTTTGGCATTCCTGTTTTTGTCGCGACGCACAAAGAAGAGTTCATCCCGGCAGACTATTTATCGCGCATTCATGGCGTATTTGAGTATTCAGACACCAGCAACGACTTTTATGGACGCCAGCTGGAAGCTGCAGCCCAGAAGTATGAAACCCAGCTGCGCCCGCCGTTTTTCCGCGCGCTGGTCGACTATGTGAAGCAGGGCAACAGCGCGTTTGACTGCCCGGGGCATCAGGGTGGCCAGTTCTTCCGCCGTCATCCTGCCGGTAATCAGTTTGTCGATTTCTTTGGTGAGACGCTTTTCCGCTCCGATCTGTGCAACGCCGACGTGGCGATGGGGGATCTGCTGATCCACGAAGGCGCGCCGTGCATCGCCCAGCAGCATGCGGCAAAAGTCTTTAACGCCGATAAGACCTACTTCGTGCTGAATGGCACCTCGTCATCCAACAAAGTGGTGCTTAACGCCCTGCTCACCCCGGGTGACCTGGTGCTGTTCGACCGTAACAACCACAAATCTAACCATCACGGTGCCCTCCTCCAGGCTGGCGCAACGCCGGTCTATCTGGAGACCGCGCGCAACCCGTACGGCTTTATTGGCGGCATTGACGCCCACTGCTTTGAAGAAAGTTATCTGCGCGAGCTGGTGGCAGAGGTGGCGCCGGGCCGTGCACGCGATGCGCGTCCGTTCCGTCTGGCGGTGATCCAGCTGGGCACCTACGATGGCACCATCTATAACGCCCGTCAGGTGGTTGATAAGATTGGACACCTGTGTGATTACATCCTGTTTGACTCGGCCTGGGTGGGTTATGAGCAGTTTATTCCGATGATGGCCGACTGCTCTCCGCTGCTGCTGGAGCTGAACGAAAACGATCCGGGGATCCTGGTCACCCAGTCCGTGCATAAACAGCAGGCCGGCTTCTCGCAGACCTCGCAAATCCATAAGAAAGACAGCCATATCAAAGGGCAACAGCGCTATGTCCCGCATAAGCGGCTGAATAATGCCTTTATGATGCACGCCTCCACCAGCCCGTTTTATCCGCTGTTCGCTGCGCTGGACATTAACGCCCGTATGCATGAGGGCCAGAGCGGCCGCAACATGTGGATGGACTGCGTGGTGAACGGTATCGAAGCACGCAAGCTGATCCTGGAGAACTGCCGGAATCTGCGCCCCTTCGTGCCGGAAACGGTAGATGGCCGCCCGTGGGAAAGCTGGGACACCGCGGAAATTGCGACCGATCTGCGCTTCTTCCACTTCGTACCGGGTGAAAACTGGCACGCTTTTGAAGGCTACGCTGAGCATCAGTATTTTATCGACCCGTGCAAGCTCCTGCTGACCACGCCGGGCATCAACGCCCGCACCGGGGAGTATGACGACTTCGGCGTGCCCGCCACTATCCTTGCCAACTTCCTGCGTGAAAACGGCATCGTGCCGGAGAAATGCGATCTCAACTCGATCCTGTTCCTGCTCACGCCTGCGGAAGATATGGGCAAACTGCAGCAGCTGGTGGCGCAGCTGGTGCGCTTCGAAAAACTGCTCGAGAGCGATGTTCCGCTGAAAGACGTCCTGCCTTCTCTCTATAAACAGCATCCGGAGCGTTACGCGGATTACACCCTGCGCCAGATCTGCCAGGAAATGCACGACCTGTACGCCCGCCACAACGTGAAGCAGCTGCAGAAAGAGATGTTCCGCAAGTCTCACTTCCCGCGCGTGATGATGAACCCGCAGGACGCCAACTACGCCTATCTGCGCGGTGAGGTTGAACTGGTCTCACTGCGCGACGCGGAAGGCCGTATCGCCGCCGAAGGCGCGCTCCCTTATCCACCGGGAGTGCTGTGCGTGGTTCCAGGGGAAGTCTGGGGCGGTTCGGTGCTGCGCTACTTTGCCGCGCTGGAAGAAGGCATCAACCTGCTGCCGGGCTTCGCGCCGGAGCTGCAGGGTGTGTACGTCGAGGAGTGTGAGGGTCGCAAACAGGTTCGCTGTAACGTCATCAAACAACCCGCCGCTCAGCCCGCGCTGCTGAAAGGAGAGAAATTATGAGTAAGTCCAATAAGATGGGCGTGGTGCAGCTGACCATCCTCACCATGGTGAACATGATGGGATCCGGGATTATCATGCTGCCCACCAAACTGGCAGAGGTGGGTACCATCTCTATCATCTCCTGGCTGGTGACGGCAGTCGGTTCAATGGCGCTGGCGTGGGCGTTCGCCAAGTGCGGGATGTTCAGCCGTAAGTCAGGGGGCATGGGGGGCTATGCCGAATACGCCTTTGGCAAGTCGGGCAACTTTATGGCCAACTATACCTACGGCGTGTCGCTGCTGATCGCCAACGTGGCGATTGCCATCTCCGCGGTGGGTTACGGAACGGAGCTGTTTGGCGCGACGCTCAGCCCGGTACAAATTGGGCTGGCGACCATCGGGGTGCTGTGGATCTGCACCGTCGCTAACTTTGGCGGCGCGCGTATCACCGGACAGCTCTCCAGCATCACCGTCTGGGGCGTGATTATACCGGTTGTCGGCCTGTGCATCATCGGCTGGTTCTGGTTTAGCCCGACGCTCTACGCCAACTCCTGGAACCCGCACCATGTGCCGTTCTTTACCGCTGTTGGGTCATCCATCGCCATGACGCTGTGGGCCTTCCTGGGTCTGGAATCCGCCTGCGCGAACGCGGAAGTGGTAGAGAATCCGGAAAAGAACGTGCCGATTGCGGTCCTCGGCGGCACGCTGGGCGCGGCGGTGATCTATATCGTCTCGACTAACGTGATTGCGGGCATCGTACCGAATATGGATCTGGCTAACTCCACGGCGCCGTTCGGGCTGGCCTTCGCGCAGATGTTCACGCCTGAGGTCGGGAAAGTGATCATGGGTCTGATGGTCATGTCCTGCTGCGGTTCACTCCTCGGCTGGCAGTTCACCATCGCACAGGTGTTTAAATCCTCGGCTGATGAAGGTTACTTCCCAAAAATCTTCTCCCGCGTGACCAAAGCGGATGCGCCGGTGCAGGGGATGCTGGCAATTGTCATCTTCCAGAGCGGATTGTCGCTGATGACCATTAGCCCGTCGCTGAACAGCCAGTTCAACGTGCTGGTCAACCTGGCGGTGGTGACGAACATCATTCCGTATATTCTGTCGATGGCAGCGCTGGTGATCATCCAGAAGGTGGCGAAGGTGGATCCACGCAAAGCGCGTGCGGCCAATATCGTGGCGCTGATCGGGGCAATCTACAGCTTCTATGCGCTCTACTCATCCGGCCAGGAAGCGATGCTGTATGGCGCGATGGTGACCTTTATGGGCTGGACGCTGTACGGTCTGGTGTCACCGCGGTTTGAATTGAAGAACAAGCACAGTTAAGTAAAAGCAAAACGGCAACCCATGGGTTGCCGTTTTTAGTGTTTTCCCCCTCTCCTGTGGGAGAGGGGCGGGGTGAGGGCATCAGCCCGCCACCATACCGCACTTACGCGTTTTTCAGCACTTCGCTGACAATCTCTACCGCTTCTTTCTCAATCTGCTGACGGTGCTCAGCGCCGAGGAAGCTTTCGCAATAGATTTTGTACGCATCTTCCGTACCGGACGGACGCGCGGCGAACCAGCCGTTCTCGGTCATCACTTTCAGACCACCAATGGATGCGCCGTTGCCCGGTGCAGCCGTCAGACGAGCAGTGATCGGATCGCCCGCCAGGGTGCTTGCGCTGACCATCTCCGGAGAGAGCTTGGACAGGGCCGCTTTCTGGGCTGACGTCGCGCTAGCCTGAATACGGTTATAGCTTGGCGCACCAAAGCGTGCCGCCAGGTCGTTGTAGTGTTCCTGCGGGTTCTTACCGGTGACCGCGGTGATCTCCGCCGCCAGCAGGCACATGATGATGCCGTCTTTATCGGTTGACCATGGCGTGCCGTCGAAACGCAGGAAAGATGCGCCCGCGCTCTCTTCACCGCCGAAGCCGAAGCTGCCGTCGTGCAGACCGTCAACGAACCATTTGAAGCCCACCGGCACTTCCACCAGCTTGCGGCCCAGCGCCTCGACCACGCGGTCGATCATCGCGGAGGACACCAGTGTTTTACCGACGGCCACCTCTTTACCCCACTGCGGGCGGTGCTGGAACAGGTAGTTAATCGCGACGGCCAGATAGTGGTTCGGGTTCATCAGCCCGGCAGGGGTGACGATACCGTGACGGTCATAATCCGGGTCGTTAGCAAACGCCAGATCGAATTTATCACGCAGCGCCAGCAGACCCGCCATCGCGCACTCGGAGGAGCAGTCCATACGGATCGCGCCGTCTTTGTCCAGGTGCATAAAGCGGAAGGTCTGATCGACGTGATCGTTCACGATGGTCAGATCCAGCTTGTAATGCTCGGCGATACGTTTCCAGTATTCGATACCGGAGCCGCCCAGCGGATCCACGCCCAGCTTCAGGCCGGCTTTCTGGATAGCCGCCATATCGACGATATCCGCCAGCCCTTCCACGAAAGGCTGAACCAGATCCTGCTCTTTCACGTGACCGGACGCCATGGCAGCATCCAGAGAAATGCGCTTCACGCCTTTCAGACCATCAGCCAGCAGCGCGTTCGCACGATCTTCCACTACTTTGGTGACGTTGGTGTCGGCCGGGCCACCGTTAGGCGGGTTGTATTTGATACCACCGTCTTCCGGCGGGTTGTGGGATGGCGTGATAACGATACCGTCAGCCAGCGCGCCACCTTTTTTGTTGTGCACCAGGATGGCGTTAGAGACCGCAGGCGTTGGGGTGAAGCCGTTGTTCTCCTGAACAATCACGTCGACGCCGTTTGCCGCCAGCACTTCCACCACAGAGATGAACGCCGGTTCAGACAGGGCATGGGTATCTTTCCCCACGTAGCACGGACCGGTAACGCCGTTTTTAGCGCGCTCTTCCGCAATGGCCTGAGCAATGGCCAGAATGTGCGGTTCGTTAAAGCTGTGGCGCGCCGCGCTGCCGCGGTGACCGGATGTACCAAACTTCACTGCGTGTTCTGCGTTGCCCACGACCGGTTTCAGCACATAATACTGCGCGGTCAGCTGAGCGACGTTAATCAAATCGCTTTGTTGTGCAGGTTGGCCTGCACGGCTGTGATTTGCCATTACCGGGTCCTTCTGATGCAAGGGTTAAATTGTACCGCAAACCTTTTCAATCAATTCCGCCGGGAACTGCATGGACTGCATGATGTGTTCAATCATGCTGCACTTGCGGCCCGTATTGGTATTGGTGATCACCCAGTACGGGGTGCCAGGAACATGTTTGGGTTTGGTTTGATTGCCATTTTGCAGCAGCGTCTGCTCGTCTCCCGCGAAATAGACGCGAGTACGGCCGTGAAGCGACTCGGTCGCTTCAGCAAACGCTTTGTTATCCAGTGAGTAAAGTGTAGACAGCACCAGCATAAAGCGGTTTACCGCCTTTTTCTGCTCCGCGTATTCATCGGAGAGCAGCAGCTCGCGCATCGCGCGCACTTTATCTTTTGCCGGCGTCACGGCAGGTTTTGCTTGTGCAACAACGCTCGGCTGAGACACGACATCTTTGGTGGCTGGGGTAGCAGGCTGTGAAGCGGCGGAAATTTTAAGCATGCGCCGTAAAATGTCGGACGCGCTCTCCCCGATATGCCGCGTCTGGCTGGCAATATACTGATAGAGTTCGTCATCAACTTCGATTGTTTTCATCTTAATCCAGTGCGATATCTTATCTGAATACAAGTCATTGGGATTATAAGGTCAAATCCCAACAGCGGATAGCGTCAAACCAGGTTGGCAGCAAAAGTCAGATTAAACTGGAACCTTGCAGCCGGGCGGCAGAATGGTCAACATGATACCCTAACCTGACATACGTAAAAAAAGAACTTTGCCATGAAATTGAATACCCGAGCGCAAACTGCACAATCGCCGAACAATAATTCTCCCATCGTACTGGTTCACGGGCTTTTTGGCAGCCTGGATAACCTGGGCGTGCTGGCGCGCGATCTGGTTACCGACCACGATATTTTACAGGTCGATATGCGCAATCACGGTCTTTCCGGGCGTTCCGACGAGATGACCTACGCGGCGATGGCGCAGGATCTGCTGGATACGCTGGATGCCCACGATCTGCAAAAGGTGACCCTCATCGGGCATTCAATGGGTGGAAAAGCGGTAATGGCCCTGACGGCACTGGCCCCGGACCGTATTAGCGGCCTGGTGGTGATTGACGTCGCGCCCGTGGATTACGACGTCCGTCGTCACGACGAGATTTTTGCCGCCATTAATGCGGTCACAGAAGCGGGTGTCGCGACGCGCCAACAGGCGGCTGCCGTCATGCGTGAGCATCTTAATGAAGAAGGCGTCGTCCAGTTCCTGCTGAAGTCGTTTGTTGACGGGCAATGGCGTTTTAACGTGCCGGTGCTCTGGGAGCAGTACAACAACATCGTCGGCTGGGAAACCGTCCCCGCCTGGCCACACCCTACTCTCTTTATTCGCGGCGGCAACTCGCCTTACGTTACCGACGCGTACCGCGACACGCTGCTGACCCAATTCCCGCAGGCTCGCGCCCACGTGATTGCCGGTGCCGGGCACTGGGTGCATGCGGAAAAACCGGACGCCGTGCTGCGCGCCATTCGCCGCTATCTCGCTGATACTGCAAATTGATTAAAAAGAAAGCGACTGGAAGACTGCGGGCTTCCAGTCGTTGGCGTGCCGTTTTTGGTGATGTATGATGGCGCGCTTATCGCCCGGGCATTAGCAGGGCGGCGTGTTTCCCCCGAAGTCTCAGAATCATGGCCAAAGAACAAACGGACCGTACGACACTAGATCTGTTCGCGAATGAGCGTCGCCCGGGACGACCCAAGACGAATCCGCTTTCGCGCGATGAACAGCTGCGTATCAATAAACGCAACCAGCTTAAACGCGATAAAAATCGTGGGCTTAAGCGTGTCGAACTGAAGCTTAACGCCGACGCCGTCGATGCGCTGAACGAGCTGGCTGACGCGCGAAATATCAGCCGCAGCGAGCTCATTGAAGAGATGTTGATCGCCCAGCTTGAGACGTTACGCAGCCAGGCATAAGTCTGAAAATCCCCTTTATCACCCTTTTCATGTAGCACAGAGTGCAGTCCTGCGTGATAGCTGTTTCCGCAGGGTTGCCAGTTCTGCTATTATTGCCCTTATCCGTGGCCGAATTGCGCCACCATACTATTAAGTTTCAAGAGGTTATTTTACTCATGGCAATCATCGGCATTTTCTTTGGCAGTGATACCGGCAATACCGAAAATATCGCAAAAAACATTCAAAAACAGCTCGGTAAAGACGTTGCTGATGTGCATGACATCGCCAAGAGCAGCAAAGAAGATCTGGAAGGCTATGACATTCTGCTGCTGGGTATCCCAACCTGGTACTACGGTGAAGCCCAGTGCGACTGGGATGATTTCTTCCCGACGCTGGAAGAAGTGGACTTCAACGGTAAGCTGGTCGCCCTGTTTGGCTGTGGCGATCAGGAAGACTACGCTGAATACTTCTGTGACGCGCTGGGCACCATCCGCGATATCATTGAGCCGAATGGCGCGGTTATCGTAGGCCACTGGCCGACCGCCGGTTACCACTTTGAAGCGTCTAAAGGCCTGGCCGATGACAATCATTTCGTGGGTCTGGCCATCGACGAAGACCGTCAGCCAGAGCTGACTGCAGAGCGCGTAGAGAAATGGGTTAAGCAGATCCGTGAGGAACTGCACCTGGACGATATTCTGAACGCCTGATTTTTATCGCGGCGCAGCGGCGGCTGCGCCCGTGCTCCAGGTCAAACCGATTAAATTAATCGCTACAATCTTTTAACTTTTTCGCCCAGACCTGTACAATGTCTCCCTGATAAAATGTGGTTTTCCATTGAGCAAGTTTGTTGGTGATACCCCATTTTTATAAGCATATTTTGCCTGAGACTTGCAGTTTTCATTTAGCCATGGCAGTTCTATAATGAGACGCATTATCCCGGGTGCATTTTCTGTCACTTCCTACAGAAGTGAATCGTTTAGCAACAGGACAGATTCCGCATGACTGACAACAATACCGCATTAAAGAAGGCTGGCCTGAAAGTAACGCTTCCTCGGTTAAAAATCCTTGAAGTGCTTCAGGGTCCAGACAATCACCATGTCAGTGCGGAAGACCTTTATAAACGTCTTATTGACATGGGTGAAGAGATTGGGCTGGCTACCGTCTATCGCGTGCTGAACCAGTTTGATGACGCGGGCATTGTTACCCGTCATAATTTCGAAGGCGGTAAATCTGTTTTCGAACTGACCCAGCAGCAGCACCACGATCACCTGATCTGCCTCGATTGCGGCAAGGTCATTGAATTCAGCGATGATTCCATTGAATCACGCCAGCGTGAAATCGCGGCGCGTCATGGCATCCGCCTGACCAACCACAGCCTGTACCTTTACGGTCACTGCGCTGAAGGCGACTGCCGCGAAGACGACCACGCGCACGACGCGAAATAATCAGTATTCATACTCTGAGCCAGCCGCAAGGTTGGCTTTTTTTTGCCTAAAAAAGCCCGGTAAGCGCAGCGCTTACCGGGCGTAAAGCACTTATTTATTGTTATTGCGTATCTCGTTCCAGATCTTATCGCAACGCTTCGCCACTTCCTGATCGTTACCGGTTTTACGCGCCTGGATACAGGCCTGGTAATCCATCACGCGAACGTTCTCCTGGGTCGCGAACTGCTCGTGCGCTTTCTCTTTCTTCAGCACGTTCAGCACGCTCTGACAGGCTTCAATCTTCTCCGGCGATCCTTCCGCAGTGTTAATGCAGGCGCTATACGCCTCCTTCAGACGGGTGTCCTCTTTCGGCGCCTGCGTCTGAGCGCACGCCACCAGCCCTGATGCCAGCAGCGCGACGATTACGATTTTTTTCATCATGTGCAGTCTCCATAGCGGCGGGACTCAGCCCGCCGGTGCGTTCATCAGAAGATGGTGAATGGGGCGATAACCATGAATTTCACGTCACGTTCATCCTGGAAGATGTTGCCGTAACCGCCTGCATAGCTCGGGATATCAGAGTGGTTGTCATACTGGGTGAAGTGCAGTTTGAACATCGTGCCTTTCGCGCGGCCATCCTGCAGGGTATAGATAGCATCGAGGCTGTAGGAAGACTCTTTCAGGCGATAGTTGGGATCGTAGTATGCATCCGGCGTGGCCATATCGGCAGGTTTTGCGTCCCAGGCGTAAGCGTAAGAAGCGCCCACCGCCCAGCCAGGCAGGTTCCAGTTTTTCAGGTCATACATTGCGCCGAAGAAGACCGCTTTCTCGCCGTCGGCGTTGAAGTCTGAGCGGTTATCCCACCAGATATCAAGACGACCGTTGGAGGAGGCGTAGGTCGGGGTCATACGCTGCAGGAAGTAGCCCTGCTGCCCTTCCGCCTTCACCCATGTGCCTTCCAGACGCAAATCAACCTGACCGACCTTGTAGCCGAAGGTTAACGCCTGCAGCCACGCGGTGCCGTCATAAATGTCGTTGACGCCACCGTTGCTGACCTTGTCGCGCGTACCGTAGAACTGGTAGCTGGTGCTCAGCGGGCTACCCGCGACATCGAATTTATAGCTGGCCTTGGCAAAATACTGATCGATATAGCCCTGTGCCTGACCGAATGCCGCTTCAAGCACCAGATCGTTTTTGAAGTCGTACTTCGCGCCCAGCGAGTGCAGGTAATCGACTTTGGTTTTTTTATCGTTCTGGTAGAACTTGTCCATCTCGATGTGCCACGGCGCTTTGTACTCGTTGGTCCACATATAGGAGAAGCTCAACGCACCCGCATCACCGTAGTCAAAGTTCGCCCCGGCTTCTGCACCCTGATAGGTACCCGGCATAAAGCTCCAGTGCGGTGCTAACAGGGTCTGGCCAGTTGGCTGAATATAACCGCCGCGCGCCCAAACCGGACCGTATTTAAATTTTGCTGCGGCTTTGTAAAGGCTGATACCGCTCTTATCCCCGGACCAGTCTTCTTTATAGGCTTTATTACTGGAGGAGAAGGCAATTTCGTTCGGGTGCGCGCTGTCGCCGTTTTCCGCCATTTCAATCGCGGTAAACGCAGCAATATCCAGACCGAACATATCCGCGGCATAGCCTGACTGGAAGTCCAGGTTGGCGTTCCAGGTGGAGTGAGAAAGGTTGGTTTTGTATTTGTCTTCGGTGACGTCTTTACGGTCACGTTCACGCTGCCAGTAATAAATACCGCCCGTGAGGGTAGAATCGTCGATGAAGCCTGCCGCTTTCGCCTCTGGTGTCACCACCAGGCCCGACATTGCTGTTACACCGGCAATAGCCAGCGCCAGAGCACTACGTTTGCCACTGAACGTACGCATAGATTATTCCTCTTTGACGAATTAAAACGCCTGAAACGGCGTAAATAAAAAAGACCAAATGGTCAGGGGTAGTTTTAAATACCCTCGAATTAACTACCGTCTTTAGGTTATTTTTCGCGACGCGAATTATCAATGCTTTTTAGCGGGCAAAAGTCAGGATTATGACGAAGTGCACATAATTGGTAGTGATTTGTAACATTCGCAGAGAGACGAGCAACGGCGGGGAATTATCAGGTATTTCAGTAGCTAGACGTGGGATCTCTTTCCTTTTTTATCACCTTTTTAATTTTCGTAATGACACAAACTTTTTTTAAAAAAATAAGTAGCACCTCATTGACCTGATATTTTTATCACACCTTTTTAAGCCCTGGCTTAATACCCTGATCGTTAAATAAAAAAACGCCGCATAATGCGGCGTTTGTCTCTCATTGACCAGAGCAGCAATATTATTCGCCGATCTTCGTCCAGGTATCACGCAGGCCTACGGTACGGTTAAATACCGGTTTTTCCGCCGTGCTGTAACGGCTGTCCAGGCAGAAGTAACCTTCACGTTCAAACTGAAACGCTTTGCCCGCTTCAGCGGCTTTCAGAGAAGGCTCCGCATAACCCTGCTTGATTACCAGAGATTCCGGGTTGATGGTCGCCAGGAAGTCTTCCGCTGCACCTGGGTTAGGCACGCTAAACAGACGATCGTACAGACGAATTTCTACCGGCAGCGCGTGGGAAGCGCTCACCCAGTGAATAACGCCCTTCACTTTACGGCCGTCAGCAGGATCTTTGCTCAGAGTCTCTGCATCGTAAGAACAGAAAATGGTGGTGATATTCCCTTCCACATCTTTCTCTACGCGTTCGGCTTTGATGACGTAGGCATTACGCAGACGCACTTCTTTACCCAGCACCAGACGCTTGTACTGCTTGTTGGCTTCTTCGCGGAAGTCAGCGCGGTCAATCCAGATGTCACCGCTGAACGGCACGTCACGGCTACCCATTTCCGGTTTGTTCGGATGGTTAGGCATGGAGACCAGCTCGCTTTCACCCTGCGGATAGTTTTCGATAACCAGCTTCACCGGGTCGATAACGGCCATCGCGCGCGGAGCGTTTTCGTTGAGATCTTCGCGAATGCAGGATTCCAGGGAGGCCATCTCGATGGTGTTGTCCTGCTTGGTCACGCCGATGCGCTTGCAGAACTCACGGATAGAGGCGGCTGTGTAGCCACGACGACGCAGACCGGAGATGGTTGGCATACGCGGGTCATCCCAGCCCTCAACGTGCTTGTCGGTCACCAGCAGGTTCAGCTTACGCTTGGACATCACGGTGTATTCCAGATTCAGACGAGAGAACTCGTACTGGCGCGGATGCACAGGAATGGTGATGTTATCCAGAACCCAGTCGTACAGACGACGGTTGTCCTGGAACTCCAGCGTACACAGGGAGTGCGTAATGCCTTCCAGCGCATCGCTGATGCAGTGGGTAAAGTCGTACATCGGGTAGATGCACCACTTGTTGCCGGTCTGGTGGTGTTCTGCGAACTTGATGCGGTACAGCACCGGATCGCGCATCACGATGAAAGGAGACGCCATGTCGATTTTGGCACGCAGGCACGCTTTGCCTTCTTCGAAGCCGCCGGCACGCATTTTTTCAAACAGCGCCAGGTTCTCTTCCACGCTGCGATCGCGGAACGGGCTGTTTTTGCCCGGCGCGGTCAGCGTACCGCGATATTCACGGATTTCATCAGCAGACAGTTCGTCAACATACGCCAGACCCTTCTTGATCAGTTCAACCGCGTAGGCGTACAGCTGATCAAAATAGTCAGAGGAGTAGCAGATATCGCCAGACCAGTTGAAGCCCAGCCATTGCACGTCATTCTTGATGGACTCAACGTATTCGATGTCTTCTTTTACTGGGTTGGTGTCATCGAAACGCAGGTTGCACTGTCCCTGGTAGTCTTGCGCAATGCCAAAGTTCAGGCAGATGGACTTCGCATGCCCGATATGCAGGTAGCCGTTCGGCTCCGGCGGGAAACGGGTATGAATTGTGGTGTGCTTACCACTGGCCAGATCTTCATCGATGATCTGACGAATAAAGTTACTCGGGCGGGCTTCTGCCTCACTCATCGTGGATTCCTCAAAGCGTAAACAACGTATAACGGCATATGATCTTATAAGCCGGACGTAGTGACAACCCTTAAAACGTCTCTGAAGAAAATAATGGGGGCTTTTGCTGCAAAAAAAGCGGCGGAGGATATCCCCCGCCGCTTAAGGCATGACTCTACTCAGGAGCGATTACTTGCCTTTAATCTCATACAGCGGCGTTTGACCCGCAACAACCTGACCTTTCGCCTGAATGACCAGGCCACTGAAGTCGTCGATGTTGCTGCAAACGACCGGACTTATCATGGAGCGCGCGTTAGCGTTGAGGAAGTCCAGATCCATTTCCAGAATCGGCTGCCCGGCCACCACTTCAGCACCCTCTTCCACCAGGCGAGTAAAGCCCTGACCGTTCAGCGCAACGGTATCGATACCCATGTGGACAACGATCTCCGCGCCATTTTCGGTTTCGAGGCAGAACGCGTGGTTGGTGTTGAAGATTTTCACGATGGTACCGGCCGCCGGAGACACAACGGTTTTTTCCGTTGGTTTCACCGCCACACCGTCACCCACCGCTTTGCTGGCGAAGGCTTCGTCAGGCACCTGCTCAATCGCAATCACTTCACCGGTTACCGGTGAAACCAGCGCGGCTACCGTTTTGGCGTTCGGTACCGCCTGCGGTTTTGCAGCCGCTGGCGCGGCGGCAGGTGCGGCAGAAGCTTCTGCTGCGGCTACCGGACCGGTAGTTTTCATGGCGTTAGCAATTTTCTCTGCCACAAAGCCAACGATAATCTGTACGCTGGTTTTGTTCAGGCGAATAACACCGGAAGCACCCAGACGTTTGGCCAGCGCTTCGTTCACCAGGGAAGAGTCTTTGACGTTCAGACGCAGACGAGTGATACAGGCGTCGATACCGGTCAGGTTGTCAGAACCGCCGACAGCGGCGATGTACTGACGCGCCAGGCCTGAAACGTCCTGATCCTGAGCACCGCTTACGTTCACATCCTGACCATCCGCTTCGCTACCGGCCACGGCCAGTTCACGACCCGGGGTCATCAGGTTGAATTTGGTAATAGTGAAACGGAACACCATGTAGTAGATCGCGAAGAACACCAGACCTTGCGGGATCAGCATCCACCAGTGGGTCGCCAGCGGGTTACGGGACGACAGCACCATATCCACCAGACCGGCGCTGAAGCCGAAACCGGCAATCCAGTGCATGCTGGCAGCGATGAACACGGAGATACCGGTCAGCACGGCGTGGATAACGTACAGAACCGGCGCCACGAACATGAAGGAGAACTCCAGCGGCTCGGTGATACCGGTGAAGAAGGCCGCGAACGCCCCCGCCATCATGATACCCAGCACTTTCGCTTTATTCTCTGGACGCGCGCAGTGGTAGATAGCCAGCGCAGCACCCGGCAGACCAAACATCATGATCGGGAAGAAGCCCGCCTGGTAACGACCGGTGATACCGACAACCGCTTTACCTGCTTCGATGGACTGTGCGCCACCCAGGAAGTTAGGGATATCGTTAATACCGGCAACGTCGAACCAGAATACGGAGTTCAGCGCGTGGTGCAGACCGACCGGGATCAGCAGACGGTTGAAGAACGCGTACACGCCCGCACCGACAGAACCCAGCTTCTGGATGTGCTCACCGAAGTTCACCAGACCGTCGAAGATCATCGGCCAGACGTACATCATGATGAACGCAACAACGATCATCACAAACGAGGTCAGGATGGGGACCAGACGGCGTCCGCTAAAGAAGGAGAGCGCTTTCGGCAGCTCTACGCTGCTGAAGCGGTTATACAGTTCGGCGGAGATGATACCCACAAGGATACCGACGAACTGGTTGCTGATCTTACCGAACGCCGCCGGAACCTGGTCCGCCGGAATTTTTTGGATCATGGCCACCGCTGCAGGCGAGCAGAGGGTGGTTAACACGAGGAAACCGACAAAACCGGTCAGCGCAGCGGCGCCGTCTTTGTCTTTGGACATACCGTAAGCCACACCAATCGCGAACAACACGGACATGTTGTCGATAATGGCGGAACCTGACTTGATAAAGAACGCCGCCAGCGCGCTGGTATTACCCCAGCCGTTGGGGTCGATCCAGTAGCCGACACCCATCAGGATGGCTGCGGCAGGCAGCGTGGCGACCGGCACCATCAGTGCGCGACCAACCTTTTGTAAATAACCTAGAATACTCACTTTCTTCCCCCTATGAGACCCCGTTTAAGGCATGTTCTCAGCTCTGTTTTTTATTGTGTCACGAACGATAGATACCGTTGATGCTTCACTGGCATTGTGAGTGTGTGAAAAATTAATTCGTATCGCAAATTAAACGCGTACTTTTTGTGATTTTTGTCACCAAATATCGTTATTTACCCTCCCTCACACTGGCTAACAGCGAAAACTTATTTTATCATTCAAAAAATCAAGACGGATTGATCCGGCCTGAAAGTTTCCAGGTTACGCTTAAGTATCAGGTTCCGATAGCCATCCGCCCACTCTTCTACTTTAACTCTTGAGGTGAACAATGAGACTGATTCCCCTGGCAACTGCTGAACAAGTCGGTAAATGGGCCGCTCGCCATATCGTTAATCGTATTAACGCGTTTAAACCGACCGCCGATCGTCCTTTCGTTCTTGGTCTTCCAACCGGCGGTACCCCGCTGACCGCCTATAAGGCGCTGGTTGAGATGCATAAAGCAGGCCAGGTTAGCTTCAAACATGTTGTGACCTTCAATATGGATGAATACGTTGGCTTACCGAAAGACCACCCGGAAAGCTACCATAGCTTTATGCACCGCAATTTCTTTGATCACGTTGATATTCCATCTGAAAATATTAACCTGCTGAATGGAAACGCGCCTGATATTGACGCAGAATGCCGTCAGTATGAAGAAAAAATCCGTTCTTACGGTAAGATCCACCTGTTCATGGGTGGTGTAGGCAATGATGGTCATATCGCGTTTAACGAACCGGCGTCATCTCTGGCTTCCCGCACCCGTATTAAAACGCTGACCCATGACACGCGCGTGGCAAACTCCCGCTTCTTTGACGGCGACGTGAACCAGGTTCCAAAATACGCCCTGACCGTAGGCGTAGGCACCCTGCTGGATGCCGAAGAAGTGATGATTCTGGTGCTGGGCGGCGTGAAAGCGCAGGCGCTCCAGGCTGCCGTCGAAGGCAACGTTAACCATATGTGGACCATCAGCTGCCTGCAGCTGCATCCGAAATCAGTCATCGTCTGCGACGAACCGTCAACGATGGAGCTGAAGGTAAAAACGCTGAAATACTTCAACGAGTTAGAAGCTGAGAACATCAAAGGTCTGTAATTGAATAACCGCCTCTTCATCAAGAGGCGGCCGCTTTTTTTAACCGGGGGTCGTTATGTACGCTTTAACCCACGGTCGGATTTATACCGGCCATGAAATTCTGGATGACCATGCGATTGTTATCGCTGATGGCCTGATTGAACGTGTTTGCCCGCTGGCAGAACTGCCGCCGGAGATTGAACACCGCTCACTCAATGGAGCAGTAATCTCCCCCGGTTTCATCGACGTACAGCTCAACGGCTGCGGCGGTGTGCAATTCAATGACACCGCGGATGCGGTGACGGTCGAAACGCTGGAGATCATGCAGAAAGCCAACGAGAAATCGGGCTGCACCAGCTATTTGCCAACGCTCATCACCAGCAGTGATGATCTCATGAAGCAGGGTATCCGCGTGATGCGCGAATACCTGGCCAAACACCCTAATCAGGCGCTGGGTCTGCACCTTGAAGGGCCATGGCTGAATATGGTCAAGAAAGGAACGCATAACCCGAATTACGTGCGTAAACCTGATGCGGAGCTGGTTGACTACATGTGTGCGAACGCCGATGTGATCACCAAAGTGACGCTGGCGCCTGAAATAGCGGGAACGGATGTCATCAGCAAACTGGCTGGTGCCGGGATTATCGTTTCAGCAGGTCACTCAAACGCGACGCTGAAAGAAGCGAAAGCCGGTTTCCGCGCGGGCATTACCTTCGCAACGCACCTTTACAACGCCATGCCGTATATCACAGGCCGTGAACCGGGTCTGGTCGGGGCGATTCTGGATGAGCCAGACGTCTACTGCGGCATTATTGCTGACGGCTTACACGTCGATTACACCAACATCCGCAACGCTAAGCGGCTGAAAGGTGACAAGCTTTGTCTGGTGACGGATGCCACCGCGCCGGCAGGTGCAAATATTGAGCAGTTCATTTTTGCCGGTAAAACAATATACTACCGCAATGGACTGTGTGTGGATGAAAACGGTACGCTGAGCGGTTCCTCTTTGACCATGATTGAAGGGGTGCGTAACCTGGTTGAACATTGCGGGATTGCGCTTGATGAAGTCCTGCGTATGGCAACCCTTTATCCGGCTCGCGCAATGGGCGTAGATAAGCAGCTCGGCGGAATTGCACCAGGTATGGTTGCAAACCTGACGGCATTCACACACGATTATAAAATTATTAAGACCATCGTTAATGGTAACGAGGTCGTCACTGAGTAAGTAAAAGTATGACACCTGGCGGACAAGCTCAAATCGGTAATGTCGATCTCGTTAAACAACTTAACAGTGCGGCGGTATACCGCCTGATTGACCAGCACGGACCAATCTCGCGAATTCAGATAGCCGAACAAAGCCAGCTTGCTCCCGCCAGCGTGACAAAAATTACCCGTCAGCTCATTGAGCGCGGTCTGATCAAAGAAGTCGATCAGCAGGCCTCCACCGGGGGCCGCCGCGCCATCTCCATTATTACCGAAACCCGCAATTTTCAGGCCATTGGCGTCCGTCTGGGCCGTCATGACACCACGCTCACGCTGTACGATCTGAGCAGTAAAGCCATTGCGGAAGAGCACTACCCTCTTCCGGAGCGCACCCAGGAGACGCTGGAGCATGCGCTGCTCAATACCATCGCGCAGTTTATTGAAAGCTGTCAGCGCAAGATCCGCGAACTCATCGCCATCTCCGTGATTCTGCCCGGCCTGGTCGACCCGGAAAGCGGCGTGATCCGCTATATGCCGCACATTCAGGTTGAAAACTGGGGGCTGGTCGACGCGCTGGAAAAGCGTTTTAAAGTGACCTGCTTTGTGGGCCACGACATTCGCTCGCTGGCGCTGGCAGAGCACTACTTTGGTGCGAGCCAGGACTGCGAAGACTCTATTCTGGTGCGCGTTCACCGCGGAACGGGCGCGGGTATTATCTCTAACGGCCGTATTTTTATTGGTCGCAACGGTAACGTCGGCGAGATTGGCCACATTCAGGTTGAACCCCTCGGGGAGCGCTGCCACTGCGGCAACTTCGGTTGTCTTGAAACCATTGCCGCCAACACGGCCATCGAGCAGCGGGTTCGCCATCTCCTTGAACAGGGCTACCAAAGCCGCGTCACGCTGGACGATTGCAAAATTGGCACCATCTGCAAAGCCGCCAATAAGGGCGACGCGCTGGCCTGCGAAGTGATCGAGCAGGTAGGACGCCACCTGGGGAAAACCATCGCCATCGCCATTAACCTGTTTAACCCTCAAAAAGTGGTGATTGCCGGTGAAATTGTGGAGGCGGAAAAGGTGCTGCTCCCCGCCATTGAAGGCTGTATTAACACCCAGGCGCTGAAAGCATTCCGCCAGAACCTCCCGGTGGTTCGTTCAAAGCTTGACCATCGCTCGGCGATCGGCGCGTTCGCGCTGGTCAAACGCGCCATGCTCAACGGAATTCTGCTGCAGCATTTGCTGGAAAGTTGATCGGACCTTATAGTAACGCCTTCTTTTTTTGATGTCGGACTGTCCATGACCATTAAGAATGTAATTTGTGATATCGACGGCGTGCTGATGCACGACAACGTTGCCGTGCCGGGTGCTGCGGAGTTTCTACACCGCATCATTGACAAAGGAATGCCTCTGGTTCTGCTCACGAACTACCCTTCCCAAACCGGTCAGGATCTGGCTAACCGCTTTGCCACGGCGGGTGTCAACGTCCCGGACAGCGTGTTTTATACCTCGGCAATGGCCACGGCGGATTTTCTTAAGCGTCAGGAAGGGAAAAAAGCCTACGTGGTGGGTGAAGGTGCGCTGATACACGAGCTGTACAAAGCTGGCTTTACCATCACTGACGTGAACCCGGACTTTGTGATTGTCGGCGAGACGCGCTCCTTTAACTGGGAGATGATGCATAAGGCTGCATACTTTGTCGCCAGCGGCGCGCGCTTTATCGCCACCAACCCGGATACGCACGGCCGTGGTTTTTATCCGGCCTGCGGCGCGCTGTGCGCCGGTATCGAGAAAATCTCTGGCCGTCAGCCGTTTGTGGTCGGGAAACCAAGCCCGTGGATCATCCGTGCCGCGCTGAACAAAATGCAGGCCCACTCTGAAGAAACCGTTATTGTCGGCGACAACCTGCGCACCGATATTCTGGCTGGTTTCCAGGCGGGTCTTGAGACCATCCTGGTTCTCTCCGGCGTCTCTCAACTTGATGACATTGATTCGATGCCGTTCCGGCCAAGCTGGATTTACCCCTCCGTCGATGAAATCGACATCATCTGATACCGAACCACGCCTCAGGGCGTGGTTTTTCATTTATGGCCTACAAAAATAAAGCCTCATCTAACAAAAAGCACATTTCATTGCATAATCATCAATAAAAGAATTTATGGCGTACTCTTTTTTCACTATTCCGCAATCACTATTGCACTATTTGCGTTTTCACCCGTAAAACGCTTGCGCGCCCTGTCCCTTTGCGGCATTTTCATAAGCAAGCAACATTACAAAGCAACAGGGTTAACGGAGAAGGTTATGTGTTCAATTTTTGGCGTACTGGATATTAAAACTGACGCGGGCGAACTGCGTAAAAAAGCACTCGAACTGTCCCGCCTGATGCGCCATCGCGGCCCGGACTGGTCAGGCGTTTACGCCAGTGACAAAGCGATTCTGGCTCACGAACGTCTGTCTATTGTTGACGTCAACGCCGGTGCACAGCCGCTGTATAACGAGAAAAAAACGCACGCGCTGGCTGTCAACGGTGAAATCTACAACCACCAGGCGCTGCGCGCCGAATATGGCGACCGCTACGCGTTCCAGACCGGTTCTGACTGTGAAGTGATCCTGGCGCTGTATCAGGAGAAAGGGCCCGAGTTCCTGGACGACCTGCAGGGCATGTTTGCCTTCGCCCTGTACGACAGCGAAAAAGACGCTTACCTGATTGGCCGTGACCATATCGGCATTATCCCGCTGTACATGGGCCACGATGAGCACGGCAACTTCTACGTCGCCTCTGAAATGAAAGCCCTGGTGCCGGTATGCCGCACCATTAAAGAGTTCCCGGCGGGCAGCTATCTGTGGAGCAAAGACGGCGAGATCCGCTCCTATTACCAGCGCGACTGGTTCGACTATGATGCAGTAAAAGACAACGTCACGGACAAAGCCGAACTGCGTCAGGCACTGGAAGATTCCGTGAAAAGCCACCTGATGTCCGACGTGCCCTATGGCGTGCTGCTCTCCGGCGGTCTGGACTCCTCCGTGATCTCCGCGATCACCAAGAAATTCGCGGCCCGTCGCGTGGAAGATCAGGAGCGCTCAGAAGCCTGGTGGCCACAGCTGCACTCTTTTGCCGTTGGCCTGGAAGGCGCACCTGACCTGAAAGCCGCGCAGGAAGTGGCAAACCACCTCGGCACCGTGCACCATGAGATTCATTTCACCGTGCAGGAAGGTCTGGATGCGATCCGCGATGTGATCTATCACATTGAAACCTATGACGTGACCACCATCCGCGCCTCGACCCCGATGTACCTGATGTCGCGTAAGATCAAAGCGATGGGCATCAAAATGGTGCTCTCCGGCGAAGGTTCTGACGAAGTGTTTGGCGGCTACCTGTACTTCCATAAGGCGCCGAACGCCAAAGAGCTGCACGAAGAGACCGTGCGCAAGCTGCAGGCCCTGCATATGTTTGACTGTGCGCGTGCCAACAAAGCGATGTCCGCATGGGGCGTGGAAGCGCGCGTGCCGTTCCTGGATAAGAAATTCCTCGACGTGGCGATGCGCATCAACCCGCAGGACAAGATGTGCGGCAACGGCAAAATGGAAAAACATATCCTGCGTGAATGTTTTGAATCCTACCTGCCGGCGAGCGTAGCATGGCGTCAGAAAGAGCAGTTCTCTGATGGCGTAGGCTATAGCTGGATCGACACCCTGAAAGAGGTCGCGGCAAAACAGGTTTCTGACCAACAGCTGGAAACCGCAAGCTTCCGCTTCCCGTACAACACGCCGGGTTCGAAAGAGGCCTATCTGTACCGTGAAATTTTTGAAGAGCTGTTCCCGGTACCGAGCGCCGCGGAGTGCGTACCGGGTGGCCCGTCCGTTGCCTGCTCTTCTGCCAAAGCGATTGAATGGGATGAATCTTTCAAATCCATGAACGATCCATCAGGACGCGCGGTAGGCGTTCACCAGTCAGCCTACAAATAATCACTCAGATCGCAATCAGGCCCCTCAGGGGCCTGATTTTTTTGCCTCGTATTTCACCGCCTAAATCTGATTAATAACCAATAATTGCCGAATATTCGGTCACGCTGTTCGCAACCTAACCAAACAGTCACATTCCGGCTATTTTCGTTGAAAAAGGTGTTGACGCTGCAAGGGTCTATACGCATAATGCGCCCCGCAACGCCGATAAGGTAACGCGAAAAAAGATGGCTACGTAGCTCAGTTGGTTAGAGCACATCACTCATAATGATGGGGTCACAGGTTCGAATCCCGTCGTAGCCACCATCTTTTTTGCGGGAGTGGCGAAATTGGTAGACGCACCAGATTTAGGTTCTGGCGCCGCAAGGTGTGCGAGTTCAAGTCTCGCCTCCCGCACCATTCCCAGGTAAGCGTTGCACGGATGGGGTATCGCCAAGCGGTAAGGCACCGGTTTTTGATACCGGCATTCCCTGGTTCGAATCCAGGTACCCCAGCCATATTTCTTCGATTTTGCGGTTCTCCGCGGTATTGGGGTATCGCCAAGCGGTAAGGCACCGGTTTTTGATACCGGCATTCCCTGGTTCGAATCCAGGTACCCCAGCCATCGAAGATTGCAGTACTGGCTACGTAGCTCAGTTGGTTAGAGCACATCACTCATAATGATGGGGTCACAGGTTCGAATCCCGTCGTAGCCACCAAATTAAGATTGTCGATTTTTCGGTAATCAAGACAAATTGTTGGGGTATCGCCAAGCGGTAAGGCACCGGATTCTGATTCCGGCATTCCGAGGTTCGAATCCTCGTACCCCAGCCAATTTAAAAAGTCGTTAAGCAGCTTGTTTAACGCAATTGGGGTGTCGCCAAGCGGTAAGGCTCTGGTTTCTGATACCAGCATTCCGGGGTTCGAATCCCTGCACCCCAGCCACTTAAGTAACAAAAAAGCCCGCTCTGCGGGCTTTTTTGTTTTTGTCGTTAGTATTGTGCGGCCTGATGCCCTCACCCTGGCCCTCTCCCACTGGGAGAGGGAATAATGATTAGAGTCCTAAGGCGTATTTCAGCGCCTGACGCTTCAGACCACCGGCACGCTCCGCTGCCATCAATCCAATATTACGCAGAATACGCACCGGGGCCAGGTCATTGCTGAATCCGGCATAGAACAGATCCATCCCCGACTGCATAATAAAGTTATCCGCCATGCGTCGCGTCTGATAACGCTTCAGCACCTGATGGCTGGCCCAGTTTTCCGCGTGCCCGCGGGCGCTGCCCAGCACATCCAGTAACGCATCGACATCACGGTACCCCAGGTTCACGCCCTGCCCGGCCAGCGGATGAATGGTATGTGCCGCATCGCCCACCAGCGCCAGCCCTTCACGGGCATACTGCAAAGCATGGCGTCGCGTGAGGGGAAACGCCCCGGCAGCCACCGGCGTAACGTTGCCCAGACGGCTCGGGAAGTGCAGGCGGATTTCCCGCTGCAATTGTTCCATTGAAAGCCCCTGCAGCTGGCGAATGCGCGCCGGTTTGTCGTACCAGACCAGCGATGCCCAGTTATCAAACAGCGGTAAAAATGCATGCGGGCCATTCGGCGTAAAGTGCTGCCACGTGCTTTCTCCCGGCGCATTCTCGCACTCGACGGTAATCAGCATGCAGGACTGCTCATACTGCCAGGCATGAACGCCAATTCCCGCCATCTGTCTGACCTGCGAGTTAGCGCCGTCCGCTCCGACGACGAGCTTCACGGCCAGTTCATCGCCGCTGTCGAGCGTCAGCAAATACCCGCTCTCGTGAGGATGCAGAGCCTTAATCGACGCCGGAACGCGCAGCGTCACCTTCGGGTGCGCCTCCAGCGCCTGCCAGAGCGTCTGCTGAAGCACGTTGTTTTCCACCATATAACCCAGGCGCGGCAGCTTCAGCTCAGCGGCATCAAACGCGACGTGGGCGTTTTCCCACTCCCAGGTTTCAAGACGACTGTAAGGATGGGCGCGCATCGCCAGCACCGCCTCCCAGACGCCCAGCCCGCGCAGCAGATCGACGGATGCCGCGCTGATCGCGGAAATGCGCACATCCGGTTTGCTGGCGGGATCGAAGGCCGGCGGAGCAGCCTGTTCAATTACCGTTACCTCAAATCCCTGCTGCGCCAGCCCCAGCGCCAGCGCGCCGCCGACCATACCGCCGCCGACAACGGCAACTTCGGTGTGTAGGAGTGTCATGGTCAATTTTCCTTATTGGAGAATCCCTTAAGTTTACCGGATTTTTGCGGTCCTGAGACACATAACCTTCATACTGGTCACAACCCCACCAAAGCATTACAATACGCGGCTTGCAATCCTGAGCTGAGCAAGTCGATGACTAAAAAACTCCATATAAAAACCTGGGGCTGTCAGATGAACGAATACGATTCATCCAAGATGGCCGATCTGCTGGATTCAACCCACGGATACCAGCTGACAGAAAATGTGAAAGAAGCGGACGTACTGCTGCTGAACACCTGTTCGATTCGTGAAAAAGCGCAGGAAAAAGTCTTTCACGTGTTAGGCCGCTGGAAGCTTCTCAAACGAAAAAATCCGGACCTGATCATCGGGGTGGGTGGCTGCGTCGCGTCGCAGGAAGGTAAGCTGATCCGCCAGAGAGCCCCGTATGTGGATATTGTCTTTGGCCCTCAGACCCTTCACCGCCTGCCGGAGATGATCAATCAGGTTCGCGGCAACCGTAGTCCGGTCGTTGACGTCAGCTTCCCGGAAATCGAAAAGTTTGACCGTCTGCCGGAGCCGCGCGCAGATGGCCCGACCGCCTTCGTCTCCATCATGGAAGGCTGCAACAAATACTGCACTTACTGCGTGGTGCCTTACACCCGCGGTGAAGAAGTCAGCCGTCCGGCAGATGATATTCTGTTTGAAATTGCGCAGCTTGCCGCACAGGGCGTTCGCGAAGTGAACCTGCTGGGCCAGAACGTAAACGCCTGGCGCGGGGAAAACTACGACGGCACCACCGGCAGCTTTGCCGAGCTGCTGCGTCTGGTGGCCGCGATTGACGGTATAGACCGCATTCGCTTTACCACCAGCCATCCGATGGAGTTTACCGACGACATCATTGACGTGTATCGCGATACGCCAGAGCTGGTGAGCTTCCTGCACCTGCCGATTCAGTGTGGCTCTGACCGCGTGCTGAACCTGATGGGCCGCCCGCATACGGTGCTGGAGTACAAGTCCACCATTCGTAAGCTGCGTGAAGCGCGTCCGGATATCCAGATCAGCTCCGACTTTATCGTCGGCTTCCCTGGCGAAACCGCTGATGACTTCGAGCGCACCATGAAGCTCATCGGTGAAGTGAATTTTGACGTCAGCTACAGCTTCATCTTCTCTGCGCGTCCTGGAACACCTGCGGCCGATATGGTTGACGATGTGCCGGAAGAAGAGAAAAAGCAGCGTCTGTATATTCTGCAGGAGCGTATTAACCAGCAGGCCAACGCGTGGAGCCGCCGTATGCTCGGCACCGTTCAGCGCATTCTGGTGGAAGGCACCTCCCGCAAGAGCATTATGGAACTCTCCGGTCGTACCGAAAACAACCGCGTGGTGAACTTTGAAGGCACCCCGGATATGATCGGTAAATTCGTGGACGTCGAGATTGTCGAAGTGCTGACCAACTCGCTGCGCGCTAAGCTGGTACGCACCGAGGACGAAATGGGCCTGCGTATTGCCGAGTCACCGGAATCCGTGATCTCTCGTACCCGCAAAGAAAACGATTCTGGCGTGGGGATTTACCAGCCTTAATCCTCCTGGCCTGCCTTTCCGGCAGGCCTTGTATTTCCTCTCATCGTCCCCAATATCTTCCGCAACGCTTGCGCCTTTATTCTGTGGCGTGAATAATTTCGGTAATGACCGTTTTATTACGCCCTATCGCAATGGGTCAGTTAACCAATTAAAGAGGAACAGTTTGAATATAGATACGCGTGAAATTAGCCTTGAGCCAGCAGACAACGCTCGCCTGCTGAGCCTGTGCGGGCCGTTTGATGACAACATCAAACAACTGGAGCGACGTCTGGGTATCGAAATCAATCGTCGCGATAATCATTTCAAACTTACCGGACGCCCTATCTGCGTCAACGCCGCTGCGGACATTCTGCGTAGCCTGTATGTCGATACATCCCCCATGCGCGGCGAAATTCAGGATATCGAACCGGAACAAATTCACCTCGCCATTAAAGAGGCGCGCGTGCTTGAGCAAAGCGCGGAAAGCGTGCCGGACTACGGTAAGGCAATCAATATCAAGACCAAACGTGGCGTCATTAAGCCGCGTACGCCAAATCAGGCGCAGTACATCGCCAATATCCTCGACCACGACATCACCTTCGGGGTGGGGCCGGCGGGGACGGGTAAAACCTATCTTGCCGTTGCCGCTGCGGTAGATGCGCTGGAACGCCAGGAGATCCGTCGCATCCTGCTGACCCGCCCTGCCGTCGAAGCGGGTGAAAAACTCGGCTTCCTGCCGGGCGATCTGAGCCAGAAGGTCGACCCGTATCTGCGTCCCTTATACGATGCGCTGTTCGAAATGCTGGGCTTTGAGAAGGTCGAGAAGCTCATTGAGCGTAACGTTATTGAAGTTGCCCCGCTCGCCTACATGCGCGGTCGTACGCTGAACGATGCGTTCATCATTCTTGATGAGAGCCAGAACACCACCATCGAACAGATGAAGATGTTCCTGACGCGTATCGGCTTTAACTCGAAAGCGGTCATCACCGGTGACGTTACCCAGATCGACCTGCCGCGCAGCACCAAATCAGGCCTGCGCCACGCCATTGAGGTGCTGGCCGAGGTCGACGAAATCAGCTTTAACTTCTTCCACAGTGAAGACGTGGTACGCCACCCGGTGGTCGCGCGTATCGTCAACGCCTATGAAGCCTGGGAAGAGGCGGATCAGAAGCGTAAGGCCGAACTGGCCGCAGAACGTAAGCGCGAAGCGCAGGAGCAAGAACAGAAATGAGTCAGGTGATCCTCGATTTACAGCTGGCCTGTGAAGACAATTCCGGCATGCCAGATGAGGCACAGTTTCAGAAATGGCTGGATGCCGTTATTCCTCAGTTTCAGGAAGAATCAGAAGTGACGATTCGCCTGGTGGATGAAGCAGAAAGCCATGAGCTTAACCTGACCTATCGCGGGAAAGATAAGCCGACCAACGTGCTCTCTTTCCCATTCGAAGCGCCGCCGGGCATTGAGATGCCGCTGCTGGGCGATCTGATCATCTGCCGTCAGGTGGTTGAGCAGGAAGCTAAAGAACAGCAAAAGCCGCTTGAGGCCCACTGGGCGCATATGGTGGTACACGGCAGCCTGCATCTGCTCGGCTACGATCACATTGAAGATGACGAAGCGGAAGAGATGGAGTCCCTCGAGACAGAGATAATGCTTGCTCTGGGCTATGAGGATCCGTACATTGCCGAGAAAGAATAGTCCGTCACCTGACTGACTCACATGCCGCCACGAAAGGACATCGCGTGGCGGTAAACGTTGAACTAACAAGAGAACCCTTAACAAACGCCATGAGCGACGACAATTCACACAGTAGCGACACGACAACCAGTAAAAAGGGATTTTTCTCCCTCATTCTGAACCAGCTTTTCCACGGCGAACCCAAAAACCGTGATGAACTGCTGGAGCTGATTCGTGATTCCGGGCAGAACGACCTTATCGACGAAGATACGCGCGAAATGCTCGAAGGGGTTATGGACATCGCCGACCAGCGCGTTCGCGATATCATGATCCCCCGCTCGCAGATGATCACCCTGAAACGTAACCAGACGCTGGACGAGTGCCTCGATGTGATCATCGAATCCGCCCACTCGCGTTTCCCGGTCATCAGCGAAGACAAAGATCACATCGAAGGGATTTTGATGGCCAAAGATCTGCTGCCGTTTATGCGCAGCGATGCCGAAGCCTTCAGCATGGAAAAAGTGTTACGCCAGGCCGTGGTTGTGCCGGAGAGTAAACGTGTGGATCGGATGCTGAAAGAGTTTCGCTCTCAGCGTTACCACATGGCGATTGTTATTGATGAGTTTGGTGGCGTTTCCGGTCTGGTCACGATCGAGGATATTCTTGAGCTGATCGTGGGCGAAATCGAAGACGAGTACGACGAAGAAGAAGATATCGACTTCCGTCAGCTTAGCCGCCACACCTGGACCGTGCGTGCGCTGGCCTCGATTGAGGACTTCAACGACGCCTTCGGTACCCACTTCAGCGATGAAGAGGTCGATACCATTGGCGGGCTGGTGATGCAGGCCTTTGGTCACCTCCCGGCGCGCGGTGAGACCGTTGACATCGACGGTTACCAGTTCAAAGTGGCAATGGCCGACAGCCGACGTATCATACAGGTTCACGTCAGAACGCCGGACGACTCACCGGTGCCAAAACTGGAAGATTAATGTAAATGGCATTTGCCCCACTGCTTGAACGCCAGCGCGTCCGTTTGCTTCTGGCGCTGTTACTTGGAGCCAGCGGTACGCTGGCTTTCTCTCCTTACGATATCTGGCCCGCGGCCATTCTCTCCCTGATGGGGCTTCAGGGCCTGACCCTGAATCGTCGTCCGGTACAGGCTGCTGCCATCGGTTACTTCTGGGGGCTGGGGCTGTTTGGCTCAGGCATCAACTGGGTTTATGTCAGCATCGCCCAGTTTGGCGGTATGCCTGGCCCGGTAAACGTCTTCCTGGTGGTATTGCTCGCCGCGTATCTCTCGCTCTATACCGGCCTGTTCGCCGGCATCCTTTCTCGCCTGTGGCCAAAAACCACCTGGCTGCGCCTCGCTATTGCCGCACCGGTGGTCTGGCAAATAACCGAGTTCCTGCGAGGCTGGGTGCTGACGGGCTTCCCGTGGCTGCAGTTTGGCTACAGCCAGATTGATGGCCCCCTGAAAGGGCTGGCACCGGTAATGGGCGTTGAGGCCATCAACTTCCTGCTGATGGTGGTGAGCGGCCTGCTGGTATTAGCGCTGGTCACACGCTGCTGGAAGCCGCTGGCTGTAGCGCTGGTGCTGTTTGCCCTGCCTTTCCCGCTGCGCTATATCCAGTGGTTCACGCCTGAGCCAGAGCGCGCCATGCAGGTTTCCATGGTGCAGGGGAATATCCCGCAGTCTATGAAATGGGATGAGAAAGAGCTGCTGAATACGCTGAAGATCTACGCCAACGCCACCGAAGAGGTGATGGGTAAATCCCAGCTGATTATCTGGCCGGAATCTGCAATCCCCGATCTGGAAATTAATCAGCAGCCGTTCCTCAACATGATGAACGACCTGCTGCTGGCGCGCGGCAGCACGCTGATCACCGGGATTGTCGATGCACGTCTGAATCAGCAGAACCGCTACGACACCTACAACAGCATCATTACGCTCGGGAAAGATAGCGAGTACAGCTATCACTCCACTGACCGGTACAACAAGAATCATCTGGTGCCGTTTGGTGAATTTGTCCCGCTGGAGTCGATTCTGCGCCCGCTGGCCCCGTTCTTTGACCTGCCGATGTCCTCTTTCAGCCGCGGCCCGTACGTACAGCCTCAGCTGCACGCGCACGGCCTGGCCCTGACGGCGGCCATCTGCTACGAAATCATTCTCGGCGAGCAGGTACGCGATAACTTCCGCCCGGATACTGACTACCTGCTGACCATCTCCAACGATGCGTGGTTTGGTAAGTCAATCGGCCCGTGGCAGCACTTCCAGATGGCACGTATGCGCTCCCTGGAGCTGGCGCGTCCGCTGCTGCGCAGCACCAACAACGGCATCACCGCCGTGATTGGTCCGCAGGGCGAGATTCAGGCGATGATCCCGCAGTTTACCCGTGAGGTACTGACCACTAAAGTCACGCCAACCACGGGGCTGACGCCATACGCGCGCACCGGCAACTGGCCGCTGTGGATACTGACCGTGCTGTTCGGCTTTGGCGCAGTGCTGATGAGCCTGCGTCAGCGTCGTAAATAAAACCTTCCCTTCTGTTGCCGGGTGGCGCTGACGCTTACCCGGCCTGGTTTCCCATGCTGTAGGTCGGGTAAGGCGTTGCCGCCACCCGACAATTTTCTCCAGACTCCCATTCTGGCACGGCTATTGCTTTGTTTATTCAGGTAAACGCAGTTTGGCTTAACGTGCAACTTTGTCGCACCAGCGTAGATCATCGGTAGCACCGAAACGGTGCAACGGGAGATATTTGCCTCTGATTGGTGCGGCGCGCTTCGCAAAAATAAACAATAACGCAGCAAAATCTTTACATTAAGCCAGACTAAATGTTAACAAGCTTGCATAACACTGCACTCGCACTGCGCGAGATATAACAACATCACAATGGGTATCAAAGCGTCTCTGGCGCTGATAAAAAAGGAGTTGGGTATGCAATTACGTAAACTGGCCACAGCAATGCTGGTTATGGGAATGTCTGCAGGCGTGGTTCACGCTGAAGATGCGCCTGCAGCAGGCAGCACTCTCGACAAGATTGCCAAAAACGGCGTGATCGTGGTCGGCCACCGTGAATCTTCAGTCCCGTTCTCTTACTACGACAACACGCAAAAAGTCGTGGGCTATTCACAGGATTACTCCAACGCCATCGTTGAAGCTGTGAAGAAAAAGCTGAACAAACCTGACCTGCAGGTGAAGCTGATCCCAATCACTTCACAGAACCGTATTCCACTGCTGCAAAACGGCACCTTTGACTTCGAGTGTGGCTCCACCACCAATAACCTCGAGCGCCAGAAACAGGCTGCCTTCTCTGACACTATCTTTGTCGTGGGCACCCGTCTGCTGACGAAGAAAGGCGGTGAGATCAAAGACTTCGCTGACCTGAAAGGCAAAGCGGTTGTTGTGACCTCCGGTACCACGTCAGAAGTGCTGCTGCACAAGCTGAACGACGAGAAGAAAATGGATATGCGCATCATCAGCGCGAAAGACCATGGCGACTCCTTCCGTACCCTGGAAAGCGGTCGTGCCGTCGCGTTTATGATGGATGACGCCCTGCTGGCGGGCGAACGTGCGAAAGCGAAAAAACCAGACAACTGGGATATCGTCGGTACCGCGCAGTCCAAAGAAGCCTACGGCTGTATGCTGCGTAAAGACGATCCGCAGTTCAAAAAGCTGATCGATGACACCATCGCTCAGGTGCAGACCTCCGGCGAAGCCGAAAAATGGTTCGACAAGTGGTTCAAGAACCCGATTCCACCAAAAAACCTGAACATGAATTTTGAACTGTCTGACGACATGAAAGCGCTGTTCAAATCTCCAAATGACAAGGCTCTTAACTAATTAGAACAACAGGGGTGGGATCTCCTGCCCTCTCGATTGTCGGGAAGCATGGACAGACTATACGTTGAGTGGTCGTTCCCCACTCAGCGCGAAAAATGAGCTTCTCACCAATCTTCGAGGGTAGCGCTGCTACCCTTTTTTTTCTGGAGTTTATTATGTCAATAGACTGGAACTGGGGCATATTCCTGCAACAAGCCCCGTTCGGCAACACCACCTATCTTGGCTGGCTATGGAGCGGCTTTCAGGTCACCGTGGCATTATCGATAACGGCGTGGATCATCGCGTTTCTTGTCGGTTCTTTGTTCGGTATTCTGCGCACCGTCCCTAACCGTTTTCTTTCAACGCTTGGCACCCTGTATGTGGAACTGTTCCGTAACGTTCCGCTGATCGTGCAATTCTTTACCTGGTATCTGGTCATCCCTGAACTGCTGCCCGAAAATATTGGCATGTGGTTCAAGTCGGAACTGGATCCGAACGTGCAGTTCTTTGTCTCCTCCATGATGTGTCTGGGGCTGTTTACCGCTGCGCGCGTTTGCGAGCAGGTGCGTGCCGCCATTCAGTCATTGCCGCGTGGACAAAAAAACGCGGGCCTGGCAATGGGCCTGACGCTGCCCCAAACCTACCGCTACGTGCTGCTGCCTAACGCCTACCGCGTTATCGTTCCACCAATGACCTCTGAGATGATGAACCTGGTGAAAAACTCGGCCATCGCCTCAACCATCGGCCTGGTCGATATGGCCGCGCAGGCGGGCAAGCTGCTGGATTACTCCGCTCACGCGTGGGAATCCTTCACCGCGATCACGCTCGCGTATGTTCTGATTAACGCTTTCATCATGCTGGTGATGAACCTGGTTGAACGCAAAATCCGCCTGCCGGGTAATCTGGGGGGCAAATAATGTACGAATTTGACTGGAGTTCTATCGTTCCATCCATGCCTTACCTGCTTGATGGCCTGGTGATTACCTTAAAAATCACCGTTATCGCCATCATCATTGGTATCGTCTGGGGTACCCTGCTGGCCGTCATGCGCCTGTCGAGCTTTAAGCCGTTCGCCTGGTTTGCGACCGCCTACGTTAACGTGTTCCGCTCCATCCCGCTGGTGATGGTGCTGCTGTGGTTTTACCTGATTGTGCCCGGCTTCCTGCAGAACGTGCTGGGGCTGTCGCCGAAAACCGATATCCGTCTGATCTCCGCCATGGTGGCGTTCTCAATGTTCGAGGCCGCTTACTACTCGGAGATTATCCGAGCGGGCATTCAGAGTATTTCCCGCGGGCAATCCAGCGCTGCGCTGGCGCTGGGGATGACGCACTGGCAGTCCATGCAGCTCATTATTCTGCCGCAGGCGTTTCGCGCCATGGTTCCGCTCCTGCTGACCCAGGGCATCGTGCTGTTCCAGGATACCTCCCTGGTCTACGTTCTGAGTCTGGCAGACTTCTTCCGTACCGCGTCAACCATCGGTGAACGTGATGGTACGCAGGTCGAGATGGTGCTCTTCGCGGGTGCGGTCTATTTTGTGATTAGTTTAAGCGCGTCGCTGTTGGTCAGCTGGCTGAAGAAAAGGACGGTATAATGATTTCCCTGAAAAATGTTTCTAAATGGTATGGGCACTTTCAGGTGCTGACCGACTGCTCCACCGAAGTGAAAAAAGGTGACGTGGTGGTGGTGTGCGGGCCGTCCGGCTCCGGTAAATCGACGCTGATCAAAACCGTCAACGGACTGGAGCCGGTGCAGCAGGGTGAGATTGTCGTCAACGGCACCAGGGTCAACGACAAGAAAACCAACCTCGCTCAGCTTCGCTCTCATGTTGGCATGGTGTTCCAGCACTTTGAGCTGTTCCCTCACCTCTCCATTATTGAGAACCTGACGCTGGCGCAGGTAAAAGTGCTTAAGCGTGATAAAAAAGCGTCGCGCGAGAAAGGTCTGAAACTCCTGGAACGCGTTGGGCTTTCGGCGCATGCCGATAAGTTCCCGGCACAGCTTTCTGGCGGCCAACAGCAGCGTGTGGCGATCGCCCGCGCGCTGTGTATGGATCCGGTGGCAATGCTGTTTGATGAGCCAACGTCGGCGCTCGATCCAGAGATGATCAACGAAGTGCTGGACGTGATGGTCGAGCTGGCTCACGAAGGGATGACCATGATGGTGGTGACCCACGAAATGGGCTTCGCCCGTAAAGTGGCCAACCGCGTGATCTTTATGGACGAAGGGAAAATTGTCGAAGACTCACCGAAAGAAGAGTTCTTCGCTAACCCGAAATCCGAGCGTGCGAAAGACTTCCTCGCCAAAATCCTGCACTAATCTTCCCGGTGCGCAATCTGCGGATTGCGCACTGCTTCACGCTTTCACTCACTTCCTCTCGTCGGCGTCACATTGCAGCGTTAACCTTGTCACAAAATAACGCTACGTATGGAGAACGCTATGGGACAGCCTATTATTCTCGATTGCGATCCGGGTCATGACGACGCGATCGCGCTCGTCCTTGCACTTGCCTCCCCTGAACTCGACGTGAAAGCCGTCACCTCATCCGCCGGAAACCAGACGCCAGACAAAACCCTGCGCAACGTGCTGCGCATGCTCACGCTGCTCAAACGCACCGATATTCCTGTCGCCGGCGGGGCCGTGAAGCCGCTGATGCGCGAGCTGATTATTGCCGACAGCGTTCATGGTGAAAGCGGGCTGGACGGTCCGGCACTGCCGGAGCCGGGTTTCACGCCGCAAAACTGTACCGCCGTGGAGCTGATGGCGAAGGTGCTGCGCGAAAGCGCGGAACCGGTAACGCTGGTGGCAACCGGACCGCAAACCAACGTTGCGCTGCTGCTGAACAGCCATCCTGAGCTGCATAATAAAATTGCCCGTATTGTGATTATGGGCGGGGCCATGGGGCTGGGGAACTGGACGCCTGCGGCGGAGTTCAACATCTTTGTCGACCCGGAAGCGGCGGAAATCGTCTTCCAGTCCGGCTTGCCTATTGTGATGGCCGGACTGGACGTTACCCACCGCGCGCAGATTATGGCGGACGATATTGAGCGTTTCCGCTCGGTGGGCAACCCGGTTGCGACAACCGTGGCCGAGCTGCTCGACTTCTTTATGGAGTATCACAAAGCCGAGAAGTGGGGCTTCCACGGCGCGCCGCTGCACGACCCGTGCACCATTGCCTGGCTATTGAAGCCGGAGATGTTCACCACGGTGGACAGATGGGTTGGCGTTGAGACGCAGGGAAAATACACCCAGGGAATGACGGTGGTGGATTACTACTCGCTGACGGGGAATAAAGCGAACACCACGGTGATGGTGGACATTGATCGCGAGGCGTTTGTGGATTTGCTGGCGGAGAGACTTGCTTACTATAGTGCGGCCTGATGCCCTCACCCCAACCCTCTCCCACGGGGAGAGGGTGCAAACAGTTTTGCTTTTCTAGGGCTCAAACGGCCGGCGCTGGAACTGATCGTGGCCGCATTTCGGGCACATCGGTAGAACATCCGGTGTATACACCGCAATATGATGGTGGCAATTCTCGCACACAAGATTTCCCAAGCCGACCACCTCACCACTGTGATAAACACCGTGATGGTTCAAATCCTGAAAGACCTCGCGCCATTCCAGCTGCGTTTTATCCGTGATGTCGGCCAGCTCTTGCCACAGGCTCTCTTTAATCACTCGCATAAAAACGCTGTCCGTGACCTCCTCCTGGCTCTCCTGGTAGCTGCGCGCGAACTCTTCCAGATCGCGACGCACGGCGCGCGTCACCTCTTCCACCTCGGTTCGCGTTAACTCACCCGTTTGCGTCACGCGGGCACGCGCCTGCTCCACCAGCGCGTCGATATCTCGCTCGCCGTTACGCAGCCGTTCCGTCAGTGTCGCCACCAGTTCGCGGTAAAATTGAGCAACCTTGTTCATCATTTTGCCTCCCGGGTAAGTAACTATTTCTAATAATAGACCTTATTTCATCGCCGCTTTGTCAGGTGAAGCACAGACCCGGTAAATTCCTGCAAAGCGCATTTGTGCGAAAGGCTGTTTTGACGCGGGCGTTTGGGCTATGCTATGCGGATCTGAATTACCACATCCATTGGCTACATTTGTAGCTGTATTGAAAACAGGACCACTGGCTGCCATGCAAGAGCAATACCGCCCGGAAGAGATAGAATCAAAAGTCCAGCAACACTGGGACGAGAAGCGCACCTTTGAAGTAACCGAAGACGAGAGCAAAGAGAAGTATTACTGCCTGTCGATGCTTCCCTATCCTTCTGGTCGACTACACATGGGCCATGTGCGTAACTACACCATCGGCGATGTGATTGCACGCTACCAGCGCATGCTGGGCAAAAACGTTCTGCAGCCTATCGGCTGGGATGCGTTCGGTCTACCTGCGGAAGGCGCGGCGGTCAAAAACAACACCGCACCGGCACCTTGGACGTACGACAACATCGCGTACATGAAAAACCAGCTCAAAATGCTGGGCTTTGGCTATGACTGGAGCCGCGAGCTGGCAACCTGTACCCCGGAATACTATCGCTGGGAGCAGAAGTTCTTCACCGAGCTGTACAAAAAAGGCCTGGTATATAAGAAGACCTCTGCCGTTAACTGGTGTCCGAACGACCAGACCGTTCTCGCGAACGAACAGGTTATCGACGGCTGCTGCTGGCGCTGTGACACCAAAGTTGAGCGTAAAGAGATCCCACAGTGGTTTATCAAAATCACCGCTTACGCTGATGAGCTGCTGAACGATCTGGATAACCTGGATCACTGGCCAGATACCGTTAAGACCATGCAGCGCAACTGGATCGGCCGTTCTGAAGGCGTGGAGATTACCTTCACCGTTGAGAACTACGACCAGCCCCTGACTGTCTACACCACCCGTCCGGACACCTTCATGGGCGCGACCTACCTGGCCGTAGCCGCAGGTCACCCGCTGGCGCAGAAAGCAGCGGAAAACAATCCGGAGCTGGCCACCTTCATCGACGAGTGCCGCAACACCAAAGTGGCCGAAGCCGACATGGCGACGATGGAGAAAAAAGGGGTTGATACCGGCTTTAAAGCCATTCACCCACTGACTGGCGAAGCAATCCCTGTCTGGGCCGCCAACTTCGTTCTGATGGAATACGGCACAGGCGCCGTGATGGCTGTTCCGGGTCACGACCAGCGCGACTACGAATTTGCAACCAAATATGGCCTGTCCATCAAGCCTGTTATCCTGGCGGCTGACGGTTCAGAACCAGACCTGTCTGAACACGCGCTGACTGAAAAAGGCACCCTGTTCAACTCCGGTGAATTTAGCGGTCTCAGCTTCGAAGAGGGCTTCAACGCCATCGCCGATAAGCTGGCCTCTCTGGGCGTGGGCGAGCGTAAAGTTAACTTCCGTCTGCGCGACTGGGGCGTGTCCCGTCAGCGTTACTGGGGTGCGCCAATCCCGATGGTGACGCTGGAAGATGGCACCGTGATGCCAACCCCGGAAGATCAGCTGCCGGTGATCCTGCCGGAAGACGTGGTCATGGACGGTATCACCAGCCCGATCAAAGCCGATCCGGAGTGGGCAAAAACCACCGTCAACGGACAGCCTGCGCTGCGTGAAACCGACACCTTTGACACCTTTATGGAATCATCCTGGTACTACGCGCGCTACACCTGCCCGCAGTATCAGGACGGTATGCTCGATTCCGATGCGGCAAACTACTGGCTGCCGGTAGATATCTACATCGGTGGCATCGAACACGCCATCATGCACCTGCTCTACTTCCGCTTCTTCCACAAACTGATGCGCGATGCAGGCATGGTGAACTCTGACGAACCAGCAAAACAGCTGCTGTGTCAGGGCATGGTACTGGCAGATGCGTTCTATTACGTTGGTGCCAACGGCGAGCGTAACTGGGTTTCACCGGTTGATGCGATCGTCGAGCGTGACGAGAAGGGCCGTATCGTTAAGGCGAAAGACGCCGAAGGTCATGAACTGGTCTACACCGGCATGAGCAAGATGTCCAAGTCGAAAAACAACGGTATCGATCCGCAGGTGATGGTTGAGCGTTACGGTGCGGATACCGTGCGTCTGTTCATGATGTTTGCCTCTCCGGCGGACATGACCCTGGAATGGCAGGAGTCCGGCGTGGAAGGGGCGAACCGCTTCCTGAAACGCGTCTGGAAACTGGTTTACGAACACACTGCACTGGGCGATGCCCCGGCGCTTAACGCCGCCGCACTGACTGAAGATCAGCAGGCACTGCGTCGTGATGTTCATAAAACGATTGCGAAAGTGACCGATGATATTGGTCGTCGTCAGACCTTCAATACCGCAATTGCGGCTATTATGGAACTGATGAACAAGCTGGCGAAGGCTCCGCAGGACGGCGAGCAGGATCGTGCCTTAATGCGTGAAGCGCTGCTTGCTGTTGTTCGCATGCTGAATCCGTTCACTCCGCACGTTAGCTTTACCCTGTGGCAGGAGCTGAAAGGCGAAGGCGATATCGACAACGCGCCGTGGCCAGTGGCAGACGAATCAGCGATGGTGGAAAACACGACGCTGGTTGTGGTCCAGGTAAACGGCAAAGTCCGCGGTAAAATTACCGTGGCGGTCGATGCAACCGAAGAACAGGTTCGCGAGCGCGCGGGCCAGGAACCTCTGGTCGCAAAATATCTTGAGGGCGTTACCGTACGTAAAGTGATCTACGTACCGGGTAAACTGCTCAATCTGGTCGTTGGCTAAGCGCGGGAGGAAACGTGCGACAACTGGCAACAATACTCTTATCACTGGCGGTGCTTGTCACCGCCGGCTGTGGCTGGCACCTGCGCAATACCACGGCGGTGCCTGCTGAGATGAAAACGATGATTTTCGACTCATCAGATCCGAATGGTCCACTCAGCCGGGCAATTCGTAATCAGCTGCGTCTGAACGGCGTTGAGCTTGTTGAGAAACAAACGCTGCGCCAGGACATTCCCTCTCTGCGTGTCCTGGGGATGACTCTCGGCAAAGATACGGCATCTATCTTCCAGGATGGTCGTACCGCTGAATACCAGATGGTTATGACGGTCAATGCAGCCGTTCTGATCCCAGGCAAAGACATCTACCCAATCAGCGCTAAAGTGTACCGTTCGTTCTTCGATAACCCGCAGACGGCGCTGGCAAAAGATGCCGAACAGCAGATTATCATCAACGAAATGTACGACAAGGTGGCAGAACAGCTGATCCGCAAACTGCCAGCTATTGCAGCGTCTACCAGACAAGGCTCTGACATTGTTGAAAAACCGGTTGCCGGCACGCTTCCTGCTGCTAACTCTCTGGGTAAATGATGATCAGGCTGTATCCTGAACAACTCCGCGCGCAGCTCAAAGAAGGGCTGCGCGCGGCGTATCTGCTTCTTGGAAACGATCCGTTATTACTTCAGGAAAGCCTGGATGCCGTGCGGCATGAGGCCGCCTCTCAGGGCTTCGATGAACACCACACCGTCCAGCTGGATAACAACACCGACTGGAATGCCCTCTTCTCACTCTGTCAGGCGATGAGCCTTTTTGCGTCGCGCCAGACTATTCAGATCCTGCTGCCGGAGAACGGCCCTAACGCGGCCATCAATGAACAGCTGGCGACGCTGGTCAGCCTGCTTCACAGCGATCTGCTGCTGATTGTGCGCGGCAACAAGCTCACCAAAGCGCAGGAAAATGCGGCGTGGTTCACCCAACTCGCAGCCCACGCGGTGCAGGTCACCTGTCAGACGCCTGAACAGGCGCATCTGCCCAAATGGGTGGCAGCGAGAGCGAAGCAGAACAACCTTCAGCTGGATGATGCTGCGAATCAGCTGCTCTGCTACTGCTATGAAGGTAACCTGCTGGCCCTGGCGCAGGCGCTGGACAGACTCTCCCTGCTCTGGCCGGATGGCAAGCTGACCTTGCCGCGCGTCGAGCAGGCCGTTAACGACGCGGCGCACTTCACGCCGTTCCACTGGGTGGACGCGCTGCTGTCGGCGAAGAGCAAACGCGCCCTGCATATTCTGCAACAGCTGCGTCTCGAAGGGAGCGAACCGGTTATTCTGCTGCGTACGCTGCAGCGCGAATTGCTGCTGCTGATTACGCTCAAGCGTCAGTCTGCCCATACGCCGCTGCGTTCGCTGTTTGATAAACACCGCGTGTGGCAAAATCGCCGCGCTTTGACCACCGAGGCCGTCAACCGCCTGAGTCATGAACAGCTTCGTCAGGCTGTGCAGCTTCTGATGCGCGCTGAGCTCACGTTAAAACAATATTACGGCCAATCGGTCTGGGCGGAGCTGGAAAGCCTTTCTCTGCTGCTCTGCCACAAGGCGCTGGCAGACGTTTTTATTGATGGATAGTATGCATTCTTTACAGGCCTTATATGGCGGCACCTTCGACCCGGTACATTACGGCCATCTGAAGCCGGTTGAAATTCTGGCGAATCTGATCGGACTTCAGCGCGTCACCATCATGCCCAACAATGTCCCGCCCCATCGTCCACAGCCCGAGGCGACCAGCGAGCAGCGAAAAGAGATGCTTGCACTTGCCATCGCAGATAAACCGCTATTCCGCCTTGACGAGCGTGAGCTGCGTCGCGACACGCCCTCCTGGACGTCTCAGACGCTTCAGGAGTGGCGCGCCGAACAAGGACCAGACCAGCCGCTGGCTTTTATCATCGGCCAGGATTCCCTGCTGAATTTCCCTACGTGGCATCAGTATGAAACCATTCTGGAGAACAGCCACCTGCTCGTCTGCCGCCGTCCTGGCTATCCGCTGACCATGCGCGAAGAGCAGTACCAGCAGTGGCTGGAAGACCATCTCACCGATAATGTTGAAGATCTTCACAACCAGCCTGCCGGGAAGATCTATCTGGCGGAAACGCCGTGGTTCGATATCTCTGCAACCCTCATTCGCGAGCGTTTACAGCAGGGTTTAGCGTGTGACGATCTGCTGCCAACCCCGGTGCTGGCCTATATCCATGCGCACGGTTTGTACCAGAAAAGCGCAGATGAATAGCCGGAGAGCATAAAAAGCGGCTTATTGTTTATCCTGCCTTGACAGGGTAAGCCATACTGTTATTCTCCGCTGCCAGACTTTCCCGCCGATCGTTGCTTTACAGAAATTGTTTTACAAAAATGGCAATGCAATCTCAGGCGGAGGGTGGGATGATACCCGCCTTCAAAAGCCCGGCCGGAGACATTTGTCCCGACGCAGGCGTGAGTTCAGGTATACTGTCTGGCTACGAATTCAAAGTTTTACAATCTCATTCACCCCAGGGGGAAAACTTGCAGGGTAAAGCACTCCAGGATTTTGTTATTGACAAAATTGATGACCTGAAAGGTCAGGACATCATCGCTATCGACGTTAAGGGTAAATCCAGTATTACCGACTGCATGATCATCTGCACCGGTACATCGACGCGTCATGTTGTTTCAATTGCCGATCACGTGGTTCAGGAATCGCGTGCAGCAGGGCTGTTACCGCTGGGTGTTGAAGGTGAAGCGACGGCTGACTGGGTAGTAGTCGACCTCGGCGATGTGATTGTCCACGTCATGCAGGACGAGAGCCGTCGCCTGTATGAGCTGGAAAAACTCTGGGGTTAATGCGTGAAGTTGCAGCTGGTCGCCGTCGGCACCAAAATGCCGGACTGGGTACAAACCGGTTTTACTGAATATTTGCGTCGTTTTCCAAAAGACATGCCGTTCGAGCTGGTGGAAATTCCCGCCGGTAAGCGCGGCAAGAACGCCGATATCAAACGTATTCTCGATAAAGAGGGCGAACTGATGCTGGCTGCCGCAGGCAAAAACCGCATCGTCACCCTCGATATTCCAGGTAAACCCTGGGATACGCCGCAGCTGGCGCAAGAACTGGAGCGCTGGAAGCAGGATGGTCGTGACGTCAGTCTGTTGATTGGCGGACCAGAAGGGTTATCCCCTGCCTGCAAAGCGGCGGCTGAACAAAGTTGGTCTCTCTCCGCGCTGACGCTTCCCCACCCGCTCGTTCGGGTACTGGTGGCAGAAAGCCTGTATCGCGCGTGGAGCATTACTACCAACCACCCCTATCACCGCGAGTAATGACTGACCAGGGTAGATTAAGCAGCGGATGAAACTACAGAATTCTTTTCGCGACTATACGGCTGAGTCCGCGCTGTTTGTGCGCCGGGCGCTGGTCGCCTTTACCGGGATTTTGCTGCTTACCGGCGTGCTGATTGCCAACCTCTATAATCTGCAAATTGTCCGCTTTACCGACTACCAGACGCGTTCAAACGAAAACCGCATCAAGCTGGTGCCTATCGCACCCAGCCGCGGCATTATTTACGATCGTAACGGCACTCCGCTGGCGTTGAACCGCACCATCTATCAAATCGAGATGATGCCGGAAAAAGTCGATAATGTGCAGGATACGCTGGAAGCGCTGAAAAGCGTTGTCGACCTTAACGATGACGATATCGCGGCCTTCAAAAAAGAGCGCGCCCGCTCTCACCGCTTCACCTCGATTCCGGTTAAAACCAATCTTACGGAAGTCCAGGTAGCCCGCTTTGCGGTGAATCAGTACCGTTTCCCCGGCGTGGAAGTGAAAGGATATAAGCGTCGCTACTATCCCTACGGCTCCGCGCTAACGCATGTGATTGGCTACGTTTCCAAGATTAACGACAAAGACGTCGACCGCCTTGATAAAGACGGCAAGCTGGCCAACTACGCTGCTACGCACGATATCGGTAAGCTGGGGATCGAACGTTACTACGAAGACGTTCTGCACGGGCAAACCGGCTATGAAGAGGTTGAAGTTAACAACCGCGGCCGCGTGATCCGCCAGCTGAAAGAAGTGCCTCCTCAGGCGGGGCATGACGTCTATCTGACGCTCGATCTTAAACTTCAGCAGTATATCGAAACCCTGCTGGCGGGCAGCCGTGCAGCCGTTGTGGTCACCGATCCTCGTACCGGCGGCATCCTGGCTATGGTCTCCATGCCTAGCTATGACCCGAACCTCTTTGTTGACGGAATTTCCAGTAAAGACTATTCCGGTCTGCTGAATGACCCGAACACGCCGCTGGTGAACCGCGCGACGCAAGGGGTTTACCCGCCGGCATCAACGGTTAAACCGTACGTGGCGGTCTCTGCGCTGAGTGCCGGCGTTATCAACCGTAATACCAGCCTGTTTGACCCGGGCTGGTGGCAACTGCCGGGTTCAGACAAGCGCTATCGTGACTGGAAAAAATGGGGCCACGGTCATCTGAACGTCACCAAATCGCTGGAGGAATCTGCGGATACCTTCTTCTATCAGGTGGCGTATGACATGGGTATCGACCGCCTGTCAGAGTGGATGAGTAAATTCGGCTACGGGCATTACACCGGCGTGGACCTTTCAGAAGAACGTTCTGGCAACATGCCAACGCGTGAATGGAAGCTGAAGCGCTTTAAAAAACCGTGGTATCAGGGTGACACCATTCCGGTAGGTATCGGCCAGGGTTACTGGACGGCGACGCCGATTCAGATGAACAAAGCCATGATGATCCTCATCAATGACGGCGTGGTAAAAGTGCCTCATCTGCTGCAGAGCACGGTTGAAGACGGCAAAAAAGTGCCGTGGAACCAGCCGCACGAGGCCCCGGTGGGTGACATTCATTCCGGCTTCTGGGAAATTGCGAAAGACGGTATGTACGGCGTGGCAAACCGCCCGAACGGGACCGCGCACAAGTACTTCGCCGGTACGCCGTACAAAGTGGCCGCAAAGTCCGGTACTGCCCAGGTATTTGGTCTGAAAGCCAATGAAACCTATAACGCGCACCGCATTGCTGAACGTCTGCGTGACCATAAGCTGATGACGGCGTTTGCCCCTTATGATAACCCGCAGGTCGCGGTGGCGATGATTCTGGAGAACGGCGGTGCCGGGCCAGCAGTAGGGACCATCATGCGCCAGATCCTTGACCACATTATGCTGGGTGATAACAACACCGAACTGCCGGCTGAAAACCCGGCCGCCGCTGCGGCGGAGGACCAATAATCATGACGGATAATCCAAATAAAAAATCGCTGTGGGATAAAATCCACATCGACCCAGCCATGCTGCTGATCCTGCTGGCTCTGCTGGTGTACAGCGCCCTGGTTATCTGGAGCGCCAGCGGCCAGGACATCGGCATGATGGAGCGTAAAATCGGCCAGATCGCCATGGGTCTGATCATTATGGTGGTGATGGCGCAAATCCCGCCGCGCGTCTACGAAGGCTGGGCCCCCTACCTCTACATCTTCTGTATTATTTTGCTGGTTGCGGTAGATGCGTTTGGCGCCATTTCAAAAGGGGCGCAGCGCTGGCTGGATCTGGGCGTTGTCCGCTTCCAGCCTTCGGAAATTGCCAAAATCGCCGTTCCATTGATGGTGGCACGCTTTATCAACCGCGACGTCTGTCCGCCGTCTCTGAAAAATACCGCCATCGCGCTGGTGCTGATTTTCCTGCCGACGCTGCTGGTTGCGGCGCAGCCTGACCTCGGTACCTCAATCCTTATCGCCCTCTCCGGCCTGTTTGTCCTTTTCCTGTCGGGTCTGAGCTGGCGTCTGATTGGTATCGCGGTGGTGCTGATTGCGGCGTTCATTCCTATCCTCTGGTTCTTCCTGATGCATGATTACCAGCGTCAGCGCGTCATGATGCTGCTCGATCCGGAAACCGATCCGCTGGGCGCGGGCTATCATATTATTCAGTCCAAGATTGCGATTGGCTCCGGCGGGCTGCGCGGTAAAGGCTGGCTGCACGGCACGCAGTCGCAGCTGGAATTCTTACCGGAACGCCACACCGACTTTATCTTCGCCGTACTGGCGGAAGAGCTTGGGCTGGTGGGCATCCTGATACTCCTGGCGCTGTATGTCCTGCTGATTATGCGAGGATTGTGGATTGCAGCACGCGCACAAACCACCTTTGGTCGCGTCATGGCTGGCGGGTTGATGCTGATTTTATTCGTTTATGTCTTCGTAAATATTGGTATGGTGAGTGGTATTCTGCCGGTGGTAGGCGTACCGCTGCCGCTGGTGAGTTACGGAGGCTCGGCACTGATCGTGTTGATGGCCGGGTTTGGTATCGTGATGTCGATCCATACCCACAGAAAAATGTTGTCAAAAAGCGTATAAAAATAAGGGGATCGGAATGCGTAAGCAGTGGCTGGGGATCTGCATCGCGGCAAGTTTACTTGCGGCCTGCACAAGTGATGATGGTCAGCAACAGGCAACCGTCGCGCCGCCGCAGCCTGCGGTGTGTAATGGCCCGATCGTTGAAATCAGCGGTGCCGATCCCGTTTATGAACCGCTGAATGCCAGTGCCAATCAGGATTACGAGCGCGACGGCAAAAGCTATAAAATTGTTCAGGATCCTTCCCGTTTCAGTCAGGCGGGCTTTGCCGCCATTTATGATGCCGAGCCAGGCAGTAACCTGACGGCTTCCGGGGAAGCGTTCGACCCAATGCAGCTGACGGCAGCACACCCGACGCTGCCGATCCCGAGCTACGCCCGTATCACCAACCTGGCGAATGGCCGTATGATCGTCGTGCGGATCAACGACCGTGGTCCTTACGGAAATGACCGGGTGATTTCCCTGTCGCGCGCGTCTGCCGATCGCCTGAACACCTCGAACAACACCAAAGTCCGTATTGATCCGATTATCGTCGCACAGGATGGTTCGCTCTCCGGGCCGGGTACCGCGTGTACGACGGTGGCAAAACAGACCTATGCCCTTCCTGACCGCCCAAATCTTGACGGCGGAATGGGAAGCGTCTCGTCTCCGGCAGAGCCTGCTCAGCCGGGGGGAGAAATTCGTCCGATCAGCAATGACACGCTGCAAAGCGAGGATTCTACCGGCGCGCCGGTAAAGAGTAGCGGTTTTCTTGGCGCACCGACGACCTTAGCCTCGGGCGTTCTTGAAGGCAGTGAGCCGACTCCGGCCCCTGCTCCCGTTGCTGCGCCAGCGACCCAGCCGGCTCCCGTAACGGCGCCAGCGGCCACGCAAAGTGCGGCGGTGGCGGCTCCAGCAGCGGCCAGCGGCAGCTATGTGGTTCAGGTAGGCGCAGTGAGCGATCAGGCCCGGGCCAAACAGTATCAACAGCGTCTGAGCCAGCAGTTTGGCGTACCAGGACGCGTTGAGCAAAACGGCGCGGTCTGGCGCATTCAGATGGGGCCGTTTGCCAGCAAATCGCAGGCCGCGTCCCTGCAGCAGCGTCTGCAGAATGAAGCTCAACTTCAGTCATTTATCGCTGTTGCGAAATAATTAACCGGCGGTATCCGAATTGTCAGTTAGTGTAAAACACATTCACAAACTCATGCTTAAAGTCGGATGCCTGCCTGAATAGCATTTGCTATAGTAAGGCACTTTTTTTAATTCCATCACGGATGTCGTAGTTCTGACCATGAAGACCACTTTTTCTGCTCGTTTTGTGCAGCGCATGGCGCTGACCACGGCCCTTTGCGCTGCTGCTCTCTCTGCAGCTCACGCCGATGACCTGAATATCAAGACCATGATCCCTGGCGTTCCGCAAATCGACGCGGAATCCTACATCCTGATCGATTACAACTCTGGCAAAGTGCTGGCAGAACAGAATGCTGATGCCCGCCGTGACCCGGCCAGCCTGACCAAAATGATGACCAGCTACGTTATCGGCCAGGCGATGAAGGCAGGTAAATTCAAAGAATCAGATCTGGTCACCATCGGTAACGATGCGTGGGCAACCGGAAACCCTGTGTTCAAAGGTTCCTCTCTGATGTTCCTGAAGCCGGGTATGCAGGTTCCTGTTTCCCAGCTGATTCGTGGTATCAACCTGCAGTCTGGTAACGATGCCTGCGTGGCGATGGCCGATTTCGCCGCCGGTAGCCAGGATGCCTTTGTGGGTCTGATGAACAGCTACGTTACCGCGCTGGGTCTGAAAAACAGCCATTTCCAGACCGTACACGGCCTGGACGCAGACGGTCAGTACAGCTCCGCACGTGATATGGCCCTGATTGGTCAGGCGCTGATCCGCGATGTCCCTAATGAATACTCTATCTATAAAGAGAAAGAGTTCACCTTCAACGGCATTCGTCAGACCAACCGTAACGGCCTGCTGTGGGATAACAGCCTGAACGTTGACGGCATCAAAACTGGCCACACCGACAAAGCGGGCTACAACCTGGTGGCCTCTGCCACTGAAGGTCAGATGCGTCTGATCTCTGCCGTGATGGGCGGCCGCACCTTTAAAGGTCGTGAAACAGAAAGCAAGAAACTGCTGACCTGGGGCTTCCGCTTCTTCGAAACCGTGAACCCACTGAAAGCAGGCAAAGAATTTGCGTCTGAACCCGTCTGGTTCGGTGACAACGACCGTGCTTCACTCGGCGTTGATAAAGATCTCTACCTGACCATTCCACGCGGTCGCATGAAGGATCTGAAAGCCAGCTACGTGCTGAACAGCACCGAGCTGCATGCCCCGCTGCAGAAAAACCAGGTTGTGGGCACGATCAACTTCCAGCTGGATGGAAAAACGATCGATCAGCGTCCGCTGGTTGTCCTGCAAGAAATTCCTGAAGGCAATTTCTTCGGCAAAATCATTGATTACATTAAATTGATGTTCCACCACTGGTTTGGTTAAAAATTGAACACTTGAAAGTGTGATTTTGATCCCCATATACTAAGTATCCTGATAACTCCCACCTGACGTGGGAGTTATTATTTTTTGACGTTACGCCGGAGCTGACATGAAAACCAAACTTAACGAACTGCTTGAATTCCCTACCTCATTTACCTACAAAGTAATGGGTCTGGCGAAACCTGAGCTGGTTGATCAGGTGGTTGAAGTGGTACAGCGCCATGCGCCGGGTGACTACTCTCCGTCAGTAAAACCAAGCAGCAAGGGCAACTACCACTCTGTCTCTATTACCATCACTGCGACACACATTGAGCAGGTTGAAACGTTGTACGAAGAGCTCGGCAATATCGAAATTGTTCGTATGGTGCTGTAGTCCCTTTGCGGTTACCCGGTTTGCCGGGTAACCCCTCTCCCCGCTGTGATATACTCCCCCACACCTTTTGTCCCTCGTCTTCGGAGACGCAGTTTTGTATCAGGATAAAATTCTGGTCCGTCACCTCGGCCTGCAACCTTATGAGCCTGTCTCCCAGGCTATGCATGACTTCACCGATTCACGCGATGACAGCACCCCGGATGAAATCTGGCTGGTCGAACACCTCCCGGTATTTACGCAGGGCCAGGCGGGTAAAGCAGAACATTTGCTAATGACGGGAGATATCCCGGTTATCCAGAGCGATCGCGGCGGTCAGGTCACTTACCATGGGCCCGGACAGCAGGTGATGTACGTCATGCTCAATCTGAAACGCAGAAAGCTTGGCGTACGTGAACTGGTTACCTTACTGGAACAAACTGTCGTCAACACGCTGGCGGAATATGGTATTGACGCGCATCCACGCGCCGATGCGCCGGGCGTTTACGTTGGGGAAATGAAGATCTGCTCCCTGGGGCTGCGTATTCGTAAAGGCTGCTCATTCCATGGCCTGGCCTTGAATATTAATATGGACCTCGCGCCTTTCCAGCGCATTAACCCCTGCGGCTATGCCGGCATGGAAATGACGCAGGTACGCCATTGGGTTGAAACCGCTACGCCAGAAACTATTCGTCCAGTGCTTTTGAAGAACGTTTTAGCACTACTTAACAATCCACCACACGAATATATCTCTGCTTAATACATCATACAACAGGGCTCGATAATTTGGCGGGCCACTGTTTATTTACCGCTTTTGCACTTTACAATAATCCACAGATTCTATATTTTCGAAGCGCCCGAATATTACCGCTACATATTATTTAGCCTCCAGCAAGCACGGCAAACACGGCATAAGTAACGTGAGCAATAATCACTCAACTGTTTGCTTTTGATAAACAAGTGAAACAAAACCAACACTTTACGAATCTCTACAAGCATAATAAATAAATTCAACTATCATTCATATTGTGAATGTATACGGAGTGAAAGCGTGGAGTATAATAATTTACCAGCCAAACGACTGAATGAACCCGGTGGCGAAGACAAGCCGCAAATTTTTCGGACTTTACGTAATATTGATCTCAATTTACTGACTATTTTTGAGGCGGTATATGTCCATAAGGGTATCGTTAACGCTGCGAAAATTCTTAATCTCACGCCATCAGCAATAAGCCAGTCAATCCAAAAGCTTCGCGCTATATTTCCTGACCCATTATTTATCCGCAAGGGCCAGGGGGTAACGCCGACGGCTTATGCCACGCATCTCCATGAGTACATCAGCCAGGGGCTGGAGTCGATTCTGGGCGCACTGGATTTAACCGGGAGCTATGATAAGCAGCGAACCATCACCATCGGTTGTTCCCCTTCTGTGGGGGTGCTGGTGATGCCGGCGATCTTCCAGGCCGTGAAAGAACATGCTCCGCAGCTCCTGCTTCGCAATGTGCCTCTCAATGAACCTGACATTCAGCTTGCCCAGTTCCAGACGGACCTGATTATTGAAAGCGGCAGCTTCAGTGCCAGAGCGCTGGGGCAAAATGTGCTTTATGCGGATAATCTGGTACTGGTTTGCCGCCAGCAGCATCCTGCTCTTAGCGAGCCGTTAACCATCGAAAACCTGCGCAACTACGATCACTCATCTTTCATGACCGAAGGGCAATCTAATCATGCACTTCGTCAGCGTATTGATGAAATTTTCCCGGAACGTCAGATCAGCTTCAGCAGTTACAATATGTTTACCACCGCATCCCTGATCGGCAGCAGCGACATGCTGTGCGTTATGCCATCACGCCTGTACAGCCTGCTACAAAAATGCTGGCCGCTGGAAAGCATCCCGCTCAGTCAGCTTAATGCGGAATCTATCGAGATTTCACTGCATTACAACAAGCTGAGTTTGCGCGATCCGGTCCTGGAAAACGTCATCCGCATTATCCGTCAGGCCTTCTGACAGGTTTAGCCAGCACAAGTCCCTGCAACCCGCAGGGCAAAAGGCACAAAACAACAACTATTTTACAAATTGGCGATCTGGCAGGCTGCTTTAACGACCGTTTCAATGATATACTGCCTGTCGTTCGTTCAAAAATAGTTGATAAATACAACATTCCCTTGAATTGAAACGCTTTCCTTCGATATTCGCAACTGGAACACGCACGCTATGAGTAAACCCATTGTGATGGAACGCGGTGTTAAATACCGCGATGCCGATAAAATGGCCCTTATCCCGGTTAAAAACGTGGCTACAGAGCGCGAGGCGCTGTTAAGAAAACCGGAATGGATGAAAATCAAACTTCCGGCTGACTCTTCGCGTATCCAGGGGATCAAAGCGGCGATGCGCAAGAATGGCCTTCACTCCGTATGCGAAGAAGCCTCTTGTCCGAACCTTGCTGAATGTTTCAATCACGGTACCGCGACGTTTATGATTCTGGGTGCTATCTGCACCCGCCGCTGCCCGTTCTGCGATGTTGCGCATGGCCGTCCAGTCGCGCCTGATGCTAACGAACCCCAGAAACTGGCGCAGACCATCGCCGACATGGCGCTGCGATATGTGGTTATCACGTCAGTTGACCGTGACGATCTGCGTGACGGCGGTGCTCAGCACTTCGCCGACTGCATTACGGCTATTCGCGAGAAAAGCCCTAACATTAAAATCGAGACGCTGGTCCCTGACTTCCGCGGCCGTATGGACCGCGCGCTGGATATCCTGACCGCAACGCCGCCAGATGTGTTTAACCACAACCTGGAGAACGTGCCGCGTCTTTACCGTCAGGTCCGTCCTGGCGCTGACTATAACTGGTCCCTGAAACTGCTGGAGCGTTTCAAAGAAGCGCATCCGCATATTCCGACCAAGTCTGGTCTGATGGTGGGCCTGGGTGAAACCAATGATGAAATCATCGAGGTGATGCGCGATCTTCGCCGCCACGGTGTGACCATGTTGACCCTGGGACAATATCTGCAGCCAAGCCGCCACCACCTGCCGGTACAGCGCTACGTAAGCCCGGACGAATTCGATGAAATGAAAGCCGAAGCGATGGCGATGGGCTTCACCCATGCTGCCTGCGGCCCATTCGTTCGCTCCTCATACCATGCCGATATGCAGGCTAAAGGCGAAGAAGTTAAATAATGCTGTAATATTCATTTACAGTAATACAAAAAAACCGGCCTCTTGAGCCGGTTTTTTTTCGCAAGCCCTCAGGCGTTGCTGTCACTCTTTGTGAGAAAGCTTGTCTGCCGGGACGTCATCCTCGGCGCTTTTCTTCGCCGCTGCATCATCATCGTTCATCGCTTTCTTAAAGCCTTTGATGGCAGCCCCCAGGTCACCACCCAGCGTGCGTAACTTCTTGGTACCAAACAGCAGGACGACCAGTGCGGCAACCACCAGCAGTTTGGTAATACTAATCTCACCCATAGATACCTTCTTTACTTAAAACAGGCTGCATTCAGCGCCAAAACCTGACTGTATTAACGGTCATTTAGCGCGTGCACACAATAGCAATCTGTAACAAGGTGAATCAAGCATTGTTGAAAAAAACATCACAATAATTGCGGTGGCGCAAACCGACGATTGCGAAGAACAGGTAATTGCTGACGCGCAAGCGCAATTCTCTCTAAGTTTATCTCCGCCACCATCAAATGCGGGGCTTCAGCGGCGGCGGCGATCGTAACCCCCAACGGATCAACCACCCTGCTTTGCCCGATGTTTTTCGTGCCACATTCCCCTGCGGCAACGACATAGCAGGTTGTATCCAGCGCGCGCGCCGCAAGCAGCGTTGCCCAGTGGTGCTCTTTCAACGGCCCTCTGACCCACGCGGCAGGCAGCACCAGTACGTCCGCCCCCTGCAGCGCCAGACGGAGCGCCAGCTCGGGGAAACGCAGGTCATAGCACGTCATCAGCCCGATCTTAAATCCGTCAATCTCCAGCAGCGGGGGGATACTGTTTCCGGAGTCAACGCGACGCGACTCCTGAATGCTGAACGCATCATAGAGATGAAGCTTGGCGTAGCGTGCGACGATGGTCCCGTTACGAATCGCCACCAGCGTATTGACTGCCCGACCCGGCGTTGAGGGTATATGGATCGTTAAAATCGTCGTCATCGTATTGCCCGCGCTCTGGGCAAGCAGCAGCTGCAAAAATTCGCCGTCCAGCGGCTGCGCGGACTTCACGGATAAATCCGGGTCATTATCATCCCTGGCCAGCAGCGCCTCGGGGAGAACCAGCAGCGACGCGCCTTTCTGCCGGGCCTGCATCATCAGTTCGACGCACGTGAGCGCATTTTCACGCCAGTCAGGCGTGACCACAAATTGCCCTACCGCTACATACATATTTGTCCCCTCATCATAAACGGCGTTAAACTCGCTACTCTTACACATCAAATAGCAGGTATTTAGCGTGTTACAACTACTTTTAGCCGTTTTTATTGGTGGGGGAACGGGTAGCGTTGCGCGATGGTTTCTGAGTATGCGGTTTAACCCCCTGCATCAGGCGATTCCTATGGGGACGCTTGCCGCAAACCTGATTGGCGCCTTTATCATTGGCATGGGGCTGGCCTGGTTTAACCGAATGACGCACATCGACCCAATGTGGAAGGTATTGATTACCACCGGATTCTGCGGTGGATTAACCACCTTCTCAACCTTTTCTGCGGAAACGGTTTTTCTCTTTCAGGAAGGCCGTATCGGCTGGGCGCTGATGAATATGGCGATCAATATGTTCGGCTCGTTTGCGATGACGGGGATCGCATTTTGGCTATTTTCTTCCGCAAGCGCGCATTAACAGCCGAACCGTTAATGTTGGCTTAATTTTTCTCTGTCACTCTGGATGCAGTACTGAACGAGGGTGACAGAATGAAACAGAGTCTGATGAGCGCAGGAATGGTGTTGTTGAGCGTGCTGATCGTAGCCAGCTTCCTGAAAATGTATCTGCTTGGCTGATTCAAGACGAAAAAAACCCGCTCAGTGAGCGGGTTTTGAAATTCTTGCTGACGCGTCTGAATTACAGAGCGATTACGTTAGCAGCAGAAGGGCCTTTGGCACCGTTAGTGATTTCGAACTCTACACGCTGACCTTCAGCCAGAGTTTTGAAACCATTAGACTGGATTGCAGAGAAGTGTACGAACACGTCTTTGCTGCCATCTTCAGGAGTAATGAAACCGAATCCTTTGGACTCATTAAACCACTTAACGTTACCTTTAATCTTAGACATCAAAATTACCTTTACATTAAAAAACGACACAAATGCTGTGTCGGTTATCAGTACATCAATTGTGGGACCTTTTGTCCAGCGGATCTTTGATAAAAAGTGACTAAAGTCGCGTTAATTTTCACTGACAGATTTTTATCGCTTATGAATCAACACCTGCGCGTTTTATCACCAGCATGTAACGTTTTGTCAGTTAAAACTGAAAACGCATCCAGGCGAAGTAAACGTTACCGTTGTTGTACGTACCCGGGATGTAGGTCATCTGGAACGTTGCGGGACCATAGCCAACAGAGGCCAAAGGCAGCAGGACCGGTATCGGAATGTAGTTCCAGTTGTCACGTGCAGTGACCCCGGCGGTATAGCCCAAACCGACGTGGAAGTTCTCGTCCGCTAGCGGGCGCCAGGTTTTCTCCCAACCATACCCCCCAATCGGCTCCCATTTATTAAACGAGTCTTTGAAGGCCATCAGATAAATGCCATGCCAGTTTCCCTTTTCATCCCAGCGCGACTGGCCAAAACCCGCGCCCCACGGACGCTCGTTGTATTTATCGGTTTTCTCTTTGTCATAAGCAAAACGCGCATGCCACGTTATTGCCGGAACATAGAGATCGTAATGTTCAGGTGCCGTCCATGTCTGGGAAACATTATCCGTAAAGGTTGAGAACCAGCCTTTATCCGCCGCGTTGCCTTCTGCCTGTGCAACAGAAGAAAACGTTAACTGCCCAAAAATAAACAACAAAATAGAGAAAAATGTATTACGTACGATCACAATGCAATTACCATTCTTAGTATTCGAGGCAAAGTTTACCATAAAATAGTTGAATCAAGGCTTAACGGCATCGGCGTTATTCCTAATTATTCGGGCTTTTTCCGGGAATATTCTTAAAGAAAGCGAGAGATACGTGCAATTAAGCCCACAAGGGGTGTGACTTTTTCCATTAAGCCTTGTTAATCAGCGACATGCAAAACCACACAAAACATTAACAATTTGTTATCATTAAAGGGAAGTGTTGCGCTATTTCTGACGGTCAAGGGCCGCATGACATAAATGTATGGGCCATGGCAAAAACACGGTTGTTCAGTTCTCTAGTCGTCTGTTTATTGATTTTAATCAGCAAGAACAGGCCAATTATTCGGCACATTTTCATCCTTCTTTTTTTTATTGATTTTTTGTGCTCCATAGCAGCAGAGATACAGGGGAAATCATGCTTACATTATTCGAACTCCTTATTGGAGTCGTCGTCATTGTCGGCGTCGCACGCTACATCATTAAAGGCTACTCGGCCACGGGCGTATTATTTGTCGGCGGTTTAACGCTGCTGATTATCAGCGCAATAATGGGGCACCAGGTGTTACCTGCCAGCGCAACCAGCACCGGTTACACTGCTACAGATATCGTTGAATACATTAAAATATTGCTCATGAGCCGCGGCGGTGACCTGGGTATGATGATCATGATGCTGTGCGGTTTTGCAGCCTACATGACCCACATCGGCGCCAACGACATGGTCGTTAAGCTTGCCTCCAAACCCCTGCAATACATCAACTCGCCGTATCTGCTGATGGTCGCGGCCTATTTCCTCGCCTGCCTCATGTCGCTGGCCGTTTCGTCAGCTACCGGACTTGGCGTACTGCTCATGGCGACGCTGTTCCCGGTCATGGTGAACGTCGGTATCAGCCGTGGCGCGGCCGCGGCAATTTGCGCGTCTCCGGCAGCGATTATTCTCTCCCCAACCTCCGGCGACGTTGTGCTGGCGGCAAAGGCGGCGGAGATGTCTCTAATCGACTTCGCCTTTAAAACCACGTTACCGATCTCGATTGTTGCCATCGTGGGCATGGGGATCGCGCATTTCTTCTGGCAGCGCTATCTCGATAAGAAAGAAAACATCAGCCATGAAATGATGGACGTGAGTGAAATCACCACGACCGCTCCCGCGTTCTATGCCATTCTGCCGTTCACCCCGATCGTCGGAGTGCTGATTTTTGACGGCAAATGGGGTCCACAGCTGCACATCATCACCATTCTGGTCATCTGTATGCTGCTGGCAGCCGTGCTGGAGTTTGTGCGCGGTTTTAACACGCAAAAAGTCTTCTCGGGTCTGGAAGTTGCGTATCGCGGTATGGCGGATGCCTTCGCTGGCGTGGTGATCCTGCTGGTTGCCGCGGGCGTTTTTGCCCAGGGTCTGAGCACGATCGGCTTTATCCAGAGCCTGATTTCTATCGCCACCTCATTCGGCTCGGCCAGCATTATCCTGATGCTGGTTCTGGTGGTGCTCACCATGCTTGCGGCGATGACCACCGGTTCCGGTAATGCGCCTTTCTACGCTTTCGTTGAGATGATCCCGAAACTGGCCCACTCATCCGGTATTAACCCGGCCTACCTTTCCATTCCCATGCTGCAGGCGTCAAACCTCGGCCGTACCATTTCGCCAGTATCGGGTGTGGTCGTCGCCGTTGCCGGGATGGCGAAAATCTCGCCATTCGAAGTCGTCAAACGCACTTCAGTGCCCGTTATAGTTGGCCTGATTATCGTGATTATCGCCACGGAAGTGCTGGTACCCGGCGCGGCCTAAGCTAAATTATGGATATCCAAAAAGCGCCTCCGGGCGCTTTTTGTGCTTTAATAACTTCCAGAAATAAATCGTGCTCATTCGATCAGGAAATCATATGTTCAGGAAGGATATCGTCATCCCGTCTGGCGCAATGGCGCTTTCTCTCTGTCTCTTCTCCGCACAGGCGGAACCGCTGAAGGCAACACAGTATGGCGATTTCGATCGCTATGTGCTGGCTCTGTCCTGGCAAACCGGGTTTTGCCAGAGCATGCTCGAGCGCAACCGCAATGAACCTGACGAATGTCGCCTGCAAAAAGAGCGCGATAATAAAGCCGATTTTCTGACCGTCCACGGTCTATGGCCTGGCCTGCCAAAATCTATTGCCGCACGCGGCGTGGATGAACGTCGATGGATGCGCTTCGGCTGTGCCACGCGCCCCATTCCGAACATGCCGGAAGTGAAGGCCAGCCGCAAATGCGATGCTGCCGAAACCGGACTGTCGCTTTCCGCTGCCGCTAAGCTCAACGACGTCATGCCGGGTGCGGGCGGTAATTCCTGCCTGGAACGTTACGAATATGCCAAACATGGCGTCTGCTTTGGTTTCGATCCAGATGCCTATTTCGGCACGATGGTGCGGATGAATCAGGAAGTTAAAAGCAGCGCGGTCGGTAAATTCCTCGCCGATAACTACGGGAAACCCGTCAATCGCAGCGACTTTGACAGTGCCGTTGCCAAAAGCTGGGGCAAGGAGAACATCAAAGCGTTCAAGCTGACCTGCAACGGCAATCCGGCGTATCTGACCGAGATGCAGATTTCGCTTAAGGCGGACACCATTAACAACCCGCTTTCATCGGCGTCATTTGCACCGCAGCCACATCCGGGTAACTGCGGAAAACAGTTCGTAATTGATAAAGCCGGTTACTGATCCGCGCCCGGGCGCACCATATCAAACCGGTTTTCATCACTGATGCCATAATACGCCGTCGGCCCACCCGCACGCAGGATGGGCTGCGCTTTAGCCGTCTGGTATATCCCCTCTTCCAGCAGCGTTTCGGCAATATGGATACCGACCACCTCCCCCAGCACCAGCCACGTATCGACCGGCGTGCCGTCGGCACCGGTAAGCTGAATGCACTGCGACAGGCGGCACTCAAAGTTCACCGGGCTTTCGGCGACGCGGGGCGCATTGACCAGCTGGCTCGCCGCTGGCGTTAGCCCGGCAAAGCTAAATTCATCCCGGTCGTGGGGAAGCATTGCTGAGGTTTGGTTCATCGCCTGCGCGAGATCGCGCGTCGCCAGGTTCCAGACAAATTCCTTTGTTTCGGTAATATTACGCACGCTGTCCTTCCAGCCGTTGCTGGAAAAGCCGATGATCGGCGGGCGATAGTTAAAGCAGTTAAAGAAGCTATACGGTGCGAGGTTGAGCTGACCGGCCTTATCGCATGAGGAGATCCAGCCGATCGGACGTGGACCAATAATGGCGTTCAGCGGATCGTGCGGCAGGCCGTGACCCTGAGACGGTTGGTAGAAATACATAATTCTCTCTCGTTGGTGGGCTGGCGCGAATTGCGCTTCGCGCAACGCCCGGGTTCAGGACACTCAGCGTAACGTATTCCGCCCGGAATGAAGATTGAATAAATTTCAGCGAAAATTCATATGGACCATGAATGTGACCTTCATCACTTCAAACTTGCGCGCTCAGCCAGTATCATCGGGAGAGTTAAACCCTCGCTGCCAGACGGCGAGGGTTTTCTTTTGGATTGGTTTCTGCGTTACGCGCAGCATTAACGACATGGAGTAAAAATGTCCAGACCTAAAATTATCATCAACGAGCTCGACGCAGAACGTATCGACAGGCTGCTGGAAAAAGCAGAATTTGCCTCACTTCCCGTGGCCGACGCCCTGAATGAGGAGCTCGACCGGGCGCAGATGTGCACGCCTGAGACGATGCCGCATGACGTGGTCACCATGAACAGCCAGGTAAAATTCCGCAACCTGACCACCGGTGAAGAGCTGACCCGCACGCTGGTTTACCCGGCTCAGATGACCGACAGCAGCGCCCAGCTTTCTGTTCTTGCGCCTGTGGGTGCCGCACTGCTGGGCCTGCGCACGGGTGATACCATCCACTGGGAATTGCCGGGCGGTACCTCTGCCCATCTTGAAGTGCTGGCGTTGCTCTACCAGCCAGAAGCCGCGGGCGATTACCTGCGTTAACCACTTCTGAACAAGCGCCCACCCGCTTTGCACAGAGGATGCAGCCGCATCCTCTTTCCGTAAATTCACCCCATTTTCTTATATCGCGCAAAAAGCCCTTAATCCACGCTTAATCTGTTTTGGTGCCGTGGGGACGGTCATGAGTGAGATACTGGCTATCACACTTATTTTTCTGATTATTGCGGCGATTATCGTCATGGCCGTGCTTTATCTTGAACGCCACAGCTAGGCGAGTATTTATGCAACCCCACCGGGGAAAGCATTCACCAGGCCCTTAACTTTCTGCTCTGCGGCCTCGGGCGTTTCTGCACCAGGGACCAGAATCACCTTCCGGCACTCCTCCTCCCGTTTTTCGAATACCTTATAGGCGTGTTCCGCATCAGCAAGGGGAAGATAATGAGTCACGATCTCTTCCGGCGTAAGCAGCCCCTTTTCGATCAGCGGCAGCAGCTCGCCCAGCCAGGCATGGACGTGCGTCTGGCCCATCTTAAACGTCAGCCCCTTATCAAAGGCATCGCCAAACTGGAAGCCATGAATAAACCCGGCGTACACGCCGGGTACGCTAACCACGCCACCGCGTCGAACGGCAGCAATGCACTGCCGCAGCGCTTTGCCGCTGCTACCTTCAATTTTAAGATTGCTGAGGATCGTTTCGGTGGTGCTGCCTTTCGCTTCAAACCCTACCGCATCAATCACGGCGTCAACGCCGCGCTGGCCAGCGGTTTGCTCGATGATTTTTTCCGCTGCGTCGTTATCATCATCAAAATTGATGGGGATTGCGCCGTAACGCGCCTCGGCAAATCGCAAACGGTACGGGTGGTGATCGATAACAAAGATCTGCTCAGCCCCTAACAGCCGTGCGCAGGCAATAGTCAGTAGCCCCACCGGCCCGGCGCCGAAAACCGCTACGCTTGAGCCTTTTTCAATCTGCGCATTTTTTGCCGCCTGCCAGGCCGTGGGCAAAATATCGGACAGGAACAGCGCCTTATCATCAGAAAGGAGTTGCGGGACCTTAAACGGCCCGACGTTGCCTTTTGGCACACGGACATATTCCGCCTGTCCCCCCGGCACGCCGCCGTAGAGATGGCTGTAGCCAAACAGCGCGGCCGGCGCGGGAATTTGCTTTTTGTTCAGCGCGGCGCCCTGCCCGGCATTGGTATTCTCGCAGGCCGCGTATTGCTGCAGACGGCAGAAGAAACAGTCTCCGCAGGCAATGACAAAGGGGATCACTACGCGATCGCCTTTTTGCAAATTCTTCACCTCTGCGCCGCACTCGACGATTTCCCCCATAAACTCATGGCCAAAAATGTCGCCGTGCTGCACCTTCGGGATCTTTCCGCGATAGAGATGCAAATCGGAGCCGCAGATCGCCGTGGCCGTGACGCGCAAAATGATATCGTCGGGCTGCTCGATAATGGGATCGGGGACATTCTCGACGCGAACATGGTGCGGACCGTGATACGTAAGTGCTTTCATGCGACCTCCGAAAGGTTCCAGGTAAGTGTATAAGGGTAGCTACCCCTAAAGGTCTGCCCCGGAATATGGGCCTTTTGAGATTTATCCTGGCGAGATAAGAAAACTGACGGGGCGCTTACAGAAACCACTTTTATTTTATGGTTGAATGAGTTCAGCGTTTATAAACAAGGAGAAACGGGTATGTATCAGAGAATCATTATGCCGGTTGATGTTTTTGAGATGGAGCTGAGCGACAAGGCCGTTCGCCATGCGGAGTTCCTGGCGCAGCAGGACGGTGTTATCCATCTTTTGCACGTACTGCCGGGCTCCGCCAGCCTGAGCCTGCACCGCTTTGCCGCCGACGTGCGTCGCTTCGAGGAGCATTTGCAGCATGAAGCGGAAACTCGCCTGCAAACCATGGTCAGCCACTTCAGCATCGACCCTTCTCGCATCAAAACGCACGTCAGATTCGGCAGCGTACGCGATGCGGTAAACGAACTGGCGAACGAACTGAAAGCAGACGTGGTGGTCATCGGTTCGCGCAACCCTTCCATTACCACGCATCTGCTGGGCTCTAACGCCTCCAGCGTGATCCGCCACACCCATATACCGGTGATGGTCGTAAGATAAAAAAAGAGGCCACCTTTCGGTGGCCTCTCGCTATTGCAGGTGTAGCCTTACTTTCTTCTGTTATGCGGTTTTGGTGCGAATCAGATAGTCAAACGAACTCAGAGACGCCTTCGCCCCTTCGCCCGTGGCGATGATGATCTGTTTGTACGGCACGGTGGTGCAGTCGCCCGCCGCAAACACGCCTTTCACGCTGGTTTCACATTTCGCATCGATGATGATTTCGCCCATGCGGTTACGCTCAATCGCGCCTTCCAGCCAGGTGGTATTTGGCAGCAGACCAATCTGCACGAAGATCCCTGACAGCTGAACGCTGTGCACGTCGCCGCTCACGCGGTCGCGGTATTCCAGGCCGGTCACTTTGCTGCCGTCGCCCTTCACTTCCGTGGTCTGCGCGTTCAGTACGATGTCGACGTTTTTCAGGCTGCGAACTTTATCCTGCAGAACCTGGTCGGCCTTCATCTCTGGAGCGAACTCCAGAAGGGTAACGTGCTCAACAATCCCCGCCAGGTCGATAGCCGCTTCCACGCCGGAGTTACCGCCGCCGATCACCGCCACGCGTTTACCTTTAAACAGCGGGCCGTCGCAGTGCGGACAGTAGGTCACGCCTTTGGTACGGTACTGATCTTCACCCGGAACGTTCATGTTGCGCCATTTCGCACCGGTGGCAATGATAATGCTGCGCGCTTTCAGCACCGCACCGGACGCGGTTTCAATCTGGTGTAAACCACCCTCAACCGCTGCCGGAACCAGCTTGCTGGCGCTCTGGCTGTCGATCACGTCTACGTCATAGTCGCTGACGTGCGCCTTCAGCGCCCCCGCCAGCTTCTGGCCTTCGGTCTTCGGCACGGAAATGTAGTTTTCGATGTCCACGGTATCGAGCACCTGGCCGCCAAAGCGTTCGCCCATCAGGCCGGTACGAATACCTTTACGCGCGGAGTACACCGCTGCCGCCGCGCCGGCAGGGCCGGAACCGACGATCAGCACGTCGTAGGCATCCCGTTTGTTCAGCTCTTCCGCCGCACGTTTTTCAGCACCGGTATCCACTTTGGCAACGATTTCGGTCAGCGTCATACGGCCCTGGCCGAACTCTTTGCCGTTCATGTAGACCGCTGGAACGCCCATCACGTTGCGATCGGTGATTTCATTCTGGAAGGTACCGCCGTCAATCGCCGTGTGCTTGATGCGCGGGTTCAGGACCGACATCAGGTTCAGCGCCTGCACCACGTCCGGGCAGTTGTGGCAGGAGAGCGAGTAATAGGTTTCAAATTCGAAATCACCGTCGATATCGCGGATCTGCTCCAGCAGCGCCTGCGCCTCTTTCGACGGATGACCACCGGTCCACAGCAGCGCCAGCACCAGTGAGGTAAATTCGTGACCCAGCGGCGAGCCGGCAAAGCGCGGTCCCTGGTCGGAGCCTGGGTTGGTAATCAGGAAAGAGGGCTTACGGACCGGCAGCGCGTTATCTTCTTTGAAGGTCACTTTCGGCGACAGCTCGGCGATTTCCGCCAGCAGTTCCTTGATCTCTGCCGATTTGGCGCTGTCGTCAAGCGTAGCAATCAGCTCAACGGGTTTGGTCAGTTTCTCAAGGTAGGCCTTGAGCTGGGTTTTCATGTTAGTGTCGAGCATTGTTCTTCCCTCTCTTAAGACGTCATCATGCAAGCTGCCTTATACGGGCGGCCTGAATGCAACTTGCATCATGGTGCTGGAATGAAATGGGCGCGGGGGGCGCCCATTGATTGCCGGATGGGCAAAACTTAGATTTTACCAACCAGATCTAAGGATGGAGCCAGCGTCGCTTCGCCTTCTTTCCATTTCGCCGGGCATACTTCGCCTGGGTGAGAAGCCACGTACTGAGCAGCTTTCACTTTACGCAGCAGGTCAGAAGCATCACGGCCGATACCTTCAGCGGTAACTTCGATAGCCTGGATAATGCCCTGCGGGTCAACAACGAAGGTGGCGCGGTCTGCCAGGCCTTCATCTTCACGCATGTTGTCGAAGTTACGGGTCAGGGCGCCAGTCGGGTCGCCGATCATCGCGTATTTGATTTTCGCGATGGTTTCAGAGCTGCTGTGCCATGCTTTGTGGGTGAAGTGGGTATCGGTAGAGACAGAATAAACGTCTACGCCCAGCTTCTGCAGTTCGTCGTAATGGTCTGCAACGTCACCCAGTTCAGTCGGGCAAACGAAGGTAAAGTCAGCCGGATAGAAGAAGAAGACGCTCCAGCGGCCTTCAGTATCTTTCTCGGTAACTTCGATGAACTCACCGTTTTTGAACGCCTGGTTTTTGAAAGGTTTAATTTTGGTATTAATCAAAGACATCTGTACTTCCTCCGTGTTTTCGTTGAGATGTAAGGTAACCAACTTTATTCATCGGGGCTAATGCGTATGCTTTATCAAATCAATCAGCCAAACCTTACAACGTCGACAAGACAACAAGGTGAACCTTTTACAGGAAAGCCTGAAAGTAAAAAGGCCGCCTCAACGGGCGGCCCTGATACCTGAATTCCCCGCAGGTACATTCAGTGCCAGCCGAAACTGGCGTTGCGTTGCGCTCTACAACCCTTTATATCAAGGCGGTAACAGCCTTTTGATTACACCACCCGCGCAGGGATTGAGCAATCCATAAGAGAGGCATTCCTGCCTATGGCTGTGATAGGTTGTGTCGAACACCATTCCGTAGCGTTATAAATTTATTTTTATTATAAAACTATCACAATATATAAATGACAATTGTCATTTAATACGATCACTCCCTCTTTTAAGATAAAATTATCCTCCTCACCTTTGAAGCGCTATTTCAATAATCTGCCACCGTGATATATTAAGGTGGTTTTAATTTAAAACTAAGAGAATTAACCGAAAGAATTATAAATGGTTAGCCTCAAACTATTGTTATCAGTTATATGATAACCACAGCAAACGCAGCACCCTCAGGACGAAACATGGCAAACCTGTATGACCTTAAAAAATTCGATCTTAATCTGTTAGTCATTTTCGAGTGCATTTACCAGCACCTTAGTATCAGTAAAGCCGCCGAGACGCTGTATATCACACCCTCTGCCGTGAGCCAGTCACTGCAGCGTCTGAGAGGGCAACTCAACGATCCTCTGTTTATCCGTTCCGGTAAAGGGATCACGCCCACGACCGTCGGCGTCAATTTGCATCATCATCTGGAACAGAACCTGAACCAGCTGGAGCAGACTATCAATATCATGCACAGCAGCGGGTTAAAGAAGAATTTTGTCATTTACTGCCCGCATTTTATGAGTACGAAAGCAACGCTTGACCCTATAAAACTGCTCATGGACAACCATAACTATTCAATTGAATTACATGATGTTTTTCTTTCATCTGATTCAGCGGAAGATCTCTTAGCCTACAGAAGAGCCGACCTGATATTTTCGTTTTCGTCCTCTAACAGTCATTCCGTCGCCTGTAGCCTCTACCATAAGCTTCCTTTCGTTCTCGTTTGTCGGGAGGGCCATCCCCGCCTCAGCGAAAATCCCACGCGTGAAGAGATTCTGAATGAAAACTTTACCGCCTACCTGAACGACGAGAACAGCTTCAAAGACTATCAGGAAAAGGCCGAAAGCCTGTTAACCAAAAGAAATATTGTCTATCGTAGCGACTCTTTTATATCCCTTCTGTCGATGATCGGTTCATCCGACCTCATAGGATTAGTGCCTATGCCGGCCTTCGAAAAATATGGACCAGCCCTCAACCTGCGCAAAGTGGAAACAGATATTCAATTCCCCAGTATTGATATTTACATGATGTACAACCGTTCCGCGCTCAATAGCTCGGCATTCGCGAGTTTTATTGAAGAGATATCCTTACCGTAAGATATTGCTGTGGTTCTCGCACAAAATGAGAACCACGTCTTTAAAAAGGCATCACCGTTATAGAATTAAGCGGCATATATCCACTTAATTATTGCCTGATATCATCCTCTCTTTAATATTGGCGCTACAGTCTGGTATTTATTCCGCAGGATGAGAATAAGCAAGGCGCTGAGAATGGACGGCGATGAAGTCTTGCGCCTCAGGCAAATCAACGGTCTGCTGGAGCTGTTTGCAGACCGCCGTGACTCAGAAGCCTGGACGGTGAAATAATCAGAGCGTGTTCAGACGCTCTGCCGCCGCCAGCAGCGTCGATTCCTGCTTCGCAAAGCAAAGACGGATCAGCTTATGCGGGAAAGGATCGGCGCAGAACACCGACAGCGGAATGGCGGCCACGCCCACCTCTTTCGTCAGCCACTGGCAGAAACTCACGTCGTCCAGATCCGATATCGCGCTGTAGTCGGCGAGCAGAAAATAGGTCCCTTCTGAGGGCAAAATTTCCAGACGGCTTTTGCTTAGCGCCGCCACAAACAGATCCCGACGTTCACGATAGAAGTGCGGCAGCTCGCGATAGTGCTCCGGCTCGGCACGCAGCATATCCGCCAGCGCCAGCTGAGCCGGCGTGTTCACGGCAAAGGTCAGGTACTGATGCACCTTGCGCAGCTCAGCGCTGATAGCCGCAGGTGCAACGCAGTAGCCCACTTTCCAGCCGGTCATGTGGTAAGTCTTACCGAATGACGAGACGGCGATAGCGCGCTCGCGAAGCTGTGGATGGGCCAGCACGCTGGCGTGTCCTTCTTCTGCAAAGCAGATGTGCTCGTAGACCTCATCGCTCAGCACGTAAATTTCACGTTCCGCAATCGCCTGCCAGAGCGCGGCGAAATCGGCCTTTTGCCACACCGTCGCCGACGGGTTGTGCGGGGTATTCAGGATCACCAGCCGGGTTTTGTCGCTCAGCAGCGCGGAAAACGCCTGCCAGTCAGGGCGAAAATGCGGCGGCTGGAGCGCCACGCGCTTCACCACGCCGCCTGAGAGCTCAACCGCAGGCGCATAGCTGTCGTAGCTCGGATCAAAGCAGATGACTTCATCGCCCGCACGCACCAGCGCGGTGATGGCCGCATAGAGCGCTTCGGTCGCCCCTGCCGTCACCGTAATGTCGGTGTTCGCATCGGGCTTATGGCCGTACAGCTCCGCCGTTTTATCCGCAATGGCTTCCCGCAGCGCCTGCACGCCCGTCATCGGCGCATACTGATTCGCCCCCTGCGCCACGTGGTACGCCAGACGCTCCTGTAGGTACGCCGGGCCATCGAAATCCGGAAAGCCCTGAGAAAGGTTAATGGCGTTGTGCTGCTGCGCCAGAGCGCTCATCTGCGTAAAGATGGTAGTACCGAGATTGGGAAGTTTACTCTGCGGAATCAATGCGTTATTGCTCATTGTGTCGTGCCTGCTTGTAATACTTATGTTGCTGCCACTATAACACGATGTTAGTCTTTGGCAATCAAGACGCTTAGACGTCTAAACCATATGAATATTCCTGGCCGCGAGGGTAAAAGGAAATGACAGACAACCTGCAACTCACACATCTTGTCGACGCCTGCCGCTGGATTGGCGCCAAAGGCTGGGCCCCCGCCACCGGCGGCAATATGTCGGTGCGCCAGGACGAACGCCTCTGCTGGCTCAGCGAATCTGGCAAAGACAAGGGCAGCCTGACAACGGCGGATTTTCTGCAGGTTGAAATCGCCACCAACCGGGCGCCGTCTGGCCGTAAGCCATCAGCCGAAACGGGGCTACACACCCTTATTTATCGCCTGTTCCCGGAAGCCAACGCCGTCCTGCACGTTCATACCGTCAACGCCACGGTGCTGTCGCGTCTGGTCAAAGAAGCCGAGCTCAACATCTGCGGCTTTGAGATGCAAAAGTCCCTCTCCGGGCAGACCACGCATCTGGATACGGTGGCTATCCCGGTCTTTGATAATGACCAGGATATTGACGCCCTCGCCTCCCGAATCGCCCATTACGCACAGGAACGCCCGCTTAATTATGGTTTTCTTCTGCGCGGTCATGGCTTAACCTGCTGGGGACGCGACGTGGCCGAGGCCCGCCGTCATCTGGAAGGACTAGAATTCTTATTTGAATGCGAAATGCGTTTACGACAACTGGAGAGAGTATGATTCGCGCGATTGTGACGGATATTGAAGGGACCACCAGCGATATCCGTTTTGTCCATGACGTTTTGTTCCCCTACGCGCGTGAGCGGCTGGCGGCCTTCGTGACCGCGCAGCAGTACGCCGAGCCGGTCAAATCCATTCTGGACAACCTGCGTGATGAAATCGGTAACCCGCACGCCAGCGTCAGCGAGCTTATCGAGGCCCTTTTTGCCTTTATGGATGAGGACCGCAAATCCACGGCGCTTAAAGCCCTTCAGGGAATTATCTGGCATGACGGCTACGTGAACGGCGACTTTACCGGCCACCTCTATCCGGACGTACTGCCTGCGCTGGAAAAGTGGAAAGCGCAAGGGATTGATCTCTATGTTTATTCCTCTGGCTCCGTCGCCGCGCAGAAACTGTTATTTGGCTACAGCGACGAAGGTGATATTACTCATCTGTTCAGCGGCTATTTTGATACCCACATCGGCGCCAAGCGCGAAATGCAGTCTTATCAGAACATTGCGGCACAAACGGGCATCGCCCCGTCGCAGATCCTGTTCCTGTCCGATATTCACCAGGAGCTGGACGCGGCTGAACAGGCAGGTTTTCGCACCCTGCAGCTGATTCGCGGCGATGATGACGGCGCAAGCCATCACCATCAGGTCCACCAGTTTGACGAGATTAATCCGGAGCAGATCCCTTCATGAGCGCATTGACCATTTATTCCGATAAAGATGCCAGTCAACACCAGTGGCACAGCACCGACGCCGCCGAGATCGCCCAGCAGCTCAACGCCAAAGGCGTGCGGTTTGAACGCTGGGCTGCGGATCGCGATTTAGGCCACGATCCCGCGCCCGAAGCCGTGATCGCGGCGTATCAGCATGCGATCGACAAGCTGGTGGCAGAGAAAGGCTATCAGAGCTGGGACGTGATCAGCCTGCGCGCCGACAACCCGCAGAAAGAGGCGCTGCGCGCGAAGTTCCTGAACGAACATACCCACGGCGAAGACGAAGTGCGCTTTTTCGTGGAAGGCGCAGGGCTGTTCTGCCTGCACATTGGGGATGAGGTGTATCAGGTGCTGTGTGAGAAAAACGATCTGATTTCCGTTCCCGCGGGCACGCCGCACTGGTTTGATATGGGCTCCGAGCCGAACTTTACCGCCATTCGTATTTTCGACAATCCGGAAGGCTGGGTGGCCCAGTTTACGGGCGATGCCATCGCGGATGCGTATCCACGGTTAGCATAATCTTTTCTCCCTCTCCCTGTGGGAGAGGGCCGGGGTGAGGGCATCAGGCCGCTCGAGCTTCAACGCTTCAGTCCTTTCACATACCCCACCAGCTGATCCAGCACAATCCCCCACCCTTCGTGGAAGCCCATTTGTTCATGCTGTTCGCGGATTTCCTTCGTTGGATGACGCGCAATCGCCGTGTAGCGGGTCTTGCCCTCACCCACATCTTCCAGCAGCAGGATCGCCGTCATAAACGGCTTCTCGGCCGGTTTCCAGCCTTCGGTATAGCCGTCGGTAAAGACCAGCTTTTTACCCGGGTCGATTTCAAGAAATACGCCCCGGTTATCCATCCGCTGCCCGTCCACATCAAACACGGTGTTGAACCGCCCGCCCACGCGCAGGTCGAGGTCGCATTCGGTCACCTTATGGGGAGCAGGAATGAAGAAGTTTTTGATGTGTTCCGGCGTGGTCCAGCACAGCCACAGCAGGTCGCGCGGTGCATCCACCACGCGCTCCAGTTTTAAGTCAGTTTCAGGATCGAGCGTCACGATATTGTCCTCTTAAGGGAACCCCTTAAAGGATAGCCGGACTCAGGCGAATTTCCCGTTTGCCACCGCTTCCGGCGTGACCACGCCCGTGTCCAGCACCCAGCCGCTAATCAGCGAGGCAGGCGTAACGTCAAACGCCGGGTTATAGACCTGCGCGTTTTCCGGCGCCCACTGCACCGCGCCAAAGCTTCCCGCCACGCCCGTCACCTCGCTGGCGGCGCGCTGCTCAATCGGGATCGCGTCACCGTTCGGGCAGTCCGGATCGAGGGTCGTTTGCGGGGCGGCAACGTAGAACGGAATGCCGTGGAATTTCGCCAGCACCGCCAGAGAATAGGTGCCGATCTTGTTCGCCACGTCGCCGTTGGCGGCAATACGGTCTGCGCCCACCCACACGGCGTCTACCTGCCCTTTTGCCATCAGGCTGGCGGCCATGGAATCGGTAATCAGCTGATACGGCACGCCCAGCTCGCCTAGCTCCCATGCGGTCAGTCTGCCGCCCTGCAGCAGCGGACGGGTTTCATCCACCCAGACGCTGCTGACGTTGCCGTCATGATGCGCGCGGGCAATCACGCCCAGCGCGGTGCCGACGCCCGCCGTTGCCAGCCCGCCGGTGTTGCAGTGGGTCAGCAGACGGCTGCCGGGCTTGACCAGCGCGCTGCCGGCTTTGGCAATCGCGTCGCAAAGACGTTTGTCTTCGTCAATCAGGCGCAGCGCTTCCGCCACCAGCGCCGGAACATACTCTTCCTGCCACAGCGCAATCTTCATGCGGTCGAGATTGTTCATCAGGTTCACCGCCGTCGGGCGGGAGGCGCGCAGGGTTTCCAGCGCCGCCGCCAGCTCGTCGCGGCTTTTGCCGTTTTCCGCCAGCAGCGCCAGCAGCAGGCTTGCAGAGAGACCAATCAGCGGCGCGCCGCGTACGCGCAGGGCGTGGATATGCCCGACCAGCGCCTCGACCGTCGAGGCATCCAGCCAGCGTTTCTCCTGCGGAAGCGCCTGCTGATCGAGAATAAAGAGCTGATTATCCGCCACCCGCAGGCTGGTCGTCTGTAATGTCTGCATGTCGTTAATTCCCTGTTGCGTTGTTGTAGCACATTGTGTCAGGATGAAATCCAGATGTATAGACGTCTACATGTCTTAATTAGAAAACTCGTGAGGAGCAGGCCATGTCGCAATACCGTACCTTTACCGCTCAGGACGCCGTGGAGTATGCCAGGCAGTTTGGCGGACTTGACGATCCTTCATCGCTGGTAGAGGCGCAGGAAGTAGGCGACGGCAACCTCAATCTGGTATTCAAAATTTTCGACGGCGCGGGCGTGAGCCGCATCGTCGTTAAGCAGGCGCTGCCCTACGTGCGCTGCGTCGGCGAGTCCTGGCCGCTGACGCTGGACCGAGCCCGTCTTGAAGCGCAAACCCTGGTCGAGCACTACCAGCACAGCCCGCAGCACACCGTGAAAATCCACCACTTTGACCCGGAGCTGGCGGTGATGGTGATGGAAGATCTCTCCAGCCATCGCATCTGGCGCGGCGAGCTGATCAACAACATTTACTACCCGCAGGCGGCGCAGCAGCTGGGCGAATACCTCGCGCACGCGCTGTTCCACACCAGCGATTTCTACCTGCACCCGCACGCGAAAAAAGCGCAGGTGGCGAAATTCATCAACCCGGAGATGTGCGAGATCACCGAAGATCTGTTCTTCAACGATCCGTACCAGATCCACGAGCGCAACAGCTACCCGGCCGAGCTGGAAAATGACGTCGCGGCCCTGCGCGACGATGCTCAGCTTAAAATTGCCGTGGCCTCCCTGAAGCACCGCTTCTTCTCGCACGCCGAAGCGCTCCTGCACGGCGATATTCACAGCGGCTCGATTTTTGTGGCCGACGGCAGCCTGAAGGCCATCGACGCCGAGTTCGGCTACTTTGGCCCGATTGGCTTTGACGTCGGCACCGCCATCGGCAACCTGCTGCTAAACTTCTGCGGCCTGCCGGGGCACCTGGGCATTCGCGATGCCGCCGCTGCGCGCGAGCAGCGCCTGACCGATATTCAGGAGCTGTGGAACACCTTCGCGGAACGCTTCCAGGCGCTGGCAAACGAGAAAACGCGCGACGCCGCGCTCGGCGCACCGGGCTATGCCTCCGCGTTCCTGAAAAAGGTCTGGCATGACGCCATCGGCTTCTGCGGCACCGAGCTCATTCGCCGCAGCGTCGGGCTTTCCCACGTCGCGGATATCGACACCATTCAGGACGAGGCGATGCGCCACGAGTGCCTGCGCCACGCCATAACGCTTGGTAAAGCGCTGATTGTCATTGCCGATCGCATCGACAGCGCGGAAGATCTGGTGGCACGGGTGCGGCAGTACAGCTGATTACATTTGGTTTTCTCCCTCTCCCTGTGGGAGAGGGCCGGGGTGAGGGCATAAAACCGCACTTACCCCAAATACTCAATCACCGACAGCCCGCCGTTATAGTCCGTACTGTAAATAATCCCCTGCGCATCCACAAACACGTCGCACGACTGGATCACCTGCGGGCGATTCGGCCGCGTGTCCATCATTCTCTCCGGCGCGGCCGGCACCAGCGCACCGGTTTCCACCGGTCGATACGGATTGGAAATGTCATACGCCCGTACGCCCGCGTTCTGATAGGTCGCAAAAATCAGCGTCGAGCTGACGAAGCTCCCCGGCCGGTTCTCGTGCAGGTTATGCGGGCCAAAATGCGCCCCTTTCGCCACGTAGTCGGTTTCATCCGGCTGCGGGAAGGTCGAGATGCTGACCGGGTTCGACGGCTCGCGGATATCAAACAGCCAGATCAGCTTTTCGCCGTCCTCCTGGTTATCCAGCACCGCTTCGTCCAGCACCACCAGCAGATCGCGGTCCGGCAGCGGCAGCGCGGTGTGCGTCCCGCCGCCAAACGGCGGGCTCCAGTTGCGGTGGCTAATCAGCTTCGGCCGGGTGCGGTCCTTCACGTCCAGCAGAGTCAGGCCGCCGTCGCGCCAGCTGCCGTAGGCGGTATCGCCCGCAATAATCGCGTGGTGCAGCGCGTAGCGTTTCCCTTCCGGCCAGTTCGGCGTCTCCCCTTCCGCCTGGTTCATCCCCGGCAGCCACCAGCGCCCCGCCACTTCAGGCTTACGTGGGTCCGCCAGGTCGATGGTCAGGAAAATGTAGTCGGTAAAGCCGTCGATAAGCGCCGACACGTAGGCCCAGCGGCCGCCGACGTACCAGATGCGGTGGATGCCGATGCCGCTCAGCGACAGAAAGCCGATTTCGCGCGGCCTGTCCGGCGCGGAGATATCAAACACCCGCAGCCCGGCGCTCCAGACTTTGTCCTGCACGTCGCTGACGGTCTCCCCCACCTGGCGGGTGTAGTAGACCTTCTCGTCGGCAAAGCGGGCATCGGCAAACAGATCCCGGGCGTTAATCACCAGCAGCAGGTCATCATGCGCCTGCAGGTGCACGTTCCAGGTGCCGGGCGGCGCGGGCACGTAGCCCGCCGCTTTCGGGTTCTTCGGGTCGCGCACGTCGACAATCGAAAAGCCCTGCGACACCATATGGCCGATATAGGCGAAACCGCGATGCACCATCAGCTGCACGCCGTCCGGGCGACCGCCCTGGTCGCTATGGCCAATCAGCCGCATATTGCGGCTGTATTCTGGAAGGGGTACTTGTGTCACCGTTAGCTCCTTTGGGTTTTCCCCCTCTCCCTGTGGGAGAGGGCCGGGGTGAGGGCATCAGGCCACACCTGACGCCACCCGGCCTGGTTTTAATTGTTTTTCGCTTCCAGCGTCGCAAACCACGGCGCGATAAAATCTTCCGTCTGGCCCCAGCCCGGAATGATTTTCCCCAGAGACGCGACGTTCACCGGGCCCGGCTGGGCGGTCAGCTGCGCCTGTGGAATGGCCGCCGCTTTGAAATCGTAGGTTGCAGGCGTTGCTTCCCCGGCAATCTTGTTCGCCACCAGGCGCACGTTCGTCGCGCCAATCAGCTTCGGATCCACCGCCACGCTCACCTTCCACGCGCTGCCCGGCTCGCGCATCAGCTGCAGATCCTGGTTGGAGATGTCGATGCTGTAGAGCTTGATCTCGGTGCGGCCGTTCTCTTTCAGCGCCTTATACGCGCCCTGGCTGAAGGCGTCCCAGGTGCCCCAGATGGCGTCGATTTTGCCTTTCGGGTATTTCGCGAGGATCGCCCCCACCTTGTTGGCGGTATCACCCTGTACGTCAGAGGAGACGGCGCCGATTGACTCCAGCTCTTTGATGTCCGGATACTGCTTTTGCAGCACTTTATAGGCCGCCTGACGACGCTCCATCGGCGGGAAGCCCGCCACCCACAGCTTGACGATATTGGCCTTGCCGTTGAAATCTTTCGCCAGCTGGCCGAAGGAGAGGTTCGTCAGGGAGGCATCGTCCTGCTGGGTAACGGTCACGCCAGGGATCTCGCCGTTAACCGCCGTATCAAAGACGGAGACTTTGATCCCGGCATCCACCGCTTTCTTCACCAGCGCGGTGGAGTACGGATCGCGCCCCTGAGAGAGAATAATCCCGTCATATTTCTGGCTGATCGCCTGGTTAACGAAGTCCTGGAATTTGGCGTCGTCCCCGTTGCTTAAAAAGGTGCTGACCTTAAAGCCGAGCTTTTTTCCTTCCTGAATTGCCCCGGCAATAAACTGCGTGGTGTTGTCGTCTGAGCCAAGGTTACGGATCACCGCGATGCGGATCGGGCCGTCATGGTTCGCAATGGCAGCCGGAAGCGGCGCGGGCGTAGCCGCGAAGCCTGGCAGAGCAGTGAGCAACCCAAGTGCCACCAAAGAGAGTGCAATCTTTTTCATTTTTTATCCCGTTGTGTTGTCAGCGTTTTTGTATGTAGGTAATCGCCAGCGCTACCGCGAGCACCAGCCCTTTTATAATGTCCATGGCGTAGTACGGCACGGAGAGCATCACCAGCCCGTTCGACAGCACGCCGAGAATGACCGCTCCGACCAGGGTTCCCAGCGCGTTCGGCTTGCCTGAGCCTGCCAGCGAGAAGCCAATCCACGCCGCCGCCACCGCATCCATCAGGTAGCCGCCGCCCGCATTCACCTGCGACGAACCGATGCGCGACGCCAGCAAAATCCCGCCCAGTCCCGCCAGCAAAGAGGCAATCACGTAGGCCGCTACCTTGTAGCGCGTGGTGCGAATGCCGGAGAGACGCGCCGCTTCCGGGTTGCCGCCAATGGCGTACATCCGGCGTCCGTGAGTGGTCAACGAGAGGCCCAGCTGCGCCAGCACGGTCACCACCAGCATGACGATCACGATGGTCGGCACCTGCCCCAGCAGGCTGAACGCCGCCGGAATAGTGCCTTCCGCCATGTCGCCGCTCGGCAGCACCATGTTCTCGGTAATCGACCCGCCGTAGCTGTAGGTCATCGCCACGCCCTGAATGACAAACAGGCTGGCAAGCGTTGCGAGCATGTCCGGAATACGCAGGATGACGATCAGAAAGGCGTTAAACAGACCCACCAGCGTGCAGAGCGCGAGGGTGATCAGAATCGACTCGGTGGTACCAAAGCCGTGCCAGACGAAAAGGGAAATCACCAGCGCGTTCGCCAGCGAGGCGGTGGATCCGACAGAGAGATCGAACCCGCCGATGGTCAATGATATCGACACGCCAATGGCAATCACCGTCACGATGGCAATCGAGCGCAGAATGTTGATGATGTTGTTCGGATCGAGGAAGCTGTCCGACGCCAGGCCAAAGACGGCCACCAGCGCGACGACGGTTAACAGCATGCCCCACCTGTAGAGAAAATCGAAAATCTGCTGGCGGCCAGACGCCGCCGCGTTCACTGAAAGGGCCTTGCTCACGACGCCGTTCCTCCGGTTGAATAATAAAGTAGTGTCTCTTCGCGGGCCTCGGCCCCGGCGATTTCCGCCACGATGCGCCCGTCCCACAGGACGCAGATGCGGTCGCACAGCCCGACCAACTCGGCAAATTCGCCCGAGGCGTAAATCACCCCTTTGCCCTCGCGCGCCAGGCCGTCAATCAGCTGGAACAGATCGGTTTTGGCCTTCACGTCCACGCCTTTGGTCGGCTCGTCGAATATCAGCACGCGGGCGTCATTGCGCAGCCATTTACCGATGGCAACCTTCTGCTGGTTGCCGCCGGATAAGCGGCGCAGCACCTGCCCCGGCCCGCGCGCACGCACGCCGACGCGGGCAATCACCTCTTCCGCCCAGCGCCACGCCTGACGATGGCCAAACAGGCTCCAGCGCGAAAAGCTGTTATCGGCGCTCACTGCAAGGTTCATGCTCACCGGCTCGTCGATAAAAATGCCCTCTTTGCGGCGCTCCTCCGGCACCAGCGCCAGACCGCGCAGCACGGAGTCGGCCGGATCGCGCGGCTGCCAGGATTGATGATTCAGCTCGCCGCGCGCCACGCGGCTTTTGGTGGCGCCAAACAGCGCCTTGCAGAGTTCGGTTTTCCCCGCCCCCGCCAGCCCGGCAATCCCGAGAATTTCGCCTTTGCGCAGGTGCAGGGAGATATCTTTCAGCAGCGCGTCATCGTGAAGCCCCTCAACGCGCAGCAGCGTTTCGTCGCCGTGCGGCGGTCGCGCGGGCGGATAGATATCGCTCAGCACGTGGCCGAGCATCTTCTCGACGATCGCTTCGCCGCTAAGATCGGCCATCGGGCCGGACTCGATCAGCTTGCCGTCGCGCAGCACCGTTAGGGTGTCGCAGATGGCCTTCAGCTCGTGAATGCGGTGAGAGATAAACACCACGCCGATGCCCTGCTGCTTTAAGCGTCTCACTACCGCAAACAGGCGCTCGCTCTCATGCGCGTCCAGCGGCGCGGTGGGCTCATCAAGAATCAAAAAACGGCAGTGGTGGGACAGCGCCCGCGCCAGCAAAATCTGCTGCTTTTCGGCCAGCGAACAGCCGTCGATGGAACGGCGAACGTCCAGCGTCACGTCGAGCTGCGCCAGCGCCTGTCTCGCCTGCTGGCGGATCGCGCGCCAGCTGAAGCGATGCCCCGGCTGCGCCAGCTGGTCGAGCATGATGTTTTCGGCGATGCTTAACCCCGGGATCAGCGCCACGTCCACCTCCTGCTGCACAAGGTGGATCCCCAGCCGTTTGGCGTCAAGCGGTTCACGGATGCTCACCGGCTGGTTGTTAATGCTGATCTCGCCCTCATAGTGGTCATGCGTCCCGCACAGCACCGCCATCAGCGTCGATTTCCCCGCGCCGTTGGCGCCGGTCAGCGCGTGTACGGATCCGCCGGTTAAGGTAAAGTCCACGCGCGACAGCGCCTGAAAGCCGGAAAAGGCCAGGCTGATACCGCGCATCTCAAGGCGACTGGAAACCATCCGCGTAAATCCTTCATTACTCTTCTGATTTATCGAATTTTTCACAGCTCTGGTTGACTGACAACGACGGAAAAGGCATAACTTAAAGCGAAATATTATTAGCCATCCGGATGTCCAGACATAACATCGGGTTAGCGCTTGCTAAAAAAGGACACCATCATGAGCAACACCGATATCCGCGTCGTGCCTGGCCCGGCGAACTACTTCTCTCATCCAGGGAGCCTTGCGCATCTGGATAACTTCTTTACCCCGGAACAGCTTTCCCGCGCGGTGTGGATCTACGGCGAGCGCGCTATCGAAGGCGCGCGCCCTTTCCTGCCGGCGAGCTTTAACGCGCCGGGGGCGAAACGCCTGCTGTTTAAAGGCCACTGCAGCGAGCGCGACGTCACCCATCTGGTGAATGAATCCGGCAGCGACGCCAGCGTGGTGATTGGCGTCGGCGGCGGCGCGGTGATGGATACCGTCAAGGCCGTGGCGCGCCGCTTAGGGGTGCCGTTTGTGGGCATCCCCACCATTGCCGCCACCTGTGCGGCGTGGACCCCGCTCTCCGTCTGGTACAACGATGCCGGTCAGGCGCTGCATTTTGAGATCTTCGACGACGCCAACTTCCTGGTGCTGGTGGAGCCGCAGATCGTCCTTAACGCTCCGGCGGAATATCTGCTGGCGGGCATCGGCGATACGCTGGCGAAGTGGTACGAAGCGGTGGTATTGGCACCTGAGCCGGAGAACCTGCCGCTGACCGTGCGGCTGGGCATCAACGGCGCGCTGGCGATCCGCGACGTGCTGCTGTCGCGCAGCGAAGAGGCGCTGGCCGACCAGCAGCGCGGCGAACAGACGCAGGCCTTCCGGGACGTGGTGGATGCGATTATCGCCGGTGGCGGGATGGTCGGCGGCCTGGGCGAGCGCTATACCCGCGTGGCGGCGGCGCATGCGGTACACAACGGCTTAACCGTGCTGCCGCAGACGGAAAAATACCTGCACGGCACCAAGGTGGCCTTCGGCATTCTGGTGCAAAGCGCCCTGCTCGGCCAGGACGACGTGCTGGCGCAGCTGGTGACGGCTTACCAGCGTTTTAACCTGCCGACCACGCTTCGCGAGCTGGACGTCGACATCAATAACCGCGACGAGCTGGATAAGGTCATTGCCCACACCCTTCGCCCGGTGGAGTCGATTCACTATTTACCGGTTGCGTTAACGCCTGACGTTCTGCGCGCCGCGTTTGAGAAAGTGGAATCCTTCAGCCGTTAATCGCCCCGACAGGCTATACCTAATGATGATTCTTACCACTCTCGTAACGAGGTCATCATGCAGATCGATTTAACAGGTAAAAAGGCGCTGGTTACCGGTGCCAGCCGCGGGTTGGGTCGTGCGATTGCCCTGTCGCTGGCGCGCGCCGGTGCGGATGTGATTATTACGTATGAAAAATCTGCCGATAAAGCCCAGGCGGTCGCCGATGAGATTAAGGCGCTGGGACGACACAGCGAAGCCGTTCAGGCCGACAGCGCCAGCTCGCAGGCGATTCAGGATGCTGTCACCCATGCGGCGCGTTCTCTTGGCGGGCTGGACATTCTGGTCAACAACGCCGGGATAGCGCGCGGCGGCCCGCTGGAGTCCATGACGCTGGCGGACATTGACGCCCTAATCAACGTCAACATTCGCGGCGTGGTGATCGCCATTCAGGAAGCGCTGGTGCACATGTCCGACGGCGGGCGCATTATCAACATCGGCAGCTGTCTGGCAAACCGCGTGGCTATGCCGGGCATTGCCGTTTACTCGATGACCAAATCGGCGCTGAACTCCCTCACCCGCGGGCTGGCCCGTGATTTAGGGCCGCGCGGCATTACCGTTAATCTGGTGCACCCCGGCCCTACCAACAGCGATATGAACCCGGAAGACGGCGAACAGGCGGAAGCCCAGCGCCAGATGATTGCGCTCGGTCACTACGGTCAGCCGGAAGACATCGCGGCGGCGGTCACGTTTCTTGCCAGCCCGGCGGCCGGGCAGATCTCCGGTACCGGCCTGGACGTGGACGGCGGTTTGAACGCCTGATCGCAATCTCACTGCAAGCCTCTGTCGTCCGGCAGAGGCGTTTCCGAGCGCCCTCGACGGTTCGCGTTTTGCCGCTTTCTCCGGTTTTCGCTCCGCTCTACAGTACCCCATTAGAAATTCGGAATTTATCTAATAGCCTTATTATTTCCTTATACTTTGTGTGGGCGTACAGTGGAGGTACGGATGAAGATTGTCTGGTCAAAGAATGCAAAGAAAGAGTTTTTCAAAATCGATGGCCGATATCAGCGAAGAATCAAAGCAAAACTTGCTGAGCTGGACGATCGATCAGCTCCCCGGCCCGATATCAAAAAAATATCGGCGATAGAAAATCAATTCCGGCTACGCGTTGGCGATTACCGCATTCTGATTACACTTCGGGACGATCCCGATAACCATTGTTATGTTTTGGCCGTCAAGCGCAGAACATCAACGACCTACCTTCACGAGGAGAAAGCCCCCTATGGCTGTTCAGCTAATTAAGGACGATGACGGAAAAGCGCAGTACGTCGTTATTCCCTATGATGAATACTTTCGTATGTGCTTACAGATGGCAGAAATCGACGACGAAACCGATGATGATCTAGAGGATATTGAAGTCGAACACGATTGTTATGATGACGTAGGATTACCTGGTGAAGTATGCGACGTCATGCATAACGAGAACGTCAGCCTGCAGGCCGCGTGGCGTATCCTGCGCGGCCTGTCCCAGCAGGAGGTAGCTGAGAAACTCGGCATCACCCAGTCCGCCGTGTCACAACTGGAAGCGCTGGACTCCCGTCCGCAAAAGCGCACCCGTGAAAAGCTGGCTGCTATCTACGGCTGCAAGCAGGAACAGATCAGCCTCTATTTACCGAAAGAGGGTTAACAGCACTTCGCCCCACCCTTGCCGCCGTAGCGGGCGTCCTGGCGGTCGCGGAAAAATTCTTCGTAGGTCATGGGCGTCTGGTCCGGATGGTTGACGCGCATATGCTCGACGTAATTGTCGTAGTCCGGCACGCCAATCATCATTTTGGCGGCCTGGCCCAGGTACTTACCTGCTTTGGAAAGGGTGTCGAACATAATTCTGGTCTCACAGGAAATGTAGGCCGGGTAAGCACTAGCGCCACCCGGCACACAGGTTAATGCGCCCCTTTGGCCTGGGTGACAATCTCTTCCAGGTTTTCAGGCATCGGCTCGTACGGCGTCTCTTTCGCCGTTGGCTTATCGTTTTTCAACGCAGCCAGCGCGGTCTTGAGAGAATACAACGCCAGCACCACGACCACCACCATAAAGAAGATAGTCAGCCCGGCGTCCAGACGGTTGTTAAACACCAGCTGAGACAACTGGGACTCCGTGTACTGCGCCGGGATCTTACCGCTGTCGATCATCGCCTGGAACTTGTTGGCGATCGCCAGGAAGCCCACCTTGTTGTCCGGGCTGAAGGCCTTCTGCCAGCCCGCCGTCAGGGTACAGATCAGCAGCCACGCGGTTGGCACCAGTGCCACCCACGCGTAACGCTGGCGCTTCATCTTGAACAGCACCACCGCGCAGAGCATCAGCGCCATACCTGCCAGCATCTGGTTGGCGATACCAAACAGCGGCCACAGGGTGTTAATCCCGCCCAGCGGATCGACCACGCCCTGGTGCAGGAAGTAGCCCCACGCCAGCACGCACAGCGCCGTTGCCAGCAGGTTCGCCGGGAGCGAATCGGTACGCTTCAGGTTCGGAGAGATCACGCCAAGCAAATCCTGGAGCATAAAGCGCGCCGCACGGGTTCCCGCATCCACCGCCGTCAGGATAAACAGCGCCTCGAACAGGATGGCGAAGTGATACCAGAACGACACGTCCATCAGCCCGCCCAGCGCGCCGTGAAGAATATACGCCATGCCGACCGCCAGCGTCGGCGCCCCGCCCGCACGGGAGATAATCGACTGCTCGCCCACTTCACTGGCGATGCTCGTCAACGTATCAGGGGTAATTGCAAAGCCCCAGCCGCTCACCACCTGCGCGGCGGACGCCACCACGTCAACGGTGCCAGCCGGTGCCAGTACCGCCATAGGGCTGTTCATCGCGAAATACACGCCCGGGTCGATGATACAGGCCGAGACCAGCGCCATGATGGCCACGAAAGACTCCATCAGCATGCCGCCGTAGCCGATCAGGCAGGCCTGATTTTCATTCGCCAGCATCTTCGGCGTGGTCCCGGAAGCGATCAGCGCGTGGAAGCCCGACACCGCGCCGCAGGCAATGGTGATAAACAGGAACGGGAACAGATTGCCGGTCCAGACCGGGCCGGTACCGTCGATGAATTTGGTTAACGCAGGCATGGTCAGGGTCGGACGCATAATCAGAATACCGATCGCCAGCCCGACGATGGTGCCGATTTTCAGAAACGTAGAGAGATAGTCACGCGGAGCCAGCAGCAGCCATACCGGCAGCACCGCCGCCACAAAGCCGTAGCCCACCAGCATCCAGGTCAGCTGCACGCCGGTAAAGTCGAAGAACGGCGCCCAGGTTGGGCTTTCCGCCACCCAGCCGCCGGAGATAATGGCGAACACCAGGAATACCAGGCCAATTACCGACACCTCACCAATGCGGCCGGGGCGCAGGTAGCGAATATAAATCCCCATAAACAGCGCCAGCGGAATGGTGAAGGCAACGGTATAGGTCCCCCACGGGCTGTGGGTCAGCGCTTTCACCACGATCATCGCCAGCACCGCGAGGATGATTACCATGATCATGAAGGTCGCCACCAGCGCAATCACCCCGGCGGTTGCCCCCATCTCCTCTTTCACCAGCTCCCCCAGCGAACGTCCGTCGCGGCGGGTGGAGACGAACAACACCATAAAGTCCTGCACCGCGCCCGCCAGCACCACGCCCGCAAGGATCCAGATCATCCCCGGCAGGTAGCCCATCTGCGCCGCCAGCACCGGCCCCACCAGCGGGCCCGCCCCGGCAATCGCCGCAAAGTGGTGGCCAAACAGCACTTTTTTGTCGGTCGGCACGTAGTCCAGCCCGTCGTTATGGCGGACGGCAGGCGTCATGCGCGTCGCGTCAACGCCTAAGACGTTCTTCGCGATATAGCGGCCATAAAAACGGTACGCGATCAGATAAATGCAGACGGAGGCGACAACGATCCAGAGCGCATTGATCTGTTCCCCCCGGTTGAGGGCGATATAGCCCAGGGCAAAGGCTCCCACAACGGAGAGCCCTGCCCATATAAGGTATTTCCCTGAGTTGTTCATAGTTGTTGTCCGTTGTTGTGAAACAGTGAGATGTTACATTTTGTTTCTAGAACAACCGGAAAAATTTAACAACTTTGAAACGCAATAATGCGTGGTCAAACCAGAGATTTACACCACAGTGTTAAGCCGATCACTTTGATCTGCCTGGCTTAGCCCAACACCATCGTACTCAACCGACAGGTACAGCACCGCCGCCCCTGCTCGTCGAATACCACAATCTCCCAGCTCTGGCTCGAACGCCCCAGATGCAGCGGCTGACATACCCCGCGCACTTTGCCGTGAGAGACCGCACGATGGTGCGTGGCGTTAAGCTCCGTCCCCACCACGCTCTGCCCGTCGCGGGTCATCAGAAAACCGGCCATCGATCCCAGCGTTTCCGCCAGCGCCGCCGAAGCGCCGCCGTGCAGCAGGCCAAACGGCTGATGGGTACGCGCATCCACCGGCATCTCCGCTTCCAGCGTGTCGTCGCCGAGGCGGGTATAGACGATACCGAGATGCGCTACCAGCGTATTCAGGCTGATCGCGTTCAGCTCCTCGAGCGGTAAATGACGTTTCCAGATCATCTTACGCCCCCAGCGTGGAGCCGCCGTCCACCACGATATCCTGCAGGGTGATATGGCTGGCGGCATCGGATGCAAGGAACAGCACCGTGCTGGCTATCTCCTGCGGACGAGCGATTTTGCCCAGTGGAATGCCGAGCTTGAACTGTTCACCAAAGCCGCGAATACGCTGCTGCTCCGCGTCGTCGCTTTTCCACAGGATGCGCTGCATATCGGTATCCGTTGAGCCCGGCGACACCAGGTTACAGCGCACGCCGCTGCCCGCCAGCTCCAGCCCGACGGTCAGGGCTAGGCTTTTCAGCGCCGCCTTCGACGCACCGTAGGCGCTCATGCCGATGCGCGGCGTGTGCGCCGCGTCGGACGCCACGGTGACTATCGCCCCGCCCTGCTGACGGCGGAACTGGCCCATCGTCTGCTGGAACAGGTTGAACGCGCCGCCGACGTTGACCGCGAAGGTCTGCTGCCAGTCCTCCTGCGAAAGCTGGTCCGTCGCCCCCATGCGCAGAATGCCCGCCGCGTTGACCAGCACGTCCAGCCGTTCAAGCGACGCCAGCGCGCACCCGCACACTTCATGCACCTGCGCGGCATCCGACACATCCAGGGTTTCAGTGGCGAACGGATAATCACCCAGCGGAAACGCCAGATCGAAGCCGGTCACCTGCGCGCCCGCCTCCACAAACGCCAGCGCCGTCGCGTAGCCAATCCCCTTACCCGCGCCCGTTACCCAGACGGTTTTACCGGTGAAATCCAGAGCCATCACTTCACCTCGCGGGAAAGCAGCGCCCACCAGGCGTCGATTGTGGGATTTTTTGCCAGCATCACGAAGTCGATATCGCCGTGGACTTTGCGCCAGCGGGCGGCCAGCGCCATCATGCGCACCGAGTCCAGGCCGTAGTCGATCAGTTTTTCGTCATCCATCGGCTCGTCGGACTCGTCCAGCAGTGGCAGGATCAGCTCACGCAGCGCGGCTTTGGTCGCCGGAACGGACGGCAGCAGCTCGTCGGTCATTACCACGCGGCCCGAGCGTCCGGCCACGTAGTTCAGCGACATCAGGTGCTCGTCGCGGGTGAAATCCGCCAGCGCGTCGGCAATAAAGAACGGCTTGATGTCGCGCATAAAGGCATCGGTGGCGGTGGTCATACAGCCGATGTGGGCGTACACGCCGGTAATCAGCAGCTGGTTGCGGCCGGTTTCTTTCAGCATCTGCTCCAGCGGCGAGCGGTGAAACGCGCTGTAGCGCCACTTCACCAGCACCGTGTCCGCTTCGTCCGGCGTCAGTTCAGCGACGATACGCTGCTGCTCCGGCGAGCGGGTCAGGCCCGGCCCCCACATGTCGTTCAGCAGGGCGCGGTCTTCGTCGCTCTGCTCTTTCGGCTGGGCGGTGTAGTAGACGGGAATATTGTGCGCTTTGCAGTAAGCGCGCAGTCTGGCGATATTCGCCACCACCTGCTGCATCATCGCGCTGTTTTCGCCCCAGAAGTTCAGGAAATACTCCTGCATATCGTGGATCAACAGCGCGGCGCGCTCCGGCTCAAACGCCCAGTTCACTTTACTGGTCGGCAGCTCTGCGGCGGTCGGCAGCGCGTAAGCGGTTAATTTTGGAATGGCCATACTCTGTTCCTCAGCCCCGGGCGCGTTCAGCAAGCCACAGGCGCAACTGTTTCTTATCGACTTTACCGACCGGCGTTAACGGAAGCGCATCCACGCTCTCCACGCGGTCCGGCAGCTTGAATTCGGCAACGCCCTGCTCGCGCAGGAAGCGGCGCACTTCAACCGCGCGCAGAGGCTGTTTCACCACCAGATACGCGCAGCTTTTTTCGCCCAGCAGGCTGTCCTCCATGCTCACCAGCGCGGCGTGGATCACCGCCTCGTGGCGCAGCAGCAGGTTTTCAATCTCTTCGGCGGCAATCTTCTCGCCGCCGCGGTTGATCTGATCTTTCTCTCGCCCCTGCACGGTGATGTAGCCCTGCTCGTCGATGGCGATCAGATCGCCGGAACAGTAAAAGCCGTCGGCGTCAAAAGCGCTGGCGTTGTGTTCCGGGCTGTTGAAATAGCCGCGGAAGGTATACGGCCCGCGCGTCATCAGACGCCCGACCTCACCGCGCGGCAGCGGGTTTCCGTGCTCGTCCGCCACCCACACTTCGTCGTCCGGGCACATCGGGCGGCCCTGAGTGTTGATGATGCGCTCCGGCAAGTCGTCGAGCGCGGTGTAGTTCACCAGCCCTTCCGCCATGCCGAACACCTGCTGAAGCTGGCAGCCGATTTCCGCCGGAATGCGCGCCGCGAGCGTGGCGGAGAGGCGTGCGCCCCCCACCTGCAGCAGCCTGAGGGATTTAAGCTGCGCGTTCCCCGCGCCGTCGGCAATCGCCTGCAGCCAGAGGCTCACCGCCGGAGGAACCAGCGAGGTGACGTTAATCTGATGCCGTTCAATCAGCGGGAAGCAGAGCGTGGCGCTTGGATCGTTCGCCAGCACCACGCACCCGCCCGCGGTGAAGACGCCTAACGATCCCGGCGAGCTCATGGCGTAGTTATGCGCCGCGGGCAGCGCGTTCAGGTAGCGCGTTTCGGCGGTGATGCCGCAAATCTCGTTGCTGCGGCGAATGCTGTAGTCATAATCGTTGTGCGTGCGCGGGATCAGCTTCGGCGTGCCGGTGCTGCCGCCGGAAAGCTGGAAAAACGCCACTTCGTCGGCGGGCGTCGGGTTCGGGATGAAGTTGTCCGCCGGACGCGCAATCGCCGCTTCCAGGGCGTGTTCGTCCCTATCGCCGCGCAGCAGCACGACGCGAACCGAGCGGTGCGCATCCACAAAGGTGTTAAGAAAATCATCGCCCGCAAACAGCGCGTGGTCGCGATCGGCAATCAGCGCGGCGGGTTTGATTTGCAGGGCGTAGGCGTTCAGCTCGCTGCGCTGATGGCTAAAGAGCGCGTTCACCGGCGCGACGCCGATTTGCAGCAGCGCGAAGAAGGTGATGTAGAACTCGGCCACGTTGCCGAGCTGCACCAGCGCCGTCTCGCCGCGGTGCAGCCCCTGCGCCTGAAGGGCAGACGCCAGGTTGTTCACCGCCTGGTTAAACGCGCGGTAGGTGATGTGCCGCTCGCCGTCGATAATCGCCACGGCATCGCTGTCCGCGCGATCCGTCAGGATGTGGGTCAGCGGCAGATCCTGCCAGTAGCCTTTTTCGCGGTAGCGGCGGGCGAATTCCTCAGGCCAGCGGGTAAAAGGGATGGTCATGAGTCTTCCTTAGTGCAAACCAAACACGTTGAGCATGGTGGAGAGCTTCACGCCCGTTTCGCGCCACTCGCCCACCGGCGAAGAGGCAGGCACAATGCCCGCGCCGGCAAACAGGCGAACGGTATTTTTTTGCAGACGTGCGCAGCGGATGGTCACCACCCACTCGCCGTTGCCCTCGCTGTCGCACCAGCCGACGATGCCGCCGAACAGCTCGCGGTCGAACTGCTCCAGCTCGGCAATCAGCTCTTTCGCCGCCTCATGTGGGAAGCCGCTCAGCGCCGGGGTCGGGTGCAGCAGGCAGGCCAGCGTCAGGGCGTTTTCATTTTCACGCGCGTCACCTTCAACCGGCGTCGCCAGATGCCACAGCGTCGGCGTGGTGATGAGCTGCGGAGAAGACGGCATGCTCAGGTGGTGGCTGCGCGGTGCCAGAATGGCCTTCATTGCCTGAGTCACCAGGTCGTGCTCGTGACGGTCCTTTTCGGAGGCCAGCAGCTTATTGCCCGCTTCGCGATCCAATACGTCGTCCGGCTGACGGCGCGCCGAGCCTGCCAGCGGCAGCGAGCTAAAGTGCGCGCCCTCTTTGCGCAGCAGCAGTTCGGGGCTAGCGCCGAGCAGCACGCCGCCGTCTTCCAGCGGCACGTGGAAATTAAAGCTCGCCGGGTTCTGGGCGATCAGCCGCTCCATCAGCGCGCCGCTGTCCATGTTTTTGTCGGTCGCGATATCAATCAGGCGCGACAGCACGACCTTGTTCACCTGCGGCGTGGCGGTAAGCGACGCGGCGCGAGCGACCATCTCTTCGAACACGGGCTGCGGCGGGATCTCGGTGCGTTGTTCCACCTTCAGCGCCTGCGAACCGGAAAAATAGCGTGCGGACTGCTGACGTGCCGGGCGGGAAAAGGTCTGCCAGCGCTGCGGAATAAACAGAGAAGATGGCTTGCGGGTATCGAACGGAATAGCCCCTACCATCACCGGATGAGCGATACCGTTAGCTTTCGCATTCCGGAAAGCCTGGGCTAATTTTTGCTGGAAGTGCCCCGCCGGATCGTCGCCGCCAACGGCGGACTCAGAGAAACGGGCAAAACAGCCGGACGTGGTAAAACTGCGGTAAGGCGACATAAAGAAAAAGCTGTCTGATTGCAGCGTGGTCGCGTTGTGCTGAACTTCCTCAGCCATGGACGTGTCCATATCATCCTCCTCAAAATGATAAAAGAAGCAATAATGATTATCATTTATATTTTCGTCGGCTAACCTAATCCCACATCGCTTCGCTGTCAACCGTCGGGCAAATAACTTGTGCGACAAAAGCTTGCATCCCTTCGCGGCAGCCATGAAAATGAGAAGCATTATCTTCAAAAAAAACAGGATGTCGCGCTGTGAAATTCCCTGCCCTATTCCGTAATACCCTGCTTGTACCTGGACTTTTTGTTTTAGGACTTGCCTCAGCCGCTGCCGCCGACTGGCCGCGTCAGGTGACCGACAGCCGCGGCGTTCACACGCTTGAGAACAAACCGACGCGCATTGTCTCCACCAGCGTGACCTTAACCGGCTCCCTGTTGGCGATTGACGCACCGGTCGTCGCCAGCGGCGCGACCACGCCGAATAACCGCGTGGCGGATGGTCAGGGTTTCCTGCGCCAGTGGGGTGATATCGCGAAACAGCGTAAGGTTGCGCGGCTGTACATCGGCGAGCCGAGCGCCGAAGCAGTTGCCGCCCAGATGCCGGACCTGATTTTGATCAGCGCCACCGGTGGGGATTCCGCGCTGGCGCTGTACGATCAGCTCTCCGCCATCGCCCCAACGCTTATCATCAACTACGACGACAGGAGCTGGCAGGAACTGCTGACGCAGCTGGGCACAATAACCGGGCAGGAAAAACAGGCCGCAGAGCGCATTGCCGAGTTTGATAAACAGCTCGCGCAGGTGAAAGAGCAGATGAAGCTGCCGCCGCAGCCGGTGAACGCCATCGTCTACACCGCCGCCGCGCACAGCGCCAACCTGTGGACCGCGGAATCCGCGCAGGGCAAGCTGCTGCACCAGCTGGGCTTTACGCTGGCGGAGCTGCCCGCCGGGCTGCAGACCTCTAAAAGCCAGGGCAAACGCCACGACATTATTCAGCTGGGCGGTGAAAACCTGGCGACGGGGCTAAACGGCGAAGGGCTGTTTGTGTTTGCCGGCGACCAGAAAGACGTGGATGCGATTTACGCCAACCCGCTGCTGGCGCATTTACCGTCGGTGAAAAACAAACGGGTTTGGGCATTGGGAACCGAGACGTTCCGCCTGGATTATTACAGCGCAATGTTAGTATTAAACAGATTGAATGCGTTGTTTAAGTAGGCATTTTCCCTCCCTCTCCCTGTGGGAGAGGGCCGGGGTGAGGGCATCAGGCCGCACCGTCGTTCAACACACTCTCCTGCCTGAACCGCCGCAACTCCGCCAACGCCACTAACAAAATCCCGCCAACCATCGCTAACGCAAACCCGCCGCAGCTCGCCGAGGCCGCCGGGGTCATTATCGCCCCCAGCCCGCCGAGGATCGCCGCGCCAATCGCATCCCCCGTGACGTTCTGCGCCGTCCACAGACCGTTAATGCGCCCGAGCATGCCTTCCGGCGTCTGGGTCTGAATCAGGGTGTACTGCAAAAGCGAACTGATGGCGCTAAGCCAGCCGAAAATCACCAGACACAGCACCCCGAGCGCCCACACCGGCATCAGGCTGAAGAAGCCGATGGCGATAAACGAGGCCAGCGTGGCAAGCAGCATAATCAGCCCCGGACGCGCGCCCTGCGCCAGGTTGCTGCTGGTCAGCGCCCCGCATGCCGCGCCGAGCGGAATGGCGGCGTAGAGAATGCCAATCTCCGAGGCGCTCATCTGCCACTCTCCCGCTAATGCCGGGTAGAGCACGCGCACGGCGCTCGCCATCGTCAGCAGGCCGCCGAGCAGCGCAATGCCGCCAATCAGCGGGTTGCTGAACAGGAAACGAATCGCGGCCATCAGCGATTTCAGCGGATGCTCGCGCGGCTGCGGCGGAGGTGGCAACAGCGGCAGGCGCAGCAGCGTCAGCGTGGTGATGAAGGTCCCCGCCGCCGCCAGCCCGTAGTTCCATGCCACGTTACCGGTCGCCAGCAGCAGGCCGCCCACCATCGGCGAAATCACCGAGCCCAGACGCACGGTGAGCATGGTGATCGCTCCCGCCTGCATCAGGTTCTCGCGCCCGACCAGCGTGGGCGTCGCCGCCAGCAGCGCCGTCACGCCCAGCGAGGCGAAGAAACCGTCCCACAGCCCCAGGGCATAAATCGCGATCAGCGACGGCTCCGGCAGCATCGCGTTCAGACACAGCCCGATAAAGCCCACGCCGCAGGTGCCGCGCGCCAGCAGGATCAGCTTCTTACGCTCGTAGCGGTCCGCCAGCACGCCGCCGACCATCAGGCCGATAAACATCGCCCCGCCGGTTAAGGTGACGGATAACCCCACCAGCCAGCTGGAGTGCGTCAGGGTCTGGATCTGTACCGGCACGGCCACGCCGAGCAGCCCGAGGGACAAAATGGAGATAAAGCGAGCGATAAAAACGGCGCGATACGCCGGGTGCGTTTTCAGCAGGCTGAGGTTGAGCAGCCAGGATTTTTGATTCATGACAAAGCCTTGAGTCTATTTCTACCCATTCCATGGGCGCACATGCTAACATAGCCAAATAAGATAGATAACGATAATCACTATCATTATCAAATCATGGATGTTGCTATGTCGTTTTCCTCTTCTGCGGTGCGCGCCGTTGCCGTGCCCGTTTTACTGCTGCTCCTGATCCTTGCGGCTGCACTCAGCCTGCTGATCGGCGCGAAGCCGCTGCCCGCGTCCGTTATCGTTGATGCGCTCTCCGGCACCTGCCAGAGCGCCGACTGCGTCATCGTGCTCGACGCACGACTGCCCCGCACGCTTGCCGGACTGCTGGCCGGTGGCGCGCTCGGCCTTGCTGGTGCCCTGATGCAAACCCTCACCCGTAACCCGCTGGCGGACCCCGGCATTCTCGGCGTTAACTCCGGCGCCAGCTTTGCCATCGTGCTCGGCGCGGCGCTGTTCGGGTTGACCTCACCCTCTGAACAGCTGGTGATGGCCTTCTGCGGCGCGCTGGCCGCCTCGCTGGTCGTCGCGTTTACCGGCAGCCAGGGCGGCGGCCAGCTAAGTCCGGTCCGCCTGACGCTTGCGGGCGTAGCGCTCGCGGCGGTGCTGGAGGGCTTGTCCAACGGCATCGCCCTGCTCAACCCGGACGTTTACGACCAGCTGCGCTTCTGGCAGGCCGGCTCGCTGGATATCCGCACCCTTGAAACCCTAAAAGTGGTGGCGATCCCGGTCATCCTCGCCGCCGCCGTGGCGCTGTTTTTAAGCCGGTCGCTCAACAGCCTGACCCTCGGCAGCGACACCGCGACCGCCCTCGGCAACCGCGTGGCGCGCACGCAGCTGATTGGTCTGCTCGCCATCACCGTACTGTGCGGCAGCGCGACCGCCGTGGTCGGCCCGATTGCCTTTATTGGCCTGATGATGCCGCACATGGCGCGCTGGCTGGTGGGAGCGGATCACCGCTGGTCGCTGCCGGTGACGCTGCTGGCGACCCCTGCCCTGCTGCTGTTTGCCGACGTGCTGGGCCGCCTGCTGGTGCCCGGCGAGCTGCGCGTCTCGGTGGTCAGCGCCTTTATCGGCGCGCCGGTGCTGATTTTCCTGGTACGCCGTAAACGCGGAGGTGGCGCATGATGGCCCCGTCCCGTCGTTTAGTCACCAGCGTCTCCCTGTTGACTATCGTCATTCTTCTGCTGGCGGTCTGGAGCCTGCGCAGCGGCGCGGTGACGCTCGATTTTTCTCAGGTGTTTAACGCCCTGCTCGGCAGCGCGCCGCGCAACGTCACCATGGTAGTGACGGAGTGGCGACTACCGCGCGTGGCGATGGCAATTCTGGTCGGCGCGGCGCTCGGCGTGAGCGGTGCGATATTCCAGTCGCTGATGCGCAACCCGCTCGGCAGCCCGGACGTGATGGGCCTCAACACCGGGGCCTGGAGCGGCGTGCTGGTGGCGATGGTGCTGTTTGGTCAGCACCTGACGGCGATTACCTTTACGGCGATGGCGGGCGGCATTCTGACGTCCTTACTGATCTGGGCGCTGGCCTGGCGCAACGGCATCGACACCTTCCGCCTGATCATCATCGGGATCGGCATCCGCGCCATGCTGATGGCCTTTAACACCTGGCTTTTACTGCAGGCCTCGCTGGAAACCGCGCTCTCCGCCGGGCTGTGGTACGCCGGTTCGCTCAATGGCCTGACGTGGGGCAAAACCTGGCCCGCCGCGCCGCTGATTTTGCTGATGTTTATCGGTGCGCTGCTGCTGGTACGTCGTATGCGTCTGCTGGAGATGGGCGACGATAGCGCCTGCGCGCTGGGCGTGGGCGTCGAACGCTCGCGCCTGATGCTGATGCTGGTCGCCGTACTGCTGACCGCCGCCTCTACCGCAATCGCCGGGCCAATCTCGTTTATCGCCCTCGTGGCCCCGCACATCGCCCGCCGTCTTAGCGGCACGGCGCGCTGGGGATTAACTCAGGCGGCGCTGTGCGGCGCGCTGCTGCTGCTGGCCGCCGATCTCTGCGCCCAGCGGCTGTTTATGCCTTATCAACTGCCGGTGGGCGTGGTGACCGTCAGCCTTGGCGGGATTTACCTCATCGTCTTGCTCGTTCAGGAGTCACGCAAGAAATGACAGACACAACCACCCGCTTGCGCGGCGAAAACCTCACCCTCGGCTACGGCAAAAAAATCATTGCCCGTGGCTTATCCGTTGCCATTCCGGACGGCCACTTCACGGCAATTATCGGGCCGAACGGCTGCGGCAAATCGACCCTGCTGCGCACGCTGAGCCGCCTGATGACGCCGTCTGAAGGCAGCGTGTTCCTTGACGGAGAGCAGATCCAGCGCTTCGCCAGCAAGGAGGTGGCCAGGCGCATCGGTCTGCTGGCGCAAAACGCCACCACGCCGGGGGACATCACGGTGCAGGAGCTGGTCTCGCGCGGGCGCTATCCGCACCAGCCGCTGTTTACCCGCTGGCGCAAAGAGGACGACGAGGCGGTGAACCGCGCGATGCGGGCGACGGGGATTACCGATCTGGCCCAGCAGAGCGTGGACACCCTTTCCGGCGGGCAGCGTCAGCGGGTGTGGATCGCGATGGTGCTGGCACAGGAAACGTCGATCATGCTGCTGGACGAGCCGACGACCTGGCTTGATATCAGCCATCAGATTGACCTGCTGGAGCTGCTGAGCGAGCTGAACCGCACGCAGGGATACACCCTGGCGGCGGTGCTGCACGACTTAAACCAGGCGTGCCGCTACGCCACGCACCTGATTGCCTTGCGAGACGGTGAGATTGTGGCGCAGGGCGCGCCGAAAGAGATTGTGACGCCGGAGCTGATCGAGCGGATCTACGGCATGCGCTGCATGATTATTGACGATCCGGTGGCGGGTACGCCGCTGGTTGTGCCGCTGGGCAAGCGTGCGGTCTGATGCCCTCACCCCGGCCCTCTCCCACAGGGAGAGGGAGCAAACCATCCCCTCGCCCCGTTGGGGAGAGGGTTAGGGTGAGGGGAAATCACTACCCCAATATCTCCCTCAACACCGGTCCGATCTTCTCAAACGCCTGCGGTGAAATGATATCCACGTGGGCGCAGTCCTGGCTGTACACCTCAAGCTCCGCGACCCACGGCGCCCACGCAACCTGCGGATCCATCGTTCGCGTGCGCTCGGCGACAAACAGCGTCGCTTTGCCGTCAAAGCGCGCGCTGTGCGCCGTGGTGAGCAGCCGCACCGCGTCGGCGTAGTTGCCCTCGATAGCGTTAAACAGCTCGCTGGAGCCCTGCCCCTGCTGGGCGGCGATAAATGCCTGACGCTCGCGTTCGATTTCCGCCAGCACCTCCGGGTCGAGGCCGTTGGCCTCTTTCTCCGCCCAGCTCTGGGTTTCCGGCGGCCAGGTGTCCAGCAGGCCGAGGAACGCCACCGCTTCACCCTGCTCGCGCAGACGGGCGGCAATACCCTGCGCCAGCGTACCGCCGAGGGAATAGCCGAACAGATAGTACGGCCCCTGCGGCTGCTGCTGACGCAGCGTAGCCAGATGATGCTCAATGACCCCATCCAGATCCGCACGCTGCTGCATCGGCCCGTCCGGGCGGGGAGACTGAATGCCGACGATGGACCAGCGCGGGCTGAGGTAGCGCGCCAGCACGCTAAACTGCCAGGCAAAGCCGGACGCCGGATGGAAGCAGAACAGCGTCGGGCCGTCGCTTTCGCGCAGCGGGAGGATAGTTTCATACCCCAGCCTCTGCGCCTGCTCATCGCTCATCTGCGAGTCCAGCAGCGCGCTGAGCATACTCACCGTGGAGGCGACCATAATCTGCCCCGGCGTAACCCTGCGCTCGAGCGCGCGGCTAAGCTGTGCCGCCAGGCGCATCGCCAGCAGCGAGTGTCCGCCGAGGGCAAAGAAGTCGGCCTCAATGTCGTTGACCTCGCAGCCCAGCAGCGCGGCAAACGCCTGCGCGACGGCGGCTTCGGTTTCCGTCTCCGGCGCGCGACCGGAGGTTTTGCTGGTCAGCTCCGGCAGCGGCAGCGCCTTGCGGTCGAGCTTGCCGTTCGCACTGAGCGGCAGCGCGCTAATTTGCAGCAGCACCACCGGCACCATGTGCGGCGGCAGCTGGGCTTTGAGCGATTCCAGCAGCGCGTCGCGGTCCAGCGGTAAGCCGGATTCGGAAACCACATACCCCACCAGCTGGCGGGCATCGCCGCCGGTTGCCACCGCCTGGTTGAATACGCAGGCGTGCGCCACGGCCTGGGCCACGTCCGGCAGCGACAGCATCGCCCGGTCGATCTCGCCAAGCTCGATGCGCTGGCCGCGAATTTTTAGCTGATCGTCGCTGCGACCGAGATATTCCACCGCGCCGTTGTCCAGCCAGCGGGCAACGTCACCGGTGCGGTACATCCGCTCGCCGGGGGCAAAAGGGTCGGCAATAAAGCGGCTGGCGGTGAGGTCCGGACGGCCCAGATACCCCTGCGCCAGCTGAATGCCGGTGAGATATAGATCGCCCGCCACGCCGAACGGCACCGGGCGCATCATCGCGTCCAGAATGCGCAGCCCCGTGTTCCACACCGGGAAGCCGATCGGCACGCTGTTGCCCTCCACCGCCGCCAGCTCGGGGCCAAACGCCGGATACCAGCTCACGTCCACCGCCGCTTCGGTTGGGCCATAGAGATTGTGCAGCGGCGCATGGGTCAACTGCTCCCACTCGCGGCACAGCTCGGTCGGCAGCGCTTCGCCGCTGCAGAACACCTGCTTAAGGGTCCTGCAGCAGTCGACGTTTTCCGGCGTCAGCGACGCGACAAACGCCGCCAGCATCGACGGCACGAAGTGGGTAGTAGTCACGCCGTACCGGGCGAAGAAGCTCTGCATCGCCTGCGGATCGCGGTGCGCGTCCGGCTCGGCCATCACCAGCTTCGCCCCGGCGATAAACGGCCACCAGAACTCCCACACCGACACGTCAAAGCTGCACGGCGTTTTCTGCGCCACCACGTCCGTCGCGTCCAGCGGGTAATGATCCTGCATCCACTTCAGGCGGTTAACGATGGCGGTATGGCCGACCATCACCCCTTTTGGACGCCCCGTCGAACCGGAGGTAAAGATGATGTACGCCGTCTGCTCCGGCGTCGCCAGGCGCAGCGGTTTTGCATCCGCAGCCGGTAAAAGGGTGTTGTAACTAAACGCCGTAATCGACAGATCGCTAAAGCGCGGGAGCTGCTCGTCGGTGGTAATGAGCAGGGACGGCTTCGCGTCTTCGAGCATCATCCGCAGGCGGTCGTCCGGGTAGCCGGTATCCAGCGGCAGCCACGCGGCACCGGCCTCGACGATGCCGTGCAGCGCCAGCGTCAGGAACACCGAGCGCGGGAGTGCCACCGCCACGCTGTCGCCCGGCTCCACGCCGCGCTCGCGCAGCAGGTTTGCCAGCGCGACCACCTGCTCGCGCATCTGCCGATAGTTCAATTCGACGTTTGCATCTGCCAGCGCGGGGGCGTCCGGCGTTTTGCTCGCCTGCTCCGCCACCAGATCCGCCAGCGTGGTGGACCGCAGCGCCAGCCCGGTATCGTTGATGCGCGCCAGCTGCTGATATTCCTGCTCTGAAACGGTTTCCACTTCGCCACAGCGCAGGTCCGGGTTAGCCGCAAACTGCATCAACATCGCGTTCAGACGCGCGACGTGACGGGAAAGCGTCGCTTCGTCGTAACGCTGTTTATTGGCGAGGATCTCAATGCTCAGCCCGCCCTGCTCGTCCGGGAACAGCGCCAGCTCAAGGTCGTTCACCGGGCCGGTTGCCAGCGTGTGGGTGATGGCCTCCACGCCGTCGATATCCAGCTGATAGTCGAACACCTTGACGTTCAGCACCGGGCCAAACTGGGCTTCATCGCCTGCGGCACGCCCGCTGTCGCGCACGATCTGCTCGGCGTCGTAGCGCTGATGGCGGCGCATTTTTTTCAGCTGATTGGCCAGGCGCAGCGCCAGCGCCGGCAGGCTCTCCTGCGGGTTGATATTCACCCCCAGCGGCAGGACGTTGAGCACCGGCCCGGTCGCGGTGAGCGCGGCGGAGCCCATGCGGCGCATAAAGATAAACCCGGCGGCGTAGTCCAGCCGTCCGGTAAGGCGGCCCAGCCACAGCGCCACCAGCGCAAGCGCCAGATCGGTGCGCTGCGCCTGCCCTGCCGCCTGTGCAAGCTGGCTGAAGGCGCGACCGTCGGCGGCAATTTTCAGACGAAGGATATCGGTAGTAGCGGCGCGTCCCGGCAGCGGCGCGGAAGAGAGCGAGACCGGAGAAGGAAGCTGCCTGCGCTGCTCTGCCCAGAACGCACCGTCGCGTGCGTACGCCTCGCTGTCGCGATAGCGCTGATACTCGTCCACCACCTCGGCAAACGGCGTAAACGGGGATGCGGGCGTCGGTTCACCCTTTTTCCACGCGGCATAAATCGCGGCGATCTGGCGGGTTATTGCCGGGAAGCTGAAGCCATCCACCACCAGATGGTGATAGCGCTGATACCAGTACCAGCGGCTTTCTCCCACCTGAATCAGCTGGTGAAACGCCAGCGGCTGAGCGCTGTCGACGCGCAGGTTTTGGTTGAGATCGGCCTCCATCAGCGCCACAGCATCTTCATGAGAGGTAACGCGAACGATGGACGGTTCCGGCAGAACGTAGGTGTCATCCACCCACTGCCACACCTCGCCGTTCTCCTCGGCAAAACGCATCCGCAGGGTATCGGCCTGCGTCATGCCCTCAGCGATGGCTTTTGCCAGCAGCGGCGCGTCGATATCGCCTTTCAGTTCGGTGTAGTGCGCCACGCTCCAGGCGTTTGGCAGGGAAGAAAGCTGTTCCGCCATCCAGATACCCGGCTGGGCGGCGACGAGAGGAAGACGGTTCATGCGCTCCCCTCCGCAAAATGGGACGGTTCAAGCGTGCGCCAGTGCCCGGCCAGCCACTGCTGGCACGCCTCCTGAGACTGCGCTTCGCACACTACGCGCCACCCCGCCGGCAGTTCGCACTGCTGCGGCCACAGGCTGTACTGCCCCTGGTCGTTTTGCAAAATGGCGAACTGTCCCTGCGGATTATCGAAAGGATTGCTGAATTCCATACAGACTCCGTTATTGAATGAACGGCTGCCAGAGGGTCATCAGCCCCTGCGTCAGCCCACCGCGCCAGCAAAGCGCATCGTGTCCGCCGTCAACCTGACGCCAGGTAACCTGCTGCGCGTGTAGTTCGGCATAAATCGCCTGATTGGCATTGAAAATCAGCGGCTCGTTGCGCCCGGCCTCAAGGACGATACGCAGCCCGCTCGCGGCCAGCTCACCGGCTCTGAGCTGTTCGATGAGGCACCCTTCCTGCTGCCCACCGCGGTGCGGCCACCAGTACGAGCCGGACTGGCTCAGCACGCAGCCAAACCGCTGCGGCCAGTTGAGGCCAGCATAAAGCGAAGAGAGGCCGCCAAAGCTCTGGCCCGCCACCACGGTACGATCGGCGCGGTCGCTGAAGGGCGCGAGATGTTTTACAAGAGGGAGAAGTTCTTCCTGTACCGCCAGCCAGAAATCGGGATTACAGGGCAATTCGCGGCTGCGATGTTCCATGTCGATCGCATCGATCAATACATAGACCGCAGAGGGCAGTTTGCGCTCGGTAGTGAGCGACGCCAGAGCAGGCCAGACGGGCATGCTTTCGGCCCAGAACTGCCCGTCGAGCAGCACCGCCAGCGGGCGCTCGGGGCCGTCATCCCCGGGGGTAAAAATCCACACGCGCCGACGGTTGTTCAGACGCTCGCTGTTCCACTCAATGCAGACCGGCGGCTGATACGGCGTATTGGGACGATCCCAGCCGGGCTGAACGGGTGCGTCCGGCATCTCAAGCGCCGAGACGGCATGACCACGCCCGCCGCGCCAGCTCTGCGGATTCAGCGGGTCGGAAACCGCGTGCGGCAGCAGCTTGCGCCAGCCTTCGCGCAGCGCCAGACGGTCCGGCAGCTCGCCTTCAAACACGGTATCGGCAAAATCGTTTTCATTTACAGAAGGGATAAAACAGTAGCTCCCGCGCCACTCGGGGCTGAATTCGCCCTGCCACTGCCAGACATCGGTATCCGGGATGCGTTCGAGGGACTGCGGGCGGGCATTTTGATGGTGATCGGTCACGCCGGTAACGTAGAGCCAGACGCGTTTGACCGCTGACGTTTTCTGCGTTCCTGCCGGATCACGCCACCAGAAGGTGACGCGACAGTTCTCCTTCAGACGTTCCCATTCAGGTCCGTTTTTCGACTGCCACCACGCTTCACTTCCGGTTGTTAACGTCGTCACCCTTATAACCCCATGTTTAACAGACTTTTTTGTTCCAGGACAAATTTTATTGATAATATTATTGATAACTATTTGCATTTGCAATAGCGTAATGCCCGCGCTGTGGGAAGCGCGCTCATTAAATAACCATAAAAGCGGGACGTACAATGAATAAGAAGATTCACTCTCTGGCCTTGCTGGTCAATTTAGGGATTTATGGCGTCGCGCTGCCCGCCGTGGCAGACGACAAAACCGCCTCTGCGCAGCACGAAGATACGATGGTGATCACCGCCGCCGAGCAGAATTTACAGGCGCCGGGCGTGTCAACCATCACCGCCGATGAGATCCGCAAAAACCCGCCCGCGCGCGACGTGGCGGAAATCATCCGTACCATGCCGGGCGTTAACCTCACCGGAAACTCCACCAGCGGCCAGCGTGGCAACAACCGTCAGATTGATATCCGCGGCATGGGCCCGGAAAACACGCTGATCCTGATCGACGGCAAGCCGGTGACCAGCCGCAACTCCATCCGTCTGGGCTGGCGCGGCGAGCGCGACACCCGCGGCGATACCGGCTGGGTACCGCCAGAGATGATCGAACGCATCGAAGTGATCCGCGGCCCGGCCGCCGCGCGCTACGGCAACGGCGCGGCAGGCGGCGTGGTGAACATCATCACCAAAAAATTCGACGACCAGTGGCACGGCTCCTGGAACACCTACCTGAACGCGCCTGAACATAAAGATGAAGGCTCCACCAAGCGCACCAACTTCAGCCTGAGCGGCCCGCTGGGCGGCGACTTCAGCTTCCGCATGTTCGGTAATCTCGATAAAACCCAGGCCGACGCGTGGGACATTAACCAGGGCCACCAGTCCGATCGTACCGGTGCCTACGCCAACACCCTGCCCGCAGGCCGTGAGGGCGTGGAAAACAAGGACATCAACGGCGTGGTGCGCTGGGACTTCGCGCCCATGCAGTCCCTGGAGTTTGAGGCAGGCTATAGCCGCCAGAACAACCTCTACGCGGGCGACACGCAGAACACCAACAACGACAACGCGCTGGTGAAGAAAAACTACGGCAAAGAAACTAACCGTATTTATCGTCAGAACTTCGCGGTCACCTGGAACGGCGGCTGGGACAACGGCATCACCACCAGCAGCTGGGCGCAGTACGAACACACCCGCAACTCCCGCCTGGGCGAAGGGCTGGCGGGCGGGCTGGAAGGCCTGTTCAACAGCAATAAATTCACCGACACCGACCTGGCCGACGTGATGCTGCACAGTGAAATCAACCTGCCGATTGATTTCCTCGTCAACCAGAACCTGACGCTGGGCACCGAGTGGAACCAGCAGCGCATGAAGGACTCTACCTCCTTTACGCAAACCCAGCAGGGCGGCACCATTCCGGGCATGAGCGACGACCGCAGCCCGTACACCTCGGCGGAGATTTTCTCCCTGTTCGCGGAAAACAACATGGAGCTGACCGACAGCACCATGCTGACCCCTGCCCTGCGCTTCGATCATCACACCATCGTCGGCAACAACTGGAGCCCGTCGCTCAACCTGTCGCAGGGTCTGGGCGATGACTTTACACTGAAGATGGGGATCGCGCGCGCCTACAAAGCGCCGAGCCTGTACCAGACCAACCCGAACTACCTGCTGTACAGCAAAGGCCAGGGCTGCTACGCCAGCGGTGACGGCGTGGGCTGCTATATGATGGGCAACGACGACCTGAAAGCGGAAACCAGCATCAACAAAGAGATTGGTCTGGAGTGGAAACGCGACGGCTGGCTGGCGGGCGTGACCTGGTTCCGCAACGACTATCGCAACAAGATCGAAGCGGGCTACGCGCCGATTGGCCAGACGTCCACCGGTAAAGTCACTACCGATATTTACCAGTGGGAAAACGTGCCGAAGGCGGTGGTCGAAGGGCTGGAAGGCTCCCTGAACGTGCCGGTCAGCGACACGATTAACTGGACCAACAACATCACCTACATGTTGCAGAGCAAGAACAAGGAGACCGGCGACCGTCTGTCGATCATTCCGGAGTACACGCTGAACTCAACCCTGAGCTGGCAGGTGCATCAGGACGTGTCGCTCCAGTCGACCTTTACCTGGTACGGCAAGCAGCAGCCGAAGAAGTACAACTACAAAGGTCAGCCTGTGACCGGGTCTGAGAAAGACGAAGTCAGCCCGTACAGCATCGTTGGCCTGAGCGCGACGTGGGACATGACCAAAAACGTCAGCCTGACCGGCGGCGTGGACAACGTCTTCGACAAGCGCCAGTGGCGCGCGGGTAATGCCCAGACAACCGGAAATGCAACCACAGGTGCGTATATGTACGGTGCGGGTGCGTATACGTATAATGAACCGGGTCGCACCTGGTACATGAGCGTGAATACGCGTTTCTGATACAGGCAGTAACTCCCCCTCTCCCTGTGGGAGAGGGCCGGGGTGAGGGCATCAGGCCGCACTATTTGCTGATAGAGGAAAACCATGCACACCATCCACAGCACATTTTCTCTTGCCGGCCACACTGTCCACCACGTCACCTTCGATCCCACCACCTTCACCGACGCCGATCTCCTCTGGCTCCCTCACCACGCTGAGCTTTCAAACGCCGGACGCAAACGTAAGGCCGAGCATCTTGCCGGACGCATCGCCACCGCGCATGCCTTACCCGATCGCATCGTTCCAGGCATCGGCCCCAGCGGCGAACCGCTCTGGTCGGAAGGGGTTTCGGGCAGCATTACCCACAGCGGCACGCAGGCGATGGCGGTTGTCGTCCGTCATCAAGATGCGCTCGTAGGTATTGATTGCGAAGCCATTCTTCCAGACCACGAAGCCCGCGAAATCCAGGACGGCATCGTTGATGCGCAGGAAGCGATGTGCCTGACGCACTCGGGCTACCCTTTTGCGCTGGCATTGACGCTCGCTTTTAGCGCCAAAGAGAGTTTGTTTAAAGCCCTCTTTCCGCAGGTGAAGATTTTCATGGGTTTTGAGTGGGCGAGAGTCACAGAGGTAACGGAAAAAACAATCACGCTGGCGCTTTCGCGCCCGGCTGGACAATATCCTGAAGGTAAACGCTTCACCCTCGTCTGGCAACATGATAACGGGAACGTGTGGACGCTGCTAAATGCCTGATGGCGCTGCGCTTATCAGGCCTACAGTAAACCGGTTTTGTAGGCCGGGTAAGGCATCGCCGCCACCCGGCTTGAGGGCGACGGCGATGCCTTTATAGGTTATTCAGCTCAACTCTCAAACATCCGGGAACATCACGCTATTCCCCGGCGCTTCCCTGTGCAGATGGATAAAGTTCAGGTGCCGTTCATACTGGTCCAGAATGTCCGTAATCACCTGCTCCTTGCTGTAGTCCATCAAATCATTCCCCTGGCTCCCTTCCAGCAGGAAGGTCTCAAGCCGGTAGTAGGTCGACTTCCCGCTGCGCGCCCGGTAGGTAAAACCGGGCACCGAATACTGCTGCGGCCAGATCTGATAAACAAAGTTCTGCTCGTCGCCCATGTGCACCAGCAGGTCCAGGTGCCCCAGGGTCTCGCCATCCTCCGGCGGCAGGTTTTTCAGCTCCACGTACGCACCGCGCAGCTTCAGCTCCTGCGCCACCTCTTCCATTGCCGGGAAGCAGACCGTCTCCATCATCTGTTTGGTGTAGCGCGTGCCCGGGTAGTTCATCAGGCGCGAGAGGCGTTTCTTCCAGCTCAGCCTGTCCTGCGCACCCATCGGACGCGGCGCGGTGTCGCGGCTGGCGCTGACGCGGCGGTAGTCTTCCACCTTAAGCGATTTATACAGCCCGGCCATCACGAAGAAGATGACGAAGCTGAACGGCAGGCCCATGATCACCGTGGTGTTCTGCAGCGCCGAGATGCCGTTGGTCATCAGCATGCCGAGCGTCAGCAGGCCGATGGCGACGGACCAGAAGATGCGCAGCCAGTTCGGCGCGTCGCTGTTGATGTCCTTCAGCTTCGAGGTGAAGTTGCCCAGCACCAGCGCGCCGGAATCCGCCGAGGTGACGTAAAACAGCAGGCCGGTGATGGTCGCCACGGAGGCGCTAAAGGTGAACGCCGGGTACTGCGCCAGCAGGCTGTAGAAGCCGCGCTCCGGGTGCGCCATCGCTTCCTGCGCGAAGGTTGCATTGCCGTGGATGATCTCATGCAGCGCGCTGTTGCCGAAAATCGACAGCCACAGCAGGGTAAAGGTGAAGGGGATAATCAGCGTGCCCATCACAAACTGGCGGATGGTGCGGCCACGTGAAATACGCGCCAGGAACAGGCCGACAAACGGCGACCACGCCACCCACCACGCCCAGAAGAACAGCGTCCAGTTGTTCATCCACTCTACAGGGCGGTCGAAGGCAAAACTGTTCAGCGTCATGCCCATAAAGCGGTTGACGTAGTCGCCTACGTTGAGCACTAAGGCATTGAGCAGGAACGAGGTGTCGCCCATAAACAGCACGAACAGGATCAGGCCCAGCGCCAGCGCCACGTTCAGCTCGGACAGCACGCGGATGCCTTTATCCACGCCCGACGTCACCGAGATGGTGGCGATAATGACGGAGAGCGCAATCAGCGCCGCTTTGGCCGCCATCGAATCCGGGATATCAAACAGCACGCTCAGCCCGTAGTTGAGCTGCACCACGCCAATCCCTAGCGTCGTCGCGATACCAAAAATGGTGCCGATCACCGCCGCGATATCGACGCTATGGCCAATCGGGCCGTTAATTTTTTTACCGAAAATCGGATACAGCGCGGAGCGGATGGTGAGGGGCAAATTATAACGATAGCTAAAGTATCCGAGCGCCATGCCCATCAGGGCGTACATCGACCAGCCCGTCAGGCCGTAGTGGAACAGCGTCCAGACCATCGCCTGGCGCGCGGCCTCCATCGTCTGCCCCGCCCCTTCCGGCGGCTGCATATACTGCGTGACCGGTTCCGCCACGGAGAAGAACATCAGGTCGATGCCGATGCCCGCGGCAAACAGCATCGCGGCCCAGCTCAGCAGGCTGAACTCGGGCTTGGACTGCTCAGGCCCGAGCTTCACCGAGCCGAAGCGCGAGCAGGCGATGCAGACCACGAAGACGATATAGAGCGTCGCGGCCAGCAGATAGTACCAGCCGAAGGTCTTCGACACCCAGTTCAGGGTGCGCCCAATCCACTCGGCAGAAAAATCACGAAAGAAGATGGTCGTCAGGGAAAACAACAAAATCAGCCCGGCGGACGTATAAAAAACGACCGGGTTGATTTTGTCTTTTTCTCTGTCTTGTGAAAGGTCTGTCATCCAGTATCCCCACTGTTTTTGTAACTATTGAAATCCAAATCCGCAACAATTAAGACACATTTTATATTGAACGTCCAATCAAAAACCGCTTTAATGTATTACCAACGCTGATGAATGGAGTGGCAAAAATGCCCAAAGTGGGGATGCAGCCGATCCGGCGCAGGCAGCTTATCGACGCCACGCTGGAAGCAATAAATGAAGTGGGAATGCACGACGCGACGATCGCGCAGATCGCCCGTCGGGCGGGCGTTTCCACGGGGATCATCAGTCACTACTTCAAAGACAAAAACGGTCTGCTGGAAGCGACCATGCGCGACATCACCGGCCAGCTGCGCGACGCGGTTTTGAGCCGCTTACGCGCCCTGCCGAACGCCAGCGCGGAGCAGCGCCTGCAGGCAATTGTCGGCGGCAATTTTGATGAAACCCAGACCAGCAGTGCGGCGATGAAGGCCTGGCTGGCCTTCTGGGCGAGCAGCATGCATCAGCCGATGCTCTACCGCTTGCAGCAGGTGAGCAGCCGTCGTCTGCTGTCGAACCTGGTGTACGAGTTCCGCCGCGAGCTGCCGCGCGAACAGGCCGAAGAGGCGGGCTACGGCCTGGCGGCGCTGATCGACGGGCTGTGGCTGCGCGCCGCGCTGAGCGGCAAGCCGCTGGATAAAACCCTGGCGCAGTCGCTCACCAGCCACTTCATCAGCCAGCATTTACCGACCGAATAACCGAGGAGAAATTATGTCCCGAATGGCAGAACAGCAGCTTTATATCAATGGTGGTTATACCTCCGCCACCAGCGGTCGCACCTTCGAGACCATCAACCCGGCCAACGGTGAAGTCCTGGCGAGCGTACAGGCCGCCGGACGCGAAGACGTGGACCGCGCCGTCGAAAGCGCAAAACGCGGACAAAAAATCTGGGCGGCGATGACCGCCATGGAGCGCTCGCGCGTTCTGCGTCGCGCCGTTGATATCCTGCGCGAGCGCAACGATGAGCTGGCGAAGCTGGAAACCCTCGACACCGGTAAAGCGTATTCCGAAACCTCCACCGTCGATATCGTCACCGGCGCGGACGTGCTGGAGTACTACGCGGGGCTGATCCCGGCGCTGGAAGGCAGCCAGATCCCGCTGCGTGAGACCTCGTTCGTCTACACCCGCCGCGAGCCGCTGGGCGTGGTGGCGGGCATCGGGGCGTGGAACTACCCGATCCAGATCGCCCTGTGGAAATCCGCCCCGGCGCTGGCGGCGGGCAACGCAATGATCTTCAAGCCAAGCGAGGTCACCCCGCTCACCGCCCTGAAGCTTGCCGAGATCTACACCGAAGCGGGCCTGCCGGACGGCGTATTTAACGTCCTGCCGGGCGTGGGCGCGGAGACCGGCCAGTACCTGACCGAGCATCCGGGCATTGCCAAAGTCTCCTTCACCGGCGGCGTCGCCAGCGGCAAAAAGGTGATGGCCAACTCGGCGGCCTCGTCCCTGAAAGAGGTGACGATGGAGCTGGGCGGTAAATCCCCGCTGATTATTTTCGACGACGCCGATCTGGATCTCGCGGCAGACATCGCCATGATGGCGAACTTCTTCAGCTCCGGCCAGGTGTGCACCAACGGCACCCGCGTGTTCGTGCCCGCGAAATTCAAGGCCGCGTTTGAGCAGAAAATCGTCGAGCGCGTGGGCCGCATCCGCGCGGGCGATCTGTTCGATGAACGCACCAACTTCGGCCCGATGGTCAGCTTCCCGCACCGCGACAGCGTGCTGCGCTACATCGCCAAAGGCAAAGAGGAAGGCGCGCGCGTACTGTGCGGCGGCGACGCGCTGAGAGGCGAAGGCTTCGATAACGGCGCGTGGGTCGCCCCGACCGTGTTCACCGACTGCACCGACGAGATGACCATCGTGCGCGAAGAGATTTTCGGCCCGGTGATGTCCATCCTCACCTATGAAAGCGAAGAAGAAGCCATTCGCCGCGCCAACGACACCGACTACGGTCTGGCGGCGGGCATCGTCACTGCCGACCTGAACCGCGCGCACGGCGCCATTCATCAGCTCGAAGCGGGCATCTGCTGGATCAACACCTGGGGTGAATCCGCCGCAGAGATGCCGGTCGGCGGCTACAAACACTCCGGCATTGGCCGCGAGAACGGCGTGATGACGCTGCAGAGCTACACCCAGGTGAAGTCCATCCAGGTTGAGATGGGTAAATTCCAGTCCATATTTTAACCGGGAGGTTTATTTGCAATTTGACTACATCATTATCGGGGCCGGCTCTGCCGGCAACGTGCTGGCAACGCGACTGACTGAAGATCCGAATACGACCGTCCTGCTGCTTGAGGCGGGCGGGCCGGACTACCGCTTTGACTTCCGCACCCAGATGCCCGCCGCGCTGGCGTTTCCGCTGCAGGGCAAGCGCTACAACTGGGCGTATGAAACCGAGCCAGAGCCTTACATGAACAACCGCCGCATGGAGTGCGGACGCGGCAAAGGGCTGGGCGGCTCGTCGCTGATCAACGGCATGTGCTACATCCGCGGTAACGCGATGGACCTCGACAACTGGGCCAAAGAAACGGGCCTTGAGCACTGGAGCTACCTCAACTGCCTGCCCTACTACCGCAAGGCGGAGACGCGCGACGTGGGGCCGAACGACTACCACGGCGGCGACGGTCCGGTGAGCGTCACCACCTCGAAACCGGGCGTGAACCCGCTGTTTGAGGCGATGGTGGAGGCGGGCGTGCAGGCGGGCTACCCGCGCACCGAGGATCTCAACGGCTATCAGCAGGAAGGCTTCGGCCCGATGGACCGCACGGTCACGCCGCAGGGCCGACGCGCCAGCACCGCGCGCGGCTATCTGGACCAGGCTAAAAAGCGCCCGAACCTGACCATCCGCACTCACGCCATGACCGATCATATTATTTTTGACGGCAAGCGCGCGGTGGGCGTCGAGTGGCTGGAGGGCGAAAGCACTATCCCGTCCAGAGCGACGGCCAATAAAGAGGTGCTGTTGTGTGCGGGCGCGATTGCCTCCCCGCAGATCCTCCAGCGCTCCGGCGTGGGCAACGCGGAGCTGCTGAAGCAGTTCGATATCCCGCTGGTGCACGACCTGCCCGGCGTGGGCGAAAACCTGCAGGATCACCTGGAGATGTACCTCCAGTACGAATGCAAAGAGCCGGTCTCCCTCTACCCTGCCCTGCAGTGGTGGAACCAGCCGAAGATTGGCGCCGAGTGGCTGTTTGGCGGCACCGGCGTGGGCGCGAGCAACCACTTCGAAGCGGGCGGTTTTATCCGCAGCCGCGAAGAGTTCGAATGGCCGAACATTCAGTACCACTTCCTGCCGGTAGCGATTAACTATAACGGTTCGAACGCGGTAAAAGAGCACGGCTTCCAGTGCCACGTTGGCTCCATGCGCTCCCCGAGCCGCGGCCACGTGCGCATCAAGTCCCGCGATCCGCACCAGCATCCGGCGATCCTGTTCAACTATATGTCACACGAGCAGGACTGGCAGGAGTTCCGCGACGCTATCCGCATCACCCGCGAGATCATGCACCAGCCCGCGCTGGACAAATATCGCGGTCGCGAAATCAGCCCGGGCGTCGAGTGCCAGACCGACGAGCAGCTGGACGAATTCGTGCGTAACCACGCCGAAACGGCCTTCCACCCGTGCGGCACCTGCAAGATGGGTTACGACGAGATGGCGGTGGTCGACGGCGAAGGCCGCGTTCACGGGCTGGAAGGGCTGCGCGTGGTGGATGCGTCGATCATGCCGCAGATCATCACCGGCAACCTGAACGCCACCACCATTATGATTGGCGAGAAGATTGCCGACGCGATCCGCGGGCGCGAGCCGCTGGCGAAGAGCACGGCGGCGTATTATGTGGCGAACGGGGCGCCGGTTCGACGCTGAAAATATTTCTCTTTACACTGGCCCTCTCCCCATAGGCTGAGGGATCCCCAGTAATTTTTAGCAGCAGTAATAATGTTGTTTAAGAACGACTGAAGCCTTTCAGCGATGCCCTGGTCCGGCTGTAAATCGCTGAGGCGTTTGCCTTCCGGCCGGGGCGAGGCGCATGGATGCGCCGAGAGGGCGGGCTTTACAGGGACGTTACCTCCGCCCGTCCCCGATAAGCCGGAAGGAATACGCCGAGGGCACCGCGAAGCGGCGATTTACCGCCGGGAGCCCGGGTCGCCAGGGTGGTGGCGACTGAGCCACCCTGGCACGTTCACCGGTTACGGTGTTACAGAGTAGCAAGGAACATAAAGTGAACGGAATGACCACCACAGCTGTATGTTCCCCTCACCCTAACCCTCTCCCCGGAGGGGCGAGGGGACTGTTCCGTGCTGGCATTACTTTGTGGGGCCCCCTCAGCCCCATAGGGGATTAACCTACCCCGCCAAAAATTTATTTTCATTTGCCTGCATCCAGTTTCCCCTCTGTCCTCGTATGTGAGTATGTGAGCAACGCCTTTGCTCCTTAATCCGAGGATAAATGATGAAAAAGCTACTCAGTGTTGCATTCGTATCCAGCGCTTTACTCTTCTGTGCAGGCGCATCAGCGGCCATGACGTCAGGCTCCGTGATGGTGGGCGGAGCGGAAATGTTCCCGAGCAAAAACATTGTTGAAAACGCTGTGAACTCAAAAGATCACACCACTCTGGTGGCGGCGGTTAAAGCGGCCGGGCTGGTGGATACGCTGCAGAGCAAAGGGCCATTCACCGTCTTTGCGCCCACCGATGCGGCATTTGCAAAATTGCCTGCGGGTACGGTGGACAATCTGGTGAAGCCGGAAAATAAAGCACTGCTCACCAGTATCCTGACCTATCACGTGGTTGCGGGTAATTACGATATGAAAGCGCTGGAGCAGAAAATTAAACAGGGCGGCGGCCACGCGGAGCTGAAAACCGTTAACGGTCAACCGCTGTGGATCATGAGTAACGGCCCGCACAATATTCAGCTCAAGGATGGCAAAGGTAACGTGGCGAACATCAGCACCTATGACGTCCATCAGAAAAATGGCGTGATCGATGTGATTGATACCGTCCTGATGCCTAAGTAGTTGTCTATACTTCGGAAGTGTGACGTTGCCTTCCGGGAAAAACATGGATAACGCGCTGGCTCAACAGCAGTTGAAATTAATGCAGGCGATCGCTAACGGCGATCGCCGCGCATTTGAACAACTTTACCGACTCACATCGCCTCACCTGTTTGCCGTCGCGCTGCGCATGCTTCATCATCGCGCCTGGGCAGAAGAGATCCTTCACGACTGTTTTGTCACCGTCTGGAGTAAAGCCGAAACCTATAACGCCGCCCTGAGCTCTCCGATGACCTGGCTTACGCATATTGTTCGCAACCGCTGTATTGACTGGCTACGCAGCGGGCAAACCCGGGCTGCCGCCCGCGAGGAGTCGTATTCCGAAGAGAGTCTGCTTAGCGAAAACGATGAGCAAAACAACTGGCACGACGACGCGCAGGCAGCACGGCTCAGGCACTGTCTGGATCATCTGAGTCATGAACAGCGCCAGAGCATTGCGCTCGCCTACTATCAGGGCATGTCCCACAGCGACATTGCCGATTGGCTCCAGCAGCCCGTGGGCTCGGTAAAAAGCTGGATCCGCCGCGCGATGGATCATCTTCGGGAGTGCGTGGGCCTATGAATGACAGCGAAAAACGCGATGACATGCTGGCTGCGGAGTATGCCCTCGGTACCCTGCGCGGAGGGGCGCGGCTTCAGTTCCAGAAAAGACTTGCCGCTGAGCCCGGTCTGGCCGCCCGCGTGGCGTACTGGCAGGAGACGTTCTGCACGCTCGACAGCCATCTCGCGCCCGTTACCCCACCCGAAAGAGTATGGAAGCGGATCGCCCTCGAACTGCCGCCGAAAAAGCCTTTGCGCCAAAGCCGGCCTTATCTCGGCTGGATGGTCGCGGCCGGCATCGCCGCCGTTAGCGCGGTAGCCTGGTATACCACCCGCCCGCCGGAACTCGCACCGCTGATGGTGCTCAACGATGCCCAACAGCACGGACAGTGGGTCGTCAGTACAGACGCCCGCCGCCAGTATCTGAGCATCACCCCTCTCAGACCGAACGCTGTCGCGGCGCAAAACAGCCTGCAGCTTTGGCTTATTCCTGCCGGGAAGGCCCCGATATCCCTTGGGCTGCTGCAAAGTGATATACCGACTCATGTTGCCCTCAGGAACAACACCCTTACCCCTGACGCGATGATAGCCATAAGCCTTGAACCTGAGGGGGGATCACCCACCGGTCAACCCACCGGCCCCGTGCTGTACAGCGGCAAGATTTAATCCTCCGGCCTTGTTCGCAGGGCCGCGCGCCTCTTAATCTGCCTTCCCCGGATTTACGCCCGCGTGATAAGAAAAGAGAGATTTTTCAATACTCAATCCTGTACATAATATTGACTGTTACATATAAGAATTAAATATTAGCACCGCAATGAATTTTATTATTTGAAACTTTATTGACACTCTCCCTGCAACTCCATTAAGTTTAAATCGAATGCTATTTAATTTGATATATACAATATATTTTTAAAAAGGGTTAAAGAATTCGTCATCATTCTTTAATCCTGCTCTGCATTTTATTTTTTTGAATCACACAACAGTGAGATAAGATCATGAATAATAGTGCAAACAAAGTTGTTGTTATCACCGGTGCCAGCAGCGGTATTGGTGAGGCCATTGCCCTTCATCTGGCAAATAAACCTTTCTCTCTGGTGCTGGTTGCCCGTCGTCTGGAGAGAATTAACGCCCTGGTGGATCGCATTATTCAGCAGGGCGGCCGGGCGATTGCCGTGAAGGCGGACGTGACCCGACAGGAGGAGGTTCAGCGCGCGATTGACGCAGCCGTCGCCGCATACCAGCGCGTCGACGTGCTGATCAACAACGCGGGCTTTATGGCGATTGCCCCCCTCAGCGAGCTGAAAACCGATGAGTGGGACCGGATGATCGATACCAATATCAAAGGCGTGCTGTACGGTATCGCAGCGGCATTCCCGGTATTCCAGCGTCAGGGGAGCGGACACTTTATTAACGTGGCCTCCGTGGCGGGTATCAAGGTCCTTGCCCCCGGCGGCGTGGTGTACAGCGCCACGAAATTCGCCGTCCGCGCCCTGAGTGAAGGCTTACGTCAGGAAGCGGGGAAAACCGTTCGGACGACCCTTATTTCCCCCGGCGCCGTTGAAAGCGAGCTGCAGTTTGGCAGCTCTGATGCCCCGAGCAAACAGTTCCTGCATGAATTTTATAAGCAGGCTATTCCGGCAGAGTCGATTGCCAGAGCCGTCTTATTTGCTATCGAACAGCCTGGCGACGTTGATGTAAATGAAATAATTGTCCGTCCTACGCAGGAAGAATTTTAGCATGAGTTAAATAACGCTGAATAAGGTGTCATTATGATTAAATCATTAACGTCCACATCAGATTTAAATATGCGATCGGGTGCTGATATTCTCCTTGAAGTGCTGGAGAGTGAAGGTGTGGAATATATTTTTGGCAACCCCGGCACCACCGAACTTCCGCTCATTGATGCACTTCTTCGCCATGAAAATATTCATTATATTCTGGCACTCCAGGAGAGCAGCGTGGTCGCCATTGCCGACGGCTACGCGAAAGCCTCCGGCAAGACCGGTTTTATCAATTTGCATACCGCCAGCGGTCTTGGGCACGGCATGGGGAATCTCATTAATTCGCGGATCATGAAAACGCCGCTGGTTGTCACCGTCGGGCAACAGGACACGCGGCACTACGTGCGCGACCCGCTCCTGTACGATGACATTGTCTCCATTGGATCGCCGGTGGTGAAATGGGCGCAGGAGGTCACCAGCGCCGATCAGCTCCCGGTTCTTGTGCGCCGCGCCTTTCACGCCGCCAGCTACCCTCCCGCGGGTCCGGTGCTGCTATCCCTGCCAATGAACGTGATGGAAGAACTGAGCGACGCCGGGATACAAACGGCCTCTAAAGTGAACTACCACACCGTGGCGGGCTCGCTGGACGAACTGGCCGAAGAGTTGAGCCAGGTTACGCCCGGCAGGATCATGATTGTGGCGGGGGATGAAGTTCACTCCAGCGGCTCGACGCAGGAGATTGTCCAGCTTGCTGAAGCGCTCGGCGCCCACGTCTACGGCTCCTCCTGGCCGTTGAACCTTCCCTTTCCCACGCAGCACGCGCTCTGGCGCGGCAATATGCCCACCACCGCAAATGAAATCGCCAGCGTCGTTAATGCCTACGATGCGGTGTTTATCATCGGCGGCAGAAGCCTGATTACCATTTTGTATAGCGAGGGCGAGGCCATTCCGGAAACCTGCGCGGTGTATCAGCTCTCGGCGGATATGAACGAGCTGGGACGCACCTACGCCACCCGTCTCTCGGTGATGGGGGATATAAAACTCTCCCTGAAGGAACTGTTGCCGAAGCTTGAGCAACGCCGGGTGGCAAGCAAATTGACGCATCAGCGGCTGCTCAAAGCGGCACGCGCTGAACGTGAAAAAGAGTGGCAACTGCAGGAAGAACGCCTGGCAGCCGAGCGGCTGCGCCCGGCGATTTCGCCGATGGTCGCGGCCTACGAGGTGATAAAGTCCGTTCCGCCTGGCATAACGATTGTCGACGAGGCGATTGCAACGGCCAGACACGTTCGCCGGTTTATCTCCGACCAGCAGCACCCGCGCTATTACTTTATGCGCGGCGGCGGTCTGGGCTGGGGAATGCCTGCAGCAGTCGGTCACTCGCTGGGGCTGGGGCGCGAGCCGGTTGTGTGTCTGGTTGGCGACGGCGCCTCCCTGTACTCGCCGCAGGCGCTCTGGACGGCGGCGCACGAAAATCTGCCCGTCACCTTTATCGTGATGAATAACCTGGAATACAACATCCTGAAAAACTTCATGAAAGGACAGCCGGGCTACAGTTCGACAAAGCTGGGTCGTTTTATCGGGATGGATCTGATTAACCCGCGAATTGATTTCCAGTCGCTGGGCGCCGCGATGGGTATCCGCTGCTGCCGGGTGACCCAGGCCGCGGATATCGCCACGGCGGTGACGCAGGGGCTACAGTCCGGAAAAACCAATTTGATTGAAATTGCCATTTCCGCAGATTGATCGACCGTTTCAGATGTACCCTACATAAAACACTTATAACCGAAACGCCTCAAGCCGCTTAATCTGCCGCCCTTCCCCGTCAAAATTCTCTGCCGCCAGCCAGGCGCGCAGCTCGGCGTCTCTTTGCGGCCACTCGCGGTCAATAATAGAAAGCATATCGCTGTCGCGGTTGCGCCCTTTGCGCACCAGCTTCTGGCGCAGGCGTCCTTCCCAGACAAATCCCAGCCGCTCCGCCGCATTGCGTGACGCAATGTTCATGGAATCGCACTTCCACTCGACGCGCCGGTAGCCGTGCTCAAACGCATTTTTCAGCAGTAGCCACACCGTTTCGGTACCCATCCGGGTTCCTTTCATCTTGCGCGACCAGGTCACGTGACCAATTTCCACCGACCCCAGCAGCCGCTCGTTAGCCATATAGCTCACCAGCCCCACCGCGCGTTCAGTGCGTAAATCAATGACGGCAAACGGCACCAGCTCATCGTCCATAACCTTAGCCACGATCCAGTGCGCAGTGGCTTCCACGCTCGCTGGCTGCGTGCTGGCAAGCCACGTCCAGTCGCTGTCGTCGCCCAGCGCGTAGGCCTCATAGAGATCGGCCGCGTGGCGATCGGCATCCAGCGGCTCCAGGCGGCAATACTGGCCGAACAGCGGCGTGCGGGTTAATACGCGCGCGCCTCTCCAGTCTGGAACGATATCGTTAACGGTTTGACCATGTTGATTGATTTCGGGCACGGCGGTGACTCCCTGAAAGGTAAGGAGTTTGTTATAGCAGGTTAAAAAGCGGGCGAAAAGCAGCGTATTTTAATAGCCCAAGCGCATGCGATATTCCCGCAAGATATAAGCAAAGCTGAATTTCGACTTTGCGGAATTTAAGAGTCGACCTAACGTAGCGGAGCATAAAACAATCACAATATATTCTTCTCAGGGATCGCTATGACGAAAAAACTGTTGCCGTTACTGGTGCTGGCTGCGCTCTCAGGCGCTGTCCACGCCGCTACTCCGCCCAACACGCTGGTTGTTGCTCAGGGACTTGATGACATCGTGAGCCTCGACCCGGCCGAAGCCAACGAGCTTTCCAGCATCCAGACCGTGCCGAGCCTGTATCAGCGCCTGGTACAGCCGGACCGCGATAACCCGGAAAAAATCACCCCGATTCTGGCAGAAAGCTGGGAAGCGGACGCGGCAGCAAAAACGCTGACGATTAAACTTAAGCCCGATGCCAGATTCGCCTCCGGCAACCCGCTGCGCCCGGAAGACGTGATTTTCTCTTACACCCGCGCCGTGACGCTGAACAAATCCCCGGCATTCATCCTGAACGTGCTGGGCTGGGACGCGAGCAACATTGCCAGCCAGCTGAAAAAAGTGGACGACCATACCCTCCAGCTTCACTGGACGGCGGACGTTAGCCCGTCGGTGGCGCTGAATATTCTCTCCACGCCGATTGCCTCCATCGTCGATGAAAAGCAGGTCGCGGCAAACGTGAAGGATAATGACTTCGGTAACGCCTGGCTGAAAATGCACTCGGCGGGCAGCGGAGCGTTCAAAATGCGCGTCTATCAGCCGCATCAGGCTATCGTGCTGGAAGCCAACGACTCCGCCCCCGGCGGTGCGCCGAAGCTCAAAAGCATCATCATTAAAAACGTCCCCGACCCGGCTTCGCGCCGCCTGCTGATCCAGCAGGGTGATGCGGACGTGGCGCGCGATCTGGGTGCAGATCAGATAAGCGCCCTGGACGGCAAGCCGGGCGTTAAGGTGCTGAGCATTCCGTCCGCCGAGCAAAATTACCTGGTGTTTAACACCGGCAACAGCGCCAACCCGCTGCTGAACAACCCGGCGTTCTGGGAAGCCTCGCGCTGGCTGGTGGACTATGAGGGCATCACCAAAAATCTGCTGAAAGGCCAGTACTTTGTTCATCAGAGCTTCCTGCCGGTCGGCCTGCCGGGCGCGCTGGAAGACAACCCGTTTAAGTTTGACCCGGCAAAAGCGAAAGCCATTCTCGCCAAAGCGGGCATTAAAGACGCGCACTTCACGCTGGACGTGGAGAACAAGCCGCCGTTTATCACCATCGCCCAGTCGATGCAGGCGAGCTTTGCTCAGGGCGGCGTGAAGGTCGATCTGCTGCCTGCCGCCGGGAGCCAGGTCTATGCCCGCGTGCGCGCGAAGCAGCATCAGGCGGCGATCCGTCTGTGGATCCCGGACTACTTCGACGCGCACTCTAACGCCAGCGCCTTTGCGTGGAACGACGGCAAATCCAGCACCGTGGCCGGGCTGAACGGCTGGAAAATCCCGGAGCTGAACAAAGCCACGCTGGCGGCGGTAGCCGAGCCGGATCCGGCGAAGCGTCTGGATCTGTACAAGAAGATGCAGGAGCAGCTGCAGCAGAGTTCGCCGTATGTGTTCGTCGATCAGGGTAAAACCCAGATCGTGGTGCGCGATAACGTGAAGGGGTATCAGCAGGGGCTGAACGCGGATATGGTCTGGTACGATCGCGTAACGAAGTAGCCCTTCTCCTTCTCCCTCTTCCAGAGGGAGAGGGGGTCGTCCGTGCATATTTTCAGGATAATGTTTTCCCATGCCACATCTTTCCACCCGCGTGTTCCAGGGTCTGCTGACCCTGCTGCTCACGCTCCTCGGGCTGCTGCTCGTCACGTTTGCGCTGTCGGCGTTTTCACCTGTCGATCGCGTGCTGCAGATCGTGGGCGATCACGCCAGCCAGTCAACCTACGATCAGGTTCGCCACCAGCTTGGGCTGGATCGCCCCCTGCCCGTGCAGTTCTGGCACTACCTGCAAAACCTTGCCCACGGTGATTTAGGTACGGCCAGCGCCACCGGTCAGCCGGTGCTGCAGGACCTGCTGCACGCGTTCCCCGCCACGCTGGAGCTGGCGACGCTGGCCTTAATCATCGGTGCCGTGCTCGGCGTGATTGCCGGAGTGCTGTGCGCCCGCTACGCCGGTTCGCAGCTCGATCTCGCCATCAGAACCCTCACCCTGCTCGGCAACTCGGTGCCCATTTTCTGGCTCGGCCTGCTGATGCTGGCCCTGTTCTACGCGAAGCTGCAGTGGAGCGCGGGTCCCGGCAGGCTGGACGATATCTGGCAGTTCACCGTCGAGCCGCGCACCGGCTTTGCGCTGGTGGATACCTGGCTTTCCGGCGATCGCGAGGCGTTCCGCAACGCCCTCAGCCACCTGGTGCTGCCGGTGCTGCTGCTGGCCTATTACTCGCTGGCGAGCATCACCCGCCTGACGCGATCCGCCTGCCTGAGCGAAATGAACAAAGAGTACATCCTGCTTGCCCGCGCCAAGGGCGCCGGGGAGATGGCCATCCTGCTGCGCCACGTGCTGCCGAACATTCGCGGCACCCTGCTGACGGTGATTGCGCTCGCCTACACCAGCATGCTGGAAGGCGCGGTACTGACCGAAACCGTCTTCTCCTGGCCGGGGATCGGGCGCTATCTCACCACCGCCCTGTTCGCCGGAGACACCACCGCCGTTATGGGCGGCACGCTGCTGATTGGCGTCTGCTTTGTGCTGATCAATAACCTTACCGACCTGCTCGTGCGGGCGACCGATCCCAGGGTGCGCTGATGCCGTTTTATCTTTTCTTACGCCGCCTGCGCCGCTCCCCCGCCGCGTTTTGCGGGCTGATTGCCATCGCGCTGCTGGTGCTTATCGCCCTGTTCGCGCCGTGGCTTGCGCCGCTTGACCCGAACTGGCAGGACGCCGCCGCGCGCCTGCAGGCACCGAACAGCCAGCACTGGCTGGGCACCGACAGCTACGGGCGCGACCTGCTTTCACGCCTGATTTACGGCACCCGTCCGGCGCTCGGGCTGGTGGCGTTAGTCACCGTAATCACCCTGCCCGCCGGGCTGCTGGTGGGGATTTTGTCCGGCTACTACGGCGGCTGGATGGAGCGCATCCTGATGCGCTTTACCGACGTGGTGATGTCGATGCCGCGCCTGATCCTCGCCTTCGCGTTTGTGGCGATGCTTGGCCCGGGGCTGGTCAACGGCGCGCTGGCGCTGGCCTTAACCACCTGGCCCGCCTACGCGCGGCAGGCGCGGAGTGAGATCCAGCGTCTGCGCCACAGCGACTATCTCGCCGCCGCCGAAATGATGGGCATTCGCGGGCTGCGCCTGCTGGTCGGGCATATTCTGCCCCTGTGCCTGCCGTCCGCGATTGTACGGCTGGCGCTGGATCTGGCGGGCATTATTCTGGCGGCTGCCGGGCTGGGCTTCCTCGGCCTTGGCGCACGCCCTCCAATGGCCGAATGGGGCGCGATGATTGCCGACGGTATGCAGGTCATTTTCGACCAGTGGTGGATTGCCGCCGTTCCGGGCGGCGCGATTCTGTTTGCCAGCCTGGCCTTTAACCTGCTGGGCGATGGCCTGCGCGACGTACTGGAGCCACAGCATGACTGAACAACGCGTCATCGTCGATGCGCTGAATATCGACTACCCCGCCGCGCGCGTGGTCAACAGCCTGAGCTTCACGCTGGGCAACGAGCGGCTGGCGCTGGTGGGGGAATCCGGCTCGGGCAAATCGATGTCCGCCCGCGCCCTGATGGGGCTGGTGCGTAAGCCCGGCATCGTGAGCGCGAACCGGCTTAACGTGCTCGACAACGACCTGCTGACCCTGAGCACCCGCCGCTGGCAGGCGCTGCGCGGTAACGGGATTGCGATGGTCCTGCAGGACCCGCGCTACGCCCTTAATCCGGCGCAAAACGTCGCCGCTCAGCTTGATGAGGCGCTGACCCTGCATCAGCGCCTGCCCCGCGCTGAGCGCCTGGCGCGCATTCACGACATTATCCGCGCCGTCGGGCTCAACGAACATGTCCTCACGCGCTACTCCGGCGAACTCTCCGGCGGCATGGGCCAGCGGGTGATGATTGCCATTGCGCTGATCAACAACCCGCAGGTGCTGATTGCCGACGAACCCACCTCCGCGCTGGACGCCCGCCTGCGCAACCAGATCCTCGAACTGCTGGTGCAGCAGAGCGAAGAGCGCCAGATGGCGATGCTGTTAATCAGCCACGATCTGCCGCTGGTGGCGGAACACTGTGACCGCGTGCTGGTGATGTACCAGGGCGAGAAGGTCGATGAGATGGCGGCGAACCGGCTGCCCCAGGCGACGCACCCGTACACCCGCACCCTGTGGACCTGCCGTCCAAACGCCAACACCTTCGGCCAGATGCTGCCGACGCTGGACCGCACGCAGCCGTGGAAGGAGACCGATAATGACGCTCGTTGAGGTTAAGGATCTCCAGGTGAGCTTCGGGGAGAAAACGGCGGTGTCCGCCGCCAGCTTTGCCATCGAGAAAGGCGAAACCTTCAGCCTGATCGGCGAATCCGGCTGCGGGAAATCGACTATTCTGCGCGTGCTGGCGGGATTGCAGCGCGAGTGGAACGGCCGCATTTCGATCCTGGGAGACGCGCTACGGCCTGGGCGGCGTTTTGAAGGCGAGCTTCGCCGCAACGTGCAGATGGTGTTTCAGGATCCGTGGGCGTCGCTGCACCCGAATCACACCGTTGCGCGCACCCTGTCGGAGCCGTTACACATCCACGGCGAAACGCAGATTGCCGAAAAGGTGGCGGATGCGCTGCAGCAGGTGGGGCTTTCCGCTGAGGCGGGCAAGCGTTATCCGCATCAGCTTTCCGGCGGCCAGCGCCAGCGCGTGGCGATTGCCCGCGCGCTGCTGCTGCGCCCGCAGCTTCTGCTGCTGGACGAGCCGACCTCGGCGCTGGATATGTCGGTGCAGGCGGAGATCCTGAACCTGCTCAATCGCCTGAAGGCCGAGCACGGCATGACCTACCTGCTGGTGAGCCACGACGCGGACGTGATTGCGCATATGTCCGACCGGGCGGCGTTTATGGCGCACGGGGAGATCCAGAGGGTGTTTGACCGCGAGGCGATGTTGCGGGGCGAGCACCGGATGGGATAACCGCGTGGCGGCGAGCGCCGCGCGGGTTTCGTAGGCCGGGTAAGGCGTAGCCGCCACCCGGCAAAACGTTACTTAAGCAGCTTCACCGTGGCATCAATGTCGATCTCATCTTCGGTGAAGATCAGCGTCGTATTCTGGAAGGTGGTGATCGCCAGCTTCTTCACCGTGCGCATTTCGCCCGGCTTTTTCTCGGATTTCGGCTTGATGCTGTTCATCAGCAGTCCAACCGACAGCACCGCGTTCTCTTTGTCGATTTTGGTATCAGCCGGCTCTTCTTCGTTAAACACCACGAAGGATTTGATGGAGGTGAGCTTCACGCGCTCGCCCGCAATAAAGAGATGTTTGCTTTCGGGGATCACCTTCACCGCATAGGCGGAAAGGCCTTTGTTGTTGGTGGTTGGCTCAAAGGTCACCGCGGCATCTTTCTTAATCAGATCGGGGTTCGCGACCTTAATCACATGAAAATAGCGGTTGTCGCCGTTTTCATCTTTGATAAATCCAAAGCCTTTATCTTTAAACCACGTTGTGATTGTACCGTTCATCGCTGTTACCGCCTGTCAGATCGTAATGACTAAAGTTTTGCAGCGCGCAGTGTAATGCACAATGACGGAGGAGACAAAAAAAAGCCCCTGCACGGGTGCAGGGGAAAACTCATGTCAGAGCTTATTAGAATTTAATTAAACACCATTCCACCATCAATTAAGAGCGACTGGCCGGTCATGTAGTCGGAATCCGGGCCTGCCAGGTATGAGACGCAGGCGGCCACATCTTCCGGCTCGGACAGACGGCCAAGCGTAATGCGTTTGGCAAAGGTTTCAGTCCCGTAGCCGAGCGGTTTACCCGCCGCCTCGGAGACCTGACGGTCGATTTCCGCCCACATCGGCGTTTTGACGATACCAGGGCAGTAGGCGTTAACGGTGATCCCCAGCGGCGCGAGATCCCGTGCCGCGGTCTGGGTTAAGCCGCGCACCGCGAACTTGCTGGAACTGTAGACCGCCAGTTCAGGGTTGCCGGTGTGGCCCGCCTGGGAGCAGGCGTTGATGATCTTGCCGCCATGCCCCTCTTTGCGGAAGGCGTCAATCGCGGCCTGGATCCCCCAGATCACCCCTTTCACATTGATGTTGTAAACCTTGTCGACAATGTCCGGCGTGATGGATTCGATGGGGGTAGACGGCGCAATCCCGGCGTTATTCACGATAACGTTAAAGCCGCCCAGCGCGGTGCGCGCTTTCTCCACCGCAGCAAATACCTGTTCGCGGTCAGAGACATCGACCTTCACGGCGACGGCGTTACCGCCGTTACGGATGATTTCATCGGCGACGGCTCTTGCCGTCTCAACGTTATAGTCGGCGATGGCGACGGCAAAACCGTCTTTCACCAGGCGAAGCGCGATCGCTTTACCAATCCCCTGGCCTGAGCCTGTTACGAGAGCAACTTTTTGCATTTCTCTGTCCTTATCGTGAGTCACAAAATCTGGCTGAGATGGAGCTGGCCCATCAGCAGCGGGTTATCGCTGTAGTCGACGGGAATGGCCACCACGGCCGGGCCATCCACATCCATCGCCGCACGCAGCGTCGGCTCAAGCGCCTCGGCGCTCTCTACGGCAAAGCCTTTCGCACCGAAGGCGTCGGCATACGCTTTGAAATCGACCGGGCCGAACTCGACGCCGGAGAGGCGCTGGTATTTTTTCTCTTCCTGAATCGCCACCATGTTGTAGGCGTTATCCACCCAGATGATGTGCAGCACGTTGGCGTTGAGGCGCACCGCGGTTTCCAGCTCCATGCTCGACTGCAGGAAGCCGCCGTCGCCGGAGACCGATACCACCTTGCGGCCCGGATTCACCAGCCACGCGCCAATCGCCCACGGCAGCGCGACGCCCATGGTCTGCTGACCGTTGGAGATCATCACCTGACGCGCCCGGAAGCTGTAGAGGTAGCGGGCGATCCAGATGTGGAAGCTGCCCATGTCGACGGTGAGCGTCACGTCGTTATTCACAATGTCCTGCATGGCGCGCACGATGCGCAGCGGGTGCAGGGCAAACTGGTTGAGCGAGGCGCCGCGGCGATCGAGCAGATCGCGCTGATGCTGGCGATCGACCAGAATTTCGGAGGCCCGCTGGCTCAGCTCGAGCTTACGGTCGATACGGTTAGCGAGCAGGTTCAGCGTTTCGGCGATGTCCCCCACCAGCTCCAGATCCGGCACGTAGTTACGCTCTTCATAGGCGGGCAGCACATCGATGTGCACCAGCGTCGCGTCGCCGCTGTTCCACATGGACGGCTCGTACTCCACCGGGCTGTAGCCGATGCAGATAATCAGATCCGCCAGATGCAGCAGCCGGTCGCCCGCCTGGTTATTGAACAGACCGACGCGTCCGGCGAAGCGGGTGAAGTGCTCCTGGTTTACCGCCCCGGCGGCCTGATAGGTGCTGGTCACCGGAATGCGGCTTTTCTCCAGCAGCTTGCGCAGCGCGGCGCTGTTCGCGGGCTGGCTGGCCATCAGGCCGAGTAAGATGACCGGATTTTTGGCCTTTTCGATAAGCTTCGCCACGTCGTTGATGGCGGATTCCGGTGCCGGGCCCATCAGCGCGGGGCCGCTGGCGGGTAAAATCGCGCCCGTCGCGGGCTGGTCGACGATATCCTGCGGCAGGCTGACGAACGCGCCCCCCGGCCTGCCGTGCTCGGCAGCGCGAAACGCGTTCGATACCACCTCGGCAATCGCGTCCGGCGAACTGACCTCCACGGCGTATTTGGTAACAGGGCTGAACATGGCAACGGTGTCCATGCTCTGGTGCACCAGCTTCGCTTTATCCGCCCGCTTCACCGCCCCGCCCAGCGCCACTACCGGGTCGCCCTCGCTGTTGGCGGTAGCGATGCCGGTGATCAGGTTGGAACAGCCCGGCCCGGAAGTGACCAGCGCCACCCCGGCCTTGCCGGTCAGCCGCCCTACCGCCGCCGCCATAAACGCCGCGTTGGCCTCGTGGCGCACCGGGATAATCTCAATGGAGGAGTCCAGCAGGGAGTCAAAGACCTTGTCGATTTTCGCACCCGGGATCCCGAACACCTGCTTCACGCCCTGCGCTTCCAGCTGGCCGACAACCATATCGGCGCCGTGCGCCCACTGACGTGACTGTTTCTCACTGTTCACGGTAGTTCTCCTGTTAGTTTTCGACGGAACGGATCGCTGCATCAAGATTGCTGGGGTGAAGGTTGGCCTGTAAGAACGCGCTGTCGGCGGGCAGGTCAATCATCAGCTTGTGAATTTCACCGAAGGTGAGCACGCCGCTCTCCAGCTGGTAGTCGAGCAGATGGCCCCCGCCCTGACGGTCGTCGGTGATGAAATGCTCGTGATAGCCGGCCACGTTAATGCCCTGCATATGCTGCGGCGTGCGGAACCCGACCAGCACCCCTTCGCGCTGGTTAAAGCGGAACACCGGCTGGTCGTCCAGCACGTCGGTCATCGCGCGGTACGGCGGCTTCTGGCGCGGTACCGTGCGGGTGTGGGCGTGGCGGAAGTTGCCGTCGATGCGCAGCGCGCAGAACAGGTTGTCGGAGGGGATCTGCTGGTCGATGACGTCGTGGATCTGCTGACGGCTGACCGGTGCATCGAAGGTTTTGCGGTACTGCGGCTGGAACCAGGTCATCACCGCGAACGGCGTTTTCTGCTCCGGCTTCGCGGCCCGGGCGCTGCCGTCGGCGCGCAGCTGGTACACCTGGCTGCTGAAGGCAATCATTTCACCGTCCAGCTCGTTGAAGGTACCCAGACCAAAATCACCGTGTGCCAGCAGATCGGCGATGGTGGTCTCTCCTTCGTACACGCCGCTTAGCAGGGCGCTCATTAGCGATGTCTGATAGATCACGCTGTCAGGATGCTGGGCGGAGAATCCCCGCAGGGTCTCGCACAGGCTGGCCTCACAGTCGCAGGCAGATGAATGCATCATCGTGCTCGTCCTCTTCAACTTTATTTAGAAAGGTTAAATAAATGTTGACCCGATTCAGCAGAGAGTTCCAATATAGAAACCATGCTGGTTTGAGACGTTTTAGATATGGAACTTCGTTATCTGCGGTATTTTGTCGCGGTTGCACGCGAGCGACACTTCACCAGGGCGGCCGAAGCGCTGGGTATTTCACAGCCTCCTCTGAGTCAGCAGATCAAACGGCTCGAAGAGGAAGTGGGCACGCCGCTGTTCAGACGCCTGACGCGGGGCGTGGAGCTGACCGAAGCGGGAGAAGCCTTCTACGAAGACGCCTGCAAGATCCTGGCGCTGAGCGACGCCGCGCTGGAGAAGGCCCGCGGCATCGCGCGCGGGCTGAACGGCAATCTGTCGATTGGCATCACCAGCTCCGACGCTTTTCATCCCAAAATTTTCGCGCTGATCCGCCAGTTTCAGGTCCAGAACATGGCGGTGCAGGTTCACCAGGTGGAAGCCAATATGTCGTCGCTGACGACGATGCTGGCGGAGGGTGAACTGGATATTGCCTTCGTGCGCCTGCCGTGCGAGAGCAGCAAGGCGTTCGAGTTAAAAATCCTCGACCGGGAGCCGATGGTGGTGGCGCTGCATCGCGATCATCCGCTGGCGGCGTGCGAATCACTGGCGTTAGAGCAGCTTCGGGATACGCCGGTGGTGTTGTTTCCGCAGGAGGTCGCGCCGGGGCTGTACGAACGGGTTCACGGCTGCTGCGAGCGGGCCGGGATTGACGTACAGCACGCGCTGCAGTCGTCGCAGCTTTCCTCCTCCCTGAGCATGGTCTCCGCGGGCGGCGGGTTCGCGCTGGTACCCAAATCCATGGCGGCCATTTCACCGCCGAATGTCACCTATCACGCGCTGAGCTCGCCGGAGCTTTATACCGATATCGCGCTCTGCTGGCGGCGCTTTGAACGCTCGCGGACGGTGAAGCGGTTTTTGATGATGATGAGCGAGGGGTAGCGGCAATACAGGGGGGATGGTTTTTTGTAGGCCGGGTAAGGCGCAGACGCCACCCGGCAACATAGCCCCCGTCGTCAAATCCAGACGTCGTTCTCTGCGGTGCGCTCCCCGCCTTCGTGTCCGGTATTCAGGACCCCACAAGGTTCTATCATCATCATTTTTACCGTTGATTCAGCAGACGTTTTATGTTCAACGCCTTTCGGCACAACGTACATTTCTCCTGGATTGACGAGCACATGTCCGTCACGAAAATCAATACGTAACACGCCCTCGACCACGATGAATGCCTCATCGGTTTCAGGGTGCGCGTGCCATATAAAATCACCCGATATTTTGACGATTTTAAACTGATAGTCATTCATCTGGGCGATGACTTTCGGCTGCCAGTGCGCGTCGAAGAGAGAGAATTTATTGTCTAAATTAACAGGACTATACATTGTGACACTTCCTATGGTTGAGAAGCGTCCAGGATAGAATAAGGCCGAAGTGCCGGTCTTGAACGATCGTGCAAATCAGGCAGGATGACCTTTGATGAATTTTTGCCAGCGCCCCGGCGACATACCCAACGTTTTGATGAACTGACGAGTCATGTGACTTTGATCTGAAAACCCCGCAGTAGCGGCAGCCTCAGCAAGCGACAGGCCCGCCTGAATCAGGCGTCGACAGTATTCAAGTCGACGCATGGTCACGTAGCGATAAGGACTCGTTCCATAAAGCGCACGGAAATCCCGGCTCAGGCTCCAGCGATCTCTGCCACTGACGGCGGATAAGGTATCCAGCTTAATGTTGTGAATGAATTCAGTGTGTATATATTCGCGCGCGCGTTCTGCTGATTGATAATCCACCAGGTTTCGGCGAAAACGTTGTCCTCCGACGACGGCCAGCGTGTGGGCGAGATCGTAGAGCGCATCGTCTTCTTCCAGCGTATCGAAAGATTCTTCCGGTGCTTTTAACAGCGGTTCGGTCGCTGCAAAAAGCCGGGGATCGGATGAAATCCCGCCAGGAATAAACGGCAAAGGCTTTCCGCCCAGGATTTTTTGAATGAGCGCCGGATCGATATACAGCATCCGATACTGGAATCCGTCGTTCGTTCCCGCCTCTCCGTCATGTATTTCGTCAGGGTGCAGGACCATTGTCCCGCCCGGCAGGCTATGTTGTTTACTTCCCCGATAGTGAAAACTCTGCACCCCGGATAAGGTCCGGCCTATGGCGTAAGTGTCGTGACGATGCGGTTCATAGCCATGCCCGCTGAAATACGCCTCTATGCGCTCTATTTTCCCGGGTTGTTGCGCCAGTCTGACCCAGTCTTTGTTGGCTTTTGCCTTCGACATATATGACACCTGATGCCCTGCAAGGGTGAAACAACACCATAAACGCATCGGGTGCGGTTTGGAAAGTCGTTGCAGGCAACGCGGGGTCGGATCCAGGACTTTGCTGTTTTATTGATGCACGCTTCAGTACTACGTTTTCCTGGTAATTGTCTGCAGCATGCCATCTGTTACTCTGACAGAGTGCAAAGGATGACAAGGAAGTGAAATGCTAAACCCCGGATTCGTTACCCGCAAAGCACTTGCTCTCTGGCGGGATGTTCCTGCTTTTTTACCCCAGTTTCAGTTCCATGAGAAACATCGAGCGGTCATTCACACTTCCAGGCCTGAAAATATTCTGCCGTTGATTGCAAGCTTTGACGTCCAGCAAGACCCCGTAATTCGGCGGCTGATGTCTTTGCGGAAATTACCGCAGAAATTTCTGCTCAATCAGCAGGCTAACTCGACGGGCAACTTTGGGCTGCACAGTTTTACTCTGTTGAAAAGCTCAGCATCCGAGCTCTGCTATGGCTTAAGAGGGCAATTCTGGCGGATAGATTTCGGTCTGGAAAACGCGCCCGACGCGATTGCTTTTCAGGCACCCTCCGCACCGGGCAGCGCAAAACTGTTGCTGCGCTACCAGGTAGCGGAACTGGCGCCAGGTCAACATGAACTCTGTACTGAGACCTTCGTCTATTGTCCGGACAAACGTACTCAACTCAAAATGGCGGCCTACTGGCTGGCAATACGGGCAGGGAGCGGCTGGATCCGTAAAAGGACGCTGGAGGCTGTCAGGTCGCATGTTGAAAATCAGAAGTGAGGGATTCCTGTGAAATGCCCTGAACACTGGAGGTTTTGATGACTATACGAGTTTTCACACTTTTGCTCATACTCGGCGCATTTGCTGTAAATGCTGCTGACGGCGTTTTGAACACTCGCGAACGGTGAAGCGGATTTTGAGGCTTAATTTGAAGGGAATATGGGCAGGCTGCCATATAAAACTCAGGCACCATTACCCTTTAAAAATAAAAAACCCGCACAGGTGCGGGTTAATTTTTATCAGTACAGCTTAACTGCTCGGACTATCGTCTTCATCGCTATCGTACGCCACACTGATATTTAGCGCGGGTTACAGTGGAGAAACATTTCCAGCTGCAGGACCTTTTGCGCCATTCTCAATGGTAAAGGAAACTTTCTGACCTTCATCAAGCGTTTTGAAATTGTCGCTCTGAATAGCTGAGAAGTGTACGAATACATCTTTGCTGCCGTCGTCAGGGGTGATAAAGCCAAAACCTTTATCTGCGTTGAACCATTTTACTAAACCAGTCATTTTATTAGACATAGATAAATCCTTAATTTATGAGCCACTTAAACGCGGCGATGATGGCCTGTATTTCGAGAGTTACTTATTTGGCACTTAGGAGGAGGCTCACGAAGAAGGAGTATCTATGGATAACACCTGAACTGAGGACTGCTTTACTAAAACTGCTTTCATAAGGTCTGTATTCCAAACCGATGACGCTATTAAGACACAGCGAAATTTATTGCGCAATGATTATTATTATTTATTTTAACCATTTAAACGCCCGGATGGCTGCTCGCGGTGCCAGACATCGGTTCGGCGGGGGGACATTTTCCCTGGCGACGCAGACGTGAGTACAAAAGGTTACTCAAAATGAAAAGGTCTGCATAAGGAGTAACAGCGGTGCAAGCTGTGCCCGGCGGCGCTGCGCTTGCGCGGGCCTACGGTTCGTGTCGCGGGTAGGTTGACGGTTTTGCAGGCCGGGTAAGGCGTAGCCGCCACCCGGCAATGCCCTTCTGGAAGCCGCCTCGCAAACTTTCAAGCAACCTTATGTAACTCAGGGTTATCCCTTTCCTTCCCTTTTTCGCCGCCGTAAAGTGCCTGCGTTGCGGCACATCCGTAACCGGGCGTAGGAACCCGTTAGCATAACATGACGTTTTTTTAGACAAAGAGGATGCTAAATGGCGACTACCCCTGGATTTTCTTACGCGCTCTCTGAGGAAAGCGCAGTTCATCACCTCATCAGCACTTCAATTTCCGATTCCGCGGATCTTTTCGAGCTGGCCGACGCCTGCACTGCGTATGTAAGCGTGCTGGTGGAGACTGACGACGCAGTGACGTTTGCCACGCTCTGTACGCGATTGCTGGTTGCGCTGAAGCGGCTGCGGGAGTGCTGCGATGCCGAGCTGCCTTCGCATCTGGTTGAACAACTGATTGCGGGGGAAAAGATTGCTTCCTGCGTGCCCGACTGCTGGCAAGAGACGACGCTGCAGGTGGACTATGCCGTGGCGTTAACGCTGGCGGTGATGGGCGGGACATTGCCTGCGAGCGTGGCGAAAGAACTCACCGGGCTTGTGCATGATATAGTCTGGCTGTTGGCTGAGTTTGTGAAGGAGCCTTATATCCAGGCGCACTGAGGCGGGTGACTGAAGGCCGGAATTCTTCGAGGTTAGAAGCAGGATTTCGGCCTTACTCAAAGTACAGAGTTGTTTGTTGAATGTCCGTTAAGAGCGAAGAGCGGAAATTGTATTTATGAATGACTTTTACATTGCCAAATAAATTATTATTTGCCGCTTTTTTCTGGTTAATCACGAACACCATCATAATCATTAAGTATTTGCATTAACATTATTCTTGGTATGTCTTTTGTGGATATTCTGAAACTGGTACTCAGGCGCGAGGCAATCATAGCGGAAGTAATTTTATTATCATCGTAGGCGATGGTCATATGCTTTCCGATATTCTGTCGGGTCATGTCCGACAACCTTTTGCCACATTCATCGGAAAATCTAAATACTAAATTCTCTGCACCTGTCTCATCCTTCTCTACATAATCAATTGACTTTACACATCCAGAGTCAAACGAAGTTTTCTCATTACCGACCGAAAAAACAAAACTCCCTTTTGCTGCAGTTGATGTCAATGGAACAAGCACCACGAGTAACAACACCCCAAACTTGATTTGCATCTTCTTCTCCTTTTATTTGTTGACCTGCTCCGCATAAATTAACATATCTCAACGTTATCAACGTTCGCTTCTGGCACAACACAGACATTCATATTCACTTTTATCCCCCTCCCTATCCCCCCACCGCCACGCTCGCCGACAGCCCCGCCACCAGCTCAACGCCCTCCGGTAACCTGTCGATATGAATGCGCACCGGCACGCGCTGCGCCAGCCGCACCCAGCTAAAGGTGGGCTCGACGTCGGGCAGACCCAGCCCGCCCGCCTCATCGTTGCTGTCCCCGATCCCATGCCCGATGCTCTCCACGTGGCCCGTGATGACCGGCTCGTAGCCCATCAGCATCACCTGTGCGGCATCCCCGACGCGAATATGGCGCAGCTTGGTCTCCTCAAAGTACCCCACCACCCAGAAGCTGTGGGCATCGACGATGGCGACCTTTGTCTCCCCCGCCGTCGCGTAGTCTCCGGGGCGAAGCCGCAGGTGCGTGACGTACCCCGAGACCGGCGCGCGCACGGTGGCGTGCGCCAGATTCAGCTCTGCCAGATCCAGCGCGGCCAGCGCGCCGTGATAATTGGCCGCCGCGACGTTCGCCGCGCTGCCGGTTTGCTGCAAATCCTCGCTCGAGATGGCGTTTTTAATCAGGGTGCGGCGATGGGCCGCGTCCTGGCGCATCAGCATCTCATGGCGTTTCGACTCGACGTCCGCCTGCGCGCTGACCACCGCCAGCTTAAGCCAGCGCGGATCGATGGTGTAAAGCACATCGCCCCGGTTCACCCACTGATTGTCACGCACGGCCACGCTGATGACCGGCCCGGAGACGTCCGGCGCAATCTGCACCACGTCCGCCCGCACGCGGCCGTCGCGAGTCCACGGCGTTTGTGCGTAGTGTTTCCACATCATAAAGGCCAGAAGCGTGGCCGCCACGGCCGCGCTTAAGGTCAGCGCATAGCGAGCCAGTAAAGAGAGCAGTGATTTCATGACAATAACCCCAACGCGATCAGGCCCTGCATCAGCAGGAAAAAGGTGACGATCCAGGTTGAAACATCCATCAGCGGGCGAAACGGCAAGCGCCGGTAGAGCCTGCTGAGCGAGAACAGCGCGACGAGGCCCAGCGTGCAGACCAGCGCCGCGAGGGCGACCATCAGCAGCCCCGGAATAAAAACCCCGCCGATATTGAGATCGTTAACCATGGTCTGGCCCCCGTAATGCGCAGTGCAGATCCACCAGCCTGAAGACAAACTGGCGAGCGTGTTCATCTGCCGCAGGCAGATGGCGCTCGATAAGGGCAGCGATGCGTTCGCGCAAGGCGTGGCGGTCTGCGGTGTTTATCTGTTCAAAAAGCGCGTCAACCTCCCTGCCGGGCGGCGCGTCACTGCGGCGTAAATGCATGACCGCCAGCCCCAGACGCAGCGCGTGTAATAGCCGATCGAGCGCCTGCTCTGGCGCACGCTCGCTGCGCTGCAGGCGCGGCAGCAACAGGGCGGTTCGGTCCATCATCAGGTTGATCCAGTACGTTTCATCAACCCGCATCGTGCCCTTCACGCTGCGGCGAATGTCGCGCTGGCAGAGTTTCAGCAGACGCGTGATGGCGCCATCCGCCTGCACGGTTTGCAGCAGGCTCATGCTGATGACGGCAAAGCCGGTCGCGGCAAAGAGCGCGATGGCGGTGTTGACCGCAACGGCGAAGTCTCCGCTGTAGTGCGCCCCCAGCTCGCACAGAATGGGCAGCGTCAGGGTGATGCCCATCGCCATAAACGTGGTGGGCGGACGCGCCTGAAGCGACCCGGCCAACAGATACGCCGGGGCAAGCACCGCCGCCAGCACCGGGAAATCGCTCACCAGCGGCAGCAGCGCAAAGCTGTAGAACAGGCTAATGACCACGCCCCAGAATGAGCCAATGATGTATTTCACGATGTGCGGTGCCGGCGTGTCGAAGCTGCCAAACAGCGTGCAGCAGACGCCGAGTATCGAAACCGCCGTCCCGCCGTCCGGCCACGCTGAGAAGATCCAGACCAGGCATCCACTCAGGATGATGGCGAAAGCCCCCAGCGCCGTGCGGGCGGCGGTAAGAGGATCGCGGTGGAAAACGTAGCCTTTCGCCGCGCGGGTTTGCATCTCCCCAAAGACGGGTTTGGCGTGGAGTATGGCCCCGGAAAGACGCTCGCACTGCTGCAGAAGCGCGATAGCCTCCGAGAGGTAGCGGATAAAACTGACCTGCAGCGCGTCGTCAAACGACTGCGCCTGCGCGGCAAACCGATCGATGAGAAGCGCACAGCGGAGCCGCAGCGCCTCTGCCGTGCTGCTGGCACCAGCGCCTTCAGCGGCAAGCCAGGCCTGAACGTCCTCCAGCAACGCCTGCGCGTCGGCGGGCAGGTTTCCGATCGCTGGCAAGCGATCGTGTAGTTCACAGTTGACGATAACCAGCCGCGCCAGCCGGTCGTGAATCGCTTTTCTGGCCTGCCGCACCGGGGCTGAAAGGGCAAAATCATACGGAATATGGTGGCTGATGCCCTGCAGGAACTGCAGCGCCAGGGCCAGATGCAGCGGGCCGGAAGCCGCGTCGGGTTTACCTGCTAAGGTATCCGCCACCCGCCCGCGAGCGGCCTGTAACGTCTGAGATAATTTAGCGTTGAACAGCTCTGATACGCGTGCGGGCAGCACGTAGCGGTGAATCAGCGCCGCGCAGAAAATCCCAATCGCGATCTCCTGCACGCGAACGATGGCGACGTTAAAGATCCCGCCGGGATCGGACACCGCGGGAAAACCAATCAGGCTCGCGGTGTAGCCTGCCAGCACAAAGGCGTAAGCCCGGGGCGTTCGTTCCAGCAGGGAGAGCCACAGACAGAATACGATCCAGCCCGTCAGCACCGCGCTGCACAGGACTGGCGTATTCGCGAAGGCAGGCACAATCACAACGGTCGCGCTGGCACCCGCCACGGTACCGGCCAGCCGGTAGAGGCTTCTGCTCAGCGATGCCCCGACCGACGTCTGCGACACGATGTAAACCGTAATAATGGCCCACGAGGGACGCTCAAGACCGATCGACAGCGCGAGGTAATAAGCCAGCATCGCCGCGGCAAAACTCTTTGCAGAGTAGATCAGCGCGCCCGCATCGTTTCGCAGCACGGCGGGGATACGCACGGGATGAGAGAAGATGTTTTTCATGCCGGGATTATTACCGGCTTGCAGACCCGCTTAAATACTCTATTCTGTCAAAAAATACCTAAATATTGCCAGAATCGTGAAGCCTCAACCTGCTACTACGCTGTATGACCCCGACTCTACCGCCAGCCCGGCGGTGGCGCGTCATCTGGACTTCGTGGACTACGCCGCGGAAGTGCCGGTGCATACCCACCGCAAGGGGCAGCTGATTATTGCCCGATACGGTGCGGTCAGCTGTTACGCGGAGAATGATATCTGGATCGTGCCGCCGGACTGCGCCGTCTGGATCCCCGGCGGGATCCCGCACAGCGCCAAAGCGACCTGGAACGCGCATCTTAACTATCTGTTTATTGAGCCCGGCGCGGCGGCGCTGCCGGAGAGATGCTGCACCCTGGCGATCTCGCCGTTGATTAAGGAGCTGGTCGATCGTCTGACGCGCGAAGGCGTGGATTATCCCCCCGACAGCCACGTCGCGAGGCTGACCCGTGTCACGCTGGACGAGCTCGCCAGCATGCCGCAGCAGAAGCTGAGCCTGCCGGTCTCGACCGATCCGAAAATTCGCGCCATGGCCGACGCGCTGGTTATCCGCCCTGAGGACAGAAGCACCCTTAAGGACTGGGCAAAACGGCTCGCCCTCAGCGAGCGCTCCTTTGCCCGGCTGATGCAGCGCGAGACCGGGCTGAGCTTCGGGCGATGGCGCCAGCAGCTGCATTTGATTATTGCCCTGCGGGAGCTGGCAAGCGGCGTACCGGTCCAGAACGTGGCGGCAACGCTCGGGTACGAATCGGTGAATGCATTTATCACCATGTTCCGAAAAGCGATGGGCAGCACGCCCGCCCACTACTTTGCCGAACGGAAAAACAGCGGCCGTTAGCCCGGCCCCTCGCTCCCCGCCGCCAGCAGCGGCACCACCACGTCGCTGATGGGCACCGCAATACCGTGTTTGTGGCCGTAGCGCTGGATAACCCCGTTGCGAATATCCCACTCCATCGGGCGATCGGCCTGACGGTCGGCAAGGATCGAGGTGCCCAGGTCCTCAGGTGCACGCTGGAAGTTCGCCAGGATCTCCTGCGCCACGCCATCGTCCAGCTTCGCCCCTTCGGCGCGGGCGACGGCAAGCCCCTCGCGCAGGTAGGCCAGCGAAAGCTCGCTGATATCCTCCCGCCTGAACATCCCGGCGCGGCGGTTGGCCAGCACCATCAGCCCGGCGACCGCGTTTTGCAGCAGCTTGCGCCAGGCGACGGTGGCGAAATCTGTTGAGAGCTCAACCGCGCAGCGCGTATCGCGAAGCGCCTCCACCACCCGCTGCGCCTGCGGCACGTCCGGCAGCGTCAGGCGCGGCTTCGCCCGCAGCCAGACGGAAGCATCCGGCTCGCGCTGGGCCGGGAACCACACCACCGACGGCAGCACCGCTGCGCCGTTAACCCACGGCTCAAGCTGGGCTTTTTGCTCCACGCCGTTTTGCAGCGCGCAGACCACGGTGTTTTCATCGCACAGGGCCCGCAGCCATCCGGCGCTGTCGGCATTTTGCGTCGTTTTTACCGCCACAAAAACGAGATCGACGGGGCGCGTGATGACGGCCGGATCGGTCAATACCGGGCCGGGCACAACCGTTTCACCCTCGTCGTGGCGCAGGCGCAATTCCGGGTGCGCGGTGCGTCCGCACAGCAGCGGCGTGCGGCCAACGTCATGCAGCACCGCGGCAATGGTGGTCCCAATCGCACCCGGTCCAATCAGCGCAATGGTTGGATAGTCAGACATGAATCACTCCCCTTTTGCTAAGCCTGCTATCAGTTATACCACCCTGAGACGAGCGCGCCACACCCGTTGTCTATACTCAACACACAACAGACAACGGAGTGCGCCATGCCTTTACCTGATTTTAAGTCCTCTGAACCTTTCACCCTCGGCATCGAACTCGAACTGCAGGTGGTTAACCCGCCGGGCTACGATCTGAGCCAGGACTCCTCCGCGCTCATCGCCGCCGTCAAAGACGACATCAAAGGCGGCGAGGTCAAACACGACATCACCGAAAGCATGCTCGAAATCGCCACCGGCGTGTGCCAGAACATCGACCAGGCGGCGGCGCAGTTTTCGGTGATGCAGCAGAGCATCCTGCGCGCGGCGGCGGAGCAGCATATCCAGATCTGCGGCGGCGGGACGCACCCGTTCCAGAAGTGGCAGCGGCAGGAGGTGTGCGACGACGAGCGCTATAACGTCACGCTGGAGCGCTTTGGCTACCTGATTTTGCAGGCGACGGTATTCGGCCAGCACGTGCACGTCGGCTGCCGGACCGGGGACGACGCGATTTACCTGCTGCACGGCCTGTCGCGCTTCGTGCCGCACTTTATCGCCCTGGCGGCCGCCTCGCCGTATATGCAGGGCACGGACACGAAGTTCTCCTCGTCGCGGCTCAACATCTTCTCGGGATTTCCGGATAACGGCCAGATGCCGTGGGTCAACAGCTGGCAGGAGTTCGAGGGGCTGTTCCGCCGCCTGAGTTCCACCAGCATGATCGACAGCATTAAGGATCTGCACTGGGACATCCGCCCCAGCCCGCACTTCGGCACCGTCGAGGTGCGGGTGATGGATACGCCGCTGACGCTCGGCCACGCGATTAACATCGCCGGGCTTATTCAGGCGACGTCGCACTGGCTGCTGACCGCGCGGCCCTATAAGCATCAGGAAAAAGATTTTCTGCTGTACCGCTTTAACCGCTTTCAGGCCTGTCGCTACGGGCTGGAGGGGATCCTGACGGACGTGCACACCGGCGAGCACAAAACCGTGGCGGAAGATATCGCCTGGCTGCTGGAGCAGGTTGCGCCGTCGGCCGAGAAGCTCGGCGCGACGAGCGCAATCAATGAAATTGCCCTGCTGTTAAAGCAGGGCAAGAGCGAGGCGCAGCGCATGCGGGAGTTTATCGCCGACGGCGGCTCGCTGATTTCTCTGGTTCAGAAGCACTGCGAGCTGTGGGCGACGAGTCCGTAAGCCGATGGCCCCACTCGCGCAGACGCTGGAACAGCACGAACAGCGCCGGGATAAACAAGATCCCTACGACGGTCGCCACCAGCATGCCGCTGAACACCGTGGTGCCGATAATGCGGCGGCTCTGGGCACCCGCCCCGGTCGCCAGCATCATAGGCAGGACGCCGATGATGAACGACACGGCGGTCATCATCACCGCGCGGAAGCGGCGCGAGGCCCCTTCCCGCGCGGCATCGACAATCGCCATTCCGTCCATGCGCCGCGCGCGGGCGAACTCCACGATCAGGATCGCGTTCTTGGCGGCAAGGGCTATCAATAGCACCAGACCAATCTGCACGTACACGTCGTTGGCGTAGCCCGCCATCCACAGCCAGACCAGCGCCCCGCCGATGGCGAACAGCACCGAGAACATCACGCTCGCCGGGAGCGTCCAGCTCTCGTACTGGGCGACGAGGAACAGCCACGCCATCACCACCGCCGCCAGCACGATCCATATCGCCTGATTGCCGGTCTGCTGCTCCTGATACGACATGCCGCTCCAGGCATAGTCGTACCCGGCTGGCAGGTTTTCCGCCAGAATCTCGTCCATCGCAGCCATCGCGGTGCTGCTGCTCACCCCAGCCGCCGCCGAGCCGCTCACCGACACCGACGGAAACTGGTTGTACTGCTGCAGGAACGGCGCGCCGACGCTCGGCGTAATGGTGACCAGGTTGCTCAGGCGCACCCGCTCGCCGCTGTTGCTGCGCACGAACAGTTCGCTAATCTGCTCGGCGCGCTCGCGCCACTGCATCTCGTTCTGCATCACTACGTGGTAGACGCGGTTGTTGACGCTGAAATCCCCGGCGCGCGTGCCGCCAAAGGCGGTTTGCAGGCTGCTGAAGATGCGCGACACCGGCACGTCGAGTCGGGCCGCGCGCTCGCGGTCAACGGTCAGCGTCAGCTGCGGCACGTTGCTGCTCCAGGTGGTGAACACGCGGCTCAGCTGCGGATGCTGGTTGGCTTTCGCCAGCACCTCACGCGTCACGCGCTCCAGCTCCGCCGGGCTCTGCCCCGCCTGCGCCTGGATGCGCAGGTCGAAGCCGGAGGCGTTGCCCAGCCCCGGCAGCGTCGGCGGCGCGAAGGTCATGATGGTCGCTTCCGGCAGGGCCAGCAGCTGGCGCTGCAGGCTCCCCATCACCTCGTCCAGCGGCGGACGCGCGCTCCAGTCTTTGAGCATGATGGAGATAAACCCGCCGTTGGAGGCGCTGGTGCCGTTGAGGATGTTAAACCCGGACACCTGAATCACGTCCTCCACCGCCGGATTTTTGGCGATGAGTTCGCGCGCCGTGGTCATCACCGCCTCGGTACGCTCCAGCGAGGCCGCTTCCGGCAGCTGGACGCTGGCGAAGAAGTAGCCCTGATCCTCCTGCGGCAGGAAGCCTTTTGGCATCGACGTAAAGCTGAACGCCACCACGGCCGCCGCGCCCGCGGTGGCCAGCAGCGCCAGCCACGGACGCAGGTTTAAGACGTTCACGATGCGGGTGTAGAAACCGCGCGTGGCGTCCAGCCCGCGGTTAAAGGCGCGATAGACTGCCGCAGGTTTCTCCGGGCGCGGACGCAGCAGCATCGCGCACAGGGCGGGCGTCAGGGTCAGCGCCACGAGGCTTGAGAGCGTGACGGCGGTGGAGAGCGTCACCGCGAACTGGCGGTACAGCTCGCCGACAATCCCCGGCAGGAGCGCCACCGGCACAAACACCGCCAGCAGCACCAGCGTCGTCGCGATGACCGGCCCGGCAATCTGGCGCAGCGCGAGCGCGGTCGCCGCCGTGCGGCTCTGCCCTTCCGCCATCAGCGTTTCGACGCTCTCCACCACCACGATGGCGTCATCCACCACCATGGTCAGCGCCAGAATAATGGCGAACAGGCTGAGGGTGTTGGCGGAGTAGCCGAGCGCGTAGAGCACCGCGAAGGTGCCCACCAGCGACACCGGAATGGCGAGCGCGACAATCAGCGTCGCGCGCCAGCTTTGCAGGAACAGGGAAACGACCACCACAACCGCCAGCATGGTGAGCGCCAGCGAGACGCCGATCTCCTTAATGGTGGCGGCAACAAAGGAGGTTGTGTCGAATTTCACCTCGTAGACCAGGTCGTCCGGGAAGCGCGTAGAGAGGCGCTCCAGCTCCGCGCGCACCGCGTCGGCCACGCGCAGGGCGTTGGCGGACGGCGTCGGGTAGATGCCGAGGTAGGCGGAGTCGTGCCCGTTCAGCCGCGCGCCGGAGCTGTAGCTGCGCGAGCCGAGTTCAATGGTGGCGACGTCCTTCAGGTGCACCAGCTGGCCCATCTCGCCCGCGCGGATGATGATGTCGGCAAAGTCTTCGGCCTGGCTTAAGCGCCCCAGGCCGTTGATGGTCAGGGTCTGCTGCTGGCCGTTAAACACCGGCGGCGTGCCGACCTGGCCTGCCGCCCCCTGCACGTTCTGCTCGCGCAGCGCCTGCGCCACGTCGTCGGTGGTGACGTTCAGAGCGTTCATGCGGTCCGGACGCAGCCAGATGCGCATGCTGTAGTCGCGCGCGCCGAACATCTGTACCTGTCCGACGCCCGGCAGGCGAGACAGCGCCTCGCGCACCTGGGTGCTGGCGTAGTTGCTGACGAACAGCGGCGTATGGGAGTTGTTCGGTGAGTAAAGACTTACCCCCATCATCAGGTTGGTGGCGCGCTTGCGCACCTGCACGCCGTTTTGCTGCGCCTCGGTCGGGAGCTGCGCCACGGCCTGCGCCACGCGGTTCTGCACGTCGATGGCGGCGAGGTCCGGATCGGTGCCCGCCGCAAAGGTAATGTTCAGGCTGTAGGTGCCTTCGTCCGAGCTGGTGGACTCCATATAGAGCATGTGATCCACGCCGTTCAGCTGGGTCTCCAGCGGCGTGGCGATGGCCTCCGCCACGTCAGCCGAGCTGGCGCCCGGCCAGCTGGCAGACACGTTCACCACCGGCGGCGCGATCTGCGGGTACTGCTCCACCGGGATAATCCTCAGCGCGATGGCCCCCACCAGGGTGATGACAAGCGCAATCACCATCGCGAAGCGCGGGCGTTTGATGAAAAACGTCAGCATGATGGCTCCTTAATTCAGTATCTGGACGGCCGCGCCGGGCTGCACGCGCTGCGCGCCGTCAGTAATCGCTCGCTCACCGGGCTTCACGCCGGAGGTAATCCGGAACTGCTGACCGATCTGTCCGGCGACCTTCAGCGGCCGCATTTCGGTTTTGCCGTCGGCGTTAACCACCCAGGCAAAGAACCCGTCGCTGTTCTGCTGGACCGCCGCGGCGGGCAGGGTAAGAACCGGCTGCTCGCTGGCCGGGCGTAGCGTCACGTTCACGCTGCCGCCGGGCAGCAGCTGATGGCGCGGGTTAGCAAACTCGGCGCGCAGCATCACGCTGGCGGTGCGCGGATCGATGCGGTTGTCCACGGACGTCAGCTCGCCGCTGACGCGCTGGCCGTTGCTGTCAATGAACGCCTGCCAGGCCTGCTTCATGGCGCTGATATCCGCATGCTGTCCGGCTTTGGTGGCAAATGCGCCCTCTTCCAGCGCAAAGGCGATGCGAATGGGATCGAGCTGCACCACCTCCACCAGCACGCCGCTGGCAGGGTTGACCAGGCTGCCGACGTGGAACCGGCTGTGCCCTACGCGGCCGTCAATCGGTGAGGTGATGCGGGTGTAGTTCAGGGTGACATTACGGGTTTCGAGCCGGGCTTTGGCCTGCTCCAGCGCCGCGCTGGCGACGTCGCGCTGCATGCGGGCGTTGTCCACGTCGTGACGGCTGATGGCGTTGCTGCTGCCCAGGCTTTCAAAGCGGGACAGCTGCTGCTGCGCCTGGCGCAGCGTGGCTTCGGCGCTTCTCACCTCGGCCTGCGCCAGACGCAGGGCGGCACGCGGCTCGGCGTCGTCCAGCTCGAACAGCAGGTCACCTTTTTTCACGTACTGCCCGTCGCGGAAGTGGATTTTGGCGATCGCGCCTTCGGTACGCGCGCGCAGCTCAACGGTGTGGATAGCCTCGATGCGGCCCGGGATCTGGCGCTCGGCGGCGTGGGCGGTCTGCTCCACGGTGGCGACGCGAACGGGGATGGCGGCAGCGAATACGGGTTGCAGGGTGCAGGCGAGGAGCGCGAACAGGAGTGGGAGTTTCATGGGAGTACCTCAGATGTGTTCTCCTCACCCCGGCCCTCTCCCACAGGGAGAGGGAGGTCAGAGTCCCCTCTCCCTGTGGGAGAGGGTTAGGGTGAGGGCAAAAGGTTATGCAGCCTTACGGAACCTGCGGGTCAGTCGCTTCTCGATTTCGACGACGAAGAACATCACGCCCGCCACCGCCAGGGTCACAAACCAGTAGCGCAGCGGCAGGGCTTCGGTGCCGAACAGCATCTGCATCAACGGCAGGTAGATAATCGCCGCCTGGAGCAGGAACAGCACGCCCGTCACCAGCCAGATCCCTTTGTTCGCCAGCAGGCCGCGGTTCAGGGAGAACCCTTCGGTGTTGCGGCAGTTAATCATGTACACCCACTGAGCGCAGACCAGCATCTGCAGCAGCACGGTGCGGATGAACTCCGCGCTGTGGCCGCGCGGGGCCAGCCAGGCTTCCAGCGCAAAGGCGGCGATGGCAATCATGGTGCCGACGAAGGCCACGCGCCACACGGCGTAGGCGTCCATCACGTGCTGCCCGGTCTGACGCGGCGGACGGCGCATGATGTTGCGCTCGGCGGCCTCAAAGGCCAGGCCGAAGGAGAGCGTGGCGGAGGTGGCCATGTTCATCCACAGGATCAGCACCGGCGTCAGCGGAATGATGTTTCCCGCCAGCAGCGCAATCACAATCAGCAGCCCCTGCGCGAGGTTGGTCGGCATGATGAACAGGATGGTCTTCTTCAGGTTGTCGTAAACGCGACGCCCCTCTTTCACCGCGCTGGCGATGGTGGCGAAGTTATCGTCCGTCAGGACCATGTCCGCCGCCTCTTTAGTCACTTCCGTGCCCTTGATGCCCATCGCGATGCCGACGTCAGCCTGACGCAGCGCCGGGGCATCGTTCACGCCGTCACCGGTCATGCCGACGATTTCGCCTTTGTCCTGCAGCGCTTTCACCAGGCGCAGCTTATGCTCCGGGCTGGTACGGGCGAAGATGTCATACTTCACCGCGGCTTCCGCCAGCGCGGCGTCGTCCATTTTCTCCAGCTCGTAGCCGGTGACCGCCTGCTCGCTGTTGGTGATCCCCAGCATCTGGCCGATGCTCATCGCCGTCTGCGGGTGATCCCCGGTGATCATCTTCACGCGGATCCCCGCCTGCTGGCAGGCGTTAATCGCATCAATGGCTTCCGGACGCGGTGGATCCATCATCCCGGCGATGCCGAGGAAGATCAGGCCGTTGCTCAGGTCGTCGTGGGTCAGCGCCTGCTCGCCGTTCGCTGGTTTGAACGCCGCGGCCACCATGCGCAGCCCCTGACGCGCATAGCGCTCCATCTCGCTTTCCCAGTACGCGCGGTTGAAGGCTTCCGCACCGTTGCGGGTCTGCTGCTCGGCGCACAGGGCGAAAATCACGTCCGGCGCGCCGGTGATCAGGATCTGCTCCTCACCGCCAATCTGGTAGTGGGTGCTCATGTACTTGTACTGCGAGTCGAACGGGATCTTGTTAACCAGCGTGGTCATGACCGGCTCAAGGCTGGCCTTCGCCGCCAGCACCTTCAGCGCGCCCTCGGTTGGGCCACCGGTGATTCCCCACAGGCCGCGCTCGTCCTGAATCAGCTGGCTGTCGTTACACAGGTCGATGGTGCGCAGGTACTGCTCCAGCACGGTGCCCGGCTGGATGTGGACCGGCTCATCGCTGCCTTCCAGGTAGATGTTGCCGACCGGCTCGTAGCTGTTGCCGTCCACGCGGTAGCAGGCGTCAGCGGTGATAATGGCTTTGACCGTCATCTCGTTCATGGTCAGGGTGCCGGTTTTATCCGAGCAGACCACGGTCATCGCGCCCAGGGTTTCAACCGTCGGCAGCTTGCGGATAATTGCCCGCTTGCGCGCCATCGCCTGTACGCCCAGCGAGAGGATGATGGAGATAATCGCCGGCAGGCCTTCCGGCACGGAGGCCACCGCCAGGCTAATCAGGGAGAGCAGCAGCTCACCCATCGGGATCTCGCGGAACACCAGGCTGAAGACGAACAGCGCGGCCATCATCGCCAGGATAATGGCGAAGATCGCTTTACCCAGCTTGTCCATCTGCACCAGCAACGGCGTGCGGTGCTTTTCGATGCCCGCCATCATCTGGTTGATGTGGCCAAGCTCCGTATCCTTACCGGTCGCGGTGACCACGCCTACGCCGCCGCCCGCGCTTACGGTCGTCCCGGAAAAGACCATATTGGTGCGATCGCCCAGCGGCAGTTCGCCGTTCAGCGGATTAATGTGTTTATCCACCACGGTAGATTCACCGGTCAGAATCGCCTCTTCCACGCGTAAATTATGCGCTTCGATTAAACGCATATCCGCCGGAATACGATCTCCCGCGCGTAATACAATAATATCGCCCGGGACTATTTCAGTTGTGGGTATAGTTTCGTGAGTGCCGTTACGAATAACGCGCGCCTCGCTGGAGAGCATATTGCGAATACTCTTCAGGGATTTTTCCGCGTTGCTTTCCTGAATATGGCCAATTAAGGCATTGATTACCGCCACGCCCAGAATAACCAGCGTATCAACCCAGTGGCCCATTATTGCCGTTAATACGGCGGCGGCCAGCAGGACATAAATCAGCACATCATTAAAATGGGCCAGAAAACGCAGCCAGGCGGGTTTACCTTTTTTCTCCGGCAGCGCGTTCGGACCTGATTTTTGCAGACGCGCCTGCGCCTCTGCACGCTCCAGACCGCTAGCCTGGCTCTGCGTGTGGGTAAGCACCTGCTCTACGGTCTGCTGGTATGCCAGCCCGCCGGAAGGCGGCACGTTTGGGGACAATTTTTTTTCGGTCATCGTATTTTTCCTTCAATATCCGGTGAACAGAAGCCTGAATTCCTTTCTGGCTTAAATAAATTCATTTTTAAGTCTTGCGGGTAAAATTGATCTAACGCAATATAATGACTTCTCGGTTATTCAAAACTGATTAAAACTATTTCGATGACCTGATTTTTACAAAATATTTCTAAACCAACATTAAACGAGGGGGAACCATGTTTGGTATTTATCGCGGACGACGCCTGGCGTTATACATTGTCGTAGCCATTGTTATTGCCACGTTAATTGGTTATAGCACCTATACATTTGTAAAATTATTTTCCTGATAAAGACGTTTATTTACATAACGCGATATTAATATAAATGCCGGGTCGTATTTTGTTATTTATCCGCTAAATAATATCCTCGTTTTATTCAATAACGTCTGAATCGCTGATATTGCTTTACGTTACAGGATGCCGGACAATGACATTTTTAACTGACGATTAACATTACGATGAAACACCCGTTAGAATCGCTGCTTACGGCAGGCGGCATTTTATTGCTGGCCCTGCTCTCCTGCCTGCTGTTACCCGCGCCGTCGCTGGGTCTGGTGCTGGCGCAGAAGCTGGTTCAGACCTTTCACATGGTCGATCTGAACCAGCTTTACACCATTCTGTTCTGCGTGTGGTTTTTACTGCTGGGTGCCATCGAATTCTTCGTCCTGCGTTTCGTCTGGCGCCGCTGGTTTTCAATGGCCTCGTAAGCCAATAAAAAAGCCGGGTGGCGACTTCGCCTTACCCGGCCTGTGATGGCAATTTTCCAGACCCGCCAGGGCGGAAAACAGCTCAGTGCGTCTGACTGTGGTTCTCCTTGCGGTACGCACCAGGCGGCTGGTTGAACGTCCGGGTGAAGATACGGGTAAACGTCTGCTGCGAGTCAAACCCGTAACGCAGGCAGATGTCGTAGACCCGAGCGTCGGACTCACGCAGATCACGCGCCGCCAGCAGCAGCTTGCGCTCACGGATATAACGCCCCAGGCTCTCCCCTTTGTACTGCATAAACAACCGCTGCAGGTGCCACTTCGAGTAACCCGCGTGGCGGGCAATCTCTTCTATACGTAATGGCTGGTGCAGATTGTCGTCGATCCATTCGACGATAGTGTCGATGACTTGAGCGGAAATGGTCATGCTGCTGTCCCCCTCTGCTTCTCGCTTAAACATTATTCCCACCACGCGCGAAAGGTTTGCGTGGCGTCATTCACCCGGACGGGCTCGCCCAGCGCCGGTGTCAATAGCCGATAGTTTTTATCCTTGCTGGCTTTAGCCAGCTGGATCAGCGGATCGTTCCACGTATGTTTCGCCAGCACGAAGCGTCCGTTATGCCCGGGCACTACGGCTTTCGCGTTCAGATCCACCGAGGCCTGCGCCGTTTCCTCCGGCAGCATGTGGATGTACTTCCAGTCCTGGTCGTACTGGCCGTTTTCCATGATGGCGACATCCACGCCATCAAACTGCTCGCCGATGGCCTTAAAGTGCGGGCCGTAGCCGGAGTCCCCGCTGTAATAAACCTTCTGCTCTGGCGTGACGAACATAAAGCTGCCCCACAGGGTTCGATCGCGCTTGATGCCGCGCCCGGAGAAGTGGCGCGCCGGCAGAACATGCACCGTCAGTTCATCGCTGATGCGTACCGACTGGTTCCAGTCGCGCTCGTCAATAATCTCAGGCTTCATACCCCAGTAGCGCAGATGGGATCCCACGCCCAGCGGCGTCACCACGCGCTTCACCTTCGGCAGTAGCGCCCTGATGGTGGCGTAATCCAGATGATCGTAGTGATCGTGCGAGATTATCAGCAGGTCGATTTCCGGCATGCTTTCAGCGCGCCACGGGTACTCCCCGGCAAAGGCTTTATTCAGAAACGAGAACGGCGCGGCATAGTTGCTGAGCACCGGGTCAATCAGGATGCGTTTGCCCGCGAGCTGCAGGTACCACGAGGAGTGACCGAGCCACACCAGGGCGTCCTGCTCCAGCGGCAGGCTCGCAAGATCGGTTTTCACCAGCGGCAGCGGCTGGGCCGGGCGCGCGTTTTCGGTTTTTTTGGTCAGAAAATCCCACGTCGCGACCAGCATGTTTTTGTCGCCGTTATAACCCGGCGTCGGCAGCGTATTGTGGAATTTCCCCTCGCGATACTGGGGGGAGGCCTCCACTTCGGTGAGCTGCTCACCCTGCGGTGGCTGACCAAATCCGGCATTCAGTACAAACGGTAAACTCGCAGCTGAAGCAATAATCATGATTAACACCACGCAGATGAAGAGAGGTTTTTTCATATCCAGACCCGAAAACGCGCCCCATCCGATAGTTTGCGCGGGGTAAACTTGATTATGAGTGAGTAAGCACTCATTATAGATATGATGATAAAGTCGTCAAGACGTTTTCGATCTTTGACATTCCGCGTTGCAGCGTGTCAAAGCACGTGTTTCAATCAGGGTTTTTATAATTGACAGGGGGAAAAATTTAGTGGCACGTCCGAAGAGTGAAGATAAAAAACAGGCCTTACTGGAAGCCGCAACGGTGGCGTTTGCACAGTCAGGTATTGCCGCCTCAACGTCGTTAATCGCCCGTAACGCGGGCGTCGCCGAAGGGACCCTGTTTCGCTACTTTCCCACTAAAGACGATCTGCTGAATGCCCTCTATCTGCACCTGAAGCAGGATCTCTGCCAGGCCATGCTGGCAAACCTCGATCGCACCATCACGCTGCCCAAAGAACATACCCGCAATATCTGGAACAGCTACGTAGACTGGGGTATTCGTAACCCCGTTTCTCATGCGGCTATCCGCCAGATCGGCGTCAGTGAAAAGCTGAGCGCCGAAACGGAACAGGCGGTGAAAGAGATGTTCCCGGAACTCCATGAACTGTGCCGCCGCTCGGTGCGTCAGGTGTTTATGTCAGATGAATTTAAAACGTTTGGCGATGCGCTTTTCTTATCGCTGGCCGAATCCACGATGGAATTTGCCACTCGCGACCCTTCCCGCGCCGTTGATTTTAAAGCGCTCGGTTTTGAAGTGATGTGGCGCGGGCTGGCCCAGGAAGAGAGCGATGGACAGTAAATCCTTGCAGGAGCACGCAATGCGCGTGGCCCTTGAGTTGCCCTTCACCGAACACTGCTGGCCGTTTGGGCCGGAGTTTGATGTGTTTAAAGTGGGCGGAAAGATTTTCATGATCGTCGCGGTCGCGCACGGGCGACCGCACGTCAGCCTGAAGTCAGACCCGGAGAAATCACTGTTAAATCAGCAGATCTATCGCGGGATAGAGCCGGGTTACCATCTGAGTAAAAAGCACTGGATTTCCCTTTACGGCACTGACGACGTGACGCCGGAACTGGTTACCGACCTCATTAATGATTCGTGGAATCTGGTGGTGGATAAGCTGCCGAAAAAAGACCAGAAGTGGATCCGGCCGGTCTGATTGTTCGTCTGAGACGAACAGATTAAGCGCTCGAATTGCACTTATCTTTTTCCGCGTCCCGCTGTAATCTGCATTCCTTTCGCGCCCGCGAGCGGGCGAATTTCATCACCAGGAGTTGTTATGGATATCATTTCTGTCGCCCTGAAACGCCACTCTACCAAGGCGTTCGACGCAAGCAAAAAACTGACCGCGGAAGAAGCGGAAAAAATCAAAACCCTGCTGCAGTACAGCCCGTCCAGCACCAACTCCCAGCCGTGGCACTTCATTGTAGCCAGCACCGAGGAAGGAAAAGCGCGCGTGGCGAAATCCGCCGCGGGCACCTATGTGTTCAACGAACGCAAAATGCTGGATGCGTCCCACGTGGTGGTGTTCTGCGCGAAAACCGCGATGGATGACGCCTGGCTGGAGCGCGTCGTGGATCAGGAAGAGGCCGATGGCCGTTTCAACACGCCGGAAGCCAAAGCCGCAAACCATAAGGGCCGCACCTATTTCGCCGACATGCACCGCGTAGATCTGAAAGATGACGACCAGTGGATGGCGAAGCAGGTTTACCTGAACGTCGGTAACTTCCTGCTGGGCGTGGGCGCGATGGGCCTGGACGCGGTACCGATTGAAGGTTTCGACGCCGCCATTCTCGACGAAGAATTTGGCCTGAAAGAGAAAGGCTTTACCAGCCTGGTGGTGGTACCGGTTGGGCACCACAGCGTGGAAGATTTCAACGCCACGCTGCCGAAGTCTCGCCTGCCGCTGAGCACGATTGTGACTGAGTGCTGATCCTTTGTGGCACGCTGGGTTCCGGCGTGCCTGTTTTCACTACCGTATACTCCCGTTGTGTATAGATGCATTCGTTAGCAGGCAAATTATTTGTAACAGCACAGAAATACTTATATCGGAAATTTCGCATACGATTTTATAATTAATAATTACGTTCTTCTATGTGATATCAACCAGTTATAGCCTCGCACCATCCAAATCAATAACCTTCAAAAATATATCCCCTTATTTTCCCCGCGCCCAAATTAATTATTCCACTCTGGTACATCATTTATTAACGCGAACTTTGTATGAATTGTTACATGTCTATTTTTGTAATCGAGATTATGCATGTTTTTATATGCCTCCATTTCGCATAAAAAGAAATGGGAACACTTTTTCAAGGAATTACAAGGATAGATATATGAAAAATAAAAGTGCAGTGAGCACTCGGTCTAATACAAAAGTATTACACGCTAAACTGGCGCCGACCTGTTTTGCGACCATGCTTGCACTGGGCATGATCATGCCTGCTCAGGCCGCCATCGTGGCAGGTAATACCGATAAACCGGCCATTCATACGGATGCAAGTGGCGCAACCATCGTTGATATCAACAAGGCGAGCGCAGGTGGAGTTTCCCATAACGTTTATTCCGAATTTAACGTCGACAGCAACGGCGTGATCCTGAATAACAGCGGCACAGCAACCAACACCCAATTAGCAGGCCAGATCGATGGCAACGCTAATATGGCTGGCGGCAGCGCTAAGGTGATCCTGAACGAAGTACGTTCATCCGATCCGAGCCAGCTGAACGGCATGGTCGAAGTGGCAGGCCAGTCCGCACAGGTGATTATCGCCAACCCATCAGGCATCACCTGTGACGGTTGCGGCTTTATCAATACCAACCACGCTACGCTGACCACCGGTACAGCCACATACGATAACAAGGGTAATGTTACCGGTCTGGATGTGAGCAAAGGCCAGGTGACCATCACCGGTAAAGGGATGGATACCCGCTCTACGCAGTACACCGACATTATTGCCCGCTCAGTGAAGGTCAATGCGAAAGTTCAGGCTAACGAACTGAATATCGTAACGGGTAACAACCACATCGATAAATATGGTCATGTGCAGAAGAAGTATGACAGCAGCAATGCCCCGGACGTAGCGCTGGATGTGTCTGCGCTGGGTTCCATGTACGCGAATAAAATCTATATGGAAGGCACTGACGCCGGCGTTGGCGTGCATATCGATCGTGCAGACCTGACGGCATCCGACACGTTGTCAATCAATGTTGATGGTGTGGTCGAAAACAACGGGGGACATATCAGCGGTAAAAATGCAGCTACCGTAATGGGAAGTGATGTCCTGAACCATAACGGTCAGATTACCTCTGAGGGTATGGTCTCCGTTGCCGCAGACAACACGCTGGACAACACTAACGGCGTCATTAAAGCTGCGATGGTTAATCTTTCCGGCAAAAATACCGTTAACAGCCACGGTTCCATCCAGGGCAGCCAGAATACCTTTATTACCGCTGACTCGCTGAACAACAGCGACGGTGAAATTCTCAGCAATGGCGATTTGACGATCGGCCGCGCCTCCTGGAATTACAACGCGCAGGGCGTGAATAATACCCATGGCCGCATTGATGCTAAGGGTGCCCTCAACGTTGACGCTGCCAGCCTGAACAACTCCGCTGGCCGCGTAGAAACCAACGGAGCGATGGCCGTCAATGTCGACACGCTGACGAACGACAACGGTCTTATTTCCGCCGGGAACGGCTGGAACATGATCAACGCCTCCATGTTGAATAACGATAACGGGGTGATTCAGTCTCTGGGGTCTGACAGCCAGCTTCAGGTGAGCGGCAACAACATGCTCTCTAACCGCAATGGTTCAATCCACAGCGACGGCTCTGTTTCAATCAATGGCGCGCTGGATAATATGTCCGGCACCATTGCAGCCGGCAAAGACCTCTTTATGTACGGCACGTCCTACTATTCTGACCTTGCCAGTAAGATGGAAGCAGGCGGCAACATCGACATGACCGTGACCGGTACGTTCCAGAACGCCGGAACCCTTAAGGCGGGTCAGGATATGATGTTAAACATCGGTTCTAATGGCTGGAATAGCTATGGCGGCCCGGCGCATAACAGCGGTTCCATCGCGGCTGGCGGTCGCCTGGCGCTGCAGATGAACAGCAGTCAGTTCGACAACAGCGGCGACATTACCGCTAATCAGCTGGATCTTCAGCTGGCAGACCTGTCCAACAGCGGCTCGATCGTCAGCAAGAATGATTTCAACCTGAACACCACTAACCTGGAGAACCGGGGACACGGCACGATTAGCGCCGACCATAACATCAACGTCACCACCTCTTATCTGATGACGGATGCGGGTAGCAAGATCAACGCCGGTTCTGATGCCACGCTGTTTGTGATGAATAACCTCGACAACAGCGGTGATATCCGTGCGGCACATGACATTAATCTCACCGTAATGGGCAGCTACGGCTGGTCTCAGAGTACCGCGTATAACTACGGCACGATGACTGCGGGTAATAAACTGAACGCACAGATGGACCGCGTAACCCTCATCAACGGCGGCACGCTGTCCGCTGATAACGGTATTACCCTGGTCAGCAATTACCTGACCAACAGCGGTAACATCACCAGTGCAGGCGATATTACGCTGAACACGGCTAGCGGTATTAACAACGAAGCCAGCGGTAAAATTACCGGCGATAGCGTGTACACCACAGGCTACGTTAATAATATGGGTATTATTAACGAGACCGGTGCTGCGACCACAGATAACGGTGCAACGACCCCGGATAACGGTGCAACGACGCCTGACGACAGCAATACCAACACAGACTCGGATGCCACGGCGGATAACAGTGGAAATACCACAGTTAAGCCAAACGGCACACCTGAAGGTAATGGCGTTTGGGAAAACGGCGTCGTTTACCACCCGGGTGATATCTATTACGGCTATGTTGTTCAGGACATTATTTATTACCCTGGCGGCTATGTCATCGCTACCGCAGCGTAATTCTTTTTAAATAAAAAGCCTCACACCTTCGTGAGGCTTTATTCCCTAACTATGTTTCTGCGATGAGTATCTCCAGGACGTTGTAAATTATAATGAACAATTATCAAGCGGGCCTCAGTTTCCTTTTTTTGTCCTTATGCTTAATGCAATCCTCTCTTCTTCATGCCGAACCAGCAACGATACAGCAGCAGGATCAAGCCCGACACGAACAGCTCGCGCCTCAGGGTAAGCCGCTGCTTACGGCTGAAAGCACGTCGAAAGGCGACGCGCTTGTTCTTCCGAAAGAGTCTGTTTGCTATGACATTCGCCATGTGAGAATCGACAATACGCAGTCGCTTCCACACTGGCTCACCTTTCGCGATGTCATTCGTCAGGCTGAGAATAACTGTATCGGCGTGAAGGGAATTAAAGCCATACATACGGCCGTGCAGGATCGATTAATATCCCACGGATTTATTACCACCCGCGTATTAATACCGGAGCAAAATTTGCACAAGGGAACGCTAACCCTGCAAATCCTGCCTGGACGCGTCAGTGATGTCATTATTCAGGATCAAAGCGGGCTCCCCGTTCATCGCTGGAATAACGTCCCGCAAGCACCGGGCGATCTCCTCGATTTACGCGGTCTGGAACAGGGGCTGGAAAACCTGCAGCGTATTCCTGGTTCGCAGGCGAGTATTCGTCTGATGCCGGGGGAAAATCCTGGCGATACCCGCGTAGAGATCAAGCGCGACCAGCGTAAAGCCTGGCGACTGGGCAGCTGGTTTGATGATTCCGGAAGTAAATACACCGGACGATATCAGGGGGGCCTGGCGCTATATCTGGATAACCCCACCTCGCTCAACGATATGTTTTATGCAGCGTATGGCGGTGGTTTCAAAAATGAAAACGGCAAGCGTAACGATAATAGCTCGGCGTTTTACTCCGTTCCCTGGGGATACTGGGCGCTGGAACTTTATGCCAGCCAGTACAGAACGACGCAGACTATCCATAGCGGTGATTTTCACTACCGGTACAGTAGCGATGAAAAGTTAATGACCGCCGCGCTTAACCGTGTGGTTTACCGCAGCGCGAGCCAGAAAACCACGCTGGGCTTTAAAGGGATTAAGCGTGATTCCCGCTACGATCTTAACGACGTGGAAGTGGAGGTTCAGCACCGGGACACCAGCAGCTGGCAGCTTAGCCTGGAGCATTTAGCCTATCTTCCATTCGGCCAGCTTACGGCAAGCCTCGGTTATCAACATGCCGCACCCTGGTTTGGTGAAGAAGCCGATGCCGAAGAGATGGTGGGCAGCGCCGACGCGCAGGCGCGCATCATTACGCTGAGTGCAGACGGTACTTTCCCGTTCAAACTGGGCAAGTTCGCCCTTAGCTATGAGCCGCATTTCAAGCAACAGACCACTCCGGACAGGCTGACCCAGCCCGATAAGTTCACCATCGGCAACCGCTGGACGGTGCGCGGCTTTGACGGAGAGTCCTCATTGTATGCCGACAAAGGCTGGTATCTGCGTAATGATATCAATCTGAATCTGCCGGTATGGGGAATGCAGCCGTATATTGGAGCAGACTATGGCGAAGTCAGCGGCTCAGAAAATGATTACTGGAGCGGGGAGCACATTGCCGGTGCGGTCGCAGGCGTACGTGGGGTAAAAGGCCATCTGGGTTATGACCTTTTTGCGGGTGTGCCTCTGGCAAAACCGGATGAGATGCATACCAGTCCCGTCACGCTTGGATTTTCGGTGCAATGGCAGTACTGAGGGCAGAGTGAAAAATTAGCACTTTCGGGCGATGAGTATTACGTTCGGCTTTTTTCTGCCAGCCATTCCATCGCTCGCTCCCCCGCCTCATCCACCGGCAGATACACCAGAAGCCGCGACCCGTTTCGCGGCGCGGAGTACCAGTACATCTGCTGCAGCGTAAAATCCCCCAGCTCGGGATGGGTAAACAGCTTGAGCTGGTTCTCCACGCCGCGCACGTCGTTGCGCTGGTGCCACAGGGTTTTGAACTCTTCGGACACCGCAAAGAAGCGCGCCAACTTGGCCTCCCACAGCGGGTCACCCCGGTGTTCGGCCATCGCCGCGCGGAAATAGGAGACAAATATGGGCAGCACATCGTCACGTCTGCCGAGACGCGCGCGCCACGCCGGGTGGGTGAGGAACAGGTAAATACAGTTGCGGTCTTCCGGCGGGATTTCATTGAAATCGACGCCCATCAGGTGCCCGAAGCTGTCGTTCCACGCCACGATGTCGAAATTCGGTTTCTGAATGCTGGCGGGTTTAGGCATAAGCGTATCCAGCAGGCGCCGCGTGCCCTCGCTGATGCCCTCGCAGCAGACCGCCTGCGGCGCTTCACCCGGCGGCAACCCGGCTAACACAAACAGGTGTCGTGCCTCGGTCGGGGTGCACTGTAGCGCTTTTGCAACAGCGGCCATCACCGCGCTGGATGGATTGACGTCCCTGCCCTGCTCCAGCCACGTGTACCAGGTCACCCCCACATCAGCGAGCATCGCCACCTCTTCCCGGCGCAGGCCCGGCGTGCGGCGGCGACCGCTGCGCGGCAGGCCGAGACGCTGCGGATCGAGGCTTTCACGTCGTGCGCGTAAAAATGCCCCCAGCTGTTTTCGGGTGTCATCCTGAAGTGAGACGACGGGTTCAGACATCAAGGCCATAAATCCCCCTGCATGGTAGTGCCAGTACCAGTATAAGCAAGAACTGGTACCCGTTTATCAGATAGTTGATGCTACGACCATCTGATGAATGACGCAATGGAGTTACCATGAATACGTCAGTTGTTTCACCGGGCCGCGCTGGCCTGATATTGCTGCTAACCGGCCAGATGCTGCCGATGATTGATACCTCAATCACCAACGTGGCGCTGGACGCCATCACCCACTCGCTGAACGCCACCGCCACCGAGCTGGAGCTGATAGTCGCCCTCTACGGCGTGGCCTTCGCCGTCTGCCTCGCGCTCGGCAGCAAGCTGGGGGATAACTTTGGCCGTCGGCGTCTGTTCATGTGGGGCGTCGCGAGCTTTGGCCTGGCCTCGCTGCTCTGCGGGATGGCGGGGAACATTGAACAGCTGCTGGCCGCGCGCATCGTTCAGGGGGCGGGAGCCGCACTGATCGTGCCGCAAATTCTTGCCACCCTGCACGTGACGCTGAAAGGTACGGCGCACGCTAAGGCCATCAGCCTGTTTGGCGGCATCGGTGGGATTGCGTTTATCGTCGGCCAGATGGGCGGCGGCTGGCTGGTGTCGGCGGATATCGCCGGGCTGGGCTGGCGAAACGCCTTCTTCATCAACGTGCCGATCTGTCTGGTGGTGCTGGCGCTGAGTCGCCATTTCGTACCCGAAACCCGTCGCGAGACGCCGTCACGCATCGACTGGACCGGAACCGTGCTGCTGGCGATCATTCTTTGCTGCCTGCTGTTCCCGATGGCGCTCGGCCCCCAGTGGCACTGGTCGTGGCCGCTGAAGGTTATGCTTCTCGCGATTATTCCGCTGGGCTGGCTGACGGCGCTGAATGCGCGCAAAAAGGAGCGTGAGAACGCCCACCCGCTGATCCCGCCGCGCCTGCTGCAGCTTCGCAGCGTTCGCTTTGGCATACTGATTGCGATGCTCTTTTTCAGCGTCTGGTCCGGGTTTATGTTCTGTATGGCGCTGACCATGCAAACCGGTCTGGGGATGGCACCGTGGCAGTCCGGAAACAGTTTTATCGCGCTGGGCGTAACTTACTTTATTTCGGCGTGGTTCGCGCCGCGGCTGATTGCTCGCTACAGCACCAGTACCATTCTGCTGACCGGTCTGGCGATCCAGATTGCCGGCCTGCTGGCGCTGATCGCCACGTTCCGCGTCTGGGGAATGGAGAATACCGCCCTGACGCTGGCGCCCGCGACCGGGCTGGTCGGCTACGGGCAGGCGCTGATCGTGAACAGCTTCTACCGCATCGGGATGCGCGATATTCAGCCTGACGACGCGGGGGCCGCGAGCGCCATTCTCAGCACGCTGCAGCAGGCCGCGCTGGGGCTTGGCCCGGCCATTTTTGGCGCGATTTTGCTCCACGCGCTGCAGAACCATCACGGGGATTACACCCAGGCGGTGAACGTCTTCCTGATGGTGGAAACGGCGATGATGGTGGTGCTTGCCCTGGCGACGCTGCGCATCCGCCATCGCCTGTGCCTGCCGATGGTAAAGGTCTGCCAGGCCACCAAATAAGCCCGTGAATTTGCATAATAGATCCGCAGCCGCCATTATGGGGCTGCATCAATACAGGAGACGTTATGCAGGAATTAATTGCTCAGGTTGAAGAGTTAGGCATTGAAATTAATCACACCACCTCTTTAGTGATTATCTTTGGTATTATTTTTCTTACCGCCATCATCGTTCATTTTATTCTGCACAAAGTGGTGCTTCGCGCTTTCGAAAAACGCGCGCAGGCCAGCAGCCATTTGTGGCTGCAGATCATCACCCAGAATAAATTATTTCACCGTCTGGCCTTCACCCTTCAGGGGATAATCGTCAACGTCCAGGCGGTACTGTGGCTGCAAAAAGGCAGCGAAGCGGCGGAAATTCTCACGACATGCGCAAAGCTGTGGGTCATGGTGTATGCCCTGCTCTCCTTCTTCTCGCTGCTGGACGTGATTTTTAATCTGTCGCAGAAAATGGCCACCGCATCACAGCTGCCGCTGAAGGGGATCTTCCAGGGCATCAAGCTGGTGAGCGCCATCCTGGTGGGAATATTGATTATCTCCCTGCTGATCGGCCAGTCCCCGGCGATTCTGATAAGCGGTCTCGGCGCCATGGCCGCCGTGCTGATGCTGGTGTTTAAAGACCCGATACTCGGACTGGTGGCGGGGATTCAGCTCTCCGCCAACGACATGCTCAAGCTCGGCGACTGGCTGGAGATGCCGAAATACGGTGCCAACGGCACGGTGACCGACATCGGCCTGACCACCGTGAAAGTACGCAACTTCGATAATACGATTACGACCATTCCGACGTGGGCCCTGGTCTCTGACGCCTTTATCAACTGGAGCGGCATGTCTGCCTCCGGCGGGCGACGCATTAAGCGCAGCCTGAATATTGATACCACCAGCATTCATTTCCTGGACGAGCAGGAGCAGCAAAAACTCATTCAGGCGAAGCTGCTGAAGCCCTATCTGGCCGCGCGACATGAGGAAATTAACCTGTGGAATCAGAAGAACGGTGAAGGGGAGTCGGTATTAAACCTGCGTAAGATGACCAATATTGGTACCTTCCGCGCCTACCTGAATGAATATCTGCGCAACCATCCGCGTATTCGCAAAGATATGACGCTGATGGTGCGCCAGCTAGCGCCTGATGCGAATGGTTTGCCGATTGAAATATATGCCTTCACCAATACGGTGGTCTGGGCAGAATATGAAGAGATTCAGGCCGACATCTTCGACCATATTTTCGCGGTGGTGGATGAATTTGGGCTGCGTATTCACCAGTCCCCGACCGGGAACGATATTCGATCCCTGGCGGACGTTATCGCCAGATAATTCGTTTGTAGGCCCGGTAAGCGAAGCGCCACCGGGCGTGAAGGCAGGTGCGGTTTGGTGTGGTGCCCTCACCCCGGCCCTCTCCCGCAGGGAGAGGGAAAAACCGCGCTACTTTTTGCGGGAAAGCTTAAACGCTACAAACAGGAACACCACCCACACCGGCAGCAGCATCGCCGAAAGGCGCATCTCATCCATGGTGCACATCAGCACCAGAATCAGCCCCAGGAAAGCGATACAGATATAATTCCCCGCCGGATAAAGCAGCGCTTTGAACTGCGTCTCGCGTCCCTTGCGGCGCATCGCGGCGCGAAAGCGCAGGTGCGCCAGGCAGATCATGATCCAGTTCAGCAGCAGCGTAGCGACAACCAGCGCCATCAGCAGGCCAAAGGCCTCTTTCGGCAGCAGATAGTTAATCAGCACCACCAGCGAGGTGATAGCGCCGGAAAGGAACAAGGAATTCACCGGCACGCCGCGACGGCTGACGCGGGTGAGGAACTTCGGTGCGTTGCCCTGCACGGAGAGGCCAAACAGCATGCGGCTGTTGGAGTAAACGCCGCTGTTATAGACCGACAGAGACGCCACCAGAATGACGAAGTTCAGCGCCGAGGCCACCAGGTTGCTGTTCATATCGTGGAAAATCATCACGAACGGACTGCTGTCGGACTTCACTTCCACCCACGGATAGAGCGCCAACAGCACCACCAGCGAGCCGATGTAGAACAGCAGAATCCGGTACACCACCTGGTTGACCGCTTTGGGAATGCTTTTATGCGGTTCGCGCGCTTCCGCAGCGGTAATGCCAATCAGCTCGAGTCCACCGAAGGAGAACATGATCACTGCAAGGGAGAGAATCAGCCCTTTCCAGCCGGTCGCCAGGAAACCGCCGTGCTGCCACAGGTTGTCGATAGTGGCCCGCTCGCCGCCGTGGCCGGAGAACAGCAGCCACAGGCCAAAGCCGATCATCCCGATAATCGCCAGCACCTTGATCAGCGCAAACCAGAACTCGGTTTCGCCATACAGGCGCACGTTGACGAGGTTAACAGCGTTAATAATGATGAAGAAGGCCGCCGCCCAGATCCACGTCGGCACGTCCGGCAGCCAGTACTGCATGTAAATGCCTGCGGCGGTCAGCTCCGCCATTCCCACCAGCACGAACATGACCCAGTAGTTCCAGCCGGACAGGAAGCCTGCAAACGGGCCCCAGTATTTATAAGCAAAGTGCGCGAAGGAGCCTGAAACCGGCTCTTCAACGACCATCTCGCCAAGCTGGCGCATGATCAGGAAGGCAATAATCCCGGCGATACCGTAACCCAGCAGAACCGCCGGGCCAGCCATCTGAATAGCGGGGCCGATGCCGAGAAACAGCCCGGTACCGATCGCGCCGCCAAGGGCAATTAACTGAATATGTCGATTTTGCAAACCACGTTGCAGCGTCGGATTCTGATCCGACGAGGCTTCAGCGCTACCATGGCCTGAAGCGGATGACGCGTCTTTCACGTCCTACCCCTGTCTCTTTTTTAGAAGGGGCACGTTTTAACACTTCATGCTGGAGGTAGCAAGGGATTGGGGCATCCCTGCCCCGGATAACGAGATGGAACGCTTAAAACGCGTAGCCAACCGAGACCTTAAAGGTGCGCGGTTCGCCCTGCGTAATATAGGTACCGGAATCGTCGACGCTGGCCCAGTAGTTTTCATTGGTCACGTTGTCGATGCCCGCGCGAACCGTCATCTGGTTTTCATTGTGGTTAACCGCGAAGCGATAGCGCATTCCCAGATCCAGCGTGGTGTAGCTGTCCAGCTTTTTGGTGTTTGCCAGGTCAGCGTACTGCGCGCCGGAATGGTTCACGCGGGCGGTCGCGGTCAGGCCGTCAACCGGCTTGATGTCGTACTCTGCGCCCACTACCGCGTAAAAGTTTGGAATACCGATCGCATCGTTGCCCTGATTCACACCATTTTTGGTTTTGGTCAGCTCGGCCTGCAGCCAGGTGGCGCTGGCGTTCAGGCGCATCCCCAGCGCGGGCTCGCCGAAGACGTTCAGTTCAACGCCTCGGTTACGCTGCTCGGCGTCCAGGCCGTAGTGGCCGCTGTCGTCGAGGATCGCCGACGGCATTTTGATCTCAAACAGCGCAAGCGATCCGCCCACGCGGCCGAAGTCGGCCTTCACGCCCACTTCGTTCTGCTTAGAGTGAACGATACCGGTGCTCTGGCCGTAGTTGGTGGCGGTGTTAGGCGCGGTTTTGCCCGGCTGCAGCGCTTCGGTGTGGTTTGCATAGAGGGAGATCGCCTCCCACGGCTTGTAGACCACGCCGTAGGTGGGCATCCAGCGGCTGCCGTCGAAACCGTCCGCCGCGTTTTCCGCACCGGTGACTTTGTTATACCCGCGAATGACCACCTTCTGATGGCGCGCGCCCGCGGTGAACAGCAGCTTGTCGTCCAGCACGCCCAGCGTATCGCTCAGCAGCCAGCCCTGGGTACGGGTGCGCCCGCTGGTCAGCGGATCGCTGTACTTTCCGCCGGAGCCGCTGAAGTTGGTGCTGTCCGGCATATCGACGCCGGTGTTGTGGTAGATGTTAGTGGTCGGGTTATCCTTCGCCGCCGACATTTTCCACGCGATTTTTTCGTTCTTTGTCATCGCCGAATAGCCAACGTTGACCTTGTGCGAGACGAAGCCCGTAGTGAAGTTCCCGCGAACGCCCGCCATGCCGCTGACGGAATCGCTGATCCGGTTGGTATCAAGACGGCTGACCGTTGCCTTGCCGCTTTTATCCACCAGCTTCGGCGCGCTGTAGATGCCTTCCTCGTGCGCGTGCTGCGCGCCAAGACCGGTATAGGCCGTCCAGCCGTCGGTGATGTCGTACTCGCTGCGCCACATCCCAAATTCGTTTTCGATATTGCTGTAGGCCCACTTCTGCGAGAAGTTTCGATCGTTTTTCGGCGGCTCGGGCACGAAGTCCACCGCGGAAATATTGACGCTGGTCGGGCTGCCGTGAAAGGTTTTCTTCTGATAGCCGAGATCCAGCGAGGTGCGGAAGCGGTCGCCCGCGTAATCCAGGCCGGTAGAGAGCAGCGTGGTGCGGCGGCGGTCATTCGGTATGCCGGTTTCCCCTTCGCGATGGACCAGGTTCACCCGCGCGCCGAACTGGTCGCTGTCGCCGTAGCGACGGCCCGCATCCAGCGTGGTACCAAACTGGGAATCCGAGGTGTAGTCCACGCCGACCTTCGCCTGCGGGAGTTCGCCCGCGTGTTTTGGCTCAAGGTTGATCATCCCGCCCACGCCGGAGCTTGCCGCGCCGTTCATCAGCGAGTTGGCCCCTTTGAAGATCTCGATGCGGTCAACCATCTGGGTATCCACCACCTGGCGCGGCAGCACGCCGGACAGGCCGCCAAAGGTCATGTCGTCGCCGTCGAACTTCAGGCCACGGATGCGGTAGGTCTCCGCGCTGTTGCCGTACCCCTGAACGAACTGCACGCCCGCGTCGTTCGCGACGACATCGGCAATGGTTTTAGCCTGCTGATCTTCCACCAGCTTCGAGGTGTAGCTGATGATGTTGAACGGCACGTCCATGGCGTTCTGCTGGCCCAGCATCCCCATGCGCCCGCCGTTCGCCACCTGTCCGTCAAGAAAGGCCGGTACCAGCTGGTCGCCGCCGGGTTTGAAATCGCTGGCTGGTGCAGCCTGGACAACAAGGGTGTCCTCTTTTTGATCGTCCGCCGCGAAGGCGGAATGTGTCGCCGCGCCAACGGCGAGCGCCAGCAGCGTCTTGTGCATGATGGTGTTGTTCATCGTTAACTCATTTTAAAGTGCGCGCAAAAATGACCCGTTGTCGGGCCTTAGAATGTATTGGGTGCAATGCAAATGAGAACTATACGCATTATCTATGCGTTAGCAAGTGTAACCGCGTTCATGAGGAGATTTGGCGAGAAAAGAGGGGGAACGGCCACCCCGCTTCGGGGGTGGCTGCAATGACGTTATTTTTTCTTGTAGATATTGGCCGTACCGTGAATTTTATTGTTGGTGTTCCCTGAGGTGAGCACCAGGACATCCGCGCCTTTCTTATCGGCTTTCTCAATCAGTTCTTTTTTCGCATCATCCACCGATACTTCATTCGAGGTGTTTACCGTACCGATTTTTTTATATTGAGATGCAACTTTTTTGAACTCGCTTTTAGTGAGTAGCTGTGCAGCAAAAGCATTGGTCGTAAACAGTAACGCCGTTCCCAACAAAATAGCAGTCGTCTTTTTCATAACCTTTTTCCTTGAGATTAATCAGCAACTACGAAAAACCTCACGCAGTGTGGTGAGGTTTTATGAGCATGGTAGAGAATCTCAGGAATTGCCATACGTTCGGGAATAATCTTTTATAACAACCCGTTGCATGAAATTACTAACGAATATTAAGAATATTCGAATACCCGCGCGGTGCCAGCAATATCAACGCGTACCGTCGTGCCCGGGTTCCATCCTGGCTGGCTTACGGTCTTCAGAATCACCGGCTGCTGCTGTCCGGCTAATCCCAGGGTGAGCGTCGACAGCTGGCCGGTGAAGTCCACGTCGAGAATCGAGATCGGACTTTCATGCGCTGCACATGCCGTCACGCGTAATTGTTCAGGGCGCATCATTACCCTGCCCTGTCCTGTCGCATGCGCGTTGTCCGTCGGCACTTCACCCAGCGCGCACACGGCATACCCGGCTGCGAGCTGAGCAGGCAGGATCACGGCATCGCCAAGAAACAGCGCCGTCTCTTCGTCAACGGGACGGGTGTAGACGTCATAAGGCGTGCCGACCTGCGTGAAGCGTCCGGAGCGCATGACGGCAACCTGCGTGGCAAAGGACAACGCTTCGTTCTGATCGTGGGTGACCAGAATCGAGGCCACGCCCGCTTCGGCCAGCAGATCGGCCGTTGCCTTACGCGTCATGGCGCGCAGGCCGGTATCCAGCGCCGAGAACGGTTCATCCAGCAGCATCAGTGAAGGTCGCTGGGCCAGCGCACGGGCAAGCGCCACGCGCTGCTGCTGTCCGCCGGAAATCTCGTGGGGCCAGTGCGTTGCGAGCTGCCTGTCCAGAGAAACCATCTCCATCAGTGCCTCAACGCGCTGGCGCTTTTCGTGGCGGGTGCCGTCCAGCCCCCAGGCAATGTTGTCTGCCACGTTGAGGTGCGGGAACAGCGCGCCCTCCTGAGGCACAAAACCGATCCGGCGCAGGTGGGCGGGAACAAAACTGTTTTCATCGAACAGCGTTCTCCCCTGCATGACAATGCGCCCGGTGTCAGGCGTTTCGAACCCGGCAAGAATACGCAGCAGCGTGGTTTTCCCCGACCCGGACGGCCCGACAATCGCCGTCCTGCTCCCCGGCGCCACGCTCAGGTTTAAGCTGTCGAGCACCTGCACATCAGAAAACGATTTAGAAATGGCGGTTAATTCAAGCATGTCATAGCCCTGCAATTTTTTTCGACTGCATATAGAGAATGGCGGTCAGCGGGAGTGAAATCAGGATCATCAGCATCGCGTAAGGCGCGGCGGCAACATAGTCAATTTCACTGGTCAGCGCCCAGAATCCGGTGGACAGCGTGCGCGTGCCCAGCGGAGAGAGCAACAGCGTGGCGGTTAACTCGTTGCTGACGCCGAGGAAAACCAGCGCGGCCCCTGCCGCCGCGCCCGGCGCGGCCAGCCGCATCGTGACGCTCCAGAGCGCCTTCGCGGGCGTGCTGCCCAGGCTGCGCGCCACGTTTTCCAGCTCAACCGGCGCCTGCGCAATCCCCGCCCGCAGGTTGATGAGCGCGCGGGGCATAAACATCAGCAGGTAGGCCAGGAACAGGGTAATTTCCGTCTGGTAAATGGGACGGGCGTAATGAATGGTGACGGTGACCAGCGCCAGCGCCGTGACGATGCCCGGCAGCGAACTAGTGATATAGATGCACCCTTCCAGCATCCGGAAGATGCGGTGCGGATAGCGAATTCCCAGCCACGCGATGGGGATCACGCACGCGGTCGTCAGAAGCGCACCGCCCACGCCGAGCATCAGCGTCTGGCGCAGCGAATGCCAGAGATCGGCGCTCATCCAGTTTTGCACGCCGCCGAGCCAAATCCAGCGACACAGAACAATTAACGGCACGCCCAGCGCCAGCACGATCAGCACGATGAAAAACAGCTGGCCCAGCGCGGCGGCCGCAGGCTTCAGCGGCCAGCGTTTCTGCTCGCGCGCGGCCCCGGCGCCAATGCGCGCGTAGCGTGCTTTTCCGCGCGTCACGCCTTCCAGTATTAATATAGCCAGACAGCACAAGGCCAGCACGCCCGCCAGCATGTTCGCCGCCGGGCCGCTGAAGGTAGACTGGAACTGGTCATAAATTGCCGTGGTGAAGGTATCAAAGCGGATCATCACGTACAGGCCATATTCCGCCAGCAGGTGCAGCGCCACCAGCAGCGCGCCGCCGCAGATAGCCAGCTTGAGCTGGGGCAGCACCACGCGGAAAAAGACCCGCCACGGCGGCGTACCCAGCGAAGCGGCGACATCTTCAAGCGTCGGGTCAAGGCGACGCAGCACCGCCGCAACCGGCATATAGATAAACGGATAGTAGGCAAGAACCGAGAGAAACACGCCCGCGGAGAGCCCGTGCATGGACGGGACAACGCTCACCCAGGCATAGCTTTGCACAAACGCGGGGATCGCCAGCGGGGCGACCGCCAGTGCAGACCAGATCCCTCGCCCGGCAAGCTGCGTGCGCTCCGTGAGCCAGGCGATTGCCACGCCCGTCACGATACACAGAGGAACCGCTAAAGCCGTCAGCCACAGCGTGTTGCTGAGCAGCTCAGCAACACGCGGGCGAAACACCAGCGCCTTAATGGTTTCCCAGCCGGTCTCAATGCCAATGGCAATGATAAAACCCAAAGGCAGAAGCGCCATTAATGAAAACAACACAGCTAACGCAACCATCGGCAGTGCAGGACGCCTGCGGGCAGGCTCCTGCACTCTGTTTTTTCCGATGTCGAGACTCAGACCAGACATAAGACGTTCACTTTACTCTCAGGATCACAGCAGGCCGGCTTGCGTCATCAGCTCGATAACTTTTTTACTGTTAAGCGTTGAAGGTTCAACTTTCGGTGCATCAAGATCTTTCAGCGGGACCAGTTTCGGGTTTGAGGCCGCGTTCACGCCCACTGCATATTCAAAGGCGTTATTGGTACGCAGGCTTTCCTGGCCTTCTTTACCGGTAATGTATTTGATGAAGGCCTGCGCCTGCGCTTTGTGCTTGCTGGATGCCAGCACGCCGCCGCCAGAGAGGCTCACAAACGCGCCCGGATCCTGATGTTTGAAGTAGTAGAGCTGGGTGTTTTTGCTGTTTTCACCGGTTTTGGACTGATCGACAAAACGGTAGTAGTGATAAATCACGCCGCCATCAATCTGACCGGCATTGACCGCTTTCATCACGGTGCTGTTGCCTTTATAGGCAACGAAATTGGCTTTCATCGCCTTGAGCCATTCCAGCGTGGCCTTCTCGCCTTTCAGCGCCAGCATCGCGCTCACGATGGCCTGGAAATCCGCACCTGACGGTGATGCCGCCCAGCGGCCTTTCCACTCGGGCTTAGCCAGATCCATCAGCGATTTAGGCAGCTGCTGTTCGTTCAGTTTTTCCGGGTTATACACAAATACCGTGCTGCGGGCCGCGATGCCGATCCAGCGACCGTGCGCCGGACGATATTCTGCCGGTACCTGCTTCAGGGTGTCTGCATCCAGCGGCGCAAACAGGTTGGCGTTATCCACCAGCACCATTGACGGCGAGTTCTCCGTCAGGAACACGTCTGCCGGTGACGCGCTGCCTTCCTGAACCAGCTGGTTACCCAGCTCGCTGTCATCGCCATTACGCAGAGTGACCTTAATGCCGGTTTCTTTAGTAAAACCGTCAACCCACGACTTCACCAGGTTTTCGTGCTGCGCGTTATAAACAACGATGCCTTCGTTGTTATCGGCCGCAACCGATTGTGTAGAAAGGAAAAGTGATGAAGACAACAAGGCAAGCGAGAAGCAGGACAGCAGGCGAGAATTCATGAACATATCCTTAATAGACCAACGGGATTAACGACTCATAGCTTTGTGGGACAGGATTAAAGCATACAACAACGCTAATGATAATTAGTATCAATCCAGTTTAGGAGTAAAAGTGTAAAATTTCTTTATTGCGGAGTTTGTTAAGATAAAAATTCAAATTTTAATCCGAGATAATATTTAGATTAAGAAAACCTTAAGCCTGCCAGCAATGAAATTCATTAGCCTTCTATTCATTCTCCCGCGAAGTGAAATTTGTTATTTACGCGCCCGGCATATATAAAAAAGCCCCGATATTTCGGGGCTTTTTATGTTTATTCAGAGGTAGCCAAATTATTAGGCGACTATTTAAAAACGCATCACATCGCAGCGTGGGGGGCATACATCGGATAGGTGAAGAGCAATAAATGCACGCAGTTCAGGCCAAAATGGAATAACGTTGCAACCCAGAGCTTACCGCTCCACATCCACGCCAGGCCGTAAATAATGCCGGAGAGGCTGGCAAAAATGATCAGTAGTAAACCGCCGCTATAATGCATCAGCCCAAAGATGACTGAGGCAATCAACAGCGCGACAACAGGATGAATAACCCGGGACAAGCGTTGCTGTAGGTAGCCTCTGAACAAGGCTTCCTCGGCCAAAGAGACGAAGAAAATATTCGCAAGGGCAAATTGAGCGAACCATTCTGGCGCATGCGGCTCAATTCTAAGTCCGCCCAACGCAACAGCCAGAAGTAACAGCGCGGGTATCGCAAGAACCAATATTCCCCAACCGACCTTGCCAGCTTGATAGAGGGGCTTTGCTACGAATAACGTTGGCATGCACGTAATTAAAAAGAAAGGCACCACTGCCTTGTCCATATTAAAGTACATACTGAACGGTATGCTTTGCGGACCAACGACGACAGCATCCAGCACTTTGGGGTTATGGAAGCCCGGGATCACATGCAAAACCAGGGCAACGGCGATGACCACACACAGGCCTTCGACCAGATATGTATATTTATTATTTCTATTACGTAGCCATTCAACAGCAGACCAGCCAACAACGATTGATGCAATAACCAGCAGCGCCGGGGCGTCAAGAATGCCCTGTTTCCAGCCGAGAAATGCCGTTAATCCCAGCATTAGATAAGCCAGGCTTTTATTAAGGGAAAGTGCGGCAAGCGAAGTTGCGAGTAGATACCACATAAATGTCCTTCTTGACCGGTAAATGTTAGGGGCGATGTCCCAAATATGTCCCACAACGGAAATCAGAGGATGTGAAGGAGGCGTACTCTATGAGATGAAATGGCACGCCCTGTAGGATTCGAACCTACGACCTACGGCTTAGAAGGCCGTTGCTCTATCCAACTGAGCTAAGGGCGCACTGATATGTGTGTACTTCGCGGTGGTGAAACGCGAAGAATTATACGGTCAATGGCAGGTGAGTCAATGCCTTTTCCGTTTTCCACGGCAATTACAGCTAGCCGATTGTAAATACGGCTATTTTCTCAACATTTCGCCCTGTTTCACCGTAAAATTTGGCGCTGCGAAAAGGCTTAGTTGCATTTAAGTAACGCCTGCTGTTTTCCTGAACGTCAGCTCGTCACACTAGAGTCAGGTATCCCGGCCGCCTGGAGGCTGGCAGACAACAGGACAATGGAGTGACAGCGCAAAACCTGATCGATACGCCCCCCCGGTTACAGTACATTTCTCAGGACATCGTCGGCATTAAGCTTGAGCCCATCGTCGCCCTTTCCTCCTTGCGCCAGGTTGGCGTGGAGGTACTAAGCGTTCTGTCCGACACGCGGCACAGCGAGGACTTTTTTTGCGAACGGTCCGCAGACTGGTCGATAGCGCTGCTTGAAGCGCAGCTTGCCGCGTTAAAAAATGCGCCGCACGGTCATAATCTTTTTATTAATCTGCCGATAACCGTCCTGACAGAGACAGCCTCTTTTCAGCGACTTATCCGGTTGCCAGACGTGTCGCTTAATATTGAGATTGTCGATCTCGCGTCCTTTTTAGCGCTGACCCTCGTCGAGAAGCAGCATGTCGTTCAAAATTTGCGGCAACTTAGCAGACAGGGACATGCAATCTGGCTTGATGACGTGGATGACGTCACAGTGCAGTCGTTTTTATCCTGCCGACTCCCGTTAAGCGGCATCAAAATAGATAAGGAAGCATTCTGGCGTTTACGCGACACCCCTGCGCTGAGGCAACTGGTTTCCCTTTGCTTTCAGCTTGCCGGGAAAGTGCTTATTGAAGGTATTGAGACTGAACGCGATCGTACCTGGGCACTGCAGGCAGGCGCAGACCTCGGCCAGGGATATTACTGGCCGTCCTGGACATGGCCGGAGGATTAAAAAGCCATTTCCAGGAGGGAGACCATGCGAATGACAGTGCGCCGTTACCGGCGGCGGCGTACAGGAAGTGATGCACTGGGATTTACGCGCTCACCTTTTGCTCCCCCCTTTTTCGACCGGCTCGAATTTTTGAGCCAGTCTATCAGCCAGCCCCGCAAAACCGACGCCCCGTTTATCCTTCTGGTGACGGAGGATCACTACCTGCGCACCGGTTTTCTCAACGGGCAGTTTCCCCTGAGCAGCTGCTGCGACTACGCCACGCTGGACGACGCCCTTATCGCTCAGACCCAGTGGCCTTCAGCCCGTCTGGTCGTGGATATTGAAAGCCGATCCACGGGCCTTCTGGAGAAACTGGATCAGTTGAGACGGCATAGCCTGTTTCCTCCGTTCCTGACGCCCTGGCTGTTGGTCCGGGCCGATAATTACGACACCCGCCTCTTCTGCAAAGCGGCGGGTCCCTTTCATGTGCTCGAACGTCAGCTGAACGCCGCTGCGCTCCAGCACAGCCTGTTGGATACCCTACCTCCGCTGGGTACCGAGAAAGACTGGTTCTCGCGAAACGAATGGCCCATCCTGCAGGAGCTTTCCCGGGGCAAGACATTGCGTCAGATTGCCCTTATGCAGAATCGCCCCTATAGCCGCATTATCTATCGTCTCAGCTGCATTCTCCTAAAGCTGGGTCTAAGCCATCGCCAGGAATTGCTCCATCTTCTTAATAACCTCTCAGACTGCACGTTTTCACTCACCTCCTAACCCCTTATTTCCTAAAGCGGTTTAGGAAATTACTTACCACTTGCGTTGCAAAAATGTTAATTTTTAACAATAAACTCGAAATTATAACTATTCCTAATTTATGGGCGTGAACCTTGTGAAATGCCACAGATTAACGGAACGGCAGCACTTTCCTCCATCCGTTAAGTGAATGCAGAAGGCGTTAACAAGATGATAATGATGTAAAAACAAGCAGCTTAGCGACAACAGCCAGGAGTAAAAAGCGAAGCGGGTAGCATGTTCTCCTGTGCATCAGACGCCGTTGTCCTGGTCAACGTAAGCACTTTCGGATGAAGGTCTGACGGCCTGCGAGGGCAATTTTTAACCTCATCTTTGCGGGTTCGCAACTTAAAAACAGGCGTATTTTTGTTAACAATTAATCAACATACAGCGATATCTGTTATTTTTTGTTATTACATAAAGATGAAAATATGCAGTAAATGGGATAACAGGATATTTCCGCTATTTTTAAAAAAATAGCGATTCATATCCAGAAGATAATACAAACCAATACCCTCATATTAATTTACAGGGTTTTCGGAAAAAACTTACCCTGTATAATAAGATGCGTATCAAATCTGAATAAGAAAAACCTTTTTGCCAACACCAGCCTAATGAGATGACCGCGCTGAGGCATAGTTCTTTTCATTACGTAAACAAGGATGCTTTCGCTCTTCCCAGGGAAATACTACGGTACAGGGATCTGCACATTATATCCTTCCGGCATTTCGAGAGTTTTACCAAACTCTGTATAACGCTTTTAACAATCTGAGGCATTAAAAATGAAACCGGCATCCGTTATCATTATGGACGAACATCCTATCGTCAGAATGTCGATAGAAGTCCTGCTACAGAAAAATAAGAATATCGCAGTCAAGCTCAAGTCTGGCGATAGCCATGAAGTCCTTGACTGTATCCGCAATCACCCTATCGATCTGGTGATCCTTGACATTGAACTCACGGGCACGGATGCCTTCTCTTTACTAAAGAGAATCAGGAACTTAAACAAAAACATTAAGGTTCTGTTCCTCTCGTCTAAATCAGAGTTGTTTTACGCAGGTCGCGCCATTCGCGCCGGGGCAAATGGCTTCGTCAGTAAACGAAAAGATTTGGGTGAGATCTACAACGCCGTAGAAATGATTCTGATGGGCTATTCCTTTTTCCCGTCGGAGACGTTGAACTTTATAAACCATTTGGGTTCCGGGAAAGGGATGGCAGTAGATATGCCATTATCGAATCGCGAGGTCACGGTATTACGGTATCTGGCGAATGGATTATCCAACAAGGAAATAGCTGAACAGCTACTATTAAGCAACAAGACCATTAGCGCGCATAAATCCAATATTTATTCCAAGCTGGGTGTGCAAAGCATCGTGGAATTAATTGATTACGCCAAAGCTCACGAGCTGCTATAACCTGAATTCACTCCCTGCAGCTTATCTGAGCTGCAGGGAGTGCGGTCAGTGCTAATTATAATTAATCATGAATGTGGCATCCGCATCAGCCCGTCCGGGCTGAGGGTTATCGGCAGTGGCAATATAATTGGCATAAAACGACAGCGTCGCATTTCCCTGTGCGTCAACCGAGACCGGCTGGCTGGCCTGCTGAAGCGCCAGGCGCGTTTTATCCGCATCCCTGATCTCAACGGCGACATGGCTTGCAGTACTGGCGTCATTCAGCGCCAGCAAGCCGCTATTGCTCCCATCAGCTTTACCCGAAAACGTAATGGACGCCGCGCCCGGCGGGCAGCCGGTCAGCTTCAGCGTAAACTGCATAGGCTGCGTGCGGCTCCCGGTGGTGCTGAGCTGTTTCGTGGGCCAGGTGCCCAGCGGGACGGCCTTGTCGCTGTCGCTGCCCTCGGCAACGCAGGTAAAATCGACGATATTGCCGTAGAGCCGAATGTTAATCTCGCCCAACGCGGTGTCCGCCTGAGCCTGGGTGCAAAGCGCAAAGAGCGCTAAGGTGATAAAACGGATCCCGTTTCGCATATCGGCTCCTTAGTCGTAATCCACGCGCAAATACCCGCGCGAGGTGAAGCGCCCTTCCGCTGGCTTATTGCCCGTCACGCTCACCGGCCAGACCCGGATCCCCACCTGCGCCTGCGCGCTGTCGTCGAGACGGAACGGAATTTTGCTCGTCAGGTTGTTGGGCGTCAGCGGCGCCCCGCTCTCGTTGGCGATGATGAACCCCACATCCGGATTATCCGACACCAGCACATTATCAGAGACTTTTTCCGCCTCGACGCGCATCGTCAGCATGGCGTTCGCCTCCACGTTGGTGCATTTGATGGCGATGGTTTTGCTTTGCGATGAGACCCCCTCCGGCTTGTTACCCACGCCCGCCTTGCTGAACAAGGAGGCGCCAATGTCGCCGAAATCAAACTCCACCACGTTACCGGCATTGATGGCGCAGCTTTGCGGCACCTGAATGGTTCCGCTGTAGCTGATGGTATAGACCGGTGTGGTGAGCGGATCGGAGGAGGTGGTGGTGACGTAAACGCGGAACATGGTGGCACGCGGGATCACCACCATGTTGATAAAACGCCGGGTCACCTTAAGACGGAAGACCAGGCTGGAGTCCTGAACGCCAAACGGTTTGTTTTTGGAGACGTTAGGATGGCTCCCCATCTGGATATAGCTTTTTGGCGGATAAAATACGCCAGCAAAGCTGTCCGTAATTTTCATCGCCCCGTCCAGATAGTCATTAAGCTTCAGATACTGGTAGCCATCGCTGGTCCCCGTTACCGGATAATCGGTCACATAGCTGCGCTTGGTGGTATTCCCGGTCGTGCCCTTCGGGCAGACGGCATTCACCCCTACCCACTGCGATTTCTCGCTGAGCGTCACGACCTGCCCAATCTGGTTATTCGAGCTGTTGAATTTATCCGTCAGATCGTAATGCACTTCCGTCGGCACGCCTTTTTCATTGACGCACACGGTCGCTAATGCGTTTGTCGCGGGCAGGAACGCCAGCAGCGACAAGGCAAAGAGTCGAGTTTTAATCACAGCCGATCCCCTTAAGTGTGATTGCCTGTTGCAGGCTCTGTTCAGACAAGCTGTAAGGTGCGCGACACTGGGACTGCGCCCCGTCGCCCCACTGGATCAGCAGTTCGCCTTCCAGCGGCAGCCCACTCAGGTATATTTGTCCGTCATCCCCCACCATGCTGGTGACGCCGCTTTTGGTCTCACGCACCACCGCGCCGAACGGCACCGGCTGGTTGCCGCGCATCACCGTCAGCAGGGCGCGCACGCCAATGCGGGTATCAAAGCTGGCGCGTACCAGCGCGCCTTTGGTCGGCACCACGCTGCTCACGTTGTTTTCGATATCGGTGTTGTTGCTCATGGTGTTGGTATCCAGCGCCACGCGGTTGTAGCGATAGACGGTGGCATACGGCATGACCGCGTAGCCTCGCCAGTCGGTTTTCACCCCGGTCTGGTTTTCAATACTGACGCCCGATGCCCCCGGCGCTTTGATCAGCACGTTGGTGTCGCCCAACGGCTGGCTGAAGGTCACGCCGTCGGCGTGGCCGACCACCCCGCCTGAGAGCTGCCAGTTGAGATCGTGCTGGTCGCGGGAATAGTTGTAGCCCACGCCCAGCGTGCCGTAGGTCGCCTGCCAGTTGGCGCTGGCGCTTCCGCTTGAGCCGTTGGTGCTGGCGTGTCCCTGGGTCACGCTGTAGTTCAGGTTGCGGTCCTCCAGCAGCGTTCCGCTGACGCCGGTTTGCCAGCTTGTGTCGCCATCGCTGTTTCGACTGGCGGATGCCGTAGCGTAGGCGCGGTCAATCGCGCTGTCCCGGCGATAGCCCTGACGGGTAAAGAGGCTGAACGGCACGGAGACGTTAAACGACGCGATCCGATCGGTGCCGTCTATCCCCACGGATTTGTTCCACGACCACGAGACGGAGTAGTTGATCCCCTTCACGCCCCCCGCGTAGCCCAGCTGGTACCAGAGGTTCGTCTCGTCTGTTCCCCAGTAGGTCTGCTCGCTGCCGGAGATATAGACCGAGCCGTAGTCCCCCAGCGACTGAGAGACGTTGAGCTGGAAGCGGCCTTTTTTATTCCACGTCAGGTTGTGATAGCTCTGCACGTCCGGCACATCGTTATCGTTCTGGCTATCGGCATACTGATAGCCTTCCATTGAGCGCCAGGCCACATCGTCGAGGGTGTAAAACCCTTTTGTGGAGTAGCGGTAGCCCAGCAGCTGGAAGTTGGTGCCGAAGCCGTTAAGAGATTTCGCGTAGAGGAAGCGCAGAGACTGCCCTTCATGCTTGCTGTCGTCCGCAAGCTGGCTGCGGGCGTGGGTGATATCAAGCGAGACCGCGCCCCAGTCGCCCAGGTTTTTCCCGGCCCCGACGGCCACCGCGGTATAGCGTGACGCCAGCTGCGTACCGCCGTAGAGCGTGTAACCGTTGGCAAGGCCGGTAACCAGGGTGCCCTGGGTGAAGAACGGTGTGTCCTGATCGCTGTTCCCGCTGCGGTAATCCCCCGCGACGAGGTCGTACTTCCAGCGACCTTCGCGCTGCAGGAGCGGGACGGTGGAGTACGGCACGGTATAGCGCTGCTGGGTGCCGTCTTTCTCTTCGACCGTGACTTCCAGGTCGCCGCTTGAGGAGGTCGGGTTAAGATCGGTAATGGCAAATGCGCCCGGCTGGACGTAGCTTTGATAGATAACGTAGCCGTTCTGGCGAACCACCACTTTGGCGGGCGTACGGGCGATCCCGCGCACGGTCGGCGCGTAGCCCTGCAGGCTGTCCGGGTACATGCTGTCAGACGAGAAAAGCCGTCCGCCGCGAAAACCCATGCTGTCGAAGACGTCATTCCCGGTATTGCTGTCGCCCAGCACCAGTTCGCTTTTAAGCGGGATGACGGTGCGCTGCGCCCAGGTGCCAATATTCTGCCACTCGCTGTGCCGCTGCCCGTTATTCTGTGTGTACCGCCATGCGCCGTTGTTACGTAAACGCCAGGCGCCATAGTTCAACCCGCTTTGCAGGTTGAGGTAATAGCTGTCGTCTTCGCTTCCCCGGTTACCGGTGAAGCTGTAGTTCACCAGCGCGGCGGGAATGCCTTCATCCCACTGTTCGGGCGGAATGTAGCCCCGGGCGCTGTTTTGCAACGCCACCTGAGGCAGGCTGACGTCCAGACGCTGTGAGGCAAAGTTGAAAGCCGTTTCGCTGCCGGGTATGGCCGTGGTCAACGGAACGCAGGTGTCGCCCTGCACCTTAGCCAGCTCGGGAAACGCCGCGACGTTGACGCCAAAGCGATCGAGCATCGCGCGCGTAATACAGGCCGATAAACCGCCCGCTACCGGCGGCGTGTTCTCGGCCTGCTCGAAACGCACGTCCTGGGTACCGATAAACTCATCGTTACGCCAGATATCCACGCGATAAACGCCGGGTGCCTGCTGGTGTCCTTGTTCAAAACGCGACAAATCCGCCACGCTGGCGGCGTCGTCGGACAAGAAGGCCGGGTTGAAATAACTTTCGCTCCAGCCAGCCTGCGGCCAGAGCGCAGCCATCAGCGCCAGTGCAACCGGGCAGTAACGTCTCTGGTGGTTTTTCATCGCCCTGACTCTGCTCACAGGTTAACGCTACGCGCCGGGGTGATGGCACCGTAGTCATTCACGCTCTGCCAGGAAAGTGTGCCGCTGGCACCGGCTGGCAGCACCTGCTGTGCCGAGCTTTTCGGCGCAACCATCAGGTTTTCCAGCGTCTGCCCGCCCATCTTCAGATTGACGAGGGTGATGTAATACGGGGAAGCGTTGCTGACTTTGAGATGGTTGCCCGCGCGCTCAAACCGCAGCTGGGAAAGCGCCTCTTCCGGCTGCATCGCCAGGTTGTTCGGGCGCACAAACAGCTTGATGCGTGAGAGGATCGCCAGCTGCAGCACGTTATTGTTTTCCGTTTTCGCTTTGTTCACCGATGGGATCGCCTTCACGTTCATGTAAAAGAGCGATTCGCGATCGGCTGGCAGCGCCGGCCCGGCGTAAATAATACGCAGCGTGTTTTCACTGTTCGGCTCGCTGACAAACAGGGGCGGAGTGACGGCAAAGGTTTTTTCTTTTTGCCCGCTCGCATTTTCGATCCACGCGTTAATTAAATAGCGTTCCTGTTTGTTGCTGTTGGTGATCGCCAGCGACGTTTGCTTTGCCTCTGCGGGATAAATAACGCGCGTGGCCCCCAGCGCAATACCGCCGGAAGCATTTGCGCAGGCAGAAACCATCATCAAAATAAACGATAAAAAAAGTCCTGGTTTAATTAGGGTATTCATCACAACCGTACCTTTAATAATGAGTTCGCAGGTGTTATGGATAAATCAACGTAAACCAGACATCCGACTGAATTTTGCCTGGCTCGAGGTGTTCGGAAATAGCCCGATAGCGGGCGCTAAAATGGAACGCGAGCTCGCGGGTATCGATCGGCAGCCAGCTGACGGCCGTGGCGTTTGGGATAATCTGACGCTGCTGTTCGTCAAAGAGCGCCAGCCCCACGCCGCTGCTGACAGGTGTTTCACCCGGCCGCGATGTCGCCAGAAAGACCTGCGGATCTTCTGCGGGCGTCACGCCCTGAAACTGGATCCCCACGGTGCGCGAAACATCAACGCTGCAGTCCAGCAGCCGCACGGTAAAAGGCACGTTAACCGTGGAAAAACTGCCCACACCGGAAAATGAATTGGTTCGGTACTGCCCCATGTCGATGCGCATATTCTGGCTGTCGGGCGCCACGGCGCAGCCGCCGTTCACCAGTTCACCCCGGAGATGAACCTTGCCACCTTCGATCACCACGGTATGCGCCGATGCCGGACAAGCCATCGCAAGGGTTAACAGCAGTAGTGTTCCAGTCCTTGTCATCCTTCGTTCCTGGCATTTGCGTATGACGGGCCTCGTCCGTGAGGCCTGAACATCCCTGTGCGGAGGAATTACTCGTATTTCATTACGAAGGTGGCGTCAGCGTTCGCCTGGCCTGGCTCAGTGGTGGCAGCCGTTGATTTGTAACGTGCGGTGAACTTCAGGGTGTTGGTCCCTTCGATCAGCGTCTGCGCAGCAGAGAAGGTCGCACCGTCTGGGGTCAGAACGCTGGATTTGCTGTCGAGGATCTCAATACCCACGCCTTTCGCGGTGTTGTCGTTGTTACCGGAGGTCACGGCCAGCAGGGTTTTGTCGGTTGGGTCGATCTGACCGGTGAACGCAACAGCAGCAGTTTTCGCAACCAGCGGATCGCAATCATTCAGTTCGATATTGAATGGAATATTAGAGGTGGTATCGCCCACTTTGGTAAATTTCGCGGTACGATACTGGCCCAGATTAACGGTCTGCTCGGAAGAATCAGTATTTACTGAACAAGCCGCATTAACCAGCTCACCTTTAAAATGTACGGTACCGCCATTAACGGAAACCGGCGCAGCAGGATCTGCTGCATTTGCGGCACCTGCAACCAGGGCCAAAGTAGCAATAACAGTAGAAGCAATGTTGCTGAGTTTCATGTCTATTCCTTTAAAATGTAAATAACCCTTCCCGCGAATAATCGGGAATAAGAAATACGTTCAATTGAGTAATTGAAAGCTTATTTCGGAGGAGACAAAGTAGCTCAGGACGCGTTTTTTAAATATGTCAAAACGCTGCCATTTCGCCAGGTCACATCCTAATACCGCCTAAGAAATTGACCATCCCCTAAGAAGGGTTTTTGCGTCTCACTGATAAAAACGCGTAAAGGGTGACTGACAGCGACGCTCGCTTCTGACAAAATACACGCCATCCCCCCCTTTCAAACGTTACAGACGGAATCTTCTCTCTGATGGCAGCAAAGATTATTGACGGTAAAACGATTGCGCAGCAGGTGCGCTCTGAGGTCGCGGAAAAAGTGAAGGCGCGTAAAGCTGCCGGAAAACGCGCCCCCGGGCTGGCCGTTGTGCTGGTTGGCAGCAACCCGGCATCGCAGATTTATGTCGGCAGCAAGCGCAAAGCGTGTGAAGAGGTGGGCTTCGTCTCCCGCTCTTACGATTTGCCGGAAACCACCAGCGAAGCAGAGCTGCTGGAACTTATTGACACCCTGAATGCCGATACAGAGATCGACGGTATTCTGGTTCAGCTGCCGCTGCCGGCGGGTATCGACAACGTGAAGGTGCTGGAGCGTATTGCACCGGATAAAGACGTGGACGGTTTCCATCCGTACAACGTTGGCCGCCTGTGCCAGCGCGCGCCGCGTCTGCGCCCGTGTACGCCGCGCGGCATTGTAACGCTGCTGGAGCGCTATAACATCGACACCTACGGTCTGAACGCCGTGGTTATCGGTGCGTCCAACATCGTGGGCCGCCCGATGAGCATGGAGCTGCTGCTGGCCGGCTGCACCACCACCGTGACCCACCGCTTCACCAAAAACCTGCGTCACCACGTCGAGAACGCCGATCTGCTGATCGTCGCGGTCGGCAAGCCGGGCTTTATTCCGGGCGAGTGGATCAAAGAGGGCGCGATTGTCGTGGACGTCGGGATTAACCGTCTGGAAAACGGCAAAGTGGTCGGCGACGTGGTGTATGAAGATGCCGCCGCGCGCGCGTCTTACATTACCCCCGTACCGGGCGGCGTAGGCCCGATGACCGTAGCAACGCTGATTCAGAATACGCTGCAGGCGTGCGAAGAATATCACGACGTAGAGGACGCGTAAGATGGCGACTTTTTCATTAGGTAAACACCCGCACGTTGAGCTGTGCGATCTGCTGAAGCTGGAAGGCTGGAGCGAAAGCGGCGCGCAGGCGAAAATCGTTATCGCCGACGGGCTGGTAAAAGTCGACGGCGTGGTAGAAACGCGCAAGCGCTGCAAGATTGTCGCGGGTCAGACCGTGAGCTTTGAAGGACAGAGCGTAACCGTTACGGCCTGAGCCGTCTGATGCCCTCACCCTAACCCTCTCCCACAGGGAGAGGGGATAAAAAATCCCCTCACACCCATCACGGTTATTTATCGATCAACTTCAAATAATCACTATTTCATCTGTCGAAACATGAAAATTCTGTTGCGCGTTTTTCACTCTTTGCCCACGATAAGTAGAACGTTCTACTAAAACGTTCTACTTACAATAACAGCGCCAAAAAAGCGCTACTCGGGGGAAATCAGCATGAGTCTGATATCAGGGTTTGTTAAATCGCTGTCTAAGTTATCGATGATTGGTCGCGCCTTAATGCTGCCAATTTCACTGCTTCCCGCTGCGGGCCTGCTGCTGGCCTTTGGCGATAAGTTCCATCTGCCGCTGATGATGAACGCGGGCGGGGTTATTTTTGATAACCTGCCGATGCTGTTTGCCATTGGCTCCGCCGTGGGTCTGGCGTCAGAATCCGGCATCGCGGCGCTGTCTGCGGCGGTGTCGGTGTTTGTCACGAATATCACCATCAGCACCGTGCTGAGCATCACGCCGGAAATGGCCTCCCAGGGCGGGAAATACGCCATGGTGGTCGGCATCCCGACGCTGCAGATGGGCGTCTTCGGCGGCCTGATCTGCGGTATTCTCGCGGCCTGGTGCTATAACCGCTTCCACACCATGCAGCTGCCGGAGTTCCTGGGCTTCTTCTCCGGCAAGCGCTTCGTGGCCATTGCAACGGCGTTCCTCTCGTTCCTGATGGGGCTGCTGCTGCCGTACGTGTGGCAGCATATCCAGGCCGGTATCGACGCGCTCTCCGTGGTGGTTAACGGCGATAATCAGGCGGCGTCGACCTTTATCTTCGGTCTGGTAGAGCGCGCACTGATCCCGCTCGGTCTGCACCACATCTGGTATCCGTCCTTCTGGTATTCGTTCGGGGATTACACCACCCAGGCAGGACAGGTGATCCACGGCGACCAGACCATCTGGTTCAAGATGCTGGAAGAAGGTGTGAAGTCCTTCAGCAGCGACACCTACCAGAATGCCGGTAAATTCATGCAGGGCGAATTCCCGCTGATGCTGTTCGCGCTGCCCGCCGCGTGCCTGGCGATGTATCACGAAGCCCATACGAAGAATAAAAAAATCGCGGCCGGTATTCTGTTCTCTGCGGCGCTGACCTGCTTCCTTACGGGGATCACCGAACCGGTCGAGTTTACCTTTATCTTCGTGGCGCCAATTCTGTACGTATTTAACGCCATCATGGCGGGCCTGGCCTACATGACCATGTATCTGCTGCATGCGCATATCGCCAAGTCGTTCTCCGCGGGCTTTATCGACTATCTGTCATTCGGGATCCTGCCGTCCTTTAACGGCTACAAGACCAACTTCCTGAATGCGATTATCATCGGCATTCCAATGGGCCTAATTTATTACTTCACGTTCCGCTTTGTGATCCGTCGTTTCGACGTGAAAACGCCGGGCCGCACTGAAGTGACCGCCAACGCGGATGATAAGTCTGATTCAGAACTCGCGACCGAGATCATCACCCTGCTGGGCGGGGCGCACAACATCGACTCCGTCGGCGCCTGTATCACCCGCCTTCGCCTGGAAGTGGCAAAAAGCGAGGTGGTCGATAAGGACGGCCTGAACGGACTGGGTGCGCGCGGCGTGGTCTTCGTCGGCGACAACGGTATTCAGGTGATTTTCGGTGCCAGAGCACAGTTTATCGCCCAGACCATGTCCACCATGATCGGCAAATAATAAGATGCCTGAACGACGCGTCTCCTGTAGTCTGGGAGACGCATTGTCGTATCTGACTGATAATCGGTGAATTTCAGGGAGCGGTTTTGAAGAAAGTCAGCATTATTGATGTCGCAAAGCACGCGGGCGTATCGGTCTCAACCGTCTCGCTGGTTTTGCGCCAGAAAGGGAAAATCTCAGAGGCAACGATCGAGAAGGTCAACGCTGCCATCAATACGCTGGGCTATGTTCATAACGTTGCCGCTGCCAACCTCCGCGCCAATACGTCCAATCTGATTGGCCTGATCCTCCGTGACTTTAGCGACAGTTTCTCCATCAAGGTGATGGCGAGTATCGTCCAGGATCTTGAAAAACAGGGGTATATGGTTTTTCTCGGCCAACCCCAGAACGACCATGACCATCTTGAGCGCTGCCTGCTGTCGTTTAAGCAGCAGGGCGTCGCCGGGGTTATCTATCTGGCCTCGGATACCCGCACGTCTACCTTGCCGGAGCAGATTCGACGCTGCCTGCTGCCGCTGGTGGTGGTCTCTCAGTCGCTGCTGGATGAAAAATGCAATCTGGTGATGCGCGATAACCGTCAGGCGGCAAATCTGGCGGTGCGTTATCTTATCGAGCGCGGCCATCGCAATATCGCCTACATTGGCGGACGTGAAGGCTGCCTTATCCGCGAGCAGCGCCTGCTCGGTTTTCGCAGCGCGATGACGCAAAACGGGCTGGTCTGGCGGGACGAATACTCTCCGGCCTGCAGCGATGACACCCTGGCCGCGGGTTTCGCCACCCGCCAGCTGCTGGAAAAAAACAACACTATCACCGCCCTGCTCTGCCACTCGCCGGATGCCATGATCGGCTCCATCTCCGGTATTCATCAGGTCGGACGAACGGTGGGCAAAGATGTGTTTTTAACACAGCAGGTCGCGCTGGTCGGTTTCGAAGATATGCTCCACGTTAACCTCACCTCGCCGTCATTCACCTACGTGTCGTCCGCCAGCGAAGAGACCGGACGTCAGGCTGCCGGGCTGATTATTCGCACGCTGAAGGAGCCGACGCTGCAAACCCAGCGCATTACGCTTTCCGGGCAGCTTATCGCACGCGAGTCGGCGTAAAAATAAGAATTTGACGCGGGTCTGCCGGCGCGGGATTGCTGCTATATTTCCATGATTTGCCATGGATAATCGCAATGCCTACCGTTATTACGCACGCCGCTGTTCCGCTTTGTCTGGGCTTAGGCCTCGGAACCAAAGTGATTCCTCCCCGCCTGCTGTTTGCCGGGATTGTCCTCGCCATGCTGCCGGATGCCGACGTGCTGGCGTTCAAGTTCGGCGTCGCGTACGGCAATGTTTTCGGCCATCGCGGCTTTACCCACTCCCTGCTGTTCGCGTTTGTAGTGCCGATACTCTGCGTGCTGAGCGGCCGACGATGGTTCCGGGCCAGTCTGACGCGGTGCTGGCTGTTTTTAACCGTGTCATTGCTGTCGCACAGCCTGCTGGATTCGATTACCACGGGCGGGAAAGGCGTCGGCTGGCTGTGGCCGTGGTCAGATGAACGCTTCTTTGCGCCATGGCAGGTCATTAAGGTCGCGCCGTTTGCGCTGTCGCGCTACACCACGCCGTACGGGCATCAGGTGATCGTTTCAGAACTGCTGTGGGTGTGGCTGCCGGGAGTCGTGCTGATGGGGTTGCTGTGGTGGAGGAAACGTGCGCGCTGATGCCCTCACCCCGGCCCTCTCCCACGGGGAGAGGGAGAAAACGTAACAATTCCCTCTCCCTGCGGGAGAGGGTTAGGGTGAGGGGAAAATTACTTACGGCGCCAGGTCGTTCCCTGCGGGCCATCTTCCAGAATGATACCCATCTCGGTCAGACGATTGCGCGCCGCATCTGCCGCCGCCCAGTCTTTTGCCTGACGGGCTTCCAGACGTGCTTTGATCAACGCTTCAATTTCCGCCACTTCACCGTCGTCCGCCTGCGCACCGCTCTGCAGGAACGCGTCCGGATCCTGCTCCAGCAGGCCGAGCACGGAGGAAAGCTTACGCAGATGGGACGCCAGCGCATTCGCCGCGGCCATATCTTCTGACTTCAGGCGATTCACTTCGCGTGCCATGTCGAACAGCACGGAGTACGCTTCAGGGGTGTTGAAGTCGTCGTTCATCACCTCAACAAAGCGGGCTTCAAACGCTTCGCCGCCCGCAGCAGGAACAGACCTGTCGGTACCGCGCAGCGCGGTATACAGGCGCTCCAGCGCCGAGCGCGCCTGTTTCAGGTTCTCTTCGCTGTAGTTCAGCTGGCTGCGATAGTGGCCGGACATCAGGAAGTAGCGCACGGTTTCCGCGTCGTAATACTTCAGCACGTCGCGCACGGTGAAGAAGTTACCCAGCGATTTAGACATCTTCTCGCGGTCAACCATTACCATGCCGGAGTGCATCCAGTAGTTCACGTACTCGCCGCCGTGGGCGCAGGTGGACTGCGCGATTTCATTTTCATGGTGCGGGAACATCAGGTCCGAACCGCCGCCGTGAATGTCGAAATGCTTGCCCAGCTGCTTGCAGTTCATCGCGGAACACTCAATGTGCCAGCCCGGGCGGCCTTCGCCCCACGGGGATGGCCAGCTTGGCTCGCCCTCTTTAGACATTTTCCACAGCACGAAGTCCATCGGGTTACGCTTCACGTCAACCACGTCAACGCGCGCGCCGGCCTGGAGCTGGTCCAGATCCTGACGGGAAAGCGAACCGTAGGTTGGGTCCGTCGGCACCGAGAACATCACGTCACCGTTGTCCGCAACGTAGGCATGGCCGCGTGCGATCAGCTTTTCGGTGATCTCAATGATTTCGTGAATATGGTGGGTCGCGCGCGGCTCGCTGTCCGGGCGCTGAATATTCAGGGCGTCGAAATCTTTGTGCATCTCGACGATCATGCGATCGACCAGCGCAACGAAGCTTTCGCCGTTCTCATTAGCACGCTTGATGATTTTGTCGTCGATGTCGGTGATATTACGCACGTATTTCAGGGTGTAGCCCAGAAAACGCAGGTAGCGTGACACCACGTCGAAGGCGACAAAAGTACGGCCATGGCCAATGTGACAGAGATCGTAAACCGTAATACCACACACGTACATGCCGACTTCCCCGGCATGGATAGGTTTAAATTCCTCTTTCTGGCGCGTCATTGTATTAAAGATTTTTAACATCGAAGATTCCATGTAAACACGTGTGTGGTTGAAAACCGGCTATTCTACCCGTAATTCAAACCCGAAGCAGCACACAATGCAAGGTGATCGCATCCTGTGGTTATGCTATAACAAGCCCCTATAGATGACCCGAACGCGGGTCGACGTACCACAATAACGGAACAGGATGCAAAAATGGTTACTTTCCACACTAATCATGGCGATATCGTAATCAAAACCTTTGATGACAAAGCGCCTGAAACAGTTAAAAACTTCCTGGACTACTGCCGCGAAGGTTTCTACAACAACACCATTTTCCACCGCGTGATCAACGGCTTTATGATCCAGGGCGGCGGTTTCGAACCTGGCATGAACCAGAAAGAGACCAAAGAAGCGATCAAAAACGAAGCAAACAACGGTCTGAAAAACACCCGCGGTACGCTGGCAATGGCCCGTACTCAGGCTCCGCACTCTGCCACCGCGCAGTTCTTCATCAACGTGGCTGACAACGACTTCCTGAACTTCTCCGGCGAGAGCCTGCAGGGTTGGGGCTACTGCGTATTCGCAGAAGTGGTTGAAGGCATGGACGTGGTTGACAAGATCAAAGCCGTCTCTACTGGCCGCAGCGGTATGCACCAGGACGTTCCTAAAGAAGACGTTGTGATTACAAGCGTGACCGTCAGCGAGTAATTCGTGGCGACACTCTTTATTGCGGATCTGCATCTGCAAACAGAAGAACCGGCGATAACCGCCGGTTTTCTGCGTTTTTTACGCGGTGAAGCGAAAAGCGCCGATGCGCTGTACATCCTGGGCGACCTGTTTGAAGCCTGGATTGGCGACGATGACCCTAACCCGCTGCACCGTGAAATGGCCGCCGCCATTCACGCCCTCGTGGATTTCGGCGTTCCCTGCTACTTCATTCACGGCAACCGTGATTTCCTGATCGGCAAGCGCTACGCCCGAGAAAGCGGCATGACGCTGCTGCCGGAAGAGCAGGTGCTCGATCTCTATGGCCGCAGGGTCCTGATCATGCACGGCGACACGCTCTGCACCGACGATACCGGCTACCTGGCGTTTCGCGCCAAAGTCCACACCCCGTGGATCCAAAAGGCATTTCTTGCTCTGCCGCTGTTTATCCGCAACCGCATCGCCGCCAGAATGCGCGCGGGCAGTAAAGCCGCCAACAGCAGCAAATCCATGACCATCATGGACGTGAACCCGCAGGCCGTGGCGAGCGTGATGGAAAAGCATGACGTTCAGTGGTTGATCCACGGTCATACGCACCGTCCTGACGTCCATTCCCTTATCGCCAACGGCGAACCGGCCCATCGCGTGGTGTTGGGTGCCTGGCACACCGAAGGCTCCATGGTCAAAGTCTCGCCAGAGGGCGTGGAGCTGATCGCGTTTCCGTTCTAACCCCTCACACTATCATTCTATTTTTTTGAACAATATCGGCAAATTGTTTCGATTTTAATCAGCCCGTGGTCGGCCTATTATTTATCACATCAGGGCAACACGCCCTTTCCCAGATAAAATACTTAAGGAATACGACCATGAAATCTATCAAAACTTTCGTTGCAGTTGCCGCTCTTTCCCTGGTTTCTTTCGGTTCTTTCGCTCAAAGCGTGAGCGCAACCGCCTCTACCCTTGACCGCGCAGAAGCGAAAATTGCCGCGCAGGCCGCCGAGCAGAATGCCTCTTATAAAATCACGAGCGCGAAGGTCAACAACCGCGTGTACATGACCGCAGAACTGACTAAATAAAAACCCTGATTGCCGTGCCGCCAGCTAAGACGTGCGACAGCGACAATACGATGAGGAAGGAACAGAGAATGAAAAACATCAGCATCGTAAGTACCCTGCTGCTGGCAGTCGTGGTGTCCACTGGCGCACAGGCCGCGGAGAATCGTTTCTCCGTGCCAAAATCAGGCTCGAATGCCGACACCAGCATGGTGAACCATATCGATGTCAGCCGCGCGTTTGACAACGAGAACCTGTCCGCAGGGGATCTTCAGTAACATCACATAAAAGACCGCCATCGTGCGGTCTTTTTTGTTATCTCTTTCTCGCCATAACTGCTCGCCTTTTAACCGCGCAACCGTTTTCCTTGCCCGTATAACATGCTATTCTCTGTGCCCTCGAAAGCAGTGTGTTTCGCACCACAGGAGTTTTAAGACGCATGTCTTCCCGCAATAATCCGGCGCGTGTCGCCATCGTGATGGGGTCCAAAAGCGACTGGGCTACCATGCAGTTCGCCGCCGAAATCTTTGAAATCCTGAATGTTCCGCACCACGTTGAAGTGGTCTCCGCGCACCGTACACCGGACAAACTGTTCAGCTTCGCCGAAAGCGCCGAAGAGAACGGTTATGAGGTGATCATTGCCGGTGCGGGCGGCGCAGCACATCTGCCAGGCATGATTGCCGCTAAAACCCTGGTGCCGGTAATGGGCGTTCCGGTCCAAAGCGCCGCGTTAAGCGGTGTGGATAGCCTCTACTCCATCGTCCAGATGCCGCGCGGTATTCCTGTCGGCACGCTGGCGATTGGTAAAGCGGGAGCTGCGAATGCCGCCCTGCTGGCGGCGCAAATTCTTGCGACGCACGATAAAGCATTACACCAGCGTCTGGCGGAGTGGCGTAAAGCCCAGACCGACGAGGTGCTGGACAATCCGGACCCGCGGGGTGCGGCATGAAGCAGGTTTGCGTCCTCGGTAACGGCCAGCTAGGCCGCATGCTGCGTCAGGCCGGTGAGCCGCTGGGTATTACCGTCTGGCCCGTCGGGCTGGACGCCGAACCGGAAGCCGTACCGTTCCACCAGAGCGTGATCACCGCCGAGATCGAACGCTGGCCGGAAACGGCTCTGACCCGCGAGCTGGCGCGTCATAACGCCTTCGTTAACCGCGACGTGTTCCCGATCATCGCCGACCGTCTGACGCAAAAGCAGCTGTTCGACAAGCTCGGTCTGCCGACCGCGCCGTGGCAGCTCCTGTCCGATAAAAGCGAGTGGAATGACGTTTTCGCGATGCTGGGCGAGCTGGCAATCGTGAAGCGCCGCGTGGGCGGTTACGACGGCCGCGGCCAGTGGCGCCTGCGTGCAGATGAAACGGCAGAACTGCCGGACGACTGCTACGGCGAGTGCATCGTTGAGCAAGGCATCAACTTCAGCGGCGAAGTGTCGCTGGTTGGCGCGCGCGGGCACGACGGGCATACCGTCTTTTATCCGCTGACGCATAACCTGCATCAGGACGGTATTCTGCGCACCAGCGTCGCCTTCCCGCACGCCAATGCTGACCAGCAGGCGCAGGCGGAAGATATGCTCTCTGCCATCATGCACGAACTCGGGTATGTGGGCGTCATGGCGATGGAGTGCTTTATCACCCCGTCCGGTCTGCTGATCAACGAACTTGCGCCGCGCGTGCACAACAGCGGTCACTGGACGCAAAACGGCGCGTCCATCAGCCAGTTCGAGCTGCACCTGCGCGCGATCGCCGACCTGCCGCTGCCGCAGCCGGTGGTGAACAGCCCGTCGGTGATGATCAACCTGATCGGCACCGATCTGAACTACGACTGGCTGAAGCTGCCGCTCGTGCATCTGCACTGGTATGACAAAGAGGTTCGCGCGGGTCGTAAGGTCGGTCACCTGAACCTGAACGACAGCGACACGGGCCGCCTGAGCGCCACCCTGGAAGCAATGATCCCTCTCCTGCCGCCGGAATATGCGAGCGGCATTGTCTGGGCACAGTCAAAGCTCAAGTAAGACATCTGCGCCGGGGAGTTGACCTTCCCCTTCCCCGGCGTACAATCCCCGCCCATTGCTGCTGAGTTTTCTTCTGGAATAACCATGAACGATGGAACGGACTATCGCGCGATCCTCGCGTCTGATACCCCTTTAATCGACGTTCGCGCGCCGATCGAATTTGCCCAGGGCGCGATGCCTGCGGCGGTCAACCTGCCCTTAATGAACGACGACGAGCGCGCCGCCGTCGGTACCTGCTATAAACGCCAGGGGCCCGACGCCGCGCTGGCGCTCGGCCACAGCCTGGTGAGCGGCGAGACGCGTGAAGCACGCATCAACGCCTGGCGGGAAGCCAGCCTTACCCATCCTGAGGGCTTTCTCTGCTGCGCGCGAGGCGGCCAGCGCTCGCATATCTCGCAGGCCTGGCTGAAAGAGGCGGGCATCGACTACCCGCTGATCCGCGGCGGCTATAAGGCCCTGCGTCAGACGGCGATTCAGGTGACCATCGAGCAGTCACAAAAGCCGATGGTGCTCATCGGCGGCTGTACCGGAAACGGCAAAACCCTGCTGGTGAAGCAGCATGCGCAGGGTATCGATCTGGAAGGGCTGGCGCACCATCGCGGTTCGTCGTTTGGCCGCACGCTCACGCCGCAGCTTTCCCAGGCCAGCTTTGAAAACCACCTTGCGGCTGAGCTCCTGAAAAAAGACGCCGCGCGCTGGGTGCTGGAAGACGAGGGCCGGATGATTGGCTCCAACCACCTGCCGGAGTGCCTGCGCGACCGCATGGTTGAAGCCCCTATCGTTGTCGTCGAAGACCCGTTTGACGTCCGCCTTGAGCGCCTACGCGAAGAGTATTTCGACCACATGTGGGCGGACTTTTCTGCTGCCTACGGCGAGGAAACGGGCTGGAAAGAGTACAGCGAGTATCTGCATCACGGCCTGTTCGCCATTCGCCGCCGTCTGGGGCTGCAGCGGTATGCAGAATTCACCGCGCTGTTAGATTCCGCGCTGCTGGAACAGCAACGCTCTGGCAACACTGACGTGCACTTCAGCTGGCTTACGCCGCTGCTGAAGGACTATTACGACCCGATGTACGGCTATCAGCTGGAGAAAAAGGCGGAGAAGATTGTGTATCGCGGGACGTACGAAGAGATTGCTGAGTGGCTTGATCGCTAAAAAATAAAGCCGGGTGGCGAGGTAAAAGCAAAACGGCAACCAGGGTTGCCGTTTATAATGTTTGTTCCCTCTCCCCGTGGGAGAGGGTCAGGGTGAGGGCATCAGGCCGCCCCCTACAAGACGACTTAGAAGTCGTAACGCAGACGCACCAGGTTCATGTCGCCCAGGTTGTCGGTGCTGGACGTGAACACGTGTTCGTAATCCACGCGGAAACCGTAATCCAGCTGGAAGCTGATACCCACGCCGTTGTCGATGCGCTGGTAGTTACGGCCGTTCACGTACTCAATACGGTCACCCATGAAGTAAGGCTGGATGGATTTAACCGCGTACTGGCCGATTGGGAACTTGTAGCCCGCAAAGTATTCAATACCCCATGCATCACCGGCGAAGTAGTCGTTAACAGACACTTTTTTGGTGGTCAGGAAGTTCTGGTACCAGCCGCCGCCTGCGGAGAAGGTCCAGTTGTCCGGGGTCCAGCTCAGCGCGGTACCGAGAATGTTCTGGTCGTAGGTTTTGCTGTCGCCGTTGTCCGGGTTACGCATGTCCGCGCGGGTGTAGTTCCACGCGGCGCCCCAGGTCAGATCGGTAGTCAGGTGGTAATCCAGACCCAGTGAACCGCCGCCTTTACGCTTGTAGCGCAGGCCGTTGCCCGGCAGGTATTCGCTGTCTTCAAACAGGTAAGATGCGTAGATGTCGGCATCGCCCACGGTTTTCTTATATTTCAGCATCTGGCGTGAACGGTAAGAACCGTCGTAATCGCCGTTGATCCCGTTACCCGGAGCCTGACCGATCATGTCGTAGTCCCAGATATCGGTTTTCGCGCCCACCACATCATAGTAAACGCTGTTCTGTTGACCGAAGGTCAGCGTACCCCAGGTATCGCTCTTCAGACCGGTGTAGAGCATACGACGCGTGGTGTCGTGTGCGCCGTCGGCGTAGTGGTGATCCCAGTTAAACTGCGCAGGAATATTGACACCCAGCTCGTAGTAGCTGATCCAGCTGATGTCATCAAACAGGTAGTAATCAGCCGCGAAACGGAAACGGGTGCCGCCGTCAAAGCCGTTACGCTTGTAGCTGTTTTTACCGTCGTCGCCGGTCATGTTCTGGAACTGAGGACGAATACTGCCGCCAACGGTAAAGTTCAGGCGGCTCAGCGGGTTACCCGCCTGAGGATCCTGCTTAAGAACGGTGATTTCCGCCTGAGAAGCGAAGGTAGTCAATGCCACTGCCGCGCCGATCGTTGCCGCCAGCGCTGATTTTTTTATAGTCATTATTTTTCCTTAATAGACACGCTGCTAAATATTTAGCGGGTGAATATTAACTGGAAATAATCGGGCTGTGTGGTCGGGTTTTTAATGTTTTGTGCTACTAAATGAGTGGGTATTATCACTTTGTGCTATTTAAACACTGCGCACCGGCATTAAAACCCGGCGCGCAAATATCACCGTGCTAAATCAACTTGCAAACTGACGGAACAGGGCTTTCCCCTTTAACAGCCGGGTGCCGAGCCAGCCTCCGCAAAGAGAAAGCAGCACCGCGCCGCTGAGAGGCAGGATCAACCAGAGGCGCCAGTCAGGCTCCCACGGGAAGTCGAAGACCTTTGTCTGCAGCACCGCCAGCGCCGTCTCTGCGCCAATGGCCGCCACCAGACCCGCCACCAGCCCCAGCAGCGCAAACTCGCTCCAGAGCGTCATCCGCAGCAGCCGCTTTCCGGCACCCAGCGTGCGGTAGACCACCAGCTCCTGATGGCGCTGGCGCATGCCCACCTGCACCTGGGCAAGCAGCAACAGCACGCCGCAGATCGTCACCAGCACCACCATGACCTCCAGCGCGCGGCTCACCTGCTCCAGCACCTGCCCCACCTGCTTCAGGATCGCGCCAATATCCAGCAGGCTGACCGTCGGAAATTCCCGGTTGAGCTGGGTCAGCATGCCGTTGCCGTTTTCCCAGCGGAAGCTGGTCAGCCAGCTCTGCGGCTGACCGTCCAGCGCGCCCGGCGGGAAGATAAAGAAGAAGTTTGGCCGCAGGCTTTCCCAGTCCACTTTACGCAGGCTGGTGACTTTCGCGCTGAAATCCTGGGTATCGCCGGTAAAGGTCACGCTGTCCCCGAGCTTCACGTTCAGCCGCGTCGCCAGCCCCTCCTCCATCGACACTTCCCCCGCTTTTGGCGGCCAGGTGCCGGCGGTTATCGGGTTGTGGTCAGGGCGTTTCTCCTGCCAGGTCAGGTTCAGCTCGCGGTTCAGCGACTCGTCCTTGTTTCCGTCCGTTGGCTGCCCGTTGATCTGCGTCAGACGCGCGCGAACGATGGGATAGAACGACTCAGGAATAATGTGATGCTCCGACAGGAAGCCCTTCAGCGGTGTGACCTGCTCAGGGGCAATGTTGATCAAGAAATAGTTCGGGCTTTCCGGGGGAAGCTGCTGCTGCCAGCGATCGAGCAGATCGCCGCGCAGCACTAAAAGCAGCGCCAGCAGCATAAATGACAGCGAAAACGCCGACAGCTGGCTGAGCGTTGACCACGGCTGATGCAGCAGGCGGTTGACCGCCAGGCGCACGGGCAGGGATTTTACCGTCAGCCTCTTCAGGACGTTGAGCAGTATCCAGCCCAGCACGCCGCACAGCAGCGCCAGCACAACCGCCCCGGCCAGTACCGCCCACAGCAGCGTGCTGCCCCCCATCAGCCACGCCAGCAGCCCCACCGCCACGGCTATTATCACCGGAAGGTAGAACTTCAGCGGCCAGACGTTCGCCACTACATCGTTGCGGAGCACGCGCAGGGGCTGCGTCGCGAGCAGCAGGCGGTAGGGGCGTAGCCCCACCAGCAGCGAAATCACCGTCATTGCGCCCATCGCCCACAGCCACGGCCAGAGGCTGGCGGGCGGCAATGCGGCCGGGAGCACCGGTTTCAGCATCACCATCAGCAGTTTTTCAAACAGCAGCCCCATTACTCCGCCGGTCAGCGCGGAGAGGACCAGCAGCATCAGCCACTGGCCGACAATCAGCTTGCGCAGCTGCGCCCTGCCCGCCCCCAGGGTTTTGAGGATCGCCACCAGGTCGTAGCGGCTGCGGCAGTAGTGCCCCATCGCCACGGCAACCGCCGCAATGGCCAGCAGCAGGGTTAACAGCGCCGAAAGCAGCAGGAACTGCTGAGAACGCTCGAGAGATTTGCCGAGCGCCCCTTCGTCCTGCTCCAGCCCGTACCAGCGGTGCTCCGGCTTGAGCTGCGGCAGAAGCCATTTTTCATACGCGTCAAGCTGCGCAGGCGTGCCGCCAAACTTGTAGCGCCAGGTGACGCGGCTGCCCGGCTGAACGGCATGGGTTGCCGCGACATCCGCAGTATTCATCAGCAGGCGCGGCGCGAGCTGGAAGGGGTTAAAGCCGGAGTCGGGTTCCTGGACCACTTCCCCGGCGATTTTCAGCGTGGCGTCGCCGACGTCGATACTGTCGCCGGGTTTCAGGTTCAGAAGCGCCATCAGACGTGATGCCAGCAGCACCGTGCCGGGCTTCGGCTTCAGCCCGGGCGGGCTGGTCTGCAATTCGCCGTACATCGGGTAGATATCATCGACGGCCTTCACGCTGGCGAGCTGCGGCGTGTCGCCCGCAAAGGTCATGGTCTGGAAGGTTATCTGCTCCCCCACCTTCAGCCCTTCTTTGTGCGCTTCGTCAATCCAGCCCGACGGCACCGGGCGGGAGCTTTGCAGCGTCCTGTCCCCCGCCATAAACTCCCGGCTCTGCTGGCTGAGCCCTTTTTCCATGCGGTCGCTGACGCTGCCGAGCGCCAGCACGCAGGCCACCGCCAGGCTGAGCGCCAGCCAGACGATCAGCAGCGAGGGGGAACGCCACTCGCGCCAGAACCAGCGGGTAATCATGCCTCCTCCTGAAGAATACCGTTGACCAGCCGCAGGCGACGGTCGCAGCGGGCGGCGAGCTGAGGATCGTGGGTCACGAGGATCAGCGTGGTGCCGTACTCGCGGTTGAGCGAAAACAGCAGGTCGGCAATTTTGTCGCCGGTTTTACGGTCAAGGTTACCGGTGGGCTCATCGGCAAACAGGACTTCGGGACGGCCGTTAAACGCCCGCGCCAGGGCCACGCGCTGCTGCTCGCCGCCGGAAAGCTGCGCGGGAAGATGGTAGAGACGTTTCCCCAGACCGAGCTGTTCCAGCAGCGCCTTCGCATGCGTGCGGCTTTCACGGCTGTTTTCACCGCGCAACAGCGCCGGGAGTTCGACGTTTTCCAGCGCGTTCAGGGTGGGAATCAGCATAAAGGACTGAAAAACAAAACCAACGTGACGCGCGCGCAGCGCGGCCCGCGCCTCTTCATCAAGCTGGTGCAGCGGGTGCCCGACAAGGTGGACCTCGCCGCTGCTGCCGTCGTCCAGACCGGCCAAAATCGCCAGCAGCGTGGACTTGCCGGAGCCGGATTCGCCAATCAGCGCGATGGTTTCAGCGCGTTTGACAACGAGTTCAACTCCAGTAAGGATGGAAAGCTCGTGTTCCCCCTGACCGACGGACTTCTTAAGATGATGAACTTCAACACTGTTTTCCGCTGGCATTTGCCCTTCCTGTTTTTGATTCTGATGACCTTCCGCGCGGCGGCAGCGGACACGTTACTGGTTCTCGGCGACAGCCTGAGCGCAGGCTATCGCATGGCGGCCAGCGCGGCCTGGCCCGCCCTGCTCAATGACAAATGGCAGAGCAAAACCGCTGTAATCAACGCCAGCATCAGCGGTGATACCTCGCAGCAGGGCCTGTCGCGCCTGCCTGCGCTGCTCAAACAGCACCAGCCGCGCTGGGTGCTGGTGGAGCTTGGCGGTAACGATGGATTGCGCGGTTTTCAGCCTCAGCAAACCGAGCAAACGCTGCGCACCATTTTGCAGGATATCAAAGCGGCAAACGCCCAGCCGCTGCTGATGCAAATTCGCCTGCCCGCCAACTACGGTCGTCGGTATAATGAGGCCTTTAGCGCGATCTACCCTAAGCTTGCCAAAGAGTTTGATATTCCGCTGCTGCCATTTTTCATGGAAGAGGTCTATCTCAAACCCCAGTGGATGCAAGACGACGGGATCCACCCCAATCGCGATGCGCAGCCGTTTATTGCCGACTGGATGGCAACGCGGCTGGCTCCTTTAGTTAAACATGACTCCTGATTAAGCGGAGATCCTGACAGGTAAAGTTATGCAAAAATCGGTCTTAATTACAGGATGTTCCAGTGGAATCGGCCTGGAAAGCGCGCTCGAACTGAAGCGCCAGGGGTTTCGGGTGCTGGCGGCCTGTCGCAAACCCGACGATGTCGAACGCATGAACGGGCTGGGCTTTACCGGCGTGCTGCTGGATATGGACTCGCCGGAGAGCGTTGAACGCGCCGCCGATGAAGTGATCGCGCTGACCGACAATCGTCTCTACGGGCTCTTTAACAATGCCGGCTACGGCGTGTATGGCCCGCTGGATACGCTCTCCCGCGAAACGCTGGAGAAACAGTTTTCGACCAACTTCTTCGGCGTGCATCAGCTCACCATGCGTCTGCTCCCCGCGATGCTGCCGCACGGTGAAGGGCGCATCGTGATGACATCGTCAGTGATGGGGCTGATTTCCACCCCGGGCCGCGGCGCCTACGCCGCCAGCAAATATGCGCTGGAGGCCTGGTCCGACGCCCTGCGCATGGAGCTGCGCCACAGCGGCATTAAGGTCAGCCTGATTGAGCCCGGCCCGATCCGCACCCGCTTTACCGAAAACGTGAACCAGACGCAGGCGGATAAACCGGTCGAGAACCCCGGCATTGCCGCACGTTTTACCCTCGGGCCAGAGGCGGTTGTGGCCAAAGTGCGCCATGCTTTTGAGAGCGAACATCCCAAAATGCGCTATCCGGTGACGCTGGTCACCCACGCCGTAGGCTGGTTAAAACGCCTGCTGCCGGGCCGGATGATGGACAAAATTTTGCACGGTTGAGTTGAAGCGACGACGCTCATCCCCATGTAAAGAACAAACCGACAAAAGAGAAAGCCGCATGTCCGTACAGAATATCGTCAATATTACAGAAGCTAACCTGCAACAGACCCTTGAACAGTCGATGACCAAACCGGTCCTGTTCTACTTCTGGTCTGAACGCAGCCAACACTGCCTGCAGCTGACGCCGGTGCTGGAAAGCCTTGCTGCCCAGTACAACGGTCAGTTCATTCTCGCTAAGCTGGACTGCGACGCCGAGCCGATGGTGGCGTCGCAGTTTGGTCTGCGCGCCATTCCTACGGTCTATCTGTTCCAGAACGGCCAGCCCGTTGATGGCTTCCAGGGGCCGCAGCCGGAAGAGGCGATTCGCGCCCTGCTGGATAAAGTGCTGCCGCGCGAAGAAGAGCTGAAAGCGCAGGAAGGCATGGCGCTGATGCAGGAAGGTAAATACGACGAGGCGCTGCCGCTGCTCAAAGACGCGTGGCAGCTGTCGAATCAGAACAGCCAGATTGGCCTGCTGCTGGCGGAAACGCAGATCGCCCTGCACCGTTCAGAAGACGCGGAAGCCGTACTCAAAACGGTTCCGCTGCAGGATCAGGACACCCGCTATCAGGGTCTGGTCGCGCAGATTGAGCTGCTGAAACAGGCGGCGGACACCCCAGAAATTCAGCAGCTGCAGCAGCAGGTCGCCGATAACCCGGCCGACGCCGCGCTGGCAAGCCAGCTGGCGCTGCAGCTGCACCAGGTGGGGCGTAACGAAGAGGCGCTGGAGCTGCTGTTCAGCCACCTGCAAAAAGATCTGGCCGCCGCAGACGGTCAGGCGCGCAAGATGTTCCAGGAAATTCTGGCCGCGCTGGGCACCGGAGACGCGCTGGCTTCGAAGTATCGTCGTCAGCTGTACGCGTTGCTCTACTAACAAAAAAATGCCCGGTGGCGCTAACGCTTACCGGGCCTACAAAACAGGCTTAACCCGTTTTCTTTAACTGCGTCACCACCAGCTGGTGGCGCGCGTTGTAGAACTTCCGATAGGTCAGGTAGCAGGCAATGATGGTTGACAGGCTTGCCGTGGAAAGCAGCATAAACGTCACCATGATCTGATACTTAATCGCTTTTACCGGATCGATACCGGCAAAAATCAGCCCCGACATCATGCCCGGCAGGCTCACCAGCCCCACCGTTTTGGCTGAATCTACCGTCGGGATCAGCGATGAGCGAATGCTCTCACGAATCAGTCGCGCCGAGGCCACCTTAGGCGTCGCTCCCAGGCTTAATTTCTCCTGCAGCTGCTGCTGTTCACTGCTGAAGCGCTGGCCGAGATTGTTATAACACAGCCCAACGGCCACCATGGCGTTCCCCGCAATCATGCCGGAGATGGGAATAACCTGCATCGGCGTAAAGGCAATCGAGCCGGAGAGCACCAGTACAGCCAGCGTGAGCGCCGTCCCGGTGGTAATGGCGATAAACGACGAGATAAACGCCTTATCAATGTATTTACTGCGTTTTTTCGCATTCCACGCCGCGTTGAAACAGATAAAGAGCACCATCAGCAGCGTCAGCACCGCGTGGTTGACGTTGAAAATATACTTCAGCACATAGCCGACGATGATGAGCTGAACCACCGCGCGGCAGATACTCCACACAATATCTTTTTCCAGCCCCAGCTTTTCCCGGTAGCTGACCACAATCGCAATCAGCACCAGCACCATCGAAAACGCCAGTGATTCATTGGTAATGTTATGCTCACCCACGGTTAGCCTCCTGCATTTTCCCGCCGTGCGGCTGAAGCGTAATCACGTCATCCGCATGGGTTATTTCATTAGCATCGTGCGTCACCCACAGCACGGCAATATTCTGCTCCCGGGCGTAGCGATGAATAATCTCGTTAACGTTGCGCTTGTTGACGTCATCGAGCGCGCTGGTAATTTCGTCCAGCAACAGCACCTTCGGTAAAAACTGCAGGTTGCGGATCAGCGAGACGCGCTGCTTTTCTCCGCCCGACAGCGCGGTGATAGATTTGGTTAACGTCTCCTGCGCCAGGCCAAAGCGGGCGAGATCGCTGATAAACTTTTCCGGTTCCGGCGTTTTATTGCGGATTTGCCAAGGGAAAATCAGGTTGTCATAAACCGTATCGCCAAACAGCGCGGGGGTTTGCACGCAGTAGGAGACCTGCTGGCGATAGCTTTCCGGGGAAAGCGACGCGATATCCTGTCCTTCAAACAGAAGGGTGCCCTCCGTCGGGCTGAGGAGTGAGGCCACAATTTTCAGCAGCGTGCTTTTACCGCAGCCTGAGGGGCCCGTGATTAATTTAAACTCGCCCGGCGACAGGCTAAACCCGACGTGCTGAAGAATAATGTTTTCTCCAACACGAAATCCAATATCCCTGAGATGTAATAGTTCTTTTTTATCGTTCATTACGCTTCCGTTAACCGCTTCGTGTAATAACCGCCTGTAGCATAATCCTTTCGTGCGCACAGAGCGAATAGCCTCACGCTAAAGCAAGTGTTAAACTTTTTGTTTGTCATTTGTCTCCACCATCACTACAGGAAGTAAGCAGCATGGCACATATCTTTTATGAGTTTCCTTCCCTGAAGCCTGGTGTTCCTGATGTCGAAACATTAATGGAAGTCATCAAATCTTCGGAACTCACGCGTTTTGTCATCGGTGCAGAGGTGGTGGATTTTGTTAAGAAGGCGCTCATCGTGAACACCACGATCGGCAGTTTCAAAAATTGCTATTTCGCCTTCGACAACGGGACACACTTCCTGGAATTTGACGGCAAGGGAAAATCAAAACGTTTCAATGAAGTACCCGACTGGTTCGTCTCTCCGGCTGAATTTTCTCGTACCCAGTGGCTTATCAACCACGATCTTGCGGATGTAAAGGCCACCCAATTCATTGACGTGCTAATGTCCTACCCGCTGAAAGAGCGCCGCGCGCACTGTAATTTGTTATTCGGGCTGGAGCTGGAAAAGGTGAATGCGGTTCCGGCCGCAGCGTCGAAAGCGGGTAAAATCGGCAATAAGAACGGTAAAACCACCAAACCGCGCGTGACCGATCTGGGATCGTTTGAATTGTTCAGCCAGTTCTTTGCGCGCATGAAAACCGCCGTGCTGGCCGATGAGTTCCCTACCCTGCAGGTTCTGACGGGCATGGATAACCTGACAAAAGCGCCGCATAATTTAAAGCAGGGTATCAGAACGTGGTTCAAGGCCATCGCGGGCGACCTTCCCCCTAATAACAAGCGCGTTGAAGCGGGGAATGCCGTTCTGTTCTGCGCCCCTATCCGCGAACAGATCCAGCGTATCGAAGCGCTGGGGCTGGAGAAGTACTACCAGGGATTATCCAAAGCCATTGCCGAAGCGTGTGATGGATTCATCTCTGACTTTACCTATACTTACGAGCAATAAACACACACTTTCACTCATCACAGCATGCAAAACAGGAGGTTTTTATGCTTATCGTTGTTCCTGTCCTTATTTTCGTTGCGCTGGTTATTGTGGGCGCAGGCGTCAAAATTGTCCCTCAGGGTTATCAGTGGACCGTCGAGCGTTTCGGTCGCTACACCAACACCCTCCAGCCGGGCTTAAGCCTGATCGTCCCGTTCATGGACAGAATCGGTCGCAAGATCAACATGATGGAACAGGTGCTGGACATTCCGTCTCAGGAGATCATCTCCAAGGATAACGCCAACGTCACCATCGACGCCGTCTGCTTTATTCAGGTGATTGACGCGCCGAAAGCGGCGTATGAGGTCAGCAACCTGGAGCTGGCGATCGTCAACCTGACGATGACCAACATCCGTACTGTGCTCGGCTCGATGGAGCTGGACGAAATGCTTTCCCAGCGCGACAGCATCAATACCCGCCTGCTGCATATTGTCGATGAGGCAACCAACCCGTGGGGGATCAAGGTCACCCGTATCGAGATCCGCGACGTGCGTCCGCCGGCGGAGCTGATCGCCTCCATGAACGCCCAGATGAAGGCCGAGCGAACCAAGCGCGCCTACATTCTGGAAGCCGAAGGGGTGCGTCAGGCGGAGATCCTCAAAGCGGAAGGGGAAAAACAGTCGCAGATCCTGAAAGCGGAAGGCGATCGTCAGTCCGCATTCTTACAGGCGGAAGCGCGTGAACGTTCGGCCGAGGCGGAAGCCCGCGCCACTCAGATGGTGTCCGAGGCGATTGCCGCCGGTGATATCCAGGCCGTGAACTACTTTGTCGCGCAAAAATATACCGACGCGCTAAAACAGATCGGATCGGCGAACAACAGCAAAGTGGTGATGATGCCGCTGGAGGCCAGCAGCCTGATGGGCTCTATCGCCGGTATTGCCGAACTGATTAAAGACAGCGGAAACGAGCGTAAAAAATGATTGAGCTGATCGCTGCACATCCTCATGCCTTCTGGCTAAGCCTCGGCGGCTTATTGCTGGCGGCGGAGATGCTGGGCGGCAACGGCTACCTGCTATGGAGCGGTGTTGCCGCCGTCATTACGGGCCTTCTGGTCTGGATCCTTCCTCTGGACTGGGCGTGGCAGGGTGCACTGTTTGCCGTGCTCACGCTGGTGGCCGCCTGGCTGTGGTGGCGCTGGCTAAACCGGCGGGTTAACGAGCAGAAGCCGCTGGACGCGCACCTCAACCAGCGCGGACAGCAGATTGTCGGCAAGCGTTTTACGCTCGACACCGCGCTGGTAAACGGGCGCGGGCACATGCGCGTGGGCGACAGCTCGTGGCCGGTGGTCGCCGACGACGATCTCAGCGCCGGCACGCGGGTTGAGGTCATTGCGGTGGAAGGCATTACCCTGCGGGTGAAGGCCTGTTAGGCAGAGGCCTTACGATGACAGCAGCCGGCAAGGTTATCGATAATCGGGCAGTCGGCGCCGTCATCCCCCGGACAGGATTCCGCGAGCTGCAGCAGCTGTTCGCGCATCGCCTGCAGCTCGATGATGTGGCGTTCGATCTCGGCCACTTTTTCCAGCGTGCGTTTTTTCACGTCGGCGCTGTGACGCTTCGGATCGTTGAACAGGTTTACCAGCTCGCCGCACTCTTCCAGATTAAACCCGACCTGCCTTGCCTGGCGCAGCAGCGTCAGCTCATCAATATGCAGTTTCGTATAGCTGCGGTAGCCGTTTTCGCTGCGCAGCGGTGGCGTCACCAGCCCCTTCTCTTCATAAAAGCGGATTGCCTTGCTGGTTAAGCCGGTTTTTTTTGCCACGTCACTGATATTCACATTTCCCCCTTGACCTTCCCCTTGATGGAAGGTTTAACCTTCATAACAGTTAGCGAAAAGCGTTACTCCGGTCAACTACTGACCAGTTCATTATACGGGAGTTTTGTTATGTCTCACACTATCGACCTGACGCTGGACGGCCTCTCATGCGGCCACTGCGTCAAACGCGTTAAAGAAAGCCTGGAACAGCGCCCTGACGTTGAAAGCGCTGACGTGACTATCGATCATGCCGCCGTCACCGGCAGCGCCAGCGCGGATGCGCTGATCGATACCATTAAGCAGGCCGGTTACGGGGCGGAGTTAAGCCACCCAAAGGCTAAACCGCTGGCAGAGTCATCATCCCCGTCGGAAGCGCTGACAGCGGCCACTCCTGAGCTTCCGGCAGCTGATGATATTGATGACAGCCAACAGCTGCTGATCAACGGCATGAGCTGCGCCAGCTGCGTCTCCCGGGTACAAAACGCCTTGCAGGCCGTACCGGGCGTCGCGCAGGCACGGGTCAATCTTGCTGAGCGTACTGCGCTGGTGATGGGCAGTGCCTCCGCCGCAGATTTAGTGCAGGCCGTTGAGAAAGCGGGCTACGGGGCGGAGGCTATCGAAGATGATGCCGAGCGCCGCGAGCGCCAGCAGGAAACGGCTATCGCTACCATGAAACGCTTCCGCTGGCAGGCAATTGTCGCCCTGCTGGTGGGTATTCCGGTGATGGTGTGGGGGATGATGGGTGACAACATGATGGTCACCGACGACAACCGCACGCTGTGGCTGGTGATTGGCCTGATTACCCTTGCGGTGATGGTGTTTGCAGGCGGGCATTTTTACACTAGCGCCTGGAAGAGCCTGAAAAACCGCACCGCGACGATGGATACGCTGGTGGCGCTCGGTACCGGCGCGGCGTGGCTCTATTCGATGAGCGTGAACGTCTGGCCCCAGTGGTTCCCGATGGAGGCGCGCCATCTCTACTATGAAGCGAGCGCGATGATTATCGGCCTGATTAACCTGGGCCACATGCTGGAAGCCCGCGCCCGCCAGCGCTCCTCGAAAGCGCTGGAAAGATTGCTTGATTTAACCCCGCCGACGGCCCGCGTGGTCACGGACGAGGGGGAGAAAAGCGTCCCGCTGGCGGAAGTTCAGCCCGGCATGACGCTGCGCCTGACGACGGGCGATCGCGTTCCCGTTGACGGTAAGATAACCCAGGGCGAAGCCTGGCTGGATGAAGCGATGCTGACCGGCGAGCCTATCCCTCAGCAGAAATCAGACGGCGACGCCGTTCATGCCGGTACGGTGGTGCAGGACGGCAGCGTGCTGTTTACCGCCAGCGCCGTCGGCAGCCACACGACGCTGTCGCGTATCATCCGCATGGTGCGCCAGGCCCAGAGCAGCAAGCCGGAAATTGGCCAGCTTGCCGACAGAATCTCGGCCATTTTTGTGCCGGTGGTGGTCGGCATTGCCCTTCTGAGCGCGGCTATCTGGTATTTCTTCGGCCCGGCACCGCAGATTGTTTACACCCTGGTGATCGCCACCACGGTGCTGATCATCGCCTGTCCTTGCGCCCTTGGCCTGGCGACCCCAATGTCGATTATCTCCGGCGTAGGCCGCGCGGCCGAATTTGGCGTACTGGTGCGGGATGCGGACGCGCTGCAGCGGGCCAGCACTCTCGACACGCTGGTGTTTGATAAAACCGGCACGCTGACCGAAGGCAAACCGCAGGTGGTGGCCGTCACTACCGCAGGCATTGCACAAGAGGAGGCGCTGCGCCTCGCCGCCGCGCTGGAGCAAGGCTCCAGCCATCCGCTGGCGCGCGCCATTCTCGATAAAGCGAATGCTTCTGCCCTGCCGCAGGTCAGCAATTTCCGCACCCTGCGCGGGCTCGGCGTCAGCGGTGAAGCAGAAGGCCACGCGCTGCTGCTGGGCAACCAGGCATTGCTCAATGAAAACGGTATTGATACCGCCGCGCTGGAAAGCGAGCTGAAGGCGCAGGCGTCTCAGGGCGCCACGCCGGTTCTGCTGGCGGTGGATGGCAAAGCCGCCGCGCTGCTGGCCGTGCGCGATCCGCTTCGCCAGGACAGCGTGGACGCCCTGCAGCGTCTGCACCGTGCGGGCTATCGTCTGGTGATGCTGACCGGGGACAATCCGACCACCGCCAACGCCATCGCGAAAGAAGCCGGAATTGATGAGGTCATTGCAGGCGTACTGCCGGACGGTAAAGCGGACGCCATCAAGAAACTGCAAAGTCAGGGTCGTCAGGTGGCGATGGTCGGCGACGGCATCAACGATGCCCCGGCGCTGGCCCAGGCGGACGTGGGGATTGCCATGGGCGGCGGGAGCGATGTCGCCATCGAAACCGCCGCCATTACGCTGATGCGCCATAGCCTGATGGGCGTTGCCGACGCGCTGGCCATTTCAAAAGCCACGCTGCGCAACATGAAGCAGAACCTGCTGGGGGCATTTATCTATAACTCTCTCGGTATCCCAATCGCGGCCGGTATTCTGTGGCCGCTGACCGGCACGCTGCTTAACCCGGTGGTCGCGGGCGCGGCGATGGCGCTCTCCTCCATTACCGTGGTGAGCAACGCCAACCGGCTGCTGCGCTTTAAACCGAAGGATTGAACCTTGTACCCGTACGCGCTAGCATGAACCTTTCCGTTCATGGAGCGCGTATGGGTCTGTTTAATCGTATAAAAGCATCGTTTCGCGCCCTCTTTCCTCGCCGTTATGCCTGGCCCGGTCTGGATATTTCTCTCCCCGGCGGACAGCACCTGCACCTGGTCGGCAGCATTCATATGGGTACGCAGGATATGTCTCCCCTGCCACCCGGCCTGATAAAACTGCTGAAACGCGCTGACGCGCTGGTCGTTGAGGCGGACATTTCAGGTCAGGAGTCACCGTTTGCCGGGCTCGAGAGCGATCTCAGCCTGGCGGAACGTCTGGATGATGTCCGGCTTGCCGAACTGACGCGCGTCGCGGATGAAACCGGCGTGTCGCTCTCCATGATTGACACCCTGCCGCTCTGGCAAATTGCGATGGTGCTGCAGGCCACGCAGGCGCAGCGTCTGGGACTGCGCGGTGACTACGGCATTGATTACCAGCTGCTGAACGCGGCAAGGGCGCGCAGCCTGCCCGTCATCGAGCTGGAAGGGACGGACAGCCAGATTGCGCTTCTGCGCCAGCTTCCCGACGACGGCCTGATGCTGCTGGATGATACGTTGACCCATTGGCACACCAACGCGCGCCTGCTGCAGACCATGATTGGCTGGTGGCTGGACGCGCCGCCTGAGGACGGTAAGCTGGCGTTACCGTCGACGTTCAGCGAATCGCTGTATGATGTGCTGATGAATGCGCGCAACAAAGCCTGGCGACAGACGCTGCATGCTTTGCCCGCGGGGCATTACGTGGTGGCGGTTGGGGCGTTACATTTGTACGGAGAAGGGAATTTGCCGTCACTGTTAAAATAAAAAAATGGCCAATATTTCTATTGGCCCGTCAAAGAGGAATTTCATCGTTTTTATTATGCCGAAGGAGACCTTCGGTTGAGCCGATTGTCGCTCAAAGTGACCATCACTGCCAATACTATTGCGCAAGATGGTGCTATTTTTTAGACAAACGTCAGGCGTATGCTGATGGCATGATTTGTCTGTCGTAAGAAGGATAGCTATGACTCCCGCCGTTAAATTACTCGAAAAAAACAACATTTCTTTCCGGATCCACACTTACGATCACGATCCGAATGAGACTAACTTTGGTGATGAAGTGGTGCGCAAGCTGGGCCTGAACGCGGACCAGGTTTACAAAACGCTGCTGGTGGCGGTGAATGGCGATATGAAACACCTCGCCGTCGCGGTTACCCCGGTGGCGGGACAGCTGGATCTGAAGAAAGTCGCCAAAGCCCTGGGGGCGAAGAAGGTGGATATGGCGGATCCGATGGTAGCGCAACGCACCACGGGCTATCTGGTGGGCGGCATCAGTCCGCTCGGGCAGAAAAAACGCCTGCCGACGCTGATCGATGCGCCTTCACAGGAGTTTGACACCATATTTATATCCGGCGGTAAACGCGGGCTGGATATCGAGCTGGCGGCGGGCGACCTGGCGAAAATGCTGGACGCGAAGTTTGCGGATATTGCGCGCCGGGATTGAGAAAATTGCCCGGTGGCGGCTGCGAGGTAAAAACAAAACGGTAACAGGCGTTACCGTTTTTTGTGTTCGCGCCCTCTCCCGGTGGGAGAGGGTTGGGGTGAGGGCATCAGGCCGCACACCACTACTGCCAGCTCACCTCACCTTTCGGCTCGTAGGCATTCACGTCAATCGGCGAATTCTGCTCGATAAACTGCTTCAGCACTTCCGCATCGATAAAGCCGGTATTCACGTATCCCGGTTTGTTATCAATATGCGGATAGCCGTCGCCGCCGGTGGCGTTAAAGCTTAACGTTGCCAGACGGTACGTTTTCGCCGGGTCAACCGGTTCGCCTTTGATCTTCAGGTCGTTAAGCTTGCCGTCTTTCGCCACAAAGCTGACGTTGGCAAACTGCGGATAGGCCCCGGAATCCGGCTTCATCTGCGCCACGGCGGTCAGGTACTCAATCACCTCTTTCCCGCTCATGTCCGCATAGACCACCAGGTTGCCGAACGGCTGCACCTTCAGGACGTCTTTATAGGTAATGTTTCCACCTTCGATGGAATCACGAATGCCGCCGCCGCTCATTACGCCAAAATCAGCGCCGGTGCGCGCCATTTGCGCCGCCAGCACCAGGTGGCCCATGTTGGTCTGCACGAAGCGAACTTTACTGCGGTCCCCCTCCAGACGACCGTTCAGCGTGCCGATTTTCACGTCCAGCTGCGCCTTGCCTTTGTTCTGGAAAGGCGTCAGCAGGGAGAGCATCTGCTGGTTTTCTGGAATCTCTGGCGTGTAAAGTACGCGCTCACTTTTCCCGTCCGGGTAGGTAACTTTCTTCTTCAGGTTGACCGGGATGAGCTGATAATGGACCAGCTTCATCTCGCCGTTACGGAACTCGAAATCCGCCCGGCCGACGTATTTGCCCCACTCGTGCGCCTGAACAATCCAGATACCGTTCTGACGGTCCGGCGCGCACGGCGTGCCCGGCACGTAGTCCACCTGCTTTTTGTTCTCCGAGGCCATGCACACCGGATCCTGTGAGTGACCGCCCACAATCATTGCCAGCGAGCCCGCGGGCAGGCTGCGCGCCATTTCCACGTCGCCGGGCGCGTTAGAGCCGTGCTCGCCGTTGTCGTAGTGCCCCATATGCGTGGTGGCGATAATCACGTCCGGCTTTTCGTTTTGCTGCAGCTCCTGAATCACCAGCTTCGCTTCGTCTGCCGGTTTGCGGAATTCGATATCGGTAAAGAACTCGGGATTACCAATTTTCGCCGTGTCGTCGGTGGTTAAGCCGATGACCGCAATCTTCAGATCCTGACGCTTAAACAGCGCCCAGGGCTTAAACAGGCGTTCGCCGGTGCTTTTCTGGTAAATATTGGCGGAGAGGAAGGGAAATTTGGCCCATTTTTCCTGCTGACGCAGCACGGTCAGCGGATTGTCGAACTCGTGGTTACCCACGGCCATCGCGTCGTAGCCAATCAGGTTCATGCCGCGAAAATCAGGTTCCGCGTCCTGTAAATCGGATTCCGGCACGCCGGTATTGATATCGCCTCCCGACAGCAGCAGCACGCTGCCCCCCTGGGCCGCTACCTCTTTGCGAATGCCGTCCACCAGCGTTTTTTGTGCCGACAGGCCATATTCGCCGTATTCGCTGCGCCAGAAATGACCGTGGTGATCGTTGGTATGCAGAATGGTGATTTTATAGGTTTTGTCTTTTTCATACGCCTGCGCGGGCAGGCTTACCAGGCCCCATGCGGCGATGAGCGCCAGCGCGACGCCCCGCTTCATTAACTTCATCTTCTCTCTCCCTGACCAATAGACAAAGGCAAAAATTACAGTGACTAACAAGAATAGACAAATAAGTTTTCAGAATTGCGACTTTCTTCAAATGTCCCGGGCGGGTATGTTAGTCGGATAATAATTACACCCTGCATAACTAATAACTAAAGACGTGGTACTTCTCTCTATGGCAATCAGTGAATCAACACAGCCCGTTCCGGGCGCGCCGACGTCGCGCACCTCCTTTAAAGTCTTAGGCGCAATCAGTCTCTCGCACCTGCTCAACGATATGATCCAGTCGTTGATTCTGGCCATTTATCCGCTGCTGCAGTCCGAGTTTTCGTTAACTTTCGTGCAGATCGGGATGATCACCCTGACCTTCCAGCTGGCTTCCTCACTGCTGCAGCCGGTGGTGGGCTACTGGACGGATAAATACCCGATGCCGTGGTCGCTGCCGATAGGCATGTGCTTCACCCTAAGCGGGCTGGTGCTGCTGGCCATGGCGGGGAGCTTTGAAGCCGTGCTGATTGCCGCCGCGCTGGTGGGCACCGGCTCGTCCGTTTTCCATCCGGAGTCTTCTCGCGTGGCGCGCATGGCCTCCGGGGGACGTCACGGTCTGGCACAGTCGCTGTTCCAGGTAGGCGGTAACTTTGGTAGCTCTCTGGGCCCGCTGCTGGCCGCGGTGATTATTGCCCCTTACGGCAAAGGCAACGTGGCCTGGTTTGTGCTGGCCGCGCTGCTGGCGATCATCGTGCTGGCGCAGATCAGCCGATGGTATGCCGCTCAGCATCGCGTGAATAAAGGGAAACCTAAAGCGAAGATTATCAATCCCCTGCCGCCCAATAAGGTTATTCTGGCCGTCTCTGTGCTGCTGGTACTGATTTTCTCGAAATACTTCTATATGGCGAGCATCAGCAGCTATTACACCTTTTATCTGATGCAAAAATTTGGATTATCGGTACAGAATGCGCAAATCCACCTGTTTGCCTTCCTGTTTGCCGTTGCGGCCGGTACGGTTATTGGCGGGCCTGTGGGTGATAAGATTGGGCGTAAATATGTCATTTGGGGCTCTATCCTCGGCGTGGCGCCGTTTACCCTTATTTTGCCGTACGCCAGCCTTGAATGGACGGGGATTTTAACCGTGATCATTGGTTTTATCCTCGCATCCGCCTTTTCCGCCATTCTGGTCTATGCCCAGGAGCTGCTGCCTGGCCGTATCGGTATGGTTTCCGGGCTCTTTTTCGGTTTCGCCTTCGGCATGGGAGGGCTTGGCGCAGCGGTGTTAGGGATGGTTGCGGATCACTCCAGCATCTTCCTGGTTTATAAAATCTGCGCTTTCCTGCCGCTTCTTGGGATGTTAACCATATTCCTGCCTGATAACCGTCATAAAGCCTGAATTACGGGTAGCCAAAGTTTTACTTTGGCTACCTGATACCCTGATGCCATAAGGGTTTCTTCTTCATCCCCTCACTGAATTTATCAATTTGCGCTTTTTTACGGGCATATTGCTGTTTTATTCAAACTTCAACAATTATTCATAAACATAAGGGTAAAAATTGTCATAAACTATTACTCGGTTTTTTGGTTTTCGCCAAAAAGGAACACCCACAACGAAAGGAGACGGAATGCACCACGCCACACCGCTTATCACCACCATTGTTGGTGGACTTGTGCTCGCTTTTATCCTCGGCATGATTGCCAATAAACTGCGTATTTCTCCTCTTGTCGGCTATCTGTTAGCGGGTGTACTGGCGGGACCGTTTACGCCAGGCTTCGTGGCGGATACCAAACTGGCCCCTGAGCTGGCGGAATTGGGCGTGATTCTGCTGATGTTTGGCGTCGGCCTGCACTTCTCCCTGAAGGATTTGATGGCGGTAAAGTCGATTGCCATACCGGGAGCGATCGCCCAGATAGGGGTGGCGACGCTGCTGGGGATGGCGCTTTCGGCGGTGCTGGGCTGGTCGTTAATGACCGGTATCGTTTTTGGGCTGTGTCTCTCAACCGCCAGTACCGTGGTGCTGCTGCGCGCGCTTGAAGAGAGACAGCTGATAGACAGCCAGCGCGGGCAAATCGCGATAGGCTGGCTGATCGTTGAAGATCTGGTGATGGTCCTGACGCTGGTGCTGCTGCCTGCCGTCGCCGGGATGATGGAAAAAGACAACGTCGGCTTTGCCTCGCTGGCGCTGGATATGAGTATTACCATCGGTAAGGTGGTGGCGTTTATCGCCATCATGATGCTGGTGGGCCGCCGTCTGGTACCGTGGATCATGTCCCGCAGCGCGGCAACCGGCTCACGCGAGCTGTTTACCCTCTCCGTGCTGGCGCTGGCGCTGGGTATCGCTTTTGGTGCCGTTGAGCTGTTTGATGTCTCCTTTGCTCTGGGCGCGTTCTTCGCCGGGATGGTGCTGAACGAATCCGAGCTGAGCCACCGCGCGGCGCACGACACTCTGCCGCTGCGCGATGCCTTCGCCGTGCTGTTCTTCGTCTCCGTCGGAATGCTGTTTGACCCGATGGTCCTGATTCATCAACCGCTGGCCGTGCTGGGCACGCTGGCGATCATCATCTTTGGCAAGTCGCTTGCCGCCTTCTTCCTGGTGCGGATGTTCGGCCACTCCCCGCGGACGGCGTTGACCATCGCCGCCAGCCTGGCGCAGATCGGTGAGTTCGCCTTTATTCTGGCCGGTCTGGGCATGGCCCTGAACCTGCTGCCGCAGGCGGGGCAAAACCTGGTGCTGGCGGGGGCGATTCTGTCGATTATGCTGAACCCGGTGCTGTTTGCCCTGCTGGAAAAATACCTCGATAAAACCGAAACGCTGGAAGAACAGACGCTCGAAGAGGCCATCGAAGAAGAGAAGCAGATCCCGGTGGATATTTGCAATCACGCCCTGCTGGTCGGCTTTGGCCGCGTGGGTAGCCTGCTCGGTGAGAAGCTGATGGCGCAGGGGATTCCGCTGGTGGTGATTGAGACCTCACGCACCCGCGTCGACGAGCTGCGCGAGCGCGGTATTCGTGCGGTGCTGGGCAATGCGGCAAACGAAGAGATCATGAATCTGGCGCATCTGGACTGCGCGCGCTGGCTGCTGCTGACCATACCTAACGGCTATGAAGCGGGCGAGATTGTGGCTTCCGCGCGCGAGAAGTGCCCAGCGATTGAGATTATCGCCCGGGCGCACTATGACGACGAGGTGGAGTACATTACCGAGCGCGGTGCGAATAAGGTGGTGATGGGCGAGCGCGAGATTGCGAATACGATGCTGACGCTGCTGGAGAATCCGCCGCTTGAAGAGGCTGTGACGAGTTAAGTTTTGAGCGGTCTGGTGCCCTCACCCTTGCCCTCTCCCACGGGGAGAGGGAACAAACACTAAAAACGGCAACCAGGGTTGCCGTTTTGCTTTTACCTGTCCCAGTACGCCTCTTCGAGGCTGTCTTCCCGTTCCGGCAGACCGCGCGTTAAGCGCGGAGAATGCTGGTTCAGTACCTGATAGCTCACACGGTTGGCATATTTACACACCTGCGCCAGCGAGGAATAGGTCAGCCAGCTGAACTTATGCTTGCTGGAGTTCGGCACGTTGGTTTTATGGTAGGCGTTAGCGGTGATGTCGTGCAGCAGTGCGGCCAGCGCGCCATCGCCCGCACCGTTGGTGTTCATGATCTTCTCCGGCCCGCCCATGTATGGCGCGATATGAGAGTAGATTCGCAGCGGATTCACGCAGTCTTTGTAGCGCATGCCGCGGCTGAACTCGTACTGGTTGAACTCGGCAATCGCACCGGGCAGCAGCGGGTGCTGGGTTTTGCGCTTGCTCTCTTCTTCTGTGAAGCCCGCCATGTACAGCCCAACCGGGCCGGCGGTGCAGAGCACCAGATCTACCCAGTCCAGCGCTTTGTCAGACGCCAGCAGCGGATCGCTTTCACCGGTCAGCGCCTCGGCCTCTTCTTCGTTCATTGCCAGAATCGAGACGTGCTCTTTCAGGAAGGCCTGCCACCACTCCGGGTTATCGGCGATAACAAATTTTGTTCCCAGCGTCAGAACGACCGGCACGTTGTATTTCTTCGCGTACTCGATCGCTTTCATGGTCGCTTCCGGCATCGGCTCGCCCGGCTTACAGCGCACCAGATAGGAAGTCAGCACCAGCGCCGAGGCGCCCGCAATCACCTCTTCCGGAATACTCTCGGCGCGCAGCTTGTTCATATGACCCGGGCTGATGGCAAAAGTACGCTCGCCGGAATCGCTAATCAGCGTAAAGCAGCGGCCAATAGGCCCGTCGACGCCCTGAAGGTAGTTCAGATCGGTACGGCTGGAGGTGTTGCAGAGATAGCGGTAGGCATAGCCACCGATTTCGATATTGCTGCACATCACGCCGAGCAGCACCGAGCGGTCGTCGGCCAGCACGGAGTAGTTATGCATGGTATTGCCGATGGTGCCACCGGCGAACTGATGGGTAATCAGGCTTTCGCGCACCAGCTCCTGGTACAGCGCTTCGGCAACGTCGTCCTCAATCACCAGCGAGTGACCGGCGCTCAGACCGTAACGGGCGACAAACGCATCATCCACTTTCGCTTCAATGTCCACCAGCGTCTGATCGATACCGACGACCCATGCCGCGCTGGTTTCGTTTTCTGGCTGGATTTGCTGCAGGAGCGGATCGCGGGCATCGACGGGGAAGTAGTGTTTGGATTTGCGTTTACCGGGAAATTTCATGGTCTGAACTGTACGAAGAATATGGGCCGGGAATGGTAGCACAAACCCGGCCCGGAGTGCGATCAGCGGCTGTTCGTTACCAGCGAGACCATCATGTCGATATGCTCAGGCGAGTCGTTAAGCGCCGGAATGTACTCGTACTTTTCGCCGCCAGCCTCAAGGAAAAATTCCCGGTTTTGCACCGCGATCTCCTCCAGCGTTTCCAGACAGTCGGCCGAGAAGCCCGGCGACATCACCTGAATGTGCTTTACGCCCTTCTCACCCAGCATTTTGAGGGTTTCATCGGTATACGGCGTCAGCCACGGCTCGCGGCCGAAGCGCGACTGGAAGGTCATCATCACCTTCTCCGGCGGCAGGCCAAGGGCGGAAACCAGCTCGCGCGTGGTATCGCGGCAGCGCTGCGGATAATCATCCCCTTCATTGGCGAAACGCTGCGGGATCCCGTGATAGGAAAGCAGCAGCAGATCCGGCTCGCCGTGCTTTTCAAACGACGCGCGCGCGCTGTTGGCAAGCGCCTGGATGTAGAGATCGTTATCCGCGTAGTCGCGAATAAAGGTCACGCCCGGAATGCGGCGGCGGGTCGCCAGAATGCGGGCCAGCTCGTCCCAGACGGCGGCCACCGTCGAGCAGGAATATTGCGGATAGAGCGCCAGCACGACGATATGTTCCACGCCCTGCGCCAGCAGTGATTCCACCGCGCTTTTCAGGGACGGTTTTCCGTAGCTCATGCCGAGCGCGACGGGCATATCCGGCAGGCGGGCGGCCAGCGCTTTTTCCTGGCGACGGCTGTAAACCATCAGCGGCGAGCCCTCTTCCATCCAGACGGACTGATAGAGTTTGGCGACGCGCGGAGAACGAATCGGCAGAATGACGCCACGCAGCAGCGGCCACCACAGCAGTCTCGGGAAATCCACGACGCGCGTGTCGCTTAAAAATTGTCGCAGGTAGCGTTTTACCGCGTCTGATGTAGGTGCTTCTGGAGTGCCCAGATTGGCAAGCAGGATGCCGGTTTTCGCCTGACTCATTCACGCCTCTTAACCATTTGATAGGTTGTCAATTGTAGCGGAAATGCGTTTAAACGAAACCCATTGCTGTAATAGGTAAGATGAGAATATTTCTCACCCGGGAACCCGGGTGAGAGGCGCGCGATTAGCCGAGGATTTTTTCCAGCTCTGCACGTACGTCAGCCACGGCTTTGGTGCCGTCAACTTTCGCGTATTTGGTGTTACCCGCCTGCGCTTCTTTGGTGTAGTAGCCGATCAGCGGTGCGGTCATCTGATGGTATTCCACCAGGCGTTTACGCACGGTCTCTTCCTGATCGTCTTTACGGGTGGTCAGCTCTTCGCCGGTCACGTCGTCTTTGCCTTCAACCTTAGGTGGGTTGAATTTGATGTGGTAAACGCGGCCAGAAGCAGCGTGTACGCGACGGCCAACGATACGGTCAACGATCAGCTCGTCCGGCACGTCGAACTCCAGAACGTAGTCCACGTTGATGCCCGCTTCTTTCATGGCGTCAGCCTGAGGAATGGTGCGTGGGAAGCCGTCCAGCAGGAAACCGTTACGGCAGTCTTCCTGAGCAATGCGCTCTTTGACCAGAGCAATAACCAGCTCGTCGGTTACCAGCTTGCCTGCGTCCATGATGTCTTTCGCTTGTTTACCCAGCTCGGAGCCAGATTTTACAGCGGCGCGCAGCATGTCACCGGTGGAGATTTGCGGAATACCGTATTTCTCCATGATGAACTGAGCCTGAGTTCCTTTACCCGCGCCCGGAGCGCCAAGCAGAATAATACGCATTGCGAAAATCCCCTCAAAAGTCGTTTCAATTTTTCAAAAGCGCTAAACAATACCACCAGAACGGGCATCGCTCAAGGAAGGCGGGAAGGCTGAAACGGTTAACGGGGGGAGATTATTTGGGAGGGTGCGGTCTGGTGCCCTCACCCCGGCCCTCTCCCACGGGAGAGGGAGAAGACCAGGGGAGGCGCGGTCAATTACGCCAGCAGCAGCGCATTCACACGTTTAATGAACAGGTTAGGATCTTCCAGCGTGCCGCGCTCGGCCAGCAGGGACTGATCCAGCAGCAGTTCAACCCACTCGGCAAAGCGGGCGTCGTCCTGGGTATCCGCCGCGCGTTTCACCAGAGGATGATCCGGATTAAGCTCAAAGATATATTTCACTTCCGGCATCGCCTGGCCCGCCGCAGCGAACAGCTTCGCCATCTGGGTGCTCATTTCGTCCGCATCGGTGGTGACAATCGCCGGGGTGTCGGTCAGACGGTGCGTGAAGCGCACCTCTTTCACGCGCTCGCCCAGCAGGGTTTTCACGCGCTCAACGAACGGCTCCAGCGCCTTCTCGGCTTCTTTCGCGCTTTCGTCCACTTCATCCGCCAGCTTGTCGATGGATTCGTCCGCTTTGGCTACGGACTGGAACGCCTTACCGTCGAACTCGGTCAGGTAGTTCATCATCCACTCGTCGATGCGGTCAGAAAGCAGCAGCACTTCGATGCCTTTCTTGCGCAGAAGCTCCAGGTGCGGGCTGCTCTTCGCCGCCGCGTAGCTGTCGGCGGTGATGTAGTAGATCTTCTCCTGCCCTTCTTTCATGCGGGAGACGTACTCTTCCAGCGACACGGTCTGCGCGGAGGAGTCGGTATGCGTAGAGGCGAAGCGCAGCAGTTTGGCGATGGTTTCAACGTTCGCGGTGTCTTCTGCCGGGCCTTCTTTCAGCACCAGGCCGAACTGTTTCCAGAAGGTCTGATATTTTTCCGCATCGTCTTTCGCCAGTTTTTCCAGCATCTGCAGCGCACGTTTGGTCAGGGCGTTGCGCAGGTTACGGGTGACGGTGCTGTCCTGCAGAATTTCACGCGAGACGTTCAGCGGCAGATCGTTAGAATCTATCAGACCGCGCACAAAGCGCAGGTAGTTCGGCATGAACTGCTCGGCGTCGTCCATGATGAACACGCGCTGCACGTACAGCTTCAGGCCGTGCTTGTGATCGCGGTTCCACATGTCCCACGGCGCCTGTGCCGGAATGTACAGCAGGCTGGTGTACTCCTGCTTACCTTCCACGCGGTTGTGGCTCCAGGTCAGCGGGTCGGTAAAGTCGTGGGCGATGTGCTTGTAGAACTCGTTGTATTCGTCGTCTTTAATTTCAGACTTGTTGCGCGTCCACAGCGCCTGCGCCTTGTTTATCTTCTCCCAGGAAACCACGGTTTCACCGTCTTTCTCTTCCTGTTTTTCAATCTCTACCGGCAGGGCGATGTGATCGGAATATTTGCTGATGATGGAGCGCACGCGCCAGTCGTTCAGGAAATCATCTTCCCCTTCGCGCAGGTGCAGGGTGATTTCGGTGCCGCGATCCGCCTTGGTGATGTCATCAACGGTGTATTCGCCTTCCCCTTTGGATTCCCACAGCACGCCGTTCTCGGCGCTGTCGCCTGCCGCACGGGTACGGACGGTAACTTTGTCGGCCACGATAAACGCCGAGTAGAAGCCCACGCCGAACTGGCCGATGAGCTGGCTGTCTTTCGCCTGGTCAGAGCCCATGGACTCAAGGAACGCTTTGGTGCCGGATTTGGCGATGGTGCCGAGGTGGTCGATCACCTCATCGCGGTTCATCCCGATGCCGTTATCGGCGATGGTCAGGGTGCGGTTCTCTTTATTGAACGAGACGCGCACGCGCAGCTCGCCGTCGCCTTCGTACAGGTCCGGGTTGGACAGCGCGCGGAAGCGCAGCTTGTCCGCCGCGTCCGAGGCGTTGGAAATCAGCTCACGCAGGAAAATTTCTTTGTTGGAATACAGGGAATGGATCATCAGGTGCAGAAGCTGTTTTACTTCTGACTGGAAACCACGGGTTTCTTGTCCTTTCATCTAAGTCGACCTCAACAATGCCATTTAATGGGGTTTTAAAACGTTGAGTGAGAGATGGGGATAAGGGGGGGGATTTTCAAGCGGAGGCCGCGCGTGCAGCCTCCGTTTGGTCAGAAAATAATCTTGTGACGCCCGGCCAGAGAGTGCGACAGCGTGGTGCCGTCGACCATTTCCAGCTCGCCGCCCACCGGCACGCCGTGGGCGATGCGGCTGGCGTCAACGCCGTACTGCGAGCACAGTTCGGCGATATAGTTGGCGGTTGCCTCCCCTTCCACCGTTGGGTTGGTGGCGAGGATCACCTCTTTGATGGTTTCGGACTCAAGACGCTGTTCAAGGCGGTCAAGACCGATATCATCCGGGCCAATGCCGTCGAGCGGGGAGAGATGCCCCATCAGCACGAAGTAGCGGCCGGAAAACTGCCCGGTTTGTTCGATGGCGTAGATGTCCGCAGGACTCTCCACCACGCAAATCTGACCGTTTTCCTGACGACGCGGGTTCGTACAGATGTTACACACGTCCTGCTCGGTAAAGGTGCGGCAATCCGCACAGTGACCAATTTCTGACATGGCGCGGGTTAAAGCCTGCGCCAGGCGCATCCCGCCGCTGCGGTCGCGCTGCAATAGCGTAAACGCCATGCGCTGCGCCGACTTCGGGCCAACGCCCGGCAGGCAGCGCAGTGCTTCCATTAACTGCGTGAGCAGCGGACTGGTTTGCATCAGAATGGCATCTTGAAGCCAGGCGGCAGCTGCATACCGCTGGAGACAGAGGCCATTTTCTCTTTCTGAGTTTCGTCGATACGGCGAGCGGCATCGTTAAACGCGGCTGCAACCAGATCTTCCAGCATCTCTTTGTCGTCTTCGAGCAGGCTCGGGTCGATTTCCACGCGACGGCAGTTGTGCGCACCGTTGATGGTCACTTTGACCAGACCGGCACCGGACTCACCCGTGACTTCCAGCTGAGCGATCTCTTCCTGCATCTTCTGCATTTTTTCCTGCATCTGCTGAGCCTGCTTCATCAGGCCACCCAGACCGCCTTTTCCACCAAACATAGGCTTCTCTCTTCTTTCACGTTTAAGGATTACAACCGTAAGTCAGACTCACGATCAAATGGGGCGAATACTCTCTTCATCCAGATCGGCGTCGAAGAACCGGCGCAGGGTCTGAATGTTGTTATCCGCAATAATCGCCTCGCGCGCCTGCGCGAGCTTTTCTTCATAAATGGCCTGGCGCCACTCGAGCGGCGTTTTCACTGCCGGATTATCATCTTCAATGATAGTCAATTCAACCGGCGCGCCCTGTAATGCGGTGAGCGCCTCGGCCAGCGCCTTTTGCGCGCCAGGGGAATTGAGGTGCCGCTGACCCGGACGCAGGTGCAAACGCACCTGATTGCCGTCCTGCTCTTTCCAGGCATTCAGCGCGACCTGCTCCACCAGCTTAGGCAGCTGAAGTTTGCTGACCTCGGCGGCCCAGGCGTCGCGCACTATGGACTCTTCGGCAAGCTTCGCGGAAAGCTCCGGCGTTTTCTCATGCTCCAGCGCCTTTTTCAGCGCTTTCGGCGTGGCGACCTCTTCCTTCACCTCTTCGGTGATGGTGGTTGCCTTCCAGCGGTAAGCCTCTTCTTTCACCGGGGCTTTCTGCTCGAGCGCGGACGGTGCAGGACGCGACTGTACGCGCTCCGTTACCGAGGCCAGTCGTTCAAGCGCGGCGTTGTTCACCGGCCGCGCTCTTCCTGGCGCTGCCGGTTCACTCTTTTTTGGTTTGGTTACTCCCTGCGCACGCTGCAGCTGGCTGCGTGCGGCAAGCACCGAACTGGTGGCATCCGACAGCGGCACGTTCTGCTGTGGCGGCGGTGTCGGCTGCGGTCGCACCTGCTGCGGCGACATCACCGCCGTAGGGGCGACCGGCGCGAAAGACTGCCGCGGCGCTTCCGGCTCCGGCAATGGCATGCGCGGGTGGAACGCCAGCGCGCGCAGCAGCGTCATTTCAACGCCCATTCTGGGGTCCGGCGCGAACGGTAACTCTTTGCGGCCAATCAGCAGCGTCTGGTAATACAGCTGCACGTCGGCAGGCGGCACGGTGCGGGCAAGTTCACGCATCCGCTGTTCGATAGCGGCCATATCCGCACCGATGGCGGACGGAGAAAGCTGCAGCATCGCCACGCGGTGCAGCAGGCTGAGCATCTCAACCAGCAGTCCTTCCCATTCGATACCCCGGGCAGCGGCGGCATTCACCTGCGACATCACGCGTTCGCCGTTGGCGGCAATCATCGCTTCGATAAGCGACAGCGCCTGATCGTCATCCAGCGTGCCGAGCATGGTGCTGACCGCCTCGGCGGAGAGCTTGCCGTCACCGCTGGCAATCGCCTGGTCGGTCAGGCTGAGCGCATCACGCAGGCTGCCGTCCGCCGCGCGGGCCAGCAGCTGCAGGGCGCGCGGCTCGTGAACGATCTTCTCTTCATCAAGAATGTGCTCAAGCTGAGCGCGGATCTGCTCAACGTCCAGCGCCTTCAGGTGGAACTGCAGGCAGCGCGACAGGATCGTGACCGGCAGCTTTTGCGGATCGGTGGTCGCCAGCAGGAACTTCACGTGCGCGGGCGGCTCTTCCAGCGTTTTCAGCAGGGCGTTAAAGCTGTGGCGCGACAGCATGTGCACTTCATCGATCAGGTAGACCTTGAAGCGGCCGCGCGCCGGGGCGTACTGCACGTTATCGAGCAGATCGCGGGTATCTTCCACTTTGGTGCGCGAGGCGGCGTCGATCTCGATCAGATCGACAAAACGCCCCTGCTCGATCTCCCGGCAGTTATCACACACGCCGCACGGCGTGGCGGTGATCCCGGTTTCGCAGTTAAGACCTTTTGCCAGCAAGCGGGCAATAGAAGTCTTACCGACGCCGCGGGTGCCGGAGAAAAGATAGGCGTGATGGATGCGACCTAGCGACAAGCCGTTCGCCAGGGCCGTCAGCACATGTTCCTGACCGACAACGTCAGCAAAGGTTTGTGGTCGCCATTTACGGGCTAACACCTGATAACTCATGGGCAGGCTCTGCAACGCTGGAAGGTGAATTTATGGAGGGGAATGCTATCACAACCTCACCCATTGAGCGAGGTTGTGAAAACCGGGATTAATGACCCGGGAAAGGCACCAGGCTGTAGCTGGTAATGCCCTGTTTTTCCAGGCGCTGTTCACCGCCGAGATCGAACAGGTTGATGATGAATGCCGCGTCGGTCACTTCACCACCCAGACGACGGATCAGCTTCACGGTCGCTTCAATGGTACCGCCGGTTGCCAGCAGGTCGTCGACCACCAGCACCTTGTCGCCAGGTTTGATCGCATCAACGTGGATCTCCAGCTGATCGGTGCCGTACTCCAGTTCGTAGCTCTCAGCAATGGTTTCACGCGGCAGTTTGCGCGGCTTACGCACCGGCACAAAACCCACGCCCATTGCCAGCGCAACCGGTGCGCCAAACAGGAAGCCACGGGCTTCGGTACCTACTACTTTGGTGATCCCGGCGTTTTTATAACGCTCGACCAGCAGTTCAATGCTGAGCGCGTACGCTTTCGGGTCTTCCAGCAAGCTGGTGACATCACGGAAAAGAATGCCAGGCTTTGGATAGTCCTGGATGCTTTTGATGCTGTTTTTCAGATATTCAAGCTGCTGTGCAGTTGCGGTCATCGGTTTTGCCTAAATGAAACAGTGTTACTCACAGCGCGCAACGAGTCGGCCAAGGCAACAATTGTTTAACCTTTGACCAGGCGCACCTGTGCTCGAAAACGGTCGAATTTACTGGCTGCGCGTGATAATTGCAACAGCCATGATGAGGCTTCAGTGCTTTTGTTGCTTTTCATCAACCACGGGGATCCGCCACATGAAGATAAGCAGGCAGGAGAGGATCGCCAGCAGCAGAATGCGTACCCACATCATTTTCACCAGCCATAATGAAATAGCGAAGGTGATGAGGATCACCGCTATCGCGCGCGGCTTCGCGCCGGGCGGCATGGCCCGGTGTTTTTGCCAGTGCCGCAGATAGCCGCCAAACCATGAACGATAGAGCAGCCAGTGGTGAAAACGCGGCGACGAGCGGGCGAAGCACCAGGCCGCCAGCAGGATAAACGGGGTGGTCGGCAGCAAGGGTAAAAACACGCCCAGCGTGCCAAGCACTACCGCGAGCCAGCCAATGATGATTAAAATAGTACGCTTCATAATGCGAATCGTTATCAAACTGAACGGCTACTTTACCACTGGAGAGCGCCTTGAAAACAGCACTGCTTCTTGAGAGGCTGCAAAATCAGCTGATTGCTCTGCGGGAGCAGGCTACACCGCTGATGGGGCACGCCACGCTGAAACCGCGCTTTGACCGGCAGCTTTTTCGTACCCGCAGCACCGTCATTCAGGATTACCTGGCGGAAGCGCAGACGAACCTCGACGAGCTTCGCCATGCGGTTGAGAGTGAACAGCAGGAACAGGTGGCGTGGCTTGCGGAGCATCTCACTGAACAGATCACCGCTCTGCATCGCGAAATCGCCGCCTGGCCGCTGCGCGCCTGGGACAGCGCCTCGCCGGGGCTCGGTAAATGGCAGCGCAAGCGGCTGGAGAACCAGGAGTTTGAGCGCCGGCTGTTTGAGATGAAGCGCGAACGCGAAGTGCGGCTGAACAACAGCGAAACGCTGGAGGAACAGCAGCTATTGATGCGCGAGATTAGCGCGCTGGAAGGACGCATCGTCCGCTGCCGTCAGGCGCGGGATGAGATTGAGCGCGTCATTGAACGTTTGACCCGTTAACAGGAGCCACACCCATGTCACTGGAAAATGCACCCGATGAGGTCAAGCTGGCCGTCGATTTGATTATGCTGCTGGAGAATCATGAGATCCCCGCCGAAACGGTGCTTAAGGCACTGGAGATTGTGCGGCGGGATTTTGAAGGTAAATTACCCTCACCCCGGCCCTCTCCCTGAGGGAGAGGGGGGAAATCGTTCCCTCGCCCCTGAGGGCAGAGGGAAAATAATAGATTACGCCGGAGTCGGATCGTCACCCTTGATGTCGCGCTTCACTTCCGTATGCTCATCACCCTTCTCGTTGCGCAGGTGAACCTCAAGCTGGTTGAAGGCGATATTAATATCGTTTTCACGGCACAGACGATCGATAGAGCGGTTAAGCTCATCCACCGTGTAGCTGCGGTCACGCAGCTCGCGCACGTATAAACGCAGCTCGTGATCCAGCGTGCTTGGCCCAAAGGTGGTGAAGAAGACCGCCGGAGCCGGATCGTGCATCACTTTCGGATGTTCTGACGCCGCCTTGAGCAGCACCTCTTTCACCTTCTCCAGATCCGATCCATAGGCTACGCCCAGGCGGATCACCACGCGCGTCACCGTATCCGAGAGCGACCAGTTGATCAGGCGCTCGGTCACGAACGCTTTGTTCGGGATGATCACCTCTTTGCGATCGAAGTCGGTGATGGTGGTGGCACGAATACGGATCTTGCTGACCGTACCGGAGAAGGTGCCGATGGTGACGGTATCGCCGATTCGTACCGGGCGTTCGAACAGGATAATCAGGCCGGACACAAAGTTACCGAAGATCTCCTGCAGGCCAAAACCAAGACCGACCGAGAGGGCGGCCGCCAGCCACTGCAGTTTATCCCACGAAACGCCAAGCGAGCCAAAGACCGTCATCGCCCCAACAATAATGATCACGTAGTTGAGGATCGTAGTAATGGCGTAGGAAGCCCCCTGGCGAAGATTCAGACGTGACAGGAGCAGCACTTCGAGCAGGCCTGGCAGGTTGCGAATCAACGCCCAGGCCACCACCGACGACACCAGCGCAAACAGCAGGCTGCCCATGGTCACGCTTTTCATGACCGCCGCGCCCGCTTCGGTACCGTTGTATTGCCAGAGGGTAATACTGTCGAGATAGGCGAAAACGGTAATAAGATCGGACCAGATAGCCCAGAACATCACCGCAAACAGGGCGATCATCACCAGCATGGTGATGCGCAGCGTCTGCTGGTTAACCTGCTCCAGGGCGATGGTCGGCTCTTCCTGCGGTTCCGCACCCTCGGCTCCTTCTTTCACCTGATGCTGACGACGCGCGATAGCACGGCGATAGGCGATGCGGCGGGCCGCCACGCTCAGGCCGCGCAGCACGGTCTGATAGAGCAGGTTCCAGACGATCACCAGATAGACCGTTTCAATCCAGCGCCCGGACAGGCGCAGCGTGGTGTAGAAGTAGCCCGTTGCCGTCAGCACCATCAGCGCCAGCGGAATGATCGCCAGCACCGTCACGGTGGCCAGGCGAATATTGTGGGACTCTTTATCACGCCAGCTGTCGCGGCACATCGGCCACATCAGGATCGCAATCAGCAGCAGGTTCAGCAGGATGACCAGCTGGCCCAGCACGTCATCCATCAGATGCAGCGGGGAAAGCTCAGAGACAACCGACCAGAAGTGCAGCGGCAGGAGCGCCAGGCTGATGCGCACAATCTGACGACGCCAGTGGCTGGTCAGCTGCGCAGGCATGTTGAAATGACGCACCGCCACGCCGTCTTTTTCCAGCACCTTCCAGCACACGCCAAATACCAGCCAGAACAGCGCCAGTTTTTTACTGAACGCCCACAGCAGATCGCTGACGTTGAGCTGCATGGTGAGCAGAATCAGGCCCACGGCCAGAATAATCAGGCACACCGGCAGGGCGCGGATGAGATCGATCAGAATCGCTTTTGGCGTATGAAGCTGGCTGTCGTTGCGCAGCTGCCCCACTTCGGACGCCAGCTTCGCCTGATATTTTTTTAGCCATCCCAGACGCCAGCGGATCAGGCCGGCAATCAGCAGCAGCGGTAATCCCGCCAGCAAGGCAATCGTCACCGCAGGCCAGGCTTTCTCCCAGTTTACGGTGATTTTCATGCTCTTGATCTGCGTTTTCAGCGTCTCCGGGAAGGATTTAATCCAGTCCCAGTCCATCGGCTTGTTGCTGTTCACCCAGAAAATCTGCTGGGTCAGGATCTCCTGCAGGCTTTTCGAGACGCTCACCAGCTGCTGCTGGTTGATTTGCAGGTTAATGGCCATCATCAGCTGGTTACCCAGCTGTTTGTTGAGCTGGTCCAGCAGCTCGCGACGCATATCGACGACCTGGAGCAGCGCGTCGTGCACTTCCGGGTTCACGTCGCTGGAATGCCCCTCTTCAATTTTGGCGACAAAGGTGTCGCTCTGGAAAAGGGCATCGCGCTGCTGGTTGACGTCAAACTGTTCCAGACGTAAATCCGCAATGCGGTTGGTCATGTCCTCCAGCTCATCGGCGGACGGGAGCGTCTGCTGCTGCTGGTAGAGAATACGCGACAGCAGGAGGCTGCCCTTCAGGACCGCAATCTGCTCTTTGATGTTGCGCTCGGCCTGCAGCGCGCGATCCAGCCAGTTCTTCACTTTGATATTTTGCTGAACCAGCGAGTTACCGTTTTCCGTCGCCAGTATCAGGCGCTGGCTAAGCTGGTGGTTGGCCTCGAGCTCCTGTTTCACCAACGGATTCGCCTGAATGCGGGCGGTTTCGTCAGGGGATACGGCCTCCTGGGCGGTTTTTTCCGTCAGGGTCAGGCGCTTGCTGTTTACCGCCTCCTGCAACAGCTGAAGCTGGTGTTCCAGGCGATTAATATTCGCGGTGACGTAATCACGCTGTTTCTGAAGCGTGTCCTGCAGCACCGTATTCCCTTCAAGGCTTTTACGCTGCTGTTCGATTTGCGCATTGAGCAAGGTCTGCTGAACCAGCAGCAGGGTTTGCTGCGTCGGGCGCAGCGTGCCTTCGCCGACCGTCGTGCCGTTCAGACGGTTGCGGATCTGCTGCAGCTGCTGAGACGCGGCGTACATCGCGTTTTGCACGCGCTCGGGCTGGGTCTGCAGCGAGACAAGCTGGCTGTTATAGGTCGCGAGGTCGGACTGCGCGGTTTGCAGGTCGTCGAGCAGTTGCGCGACGCGAGACTCCAGCTGGCGTAAGGAGAGCGTCGAGAGCGTCTTGCGCGTCTCGTCGTCGTTATCCACATCGCTGAGGGCATTCAGCGCGTCGGTGGCCTTACGCATGTTTTCAGGCGCCTGCGCCACCTTCTGACGAAGCTGGACGGTTTCCGCTTTGATGCGTTCAATTTTATCCAGCGTTTCCAGCGTTTCCGTCAGGTCCTGCTGGACGAGTTTATCCTGAGGGGAGAGATCTTTTTGTTTGTTCAGCGTGTCGAGCTGCGACTGAACATCGCCGCGCGAGGGAATATCATTGCTGTTATCGGCGCGGGCCCAGGTCAGCGGCGCCGTGGCGAAGAAAAACAGCATCGCAAAGAGCAATGCAAAAACAGGATGTTGCGAGCGATTGATGGGCAGCATAGTTGTGAATGATGTCAGAAGATGACCGAAAATAGTCCGGCGTGAAGAATATCACGCTCGCTGAAAGCAGAATAGCGCGAACGTTATCCTCTGAGATAAATCCTGGAAAGGGATCAGGCCGTTAGCGAAGGCGCGTCGCTGCGCAGCGTGGGGCAGAGCTGTAGCATTTCCAGTAAAATCGCCACGTAGCTGCGGGCTTCCTCTTTGAGGTCAAAGGATTGCGGCGCGAAAAGCCAGTTTTCCATCAGACCGGAAATGTAGCTGCGCATCAGGATTGCCGCCCGTCGGGTCAAGAGATTGGCCGGTAATAGTTTTGCCTGCATACACAGGTTCAGGTTCTGCTCAATACGATCATAGCTCTCCAGGCTAAGGCTGCGTTGCGCCTGCTGCACCACCGCCATCTCGCCCACGAACTCGCATTTATGAAAAATAATCTCCATCATTAATCTGCGACGTTCTTCAACTACCGTTGCTTCAAGGATATATACTAATATTTCTCTCAATACTGAGAGTGGATCGTCAGGGAATTTTGCCCGATACTCACTCTCGAGATCGCTAATGCTGGACTCTGAAAGCTCCCAGATTTCACTGAACAGATCTGACTTATCTTTAAAATGCCAGTAAATCGCTCCTCGCGTCACACCGGCAGCCTGAGCAATCTGCGCCAGCGAGGTGGATGAAACACCCTGCTGCGAGAACAAACGTATTGCCACATCCAGAATGTGTTGTCGGGTTTCCAGCGCTTGTTGTTTAGTTTTTCGTGCCATAGGTGGGTGAATTTACAGGAGTCAGATTTACATACATTTGTGAATGTATGTACCATAGCATGACGATAATATAAACGCAGCAATGGGTTTTTAGACTCAGGACCCTTGATCAATTTGAAATCGGACACTCGAGGTTTACATATGAACAAAAACAGAGGGTTAACGCCTCTGGCGGTCGTTCTGATGCTCTCAGGCAGCTTAGCGCTAACAGGATGTGACGACAAACCAGCTCAACAAGGAGCTCAGCAGGCGCCAGAAGTAGGCGTCGTGACGCTCAAATCTGAACCTCTACAAATCACCACCGAATTACCAGGCCGTACCAATGCTTACCGCATTGCGGAAGTGCGTCCTCAGGTTAGCGGCATTATCCTGAAGCGTAACTTCACCGAAGGTGGTGATGTGAAAGCCGGTGAGTCTCTGTATCAGATTGATCCAGCAACCTATCAGGCCTCTTATGAAAGTGCGAAAGGTGACCTGGCGAAAGCACAAGCCGCGGCCAAAATTGCTCAGCTGACGTTGAACCGCTACCAAAAGCTGCTTGGCACTAAGTACATCAGCCAACAGGATTACGATACCGCTCTGGCCGATGCACAGCAGGCTAACGCGGCCGTGGTGGCAGCCAAAGCGGCTGTCGAAACCGCGCGCATTAACCTGGCCTATACCAAAGTGACCTCCCCTATCAGCGGTCGTATTGGTAAGTCTTCCGTCACGGAAGGGGCGCTGGTGCAGAACGGTCAGACCAATGCGCTGGCGACCGTGCAGCAGCTCGATCCGATCTACGTTGACGTGACGCAGTCCAGCAACGATTTCCTGCGCCTGAAACAGGAGCTGGCTAACGGCACCCTGAAACAGGAAAACGGTAAAGCCAAGGTGGAGCTGATTACCAACGACGGTATTAAGTTCCCGCAGGAAGGTACCCTGGAATTCTCTGACGTGACGGTCGACCAGACTACCGGTTCCATCACCTTACGTGCGATTTTCCCGAACCCTGACAAAAATCTGCTGCCAGGTATGTTCGTTCGCGCGCGTCTGGAAGAAGGAACGAATCCAACCGCACTTCTGGTTCCACAGCAGGGTGTGACCCGTACGCCACGCGGCGATGCGAGCGCGCTGGTTGTTGGGGCTGATGACAAAGTCGAAACGCGCAATATCACCGCCACCCAGGCGATTGGCGATAAATGGCTGGTGACGGAAGGTCTGAAAGATGGCGATCGCGTGATTGTTACTGGTTTGCAAAAAGTTCGTCCTGGCGCGCAGGTTAAAGCACAGGAAGTGAAATCTGACGATAAACAACAAGCTTCGGCCGCTGGCCAGTCAGAACAAACCAAGTCTTAACTTAAACAGGAGCCGTTAAGACATGCCTAATTTCTTTATCGATCGCCCCATATTTGCGTGGGTGATCGCCATTATCATCATGCTGGCCGGGGGACTTGCGATCCTGAAGCTGCCTGTCGCGCAATATCCAACGATTGCGCCACCGGCGGTGACAATTTCCGCAACCTACCCGGGGGCTGATGCGAAAACGGTGCAGGACACCGTTACCCAGGTTATCGAACAGAACATGAACGGTATCGATAACCTGATGTACATGTCCTCAAACAGTGACTCCACCGGTACAGTGCAGATCACCCTGACCTTCCAGTCAGGTACGGATGCGGACATTGCGCAGGTTCAGGTGCAGAACAAACTGCAGCTGGCAATGCCTTTGCTGCCGCAGGAAGTACAACAGCAGGGTGTGAGCGTCGAGAAATCGTCCAGCAGCTTCCTGATGGTTGTCGGCGTTATCAACACCAACGGCACCATGACGCAGGAGGATATTTCCGACTACGTGGGCGCCAACATGAAGGACGCCATCAGCCGTACTTCCGGTGTGGGTGACGTGCAGCTGTTCGGTTCTCAGTACGCGATGCGTATCTGGATGGATCCGAACAAGCTGAACAACTTCCAGCTGACCCCGGTTGACGTGATCAGCGCAATTAAAGCGCAGAACGCCCAGGTAGCGGCCGGTCAGTTAGGCGGTACACCGCCGGTGAAAGGCCAGCAGCTTAACGCCTCGATCATCGCGCAGACCCGTCTGACCTCTGCCGATGAGTTCAGCAAAATTCTGCTGAAAGTGAATCAGGACGGTTCGCAGGTTCGCCTGCGCGACGTGGCGAAAGTTGAGCTGGGCGGTGAGAACTACGACATCATCGCGAAGTTTAACGGTAAACCGGCTTCCGGTCTGGGTATCAAACTGGCGACAGGCGCTAACGCCCTGGACACCGCCACGGCGATCCGCGCAGAGCTGAAGAAGATGGAACCGTTCTTCCCGTCAGGTCTGAAAATCGTTTACCCGTACGACACCACGCCGTTCGTCAAAATCTCGATTCACGAAGTGGTTAAGACGCTGGTTGAGGCGATCATCCTGGTCTTCCTGGTGATGTACCTGTTCCTGCAAAACTTCCGCGCGACGCTTATCCCAACGATTGCCGTGCCGGTGGTATTGCTCGGGACCTTTGCGATCCTGTCGATATTTGGCTACTCGATAAACACCCTGACGATGTTCGGGATGGTGCTCGCCATCGGCCTGCTGGTGGATGACGCCATCGTCGTGGTCGAGAACGTCGAGCGTGTGATGGCGGAGGAAGGTCTGCCGCCGAAGGAAGCGACCCGTAAATCAATGGGTCAAATCCAGGGCGCGCTGGTCGGTATCGCGATGGTGCTGTCTGCGGTATTTATCCCGATGGCCTTCTTCGGGGGCTCAACCGGTGCGATTTACCGTCAGTTCTCCATTACCATCGTTTCCGCGATGGCGCTGTCGGTGCTGGTAGCGTTGATCCTGACCCCTGCCCTGTGTGCCACCATGCTGAAGCCGATTCAGAAAGGCGGTCACGGCGAGCATAAAGGGTTCTTCGGCTGGTTTAACCGCATGTTCGATAAGAGCACGCACCACTACACCGACAGCGTGGGCAACATCCTCCGCAGCACCGGTCGTTACCTGCTGCTCTATATCATCATCGTGGTGGGCATGGCCTTCCTGTTCGTTCGTCTGCCAAGCTCGTTCCTGCCAGATGAAGACCAGGGCGTGTTCCTGACGATGGCACAGCTTCCGGCGGGTGCCTCGCAAGAGCGTACCCAGAAAGTGCTGGATGAAGTGACGGACTACTATCTCACCAAAGAGAAAGACAACGTTGAATCCGTGTTTGCGGTTAACGGCTTTGGCTTTGCGGGTCGTGGTCAGAACACCGGTATTGCCTTCGTTTCTCTGAAAGACTGGTCTGAACGTCCGGGCGAAAAGAACAAGGTTGAAGCCATCACCGGCCGTGCAATGGGCACCTTCTCGCAGATTAAAGATGCGATGGTCTTCGCCTTTAACCTGCCAGCGATTGTTGAACTGGGTACCGCAACCGGCTTCGACTTCCAGCTGATTGACCAGGGCGGTCTGGGTCACGAAAAACTGACGCAGGCGCGTAACCAGCTGTTTGGTGAAGTCGCTAAACACCCTGACCTGCTGGTTGGCGTGCGTCCAAACGGCCTGGAAGATACGCCGCAGTACAAGATCGATATCGACCAGGAGAAAGCCCAGGCGCTGGGCGTATCCATCAGTGACATCAACACCACGCTGGGCGCTGCCTGGGGCGGTAGCTACGTTAACGACTTCATCGACCGCGGTCGTGTGAAGAAAGTGTACGTGATGTCCGAGGCGCAGTACCGTATGTTGCCAAACGATATCAACAGCTGGTTCGTGCGCGGCAGCAATGGTCAGATGGTACCGTTCTCGGCGTTCTCAACCTCACGCTGGGAATACGGTTCACCGCGTCTGGAACGCTATAACGGTCTGCCATCGATGGAGATCCTGGGTCAGGCTGCTCCGGGCCGAAGCACCGGTGAAGCCATGAACCTGATGGAAGAACTGGCAAGCAAACTGCCTGCGGGTATCGGCTACGACTGGACCGGTATGTCCTATCAGGAACGTCTGTCCGGTAACCAGGCCCCTGCTCTGTACGCCATTTCACTGATTGTGGTCTTCCTGTGTCTGGCTGCACTGTACGAGAGCTGGTCGATTCCGTTCTCCGTTATGCTGGTGGTTCCACTCGGGGTTATCGGTGCGCTGCTTGCGGCAACGTTCCGTGGACTGACCAACGACGTTTACTTCCAGGTAGGCCTGCTGACAACCATTGGCTTGTCGGCGAAGAACGCGATACTTATCGTTGAATTCGCCAAAGATCTGATGGAGAAAGAAGGCAAAGGCCTTATTGAGGCGACGCTTGAGGCGGTTCGTATGCGTCTGCGCCCAATCCTGATGACGTCACTGGCGTTTATCCTCGGCGTACTGCCGCTGGTTATCAGCTCCGGTGCAGGTTCCGGCGCGCAGAACGCAGTAGGTACAGGCGTGATGGGCGGTATGGTTACCGCGACCGTACTGGCTATCTTCTTCGTACCGGTGTTCTTCGTGGTGGTTCGCCGCCGCTTTAGCCGAAAGAATGAAGATGTTGAACACAGTCATTCGGTAGAACCTCACTGATACCGGTTTCACATGATAAAAAGGCCGCATTAGCGGCCTTTTTCATTTTCAGAAAAAATCATAAATTACGCTTATTGTGGTTCTATTTATTTTCTGCCATCTTAAATAGACATATCATAATTAACTGATAACTTAATCGGTGAATTCAGGATTTTTTTAATTTCATTTCCCCGCTTAAGGTATTAGGAATATTCCTAATAAGAAGTTCTTACAAAGATAAGTCTGAATCTGAACTTTTCTCATCATTTTTGCTAAGCCGATGAAACGTAAGGAAGCGATAAAACCCCGTCGTTAATTTGGATAAAAACGTTGAGTCCAGGGTGACCATTTGCTTGCACGCTCCCAGCCTGCGGTTTTATTTGTAATTTTTCGTAATAGCGCGGTGAAATCCAGGAAGGAGTGGCTTATAGTTAGGTTATCAGGAACACAGCACTCATGTAGCTAAGTCAGTTGTATCCATCCCGACAATGATGTTCGGTGAGTAAGAAATCACTCAGAAGGGGATGCGCTATGGACGAGTACTCGCCAAAAAGGCATGATATCGCGCAGTTGAAATTTCTCTGCGAATCCTTGTACCATGACTGCCTTGCCAATCTTGATGAAAGTAACCATGGCTGGGTAAACGACCCAACGTCTGCCATCAATTTACAGTTGAATGAGCTGATAGAGCATATCGCAACCTTCGCACTTAATTATAAAATTAAGTACAATGAAGATAATAAGCTCATTGAGCAAATTGATGAATACCTGGACGACACCTTTATGTTGTTCAGCAGTTACGGCATTAACGCTCAGGATTTGCAAAAATGGCGTAAATCGGGAAATCGGCTATTCCGCTGTTTCGTCAACGTGAGCAGAGCTAACCCGGTGAGTCTTTCCTGTTAAAATTATTACAATTACTAAGGTGAATTTATGTCTGATAAACCACTCACAAAAATCGATTATTTGATGCGCTTACGACGTTGTCAGTCAATTGACACGCTTGAGCGCGTCATTGAAAAGAATAAATACGAGCTTTCTGATAATGAACTGGCGGTATTTTATTCAGCCGCTGACCATCGTCTTGCTGAACTGACAATGAATAAACTGTATGACAAAATCCCTACTTCTGTGTGGAAATTTGTCCGTTAATCTTTGAAGGGTGTCTGTAGAGTTCTACGCCTCGTTCTGAGTATTTACCTATCCCGTTATGCTCCCTGTGCGTAAGCCAGGTCTCCGTGTAAAACGTGTTCATCAGCAGCAATGTTGTGACGCCAGTCACATCGGCTTTTCGGGAACGTTCCCCTTCCGGCCTGTTCCGATTACCCTTCGGTAATCATATCCAGAGAGGTTTCCAATGAGCTTAGAAAAACAGAAAATGATTGCCGGTGAACATTACCGCCCCGGCGATGAGACGTTACGGGCTGACCGACTGCGGGCCCGCCATCTGGTTTACCGCTATAACCACACCGCGCCTGATGAAAAAACAGAACGACAGAACATTCTGGCTGAACTTCTTGGACAAAGCGCAGGCGCTTATATAGAGCCGAGCTTCCGCTGCGACTATGGATATAACATTTATCTGGGCAAAAACTTTTACGCTAACTTCGACTGCGTGATGCTGGATGTATGCCCTGTTCATATTGGCGATAACTGCATGCTCGCGCCGGGTGTTCATATTTATACGGCCACCCATCCCCTGGATGCGGAGGAACGAAACAGCGGCGTGGAGTTTGGAAAACCCGTCAATATTGGCAATAACGTCTGGATTGGTGGCCGGGCGGTCATTAACCCCGGCGTCACCATTGGTGATAATGTGGTGGTGGCCTCCGGCGCCGTCGTGACGAAAGACGTCCCGGCTAACGTCGTCGTTGGCGGCAATCCGGCAAAAATCATCAAAACCCTGTGAGATTGCGGGGAGTCAACTGTTATAGTCTTTTAGCGCCAGACTGTTACTTTTTTCAGCCTGATGGCTCCCCTAAAATTGGCAGACACCCTGTATTGTCAACTCTCATGAAGGCAAATAATGACCGAGATACAGCGCCTGCTTACCGCCACCATCGACGATCTCAACCTCCGCGAAAAGCGCGACAATCGCCCGCGCTTTAGCATTAGCTTTATTCGCAAACATCCTGGACTGTTTGTCGCCATGTATGCCGCCTGGCTGGCGACGCTTGTTGTGATGCTGACATCCGAAACGCTGGTGGACTCCGTCTGGCTGCTGGTTGTACTGTTTGTCGTCTTTAACGCCTTTTTCTTTTTCGACGTGAATCCGCGCTACCGCTACGAAGATATCGACGTGCTCGATTTTCGGGTCTGCTACAACGGCGAATGGTACAACACGCGTTACGTGCCAGAAGAGCTGATCGAAAACATTATGCACTCTCCGGCGGTTGAAGCCGGGCAAAAAGAGAAGCTGCAGAAAATGGTCTCCACCAAAGGTCAGCTCTCTTTCTATGATGTCTTTACCCTTTCCCGCCCTGCTGCTGCGTAATTAACGTCTGCAGACGTCGGATCCCCGGCGCAAACTGAGAAGCAGAGGTATTGCCGTAACCTAAAACCAGACCGGTTTGCCCCTGCTTCGCCTCCAGGTAGTACCCGCTCAGCGCAGCGGGTGCCAGCTGAAACGCCCTCGCCTGCTCCACCAGCCTCTGGTCGTCAATACCGTCTATCGCCAGCGCCAGATGCATTCCCCCTTCGCCTGCCAGAATGCGGTGCGGAGAATGCAGCTCTGCGCCCAGCACCTCCCGCAGCTGGCGGTAGCGCTTACGGTAGAGCCGACGCATGGCGGCAAGATGACGGGCGTAATGACCTTCTTCAATAAACAGCGCCAGGGTACGCTGCTCCGCACGATGCCCTCCGCGCAACAGCGAGCCGATGGCCGGGCGAGCCGCTTTCGCCAGAGCTGGCGGTAACACCATGAACCCCATTCTGAGCGATGGAAACAGCGTTTTACTGAACGTCCCCAGATACACAACAGGGGCATTGTTGACCATTCCCAGCATCGCCGGTACGGGCTCACCGGCATAGCGGAACTCGCTGTCGTAATCGTCTTCAATGATCCACGCGTTGTGCTGCCGGGCCAGCTCCAGCAGCGCCAGCCGCCGCCGCGCGCTGAGCACGCTCCCGTAAGGGAACTGATGCGAAGGTGAGGTAAAAATCAGTGAAGGAGCGGGCGCATCCAGCCCTTCCCAGCACATTCCCTCGTCATCTACCGGTATTCCCGTCATTGCCAGGCCGGTTTTAACAAACGCACTCTTTGCCCCGCTATAGCCGGGGTTTTCTACCCAGACGACATCGCCAGGCTCGCTTAACAGCATCGTGCAGAGATTGACGCCCTCAAGCGCTCCTTCGGTTATCACTATCTGGCTGGCGTCGCAGTCGATACCGCGGGACAGGGCGAGATGCCGGGCAATCGCGGCCCGCAGCGACTGCTCGCCGGCCGGGTCGCCATAGCCTAACAGGGCACTCCCCTCATCGCGCAGGACGCGATCGTACAATCGCCGCCACAGCGGCAAGGGGAAATAGTTAATGGCAGGCGTTCCCGGCGTAAACGCCATCACCGGGGTGTCGCGCTGCACAGGCGCGGGCAGCAGGGCGACCCGTTTTGTCAGCCTGACGTCAGGATCCGGCAATGCCCGGGTAATCGTACGATGAGCGAATTGCCCCACCCGCGTACCCTGACGGTTACGCAGCAAATAGCCTTCGAGCGTGAGCTGGTCCAGCGCCGCATTGACGGTGTTTCGGGAAACCGAGATCTGCTGCGCCAGCGTTCGTGAACCGGGTAGCTGGCTGCCGGAGCGAAGCCTTCCGCCCAGAATGGCCTCCCGCAAAGCGAGATAGAGCGCGCGCTGGAGCGTCTCTTGCCCACGCTTTTTCAGCGCAGCATGGAGCAAAGCGTAAAGCTCATCACCTGGTATATTCATCTTCCCTCCTTGTGGTACCAGAAAAACATAGCCTGGTGGTTCTTTTTAAGGAACCAGCAATTCACTAATCTGGAGATCTTTTCAACGTCATGGAAATAAAGATGAATACATTCAATGCGTTTGGACAGCCAGTCGGCGAAGCCCTTATCGACTGGCAGCCTCGTCAGCACCCGTCCCGGGTGGTTCTTCAGGGCCACTATTGTCGGCTTGAGCCGCTGCGCGTGGAGCATGCCCACGCGTTGTTCTCCGCCTATTCCCTGGCCGAAGATACCCGCAGCTGGACGTGGCTGCTGCGTGAACCCGATGCCACCGCAGAGGAGTTTGCCGACTGGGTGGCGAGCGTGAGTGAGTTATCCGATCCCATCCACTTTACCGTTATGGATAACCGGACCCAGTCCCCCGTCGGGACGCTGTCCCTGATGCGGATCGATCCTAAAAACGGCGTCGTGGAAGTGGGGCACGTTCACTTCTCTCCTCTGTTAAGCCGTACGCCAGGGTCGACAGAAGCGCAGTATCTGCTGATGCGGTACGTGTTCGATACCCTGGGGTACCGGCGCTATGAGTGGAAGTGCAATAGCCTGAACGAGCCTTCCCGCAAAGCGGCGCTGCGTCTGGGCTTTCAGTTTGAGGGGCGCTTTCGTCAGGCGCTGGTCATAAAAGGCCGTAACCGGGATACCGACTGGTTTTCGATTCTCGACAAAGAGTGGCCGGCGCTGGCTAACGCCTTTGAAAGCTGGCTTGCCACCGACAATTTTACTGCCGATGGCAAACAGAAAAGATCCCTGGAAAGCTGGCGAGAAACGCGCGTTTAGCGTCTTTTTTTACGTCCCTGAACCGCCTTAAAACGCGGATTAGATTTGCAAATCACGTATAAGCGTCCCTTGCGTTTGACTATCTGGCAATCCGGGTGGCGCTGCTTTGCACTGCGTAATGAGTTAAGTACCTGCATGGTTAGCCCCGCTTCGCATTGAGAAAACCGCCAAAACGCTTGCGGAAGCGTGCTGCGCTGCCATCCGTAGAGAACGTTTTTTGCTTACCGGTATAAAACGGGTGCGATTTTGAAGAAACCTCGATGGTGATGTAAGGATATGTCTCACCGTCGAGTTCAATTTCGCGGTCGGTTTTAATGGTTGAGCCGACTTTAAAGTATTCATTAGCGCTGGTGTCGTGGAATACCACGGTACGATAGGCTGGGTGGATATCGGGTTTCATCGTAAATCCTTTATGTTTTGTTATAACATAACAAAATAATATCCAGGCGAGGTTGAAAAAACAACCCCTCTCTTCTGACGATATTTTCTGGTCGCCTGAGATAAAATGAAAACCATGCCAACCACGTGCTATAACTATATCATTTCGCGGTAAAATCTTTCTCTTCAGGCAGGGAACTCAATGCCCAGGAACGGGTATACGAGGAAGGACACGACAGCATGAAAACCCGACATCTGGTCAGTCTGGTGACTGGCGTACTTATCTTTTCTGTGCTGGTCCCCATTTGCCTGAGCATCTGGCTGGCCCACCGCCAGGCGGAAGATAAATTTGCCGATGCGCTGGATAACTATGCCTCCCGCGTGCTGGTACGCACCGACAGGGTTGTGGATCAGGCAAAAGAAGCGCTCGATCACCTGCAGGCCTTTGAGGGAGTGCCGTGTAGCCCGTTGCAATTGAGGGAAATGCGCCGGGTCGCTTTCTCGTGGCGATATGTCCAGGAAGTGATTTATATCGACAACCTTCGACCGCTCTGCTCCTCCCTGGAGCAAACCAGTCATTCGGCCCCTTTCCCCCCTCCGATGCGTATTACCGAAGATGGTTACAGCGCGTGGCTGACCACGCAAAACGATCTTGGGTTTAACCGCTACATGACGGTGCTGGGAAAAGGCCACTACCTTGTCATGATCGATCCTGCCTCGCTGGTGGACGTGATCCCTTTCGGCGAGATAGCGATTGATGCCGCCCTGGTAGGAAGCGCAACGCACCGCATATTCGCCAGCAGCAGCAAGCTCGACTCTCACATCCGCGACATGGTTCAGGAGCGGGGTGTGAAAAGCGTGCAGTACAACGGTTCAATGTACGTCATGAAGTCTGTACCTGAGCTTGGATTTACCGTCGTCGCGTGGGCAACGCTCAAACCGCTCGCTGAAACCTGGCACCGGCAGCTTCTTTTCTGGTTACCGTTCGGCATGTTGATAAGCCTGCTCGCCGCACTGTTTGTCCTGCGGATCCTGCGGCGTATCCAGTCGCCGCGCAATCGCCTGCTTGACGCCATTAACAGCCGCGATTTTGTGGTTCACTATCAGCCCATCGTGGCGCTCTGTAGCGGAAAAATTGTGGGCGCTGAGGCGCTGACGCGCTGGCCGCAGCCAGACGGAAGCTGCCTCTCGCCGGATATTTTTGTCCCCCTTGCCGAGCAAACGGGGCTCATCTCGCAGCTGACTCAGCTCGTCATCGAAAAGGTGTTTGAAGATATGGGCCACTGGCTGCAACGCTATCCGGATCAGCATATCTCCATCAACCTCGCGCCTGCCGATTTAACCTCCGGCATCCTGCCGCCTCTGCTGAGTCAGCTCCTGAATAAGTGGCAAATCCATCCCCGACAAATCGCCCTTGAGCTCACCGAGCGGGGCTTTGCCGATCCCAAAATTAGCGCAACGGCTATCGCCGCATTCCGTAGTTCGGGCCACCCTGTCTATATTGATGATTTTGGCACGGGCTATTCCAGCCTGAGCTATCTGCAGGATCTGGACGTCGACACGCTAAAAATCGATAAGTCGTTCGTGGATGCGCTGGAGTATAAAAACGTGACGCCGCACATCATTGAAATAGCGAAGTCGCTGAAGCTGGCGATGGTAGCGGAGGGCGTCGAAACCGCAGGGCAACTCGCCTGGCTGCACCGCCACGGCGTGCAGTATGGGCAGGGATGGTTTTACAGTAAAGCGCTGCCAAAGACGGAATTTATTCTTTGGGCAGAAAATAACCTCGGCACGCACGCTACTTAAGATAGGATTTCATCACCCGCAACACCACGTCAAGATCGGCTTCACGCTGCGCTTCTTCAGGCTCTTTCACCACATGATCGGTTAAATGTCCTTCGATCACCTGCATCATCATGCCATTGACCGCCCCACGGATCGCCGCCAGCTGCTGTAACACTTCGGCGCATTCGTGATCGCTGTTGAGCATTTTTTCCAGAGCGGTGCTCTGCCCCTGAATTTTCTTCAGGCGAGTCAGTAACATCTTCTTGTCTCGAACGGTATGCGACATCTCTGTATCCCTTATTTTTTGGCTTTTAAAGCATATCACGCTCTACTCCCCCTGAGTATTTTTCTACTGGGGGGTAGTATTGAACTACTGGGGGGGAGTAGTATCTCCGCACGCTTTCCATTCCGGATTTTCCCATGACCGATTTTGCTTCACTCCTTCAGCAGGGCAATGCCTGGCTGTTTGTTCCCAGCGCTATCCTGCTCGGTGCGCTACATGGCCTGGAGCCGGGCCATTCAAAAACAATGATGGCCGCCTTTATTGTTGCCATCCGCGGCACGCTGAAACAGGCGGTGCTGCTCGGCCTGGCGGCCACGCTCTCCCATACGGCGGTGGTCTGGCTCGTTGCGATGGCGGGATTATGGTTTGGTCGGGGCTGGGATGCACACACGTCCGAACCCTGGTTCCAGCTGATCTCCGGGGTGCTGATCGTTGCGATCGCCCTGTGGATGGCGTGGCGAACCTGGAAAGAGAGCCAGCCGCACGATCATCATCATCACGACCATGATCACCACCACGACCACCATGACCATGACCACCATCATGATCATCATCACCACAAACACTCGCTGGTTGAAGAAGAGTGGCAGGACGCCCACCAGCGCGCTCACGCGCAGGATATTAACCGGCGCTTCAGCGGTCAAAATGTCACCACCGGACAGATCGTAATGTTTGGCCTGACCGGCGGGCTTATCCCCTGTCCGGCGTCCATCACCGTGCTGCTGATCTGCCTGCAGCTGAAGCATTTCGCCCTCGGCGCGACGCTGGTGTTCAGCTTCAGTATTGGTCTGGCGTTAACGCTGGTCGCTTCCGGCGCGATTGCCGCCTTAAGCCTCAGGCACGCGACCAAACGCTGGCCCGGGTTTAGCGAATTATCCCGTAAAGCGCCGTGGATCTCCGCAGCGCTGATTACCGTAGTAGGGATTTACATGAGCCTGCATGGCCTGAGCGGCATTCTGGCGTAAGACTGCGGCCACGCTCTGTGGCCGCATCTTCATGATCAGTTAAGGGTTCTGCTGCCAGCTGAAGGTATAGCGAAGCTGGCGTGTCTGCAGGATGAACTCCGGCGAGACGCTGGGGCTCCAGGAGTCGTCGCCGCCCACGCCCATATGGAATGCATCGAGGCTGAGCCAGCATCCCGGCTCTTCCCGCAGCAGGTGATGATGGGTGGTCTCACGCAGCTGCTGCTGGCTATAGCGGCTCACCGAGAAATGGAACCGGCCGTTCAGCTGATGCGTTCCCACCACAAGTTCCCGGGTTTCGCAGCGCAAACCATTTTCCGTCGGGAAGATATACGGCGTGTGCATGGCCTCGAGAGGTAACGTCCAGCGCCCCTGCTTCGCCGCCAGCTTTCTGTCCGGGTAGTTTTCATGCGGCCCCAGACCCAGCCAGTGAACGTTTTCCGGCGTTTCGGCGAGATGAACGCTCAGGCCAACGCGCGCGGGTTCAGGGATATCAGACGCAACATCAATCTGAATGTCACCATGCAGAACGCCCCTATCGTCCACCCGCCAGACTTTACGGCTCATGAACAGGGCCTTGCCGCGATACTCAAGCACGTGCTGGGTTGTGACCACCACGTCGCCTGCGTGCTGCTGTGCCTCACAGTGCAGCACGCGCGAGATGAGATCGTACATGCCCGCCGCTTTCCAGCGTTCAACCCAGGCGTTCGGATCGATCTGCGTCGCTTCACTCACGCCAATGTCGTTATCCAGCGGCGCGCGGCTGACGTTATCCGTCAGAGGTGAAAGGAGCGTTTCAACGCCGTTTCGCCACCATTGGGACAGGTTTCCGGTTGCGCGATCGAACTGCCAGCGCTGTTGACGATGGACGATCTCCAGGATGCGATCGCTTTGCGTTAACACCGGCGGCTCGCCCGCCGGGGCTGGCGGAGAAATAAAGAGGGGAGCCGGAAGCGGCCACTGCTCCCACGCGCAGCGATGGTCAGCCGGAGACCACAGCGTTGCCCGCGGCTGGCGTACTTCAACGTTCAGCCAGACCTCACCCGGCCCGGCTTTCAGCGCCGGCAGGTCAATCTCCAGACGCTGGTTGCCTTCAGGCGCCATCGCCAGCGTCACCTCGCCCGCAGCGAGCACGTCCCCATCCCGGGCAACCGTCCAGTTCAGCACTTCGTTATCGGTGTGGTGGAACAGGTAGCCGCTTTGCACCTCAATCACCAGCGGAGAGGTGCTGACCCGCGTAAAGGTAAAGAACTGCTGGGCGCGCTGCGCCTCGTACAGCGCCGGGTGCGGCGTGCGATCGGGGAACACCAGCCCGTTAAGACAAAACTGCCGATCGTTCGGCTTATCGCCGAAGTCTCCGCCGTAGGCCCAGAACGTATTGCCATCGTCGTCCCGTTTCGTCAGGGCCTGATCGACCCAGTCCCAGACAAAACCACCCTGCAGGCGAGGATGGCTGCGAAATGCTTCCCAGTATTTCGCAAACCCGCCGAAGCTATTTCCCATCGCGTGAGCGTATTCGCAGAGGATCAGCGGGCGCGTTTCGTCCGGCATGCCGATCCATTTCTTGATTGACCATTTAGGCACTGCCGGGAAGGGCTGATCCCGATCGACCCGGGCGTACATCGGACAGACAATATCGGTCGCCGCCGTGTTCGCACCGCCGCCTTCATACTGCACCGGACGCGTAGGATCGGTGGTTTTCAGCCAGCGGTACAGCGCATCGTGATTCGCACCGTGGCCCGACTCATTGCCCAGGGACCAGATGATAACCGAGGGATGATTACGATCGCGCTGCACCATGCGGGTCACCCGCTCGCTCATCGCGGGCAGCCAGCGCGGATCGTCAGCAAGGCGGCTCATCGGCACCATGCCGTGCGTTTCGATATTGGCTTCGTCAACGACGTACAGCCCGTATCGGTCGCAAAGCCGGTACCACAGCGGATGGTTAGGGTAGTGCGAGCAGCGCACGGCGTTGAAGTTGTGCTGCTTCATGATTTCGATATCGCGGCGCATGATCGCTTCGTCCATCACCTGACCGTTTTCCGGGTGATGCTCGTGCCGGTTAACCCCGCGGATCAGCAGCGGTTTACCGTTAAGCTTCAGCTGGCCATTGCTGATGTCAACGCGGCGAAAGCCAACGTCGCACGCCTCAACTTCCAGCACCTCACCCTGCGGGTTAAGAAGCGCAATCGTCAGGCGATACAGCTCCGGCGTTTCAGCGCTCCAGAGCGCGGGTTGGTCAACGGGGATCGCCGCCGTTAAGCGCTCTGCCCAGCTGCCGCGCTCGTCGACGATGGCAGACCCTGGACGCCGGGAGACGCTGGCGCATTTTTCCCCATTGCGCCACAGGGTAAAGGCCACCTCGCAGTCCGCAAAGCCATCGCCTGCCAGCACGACATCCACCTTCAGCACCGCGCGGTCCAGCTCCGCATTCAGATCCGTCACGACGTGATAATCGGAAATCTGCGTCTCGGGTTTATGCAGCAAGGTCACATCGCGGAAGATGCCGCTCATGCGCCACATGTCCTGATCTTCCAGATAGCTGCCGTCGCACCAGCGCAATACCATGACCGCAAGGCGGTTCTGCCCGGGGCGTAATGCCCCTGAGAGGTCAAATTCGGCGGGCAACCGGCTGTCCTGGGAATAGCCCATCCACTGACCGTTGCACCAGAGATGGAACGCCGAGTTCACGCCGTCAAAGATGATGCGGGTCTGGCCGCTCTGAAGCCAGGCGTCATCCACCTCAAATGTGAGCGAGTAACAACCGGTCGGGTTTTCCTGCGGCACGAAAGGCGGGTTAACGGGGATAGGATAGGTGACATTGGTATAGATCGGCGTGTCGAAACCCTGCATCTGCCAGTTAGACGGCACGGGCATCGCAACGGCATCCGCGCAATCTTCGGTTACCCATGACTGAGGAACCCGCTCCGGCGCGGTAAAGTAGCTAAACCGCCATAGCCCGTTGAGAACGTTCCTGCTGGCGGATCCGGCGTCCTCTCTTGCCGAGGACTCATTGCGCCAGCTGTGCAACGGCGCGTGTGCGGCCAGGCGGTTCCACTGGGTGACGCCCGGATTTTCCCAGTCCCGACGGGCCAGAATGGCGCTGAGGGTCAGCGGTGAAGTGGTGGACATAGCAACCTCTTTGCGAAGCGCTCACAATTTTGGTTAACATGCCCTGGCACCCGGCAACGGTAAAGCGTTCAATCGCGGGGTAGCGAGTCCGATCACAAAGTTTTATTTGCGGGCAATCTGCTCGGCAAGGAGTGCCAGACTTCTGAGCTGCTGCGCCAGCTCCTCGCGTTCGGCCTGCTTAGGGTTGCGCCGCGCGCTGGAATGACGAGTAACCAGCGTCACCGGCAGCTGAACCTGCCGGCACGCTTCGCCCCCGGAAGACGCCAGCAGCCACTCCACGCTGCGTTCGCCCGCCTCGCGAAACGCCTGACGAATGGTCGTCAGCGGCGGGGAAAACCAGGCGCTGTCGGCCGTATCGTCAAACCCGACTACCGAAAGCTGACCAGGGATCGCAATCCCTTTTTCCGCGCAGGCGCGCATCACCCCGAGCGCCATCTGATCGTTCGCCACCAGAATCGCGTCCGGTAATACCGCACCCGACAGCAGCACGTGTCCCTTCTCGTAACCGCTGGCCGCGCTCCAGTCACCGTAGGCCACAGCCGCCGCGTTAAGACCCGCCTGCGCCAGCGTCGCTTTCCAGCCTGCCAGGCGCGCCCGTGCAGAGACCGAGCTCTCCGGCCCGCTCAACAGGGCAATATTCCGATGCTCCAGTGAAAGCAGATGCTCAACGCCCAGACGCGCCCCCTGCTCCGCGTTAAACACGAGGCTGTTTACCCGCGCTGAGGGCGCCACATCGAGGAACAGCACCGGGACGGGTGACGCCAGCGCCCCGAGCTCTTCGGCGAGCGGATCGTCAAGCGGCACATTCACCAGCAGCGCGTCCACCCGCTGTGCCAGCAGCGTCTGAAGCGCGGCCTGACACTGCTGGGGTTGCTCCACCATGGAAATCAGGACGCTCGCCCCCTGTTCCGCCGCACGCGATTTGACCGCCGACACAATTTGCGAAGGCGCGTGCAGGGCCAGGTCGGTGGTGATGAGGCCCAGCGTACGGGTGCGTTTTCCCGCCAGCTGCTGCGCCCGAAGGTTAGGAACGTAGTGCAGCTCCGCCATCGCCTGCTGCACCTTTTCTCGCGTGCGGGCAGACACATGTTCCGCGTCGTTAATGACGCGGGAAACGGTCTGATAAGAAACCCCCGCAAGGAGGGCGACATCATAGAGAGTGATTGCTTTCATGCTTTCTGGCATCGCGATTTTCGAAGCGTCTATTCTGGCACAGCGACGCCGTTAAAACATGTGAGCGCTTCGCAAAATTAAACAACCCGCTCCGGCTGCGGTATTTCGGCAATGCGTGGCTTCTGGCGAAACCAGGGCAGACAGAGCTGGATAAGCGGGCCAATGGTCAGAGCATAGAGTACGGTTCCCACCCCAAACGTGCCGCCAAGCACGCACCCAATCAGCAGAACGGACACCTCAATTGAGGTACGCACGCTGCGAATGGACCACCCCAGCCGGGCGTGAATGCCGGTCATCAGACCGTCGCGCGGGCCTGGCCCGAAACCGGCCCCGATGTACATGCTTGTCGCAATCGCGTTCATCACGATGCCCGACACCAGGAAAGCAATTCGAACGGCTAGCGAATCCAGTTCCGGGATAAGCGCCATGCTGGCGTCCGCCGCCAGACCGATACAAATCACGTTGCTGATCGTGCCAAGGCCCGGCATCTGGCGCAGCGGGATCCACAGCAGCAGTACCGCAGCGCCGACTAAAATGATCACCGTCCCGATAGTCATCCCCAGCAGCATCCCCACCCCAAGGTGAAATACATCCCAGGGATCGACACCCAAATCGGAACGAATAAACATCGCGGTGGAAAGGCCATAAAGTCCTAAACCGACATAGAGTTGTATCAGACGACGTACCATTTTTATCTTCTCCAGTGAACCAGACTTTCATCCTGACCTAAAATGGCACTATGATTAATGTCCAGTTTTCAAATAGTGGACTGCATATGTCATCACGTCGCTTCGGAAGCCAGTCTCTGGTACGCCTTTTAGGCCACTGGCAGCAAGCCTCATCCCGCACCCCGCTCTGGCGACAGCTGGCCGACGCGCTGCGTCTGTTAATCCTTGATGGACGTCTGGCACTGAATACCCGGCTGCCGGGCGAGCGTGAGCTGGCCACGGCGCTGGACGTGAGCCGAACCACCGTCAGCAGCGCCCTCGCCCACCTGCGTGAAGAAGGGTACCTTGAAAGCCGCCACGGCAGCGGGTCACGGGTCATTCTCCCTGACACGCGCGCCGTTCCGACCCTTTCCGCGGCGAGCGCCGCACTGGATCTCTCCACTGCCGCCCTGAATGCCGGGCCGGAGATCCATCAGGCTTATGCCCATGCGCTCACGGCCATTACTCCGCATCTCTCGCTGACGGGCTACGATCAGCTTGGGCTGCCGACGCTGCGGGAGGCCATCGCTGCGCGCTATACCGCGCGGGGTCTTCCCACCCGCGCAGACGAAGTGATGGTGGTCAATGGCGCCGTCAGCGGCTTAGCGCTGGTGCTGCGGATGATGACCGGGCCGGGGGACCGCGTCGTGGTCGATCACCCCACCTATCCGCTGGCGATTGCCGCCATTCAGGGGGCGCAGTGTCGGCCAGTCGGGGTGTCGCTGCCGGAAACCGGCTGGGATACGGATGGCTTCGCGGCAACGCTTGCCCAGACGGCGCCGCGCCTGGCCTACCTGATGCCAGATTTTCATAATCCGACCGGGCGCTGTATGGATATCGCCACCCGTCAGGCCATCACGGATATCGCAGCCCAAACCCGCACGGCGCTGGTGGTAGATGAAACAATGGTGGATCTCTGGTTTGATGCGCCTCCCCCGCCGCCGCTGGCCGCCTTTAACCCGCAGGCCACGGTCATCACCTTAGGCTCAGCCGGAAAAAGCTTCTGGGGCGGGCTGCGTCTCGGCTGGATCCGCGCCTCATCGCGCATCATCGCCACGCTTGCCCAGACGCGGGATACCCTGGATTTAGGCTCGCCGCTGCTCGAACAGCTGGCAATGCAGTGGCTCATTAACAACAGCGAGACGTTTCTGCCCGCACGCCGGAAGATGCTGGCGGAACGGCGCGATCGATGCGGTGACCTGCTGCGCGAACATTTCCCGGAGTGGAAATTCCACGAGGCGGAAGGCGGGCTCTCTTACTGGATAGAGCTTCCGGGCATGCTGGCGACACAGCTTGCCGCGCGGGCAGAAATAATCGGGATTAACCTGGGAACCGGGACGCGATTTGGTTTATCGGGGGCGTTTGACCGCTATTTACGTATGCCCTTCTCGCTGGAATCGACAGAGCTTGAGCAGGCGTTGCTGAGGATCAAACCGTTATGGCTCGCCCTGAATAAAAACGTGCCATCGTTAAAACGCAGCGTGATCTAATATTAAAATATTTGAAGCAGATCATAAAATAAAAACTGCTGACTGTAACATATGCAGTCAGCAGTTTTCACTGGTCAGGGTTTAATGCTGAGGAGGAATAGGAAAGCCTTTTAGTGAAATAACGAAGTTATCACCGTCTTTCTTAATTTTTGCACCGGTATCACACCAGTCAGACGCAATTCGAAAGAACTCATCGCTTCCAACATTCCAGCCAAGACGTACATGCTTCACGTAGCCTGAACGCAACAGATCGCAGGCCTCGTTGTAGTCACTGGCGGTTGACAGTTGTTGTTTCATTTTCTCTTCTTCAGAATTTTACGTAGAGCCTTGATTTCTTTAGGAGTAAATGGAGAAACACTCTCTTCTTCCGTATGCTGATTATCAATATCCTCTTCCGATACTCCCGCCTCTTCTACTGCTTCGAATGCCAGCAGCAGCAGTTTCTCTGTCGTCACGCTTAAATTCTCGTTATTGACTTCCGCATAATGGCGAAGCCTTTCTTTTAGCGCGTCATCAATCTTAACGTTTAATACCGCTGTAGCCATGTTTGTCACTTCCCTTCGGAACAAGTACTTTATTTAATACACGAAGTTAACAATGTTATCCAGATATATATTTTTTCGAGTTATGGAATAAAATAACCGTCCAATTATAAAATGACAGTCTATTATTACAGGTTTATGACAATAATATTTCAATGCAATGAAATATATATTACACGATATAGGCGTAATTTTATTGTGGGATAGCGGTTTAAGTGGAGAGGTGAAGCAGGAAGATTTTATGAGGGCAGAAATGGGTGGGGGCCCTGCCAGCTACATCCCGGCACACACGTCGTCTGCCCTGGCTGCTTCCTTCCGGACCTGACCTGGTGAACAGAGTAGCGTTGCGGGAGAACCAACAGAGCCCCCATTGAGAGCGTTGATAACCAACGCGCTGGCGCATTATCCCTGTGCTAAAGCCCAATTGCAAGCGACCAGCAACCGGATGCTGGTTTCTTGCGCAATGAGGCGCAGCAATCAAGAAGATCTTCGTTTACCATAGCTTTCCAGACACTCTCCACAGGTAAAGGTATGGACGAACACGACTCCTTTCCACAGCGCGTATGGCAAATCGTGGCCTCAATCCCGGAAGGCTACGTCACCACCTATGGTGATGTCGCGCGTCTGGCCGGTTCCCCGCGCGCGGCGCGGCAGGTTGGAGGCGTCCTGAAACGTCTGCCGGAAGGCAGTACGCTGCCCTGGCATCGGGTGGTGAATCGTCATGGCGCCATTTCGCTCACCGGGCCGGATCTCCAGCGTCAGCGTCAGGCGTTACTTTCAGAGGGTGTGCAGGTGTCAGGGTCGGGTCAGATCGATTTGCAGAAATTTCGCTGGGTATATTGACCCCTCTCCCGGAGGAGAGGGGAAATGCAGACATTACATCTGAGTCGGTGGGGTTGGCAGGGACGGCTGATTGGTTTGCGGTGCGACCGGCACTTCGGTCTGCTGTACCGGCACCAGGTTCAGGTCGACTTTGGTCCCGCCGTTGTTGATCGCTTCCTGGACCGTATCGGTGATAAAGACCAGCTTGCCGTTGATGGTTACCGCTGCGCTCAGCAGGATACGGGCGTTAGGCTGCACGTCTGACGGGTTATACGGCAACACGAAGCTAAACGGCGCCTGCTTGCCTTCTGTACGAACGGCGCGCTGGGCCACGACTTTCGACGGTGCGTCGGCCAGAGAAGCATCAGACAGCGTTACTGTTAATACCGCATCCGGCGGCAGCGCAACTTTCTGTTTAATCCAGATGGTACCGGAAACATTAGGCTGCTGAATGGATTGCTGCGAAAGGGTATTAATCCCGTTCGGGTCTGCTGCTGGTACCGGCACCTGGGCACTCTTACCGGCACAGGCGGACAACGCCACCGCAATAGCTACACCACTTAGCATGGGCACGAGTTTCATTGAAGTCTCCTTATCAATGCACCAGCGGGATCGATCCCATCCGATGTCGTTTCAATCACATAACGTATCCAAGTGTGGCACAGATCACCGATTTATGCCTGAAAACGTGCCGATATTCAGATTATTCTACCCATCGGACCACTTTCATTTCTGCGTTATACTCTGCCTATCTTTCGCTACGGCGTTTATTGAGGACAACTATGAGTCAGGCACTGAACAATCTGCTGACGTTACTAAATCTGGAAAAAATTGAGGAAGGACTCTTTCGCGGACAGAGCGAAGATCTCGGCTTACGTCAGGTTTTCGGGGGGCAAGTCGTCGGACAGGCACTGTACGCAGCAAAGGAGACTGTCCCGGCAGACCGTCTGGTGCATTCATTCCACAGCTATTTCTTACGCCCTGGCGATAGCGCAAAACCGATTGTGTATGACGTGGAAGTCCTGAGAGACGGCAACAGCTTCAGCGCTCGCCGCGTTGCGGCCATTCAGAGCGGCAAGCCGATCTTTTACATGACCGCCTCTTTCCAGGCGCCGGAACCGGGCTACGAGCATCAAAAAGTGATGCCGTCAGCACCCGCGCCAGACGATCTAAAATCAGAGACCGATATCGCTCGCGCGCTGGCGCATCTGCTTCCGCCGCAGGTCAAAGAGAAGTTTCTCTGCGATAAGCCGCTGGAGATCCGCCCGGTTGAGTTCCACAACCCGATGAAAGGCCACCCCGCCGAACCGAAGCGCCAGGTCTGGATCCGGGCTAACGGGACCGTGCCGGAAGATTTCCGCGTGCATCAGTACCTGCTGGGGTATGCGTCAGATTTCAACTTCCTGCCGGTGGCGCTGCAGCCGCACGGCGTCGGGTTCCTTGAAAAAGGGATGCAGGTCGCGACGATCGATCACTCCATGTGGTTCCATCGTCCGTTCAACATGAATGAGTGGCTGCTCTACAGCGTGGAGAGTACGTCAGCGTCAAGCGCTCGCGGGTTTGTGCGCGGGGAGTTTTATACGCAGGACGGCGTGCTGGTCGCTTCTACGGTGCAGGAAGGGGTAATGCGTAATCGCGGGTGATTGTGTACGGCCTGATGCCCTCACCCTGCCCCTCTCCCACCGGGAGAGGGAATACACACTAAAAACGGCAACCGAAGTTGCCGTTTTGCTGTTTATCAGGCGTTATACGCATTCTCGCCGTGGCTGTTGACGTCCAGACCTTCGCGCTCCTGCTCTTCCGGTACGCGCAGACCAACCGTCATATCCGCCAGCTTATAGCCAATGAAAGCGACAACGGCAGACCAGACAACGGTGATAGCAATACTTTCCAGCTGCACCAGCACCTGATGAACCATGGTCACGCCTTCTGCGTAGCCCACGCCACCAAGCGATTTGGCAGCAAAGATACCGGTCATGATACAGCCGACGATGCCGCACACGCCGTGCACGCCAAACACATCGCATGGGTCGTCAACGCGCAGCACACGTTTCAGTGCGGTCACGCCCCACAGACCCGCCAGACCGGACACCAGGCCGACCAGCAGCGCGCCACCCACGCCGACATAACCACACGCTGGCGTAATGCCAACCAGACCGGCAATGGCACCCGAACAGGCACCCAGCAGAGAAGGTTTACCGCGTACCGCCCACTCGCCAAACACCCAGGAGAGGATTGCACCCGCCGTGGCCACAACGGTGTTCACGAAGGCCAGCGCGGCAATTTCGTTTGCTGCACTCGCTGAGCCTGCGTTGAAGCCAAACCAGCCAAAGTAGAGGATAGCCGTACCGGTAAACACCATCGGCAGGTTGTGCGGTTTGAACGCTTCTTTACCGAAGCCCACGCGTTTGCCAATCAGGTAGGCACCCACCAGGCCCGCTACCGCGGCGTTGATGTGTACAACGGTACCGCCCGCGAAGTCCAGCGCGCCGTGCGTTGCCAGCAGACCGCCCCCCCAGACCATGTGCGCAATCGGCACATAGGAGAGCGTCATCCAGACCACCACGAAGATCAGCACGGCAGAGAAACGAATACGCTCGGCGAGCGCGCCCACAATCAGCCCGACGGTAATACAGGCGAAGGAGCCCTGGAACGCAACGTGGATATACTGATAGAAACTGCCCATCAGCGCGGTCAGCTCAATATTTTTCAGCATCACCCAGTCGAAGTTACCAAAGAACGCATTGCCCGTGCCGAACGCCAGCGAGTAACCGTAAACCACCCACAGCACGCAGACCAGTGCGAACGTCACGGCAACCTGCGTCAGCATGGAGAGAACATTTTTGCCACGGATCAGGCCGCCGTAGAACAGCGCAATGCCCGGAATTGACATGAACAGCACCAGCGCGGTGCTGATCATCATAAAGGCGTTATCGGCTTTGTCGACCACCGCAGGGGTAGCAGCCAGCGCCAGGCCCGGCAGCAGTGCCAGCGAACCCAGACCCGTTTTGAGTGTTGCTATCTTCATTTTCTCGATCCCTATCACTGTGTGCCAGGAGTTACTTACAGAGCCGCTTCGTCAGATTCGCCGGTACGGATGCGAATGACGCGCTGCAGTTCGGCAACGAAAATTTTGCCGTCGCCAATTTTGCCGGTATAGGCCGCTTTGCTAATCACATCAATGACTTCATCAAGCTGATCGTCAGCAATCGCGACATCAATTTTTACTTTTGGCAGAAAGTTAACGCTGTATTCCGCCCCGCGATAGAGCTCGGCATGACCCTTCTGACGACCAAAGCCTTTCACTTCGGTGACAGTCAGTCCCTGAATACCCATTGAAGACAACGCTTCACGCACGTCTTCGAGTTTGAATGGTTTGATTACAACCGTAACCAGCTTCATAGATCCCCTCCAGTCAGAATTCGGTAATGGCCGTAGCTTACGCAGAAGGTATTGCAAGGGGTGTGCCAGAAATGAAAACGAGGGGGAACAACGGTGCGATGAGCGTTACACGGTTCTGTTAAACGCGCAGGTGAAAAAAAACGCACCATGCCGGTGCAGGGTGCGTTTCAGTTTTGCACCAACAGGAATGACTGTTAGCGCGTCGCCTCATTTTGGTGCATCAGGCGCTAAGCGACTCTTCATCGCGCACGCTGGCCGCCAGCTCTTCGCCCGCCAGCTGCAGCTGGTACATCTGCCAGTAGCGCCCTTTTGCTTCCAGCAGTTCACGGTGCGTACCGCGTTCAACGGCCTGTCCGCGATGTAGCACCAGAATGGTATCGGCCTCGACGATAGTGGAAAGACGGTGGGCAATCACCACCAGCGTCGTATGGTCGCGTACTGCGGCCAGCGCCTGCTGGATGGCCTGCTCGGTACCGGAGTCAATACTGGCCGTGGCTTCATCCAGAATCAGAATCTGCGGCGTTTCAATCAGCACCCGCGCCAGCGCCAGGAGCTGCTTTTGCCCGACGGAGAGATTGTTCCCCTGCTCGCCCAGTTTGGTATTGATCCCATCGCTAAACCCGCGCGCCAGCTCTGCCAGCTGCACTTTCTCCAGCACGTCCCACACCTGCTCCTGGGAGTAGTCTCGCCCCAGAGTCACGTTGGCGTAGAAGGTATCGGCCAGCACGACCGGATCCTGCTGCACCATCGCGACGCCTTTACGCAACACGGTGTGGCTGAGAGACGCGAGCGGGCGCCCGTCGAGGCGGATTTCGCCGTGCGTGACCGGGTAATAGCCCATCAACAGGCTGGCAAGCGTGCTCTTACCGCTGCCGGTATGCCCCACCAGCGCCACGAAACCGCGCGACGGAACGTCAAGCGTGATGTCCTGCAGCACCAGCCGGTCTTCGCGATAGGCAAACGAGACGTTATCAAAGGCGATAGTCCCGCTTTGCAGAGGTCGCTCGTCATTGCCGTAGGCCTGGCGCGGCCTGTCCATCAGCTCAAACACGCGTTCACCGGCAACTACCGCCTGTTGCAGCATCGATTGCTGGGTGGTGAGCTCGATCAGCGGCTCGTTAAGGCGTCCCAGATAGCTAATAAAGGCGTACAGCACGCCCACTTCGATCGTACCGTTTGAGCTCAGGCCAAAGAGCATCAGCAGCCCGCAAAGCACCAGCGCAGAGAAAAGGCTGAGCAGCGGACGCAGCAGGAAACCGTCGAGCCGCAGCGTCTGCATACGCGCCATGTAGTGCGAACGGCTGGCTTCACCCATGCGTTCGCCAAAGCGCGCCTGCTGGCGGAACTGCTGGATGACGCTCATGCCGTTGATCACTTCGTTGAAGCCATCGTTGATGTCGGCCAGATACGCGCGCACCCGACGCACAATCGGCGTGCTGTAGCGCTGATAGATGACCATGACAATCAGCACCGCCGGGAAGATGGCGATCGCCACCAGCGCCATGCGCCAGTCGAGGCTGAACATCGCGACCAGCATCGCGCCAATCAGCGCCGCGCTGCGCAGTACGGTTGCCACCACGGTGACGTACAGATCGCGGATCACTTCGGTATCGTTGGTCACGCGCGAAATCACCTGCCCGACCGGCTGGATATCAAATTCGCTGAGCGGCTGGCGAAGCGCCGCGTCCATCACATCCGTACGGAGCTGCTGAACAACGCCCACGGCTGCACGGTTAAACAGCAGCGACTGCGCATAGTGCAACCCTGCTGCCGTCAGCTGTAAGCCAACGTAGGCCACGCCTAAGCCCGCCACCAGCCCCAGCGGCAGATAGCTTTTGGCGACCATGTTGTCGATAAAATAGCTGATGAGCAGCGGACCGCTCACTTCAGCAATCGCCGCAATCCAGAGTAAAAGCACGGCCACGGAGAGCGGTTTACGCCACGGCGAGCCGTAGGCCAGCAGACGTTTTAGCGTCGGCCACATCGTTCCAATCTTACGCATTGGCGGCCTCCTCATTCTGCTCCGGTGCATCGTCCAGCGCCGCCTCAAGCTGTTGATAGCGGTACATATCGCGATACCAGCCCGGCTGCTCGGCAAGCGTTTCATGCTGCCCGCGCTGAGCAATGTGCCCGTGCTGTAAGACCACAATTTCGCTGGCTTCGGTGAGCGCCGACAAACGGTGGGCGCTGATTATCACCGTGCGTCCGTCGCCCCACTGGCGCAGGTTATGCAGGATCTGATGCTCGGTACGGCCGTCCACGGCGGAAAGCGCATCATCCAGGATCAGAATTTCAGCATTCAGCAGCAGCGCGCGGGCAATCGAGATACGCTGCTTTTGCCCGCCGGACAGCATGACGCCGCGTTCCCCGACTTCCGTTTCGTACCCCTGCGGCAGACGCAAAATATCATCATGTACGCTGGCCAGACGCGCCACATGTTCAATTTCTTCCTGCGTTGCCGCAGGACGTCCGAGGGCAATGTTGTTTGCCACCGTGTCCGAAAATAAAAACGGCGTCTGGCTGACGACCGCCAGGCGACCGCGCCACTCGTCAAGCAGCAGTCTGGTCAGGGGAATATCGTGGAAGCGGATATCGCCCTCGGTGACGTCAAAGTGGCGCTGAAGCAGAGAGAGCACGGTACTTTTGCCGGATCCCGTCGGGCCGCAGATGCCCAGCATTTGCCCTGGCTGCAGGGTAAAGCTGACGTTCTCCAGCACCGGATGCTCCGTATGCGGATAGACAAACTTGCGGACGTCGACGGTCATGACGCCGCGCCCTTCCGGTACGGCTTCGCTACCGTCGATGACCACCGGCGCTTCGGCCAGCATGGCGCGAATGCGGCTGTAGGCGGCGCTCCCGCGCTCCACGATGTTAAACATCCAGGCCAGCGCCAGCATCGGCCAGATCATGAGACCCAGATACATCGCAAAGCTGGTCAATTGCCCCAGGGTAAGCGTGCCCTGCACCACCATCCAGCTTCCGCCGCCAATGGCCAGCATATTTGCCATGCCGATTGCGATATAAATCGTCGGGTCAAAACGGGCGTCGATACGCGCGACGCGCATGTTTTTCGCCCCCGTGTCTGCCGCATCGGCGGCAAACAGCGCAGACTGCCGGTCTTCCAGACCAAACGCTTTGATCATGCGGATGCTGGTCATGCTCTCCTGGGTGCGATCGTTCAGAGATGAAAACGCCGCCTGCGCCAGCTTAAAGCGCTCGTGCAGCTGTTCGCCATAGCGATTGATCGCCAGCGCCATGATCGGCATCGGCAGCAGAGCGAGCAGGGTCAGCTGCCAGCTGATCTGCGTGGACATCACGATCAGCACCGCACAGCCCATCACCAGCGAGTCCACCAGCGTCAGCACCCCTTCCCCGGCGGCAAAGACCACGCGATCGACGTCGTTTGTCGCGCGGGCGATGAGATCCCCGGTGCGATGACGCAGATAAAATTCGGGATGCTGTCGGCTCAGCTGGCGGTAAAAATCTTCACGCAGCTCAACGGCCAGCTGATAGGACGCACCAAACAGCAGCACGCGCCAGACGTAGCGCAGCAGATAAACAATGACGGCCGTCAGCACCAGCGTGCCGACCCACATCAACACCCGTGCGGTGGTGTAATGCTGTTCGGTGACGCCATCCACGACGTACCCTACCACTTTCGGCGGGATCAGCTGCAGGATGGCAATGATAATAAGCAGGAATACTGCGCCGAGGTAGCGTTGCCACTCCCGACGAAAGTACCAGCTTAGTTGGGCAAATAATCGCACGCGGTTTGTTCCTGAAGGTATTTTACGAAGTTATTCAATAGGTAATGCTGTGGTGTATTTAATCTGTTCCATGGCGAAGCTTGAGGTGACGTCCGACAAACCCGGGACGCTGTTCACCAGCCGCTTGTAGAAATCATCATAGCGCTTCATGTCGGCCACCTGGACGCGCATCAGGTAATCATACTCTCCGGCCATACGCCAGAAACCGAGCACCTCGGGCATCTCCGACACCTGGGTGACGAAGCGGCAATACCACTCGCTGCTGTGATGCTGGGTTTTTATCAGCACAAACGCCGTCAGCCCAAGCCCCAGCTTTTCGGGATCTAACAGCGCGACGCGCCCCAGAAGAATACCGTCATCTTCCAGCTTCTTTAGGCGCTTCCAGCACGGGGTGGTGGTCAGATTAACGGCATCTGCCAGCGCCTGCAAAGAGAGGGTACAGTCATTTTGCAGCAATGAAAGGAGCTTGCGGTCAATTTTATCTAGCATACCCACCTCACAGAGAAAATTTTTCTCTCTTCATTCTATTTTAAAGGCCAGATAGCAACAATTTTTTCTGTGCTTTTCGCTATCCTAGGCACAAAATGACAAACGGATAACGATGATGAATAGCACTTGGGTTAAACATGCGATCAGCGAAATCAATGCCGACTATCAGCGCTCGGCGGATACGCACCTGATTCGCCTTTCTCTGCCGGGATTTGACGGCATTCAGCTCTATCTGAAAGACGAAAGCACCCATCCTACCGGCAGCCTGAAGCATCGCCTGGCGCGCTCGCTGTTTTTATACGGTTTATGTAACGGCTGGATTAAAGAAGGCACCACTATTATTGAATCTTCGTCCGGCTCAACGGCGGTGTCCGAAGCCTATTTCGCCCGCCTGCTGGGCCTGCCGTTTATCGCGGTGATGCCGTCCTGCACCGCAAAACGCAAAATCGAGCAGATCGAATTTTACGGCGGTCGCTGCCACTTTGTGGAAAGCGCCTGCGAAATCTACGCCGCCTCTGAAATGCTGGCCCGTGAGCTGAACGGCCACTATATGGACCAGTTCACCTTCGCCGAGCGCGCGACGGACTGGCGCGGCAATAACAACATTGCCGACAGTATTTTCCGCCAGATGACCCACGAACCGCATCCGGTTCCGTCCTATATCGTCATGAGCGCCGGTACCGGCGGCACGTCAGCCACGATTGGACGCTATATCCGCTGTCAGGGCTACGATACCCAACTGATGGTGGTTGACCCGCAGAACTCCGTGTTTCTCGACTACTGGCAAAACCGCGATGCCGGTCTGCGCAGCCCGGTGGGCAGTAAAATTGAAGGGATTGGCCGCCCGCGCGTGGAGCCCTCTTTCATCCCCGACGTTGTGGATGAGATGATGCGCGTGCCGGATGCCGCCAGCGTGGCAACGGCGCACTGGCTGGAGACGCAGCTGGGGCGCAAAGTGGGTGCATCGACGGGCACCAATATGTGGGGCGCACTGCAGCTTGCCGCCCGTATGCGCGAAGAGGGCCGCACCGGCTCCATCGTCACGCTGCTGTGCGACAGCGGCGAGCGTTATCTCGATACCTACTACAACGCGGAGTGGGTGCAGGCCAACATCGGCGATATCGCCCCGTGGAAAGCGCAGATTGCACAGCTTGTGAAATAAAAAAAGCCAGACCTAAGTCTGGCTTGCTGGAAGGGTCTCACTATTCGGGGGAATACGGGAGGTTGTTGTTGTCCAGCCAATGTGTCAAAAAATGGGACACTGCTTCATTGCGGCAGTGGCCAATAACCGGCAGATGGGGAAGTTCTGCTTTCAGCTGCGCCATCGCATTCCCCATGATCAGACCGCGACCTACGCTACCCAGCATTTCGCGGTCGTTCATGGCGTCACCAAACGCCATACACTCCTGCAGCGTTAAGCCCAGGTGGTCGCTCAGCACCGCCAGAGCGGAGCCTTTGTTACAGCCCACCGGCAGCACTTCCAGACAATCCACCGCCGAGAAGGTCAGGTGCGCCCGGTCGCCCAGCGCCTCATTCAGTTGAATCCTTAAGCGGCACAGATCGTCGTGATCGCCGCAGAAGCAGATCTTAGTTACCGCATGGGCGGGGATCCGACGCAGATCAATAAGCTGGTATTTAAAGCCGCTGTAAACATGCGCGTGCAATAATTCCGGGATTTCGCTTCCGGTAAACCAGCCCCGATCGTTAAAGACGTGGATACTGGCCTGCGTGTCCCAGGTGCTGTGCAGCACGATATCCGCCACTTCCGGGTTGAGATCCTGTCGGTGCAGCACATCGCCTTCTACGGAGTGAATTCGCGTCCCGTTGCCGGTGATCAGAAAGGCGTCGAGGGAAAACGCCCCCAGCAAATGGCGCATCTCCAGCACATGACGCCCGGTCGCAAACGTCAGGGTGACATGACGCTCGTGCAGGCGCTTCAGCGTGTTCAGGGTTTTTTCCCCTAAACGGTGATCCGGCATTAACAGCGTACCGTCCATATCAAATGCAGCGAGCCGAGCCATGATTACTCCCGAAATGTGATGCGGTTAACTTGTGCATCAGTATCGTGTGAGATATACGGAAGTAATAGTGAATAGATGATAATTATTGTTCCGGGTTTCTTATGCGCCAGCTCAATCGACTCAACCAGTATCACCGCCTCTGGCAGCCTTCCCTGGGTGCAACGCAACAGGTCACCATCAGCGAGCTTGCCGCCCGCTGTTTTTGCAGCGAGCGGCATGTCCGAACCCTGCTGCGCCAGGCTCAGGAAGCGGGCTGGCTCAGCTGGCGAGCGCAGTCTGGCCGCGGTAAGCGCGGCGAGCTAACGTTCCATGTCGCCCCGGAGTCACTGCGTAATGCGATGATGGAAGAGGCGCTGAAAAGCGGGCAGCAGCATAACGCGCTGGAACTGGCCCAGCTTGCCCCTGAAGCGCTGCGGTCATTACTGCATCCTTTTTTGGGCGGGCAGTGGCAAAACGACACGCCGACGCTGCGCATTCCCTACTATCGCTCGCTGGAGCCGCTTCAGCCGGGGTATTTACCGGGCCGGGCAGAGCAGCATCTGGCGGGACAGGTCTTCTCAGGCCTGACGCGTTTTAACGGTAACAGCAGTGAACCCGCGGGCGATCTGGCGCATCACTGGGATGTCTCTGATGACGGCCTGCGCTGGCATTTCTACATTCGCTCCACCCTGCACTGGCATAACGGCGATAAAATAGAAACGGCGCAACTCCAGCGAAGTCTGACAGCGCTGTTGACGCTTCCTGCCCTGCGCACTCTGTTTCAGAGCGTCTTATGCATTGAAACAACGCATCCACAGTGTCTGACGTTTACGCTGCATCAACCGGACTACTGGCTGCCGCACAGGCTGGCAACCTACTGTAGCCGTCTGGCGCATCCCGACCATCCTGCGGTTGGCAGTGGCCCGTTTCGGCTGGCCGGCTTTGAGCCCGACCTGGTTCGTCTGGAAAGCCATGAGCAGTATCACCTGAGCCATCCGCTGCTCAAAGCCATCGAATACTGGATCACTCCCCAGCTTTTTGATTACAGCCTGGGCACCAGCTGTCGCCACCCGGTGCAAATCGCGATCGGCGAGGCCGACGAGCTGGAAAGTCTGCGGCTGGTAAGCAGCAGCACCAGCCTGGGGTTCTGTTACCTCACGCTAAAACAGAGCGCGCGCCTGAGTGAGATCCAGGCAAAACGGCTTATCAATATCATTCATCTCTCCAGGCTTCTCCATACACTTCCGCTAAACGAAGGGCTCATCACGCCCACCCAGGAACTGCTTCCCGACTGGACAATCCCCGAATGGCCTGATTTATCGGACGTAACCCTCCCTGAAGCGTTGACGCTGGTTTACCATCTCCCTGTTGAGCTTCACACCATGGCCAGCCAGTTGAAGGCATACCTGGCGCTACAGGGGTGTGAACTGATCGTCATCTTTCACGACGCCAAGACGTGGGACGGATGCCTGGAGCTTGCCGATGCAGACATCATGATGGGGGACAGGCTAATTGGCGAAGCGCCGGAATATACGCTTGAACAGTGGCTGCGCTGCGATGCCCTCTGGCCGCACGTTCTTAGCGCTCCGGCTTACGCTCATCTGCAAGCCACGCTGGATGCGGTACAGACTCAGGCCGAGGCTCGGGATAGACACGCGGGGCTGCAAGCCATCTTCAACCGGCTAATGGAGAGTGCGGTGCTGACGCCACTCTTTAATTATCAATACCAAATCAGTGCTCCGCCTGGCGTGAATGGTATACGCCTCAACACCCGCGGCTGGTTTGACTTTACCGAAGCCTGGCTGCCCGCGCCCAAATCGTGAAGAAGCTGGTCGCCGTCGTGGTCAGACGGTAACATAACGTTTTTACCGTAACAGTCGAGATGATTTATGAAACGTGCCGTCGTCGTGTTCAGCGGAGGACAAGACTCTACTACCTGCCTGGTTCAGGCCCTTCATCAGTACGATGAAGTTCACTGTGTCACTTTCGATTATGGTCAGCGTCATCGCGCTGAAATCGACGTTGCCCGTGAACTTGCCCTGAAACTGGGCGCACGCGCGCACAAGGTGCTGGACGTTACGCTGTTAAATGAACTGGCCGTGAGCAGCCTCACCCGCGACAGTATTCCCGTCCCGGACTACGAACCCGATGCCAGCGGCATTCCGAATACCTTCGTGCCGGGCCGTAATATCCTCTTCCTGACCCTTACGGCGATCTACGCCTACCAGGTAAAAGCGGAAGCGGTGATCACGGGCGTGTGCGAGACCGACTTCTCCGGCTACCCGGACTGTCGTGATGAGTTCGTGAAGGCGTTAAACCACGCCGTTAATCTGGGGATGGCGAAAGAGACGCGCTTTGAAACCCCGCTCATGTGGCTGGATAAAGCCGAAACCTGGGCGCTGGCGGACTACTGGGGCAAGCTGGACCTTGTGCGCAGCGAAACGCTCACCTGCTATAACGGCATCAAAGGCGACGGTTGCGGCCAGTGCGCGGCCTGTAATCTGCGCGCTAACGGGCTGAACCATTATCTCGCCGATAAAATTGGCGTGATGGCCGCGATGCAGAAAAAAACCGGACTTAAATAGGGCTACTTGACCGTGCTGTCGCAAACAGGTATCGACAGCACGAGTACGCCTTGACATGTCTTACGCGATCATCAACTCCAGCTTTTCCCGCAATTCCCCTTCCAGCGGTAGCGCTTTCTGCGTTTTCAGATCGATACAGACAAACGTGATCAACGCATCTGCCACCACCTGCCCTTCTGGATCGAGCGTCACCACCTGGCTTAAGACCCCACTTTTGCCATTGATCTGTTGCACCTGGCTGGTGACCGTGAGCGCATCACCCAGCACGGCCGGACGGCGGTAGTTGATGTTGATATTGACGACCACGAACGCGATGTTGTGCGCGGTCAGCCACTGAAAGCTTTCGCTGTTTTCCAGCCCGTCCCAGCGAGCTTCTTCAAGAAACTCAAGATAGCGAGCATTGTTAACATGCTGATAAACGTCGAGATGAAAACCGCGTACTTTGATTTTTGTCTGCATAGCGCAATAGCCTTTACTGTTATTGTAGGAAGAGAGGTCATAACTGGTATGACCTCTTTATCCTGGCAAAATTTTGCCGCAGTGCAAGAAATTGCGTAATTACAACGTCAGGTGTGAGAGGTTGCGCTCAACCAGCGCGCTGCCCATGCCCGGCACCTGCTTGAGATCGTCGACCGTTTTGAAAGGACCATACTCTTCGCGGTAGCTGACGATGGCCTGCGCTTTTTTCAGGCCCACGCCATTCATCGCGCGGGCGAGATCTTCCGCTGAGGCCGAATTGATACTGACCCGCGTACCGTCATCATCCGCACTTTTACCGGCGTCTGTCGCTTTGGTTTGCCCTAGCACCGGCGCTGCCGCGTCGGACTTGCTCTGGGTAGCTTGTGTTTTGGCGGCGGGGGCCGACGCCATCGCACCCGCACTCATCCCGGTGGTGGCAATAGCCAGCGTAATTAACAGTGCTTTGATTCCACATTTCATGCTGTTATCTCCTTGTTTGTTGACAGCCACGTCACGATATCCGCCAGTTAAAACCGGTACAAACAGCAGATTGCAGAAATGGAAAAGGCCGCGAAAGCGGCCTTTAGTTTTTGCAGAGCGTTACGAAAATCTGCGAGCAGACACGTAATTACTGCTGCTGAGTCATCACATCACCCAGCTTGATTTTGGCTTCTTTACGCAGGTTGCTCATCATGGCTTCGAAGGCAATCTGAGCATTGTTCTGGGTAATTCCCTGAACCATTGCTTTCTTCTGCGCTTCTGGCAGGGTGCCGGCTTTCACTTCATCCAGCGCCAGCAGAACGACGTTGCCCTGCGTATCGGTGGTGGTACCGAAGTTTGGCTTGTCCTTCGCAGGCAGAGTCAAACCAAACGCGGCCTGGCTGACTGGGTCCTGGCCGGTACGGCTCAGCGTTTTCGCTTCACCGAAGCTCAGGCCAGCCGCTTTCAGCGCATCTTCTTTACCCGCTTTCAGATCGGACAGAATCTTCTCAGCATCCAGTTTCGCCTGCTGTTCCGCTTTGTTGTGCTTAACCTGAGCGACAACCTGATCCTTCACTTCCGCCAGCGGTTTGACCGCTTCTGGCTTGTGTTCGCTGACGCGCAACACAAACGCACGATCGCCGTCGATGGTAATGATGTCAGAGTTACTGCCCGGCGTGCCGTTCTCACCCACCAGACCACCGTTGAAGATGGCATCAGAAACCGGTTTGAAGTTCAGCTCTTCCGGAAGGTTGTCACGACCAAACCAACCCGTCTCAACCGCCTTCACGCCCGCCGCCTGCTCTGCACCTGCCAGAGATTCGTTATCGTTGCTGGCAGCATCGCTCACCTTCTGCTGCAGCGCGTAGTAGGAATCCAGCGCTTTTTCCTGTTTCACTTTCGCCGCGATATCATCGCGAACGTCAGCCAGCGGCTTGGTTTTCGCCGCGGTGATGTCGTCCAGACGCACGACCAGGAAACCAACGGAAGACTTAATGACGCCTGACAGCTGACCTTTCTCTTTCAGACCGGCATTTTTCAGCTCGTCAGGAGTGGTCGCGTCTTCCAGCCAGCCCATATCACCGCCGTTTTTCGCAGAGATAATGTCGGTGGATTTCGCTTTCGCAACGGTCGCGAAATCAGCGCCTTTGTTCAGCTCATCCAGCGCCGCTTTAGCATCGGCCTCGGTTTTCGTCTGAATCACGCTGTAGCGGTTACGCTGCGGCTGAGTGAACTGATCCTGATGCTGATCGTAGTAAGACTGGATTTCAGCATCAGACGCGGTTTCCTGCAGCGCGGCCGCATCCAGCTTGATATAGCTCACGCGGAACTGCTCTGGAGAAACAAAGGAATTCTTGTTCTGCTCGTAGTAAGCGTTAACGTCAGCATCACTAACCTGCTGTTTCGCCGCCAGGGCGTTCACATCAATGGTCGCTTCGCGTACAACACGCTGCTGCGCCACCAGCGCGGCCAGTTCGTCCGTTTCACCTTTGAGCATGAAATCGGTGCCCACAACGGCATTGATGAGCTGCTGGGTGGTCAGCTGGTTACGCAGCGCCTGAGCGTACTGATCGGCCGTCATCCCCATCTGATTGACGATGCTGTTGTAACGCGCGTTGTCGAATTTACCGTTAGACTGGAAGGCTTGCGTGGAGAAGATGGCTTTTTTCACCTGCTCATCGCTGATGCCAAGGCCCAGTTTTTTGGCATACTGATCAAGCAGCGCTTCGTCGATAAGACGGTTCAGTGTCTGTTGGCGCAGGGTCTTCATGTACCCTTCGTTCGCCGCCAGTTCAGAGAATTGGTCGCCCAGCTGTTGCTGCATACGGTTACGTTCACCGGCAAAAGCATTCTCGAACTGACCACGGCTGATTTCCTGGCCATTCACTTTTGCGGCGTAGTTTGCGCCACCGCCAATAAGGTAACTGCTCACGCCGGTCAATATGAACGACACGATAATGATACCGAAAATAATCTTGAGCACGAGACTGTTAGCAGCCGTGCGTAAGCTGTCCATCATGGTGTAACAACACTCCGCTGTAGGTGACTGGTTACCTGACGCTGACGGAAAATCCTGCCCGTCGCGCGTGAAGGCGTATTGTGACAAGAAAACGGGGCGATTGTCAGCCCACAACTCGCATAAACTCGCACAAATCAGGTCTGGACAAACAAAAAAGGCACATCAAATGATGCGCCCTTGTACTTTCCGGCTTCCCTGAAACGGGAAAGCAATCAGTTTACTGCGTCTTTCAGCGCTTTACCTGCACGGAAACCCGGCACTTTAGCAGCAGCAATGGTGATCTCTTTACCGGTCTGAGGGTTGCGGCCAGTACGGGCAGCACGCTCTTTAACAGCAAAAGTACCGAAGCCTACCAGTGCAACGTCGTCCCCAGCCTGCAGAGATTCAGTAACAGAAGCAATTAAGGCATCTAACGCACGTCCAGCTGCAGCTTTAGAAATATCAGCACCAGCAGCAATTTTGTCAATCAGTTGAGATTTATTCACTGTTCTCTTCCTCTCTTTATAATTTATATCGCGCCTGAATCCTTCACAACGCGACCGCGCAGCAGTTATATCAGGCCTGCCATGACCTTACAACACCCGTTGTTGATGGCTGACCTAATCAGCAATCTAAATTAGCTATACAAAAAAAGGCTGGCAAGTGCGAAATGACTTACCAGCCTTGTTTTTATTGACGCTCTTTGCGCGAGGTCACTATTTTGCGGTTACAACCTGCATTCCGGAGGGTTCATTCTGCAATGCGAGACTGAGAACTTCCTCAATTCGCTTCACAGGATGGATCTGCAGATCGGCAATCACGTTATCCGGAATCTCTTCCAGATCGCGTTTATTTTCGTAAGGGATCAATACGGTTTTGATCCCACCGCGGTGTGCCGCCAGCAGTTTTTCTTTTAAACCACCAATCGGCAGAACCTGACCACGCAGCGTGATTTCACCGGTCATTGCCACATCGGCACGCACCGGGTTACCTGTCAGGCAGGAAACCAGAGCGGTACACATGGCAATACCCGCGCTTGGGCCATCTTTCGGCGTCGCCCCTTCAGGAACGTGCACGTGGATGTCGCGTTTTTCGTAGAAATCAGGGTTGATACCCAGTTTCTCCGCGCGCGCGCGCACCACGGTCAGCGCCGCCTGGATGGATTCCTGCATTACTTCACCCAGCGAGCCGGTGTAGGTCAGCTTGCCTTTGCCCGGCACACAGGCGGTTTCGATGGTCAGCAGATCGCCGCCCACTTCCGTCCATGCGAGGCCAGTCACCTGGCCAACGCGGTTTTCGTTATCCGCGCGACCGTAGTCGAAGCGCTGAACGCCCAGATAGGCATGCAGATTGTCGCCGTTAATCACAATGTGTTTCAGGCTCTTATCCAGCAGCAGCTGTTTCACCGCTTTGCGACACAGTTTGGAGATTTCACGCTCAAGGCTACGCACGCCCGCTTCACGGGTGTAGTAGCGAATGATGCCGATAATCGCGCTGTCCTCGACGGTCAGCTCGTTAGCTTTCAGCGCGTTACGCTCAATCTGTTTCGGCAGCAGGTGCTGCTTAGCGATGTTCAGCTTCTCATCTTCGGTATAACCGGAGAGACGGATCACTTCCATACGGTCCAGCAGCGGGGCCGGAATGTTCATGGAGTTGGAGGTCGCCACGAACATCACATCGCTCAGGTCGTAGTCCACTTCCAGGTAGTGATCGCTGAACGCTACGTTCTGTTCTGGATCAAGCACTTCCAGCAGTGCAGACGCAGGGTCACCGCGCATGTCCGACGACATCTTGTCGATCTCATCGAGCAGGAACAGCGGGTTTTTAACCCCCACTTTCGCCATCTTCTGGATCAGTTTACCCGGCATAGAACCAATGTAGGTACGGCGGTGACCGCGGATTTCCGCTTCATCGCGTACGCCACCCAGCGCCATACGGATATACTTACGTCCGGTCGCTTTGGCGATGGACTGACCCAGAGAGGTTTTACCCACCCCCGGCGGTCCAACCAGGCACAGAATTGGGCCTTTAATTTTGTTTACACGGCTTTGTACCGCGAGGTACTCAAGAATGCGGTCTTTCACGCGTTCCAGGCCGTAGTGATCGGTATCCAGGATTTCCTGCGCCTGACGCAGGTCTTTTTTGACCTTGCTGCGGGCGTTCCACGGAACCTGCACCATCCACTCAATGTAGCCGCGTACAACGGTCGCTTCAGCCGACATTGGAGACATCATTTTCAGCTTCTGCAGTTCTGCTTCAGCCTTCTCTTTCGCCTCTTTCGGCATCTTCGCCGCGTCGATCTTACGCTTCAGCGCTTCGTTTTCGTCCGGAGCGTCATCCATCTCGCCCAGCTCTTTCTGAATGGCCTTCATTTGCTCATTCAGATAGTACTCACGCTGAGATTTCTCCATCTGCTTTTTGACGCGGTTGCGAATGCGCTTCTCAACCTGCAGCAGATCGATTTCAGACTCCATCATCGCCATCAGGTATTCCAGACGTTCGTTAACGTCGGACATTTCCAGCACGGACTGTTTGTCAGCCAGCTTCAGCGGCATATGTGCAGCGATGGTGTCCGCCAGACGCGCAGGATCGTCGATGCTGTTCAGCGACGTCAGCACTTCTGGTGGAATTTTCTTGTTCAGCTTGATATAGCCTTCAAACTGGCTAATCGCGGTGCGAACCAGCACTTCCTGTTCACGCTCATCAAGCTCAGGCGAATCAAGGTACTCTGCCTTTGCAGAGAAGTGCTCGCCATCATCTGACAGAGTGGTAATACGCGCACGCTGCAGGCCTTCTACCAGCACCTTTACGGTGCCGTCAGGCAGCTTCAGCATCTGCAAAATAGAGGCCACGGTCCCGACGGTGAAAAGATCGTTTACACCCGGCTCATCCGTTGATGCTTCTTTCTGCGCCACCAGCATGATTTTTTTATCATGATCCATGGCGGCTTCGAGGCAACGGATAGATTTTTCCCGCCCTACAAATAAGGGTATGACCATGTGCGGATAAACCACCACATCGCGCAACGGCAATACGGGGATTTCAATGCGTTCAGAACGCTCAGGATTCATAGAGCTCTCTCTTAGTTAGTGTCCGCCAGGTAAGCTGGTCATGTCACTGTGCTTCACATAACCATTAACATGTATCCAGTATATGGGGATGTTTCCCACACATTCAACGCTATGAATACGGAAAAAGTAAAGGGGAGATAAAATCCCCCCTTTTTGATTAACTGCTTGTATGATTTGGTTAATTATTCGCCAGATGCCTGCTGCGCTTCCGGTTTGCCGTAAATCAGCAGCGGCTTGGTTTGGCCGCTAATCACGGACTCGTCAATCACCACTTTCTCAACGTCTTCCATCGACGGCAGATCGTACATAGTATCGAGCAGTGCCGCTTCAACAATTGAACGCAGACCACGCGCACCGGTTTTACGGACCATCGCTTTCTTGGCAATAGCATCCAGCGCTTCGTCACGGAATTCCAGATCAACGCCTTCCAGATTGAACAGCGCCTGATACTGCTTGGTCAGCGCATTTTTCGGCTCTTTCAGGATCTGGATCAGCGCGTCTTCGCTCAGCTCATTCAGCGTTGCCACTACCGGCAGACGGCCGATGAATTCAGGGATCAGACCGAATTTGATCAGATCTTCCGGTTCAACCTGAGACAACAGTTCGCCTTCGTTTGGTTTTTCGGACGTCGATTTCACCGTTGCGCCAAAACCAATGCCGGAGCCGGTTTCAACACGGTGGGAGATGACTTTGTCCAGACCAGCAAACGCGCCGCCACAGATGAACAGGATCTTGGAGGTATCAACCTGCAGGAACTCCTGCTGCGGGTGTTTACGACCACCCTGCGGCGGAACGGCGGCAACCGTACCTTCGATCAGCTTCAGCAGTGCCTGCTGTACGCCTTCACCCGATACGTCACGGGTAATGGACGGGTTGTCAGATTTACGGGAGATCTTGTCGATCTCATCGATGTAAACAATCCCGCGCTGGGCTTTCTGTACGTCGTAATCGCACTTCTGCAGCAGTTTCTGGATGATGTTTTCGACGTCCTCACCCACATAACCGGCCTCGGTCAGGGTGGTGGCATCCGCCATCGTGAACGGAACATCAAGCAGGCGCGCCAGGGTTTCAGCCAGCAGCGTTTTACCGGAACCGGTTGGGCCGATCAGCAGAATGTTACTTTTACCCAGTTCTACGCCATTGCTGGTGTCGCCGTTACGCAGACGTTTGTAGTGGTTATAGACCGCTACCGCCAGCACTTTCTTGGCCTGCTCCTGTCCGATGACGTAGTCGTCAAGGTGATGACGAATTTCATGCGGCGTTGGCAGCGCGCTGCGCTCACGGTGCGGTGCGACTTCTTTAATCTCTTCGCGAATGATGTCGTTACATAAATCGACACATTCGTCGCAGATATACACGGACGGCCCGGCAATCAGTTTACGCACTTCATGCTGGCTTTTGCCGCAAAAAGAGCAGTACAGCAGTTTGCCCGAACCATCTTTGCGTTTATCTGTCATGAGTCCAAACCTCTTTTTAAGTTCTTTGTGCCGCACATGACGACGCAAATGCCATTCTAAGACGCAAGCTGCAATCAGCAGCGTGCCGCCCTACCTTAGTATAGCGGCACACTCGCGTCGCGGGCATCAATTACGATGGGTCAACACGGAGTCGACTAAGCCGTACTCAACTGCCTCTGGAGCAGAGAGGAAGCGATCGCGCTCGGTATCGCGCTCAATCTGCTCGAGTGGTTGACCCGTATGCTGCGCCATAAGTTCATTCATGCGCGCTTTTACTTTCAGAATTTCGCGGGCGTGGATTTCGATATCCGTCGCCTGCCCCTGGTAACCGCCCAGCGGCTGGTGAATCATCACGCGGGAATTTGGCAAGCAGAAACGCTTACCTTTCGCCCCTGCTGTTAGCAGGAATGCGCCCATAGATGCAGCCTGACCCATACAGATAGTGCTTACATCAGGCTTGATGAATTGCATGGTGTCATAAATGGACATACCTGCTGTAATCACGCCACCCGGGGAGTTAATGTACAGGTAAATGTCTTTTTCCGGGTTTTCCGCTTCCAGAAACAGCATCTGCGCCACGATCAGGTTAGCCATATGGTCTTCCACCTGGCCAGTCAGAAAGATAACGCGTTCCTTGAGCAGACGGGAATAGATATCAAAAGAACGCTCACCACGTGAGGTCTGTTCAATAACCATTGGCACCAGAGCCATATGGGGTGCAAAGTTATCTCGTTCGCCACTGTATGACATTTCCGTCTCCTGGATCAAAATTGAAAACACCTGCTGTACTGATTGTAACCTTACGGACGGATTATCAGCCAGTCTCATTCATCATGATTACGTACTTATGGGGTTCACAGTGCCCTATTTCAAGCATAACAACCTTTTGTTGTTACGCTAACACCGAAAGGGCGTTTTAGCACTCTTCCTGGGCTATCGCTGCGATAAAAAAAACCCGCTGCCGCAAGGCAACGGGTTTTCTGTTCAAACTTTAAACCGTTGGGGCGAAATTACGCCTGCTGGTTCATCAGTTCGTTGAAAGAGGTCGCTTTTTCGGTCACTTTCGCTTTCGCCAGTACCGCTTCAACAGCCTGCTCTTCCAGGGCAACGTTGCGCATGTTGTCCATCAGTTCTTTGTTCTTACCGTAGAACTCGATCACTTCTGATGGATCTTCGTATGCAGAAGCCATCTCTTCGATCAGGCCTTTCACACGCTCTTCGTCAGCTTTCAGCTCGTGGGTACGAATCACTTCGCCCAGCAGCAGGCCAACAACAACGCGGCGTTTCGCTTGCTCTTCGAACAGCTCGCGTGGCAGTTCCATCGCTTGCTGCTGGTTGCCACCGAAACGCTGTGCAGCCTGACGGCGCAGAACGTCGATTTCGCTGTCGATCAGGGCAGCAGGAACGTCGATTTCGTTGGCTTTCACCAGACCTTCAATCGCCTGAGATTTCACACGGTTACGCACCGCGCCGTTCAGTTCGCGTTCCATGTTCTTACGCACTTCGGTACGCAGACCCGCTACGGAACCATCTTCCACGCCGAAACGCTTGATGAATTCCTCAGTCAGTTCTGGCAGTTCGCGCTCTTCAACTTTCTTCAGGTTGATAGCGAACTTCGCTGCTTTCCCTTTCAGGTTTTCAGCGTGGTATTCTTCCGGGAAGGTCACGTCGATGGTGAACTCTTCGCCAGCTTTGTGGCCTTTGATACCGTCTTCGAAGCCTGGGATCATACGACCCTGGCCCATAGCCAGTACGAAGTCAGATGCTTTACCGCCTTCGAACTCTTCGCCGTCTACGGAACCGGTGAAGTCGATGGTGACACGGTCTTCAGCGTCAACAGCGCCTTCTTTCTCTTTCCAGTTCGCCTGCTGCTTACGCAGGGTATCCAGCATGCCGTCAACGTCTTCGTCAGTCACGGAAACAACTGGTTTTTCAACTTCGATTGATTCCAGACCTTTCAGCTCAACTTCCGGGTACACTTCGAACTCTACGGAGTAGGTGAAGTCTTCGCCCAGTTTGTATTCGCCTGGAACGTAGTTCGGCGCGCCGGCCGGATTGATTTTTTCTTTGATGATCGCATCAATAAAGTTGCGGCTCATCAGTTCACCCAGCACATCCTGACGCACGGAAGCGCCATAACGCTGAGCAACAACATTCATTGGTACTTTGCCCTTGCGGAAGCCGTCAATACGTACTTTTTTTGCTACGTTGACCAGCTCGCTTTTCACAGCAGTTTCGATGCTGTCAGCAGCGATAGTAATCGTTACACGGCGGCCAAGGCCTTGAGTGGTTTCAACTGAAACTTGCATCTTGTTACCTCAAAAAAATCACAGTGCTCGGTCAACTCTGAATCTGTCTGTTATACCGGGATGCTCTCTTAGTGCAGATTCACATTCCCTGTCGCCAGAATCATCCCGAAGACATTCAATAAGACGCGGCATTATAGCGGCATCACTTAGGTGAGTCGAGAACGGTTGGGGCATGTTGCTGCGGCTTTTTTCACATTTTAAGGCTATTTTTTGCCTTAAAATCGCACCATCTGCTCAAAACTCAAACAAAACAAAACAAAACGGCCCGGAGGCCGTTTTGAGGAAATCTGTAAGCAACATACTGGAAAAGCTCCAGCCGTTGCAAATCCGATTTATCAGGCGATAGTGCCTGCACCGCGACAGGGCGGCGATGCGAAAACCGTATCCTGCAAGCCTTCCCATTCCTTAATGGTATAGGTATGCAGTGCAAGCGCATGCACGGTCGTGGAGAGTTCTTCCGTCAAGGTGCTGTAGATCAAGCGGTGTCGATTCAGGAAACGTTCTCCCGTGAAGCGATCGCTAACCAGAACCACTTTAAAGTGGCTTTCAGAACCTGCCGGCACGTTATGACGATAGCTTTCGTCGACGACTTCGAGGAACACAGGGTTGAACGCTGCCCTTAATTTATCTTCTATATGCTCACGTATCATCATGAAATTACTCCTCCGACAACGCCAGGATGTCACCCATCCCTTTAAATGTTAGCCGCTTTTACCGTTTCCATTACACCTTGACAACAAATATTTAGCTTTCGTCTGATTTTCTCATTCATACGAATGAAGTTCACTGTGAGACTCATACGTTTTGTCATACACGGATTGGGAAAAAGGGTGATCTGGTCAGTTTTCGGACAAGGCGATGAATTTACATGCGTTGACCACTTCCCCTCGCCGTTGGCGATGTTATGATGGCGGCAATTTTTCTCTTTATATGCTTACGATTCGTTGAGAACCCGAAAATGTTAAAAAAACTCTTCTTTCCGTTGGTAGCCCTTTTCATGCTGGCAGGCTGCGCTACCCCGCCTACCACTATTGATGTCTCACCAAAAATCACCCTGCCTCAGCAGGACCCAAGCCTGATGGGCGTCACCGTGAGCATTAACGGTGCCGATCAGCGTCAGGATCAGGCGCTGGCTAAAGTGACCCGCGATAACCAGCAGGTTACCCTCACCGCGTCCCGCGACCTGCGCTTCCTGCTCCAGGAAGTGCTGGAGAAACAGATGACCGCTCGCGGCTACATGATTGGCCCAAGCGGCGCGGTCGATCTGCAGATCATCGTCAACAACCTGTACGCTGACGTGTCTCAGGGCAACGTGCGCTACAACATTGCGACCAAAGCGGATATCGCCATCATTGCCACCGCGAAGAATGGCAACAAGATGACCAAAAACTACCGCGCCAGCTACTCTGTTGAAGGTGCCTTCCAGGCTTCTAACCAGAACATTGCTAACGCCGTGAACAGCGTGCTGACCGACACCATCGCCGATATGGCGCAGGACACCAGCATTCACGACTTCATCAAGCAAAACGCGCGTTAATCCCGCTCTCTGACCCGGTGTATCACCGGGTCAGTTTTATAAAAACATGTCCAGCCATTACTTACGCATTTTCCAGCAACCGAAATCAGCTATCCTGCTGATCCTCGGCTTCGCCTCGGGTTTACCCCTCGCACTCACTTCCGGCACGCTACAGGCATGGATGACGGTCGAGAACATCGATCTTAAAACCATCGGTTTCTTCTCGCTTGTCGGCCAGGCCTATGTCTTTAAGTTCCTGTGGTCTCCGGTCATGGATCGCTATACGCCGCCTTTCCTCGGGCGTCGACGCGGCTGGTTAGTGATGACGCAGATCCTGCTGCTGCTGGCCATTGCGGCGATGGGATTTCTTGAACCCACCACCCAGCTTCGCTGGATGGCCGCGCTTGCGGTGGTGATTACCTTCTGTTCCGCCTCTCAGGATATCGTATTCGACGCCTGGAAGACGGACGTGTTACCAGCGGAAGAGCGCGGCGCCGGTGCGGCAATCAGCGTGCTGGGCTATCGCCTCGGGATGCTGGTCTCCGGCGGGCTGGCGCTGTGGCTCGCCGACCGTTACCTCGGCTGGCAGGGCATGTACTGGCTGATGGCCGCCCTGCTGATCCCCTGCATTATCGCGACGCTGTTCGCGCCCGAACCGAGTGACGTCATCCCGGTTCCCCGCTCGCTGGAGCAGGCCGTCGCCGAACCGCTCCGTGACTTCTTTGGCCGCAACAACGCCTGGCTGATCCTGCTGCTCATCGTCCTTTATAAGCTGGGCGATGCCTTTGCCATGAGTTTGACCACCACCTTCCTGATCCGGGGTGTCGGTTTTGACGCCGGTGAAGTGGGTGTGGTGAATAAAACGCTGGGGCTGTTTGCGACCATCGTCGGCGCGCTTTATGGCGGCGTATTGATGCAGCGCCTGACGCTGTTTCGCGCGCTGCTGATTTTCGGCATCCTTCAGGGCGCCTCTAACGCAGGCTACTGGCTGCTGTCGATTACCGACAAACATACGATCAGCATGGCCGCGGCGGTGTTCTTCGAAAACCTCTGCGGCGGCATGGGCACAGCGGCGTTTGTTGCCCTGCTGATGACTCTGTGCAACAAGTCGTTTTCCGCCACCCAGTTCGCTCTGCTCTCGGCGCTCTCCGCCGTTGGCCGCGTGTACGTTGGCCCGATTGCCGGCTGGTTCGTGGAAGCCCACGGCTGGCCAACATTTTATCTCTTCTCGGTCGTGGCTGCCGTACCGGGAATTTTATTGCTGCTGGTCTGCCGTCAGACGCTGGAATATACCCAGCGGACGGAACACTTTATGCCGCGCACCGAATATCACCGCGCCTACCGTTTTGCGCTACGTCTGTTAATGGCGGGCTGCATTGCTCTGGTGCTCTGGCTTGTGGTGCTTATTATCAATGCCAGCACCTCTCTGGTACTCCCTTTCGAAGCCCTTCTGCTGGACGCAGGCGCCCTGCTGGCTATCGCCGGGATCCTGATCGGAGGTCTGCTCGATTTCATGGCGTTGCGTAAAACGCAGATGACCTGAAGAAAAATGCGAAAGGTTATTTCCCGTTGTAATCACTAAGCGAAATTATAACGGTGAAATAGCCGCCAACCGCAAAAAAAATATTTGTTGTTTTGTGCGGGATAGGATTTGGAAATTATTGACTCCCATTCCAAAACGCTATTTTTCATTAAACGATTCAGCATGCGAGAGTTTGATTTTTCGTTTTTTATATGTCTTTTTATTGATAATTAATTGTTAATTTTTTGTTTATTTTCAACAATGGTTATACCAATTGTCCCTTTTAGGGTATGCTTGGGGGCCCTTTCGTTATAAAGCCCACGCCATGCGGCTTCGGTCATAAAAACCGACATAATTTGCAACACTTGTGACATGTGCGGCAGAACCCGGTAACACCTTCCTGACACAGGCCTAATGATGTTTACAGTAATGTAACCTTCCCGTAAAATGCCCGCACACTTTAAACGCCACCAGACTCCGTGGAATTGAGGTCGTTAAATGAGACTCGGGAAATACAATAAAAGTTTGGGATGGTTGTCATTATTCGCGGGCACTGTATTACTCAGTGGCTGCGATTCTGCACTACTAGACCCCAAAGGACAGATTGGACTGGAACAACGTTCACTGATATTGACGGCTTTTGGCCTGATGTTGATTGTGGTTATTCCTGCCATTTTGATGGCTGTTGGTTTCGCCTGGAAGTATCGTGCGAGCAATAAAGATGCGAAGTATAGCCCTAACTGGTCACACTCCAATAAAGTGGAAGCTGTGGTCTGGACGGTTCCTATTCTGATCATCCTGTTCCTTGCCGTACTGACCTGGAAAACCACTCACGCACTTGAGCCAAGCAAACCGCTGGTTCACGATGAGAAACCTATTACCATTGAAGTGGTCTCCATGGACTGGAAATGGTTCTTCATCTATCCAGAGCAGGGTATTGCTACCGTGAATGAAATCGCCTTCCCGGCGAACACTCCGGTTCAGTTCAAAGTGACCTCCAACTCCGTAATGAACTCCTTCTTCATCCCACGTCTGGGTAGCCAGATTTACGCGATGGCCGGTATGCAGACCAATCTGCACCTGATCGCGAATGAAGCAGGCACCTATGATGGTATCTCCGCCAGCTATAGCGGCCCGGGCTTCTCAGGTATGAAGTTCAAAGCTATTGCGACGCCAGACCGTGCCGCTTTCGACCAGTGGGTTGAAAAAGCGAAGCAGTCTCCAAACACCATGTCTGACATGGCGGCGTTCGAAAAAGTGGCTGCACCAAGCGAATACAACAAGGTGGAGTACTTCTCTAATGTGAAACCAGATTTGTTCAAAGACGTTATTGGCAAATTTATGGATCACGGCAAGAGCATGGACATGACCCAGCCTGAAGGCGAGCACAGCGCGCACGAAGGTATGGAAGGCATGGACATGAGCCACGCGGAAACCGCTCACTAAGGGGCCGAGGAAGAAAATGTTCGGAAAATTGACACTGGATGCAGTGCCCTACCATGAACCGATTATCGTGGTTACGGTGGCTGCAATTATCATTGGTGGCGCGGCCTTACTGGCCCTGATCACTTACTTCGGTAAGTGGAGCTACCTGTGGAACGAGTGGCTGACTTCGGTTGACCACAAAAAACTCGGTATCATGTACTGCATCGTCGGTATCGTCATGTTAATTCGTGGCTTTGCGGATGCGATCATGATGCGTAGCCAGCAGGCACTCGCTTCTGCGGGTGAAGCCGGCTTCCTGCCACCGCACCACTACGATCAGATCTTTACCGCCCACGGCGTTATCATGATCTTCTTCGTGGCGATGCCGCTGGTTATCGGTCTGATGAACGTTGTCGTTCCGCTGCAAATCGGCGCGCGCGACGTGGCGTTCCCGTTCCTGAACAACCTGAGTTTCTGGTTCACGGTTGTCGGCGTTATCCTGGTTAACCTGTCACTGGGTGTGGGCGAATTCGCGCAGACCGGCTGGCTGGCTTACCCGCCGCTGTCAGGAATTGAGTACAGTCCGGGCGTTGGCGTCGACTACTGGATTTGGGCGCTTCAGCTCTCCGGTGTCGGTACTACCCTGACCGGTATCAACTTCTTCGTGACCATTATCAAGATGCGTGCCCCAGGCATGACCATGTTCAAGATGCCGGTATTTACCTGGGCATCTCTGTGCGCCAACATCCTGATTATTGCCTCCTTCCCAATTCTGACCGTCACCATTGCGCTGCTGACCCTGGACCGCTACCTGGGCACCCATTTCTTCACGAATGATATGGGTGGCAACATGATGATGTACATCAACCTGATTTGGGCCTGGGGTCACCCGGAAGTGTACATTCTGGTTCTGCCTGTGTTCGGTGTGTTCTCCGAAATCGCGGCAACCTTCTCGCGTAAACGTCTGTTTGGTTACACCTCTCTGGTGTGGGCAACCGTGTGTATTACCGTTCTGTCGTTCATCGTTTGGCTGCACCACTTCTTCACCATGGGTGCGGGCGCGAACGTAAACGCCTTCTTCGGTATTACCACCATGATTATCGCCATCCCTACCGGGGTGAAGATCTTCAACTGGCTGTTCACCATGTATCAGGGCCGTATCGTGTTCCACTCAGCGATGCTGTGGACTATCGGCTTCATCGTTACCTTCTCCGTAGGTGGGATGACCGGCGTACTGCTGGCGGTACCAGGTGCTGACTTCGTTCTGCACAACAGCCTGTTCCTGATTGCGCACTTCCATAACGTTATCATCGGTGGCGTGGTCTTCGGCTGCTTCGCTGGCGTAACCTACTGGTGGCCAAAAGCGTTCGGCTTCACGCTGAACGAAAAATGGGGTAAACGCGCGTTCTGGTTCTGGATCATCGGCTTCTTCGTCGCATTTATGCCGCTGTACGTGCTGGGCTTCATGGGTATGACCCGTCGTCTGAGCCAGCAGATCGATCCGCAGTTCCACCCAATGCTGATGGTTGCAGCGGGCGGTGCGGTGCTAATTGCCTGTGGTATCGCGTCTCAGCTGATTCAGTTCTACGTGTCTATTCGTGACCGCGACCAGAACCGTGACCTGACCGGTGACCCATGGGGTGGCCGTACGCTGGAGTGGGCGACCTCTTCTCCACCTCCTTTCTATAACTTTGCCATCGTGCCGCAGGTTCATGAACGCGACGCATTCTGGGAAATGAAAGAAAAAGGTGAAGCGTACAAGCAACCTGCTCATTACGAAGAGATCCACATGCCGAAAAACAGCGGTGCGGGCATTGTGATTGCCGCCTTCGCAACGGTATTTGGTTTCGCAATGATCTGGCACATCTGGTGGATGGCGATTGTTGGCTTCGCCGGCATCGTAATCAGCTGGATTGTGAAGAGCTTTGACGAGGACGTGGACTACTACGTACCAGTCCGTGAAGTTGAGAAGCTGGAAAACCAGCATTTCGACGAGATTTCTAAAGCGGGGCTGAAAAATGGCAACTGATACTCTGGCGCACTCAACTGCCCACGCGCATGAGCATGCGCACCACGATACAGGACCGACCAAAGTCTTCGGTTTCTGGATCTACCTGATGAGCGACTGCATTCTGTTCTGCTGTCTGTTCGCGACCTATGCCGTTCTGGTGAACGGCACGGCGGGCGGCCCGGCTGGCAAGGACATCTTTGAACTGCCGTTCGTTCTGGTTGAAACCGCACTGCTGTTATTCAGCTCCATCACCTACGGCATGGCGGCTATCGCCATGTACAAAAACAACAAGAGCCAGGTTGTGTCCTGGCTGGCGTTGACCTGGCTGTTTGGTGCTGGATTTATCGGGATGGAAATCTATGAATTCCATCACCTGATTCTGGAAGGTTTCGGTCCGGATCGCAGTGGCTTCCTGTCAGCGTTCTTCGCGCTGGTCGGTACCCACGGTCTGCACGTGACCTCTGGTCTGATCTGGATGGCGGTACTGATGTTCCAGGTATCCCGTCGCGGCCTGACCAGCACTAACCGTACCCGTATCATGTGCCTGAGCCTGTTCTGGCACTTCCTGGACGTGGTGTGGATCTGTGTGTTCTCTGTTGTATATCTGATGGGGGCGATGTAATGAGTCATTCAAACGATCATGGCGCTTCCCACGGTAGCGTAAAAACCTACATGACAGGTTTCATCCTGTCGATCATCCTGACGGTGATCCCGTTCTGGATGGTGATGAGCGGTTCTGCGTCTAAGCCGGTTATTCTGGGTGCAATCCTGGTGACCGCGGTGATTCAGATTCTGGTGCATCTGGTTTGCTTCCTGCACATGAACACCAAGTCCGATGAAGGCTGGAATATGACCGCCTTTATCTTTACCGTGATTATCATCGCTATCCTGGTAGTCGGTTCCATCTGGATTATGTGGAACCTCAACTACAACATGATGGTTCACTAAGAGCGGCGAGTATGTTTAAGCAATACCTGCAAGTAACGAAACCAGGCATCATCTTTGGCAACCTGATCTCCGTGATCGGAGGGTTCCTGCTGGCCTCTAAGGGCAGCATTGATTACACCCTCTTTATCTACACGCTGGTCGGTGTGTCACTGGTTGTTGCGTCCGGTTGTGTATTTAACAACTACATCGACATGGATATCGACAAGAAGATGGAAAGGACCAAAAATCGGGTGCTGGTGAAAGGCCTGATCGCCCCTTCCGTCTCGCTGGTGTACGCCACCTTGCTGGGTATTGCTGGCTTTATGCTGCTGTGGTTTGGTGCTAACCCGCTGGCCTGCTGGCTGGGGGTGATGGGGTTCGTGGTGTATGTGGGCGTCTACAGCCTGTATATGAAACGCCATTCCGTCTACGGCACGCTGATTGGTTCTCTCTCCGGCGCTGCGCCGCCGGTGATTGGCTACTGCGCGGTCACGAACGAGTTCGACAGCGGTGCGCTGATCCTGCTGGCTATCTTTAGCCTGTGGCAGATGCCGCACTCCTATGCCATCGCGATTTTCCGCTTTAAGGATTATCAGGCAGCGAACATCCCGGTTCTGCCGGTCGTGAAGGGCATTTCAGTTGCCAAGAACCACATCACGCTGTACATCATCGCCTTTGCCGTGGCAACGCTGATGCTCTCTCTGGGCGGTTACGCTGGATACAAATATCTGGCGGTAGCGGCCGCGGTGAGCGTCTGGTGGCTCGGTATGGCGCTGCGCGGTTACAAAGTGGAAGATGACAAAGTCTGGGCGCGCAAACTGTTTGTGTTCTCGATTGTGGCCATCACCTCGCTGTCCGTGATGATGTCCGTGGACTTCATGGTGCCAGATTCACACAACCTGCTGACTTACGTCTGGTAAGCCAAAACAGGTGAATAAAGGGGTGCTTCGGCACCCTTTTTTATTCACTGAATCGACTAATAACGCATGTAATATTTGTTAAATAACCCTTTATTTACCCCGCCCCTTCCCCGCACTACACTATGGCCTGCTTTTGAACTGAGGTGGTAATGAACGATTATAAAATGACGCCAGGCGAGCTACGCGCGACCTGGGGCTTAGGGACTGTCTTCTCGCTACGGATGCTTGGCATGTTTATGGTCCTGCCTGTTCTGACCACGTACGGTATGGCGCTGCAGGGGGCCAGCGAGGCGCTGATTGGGCTCGCGATCGGCATCTACGGCCTGGCGCAGGCGGTATTCCAGATCCCGTTTGGCCTGCTCTCTGACCGGGTGGGTCGAAAGCCGCTGATCGTCGGCGGGCTGCTGGTCTTTGTGCTCGGAAGCGTGATTGCCGCCCTCTCCCACTCCATCTGGGGGATTATTCTCGGTCGCGCTCTGCAGGGTTCCGGCGCGATTGCCGCCGCGGTGATGGCGCTGCTGTCAGACTTAACCCGCGAGCAGAACCGCACCAAAGCGATGGCGTTCATCGGCGTGAGCTTTGGCGTGACGTTTGCGATTGCCATGGTGCTGGGCCCCATCATTACGCACACGTTGGGTCTGCACGCCCTGTTCTGGATGATTGCCGTGCTGGCAACCATCGGTATTGCCTTAACCCTTTGGGTCGTGCCGGACAGCAAGAACCACGTTCTGAACCGTGAATCGGGGATGGTAAAAGGCTGCTTCAGCAAAGTGATTGTCGAGCCACGCCTGCTGAAGCTGAACTTTGGCATTATGTGTCTGCACATCCTGCTGATGTCGACCTTTGTCGCCCTGCCCGGCCAGCTTGCCGCTGCGGGTTTCCCGGCGGCTGAGCACTGGAAAATCTATCTGGTCACGATGCTGATTTCGTTTGTCTCCGTCGTGCCGTTCATCATCTACGCCGAAGTGAAGCGCAAAATGAAGCGCGTCTTCGTGGGCTGCGTGGCGGTCCTGCTGATTGCCGAAATTGTGCTCTGGGGTGCCGGTCCGCACTTCTGGGAACTGATTGCCGGCGTACAGCTGTTCTTCCTGGCCTTTAACCTGATGGAAGCGCTGCTGCCGTCGCTGATCAGCAAAGAATCCCCCGCCGGGTATAAAGGTACCGCGATGGGCATCTACTCCACCAGCCAGTTTCTCGGCGTGGCGATCGGCGGCTCGCTCGGCGGCTGGGTGGACGGCCTGTTTGATTCACAAACCGTGTTTCTCGCCGGTGCGCTATTGGCAACAGTCTGGCTGCTGGTCGCCAGCACCATGAAAGAGCCGCGCTACGTGAGTAGCCTGCGCGTGGAAATCCCGGATGATGTGGAAATCAGCGATATGCTTAAGCAGCGTCTGGAAGCCAAAGAGGGTGTGACAGAAGTGCTCATCGTCCCGGAAGAGCGCAGCGCTTACGTCAAAATAGACAGTAAAATGACCAACCGCTTCGAAGTCGAGCAGGCGCTCAAAGCGTGAAAAAAAGCCCGGTTAAACCGGGCTTTTTTATATTAATCGCGGAAGTTTTTAAACTGGAACGGTTGCCCCAGATCGCCGCCGCGCACCAGCGCCATTACGGACTGGAGATCGTCGCGGGACTTACCGGTCACGCGAATTTCTTCGCCCTGGATCTGCGCCTGCACCTTCAGCTTGCTGTCTTTAATGAGCTTAACGATCTTCTTCTGCACCGCGCTCTCGATGCCCTGCTTCAGCTTGGCTTCAACAAACCAGTTTTTACCGCTGTGCACAAACTCTTCAGGCACGTCCAGAGACGTCCCTTCGATGCCGCGCTTTAACAGCTTGGCACGCAGAATGTCGAGCAGCTGATTCACCTGGAAATCAGACTCGCTCAGCACCTTAATGGTCTTATTTGCGTCGTTCAGCTCAAACGACGCCTCAACGCCGCGAAAATCGAAACGTGACTCAACTTCGCGGGTTGCGTTCTCAACGCCGTTGCGAACTTCCTGGATATCAACTTCGGAAACAATATCGAAAGATGGCATCTTTTCTTCTCCCTTCACTTTTGTTGCGTTGCATAATACCCGCTACGAGGCATAACTCAACAGAAGCTTAGCTGTATAATTAAGCTGTAACACCTGGCGCAGTTGCAGGTGAGGAGGAACAATGAAAATTACGGTGCTCGGATGCGGAGCGCTTGGTCAGCTGTGGCTGACCGCGCTGTGCAAGCACGGACATGAGGTTCAGGGCTGGCTGCGCGTGCCCCAGCCCTACTGCAGTGTAAACCTGATTGGTGAAGACGGAAGCATCTTTAACGAATCCCTCACCGCGAACGATCCTGACTTCCTGGCGCAAAGCGACCTTTTACTGGTGACGCTCAAAGCGTGGCAGGTCTCAGACGCGGTAAAAACGCTGGCCGCGCAGCTCCCCCACACTTCGCCCATACTGCTGCTGCATAACGGCATGGGGACGCTTGATGAGCTGAAAAACGTCCCGCAGCCCCTGCTGATGGCGACGACCACGCACGCTGCACGTCGCGACGGCAACATCATCGTGCATGTCGCCAGCGGCGTGACGCACATCGGCCCCGCCAGAACGCAGGATGGAGATTACAGCTATCTTGCCGATGTACTGCAGAAGGTGCTGCCGGACGTCGCCTGGCACAACAACATCCGCCCTCAGCTGTGGCGCAAGCTGGCGGTAAACTGCGTGATCAATCCGCTGACGGCACTGTGGGACTGCCCGAACGGTGAACTGAAAAATCATCCGCAGGACGTTGCGGTTTTGTGTGCGGAAGTCGCGGCGGTCGTTGAGCGGGAAGGCCTGCATACCTCGGCCGACGATTTACGCTGCTATGTCGAGCAGGTCATTGAGAGTACAGCAGAAAATATCTCCTCAATGCTGCAGGACGTTCGGGCATTACGCCACACGGAGATCGACTACATCACCGGCTATCTGCTAAAACGCGCCCGCGCGCACGGTATCGCCGTGCCGGAAAACGCCCGTCTGTATGACCTGGTTAAACGTAAGGAGAGTGAATATGAGCGCGTCAGCACTGATCTGTCTCGCCCCTGGTAGCGAAGAGATGGAAGCGGTCACCACCATTGATTTGATGGTGCGCGGCGGCATTAAGGTCACCACCGCCAGCGTCGCCAGCGACGGCAATCTGGCAATCACCTGTTCACGCGGGGTGAAAATCCTCGCGGATGCCCCCCTTGTTCAGGTGGCTGACGGCGATTACGACATCATCGTGCTGCCCGGCGGCTTAAAAGGCGCGGAATGTTTTCGCGACAGCCCGCTGCTGGTCGAGACCGTGCGTCAGTTTCATTTATCCGGCCGCATCGTCGCGGCAATCTGTGCCGCCGCCGGAACGGTTCTGATTCCGCACGATATCTTCCCCATCGGCAACATGACCGGCTTCCCGGGGCTTAAGGATACAATCCCGGAAGAGCACTGGGTGGATAAACGCGTCGTCTGGGATCCGCGCGTCAACCTGCTGACCAGCCAGGGGCCAGGCACCGCGATTGATTTTGGTTTAAAGATTATTGACCTGCTGGTCGGGCGCGAGAAAGCGTACGAAGTAGCGTCATCGCTGGTGATGCCGGCGGGAATTTATAATTACTATGAATAGGTGTTCTCCCTCTCCCTGTGGGAGAGGGCCGGGGTGAGGGCATCAGGCCGCACTCCCCGGCTAGAAACTACGGGCGATACACCTTCACATTCGCAAAGCCCTGCTCGCGCAGATACAGCGCCTGCAGGCGGCTCATCACCCCGCGCTCGCACCACAGCAGATAGGTTTTGCTCTTGTCGAGATCGCCAAACTTCGTGCTCAGCTTGTAGAACGGCAGAGAAACCACCTCCACGCCTTCGACGTTCAGCGGGCTGGCGTCCTGTTCATCAATAGAACGAATATCCACAATCACATCGCTGGCACCAAAACCGCTCACGGTTTCAACTTCAACGACTTCCTGCTCGGTCTGCTGGGCAATCTCGCGGATGTCGATGTTGGAGGCTTCCTCCACCACTTTTTCCAGAATGCTGAAATCGAAGTTCTCTTCTTCCGCTTCGATCTTCGCCTTCACCGCCTTCACCGTTGGGCTTTTTGAGATCACGCCGCAGTATTCCGGCATGGTGCGGGCAAAATCTTCGGTGCCGATTTCGCGCGCCAGGTCGATGATGTGCTCTTTGTCGTGGGAGATCAGCGGGCGCAGGATCAGCGTATCAGACACGTTGTCGATCAGACGCAGGTTGGTCAGCGTCTGGCTGGAGACCTGGCCCAGCGCTTCGCCTGTGACCAGCGCCTGCACGCCGTAGCGTTCAGCCACTTTGGACGCCGCACGCACCATCATGCGCTTCAGCACCACGCCCATCTGGCCGTCGTCCACTTTTTCGAGGATTTCGCCGACCACGGGTTCGAAGTTGATCGCCACGAAACGCACGCGGTGGGAGCTGCCGAAGCGGTTCCACAGGTAATGCGCGACCTGACGAACGCCGATTTCGTGCGCCGCGCCGCCCAGGTTGAAGAAACAGTAGTGCACGCGGCAGCCGCGACGCATCAGCATATAGCTGGAGACGCCGGAGTCGAAGCCGCCGGAGATCAGGGACAATACGTCTTCCTGGGTGCCAATCGGGAAGCCGCCGATACCTTCATAGCGCCCTTTCACCAGCAGCAGGCGATCGTTTTCGATCTCCAGGTTCACGGTCACGTCCGGGTTGGTCAGACGAACGCGAGCCGTTTCAACGTGCTGGTTCAAACCGCCGCCGACGTAACGCTCCACTTCAATGGAGCTGAATTCGTGCTTGCCGCGACGCTTCACGCGCACGCAGAAGGTTTTGCCTTCGATCTGATCGCGGTACTGGACCAGCGCTTTCTCGAAGATGTCGTGCATATCGCTGAACGGAACATCTTCCACTTCCAGGATATGGTGGATCCCCGGAATACGGGTCAGCGCGTCGCGAATATCCTGACGTTTGTTTTCGTCTTTGGCGCGCACTTCAACGTGGTCCCAGTGGCGCACCACGGCGAGGGTTTCGTCGTAGTGCTTTAATACGTTACGAATGTTCCCGGTGAGAATTTTAATAAAGCGCAAACGCACAGATTGGCTTTTGATGGTGATTTCAGGGAACAATTTAATGATAAACTTCATGGCGGCAATGTTTCTTAGGCAAGCGTGTTAAGGCTTGTAATGGAAAAGAGTACAGCAGCCCACACCCGTGGCTGCATCCAGGCGCGCAAGTATACCACCATCGCGCCGCTCCTGTGCACATTGCGCGTTATTTGATAATTGCCCTGAGTCCGTTACCATGTCGGGGCTGAGAATATAAGAGTCAATTCACTATGCCGAAGAAGAACGACGCACCGGCCAGTTTCGAAACTGCGCTGAATGAACTGGAGCAAATCGTTACCCGTCTTGAGAGCGGCGATCTCCCGCTGGAAGAGGCGCTCAACGAATTCGAGCGTGGCGTGCAGCTGGCGCGCCAGGGGCAGGTCAAACTACAGCAGGCCGAGCAGCGCGTGCAGATCCTGCTTTCCGACAGCGAAGACGCGAAAACCACGCCTTTCACACCGGACGCCGAGTAAATGGATTTTGCCAACGAGCTTCAGGCGCGTGTCGTACGTGCCAACGACGCCCTGCGCCGTTTTATTGCGCCACAGCCTTTTCAGAACACTCCACTGGTTGAAGCCATGCACTATGGCGCACTCTTGGGTGGAAAGCGCCTGCGCCCGTTCCTGGTGTACGCCACGGGCAATATGTTTGGCATCAGCGATAACACGCTGGACGCCCCGGCAGCCGCCGTTGAGTGCATCCACGCCTACTCGCTGATCCACGACGATCTCCCGGCCATGGACGACGACGATTTGCGTCGGGGTCAACCCACCTGCCATATCAAGTTTGGCGAGGCGAATGCCATTCTGGCGGGTGATGCCCTGCAAACGCTGGCGTTCTCGATTCTGAGCGACGCGCCGATGGCGGAAGTGGCCGACCGCGACCGCCTGGCGATGATCTCCGAGCTGGCCATGGCCAGCGGCGTGGCCGGCATGTGCGGCGGACAGGCGCTGGATCTTGAAGCGGAAGGACGTCAGGTTAATCTGGAACAGCTGGAGCGTATTCACCGCCATAAAACCGGGGCGTTGATTCGTTCAGCCGTTCGCCTGGGCGCGCTGAGCGCGGGTGAACAAGGGCGCAAAGCCCTGCCGATTCTGGACAGATACGCAGAAAGTATCGGTCTGGCATTCCAGGTTCAGGATGACATTCTGGATGTGGTGGGCGATACTGCAACATTGGGTAAACGTCAGGGTGCGGACCAGCAACTTGGCAAAAGTACCTACCCCGCCCTGCTGGGTCTTGAGCAAGCCCAACGTAAAGCCCGGGATCTGATTGATGATGCCCGCCAGTCGCTAAATGAACTGGCCGCGCAATCGCTGGATACCTCGGCACTGGAAGCGCTAGCGGACTATATAATCCAGCGTAATAAATAAACTATATATCTCGATGAGCCTTTGATGAGTTTTGATATTGCCAAATACCCGACACTGGCGTTAGTTGACTCCACCCAGGAGTTACGTCTGTTGCCGAAAGAGAGCCTGCCGAAGCTGTGCGACGAGCTGCGTCGCTACCTGCTCGACAGCGTTAGCCGCTCCAGCGGCCATTTCGCCTCCGGGCTTGGCACGGTTGAGCTGACCGTGGCGCTGCACTACGTCTATAACACGCCGTTCGATCAGCTCATCTGGGACGTGGGCCACCAGGCCTATCCGCACAAAATTCTGACCGGACGTCGCGATAAGATTGGCACCATTCGCCAGAAAGGCGGCCTGCACCCGTTCCCGTGGCGCGGTGAGAGCGAGTATGACGTGCTGAGCGTCGGCCACTCCTCCACCTCCATTTCGGCGGGCATCGGTATTGCCGTTGCCGCCGAGAAAGAGAACAAGCAGCGCCGCACCGTCTGCGTAATTGGCGACGGCGCCATTACCGCCGGTATGGCCTTCGAAGCCATGAACCATGCGGGCGATATCAAGCCGGACATGCTGGTTATCCTTAACGATAACGAAATGTCGATCTCCGAGAACGTCGGCGCGCTGAACAACCATCTGGCCCAGCTGCTCTCCGGCAAGCTTTACTCCTCGCTGCGTGAAGGCGGCAAGAAGGTTTTCTCCGGCGTACCGCCGATTAAAGAGCTGCTCAAGCGTACCGAAGAACACATCAAAGGCATGGTCGTGCCGGGCACCCTGTTTGAAGAGCTGGGCTTTAACTATATTGGCCCGGTTGACGGCCATGACGTGCTGGGTCTGGTGACCACGCTCAAGAACATGCGCGACCTGAAAGGCCCGCAGTTCCTGCACATCATGACCAAAAAAGGGCGTGGCTACGAACCGGCGGAAAAAGATCCGATCACCTTCCACGCGGTACCGAAATTTGACCCGTCGAGCGGCTGTCTGCCAAAAAGCAGCGGCGGCATGCCGAGCTATTCAAAAATCTTCGGCGACTGGCTGTGCGAAACCGCAGCCAAAGACAACAAGCTGATGGCGGTGACGCCTGCCATGCGTGAAGGCTCCGGCATGGTGGAGTTCTCCAGAAAATACCCTGACCAGTATTTCGACGTTGCCATTGCCGAGCAGCATGCGGTGACGTTTGCAGCGGGCCTGGCCATTGGCGGCTACAAGCCGGTTGTCGCTATCTACTCCACCTTCCTGCAGCGTGCCTACGATCAGGTGATCCACGACGTGGCGATTCAGAAGCTGCCGGTACTGTTTGCTATCGATCGTGCGGGCATCGTCGGTGCCGACGGCCAGACGCACCAGGGCGCGTTTGATCTGTCGTTCCTGCGCTGTATTCCGGATATGGTTGTCATGACGCCAAGCGACGAGAACGAATGTCGTCAGATGCTGTTTACCGGCTACCACTATCAGGATGGCCCAAGCGCCGTTCGCTACCCGCGCGGCAATGCGGTAGGCGTTGAGCTTCAGCCGCTGGAAAAACTGCCGATCGGTAAAGGTCTGGTGAAGCGTCGCGGTGAAAAAGTGGCGATCCTGAACTTCGGCACGCTGATGCCAGAGGCGGCTAAAGCGGCTGAAGCGCTGAATGCCACCCTGGTGGACATGCGCTTTGTGAAGCCGCTCGACGAATCTCTGATCCTGAGTATGGCTGAGACGCATGACGTGCTGGTCACGCTGGAAGAAAACGCCATCATGGGCGGCGCGGGCAGCGGCGTGAACGAGGTGCTGATGGCGAACCGTAAAGCCGTGCCGGTGCTGAACCTCGGCCTGCCGGATCATTTCATTCCTCAGGGTACCCAGGATGAAGCCCGTGCGGCTATTGGCCTGGACGCCGCCGGTATCGAAGCCAAAATCCGCGCCTGGCTGGACTAACCCCTTCCCCTTTTCCGCTCCTGCTATGCTTAAACCTGGTGTTTAAACAGCAGGAGCGGAACCGTGCAATACACAACATTAGGAAAAACGGACCTTAAGGTTTCCCGACTTTGTCTGGGATGCATGACCTTTGGCGAGCCCGATCGGGGAAACCACGCCTGGACGCTGCCGGAAGAGAGCAGCCGTCCGATTATCAAACGCGCCATCGAGGGCGGCATTAACTTCTTTGACACCGCCAACAGCTACTCAGACGGCAGCAGCGAGGAGATTGTCGGCCGCGCCCTGCGCGATTTTGCCCGTCGTGATGACATTGTCGTCGCCACCAAGGTCTACTACCCGGTAGGCGATCTGGCTGAGGGCCTTTCTCGCGCGCAGATCCTGCGCTCCATTGATGACAGCCTCAGACGCCTGAACATGGATTACGTCGATCTGCTGCAGATCCACCGCTGGGATTACAACACACCAGTCGAGGAGACGCTTGAAGCACTGAACGACGTGGTCAAAGCCGGGAAAGCTCGCTACATCGGCGCGTCGTCTATGCACGCGTCGCAGTTTGCCCAGGCGCTGGATCTCCAGGCGCAGCACGGCTGGGCGCGCTTTGTCACCATGCAGGATCACTACAATCTGATCTATCGTGAAGAAGAGCGCGAGATGCTGCCGCTGTGCCATCAGGAGGGCGTGGCGGTGATCCCGTGGAGCCCGCTGGCGCGCGGCCGCCTGACCCGCCCGTGGGGGGAAACCACGGCTCGCCTGGTATCGGATGAAGTGGGAAAAAATCTTTATTCCGGTACAGAAGCCAGCGATGCGCTGATTGCCGAACGATTAGCCGGAATTGCCGACGATACCGGTGCCACTCGCGCGCAGGTAGCGCTGGCGTGGCTGCTGGGCAAGCGCGGGGTCGCGTCGCCGATTATTGGAACGTCGCGGGAAGAACAGCTGGACGAGCTGCTGAATGCGGTGGATATCACGCTGACGCCGGAGCAGATTGCCGAGCTGGAGACGCCGTATCAGCAGCATCCGGTGGTGGGGTTTAAGTAAGCTCCATCTTTGGTAGGCCGGGTAAGGCGAAGCCGCCACCCGGCAATACAGAGCGCACAACATCACGCGAAGTGATCGTACCCTTTCCAGTCCAGCGTAACGGGCGCACCGTCTTTTACAAACTTCAGCCCTTCGCTCTCCGGCATAATCTGACCGATGCAGGTAAACTTCGCGCCGAGATGCGCTAACGCCACGTCCAGCGTTCCACGGTTGAGCTCAGGCACCGTGAAGCACAGCTCATAGTCTTCTCCACCGGAGAGCGCCCAGCGCAGGGCCTGCTCAGGCTCCACATGGCGAAGCAGCTGCTCAGACAGCGGGAAGATATCCAGGTCAACGCGCGCACCTACGCCGCTGGCCTTCAGTATATGCCCGAGGTCCGAGATCAGCCCGTCAGAGAGATCGATAGCCGAGCTTGCCCGTTCGCGCAGCGCCTGGCCGTGCAGAATACGCGGTGTTGGCCGCAGGTGGCGCTTCACCAGATACGCCGCATCGTCAGCGTCTTTAACCGTTAAACGGTTCTGCAGGATCGCCAGCCCAGCCGCGCTATCGCCCGGCGTACCGGTCACGTAGATCCAGTCGCCGGGTTTTGCACCCGAGCGCTTCAGCGCGCGGCCGAGCGGCACGTAGCCGTGGATCGCCAGCGTCATCGACAGCGGCCCGGCAGTGGTATCACCGCCAATCAGCTGCATATCGTAATAATTCAGCTGTTCAAACAGCGCGTCGCTAAAGGCTTCCAGCCAGGCTTCATCCACCTCTGGCAGGGTCAAAGCCAGCGTCAGCCACGCGGGATCGGCGCCCATCGCCGCCAGATCGCTGACGTTAACCGCCAGCGCTTTATACGCCAGATCGGCAGGATCGATATCGGGTAAGAAATGACGGCCGCACACCAGGGTGTCGGTGCTGATTGCCAGCGTCTGTTTTTCGGGAATATTGAGAAGTGCACAGTCATCGCCAATGCCGGTTTCAACATCAAGACGAGAGGTTCTGACACGGTCGAAATAACGGGCAATCAGGGAGAATTCGCCGCATGCCATACGTTATGCCTCAGCAAATAAAAGAAAAAACCGGAGCCGCACTGCCCGTCAGGCAATGCAGGACTCCGGTTTGCGGATCACTTTTTGTGGGGACGGATCGCAGGTGCTGCTTTATCAAGTACGCCGTTTACAAACTTGTGGCTGTCTTCAGCGCCGAAGGTTTTCGCCAGCTCGATCGCTTCGTTGATGGCCACTTTATACGGCACATCATCACGTTTAGACAGCTCAAACAGCGCGATACGCAACACTGCTTTTTCCACCTGACCCAGCTCTTCGAGCAGGCGGGACAGGTATGGCTTCATGAGGCCATCGAGATACGCGCTATTAGTCGCCACTCCCGACAGCAGTTCGCGGAAGTACAGAACGTCAACGTCTTTTACGTCCTGTTCTGACAGGAACTGGTATTCAACATCAGCGATGTCGTTCTGGGACAACTGCCAGGAGTAAAGTGCCTGGACGGCACATTCACGGGCGCGGCGACGAGCAGCAGGTTTCACGGAATTCCCCTTACAAAAAAATCAGGCCTTGATGGCTTTCAATACATTGATCATTTCAAGCGCGGTCAGTGCAGCTTCTGCACCTTTGTTACCGGCTTTGGTGCCAGCACGTTCGATGGCTTGTTCAATACTTTCGGTGGTCAGCACGCCGAACGCGACAGGAATTTCAGCATCCTGCGCAACGTGTGCCAGACCGTTGCTTGCACCGCCCGCAACGTATTCGAAGTGCGCAGTGCCGCCACGAATAACGGTACCCAGCGCAATCACCGCGTCGTATTTACCGGTTTTCGCCAGCGCGCCCGCCGCCAGTGGCAGTTCGTAAGCGCCTGGAACCCAAACAACGGTAATGTTGTCATCTTTAACCTGGCCGATACGTTTCAGGGCGTCAATCGCACCTTCCAGCAGGCTGTCGTTGATGAAGTTGTTGAAACGCGCAATGGTGATGGCGACGCGAGCGTCCGGGGTAGCTACAGCAGCTTCAATAATGTTCATACTCTTCCTTTACGGGTTCATTTGGCCCCGCAGGGGGGCGGATTTTATCATAATACTTTGCGCACTGCTTCCCTATTTCAGGAGCAATTACGCTGTCGTTAAGTGGAGGCAGACATCCGGGCCTACCGGACGAATCTCGCTAAATTTGAGTTGCGGTGCGTCGGCCAGTTTTTCAAGGCCGGGCAGCACAAACAGGCCGCGCGCGTCGTGACCTAACAGTTTAGGCGCAACGTAAACAATCAGCTCATCCACCAGCCCGGCCTGTAAAAGCGCACCGGCGAGCGTTGGCCCCGCTTCAACCCAGATGCTGTTCACCTGCTGCTTGCCGAGCAGCATCATCAGCACCACCAGATCCAGATGACCGTTATGCTCCGGCACCATAATACTGCGCACGCCTTCCGGCCATTCACGCGTATCTTCTTTGGTGCGGGCAATCCAGGTTTCACCCGGCTGCTGGACGATGCGGTGCGCCGGCGTCACGCGGTTGTGGCTATCAATAATAATACGCAGCGGCTGACGCAGGTTCTCCTGCGGGTACAGCGCCTGGGTATCGGCATTCAGCTCGTCCCAGCGCACGGTCATGGCCGGATCGTCAGCCAGAACGGTTTCACTGCTGGTGAGAATAGCATGGCTTTGCGCGCGAAGACGTTGCACATCGCGCCTTGCCTGTGGCGACGTGATCCACTGGCTTTCGCCGTTTGCCATCGCCGTACGACCGTCCAGCGAGACGCCCAGCTTGAGCTGAATATACGGGAACCCCGTGCGCATGCGCTTCAGAAAGCCTTTGTTGATCGCTTCCGCGTCCTGCATCATCAGACCATGGCTGACGTCAATGCCTTCCTGCTGCAGGCGATACAGACCGCGTCCGGCAACCTGCGGATTCGGGTCCTGCATTGAGGCGACCACGCGTGAAACACCCGCCGCGATCAGCGCTTCGCAGCACGGCGGCGTACGCCCGTGATGGCTGCAGGGCTCCAGCGTGACGTAGGCTGTGGCACCGCGCGCCTTCTCACCGGCCATGCGCAACGCATGAACCTCGGCATGCGGCTCGCCAGCACGATAGTGAAACCCCTCCCCTACGATCTCGCCATCTTTAACGATAACGCACCCGACGTTCGGGTTGGGATGGGTAGTAAAACGACCGCGCTGCGCCAGCTTCATGGCTCTCGCCATGTAAATCTCATCCTGCATGAGCTTAATCCTGTAAGCGGGCGATCTCTTCGCCAAACTCTTTGATGTCTTCGAAGCTGCGGTAGACCGAGGCGAAGCGGATATAGGCGACCTTATCGAGCTTTTTCAGCTGCTCCATCACCAGGTTGCCGATCATTTTGCTCGGTACTTCACGCTCGCCCAAACCACGAAGGTAAGATTTTATGTGGTTTAACGCCATCTCAACGTCGTCCGCGCTGACGGGACGTTTTTCCAGGGCCTTCAGCATCCCGCTGCGCAATTTCTCTTCATTAAACGGCTCGCGCACGTCGTTGCTTTTTACCACGCGCGGCATTACCAGCTCTGCAACCTCAAAGGTCGTGAAACGCTCGTTGCACACCAGACACTGCCGACGACGGCGTACGGAAGACCCTTCGCCCACAAGACGAGAGTCGATGACTTTGGTATCCACAGCGGAGCAGAATGGGCAATGCATACGGTATCCCTGTTATCTGGTTAACTACTTTTCATTTTACCCTGATCTGGCCTGACAACAAAGGAAGAGCTTTTTGAGACAAAGGATCTATGTCTTAGACGGTGATGCTGGCTACCATTAAGGCGATCCGTTATTTCAAGGAAATAAACGCAATGACAAGACGTTACCTTAAAATTTTGCTGGTGGGGAGCCTCTTCACCCTTAGCGCCTGTGCACAGCAAACCGAAGTCCGTCAGATGAAACAGAGCGTGAATACGCTCAATACGGCGATGGACAAACTGAATAAAGAAACGGTGAAAATCACCCAGCAAAACGCGCTGAACGCCAAATCCAGCAGCGGGGTTTATCTCCTGCCGGGAGCGAATACGCCTGCGCGTCTCAATAGCCAGATTGGCACGCTGAAAATGTCTCTGGTGAATGTGGCGGCGAATGCAAATGGTACTCGCGCAACATTACGCATCCAGGGCGAGTCCAACGATCCGCTGCCAGCCTTCAGCGGCACCGTCGAATGGGGACAGATCCAGGGCACCACTGAGAGCTACCAGGAGGTGAATGTTAACAGTCAGCTGTTCACCGCACCGGCCAGCGTGCTGGCTCCAAGCGATGTTGACATTCCGCTACAGCTTAACGGACTCACTCCGGAGCAGTTAGGTTTCATCCGCATTCACGATATCCAGCCCGCCGCGCAGTAACCCCCTCTTTTAGCGGAGTGCAATGTCACTCCGCTAACATTTACATTTCGTATGGATTGGCAACATAAATGATTGCCGCTACAATCCCGGCCGTTTAAAGTACGCAAACGTGAACGCAATCGATTACGCATGTGAGAGATATGTGAAACAACACATATTTTTGTGAGCAAGGATTCCTATAATAGGCTCCGCAGAAACACGAAATATTTTGATACGCAAATCGCGCATTTTTCACTCCCGGAAGGGAATTTCAATCAGTGGCATGATTATGAAAAAAACATTACTCGCAGCTGGCGCTGTACTGGCACTCTCCTCTTCTTTCACTGTTAACGCAGCGGAAAACGATAAACCACAATATCTCTCCGACTGGTGGCACCAGAGCGTTAACGTGGTTGGCAGCTACCACACCCGTTTCGGACCTCAGATCCGCAACGATACCTACCTGGAGTACGAAGCATTCGCCAAGAAAGACTGGTTTGATTTCTACGGCTATATGGATGCCCCGGTCTTCTTCGGCGGTAACACCGACGCGAAAGGTATCTGGAACCACGGTTCCCCACTGTTCATGGAAATTGAACCACGCTTCTCTATTGATAAACTGACCGGTACCAGCCTGGCGTTTGGTCCGTTCAAAGAGTGGTACTTCGCGAACAACTACATCTACGACATGGGCCGCAACAAGTCCGGTCGCCAGAGCACCTGGTACATGGGTCTGGGTACGGACATCGATACCGGCCTGCCAATGAGCCTGTCTCTGAACGTGTATGCTAAGTACCAGTGGCAGAACTACGGTGCCGCGAACGAAAACGAGTGGGATGGCTACCGTTTCAAAGTGAAATACTTTGTGCCAATTACCCAGCTGTGGGGCGGCAACCTGAGCTATATCGGCTTCACCAACTTTGACTGGGGTTCAGATCTGGGCGACAACGACTTCCGCGACCTGAACGGTAAGAAAGCGCGCACCAACGACTCCATCGCCTCCAGCCACATCCTGGCGCTGAACTACGATCACTGGCACTACTCTGTTGTTGCGCGTTACTGGCACAACGGTGGTCAGTGGAACGACGACGCGAGCCTGAACTTCGGCAACGGCGACTTCAGCGTCCGCTCTACCGGCTGGGGTGGTTACCTGGTTGTGGGTTATAACTTCTAACCTGTTCGGGACTGTGCGGGCTGATGCCCTCACCCTGCCCCTCTCCCACAGGGAGAGGGAACAAATACTAAAAACGGCAACATACGTTGCCGTTTTGCTTTTACCTCGCCGCCAGGCTTTTTACTGCTTAACCTTTCGCAAAAAATCTGCCAGAGATCTGTCCGCACTCTCGCTAAACCGCCTCTCCGTCTGCACGATATTGAGGCACCGGTCGAGCCGGAAACAGCGATAGTCATCGCGCCGTTCGCACCACGCTGCCAGCAACCAACGCTCTCCCCAGAAGAACAAGCCCAGCGGCTGAACCTCACGTTTAGAGAGTTGCCCGGCCTCATCACGGTAATGCAGCGCCAGCACGCGCTGGGCGGAAATCGCCTGATGGATCCTGTCAAAATCGCTGCGGGAGTGGCTTTGCATGCAAAAATCCGGGGCGTAGATCCGCGTCTGCTCCGCCTTTCGACGACTCTCCTCGGGCAGGATAGCCAGCACCTTCTCCTGAGCCGACTCCAGCTCGCGCGACAGCGATTCCCCTCCCCAGGTTTTGAGCAGGCGAATCGCGACGATCAGCGCCTCTGATTCCCTATTAGTCAGCATCAGCGGCGGCAGGTCAAAACCCGACATCAGCCGATATCCGCTCCCCGCCTCACCTTCCACCGGCACGCCGGAAAGCGACAGATCACGGATATCGCGGTAGACCGTGCGCTCGGACACGCCAAGCCGATCCGCCAGATGCGCTGCCGTTGTCAGACGCCTGCCCCGCAGGATCTGCACAATCTGAAACAAACGGTCAGCGCGTCGGGTCATATCTTATTCCGCTCTCAGGCAGGTTGATGGAGGCCGACGCGGTTACCCTCGCTGTCGGTAAACAATGCGATAGTGCCAATGCCATGCGGCAGTTCCAGCGGGCCAAACACGCACTCGCCGCCCGCGGAGGCGATGCGATCGAGCGTGGCCGCCAGATTGTCAGTATGCAGGTAAATAATAGCGCCCTGCAAAGACGGTGTAACGCCGTCAAATTTTGCCAGCGCCCCGCCGGTACCCGGATCCTCATGCGGGAAAACGGCCAGCTCCGCGCAGTCCATTTTCTCGCGACGTAGCGCGAGCTGCATCACCGGCTCATAAAATTTGATGGCGCGATCCATATCCGAGACCGGAATTTCAAACCAGTTAATTACGCTTTTCATATATTCTCCTGCCTGTTGTTTGGGTTCAGGAGAAGTCTACGACAGGGCTCCTGACAGCATACTGTCAGGAGTGTTTGTCAGGATCAGATAAAAAAAATCCCGGTCAACAGACCGGGATTTCGATAACGCGCTAAACGTCGCCTTACGGCAGAATGGACGGCTGATCCGCCCCTTCTTTCTCGACTTTCTGCTGGAGCAGGTGCTCGCGCTTCATGCCGAGTTTCAGTGCCAGTGCGGATGCTACGTAGATAGACGACGCCGTACCGATGGTGACACCGATCAGCATGGTCAGCGAGAAGCCTTCCAGTACCGGACCACCGAAGAGGAACAGCATCAGGATCACCATCAGGGTGGTGCCGGATGTGATCAAGGTACGGTGCAGCGTCTGGGTCAACGACACGTTAAAGATTTCGTACGGCGTACCGCGACGGATCTTACGGAAGTTTTCACGGATACGGTCAGATACCACGATACTGTCGTTCAGTGAGTAACCGATAACGGACATCAGGGATGCCACAATCGTCAGGTCAATCTCAATGTGGAACAGCGACAGTATGCCCATGGTGATCACCACGTCGTGCGCCAGAGCGATAACCACACCGGCCGCCAGTCGCCACTCAAAGCGGAAACCGACGTATACCAGGATGGAGATCAGCGCCACCAGCAGCGCCATCGCACCGGTCTGCGCCAGATCAGCACCCACGCTTGGGCCGACGAACTCAATACGCTTGACCGCCGCGTTCTGGCTGGTTGTTTCGTTAATCACGCTAACAACCTTGCTGCCCAGCTCCTGGCTGCCGTTGGCATCGTGCACCGGCGGCATACGCACCATGATGTCGCGGCTGCTGCCGAAGTTCTGCAGCAGCGGCTCTTCAAAGCCCGCTTTCTGCAGAGACAGACGCATCTGGTCCATATCGACCGGTTTTTCCAGGGAGATCTCGATGACCGTACCGCCGGTGAAATCCAGACCCCAGTTAAAGCCTTTCACGCTCATAATGCCGATGGACAGAATCAGCAGTAAACCTGAAATGCCGAAGGCCCAGTAGTCCCAGCGCATAAAGTCCCAGACTTTACGGCCGTGGTTCAATTGTTCAACAGTATATTCCTGTGCCACAACGCACTCCTCAGATAGACAGCTTTTTGACGCGCTTGCCGCCGTACAGCAGGTTCACGATGGCACGGGTGCCGACAATAGCGGTAAACATTGACGTTGCGACACCGATACCGGTTGTAATCGCAAAGCCTTTGATCGCGCCAGTACCCACTGCATACAGGATAAGAACCTTAATCAGTGTTGTTACGTTCGCATCGAAGATGGAGCTGAACGCACCTTTATAGCCTTCGTCAATCGCCTGCTGAATAGAGCGACCGTTGCTCAACTCTTCTTTGATACGTTCGTTAATCAGTACGTTGGCGTCGACCGCCACCGCAAGGGTAAGAACGATACCCGCAATCCCCGGCATGGTCAGCGTCGCCCCCGGCAGCAGGGACATAATGCCGATGATCAGCACCAGGTTGGCGATCAGCGCGGACGTCGCAATCAGACCAAACTTCTTATAGAAGAAGATCATGAAGAGGATAGAGACCACCAGACCGGCCAGACACGCTTCCAGACCCTGCTGGATATTTTGCATACCCAGAGTTGGACCAATGGTACGTTCTTCAACAATCTGAATTGGCGCAATCAGCGCACCGGCACGCAGCAGCAGAGAGAGCTGACGCGCTTCGTTCGGGTTGTTAATACCGGTGATACGGAAGCTGTTACCCAGACGAGACTGGATATTGGCGATGTTAATCACCTCTTCCTCTTTCACCAGCACCGCACGACCGTTTGCATCTTTCTTACCGCTGTCTTTGTACTCCACGAACAGGGTCGCCATCGGTTTACCGATGTTGTCCTTGGTGAAGTTAGACATGATGTTACCACCCGCGCTATCAAGCGAAATGTTAACCTGCGGCTGGTTGTATTCGTCCTGGCTCGACGTGGAATCGGTGATGTGGTCACCGGTCAGAATCACGCGTTTGTACAGCACAACTGGCTGACCTTCGCGGGTCTGTTTCACTTCGGAGTCACCCGGAATACGCCCTGCGGCAGCAGCGGACTGATCGACGTTGGAGTTCACCAGACGGAATTCCAGGGTTGCGGTCGCACCCAGAATCTCTTTCGCACGCGCGGTATCCTGGATACCCGGCAGTTCAACCACGATACGGTCAGCACCCTGACGCTGTACCAGCGGCTCAGCCACGCCCAGCTGGTTTACACGGTTACGCAGAATGTTGATGTTCTGCTGAACGGCATATTCACGCGCTTCTTTCAGACGCGCATCGGTCATCACCGCGCGCAGCTGGTTGCTGCCCTGAGAGGTGATTACCAGGTCACGGTGACGTTGGGTCAGGTAATCTACAGCCTGATCGCGCGCCGCACTGTCGCGGAACGTGATGCTCATACCGTAGTTATCTTCTTTACGCACGGTGGTGTAAGCGATGCCTTTATCACGCAGATCGCTGCGCAGGCTGTCGATATTCTGTTCCTGCAGCTTGCCAAGCGCGGTATCCATATCCACTTCCATCAGGAAGTGAACGCCGCCACGCAGGTCAAGACCGAGTTTCATTGGCTCTGCTTTCATCGCAGCCAGCCAACGCGGGGTTGCAGGGGCAAGGTTAAGCGCCACGACGTATTTGTCACCCAGCACGCCCATCAGCGCTTCGCGAGCGCGGAGCTGCGTGTCGGTGGTGTCGAAGCGAGCAAGAATTGCACCCTCTTCCAGAGCCACAGACTTAGCGGTAATTTTTTCTTCTTGTAACGTTTTCTGGACCTGGATCAGCGTTTGCTCACTGGCGGCGACACCGCGCGCGCCAGTGATTTGAACAGCCGGATCCTCACCATACAGGTTGGGAAGCGCGTACAGCAGGCCGACGAGAATCACGACGACCAGCATGATGTACTTCCACAAAGGATAACGGTTTAACACGGCAGTTCCCTTTGGGAAAAGTTGGGATTACAGCGCCTTCATGGTGCCTTTCGGCAGAACGGCAGCTACGAAGTCACGTTTGATGACCACTTCAGTGGTGTCGTTCAGGGCGATAGCAATGTAGCCGTTTTCAGCCACTTTGGTTACGCGACCTACCAGACCACCGTTAGTCAGTACTTCATCGCCTTTCGCAATGGAGTTCATCAGGTTTTTGTGCTCTTTGGTGCGCTTCTGCTGTGGACGCAGGATCATGAAGTAGAAGATCAGACCGAACACAACCAGCATCAGAATCAGAGACATCGGGCTGCCCTGCGCTGGAGCACCTGTTGCCGCTACCGCATCAGAAATAAAAAAGCTCATTCAAATTCCCTCATTATTAAAATTAATCAACGTTCAACGGTGGAACATCCCGCCCCTGACGTTGGTAGAAATCGGTCACGAAGCTCTCTAATTTACCCTCTTCGATAGCCTTACGTAAACCAGCCATTAAGCGCTGATAATAACGAAGATTATGAATGGTATTGAGACGCGCGCCCAAAATCTCGTTGCAACGATCGAGATGATGCAGATACGCGCGAGAATAATTGCGACAGGTATAGCAATCGCACTCGGAATCGAGCGGGCTGGTGTCACTCTTATGCTTCGCGTTACGGATTTTCACCACGCCATCGGTAACGAACAAATGGCCGTTACGCGCGTTGCGGGTTGGCATGACGCAGTCGAACATATCAATGCCGCGGCGTACGCCTTCAACCAGATCTTCTGGTTTACCCACGCCCATCAGGTATCGTGGTTTATCCGCCGGGATTTGCGGGCAGACATGCTCCAGAATGCGGTGCATGTCTTCCTTCGGCTCACCCACAGCCAAACCGCCGACAGCGTAGCCATCAAAACCTATCTCTACCAGACCTTTAACAGAGATATCGCGTAAATCTTCGTAAACGCTGCCCTGGATAATGCCGAACAGCGCATTTTTGTTCTGCAGGGAATCAAAACGGTCACGGCTACGCTTCGCCCAGCGCAGAGACATCTCCATGGAGCGTTTTGCGTAATCCCAGTCGGCCGGATACGGCGTACATTCGTCGAAGATCATCACGATGTCAGAGCCGAGATCGTACTGAATCTCCATCGATTTTTCGGGATCGAGGAAAATCGGATCGCCGTTGATCGGGTTACGGAAGTGTACGCCCTGCTCGGTGATCTTGCGGATATCGCCCAGGCTGAAGACCTGGAAGCCGCCGGAGTCGGTCAGGATTGGGCCTTTCCACTGCATAAAATCGTGCAGGTCGCCGTGGAGCTTCATGATCTCCTGACCCGGACGCAGCCACAGGTGGAAGGTGTTGCCGAGAATAATCTGCGCGCCAGTGGCTTCTACTTCTTCCGGCGTCATCCCTTTTACGGTGCCGTACGTGCCCACAGGCATAAACGCGGGGGTTTCCACCACGCCGCGATCAAACACCAGGCGACCGCGACGCGCGCGGCCATCGGTGGTATCGAGTTCAAATTTCATTTTTTCTCCGACGTCAGAAAAACAGTCCAACGTTGTAAAACGGTGCCGCGGACTTATTCCCCGACACGCTCATTCAAAGCCAGCGGATTGTACGTGATAAACATCGCGTCCCCGTAGCTAAAAAAGCGATATTTTTGTTCTACCGCAGACTTGTAGGCTGCCATCGTATGCTGATAACCGGCAAATGCCGACACCAGCATAATCAGCGTTGATTCAGGCAGATGGAAGTTGGTCACCAGCGCATCAATCACTTTGTACTGATAGCCCGGGTAGATAAAGATCTGCGTATCGCCAAAGAACGGCTCGATAAGATTGCTCTTCGCGGCCTGCGCGGCGCTCTCGAGTGAGCGCACGGACGTTGTACCGACCGCCACGACGCGGCTACCGCGCCCTTTCGCCGCCAGCACCGCGTCCACCACATCCTGAGGCACTTCGGCATACTCAGAGTGCATGGTGTGATCTTCAATGCTGTCCACGCGCACCGGCTGGAAGGTTCCCGCGCCGACGTGCAGCGTCACGAACGCCATCTCCACGCCCTTCGCGCGCAGTTTCTCCAGCAGCGGCTCATCAAAATGCAGGCCCGCGGTCGGCGCAGCGACGGCGCCTGGCTTCTGGCTGTAGACGGTCTGGTACAGCTCGCGGTCGGCCTCTTCGTCCGGACGCTCAATATACGGCGGCAGCGGCATGTGGCCGATGCCGTTCAGGATATCGAGCACCGTGCGTTCGTCATCGAACGCCACCTCGAACAGCGCATCGTGGCGCGCGGTCATGGTCGCTTTGATGCTCTCATCATCGCCCAGCAGCAGCTCAGCGCCCGGCTTCGGCGCTTTGGAGGCGCGAATATGTGCCAGAATACGTTTATCATCGAGCATACGTTCGACCAGCACTTCAATCTTGCCGCCGCTGGCTTTACGGCCAAACAGGCGCGCCGGGATCACGCGGGTATTGTTAAAGACCAGCAGATCGCCAGGGTTGAGCTTGTCGAGCAAATCGGTGAAAGTACCGTGCGTCAGCTCGCCCGTTGGCCCATCCAGTGACAGTAAGCGACAGCTGCTGCGCTCAGGCATGGGATAGTGAGCAATCAGGGATTCAGGTAGTTCAAAGGAGAAATCGGCGACGCGCATGACGTATACTCGTGACTTAAAAACAGGCGGCATAGTCTAGTGCTCACACCCTTTTGCTGCAACAACTAGCCGCCCCCGGACAAATAAAACGCATGAATTTTCTCGCTCACCTGCATCTCGCTCACCTCGCTGACAGCTCCCTGTCCGGCAATTTGCTGGCCGATTTCGTACGCGGCAACCCCGCTGAGGACTATTCCCCTGAGGTTGTCGACGGGATTTTTATGCACCGCCGCATCGACGTGCTGACGGATAAGCTGCCGGAAGTGACGGAAGCCAAAGCGTGGTTTCGCCCTGAAACGCGCCGCGTTGCGCCGATCACGCTCGACGTGATGTGGGATCACTTTCTGTCGCGCCACTGGGAACAGCTGTCGCCGGAGATGCCCTTGCCGGCGTTTGTGCACTATGCCCACCAGCAGGTGTCGATCATTCTGCCCGACTCGCCGCCGCGCTTTGTGAATCTGAATAACTATCTGTGGTCGGAACGCTGGCTGGAGCGCTATCGCGAGATGGATTTCATCCAGAATGTGCTGAACGGGATGGCAAGCCGCCGACCGCGACTGGATGCGCTGCGCGACTCCTGGTATGACCTGGATGAACATTACGATGCGCTGGAAGCGCGTTTTTGGCAGTTTTACCCGCGGATGATGGTGCAGGCGAAAAACAAACAGCTCTGACAGAATTCACATTGATAGGTAAAAGCTGGCGGAACGATTGTCACCACCTCTTTGTCTTATCCATGAACACTCTCTATACTGGCTCGCGTTGCGTTCCAAATAACCTTAGTATCTACAGGAGAATCATATGGTTCTGGTAACTCGTCCGGCTCCGGATTTTACAGCTGCAGCAGTTCTGGGCAACGGTGAAATCGTTGAAAACTTCAACTTCAAACAGCACACCAACGGTAAAGCGACCGTTCTGTTCTTCTGGCCAATGGACTTCACTTTCGTTTGCCCGTCTGAGCTGATCGCATTCGACAAACGTTATGAAGAATTCCAGAAGCGTGGCGTGGAAGTTGTTGGCGTCTCCTTCGACTCTGAATTTGTACACAACGCATGGCGTAACACCCCTGTCGACAAAGGCGGCATCGGTGCGGTGAAATACGCAATGGTTGCGGACATCAAACGCGAAATCCAGCAGGCTTACGGTATCGAACATCCGGACGCTGGCGTTGCGCTGCGTGGTTCCTTCCTGATCGACGCTAACGGCATCGTTCGTCACCAGGTTGTGAACGATCTGCCGCTGGGTCGTAACATCGACGAAATGCTGCGCATGGTTGACGCGCTGCAGTTCCACGAAGAGCACGGCGAAGTGTGCCCGGCTCAGTGGGAAAAAGGTAAAGAAGGCATGAACGCGTCTCCAGACGGCGTGGCTAAATACCTGTCTGAGAACGTATCCAGCCTGTAATCGGCACGGTTTACGAAAAAGGCCCGCTTATGCGGGCCTTTTTTTATGCCTTACGCTGCGTCTCTCGCCAGATGCGCCAGGCCATGCCCGCCAGCAGAATCACCCCCGCAATCAGCACGCCCCATACCAGAAGCGTGTTCATCCTGCTCTCCCGCTCGGCCGCAGAGGTGGCGGTCAGACGCCCCTCGCCGCCTAACGCGACATCAGCCTGAATATCGGCCTGCGGCAGGTTCGCCATATCATAGGTCTTGCGCAGGTCGGCCGGGATCAGCATGCCGGGCTCTACGCTGGCAGGCTTTGCGGCGCCGTTGCCCCAGGCGAGCACGTACGGCGCCTTCCCCTGCGCGTTGAACACCAGATCGTAGCGGTCGCGATGTCCCGTGACGCTCGGCAGGTATTCTGGCAGACGCGCATTCAGCGTCGTGATTTTCACGGCCTGCACCAGCCCCCCGTGAAGCGAAACCGGTGGCGACGCTTTTCCCTCAAGACGGTAAAGGACCTCTTTCTTCAGAGGATGCCATGCGTCTTTTTCCGAACTCCGCCACGCGATCTCCACGGGAAGGACGCCATCGCCATTCAGTGAGATGCTGACAGCACTCAGCGGCTGCGGGCGCGCCCAGTGCCACTGTGCTTCGCTTGTCGATAGCTGCTCCCCTTCCCCCTCAAGGTCGATAGCTTCCGGGGCCGCCTGGGCAGGTGCGCTGATTGCGTTTACGCCTGTCAAGGTTATCCCCTGGCTCTGCGCGTTCAGCACCACCATGAGATAGCGATTCGCATCGGGAGATAAAACGGTATCGGTATCGATCCGATCGAGCTTAAGACGATCCTGGCCGCTGACGACGTCCAGCAAGGGCATATCCTCACGCAGGGTATACCAGCGCTTAAGATCCTCGCTGTAATAGACCGACGCCGTTCCCTGCCACGGCGTCTGAGGGGTATTCCAGAGCAGCTGCAGCTGGGATATAGCGATCTCGCCCGTCGCCTGTTCCGGCAGGGTCAGCAGATAATGTTGCCCGGCTGCGGCGGCTTTTTGCCCCTCCAGCACAATCTCAACGCCGTTTCCGGAACGAAGCAGGATCTTATCGCTATCACCGGATCCTTGCGAAGCCGCAAGCGGCGAGGCGTCCAGCGGGAAGAGGCGCAGCGCGGTGGATTGCGCTGGCGTCTGCGGACGCGTCGCGCTGACAAGGCTGAAGGGAACCGGCTCGCCCGACTGGTTAAAGACGCGGACATCATGCAGATCCGATGACGTGCTTTGCTCATAGACGGCGAGCGGCAGCATCACCCGATACCACTGGGAGGGAACAGACGTATCGAGTGAAAGACCAAAAGCATAGTCCCGGGGCGATTCCGTTTGTTCCTCGTCGCAAAACGCCGGGCCGGAAAGCGCCAGAAGCGCGGTACAGGCTACCGCTTTCATCCATTTCATTTTTCATCTCCTGTTTTGGGCGGTAGCGGTGAGAAATACCCCACGATCAGAACCAGTATCGCCACGCCGATAAACGCCACCGCGCGCGACAAACCGCCTCCGCCCGCGCTGTCCACCAGCATCAGTTTAACCATCACCACGCCCAGCAGCGCGGCACCGCAGAGCCACTCCTGCCGGGAAGCCCGACGGGTGGCATGGATCATGACCACCAGCGCGCTCAGCATCCAGAACAGGGCAAAACTGGTCTGGATAAGCCGCGAATCCCACAGCGATGCCATATTCCAGGCCACGTCGCCGTACCAGGCCAGGGCGCGCATCAGCGCACCGTTAAGCCACCAGAAGCCAAACGCCATCATCGCGACGGCAGGCCACGGTCGGGCCTGCGAGAGCCACGCCGGGTAGTAGCGATCCACCGCCCGATAAAAGACGACCAGCCCCAGCAGCGCGAACGCCGCGCCTTCCTCAAGCGGGTTTACCAGCGGCAGCCAGGTCTGACGATAGACCACGCCGTCCTGGAAATTGGTCACCACCAGCAATACCAGCAGCGCCACGACCGCGGGGATCGGTGCCAGGCAGGCGTAGAGCGCAGGCCACTCCTGGAACGGCCACCCGCGACGCCGTACGGCTGCAGAGAGCGCTATAATCACCCCGCCGCCTGCTGCCATCGCTACTCCGCTGCCCCAGGCCGCCATGCCCCACGGCAACGACCGGGCAAACCAGTAAAGCTCAGCGGCCAGCGCCAGCAAAATCATCCAGAACAGCGACAAATGCAGCCCCATCGCGATGCGCGGCAGGAGTCTTTCACCGTCGCGCCGCAACAGCATCAGCGCGGCAGGAAGCGCAACGCACCAGGCGAGATTTGACCAGCCGGCGGCAACGATCTGCTGGTGCCAAAGCTGATAACCCACCATCAGCAGCATAACCGGCCACAGCAGCCATTTGCTGGCATCCAGCTCCTGCCACGCCAGACGCGCAGCCACCTGCCGCCAGCCCCAGACCGATGCCGCCGTCAGCGCCAGCACGCCCGCCAGAATCGGTAATTCCTGCGTCAGCACCAGCCGCGACGCGCCCAATAGCGCCACGAGCCAGAACAGCAGCCCGCCAGCCAGCAGCGCCCGGCTGACCGGCAGGAAGAGAGTACGCCACAGCCAGGCCGCAGCCAGCCAGCAAAGGCTGAGGATGGTGAAGATCAGCAGCAGGCTCAGCGACGTAACGCCGTTTGTCTGCGCCCACAGCGCGCTGCCGAGCGCCAGCACCAGCAGCGCCGTCCCGCTATAGCTCATGCGACGCTGGTGCTGCTGCACGCCCAGCCAGAGGATACCCAACCCTTCCAGCGCCCAGGCCATCGCCGTCCAGCGTGCCGACAGCGCCAGCGGAATGGCGAGCGTGGCAAATCCGCCGCCGATTGCCAGCGCCGCCATGACCAGAGGTCGCCCGATAGAGGGATAGCGCCGCAGCGCAAGGAACGCGAGGGCCAGATAAAATGCGCCGTAGCCCAGCGCGCTCATCGCCGGGCCATATTCCCAGTGCCGGGTCATGCCGTACTGCATCCCGAAACCGATCAGCGGCGGGGCAAACAGCAGCACACCGTCGATAATCTGCTTCCCTTTCTCCTGCACCCGCAGCGACAGCGCCACGCTCAGGACGCCGAATATCAACGTATTGGCAATCAGGAACAGCTGGCAGACCCAATAGTCTTCTGGCTGGTAGTCGTTCAGCCCCCACAGGCCGCCCACGCCGAACGTAAACAGCAGACCGAGCAGGTTCAGCTCGCGCCAGTGCTGCCAGATGCTGATAGCGAGAATGCCGATGGAAAGCAGGAGATAGAAAGAGAACAGCGCCACAAAGCTACCGCCCCCGGTAGACAAGAGCAGCGGCGCAAGATACCCGCCGAGGCTCGCCAGCATGGCCAGGCTCAGCGCCTTCTGCAGCACCGCCAGCCCGACGCTAGCCGCGCAAATCACCACCAGCAGCGCAAAGGCCAGCGTCATCGGCAGCATTTGCCAGAGCCGGAATGCGCCAAACACCGTCAGGTAGAGCACGCCGGTCGCCCCGCCCTGGAGGATCAGCGCATAGACACGCTGCTTTTGCCGCAGCCGCCACCCGACCGCCAGCAGGACGATGGCAAACAGCGCCGTTGCCACGAGGCGCAGCTCAAGCGGGAACAGGGAATGTTCCACGGTATAGCGCAGCAGGAATGAAAGACCGAGGAAGAGAAGCAGGATCCCAAGCTTCGCCAGCGGGTTACCCTGCATAAACCAGCGCACCAGCGACGTCAGTATGCCGCCAAAGGCAGAAGGCTGTTTTGCAGCAGGCGCCACGGCCGGGGCGGGATCTGCCACGGCAGCGGGAGTATCGGGGCGCCAGGGGTCGACAGGCGCGGGAGCGTCCTTAACCGCAGGCGCGGTCACAGCCACCGGCGCGGTGGCCTGCACCGGCTCCGGCGCGCTTTCAGGTACGCCGCGCTGCTCAAGCGCCTCAATGCGCTGGCGTAGCCGGGCGATCTCCTGTCGAGCCGCCGTACTTCGGTTAAAGCCGATAACCGCAAGCACGGGTGCCACCACCAGCGCAAATACCAGGAACAAACAGCCAAGGATGTAAAGCTCGTCCATGTTTCCACCTTCACCGTAAACGATCCGTTAAGATTGACACAAATAGTTGCATTTGCGCCATCTTAAAAGGTGGAAACATTAGCAGGTCTTAGCTGCCGAACCAGATCGTCGCGGATACCGCAGGCAGCGCCAGCACGCCGTCCTGTATCGTTGCCTTACCCTCTTTATTCTTCCACGTAGCCACCTTCAGCAGCGGTGAATCATCCAGCACCACTTCGCAGGCTTCGCCCCGGTTAATCGCCACCAGCACGCGCTGCTGGTTATAGACGCGAGCAAATACCACCACGTTATCGTGGGCATACACCACCTGACAGCCGCCGTAGCGCAGGGCGAGACTCTGCTTGCGCAGCTTTGCCAGCCGCTGATACAGGCTGAACAGCACCTTGTCCTGCTCCTCTGGCTCCCACGGGAAGGTTTTGCGGCAGAACGGATCGTTGTTGCCGTCCAGCCCCACTTCGTCGCCATAATAGATGCACGGCACGCCCGGCCAGGTGAAAAGCCAGGTCACCGCCAGCGGCAGACGCGCCGCATCCTTGCCGAGCAGGGATTTAAAGCGGGCGGTATCGTGGCTATCGAGCTGGTTGAACATCCGCAGCTGCTGCTGATGGGACAGACCGGCGCGATAGTTCTCCATCCACGCCATGCAGGTTTCAGCGTCGATATGATTCGGATCGTAGGAGATGTCGGTGTTAGCGAGGAATCCCCACAGCGGGAAGGTAAAGCCGCGATAGTTCATCGCCGCATCTTCCGCATCGTTCTGCAGCCACTGGCGCGCGTCGCCAAAGTGCTCGCCAAAGACGAACGCCTCCGGCTGGGCCGCTTTCGCCGAGCGCGTAATCCCGGCGACGTGCTGAAGGTTATTCCGCGCCCCGCCCACTTCACCCAGCATATGCACCACGTCCAGCCGCCAGCCGTCCATGTTCCACGGCGCCTTCAGCCAGTGACGGACGATGCTGTCTTCGCCGCCGTAGATTTCATTCACGAGCGTTGGCGACTGGAAATCCAGCTTCGGCAGGCTCGGGTAGCCCAGCCAGTCCAGCGCGCGGCCCTCCTCGTTAAAGCTGTACCAGTCGCGCTGCGGCGAGTCCGGGTTATGACATGCCCCGCCCATCGACTGGTTATGGCGGTCAAACCAGGCGTGCGAATCTCCGCTGTGGTTGAACACGCCGTCCAGAATCAGGCGTATGCCTTCGTTTTGGGTGTTCTTGCGCAGGCGCAGCAGCGCCTCGTCACCGCCAAACTGCGCGTCAACGTGGCGATAATCTTCGGTATCGTATTTGTGCACGCTCGGGGCTTTAAATACCGGGTTGAGATACAGCGCCGTCACGCCGAGCTTTTTCAGGTACGGCAGCTTTTCGCTGATGCCGTCGAGATCGCCGCCGTAAAACGTCGAGCCGCCAGCCTGCGCGGTTAAGGGCTCGTCCCACGCTTTCAGAATAATGTCGTGGCCCGCCGCATGGTGGTGATAGATCTTATCCTGGTCGGCGGTGCGTTTTTCGCTGCGCGCAAAACGGTCCGGGAAAATCTGGTAAAACACCTGCTCGTTAACCCACTGCGGGCCGTTATCCGGGTAATCGACCGCGAACTGCTCCAGCCGTGCGGGCGGGAAACGGCTAAACCCCTGAGGGGTAAACCACAGCTGGCGGTTATTCCACAAAAGCTTAAAGCTGTAGCGACGGCGCGGCTGCCCGCTGCTCAGGTCGATATTCGCCCGCCACGCCGTGATCCCCGGCTGCGGCTGGCTGCGCAGCTTGTGCATTTTCAGCCCGGTCTCTTCGTTATCTATTTCGGCGCGGAGCGTCACGCGTTCAGGCTGATTTTCCCCCGCCAGCCAGAGCGTAATCACAAGGTTGTCTTTGTTTTGCTTAACAAATGGGGCAACCGGAAGGTGCCAGGCGTTTAACATCACGAATCCCCTTTGATGAAATTGACGTCACCTTGCCACAGGGTGGTTAAGGATAGCTCATCACGTTCGGGATTATTGGGGGAGGAGAAAGGAGGAGGAGGCAAAATTCCCTCTCCCACAGGGAGAGGGAATAAAAATGTTACTGCGCTTCCGCCAGCTGACGGTCGCGGCGGCATTTGAACATCCATCCCACCAGCAGCAGGACGATCCACGCGCAGCCCACGTACAGGGAAATGCGGGTATCAGGATGGTAGCCAATCAGGCCAATGATAAACACCAGGAAGATCAGCCCGACGACGGTCGTCGCAACGCCGCCCGGAACTTTGAACTTCAGCGCTTTTGCCTCATCCGGCGACAGACGACGACGGAACGCAATCTGCGACAGCAGGATCATGATCCACACCCACACCGTCGCGAAGGTCGCCAGCGATGCGATCACCAGGAAGACGTTCTCCGGCATGATGTAGTTCAGGTAAACCGAGAACAGCAGCGCTACGGTCATGACCACTACCGTCACCCACGGCGTGCCGCGGCGTGAGGTTTTGGCGAACACCTTCGGCGCGCTGCCCTGCTCCGCCATGCCATGGAGCATACGGCCCACGCCAAAGACGTCACTGTTAATCGCGGAGAGCGACGCGGTGAGCACCACAAAGTTCAGAATGCTGGCCGCAAACGCAATGCCCATATGCTGGAAGGTCAGAACAAACGGGCTACCGTTGGTGCCGACCTGATTCCACGGGTAGATGGACATAATCACGAACAGCGTACCCACGTAGAACACCAGAATACGCATCGGCACCGAGTTGATGGCGCGCGGAATGGACTTCTCAGGATCTTTCGCTTCCCCGGCGGTGATACCGATAATCTCGATACCGCCGTAGGCGAACATCACCATCTGCAGCGACATGACCATTCCGAGCCAGCCGTTGCTGAAGAAGCCGCCGTTGCTCCAGAGGTTGTGAATACCGGTCGGCTGCCCGCCGTTGCCGATTCCCCAGATGATGATGCCGAAACCGGCCACGATCATGATGATAATGGTGGCGACCTTGAAGAAGGAGAACCAGAACTCCAGCTCGCCGAACACCTTCACGCTCATCAGGTTGACGGCGCAAATGATCAGCACCACGCTCAGCACCCATATCCAGTGCGGCACCGCTGGGAACCAGACGCCCATATAGATGCCAAACGCGGTCACGTCGGCAATCGCCACAATCAGGATTTCAAAGCAGTAGGTCCAGCCGGTGATAAACCCGGCCAGCGGGCCGAGGTTTTCCTGCGCGTAGCGGGAGAAGGAGCTGGCGGACGGGTTGTGAACCGACATTTCGCCGAGGGCGCGCATGATGATATACGCCGCCACGCCGCCGATGATGTACGCCAGCAGAACGCTGGGACCGGCCATTTTGATGGCATCTGCCGAGCCATAAAAAAGACCGGTGCCGATAGCAGAGCCCAGCGCCATAAAGCGGATGTGGCGCGTGCTCAATCCACGTTTAAGTTTGTTAGTGCTTTCCATTTAAATCTTGCCATTCAACACGAAAAAAACAAAAAACCACGGGGCCTTAAGCCCCGTGGTTAAACAGTTTGTTGCCGTTGATTAATGAGCGTTCGATGCGACCTGACGCCCTGCAGCACGGTCCCAGATAATCGCCAGAACCAGTGCAACAACGGTAGGCATCAGCCAGGCCAGCCCCTGCTCGGACAGCGGCAGACGCTGTGTCCATGCCGGCAGTATGTGCGCGAAAGCTGATGCTTTAATCCCGTCAAGGATACCAAAAATCAGGCTGATAAACATGGCTGGCGCAATAATTCGTGAAGAGTTGTTCCACCACGGGCGAGTAAAGCTCAGCACCACCAGCACAATACACGGCGGATAAATCGCCGTCAGCACCGGAATCGAGACCTGAATCAGGTGGCTCAGACCGAGGTTTGACACCGCCATAGAGAAGATACCGAGGATAAACACCAGGGTGCGGTAAGAGAGCGGCAGATACTGCGCAAAGAACTCTGCGCAGGCGCAGGTCAGGCCAACCGCCGTCACCAGACACGCCAGGAAAATCAGCGCTGCCAGCAGCATACTGCCCGCACCGCCGAAGGTGTGCTGAACGTAGGCGTGCAGGATAGCCGCACCGTTGGCATTCTGCTCAACCAGCATGGCGCTATCGGAACCCAGACGGAACAGCGCCAGATACAACAGCGTCAGCCCCACGCCGGCCATCAGGCCAGCCCAGATGGTATAGCGGGTCAGCAGACGCGCTTCGGTCACACCGCGGGAACGCGCGGCGTTAACGATAACGATACCAAACACCATCGCGCCCAGCGTATCCATCGTCAGATAGCCGTTCACAAAGCCGTTAGAGAACGCGGCGTTTTTATAGGCGTCCATCGCGTCGCTAATCGGGCCCGCTGGCCAGACGATGGCCGCAACCGCCAGAACAATCAGCGCCACAATTTTCAGCGGAGCCAGGAAGTTACCCACGGTATCCAGCAGTTTGCCCGGATAGAGGGAAACCAGAATCACGATCGCAAAGTAGATCAGGCTGTAGATAAACAGCGGCATCGCACCGTCACCGGTCAGGGGAGCAATACCCACTTCGAAGGACACGGTTGCCGTACGCGGGGTCGCAAACAGCGGGCCAACGGCGAGATAGCAGACGGTTGCCAGCAGAACGCCCGCCACTTTGCCAATCGGGGTGCTGAGGCTATCCACGCCGCCGCCGACTTTCGCCAGCGCGACAACGGTCAGAACCGGCAGACCCACGGCAGTAATCAGGAAACCAAACGCGGCGGTCCAGACGTGTTCACCCGCCTGAAGGCCAACCATTGGAGGGAAAATGATGTTGCCTGCGCCAACGAACAGCGCAAATGTCATAAAGCCCAGCGCGATGATGTCACGCGATTTTAAGTGATGGGTCATAAAACCTTACTGCCTGTGGATGTGGTGTTGAAAATATTGAGATTTTCGATATCCCAGACGGGACGATACAGCCGAAAATTTGCTCAATTTCAGCGGGAAATGCTCCCGTCCTGGCGTGGAGAAGAATAGTTTTTCGATTTACCACGCAAATACAGTCGGTCTGACAGTATCTGGGGCGCAATTTAAACGCTTATAACGTTTAAAGGCAAGGTGGGATCGTAAAACCAGAACAATATGCCAGCATGAAAATGCACGTTAGAATAATACGCTATTTATAAGAAAAACCCATGGCTAATCATGCGAACAAAAAACAGTCAGCCGTATAAAATTCATCCGCGTTTCGCTTGACTGCAAAGCAAACTGGCCAGCAGACGCTGACCCGTGGAAAGGTAAAATGACACGCCTGCCGTCAGGCTATTTTTTTGGCAATTAATCGTTCCGGAATAACGAAACTGAAGCGGGTTCCTTTACCCAGCGTGCTCTGAATATCGAGACGGCTTTCATGGTGATTCACCGCGTGTTTAACAATCGCCAGCCCCAGACCGCTTCCGCCTGTCTGCCGGGATCGCGCTTTATCCACACGGTAAAAGCGCTCGGTCAGGCGCGGAATATGCTCAGGCGCGATCCCCGGCCCGTCGTCTTCCACGCTAAACTCCGCCCCCGTTGGGGCATGGTGCCAGCGCACCACGATATTCGTCCCCTCCGGCGTATGATTCACCGCGTTATACACCAGGTTGGAAATGGCGCTACGCAGTTCATCTTCGCTGCCCAGCACCTTCAGCGTATTGTCGACCTCAAAGGTCAGGTGATGCTTTTTGTGGCTTAACGTCTGCGCTTCACGCTCAACGACCCGCAGCATCATCGGGACATCAATGGTGTCATTTAGCGCGAGCGTCGGCGCCGCTTCAATCTTCGAGAGCGTCAGCAGCTGCTTGACCAGCCCTTCCATCCGGTGCGTTTGCTCGCGCATGGTGTGCAGCGCTTTTTCACGCGGCGCGCCTTCAAGCGTTTGCTCCTGCATCATCTCCAGGTAGCCCTGAAGCACGGTCAGCGGGGTACGCAGTTCGTGACTGACGTTGGCGAAGAAGTTACGACGCGCCCCTTCCAGCTGGTGCATCTGGGTGACATCGCGCGCCACCATCAGCCACTGCTTATCGCTGTAGGGCATCACGCGGATTTCCAGATGGCGACCATTATTGAGCTTCAGATTATGCGGGCGGGTAAAATCACGCTTTTTCAGATACAGCGTGAACTCGGGATAGCGCAGAAGGTTGAGGATATTCTGACCATTATCATCGGGCCAGCGCAGGCCCAGCAGCTGTTGCGCGAGGCCGTTACACCAGAAGATTGTCCCTTCTTCGGTTGTCAGAATAACGGCATCCGGCAGCGACTCTGCACCGCTGCGAAAACGCTTAATCAGGCTTCCCAGCTCGCGGCGACGCTTTTTATTACGCATCTGCATCTGATGCAGACCGTACAGCAGCGGCTCCCAGCTGCCGCTTCCCGGCGGCGGCGTCATACTTCGGTCAACCCACAGCCACCAGGAGAGGCGCAGCAGGTTCCAGAAATGCCAGATCAGCAGCCCGGTGACCGACGCCAGCAGAAACCACGGCAGGTGTCCAAGAAAGGCCCCCAGCAGGAAGGCCGGAATACAGCATAAGATCAGTTCAAAGACGAGCCTTTTCCATGACAGACGTTCCAGCACGCGTCACACTCCTGTCATTGTTCAGAAACGGGTAGAAAAACGATAACCCGTGCCGCGGACCGTCTGCACCATGCGATCGTGGCCGCTCAGTTCCAGTGCTTTTCGCAGGCGGCGAATATGTACGTCAACCGTCCGGTCTTCGACATACACGTTAGTTCCCCAGACGTTATTCAGCAACTGCTCGCGGCTGTACACGCGTTCCGGGTGGGTCATAAAGAAGTGCAGAAGTTTAAATTCGGTAGGCCCCATGTCGAGGGGATTTTCACCGGTCATCACGCGGTGTGAGGTGGGGTCAAGGCTCAGCCCCTGCATCTCAATCACCTCTTCCACCGCCATCGGCGAAATACGGCGCATCACGGCTTTAATGCGGGCAACCAGCTCTTTTGGGGAAAACGGTTTAGTAATGTAATCGTCCGCGCCGGTCTCCAGACCGCGCACGCGATCCTCTTCTTCTCCGCGCGCCGTGAGCATCACAACCGGGATGTCGCGAGTTAGCGCTTCACGCTTCAGGTGTTTGATAAACTGCAGTCCGGAGCCGCCGGGCAACATCCAGTCCAGCAGAATCAGATCGGGCCAGGGTTCATTCAGCTGGTTCACTGCGCTGTCATAATCTTCCGCTTCAACCGGCTGGAAGCCGTTTTGCTCGAGCACGAAGCACACCATTTCACGAATTGGAGCTTCATCTTCTACGACCAGAATACGTCTCGCCATACTTTGCCCTGTCTTATCTTATTTAAGTTACAAGTTTGTAATTCGGCGCCATTATGCGTCAGATTTATGACAGATTTATGAAAAACAGTACCACGATAACGGGCAAACTGTTGTTTTATTACAGCGGTTATTTTCCCGTCTCTGAACGTTTATAATCCTGCTTTCTCTTTTTTGCCACGGATCAGCTATGCGCATACTTCACACCTCGGACTGGCATCTGGGTCAAAATTTTTACAGCAAAAGCCGTGCGGCTGAACATGAAGCCTTCCTGAACTGGCTGCTGGAAACGGCCCGGACGCACGAGGTGGACGCGATTATTGTGGCGGGTGACATCTTTGATACCGGCTCGCCCCCCAGCTATGCGCGTGAACTGTACAACCGCTTCGTGGTGAATTTGCAGCAAACCGGCTGTCATCTGGTGATTGTCGCCGGCAACCATGATTCCGTCGCGACGCTCAATGAATCCCGCGACATCCTGGCATTTCTCAATACCACCGTCGTCGCCAGCGCCGGGCACGCCCCGCAGATCCTGAAAAAACGCGACGGCACGCCGGGGGCGGTGCTGTGCCCCATTCCGTTTTTGCGCCCGCGCGACATCATGCAAAGCCAGGCGGGGCTGTCGGGTGCGGAAAAGCAGCAGCATTTATTACAGGCCATCACCGACTATTATCACCAGCAGCACGCCGATGCCTGCGCCCTGCGCGGCGACCAGCCGATTCCAGTGATTGCGACCGGCCATCTCACCACCGTCGGGGCCAGTAAAAGTGACGCCGTACGTGAGATCTATATCGGCACGCTGGACGCCTTTCCGGCGCAAAACTTCCCGCCAGCCGACTACATTGCGCTCGGACACATTCACCGGGCGCAGATCGTCGGCGGCAGCGAGCACATCCGCTACTGCGGCTCGCCAATTTCGCTCAGCTTTGACGAAACGGGCAAGGCCAAGTCCGTCCATCTGGTGAGCTTCTCCGAAGGGAAACTTCACGCCGTCGAGACGCTGGCGGTGCCCGTCACCCAGCCGCTGGCGGTGCTGAAGGGCGATCTCGACGCCATTACCGCCCAGCTTGAGCAGTGGCGCGGCGCGACGCTTAACCCGCCCGTCTGGCTGGATATCGAAATCACCACCGATGACTACCTGCACGATATGCAGCGTAAAATTCAGGCGCTGACGGAAGATTTGCCCGTCGAAGTCTTACTGGTACGCCGCAGCCGCGAGCAGCGCGAGAAAATTCTGTTAAGCGCGCAACGCGAAACGCTCAGTGAACTGCGGGTTGAAGAGGTGTTTGAACGCAGGCTCTCGCAGGAGGAAATTGACGACGCGAAGCGCGCAAGACTCAACGAACTGTTCAGCCATACCCTGCATGCGCTCAATGATGAGGAAGAAAACGCATGAAAATTTTGAGCCTGCGCCTGAAAAACCTCAACTCCCTCAAGGGCGAGTGGAAAATTGACTTTACCGCGGAGCCGTTTGCCAGCAACGGTCTGTTTGCCATCACCGGCGCAACCGGGGCAGGCAAAACCACCCTGCTCGACGCCATCTGTCTGGCGCTTTATCACGAAACGCCGCGACTGCAGAAGGTTTCTCAGGCGCAAAACGACCTGATGACGCGCGACACCGCCGAGTGCCTGGCGGAAGTGGAGTTCGAGGTAAAAGGCACCGCCTATCGCGCCTTCTGGAGCCAGAACCGGGCGCGCAACCAGCCGGACGGAAACCTGCAGGCGCCGCGCGTGGAGCTGGCGCGCTGTGAAGATGGCAAAATCCTGGCCGATAAAGTGACGGATAAACTGGAGCAAACCGCTGCGCTCACCGGGCTGGACTATGGCCGCTTTACCCGCTCCATGCTGCTCTCACAGGGGCAGTTTGCCGCCTTCCTTAATGCCAAGCCGAGCGATCGCGCCGAGCTGCTGGAGGAGCTGACCGGCACAGAGATCTACGGCCAGATTTCCGCCATGGTGTTTGAGAAACACAAAGCCGCCCGCAGCGTGCTTGAAAAATGCGAGGCGCAGGCGGCGGGCGTCGTGCTGTTGAGCGAAGAGCAACAGCAGCAGTTGCAGCAAAGTTTGCAGGCACTTACTGACGAAGAGAAAACTCTGCTGGTTCAGCAGCAAAGACAGCACAAAGATTTTCAGTGGCTTACGCGCCATGATGAGCTCGTGCTTGAGCGACAGCGCGTCACCGCGATGCAGCAGCAGGCGCAGCAGGCGCTGACGAACGCTGCGCCAGAGCTGGCAAAGCTCCAGCTTGCTCTGCCTGCCGCCCAGCTTCGACCGCTTTGGGAGCATCAGCAGGAGCAAACCGCTCGCCTGACGCAAACCCAGCAGCGAATTATCGAAGTAAATACTCGCTTACAAGCCAAAACCGCGCTGCGCGCGCGGATCCGTCATACCGCCCAGCGGAATCATGAGCAGCTTCAGACCGAATTGACGGAGCTGGCGCAGTGGCTGGCGGATCACGAGCGCTATCGCCTGCTGGGGCAGGAGATTGCCGGCTGGCGTGCCCAGTTCTCACAGCTTAACCGCGATAAAACGCAGTTAGCCTCGCTTGCTGCGAAGATGAGTGAATTACGCAACAGGCTGGCCGAGATGCCGGAAAATGCGCTGACGCTGACGGCGGATGAGGTCAGCGCGGCCATGGAGCAGCAGTCCCGGTCACGCACGCTGCGCCAGCGGCTAACGTCGCTGCATGCCCGCTATCAGCCGCTGCAAAAGCGACTGCGCCAGAGCGGTGAAAGCGTGCAGAAGGCCCAGGCCGATCAATATAAACTCAATGAAACGCTGACGCTGCGCCGCCAGCAGTACAAAGAGAAACACCAGCACTATCTGGACCTGAAGGCCCTGTGCGAACGCGAAGCGACGATTAAAGACCTGGAAAGCTATCGTTCCCGGCTTGAGGCAGGCAAACCCTGTCCGCTGTGCGGCTCCAGCGAGCATCCCGCCGTTGAGCAATACCAGTCTCTTGAGCTGACGGATAACCAGCGCCGCCGTGATGCTCTGGAAAAAGAGGTCGCCGCGCTTAAAGAGGAAGGCCTGCTGGTGCTGGGACAGGTTAAGGCCCTGACGCAGCAGATCCAGCGCGAGAGTGACGACGCGCAGATGCTCTCTCAGGAAGAGCAAGCGCTCACTAAAGAGTGGATGGAAGCATGCACTTCCCTGAACATCGCGTTGAATATTCAGGAAGATATCACGCCATGGATGAACGAGCAGGAACAGTACGAGCGCCATCTCTATCAGCTTAGCCAGCGTCTGACCCTGCAAAACCAGCTAAACGATCAGGAAGTGCAGGAGCGACAGCATCAGCAGCAGCTGACGGCCGCGCGCCAGGCGCTGGAAAGCACCCTGCTTTCGCTATCGCTTAACGTACCTGAAGACGGCAATGAAGCCGCCTGGCTGCACGCCCGCGAAGCGGAATTCGCGCAGTGGCAGGAGAAACAAACGCATCACGGCGTGCTTCTGGAACGCATAAACGCATTGAAGCCGCTGCTCGACACGCTTCCGGAAACGAACGGCGAAGAGGCCGAACCGGCCATTCCTGACGGCTGGCGCGACGTGCACGACGAATGCGTGTCGCTACAGAGCCAGCTCACCGCGCAGCAGCAGCAGGAAAAGCTGGAGCAAGAGCGCCTGCTTCAGTCGCAGACGCAGTTCACCGCGGCGCTCTCAGCGAGCTGTTTTGCCGATCGGGACGCGTTCCTTGCCGCTCTGCTGGATGACGACGCTATTCGTCGCCTCGAACAGCTGAAACAGTCGCTGGAAAGCCAGATACAGCAGGCCGCGGCCCTTTCCGGCCAGGCTAACCAGCAGCTACAGGCTCATCTGGCGCTGCGGCCGGAAGGTCTCGATGCAGATGCTCCTGCGCTGCAAAGCCAGCTGCAGCAGCTGGCGCAACGGCTTCGCGAGAACACGACGCATCAGGGCGAGATCCGCCAGCAGCTTAAGCAGGACAGCGATAACCGTCAGCACCAGCTGGCGCTGATGCAGCAAATTGAAGAGGCCGCGCGCCAGGCTGACGACTGGGGTTATCTGAACGCGCTGATCGGCTCCAGCACCGGCGACAAGTTCCGTAAATTCGCGCAGGGGCTGACGCTGGATAATCTCGTCTGGCTTGCTAACCAGCAGCTTAACCGTCTGCACGGGCGTTATCTGCTGCAGCGCAAGGCCAGCGACGCGCTGGAGCTGGAAGTAGTCGATACCTGGCAGGCGGACGCGGTGCGCGATACCCGTACGCTCTCGGGCGGCGAGAGCTTCCTGGTCAGCCTGGCGCTGGCGCTGGCCCTTTCCGACCTGGTGAGTCATAAAACGCGGATCGATTCCCTGTTCCTGGATGAAGGGTTCGGCACGCTCGACAGTGAAACGCTGGATACCGCGCTGGATGCGCTCGACGCGCTGAACGCCACCGGGAAAACCATCGGCGTGATCAGCCACGTTGAGGCAATGAAAGAGCGCATTCCGGTGCAGATCAAGGTGAAGAAAATCAACGGGCTGGGGTACAGCAGGCTGGATAAGGTGTTTGCGGTGGAATAAATGGGGGGATGGTGCGGTCTGGTGCCCTCACCCTGGCCCTCTCCCACAGGGAGAGGGAATAAACATTATTTGCTTTTATTCTGGCCACAGCCACGCCGCGCCGCGAACGCCGCTGGAGTCACCATGGACAGCTTTGCGGATCGGAGTTTCACACTCGCCGCCGAACACCCACTGTTTTACCAGGTTCGGTACCGTGGCGTACAGCCGGTCAACGTTGCTCATGCCGCCGCCGAGCACAATCACGTCCGGGTCGAGAATATTCACCACGTGCGCCAGGGATTTCGCCAGCCGCATTTCGTAGCGGCTAAGGGCCAGCTCGGCGACCGGATCCTGTTCTTCGACCAGACGCATAATTTCGTTGCCCTTGAGCGGCTGGCCGCTCAGACGGTGGTAGTCGGTCGCAAACCCGGTGCCGGAGATAAACGTCTCAATACAGCCCTGCTTTCCGCAGTAGCACGGCACTTCAGCGCGGTATTTAAGCTCGTCTTCATCCATCCACGGCAGCGGGTTGTGGCCCCACTCGCCTGCCGTGCCGTTGCCGCCGATATGGGCGCGCCCGCCGAACGCCACGCCCGCGCCGCAGCCGGTACCGACGATCACGGCAAACACGGTCTGAGCACCGGCCGCCGCGCCGTCGATGGCCTCAGACACTGCCAGACAGTTGGCGTCGTTGGCCAGACGCACTTCCCGGTTCAGACGCTGGCTCAAATCTTTATCAAACGGTTGACCGTTGAGCCAGGTGGAGTTGGCATTTTTAACCACCCCGGTATACGGCGAGATCGACCCCGGGATCCCCATCCCGACGCTGCCGGTTTGCCCTGTCGCCTGCTCTGCCATCTCAACCAGGCTGGCAATCGTCTCGATAGTCTGGCGATAATCATCGCGCGGCGTCGGCAGACGGTGGCGGAACAGCTGCTCCCCCTGCTCGCTCAGTGCGATGACTTCTGTTTTGGTGCCGCCCAAATCGATCCCAATACGCACAAGACTCTCCTCATTATTTTGATTATCAACAGAGTAGAAGCACGCTTCCCGATTAGCAATGCAAGCGATGCGACAATTCGTTATCATGCCCGCTGATTTAACGACAAGGCCGTGGAAATTATCATGCTGTGGTTCAAAAATTTGATGGTTTACCGTCTCAGCCGCGACGTTTCGCTGCGTGCAGAAGAGATGGAAAAACAGTTAGCCGCTTATACCTTTTCCCCTTGCGGTAGCCAGGATATGGCGAAAACCGGCTGGGTGCCGCCAATGGGTTCACAAAGCGATGCACTGACCCACGCCAGCAGCACGGGTCAAATCATCGTCTGCGCCCGTAAAGAAGAGAAAATCCTGCCGACGCCGGTGGTTAAGCAGGCGCTCGAAGCGAAAATTTTCAAGCTGGAAGCCGAACAGGGCCGCAAGCTGAAAAAGACCGAAAAAGATTCGCTGAAAGACGAAGTGCTGCACTCCCTGCTGCCGCGCGCCTTTAGCCGCTTCAGCCAGACCATGATGTGGATCGACACCGTCAACGGGCTGATCATGGTGGACTGCGCCAGCGCCAAGAAAGCAGAAGATACGCTGGCCCTGCTGCGTAAAAGCATCGGATCTTTACCGGTCGTTCCGCTGGCGCTGGAAACGCCGATCGAGCTAACGCTGACCGAATGGGTACGCAGCGGCGCTGCGGCTCAGGGTTTCCAGATCCTTGATGAAGCCGAGCTGAAAGCCCTGCTGGAAGATGGCGGCGTGATCCGCGCGAAGAAGCAGGATCTGGTGAGCGACGAGATCGCCGTACACATCGAAGCGGGCAAAGTGGTCACTAAACTGGCGCTCGACTGGCAGCAGCGCATTCAGTTCGTGATGTGCGACGACGGCTCCGTGAAGCGTCTGAAGTTCTGCGACGAGCTGCGCGATCAGAACGAAGATATCGACAGGGAAGATTACGCCCAGCGCTTTGACGCGGACTTCATCCTCATGACCGGCGAACTGGCCGCGTTGATTCAGAATCTGGTGGAAGGTCTCGGCGGCGAAGCGCAGAGATAACAGGCAAAACGCAGGCCGGGTAAGCGTTAGCGCCACCCGGCTTATTTTTTATTTCAGGTAGCGGCACAGATAAGAGGTAGGTTCAGCGACCTGCAAATGGAACTCGCTGTGGCCAGGGACGTTGAAAACTTGCCCGGCAGCGTAAACTTTCCATTCCGTTTCACCCGGCAGTAAGACGTTCAGCGCCCCGCTGACGACCGTCATTTCTTCAGCTTCCGCCGTGCCAAAGGTGTATTCCCCTTCCGCCATAACGCCGACACTGGCGCGGCCAGTGCTGCTGCTGGTAAAACCAATGGATTTCACTTTACCGGAAAAGTATTCGTTACTTTGAAGCATGAACTGGCCCTTATATTTTTAGATAAAAATTCACTATAGGGGCCATGCTCATCACCTGTCACGCAAAATCATTACATGAGGAGTTCCGAGGCCAGGCGAGCCATCAGAACGTTAGATAACAGCACGGGGACATCCAACGCTTTTTGCAGCAGATCACGATGATGCTGATGGAAACCGAGGCAGTCCAGAATCAAGACATCTGCCCCTCTCTCAAGCAGCTCCTTCCCGGCAGCAATGAGCTTGGCCTCACTGTCCCAGAACGGATTTGCCAGCGCATACAAGGGCACTTTTTCCAGCACGTGCCACTTTGCCTCCTGGTTATCCATGAGCTCCTCAATAGGTACGATCACCCCCACCTGATGACCATCCACGATGGAGGCCACCAGCGGTGGAATGATCCGCATCGGCTCCAGCAAAATTGCATTACGCGCCGTGAGGCCCTTAATGGGCGCGGTACTCATCAGCAAAATAACGTCATAACCTTGATTATCGAGCACTTCTATTACGCCCTGCAGCGAGCGCTCGATTTTCTGACGTGAAACATGCGCCAGTTTACCGTCGCTTAATAACGTCGCCAGGGGATCCTCCCCCACCTCGACAGCGTAGTCTTCCATGACCTCTTCCCGACTCATCTTCCCCAGCAGGCTAAGATGCGTTATCTGTTGTTCAGATACATGCTCGGTTAAGAGCGGTAACACTTCGCTTACAGGGACCACACCAATGGTGAGGATCGCCAACGTTGCCTTCATCTTGATCGCCTTCCATTACTCCAACATCGTGCACACAGGTACAGGCTCACTACGCTGCACAGTTCATTTTTTCAACAAAACAGCACCAAGCGTAGCAGGTGATCCCGACATCGAAATGTAAAGATCGCCTGCCGATACCGGAGTTACTTGTAATAACTAAATATTAACTCCTGCTTAACTTTCCCGATGAGTAAAAAGTGTGATTCAGGCACGATATTGGAGCGTTTAGGAAAACATTCAGGTTTTATCGGGATCTTCGTAGCGTCGTTTCGCATCCAGCGCTTCCTGTTCAGTCTCGTGTTCACTGATCAGCGAGTCCGGCTTGGGGTGATCGGCACGCAGTTGATACCAGGTCACGGTATGACCCGTATGGCCTTTTTCAACGGTAACAACGCGCGCTTCACGCGGATAGGGAGGTCTGGTTGGCATAGCTCATCCTTTTTTTATGTCTGAGCTATAAGTATAGACGCCGGTTAGCTGGCACAAGCCAAACGCAGGGCGGTAATAATCTGAATCACAACCTCTTCGGGAGAGACTGACGCATCCACCACGTGGTGAGCCGCTTCGCGGTATAGCGCATCGCGTTCGGCCAGCACTTCGCTCACCTCTTCGCTGAGCGGCCTGGAGGTCAGCGCGGGGCGTTGCCCCTCTTCCGGAAAGGCTTCCAGCCGCCCTACCAGAGCCGACACCGGCGCGCTGAGATAAATCACAATCCCCTTTTCGCGCATAAAGTGACGATTGCACTCCGCCAGAACGATGCCACCGCCGGTCGCGATCACGGCAGACGGGGTAGTGACCGCTTTCAGCGCGGCCGTTTCGCGCGCGCGAAAGCTCTCCCATCCCTCTTGCTCAACAATCTCAGCGATGGTTTTTCCGGCCTCGGTTTGCAGCCAGTGGTCGGTATCAACAAACTGGCGATGACACACGCGTGCCAGCTCCAGGCCAACGGTGGTTTTCCCACAGCCGCGGGGGCCAACTAAAAAGATGGGTTGGGTCATGCCAGGTGTTCCCCTTGATGCCGAATGGCTGAAGAGTGTAAAGAAATAATTGCAGAAGATGTTGCGATTACTTTACTGCAAAGCGGTACGGGATGACAACCCTGTGGAGGTCACACTGTACCACAAATTGACAATAATTATCATTACGCTGTGCGGCGCTTCACTTCCAGCAGCCATTTATCCAGCTCGGCAGCGAACTGCTGACGGTCGCGCTGGGACAGGCTGTCCGGTCCACCGGTCTGCACGCCGCTGGCCCGCATTGTATCCATAAAATCGCGCATGGTGAGCTTTTCCCGAATGGTCGAAGGCGAGTAACGCTCCCCGCGCGGATTGAGCGCCGCCGCCCCTTTTTCCAGCACTTCGGCAGCCAGCGGAATATCCGCCGTGATCACCAGATCCTCCGCGCTGCACAGGCGAACAATTTCGTTATCCGCCACGTCGAACCCGGCCGGCACGCGCAAGGAGCGGATGAACCGCGAAGGCGGTACGCGAATATTCTGGTTCGCCACCAGCGTCAGCGGCATCTGAACGCGCTCGGCGGCGCGAAATAAAATCTCTTTAATCACGTTCGGACACGCGTCCGCATCAACCCAAATCGCCATATTGTCTCCCCATAATGACTCTGCCGACTATTGTCGCCTGCATTTCGTTGTTAAGCTATCAATCAGAGAAAACAACGCATAATGACGGAGAATCGTGATGGACAAGAAAATCGGGTTTATCGGCTGCGGTAACATGGGCAAAGCCATCCTGGGCGGTCTGATCGCCAGCGGGCAGGTGCTGCCGGGTCAGATTTGGGTCTATACCCCGTCACCGGACAAGGTCGCCGCACTGCGCGATCAATACGGGATCAACGCCGCCGAAAGCGCGCAGGAAGTCGCCCAGGTCGCCGATATCGTCTTTGGTGCCGTCAAGCCGAACATCATGATCAAAGTGCTGAGCGATATCACCTCCAGCCTAAATAAAGAGACGCTGGTCGTGTCGATTGCCGCAGGCGTCACGCTCGATCAGCTGGCGCGCGCGCTGGGTCACGATCGTAAAATCGTCCGCGCGATGCCCAATACCCCCTCGCTGGTCAATGCCGGCATGACCTCCGTCACGCCTAACGCGCTGGTGACCACGGAAGAAGTGGCCGACGTGCTGAATATTTTCCGCTGCTTCGGTGAAGCAGAAGTGATTGCCGAATCGATGATCCATCCGGTGGTCGGCGTGAGTGGCTCAGCCCCTGCCTATGTGTTCATGTTTTTAGAAGCGATGGCCGACGCCGCCGTGCTTGGCGGAATGCCGCGCGCGCAGGCGTATAAGTTCGCCGCGCAGGCCGTCATGGGCTCTGCCAAAATGGTGCTGGAAACCGGCAAACATCCGGGTGAACTGAAAGATATGGTCTGCTCTCCGGGCGGTACCACCATCGAAGCGGTGCGGGTGCTGGAAGAGCGCGGGTTCCGCTCGGCCGTCATTGAAGCGATGGCAAAATGCATGGAAAAATCAGAGAAGCTGAGTAAATCCTGATTTCTGACCGGGCGTCAGGCGGCCACTTCGGTGCGGCCGCGCCCGGCATTTTTCGCCTTGTACAGCGCCACGTCAGCCGCCTTTAGCCATTCCCGATAGTGTCCAAACTGCGGCCCCCAGGGGGCAACACCTACGCTGATGCGCAGCGCTTCTTTTGGCGCGCACGGTAACGTCAGCTTTTCCAGCCGCTCATGCAGTCGCGACATCACGGCGATGGCGCTTTCCGCCGCGGTCTGCGACATAATCACCGCAAACTCATCCCCGCCAAACCGGCCGATCGCATCGCCTGACCGCACCGACCGCTGGAGCTGACGCGTAATGGCAACGATCGCCTCGTCGCCCACGTCGTGCCCCCAGGTGTCGTTGATGTTTTTAAAGTGGTCGATATCAATCAGCAGTATCGTGGCGGTGCTGTGGTCGCGCCGACAATGCTCAAATTCATTTCGCAGCAGCATTTCCCAATGTCGGCGGTTGAAGACCCCGGTCATCCCGTCTCGTGTGCTCATCATTTCCAGCCGCTGCTTATGTTCCGCAAGCCTGACGGCGGTTCGGTGGCTGAGCCAGGCAAACAGCATGGGATAAAGCACGAGTACGGGTAACGTTAAGCCCCACTCCACGAGGTCGGGGTTGAAGACGGCCACCTTCCCGACGAGTGGCAGCGTCACCAGCGCGGAGAGCAGGGTCAACGCGATCCCCGGGATAAAGAGGCGACAGCCCCCGGAGCCCATCATATTCATCCCCACCATCATCACCAGCGCTGCCGTGGGTAACGCATTCATCCCCATCACGCCGATCCAGAGCCCGGCAATAATGGCATCGATTTTAAGATTGAAAATTTCCTGCTGATGGGGCGAAGCGGCACGGCAGGACAGTTGCCAGGCAAAATGGGGCCAGACGAACGACCACCCGACCAGTAAAAGCCACCAGCCGCCGGGTAAAAAATGGGTGACCAGCATCCCCGCAACGGGGAAAAACATTGCCGCCAGCCCGACGGCGCGCGCCAGCCGCACTCGCCGGGCAAACTGAATGCCGGCGCGGTGAGGGTCATCCTGAGAAAGGGTTAAATTCCACTCTTCCCGAATGCGCTTTTTGTTGTAATACGTTTCATCATTCATCATTTTTGGGAATATTCTGAAACATTTTCCCAAATTATAGAGAGGGGGTCTGCGGGGAAAGTATGAAATTTCGGGTGAGCCGCCGGAGCCGCTCACCCGTTTGGACTACACTTTTTTCTTCAGGCACGCGCTCATGAACTTGCTGCGGTCATCCCCTTTAAGGGACTGTTCGGTTGCTTTCGCATTACACTCGCGCATTTTTTGCTGCTGCGGCGTCAGGCTTTTTTCAGCCGGCTTCGCGGCGCCGTTTTTAAGGCAGTCGCTCATGTATGTCTTGCGAGCATCTCCCTTCAGACTCTGAGACGTCGCCTGTTGATTACAGGTGGTCATACGCTGTTGTTGCGGCGTTAGCGTCTTCTCTTCCGCGTTCGCCGATGCGATCAGGAACAGGCCAGAGAGCAGAGTAACCAGTAATGTTGTTTTCATTGCACCATCCTTTTGTGAACATTCCCTGTAAGTCTGGTTCTTGACAGGAAAAAAACCAGCCGACAGATGTGATTTCCGCCGGGATTTTATCATTTAAGACCCAGCGCCGCCTTCATGGTGTAGAACAGATCCGTTTGATCGGTCAGGCCTACCACGTTTGCCGCGTGCGGCCCATAGGCTGCAATGCGCAGCTGGGTGCCGGTGTGCTCCATGGACTCTTCTTCAGAGTTACCGTAGCTCAACACCATAACGGCGCCATCTTTGGTATTCAGCGCCTGCGTCAGGCCCGGAGCTTTGGTATCTGGCGGAATAATCTGGCTGGCGTGCGCATGGTCCGCGGTGACCACCACCAGGGTGTTACCGTCTTTTTTCGCGAACTCAAGCGCTTTCTGCACCGCTTCGTCCAGATCGACGGTTTCGCCAATCTGGCCGCACGGATTCGCCGCATGATCCTGCTTATCGATCGACGCGCCTTCCACCTGCAGGAAGAACCCTTTTTCGCTCTTGCTCAGCAGAGAGATGGCTTTATCAGTCATCGCCGCCAGCGTCGGTACGCTGTCCGTGCGTTTCGGGTTAGGCGTACAGGTTACGGCAGGTTTATCAATATTGCCGTGATAAGAGGCTTTTGGTCCTTCCCAGCGCACGGGCATGTTGCCGTCAGAGAATAGCCCCAGCAGCGGCTTGTCCTGGTTCGCCTCGGTGATGGCTGCCAGCGAACTGGTGTCACTCACCAGCTGATAGCCGCGGGCCTGCGCCTGCTCGCGCAGCGTTTTGCCCTGCCACTCGCCCGCCGTCGCGGTTTCTGCGAAGGTTTTCGCGCCGCCGCCCAGGGTCACGTCAGGACGCGCGTTCAGCAGCTGTTCCGTAATCGAGCCTTTGCCGCCTTTTTCCAGCGCGTTCGTCGGGCATTTTTCGCTGGTCACTGACGGGCCGTAGCATTTACGCGAGGTCACGTGCGCCACCAGCGCCGCAGGCGTTGCATCCTGAAGTTCAGCGGTGGAGACGTTGCCGGTCGCAAGGCCCGCCGCTTTTGCCATCTCCAGAAGGGTTTGGTGATCTTTTTCGTGAATATCCACACCCAGCGCGCCATTATAGGTTTTCACGCCGGTGGACCACGCCGTAGCAGAGGCCGCGGAGTCCGTGACGTAATCCGGTTTACCGGTTTTTTTATCCAGCGCGTAATGGGTATATTGTCCGGTCAGCGGTAATGCGTCGATACCTTTAAAAAAGCCGCCCGCACCCTCGGCATAATTTCGCGCCGCCGTGATTTCGGAATCCCCCATTCCATCGCCAATAAGAAGAATAATATTTTTCGCCGGCTTATCATTCAGCGAAGCGCGAATAGCGGCAGTTTGATCTTCTGATAAACGGCGTGCGCCGCCAGGCTGGGTGATATCCCCTTTTGCCGCGCGATTATCCAGCACGCTGGTTTGGGCAGTATCGGCATAAACGGCAGGGGTAATTAACAGGGGAAGTAATGCGATGAAAAGTGCGCTCTGTTTCAATTTATTTTCTCCATGTACAAATACATAAAAATAAAAACAGAGCGACTATAGGCATCCTGCATGACAATTCTATGACACGTCGTTACGTCCTGTGACGGTTTAGGTGCGCGGATGCCTTAACAGCTTCTTTACGTACTGGTGGAGCATCTCGGCATCCTCAACCGGAACCTGCGATTCAGGCCTGACGCTGTCCAGCGCGCCTTCCACGCTCTCAATCAACGCCTGTTGATCGGTTTTCGCCATTTGTCGCAGCAGCGCGGTGACCACAATTTCCAGCGCTTCGACCTGAGCAACCAGCTCTTTTGACTCCTCTTCCTTTTGTGCCAGCTTGACCAGCAATTCAGCAATGAGATTTTTCATCGTGCCAGTTCCTTTTTCAGTTTTGTCTGAAGTTAGCATTCTGAATCCATAATGCAAAGAGAAGAAATTTATTATGGTATGCAAAAGTGATGCAGGAATAAAAATAAAGAACCGCCGCGGTGAGCGAAACGTTTTTCTATAAAAAAACGCCGCATTTTGTTATATAAAAATGCGGCTACTATAAGAATATATAATACATCAACGAAACGATTATCTCGACGATTTCGCTTCCGCCATTTGTCTGCGGCGACGCAGCGCAATAGCCAGCTGGATAATATTGATTAAAACGACAATCGCCGTGGCCGCAAATACCCAACGAAAACCGGCCATCGCGGAAACGGATGCGCCTATAAGCGGACCGGCAACATTCCCCAGATACATAAATGACTGGTTATATCCAAAGATACGCCCCGTCACCTGATCGCTGGAATATTTAACCAGCAGGGTCTGTACCGCAGGCAACATTGCGCCATCAGCAAACCCGAGCAGAAATCGCAATACGCCAAGCTGAAGCGGAGAGGTGACAAACGACATCGCGAAGAAGAGCACGACCGCAAAGATCAGCGTCGCCATCAGGATGCGCGCCGTGCCGATCCTGTCACCCAGTTTTCCCAGACGCGGCGCGGAAATCAGGGCGGATACGCCCGGCACGGCGGCAATCATGCCGCTCAGAAAAGCGATATTTGTGCTGTCCGGCTCCATAGACTTGATAAACAGCGCCAGAATCGGACCGACCGAACCGTTACAAAGCTGGATAACCATAGTGGTCACAAACAGGCTGATCATCAGTCCCGGATAGGGCAGCGAGGCGAAGACGGCCTTGCCGCTCAGGCGTTCAGATTTACTGATAACCGGGCGGCCCCCCTCTTTGATAAGAAAGAGCGTGACCAGAAAACTGACCACCAGCAGGATCGCGGTGATGATAAATACGGCGCGCAGCCCGACGTGGTCCGCCAGAAAGCCGCCCAGCAGCGGACCGCCGATGACGCCGCTTATCTGTGCCGTGGAGAGCGTACTCAGCGCCCAGCCGCTACGCTCTCGCGGCACCTGAGAGGCGACCAGCGCCATGGCATTCGGAATGTACCCGGACGTCAGCCCCATCACCGCACGCAGAAAAAACAGCTGCCAGACGTTGGTGGCGAAGGCCTGGAGCAGAATGGCAATCGCCATCCCGAGCGAGGCGCGCAGCAGCATCAGTTTTCGGCCTTTTCGATCCGCCAGGCTCCCCCACATCGGTGACACAATGGCGGAGACCAGAAACGTGACGCTGAACGTCAGGCCGGACCACATGGAGAGCGCTTCATGCGAGGTCACCCCCAGCTGCGAGACGTACAGCGGCAGGAACGGCAGGATCTGGCTAATGGCCAGCCCGGTGAAGAAGCAGCCGAACCAGACCGAGATGAGATTAACTTTCCAGGATTCCATAAAGAAATAGTCTTCATTTTTAGGCGAATTCGCCTACAGATTAGCAAGTTACGCGTTTTGACGTCGCACCAGAGATGCGGCCTGACTGACTTTGGTGTTTTATCTTCCCAGTCATCATATTTGTGAAATAAGTCACAATTCATCCATTTTCTGGCGGAATATTATGCTTCACCGACAGAGTCCGAAACCGCGCATTCCCAGATGAAAATGGTTGGCATGCGCCGCGTTATACTCCGGCCCCAGGCCGTTTCCGTAGTAGCCGCAGCTTGCCGCCAGCATTGCCTTCAGCCATGGCTGCGTTGTTGTCGCCTTCCAGCCGTTCAGTACCGTGACGCGTTCCCCGTTCGCCAGCCGAAAAGCGGCGATATCCAGCGCTTCCGCCGTGGCATGTTCACTGCGTCGCGCGTCAGGGCGGTGGTAAATATTGCGGCAGGCAAAGCTGCCGAGATGATCGATGCGCGCCAGGTCGCTGCCCGTATAGCGTTTTGTCAGCGGCCGGGCCTGCTGGCTGACAAATAGCGCAGAGCTGAGCGCCAGCGGACAGCTGGCAAGAAAGCTGCTGTTCAGGCTGACCGGGCCAAAATCACGCACGCGCACGACGTTGTTGAGCGGACACGCGCCGCCGCTGTCGGCCACCGGCTGGGTGCGGATGAGATCTCTTTGGTTAGCCTGCGAAAGCAGGCTTGCGCACGCCTCGGGGGTTAGGCGCCGAAGCTTATACTGGGCGATACGGCCCGGCGGGTCGTCAAGCGTCAGCGGCATAAAAGGGTTGTAGTAAGGCGGCAACCAGCGGTAACCCACCGTTGCAACGGCCACAATGATGAAAACGGTCAGCAGCGTTTTTCCTTTCACTCTCCCCCCTCAACATTCCCCAAAACATTATGGCAGAAGGCCGCGAAACCCGCCGGGCATCGTGGTATGTTATTGGCTTTTCGTCAGACTGGAAGAGAGTGAGATGGCTAAGCAGCGCGTAGGTATTGTCTTTGGGGGAAAATCAGCTGAGCACGAAGTGTCATTGCAATCGGCCAAAAATATCGTTGATGCGATCGATAAAAGCCGTTTCGACGTGGTGCTGCTGGGCATTGATAAACAGGGCCAGTGGCACGTCAACGATGCCAGCCAGTATCTGCTGAATGCTCACGATCCGGCGCATATCGCCCTTAATCCTTCGGAAGTGAGCGTCGCCACCGTACCCGGCGTCGTGAAGGGGCAGCTCATCGACGCCGGCAACGCGCAGGCTCTCGCCCAGATCGACGTTGTCTTCCCTATCGTTCACGGCACCCTGGGCGAAGATGGTTCCCTGCAGGGAATGCTGCGCATGGCCAACCTGCCGTTCGTCGGCTCGGACGTACTCGGATCTGCTGCGTGCATGGACAAAGACGTCACCAAACGCCTGCTGCGCGATGCCGGGCTGAACATTGCGCCATTCGTGACCCTTACCCGCGCCAACCGCGACAGGCACAGCTTCGCGCAAATTAGCGGAGAGCTGGGTCTGCCGCTGTTTGTGAAGCCTGCAAACCAGGGCTCCTCCGTGGGCGTCAGCAAAGTCACCAGCGAAGCAGAGTTCACGCAGGCCGTCCGTCTGGCGTTTGAGTTCGACCATAAAGTGGTGGTTGAGCAGGGTATTAAAGGCCGTGAAATTGAGTGCGCCGTGCTGGGCAACGATTTCCCACAGGCGAGCACCTGCGGCGAAGTGGTCTTAAACAGCGACTTCTACTCGTACGACACCAAATACATTGATGATAAAGGCGCGCAGGTTGTCGTTCCTGCGGATATCGATCCGGCGATTAACGATAAGATCCGGGCGATCGCCATTCGCGCTTATCAGACGCTCGGCTGCTGCGGCATGGCGCGCGTGGATGTGTTCCTGACGCCGGAAAACGAAGTGGTGATCAATGAAATCAACACGCTGCCAGGGTTCACTAACATCAGCATGTATCCAAAACTGTGGCAGGCCAGCGGCCTGAGCTACCCGGATCTGATCACCCGCCTGATCGAACTGGCGCTGGAGCGTCACGCCGCCGACAGCGCGCTTAAAAGTTCCGTAAACGGTTAATCGGCGCTCTTCGCCTCATCCGCTGTCGTCTCTTCAGGACGACGGCGGATAATCAGCCCCGCCAGCCAGAAACTTATCACCCAGGTCACCAGCCCGACGGCATAGGTTTGCCATCCTTTTGCTTCAAACCCCAACAGGCCCACGACACCGTTTAGAATAAAGATCAGCCCGATAGCAAAGGCGTAGTAGTGCCAGTCACGGCGTAGTTTGGACGTGAGCTTCATAACAACTCCGGCAGGAAAAAAAGACATCCTCTCACAGTTTTACTGCCAGGTCTGTGGCAGATACGGAAATTCTGAAACGCGACGCAATTTCACTTAAGTGATGAAATTGTGATGTGCTGCAGAAATCGACAATCCAGGAGAATTCCTGAGCGCAAATTACCACGATTCTGATATTGACAAATGCGATGACCTGTCAAACTCACCCCGTAAGACGCGTATTAAAACAGAGTGATACCACGGGAGGTCAACATGGCTGACTTTACATTGTCGAAACCGATTTTTGGCGGCAAACCAAAAACCTCCACGGCGGGTAATATCGCTTATGCCCTGTTTGTCCTGTTCTGCTTCTGGGCCGGCTCACAGCTGCTCAATATGCTGGTCCATGCGCCAGGCGTTTATGAACACCTGATGCAGGTACAGGATAACGGACGCCCGCGAGTTGAGATTGGCTTTGGTGTCAGCACCCTGTTCGGCCTGATCCCCTTCCTCGCGGGATGTATGATTCTGGGCGTTGTGGCGTTAGTCTTGCGCTTTCGCCGTCGCCGTTAAAGCCCCATACAGCGAGCCCGGCGATCGTCCACGCGTTTTGCGAACCATGCGGTGGTCAGGTTACGCGTGATCTTCGGGCTTTCCAGCTGGATCCCCGGCAGGATCGCCCTCGGTAACGCTTTCCCACTCTTCTTCTCTGCAAGCGCAAACACCTTCTTGTACAGATCCGTTTTCTCAAATGCCAGGCTGTCGCCTTTCTCAAGCTGACGACGAATGTCGCTATTGCTCAAGCCAAGCGTGGTGGATAATTTCCGTACTGCCAGCTCGGTGCTTCCCGCCTCGCTGCTGCCGTAAGCGATGAGATCGCCGTCCAGCGCCAGCTTGACGCCGCTTGCGCGGCTGACCGCACTCTGGAATGCTGCGTTACGGCTGGCATACCAGCCCGCGTTAAAGTCGGCAAAGCGGTACAGCGGCTCATCATAGTTCGCCGGATAGTTCAGCAGATGATACGTGCCGAACCACAGTCCACCGCGCAGGGAGAAGACCTCCTGACGCACCGTACCGTCGATTTTCCACGGGTAGCCGTCGGTATGCTTCTCCGCGAACGCAATGCTCACCTGCATCGGGCCACCGGTGTGTACCGGGTTCAGCGAGCCAAACAGCTTCTGCCCCATCGGGACCATACTGATGAAATCATCAAAGATGGCGCTAAGCTGTTTTTCGGTTTTCACCGCATCCAGCCGCTCGCTGTAGCTTTTGCCGTTCGGCGAGGTGATTTTAAGCGCGGTATGCACAAGGAAAACCGGGATATGCATGGACTCCGCGCGGCGGTCGATCTCTTTCCAGGCAATTTTGTTCAGGCCCGGCACCACCGGGTCTGACTGGTACATTGACTCCTGCTGCGCCACCGCCAGCACCGAGCAGATATTCTCCTCGGTCGGCGCAATCTTTTGGCTTTCAAAAGTTTTTGCCAGCGCATCTGCCCACGCATTGCGATCCTTCACGCTGGCGGGCATTTTCTGCCGCACAACGCTCGCCACATCGACGGGCTTCTCCCCCTTTTTGAGCGGAGCGGCCCCTTTTTCGGCACAGCCTGCCAGCACAAGAGCGGCCAGCAAGGACAACGGTAACGCGCGCGGTACTGCAAAAGACATAGCAACTTCCTGTATTAGCTAAATGTGTTGGTGACTTCCTGCAGGTCACGATCGTCCAGCTCACGTTCAAAACTGCGCAGACGTTTGTAGATGGACATCAGTTCTACCAGGGTGGTCCAGGAGCTGATTAGGTACTGGAACGAGCCGCGAACCTGACCGAAAACGTTGGTGATCTGCGTCATCAGACCGAGCGTAATCGTACCCGCAACAATCGACGGGAACAGCAGGAACAAACCGAAAACGTTATCGACCTGCAGATACAAAATACGCGCGATGTTGAAATACATATAGTGGAAGTAGAGTCGGAAGTAGTTACGACGCACGGCGCCAAACAGCTCGCGGACGGTCGGCGGCGAGGCGCGGTTGGCATCATCTTCACCGTAAACCAGCTCTTTACGGTAAGCGGCTTCCACGCGTTGATTTTTAAACTCCAGGCCCGGCAGTTTGATCCCCACCACCGCCAGCAGGCCCGTACCCATCAGCGACCAGACGATCGCGGCAATCACCAGACCATACGGAAGATGGCCAACAATCGGCAGATCCGGCACGTGCGCCGAGAGCGTTACCAGCACGGGCAGGAAGGCAATCAGCGTCATGATGGCGTTGATAAAGCTTACGCCCATGTCTTCAAGGGTGGAGGCAAAACGCATGGTGTCTTCCTGCACACGCTGCGCGGCGCCTTCGATATGGCGCAGGTGCTGCCAGTGCGCCATGTAATGTTCGTTCATCGCGGTACGCCAGCGGAAAACGTAGTGGCTGACGAAGAAGTTGTTCATCACGCCGATGATCACCGCAATAAGGGCGATACCAAGGAAGACGCCAACCTCATGGTAGAACTGGTTGATAGTCACCTTATGCGGCGAGCTCAGCGCGGTCTGGATCAGATCGTAGAACGGCGCATACCAGGCGTTGACCGCCACGCCCACCTCCACGAGGAACCAGGTGACAAAGATAATTAGCGATGTGCCGAGGATAGACCAGTACTGCCAGCGATGCGGAGAATAAACAAACCAGAACAGCGCAAACAGCCCTACGCAGACCATGTAGTAGGCGTAAAACAGCAGGTAGCTCAGCGACCAGAAGCGCGCCGCGCTAATCGGCACCTCACCCGTTGCTCCCGTGATGCGCGTCAGCCATGCGCCGCCGCCCGCCTGCCAGAAAATGACAGCGATGAGTGCCCAAATAAATGCCGACAGGAAAAAAGGCCCCGGCTTTGGGAAAAAAGACTTAAACATAATGCTTCCTTCTTGTTGTTATGGCTGTTGCTGTGCACAACACGTTACCACACGAAAAACGTGCCCAAGCCAGCCTCCCGGCCCGGGCAAAAAGGTCAGACCCGAGGGTTGATTATTAGTTCGCTTTCCAGTTTTCGAGAATTGTTTCGGTGCGTTTCACTGCGAGAGGATTCGCCGGCGCGATGAAGTTACGCCAGACGTCGTTGTGGTGGTTTATCAGGATCTGCGCATCTGCCGCCGGGCGATTGGCGGTAGTATGGGCATCTTCCGCCACGGTAATGTGATAACCCCGGCTAACGCCGTTCTTAATCGTCGCATCGACGCAGTAGTCGGTGGCGCAGCCGCAGATGACAAACTCGCGAATGCCCTGCTCACGCAGCAGCGCCTCAAGCGCGGTGTTATAGAAGGCATCACAGGCGGTTTTGGTCACGTAAAGCGCGTCAGCAGGCTGATGGAGTTCAGGCAGTAGCGCAAACCCTTCGCTTCCCTCTTCCAGCCCACCGGCCTCGGTATGCTGAATAAAAATCACCTTGTCGGCTGCCTGCGTAAGCTGGTTGATCAGAGAGACACATTTTTCGCGCTGATGACGAGGGGTTTCAAATACCCCGTTCTGCATATCGACAACCATAACCACACGCTTCTCAGACATACCGTTCTCCGTAAGATTGAGTGACACTGGTGCCTATCATAAGCCCGATGTCACAAAATGGGAGATGGCTCGTAAGTAAATTGTTCATATTTACCCATGGTTACGTTTTTCTCGCTATCGTTATGCAATTCGGGGCATTGCGCGGTTCCGATTAGTAGTATAAATACCCATTACTTTCCTCATTCACTTCATGGATGCTTTTCGTTGAAACGTTGTCTGCTCTCTTTTGCCGCGCTGTGTGCGGTGAGCTTTTCTACCGCCCAGGCAGCCCAACCGCTGACGGCGTCCGTTTTAGCTTCAGATATTGCCGATCGCTACGCGAACCTTATCTATTACGGCAGCGGCGCGACCGGGATGGCGATGGTCGTCATCGACGGCAACCAGCGTGTGTTCCGCAGCTTTGGCGAAACGCGCCCAGGAAATAACGTTCACCCGCAGCTGGATTCTGTTATCCGCATCGCGTCCTTAACCAAGCTGATGACCAGCGAAATGCTGGTGAAGCTGCTCGACCAGGGCGTGGTGAAACTCGACGACCCGCTCAGCAAATACGCGCCTCCAGGCGCCCGGGTTCCGACCTATCAGGGTACGCCGATCCGGCTAGTGAACCTCGCCACACACACCAGCGCCCTGCCGCGCGAGCAGCCGGGCGGGGCGGCGCACCGTGACGTATTTGTCTGGCCAACGCGCGACCAGCGCTGGAACTACCTGAGTACCGCCACGCTGAAGGCGGCTCCGGGTTCGCAGGCCTCTTATTCAAACCTGGCCTTTGACCTGCTGGCGGACGCCCTTTCAACGGCGGCTGGTAAACCCTACACGCAGCTTTTTGAAGAGCAGATAACCCGTCCGCTGGGTATGAAAGACACTACCTTTACCCCATCCCCGGATCAGTGCCGTCGCCTGATGGTGGCGGAGAAAGGCGCTAGCCCCTGTAATAACACGCTCGCGGCCGTGGGCAGCGGCGGGGTCTATTCCACGCCTGGCGACATGATGCGCTGGATGCAGCAGTTCCTTTCCTCAGATTTCTACGCCCGCAGCAGCCAGGCCGATCGCATGCAGACCCTGATTTATCAGCGCACTCAGCTTCACCGCGTCATCGGGATGGATGTGCCGGGTAAAGCCGATGCGCTAGGCATGGGCTGGGTCTATATGGCACCGAAAAATGGCCGTCCGGGTATTATTCAGAAAACCGGCGGCGGCGGTGGATTCATCACCTACATGGCCATGATCCCGCAGTCAAACGTCGGCGCGTTTGTGGTGGTCACCCGCTCCCCGCATACGCGTTTCGTCAATATGAGTGACGGGATTAATAACCTGGTGGCTGAACTGAGCGCCAATAAAGCACAGGTTCTCACCGCGTCTAACTAATCTTAATATTCCGTGGGCAAGCGGTTGATACTGACCAGCTTGCCCCGGCTCATATTGATATAGTTTCCCTGCCTCAGGGCGGCAAGCACCTCGGCAACAACGGAGCGTGAAATTCGTGTGCTCTGTTGAATATGATTCATCACACCGATTTTTGAACGCAGCGTTTCATCCCATTCCGCCATATTCAGCAGCATCGAGCGGATCTGGTGATAGGAGTTATTTCCCACCAGCTGCTTATCGCGTTTCTCGAGAATGTAAGTTATCCAGGATAACCAGCAGAAGGCCTCTTTCCAGAGTGAATACTGCTGGATGAGTTGACGGGTGGTTTCCGTGGGCAAATAAAAACCGGTACAGGCTGTTTTAGCAATCACCCTGTATTCGTGAGAGTGATTAATCACCACCGTAGACAGCCCGAATATAAAAGGGGCAGTTGCAATCCCCACCAGCAGTTCATCAGAAGTTCGATAAACCTCAATAACACCGGTTTGTAATACGATCGTACAAGGCTCATTCCATTCGTCTGACGTAATTAATTGCTGGGGCGCACATGTAAAAGGGGTACTGGCCGCTGTTAAATGCTGTTCGAGCCGGCGTAATTCAGAAAGCGGTTTCGCATTAACGTTCATGCAGACCTCAAGTCATCCGTATTTGTCGGTTCAATATTATTTTTATTACTTGTGTATAAAGCGGGGGAGATAACCACTCCCCCGCTTTTATTCATTTCCAGGTATATTTCACGCCCAGATTTGCGCCCCAGTTCTGATCAACGTCGCCGCCGCCCAGATATGTGGCATCGGTGTACGCACTGAAGTTCTTCGTGAAGCTGAACTGGGTGCCCAGCCCTACCCGCACAGCGGAGCCTTTCACGCCGTTATCAATGCTATCGCCGTTAATATCGGCATTGTTATCGGCGTCGTCATAGACGTAGGCCAGTTTGAAGTAAGGCGTCAGAGCCTGTTCGCCGCCGTAGTTGAAGGTGTAACCCGTATCAACGCCGAGTTCATAACGCAGGCTATCGTAAGATTGTCCATCAACGCGCATGTCATTACTCAGACGATAATCATCACCAGACTGGAACAGGCCAGATACGGCTGCATATGGCGTAACGTAGCCAGAGAGGTTTGGTTTCCAGTCATAGCCCAGCTTCAGCCCAAAACCAACAGCATCATTAGTGGTATTGCCGTCAACATACTGACCGTTGCTCATGTTAGCGGAGAGATCGCTGTTGAAGCGGGTGTAGCTCAGGGAGCTGTCGAGGAACAGATCGTTCATGAACTTCGCTGACGCGTAGATCATCGCAGTCTGGCTATCCTGATCGACCTGACCGGTACGATCGCTGGTATCACCCTTCGCGAAACCTGCCGCACCACCGACGATCCATTTCGCGTTATTACCGTCAATCAGGGTGTCCACACCCACCATAATGCCGCTCACGTCCTGATCGTAGCTGATAACGCCATTGTCACCGTCGAAGTTGCCACCGAAGTAGCTCACCCACGCCCCGCCGTTATCCGCCAGGCCGTGACGGCTGTTGGTCAGACGTGTGCCGACGGTATCCTGCTGCAGATTCCAGATATTGGTATTGGCAGATGGGATGCTCAGCGCCATGTTGGCAGAGTCGGTCAACTCTTTCTGCTGGAGGACAACGGAATCACCCTGCTGCTGCGCCTGGTAGGTGTAAGCGCCTAAATCGGCTTTGTTTGCGGCAGTAAAGCTGGCTGCAGTATCCGCGTTATTGTCATAGACGCGAATAATCTCTTTGTTTTTGTAATCAGCAACGGAACCGGCACCGGTCGCATCGTCGATGCGCACCTGGTAGTTACCCGCAACGTTACCGTTCACTGACAGATGGCCGTCTGAGTTAATCGCCACAACACCGTAGTCGTAATCGGCATTGTACTTATCGTTAGTTGTTCAGATCGCTGTTCAGGACGTAATCACGGCTGGCAACGTTCAGCACCCCGCCATCGGTCAGTTCCATATTGTGCGTATCAACCTGACCCAGCCCCAGCGCCAGCTCAGCACCGTTATCCACGGTGATGGTGTTGGCATACAGTTGGGCCGTTTCTTCCGTCAGTGCCGCACGGCTATAGCTGTCCAGATACAGATGGTCGGTCGCCACAGCACCGCTGTCTCCAATATTCATTGATGAAGCATTGGTCAGGGTGATGGAGTCCGCCAGCAGACCAGAGTCTTCAACGTTAACCTGAGACTGATTGTTTACCGTCAGCGTGTCGATATTAGAAAGCTTGCGGGTATCCCACTCAGAGCCGTTATCCAGCGCGATGTTAAACAGCCCGCTCTGATACACCGCTTCACCCGCAACGTGTCCGTTACTGTCATAAACGGAATCCGGCCAAATGCTGTTAGGGGATAAGCTACTCCAGTCTACGTTGCTGTAGCCCAGACCATACATCTGCGCAGTGCCGATAGCCTCGACGCTGGACTGTGCTGCACCGACCCATTTGCTGCCGTTGGTCAGGGTGACATCCAGCTTATCGGTACCATCCCAGCCGTTGGTGGTTGGGTTATAGACACCGTCTGCACTGGTATCCGTTGCCGGATCGCCGTTCGGATAGAAGTTGTTGTCGAAGGTGCTGGAGAACAGAATATCGCCAGTAACGGTGGAATGATCGAACGTAGCAGTGGTCTGCATCGCGTTATCAGACGCACTAGCGGCAACGATCAGCGCCGCATCATCCGCCGCCGTGGCATTCGTTTCACCGTAGTCGCTCGGCTTCGCGGTTTGACCGTAGAACCCGCTGGTTCCCAGATCGCTGTATGCCCCTGAGGTCAGAACGGAGTCTTTCACCACCAGCGTGTCGGTAAATACTTTGCCGCTGTTGGCGACGCCTTCCACACCGTCGTAAGGGGTATTATCCGGCTCCTGATAACCCTGCGTCAGGGTAATACCGGCAATGTGGGAGTTATTCTGGATAACAATATCGGACTCCACATCCAGGGTAATCGCATTACCCAGATTATACGTGTCCAGATAGTGTCTTTCCGTATTTTCCCCATTCACGACCTCATACGCATAATGCTCATAGGTATCGTTAATGGTGGAATTATCTACGGTCAGGCTAAAACGATCGTATTGAGAATGGTTGGTGCCATCGGTATCCAGGCCTTCAGCACACGAGGAGGTCATACACGTAGAGGTAATCATGCCATTAATGGTGCTGTTGGAAATGCTTAACGCATTCGCCCGCCCATTGATGCCATCATCCAGATAATATGTTGAAATAACACCATTCACGGTGCTTTTATTAATCACCGGATAAATATCGCCGTCGTGGGTCGCGTCTGAGTAATCCCAGTCGGCATAGCCATAATACCAGGGAGTGGAAGCGGTATTATCGTATCCGAATGTATTATATGTCGTACCGGAAATATCCTTCGCATTGGCCTGAGAAGCGATAGCCAGGGTGCAGGCTAATGCAAGTTGAGATACAACGAGTTTCTTTTTCCATGTTTGCATTGGGTCATCCCTCCTCAGGGACGTAAGCAAGTTTGTCCATCAATGATTTTGCAATGTTTAATTGCGGAGGGAATTATGCATTTTCATTTCGAAAAGGTTCAATGAATGTTTCCATTAAGTCCGTATCCAGACTAATAACACATCAAAACCGAGAAAGCATCTGCCACTACAGATAAACACCATAAAAAACAAAGCATTAAAATAAACATGAAAAAACGATATACATATAAAAATAAACAATGAATCATTTTAGATGATGTATTCTATTTATTATAAAAACAACATGAATATCTCATCTCCCTTTCAGCGTCATACTGACCTATATTATATATTGATGCCAGAAAACCAGGCCCATCACATTTTACAAAATAAAATGCCCACTTTTACCAAAACACCTGTCTTCACTTTGAGGTACACTAGCCTTCTTTGTTCCACAAACATCAGGCATACCATGACCGATTTAATTGCACGTCCCCGCCGCCTGCGCAAGTCACCTGCACTGCGCGCTATGTTTGAAGAGACAACCCTGACCTTAAACGATCTGGTGTTGCCGATTTTTGTCGAAGAAGAGATCGATGACTACAAAGACATCGAAGCCATGCCGGGCGTAATGCGCATTCCGGAGAAATATCTGGCGCGTGAGATTGAACGCATCGCCAACGCGGGGATCCGCTCGGTGATGACCTTCGGCATCTCTCACCATACCGACGCCACCGGCAGCGACGCGTGGAAAGAAGATGGCCTCGTCGCCCGCATGTCCCGCATCTGCAAAGAGACCGTGCCGGAAATGGTAGTAATGTCAGACACCTGCTTCTGCGAATATACTTCTCACGGCCACTGCGGCGTGCTGTGCGATCACGGCGTGGATAACGATGCCACCCTGCTGAACCTTGGCAAGCAGGCTGTAGTCGCTGCCGCTGCCGGTGCGGACTTCATCGCGCCATCTGCGGCGATGGATGGACAGGTTCAGGCGATTCGTCAAGCGCTGGACGCGGCGGGCTTTACCGACACCGCCATCATGTCTTACTCCACCAAATTTGCCTCCTCCTTCTACGGCCCGTTCCGTGAAGCTGCGGGCACGGCGCTGAAGGGCGATCGTAAAACCTATCAGATGAACCCGCTTAACCGTCGGGAAGCGATTCGTGAATCCCTGCTTGATGAAGCCCAGGGCGCAGATTGCCTGATGGTGAAACCAGCGGGCGCGTACCTTGATATCCTGCGCGACATCCGCGAGCGCACCGAGCTGCCGCTGGGCGCTTACCAGGTCAGCGGCGAGTACGCGATGATCAAATTCGCCGCGCTGGCCGGTGCGATTGACGAAGAGAAAGTGGTCCTCGAAAGCCTCGGCGCCATCAAACGCGCAGGCGCGGATCTGATCTTCAGCTACTTCGCGCTGGATCTGGCCGAGAAGAAAATTCTGCGTTAATCCGCTTTAGCGCCGGGTGGCGGTTTCGCCTTGCCCGGCCTGCTCTCTGCGCTAATCTTCACCAAACTGCAATACAACCGACATCTGCGCCTTCTACTGTCTTCGCAAGACGGCAGGAGGAGTAATCATGTTTAGCCTCGATAGCGTTCTCGACGATCTTTGGCCTCAGGCGAGGCCTGCACCCTGGCAAAAAAGTCTGTTAAAAAGACTGTTTTACGAAGACGAATTTCAGCAATTTGCAGCAGCACACCGCCACCTGAAAGGACTGGATATGGTGGAGCAAGTTCTGGAACACCTTGATATTCTCTGCACCGTTTCCGCCCGCGATCTTGAACAAATCCCTGAACATGGCCCGCTGGTCATTATTGCCAACCACCCGACGGGTACGCTGGACGGTCTGGCGCTGATGTACGCCGTTTCCCGCGTGCGACGCGATGTTAAAGTCGTCACCAACAGGATGCTGACCCACCTTGAGCCCCTCAGCTCGCTGTTTATTCCGGTGGATAATATGGGCGGCAGGACGGCGAAATCGTCGCTGCTGCAGATGGAACAGCATCTGCAAAACGCGGGCGTGCTGATCTTCTTCCCGGCCGGAGAAGTTTCCCGCCCCACGCGCAAAGGCATTCGCGACAAAAAGTGGCACTCTGGCTTTATCAAACTCGCCAGCAAGCTGCGCGCCCCGCTGCTGCCGGTGCATATTCAGGCGCATAACAGCCTGCTCTTCTATGCCAGCACGCTGGTCTCCCCGACGCTGTCAATGCTGCTGCTTATGCAGCAGATGTTCCGCCGTCGCCATAGCCAGCTGCCGATTAAGATCGGCCAGCAGATTGCGTGGCATCACTGGCATAGCGCCACCCTTTCATCGCGTGAGATGGCCGAACAGTGCCGTCAGCACGTGATGCGTCTTGGCAAGGGAGTGCCTGGCGTCTTTAAAACCCAGTGCGCCATTGCCCGTCCGGAAGACCGGGCCACCCTGAAACGCGCGCTGGCGCAGGCCGAATGTCTGGGCAATACCAGCGACGGTAAAACCATCTATCTTTGGCAGCGCAACGGGCAGGAAGACGCCCCGCTGCTGCGCGAGCTGGGCCGCCTGCGCGAGATTGCCTTTCGCGCGGTGGAGGAAGGGAGCGGCAAGCGCCGGGACACTGACTGCTACGATGATGATTATCTGCACCTGATCCTCTGGGATGATGAAGATCTGGAGATCGTCGGCGCGTACCGCTTTATGCCGACCGCCAGACAGGTTGAACGTCGCGGTCTGGAGGGGTTGTACAGCTATAGCCTTTTCCACTACGACGACAAAATGCAGGACGTGCTGGAGCACGGCATTGAGCTGGGTCGCAGCTTTATTCAGCCGCGCTACTGGGGACGCCGCGGCCTGGATTATTTATGGTCCGGCATTGGGGCCTACCTGGCGCGTTATCCGCACTATCGCTACCTGTTTGGCCCGGTCTCGATTTCAGGCGGCTTACCGCCTGCCGCGCGGGATCTGCTGGTGACCTTTTACCGCCTGTGGTTCCCGGCGACGCATCCGCTGGCCGCGTCTCGTCAGCCGTATCCCGCATCGCTGCCGGACGTGCTCGCGCAGTTTGGCGGCGTGGATTACGTGGACGACCTGACAAAGCTGAAATCCCTGCTCGGCAATCTGGGCTGCGGCATTCCGCCGCTCTACAAGCAGTATTCCGAACTTTGTGAACCCGGCGGCGTGCAGTTTATTGATTTTGGCAGCGACCCGGCGTTTAACGACTGCGTCGACGGGCTGGTGCTGGTGGATTTGTGTTACCTGAAGGCGAACCGCTATCAGCGGTATATTGAGGCGCATTTAATGCCCTCACCCCAGCCCTCTCCCTAAAAGGGAGAGGGTGAAAACCGCACCGGCAGTCCCCTCGCCCCTTTGGGGAGAGGGTTAGGGTGAGGGATCAAGGCGCACGATAAAACGGCTTATCCCCCAAAATCGTCGCCCGCTGCATAATCCGGCGCTGCGGCAGATAGTCCGCATTGGCATAATGCTGCGTTACGCGGTTATCCCAGATCGCCAGGTCATTCTCCTGCCAGCGCCAGCGCACCTGAAACTCCGGCTTGGTAATATGCGCGAACAGGAATCCCAGCAGCGCCTCGCTCTCTTTCTCGGATACGTCCACAATGCGCGTCGTGAACCCTTCGTTCACGAACAGCGCCTGCTTGCCCGTGACAGGATGGGTCCGCACCACCGGGTGCAGCAGCGGAGGATGCTTCGCAACCGCCTCCTGCCAGCGCTGATGCTCCTCTTCCGTTTTAAGGTACTTGTACTCCTGGAACGATTTTTTGAAGTCGTGCTCCGCCCGCAGCCCGCTCAGCAGCGTCCGGAACGGCGCGGAGAGCGCCTCATACGCCGCAATCCCGCTGGTCCACAGCGTATCGCCGCCGGTTTCCGGCAGCAGCTTCGCCGCCAGAATCGCCCCGGCGGGCGGCGTCTCGATAAAGGTTACGTCGGTGTGCCAGTTGTCGTTATCCGGCGGGTTATCGTTGTGGGTGTCCAGAACGATAATCTCCTCCACGCCTTCCGCATGCGGATAGACGGGGTGGATATGCAGATCGCCAAAGCGCAGAGCCAGCGCGCGCTGCTGCTGCGGGGTGATCGCCTGTTCGCGCAGGAAAACGACCTGATGGCGCAGCACCGCGTGGTACAGCTGCTCGAACTGGTTATCGCTCAGCGGACGGGTCACATCCAGGCCCGACACCTGCGCGCCAATGTACGGCCCCAGCGGGGTAATGGTCAGACGTTCACTCATTGTATTTCTCCATGCCAGGGCGTCAGGCGGCGCTGTAACGCGCGCAGCCCCAGTTCTAATCCGAAGGCGATCGCGGCGATCACCGCGATCCCTGCCAGCACCACGTCAGTCGCCAGGAACTCTCCCGCCGACTGCACCATAAACCCAAGGCCGCGCGTGGCCGCAATCAGCTCTGCCGCCACCAGCGTGGACCAGCCTACGCCTAGGCCGATGCGCAGCCCGGTTAAAATTTCCGGCAGCGCGCCCGGTAAAATCACGAACAGCAGCACCTGCGTCCGGCTGGCGCCCAGCGACTGCGCCGCGCGGATCCGCACCTGCTGGGCGCTCTTCACACCCGCCAGCGCCGACATGGCAACCGGGGCGAAAATCGCCAGATAAATCAGCAGGATTTTTGACGTTTCACCGATGCCGAACCAGATCACCATCAGCGGCAGATAGGCCAGCGGCGGCACGGGACGGTAAAGCTCAATCAGCGGGTCGAGGATGCCGCGTACCGTCGGGCTCAGCCCCATCGCAATGCCCACAGGAATGCCGATGATGACGGCAGCCAGCAGCGCCACCAGAATACGCGCCAGACTTGCCCCAAGGTGCTGCCAGAGCGTGGCATCCATAAAGCCCTGCGGCCCGGCGATGGTAATGAGTTTGGCCAGCACCTGGCCCGGCGGCGGCAGAAACAGCGGGCTGACCCACTGCTGGGCAGCAACCGCCCACCACACCGCCAGCAGCACCAGCAGCGTACCGACGCTCAGCGTGATTTGGCGCGAGAAAGGCCAGCGCAGCGCCAGACGCGTGCGGCGCGTTTTTTCACTGAAGACGATGCTCATGAGAAGGCCTCCCGTTGTTCAAACACGCGGCTTAAGACATATTCACGCTGTTCGATAAACAGCGGATCGGATTTGATGCTGCGCACGGGTTCTCCCGCGACGTAGCGGCGGGCGAAATCCAGCGGCAAACGCTCCAGCACGCGGCCCGGCCCCGGCGAGAGCAGCACCAGCTCCGTCGCCATAAACACCGCCTCTTCGATATCGTGGGTAATCAACAGCACCTGCTTGCCCGTCTCGTGCCACAGGCGCAGCAGCAGAGTTTGCATCTGCTCGCGGGTGAAGGCATCCAGCGCCCCGAATGGCTCGTCCAGCAGCAACAGCTGCGGATTCGCGGCCAGCGCGCGGGCAATACCTACGCGCTGCCGCTGGCCGCCGGAAAGCTGCCAGATAAAGCGTTTTTCCGCCCCTTCCAGCCCCACTTTTTTCAGCATCGCCCGCGCCGTTTCCAGCCGCTGTTCGCGATTGATGCCCGCAAGCTGTAGCCCAAACGCCACGTTTTCCTGCACGTTGCGCCAGGGGAGCAATCCTTCGTTCTGGAAGACCACGCCGCGCTCGGCCCCCGGGCCTTCCACTTTTTTGCCTTCCAGTTGAATGGTGCCATGCTGATATGGGACAAACCCGGCGATCAGATTCAGCAGCGTGGTTTTTCCGCACCCGGACGGGCCCAGCACCACCAGCAGCTCACCGCTGTCCAGCGTCAGGTTGATGTCCTCCAGCGCGGGCTTACCACCGTAATCGGCGTACAGGTTCATAATATTCAGCATGGCGGACTCCTTATTTCACAAAACGATCGGTCACGTACTGGCTGTAATCCGCCGCCACCGCAGGCACTTTGCCCTGCTCTTTCAGGAAGGTGGCGGTATCCACAATCGCTTTGTTCACCGGCCCGGTCAGCTGCTGCACCTGCTGCGCGGGCGTCAGATAGGTATTGCCTTTCACCAGTCCCGGCACGTCCGCTTCCGGCACGCCGCTCAGGCGGGAGAGTTTTTCCAGGTTGGCGGGCTGCTTCAGCCATTCATCCGGGTTAGAGATGTACGGCTGCTGGGCGTCAATCGCGCTTTTGGCGAAGGCTTTGACTACCTCTGGATGTTTCTCAGCGAAGTCTTTGCGCACGACCCACACGTCGAGGGTTGGCGCGCCCCACTGGCCCACTTTTTCAGAGTCGGTCAGCACGGTGCCGTCTTTTTCCAGTTCGTTCACTGCCGGTGCCCACACATAGGCCCCGTCAATATCCCCGCGCTGCCAGGCGGCGATAATCGCCGGCGGCTGCAGGTTGATAATTTGTACCTGACCCGGCTTGATGCCCCAGTGTTTCAGCGCCGCCAGCAGGCTGTAGTGGGTGGTGGAGATGAACGGCACGGCGATGCGTTTGCCGATCAGATCTTCCGGTTTGGTGATGCTCTTCTTCACCACCAGCGCTTCTGAGTTACCGAGCTGCGAGGCGAGCAGGAAAACCTCGATCGGCACCTGCTGGCTGGCCGCAACCGCCAGCGGGCTGGATCCGATATTGCCGATCTGCACGTCGCCGGAGGCTAACGCACGCACGACGGACGCCCCGCTGTCGAACTTGCGCCAGTCGACTTTCGCGCCGCTCTCTTTGGCAAAGGTGTTGTCCGCCTGCGCGACTTTCGCCGGTTCCGCAGAGGTTTGATATGCGACGGTGACGTCCACCGCCTGCGCCTGAAAAGCCCACAGCGCCAGTGCGCCGAGAAGTGTGATTCGCGATGAAATTGCCATAGTGCCTGCTCCCCTTGTTGTTATGAGGGCAGTATTTCCGGCGCAGGAATTTTGATAAAGGAATAAAAATGAATCGCTCATAACGATTCGTTTTTAGATAAAAAGCGGGAAAGGATAGTTGGTTTTGTGCAGTTGTTTTTTTCCCCTCTCCCCGTGGGAGAGGGTCAGGGTGAGGGCATCAGGCGCACGAAACCTTAGATGTAGGCCGGGTAAGGCGTAGCCGCCACCCGGCAAAGCACTCAGCGCTGCGCGTTAAGCTCAGCAATATCCTTCGGCGTGGTGCGACAGCATCCACCGATTAATTTGGCCCCGACTTCCAACCACTGCGGCAGATACCCCGCCAGCGTTTCGCACGCTTCACCGTGGTGATGCCAGGTTTTGGTGACCGCATCATAATGCTCGCCCGAGTTCGGATAGACCACCAGCGGCAGCAACGTCAGGCTTTGCAGATGCTTCAGCGCCGCCGTAGTGTTTTCCAGTGCGATGCAGTTAATGCCCAGCGCGACAATCTGCGGAGAGTTTGCCAGCGCGCTGACCACCTCACGCAGCGACGTACCGTCGCTCAGGTGTTCGCTGTCCCGCAGGGTAAAGGAGAACCACGCCCGGGCGCGGGGGTACTCGGCCAGAAGCGCCGCCAGCGCCTTAATCTCCACAAACGAAGGCAGCGTTTCGCAGGCCAGCAGGTCAGCGCCCGCATCCAGCAGCGCTTCCACGCGCGGGCGGTGGAAGGTGGTGAATTCTTCCGCACTGCGCACATAGTCGCCGCGATACTCTGAGCCATCCGCCAGATACGCGCCGTACGGCCCCACGGAGCCCGCCACCAGCAGCGTGCCCGCGTGCGGGTTTTCAGCCAGATACGCTTCGCGCGCCTTACGCGCCAGCTCCACGCTTTTACCGATCAGCCCGCGGGACTGCGCCTCGTCCAGCCCTCGCGCCGCAAAGCCCGCGGGCGTGGCCTGATAGCTGGCGGTGATCGCCACCTGCGCCCCCGCGCGATAGTAATCAAGATGCACTTCACGGATGAGTTCCGGGTTTTCCACCAGCACTTTGGCTGACCAGAGGCTGTCTGCCAGGTTACAGCCGCGCGCTTCCAGCTCCGTCGCCATCGCGCCATCCAGCACCACAAACGGCTGCTTTTCAAGGATGGCGGTAAGCGGATTATTCTGCGACATGTTCAGGCTCCTGCGATGTCATATTTCGGGTCAGGTAGTACGCACCATAACACAGGGCGACAAACGGAAGCCCGCAATAAAGGGCAATGCGCTGGCTCGGATCAAACCACAGGCCGACACAGGCCACCACGCAGAGGATAAAACCGAGCACCGGCACCAGCGGATACCACGGCGCGCGGTACTGCAGCGCAGACAGCGGCTGGCCGGACTGCAAATGGCGACGACGGAAAACAAAGTGCGACGCGCAGATGCTGATCCACACCGCCACCACCGCAAAGCCGGAAATCGCCGAGAGCGCGACAAACACCGTATCCGGGGCCACGACGCTTGAGAACAGCGCCAATACGCCGCCGAGCATAGAGACCGACAGCGCCGTCAGCGGCACGCCGTTTTTGTTTACGCGGGCAAAGCAGCGCGGCAGCGTTTTCTCATTCGACAGCGACCACAGCATGCGCCCGGAAGCGTACAGGCCCGAGTTCGCCGCCGAGAGGATCGCCGTCAGGATCACGAAGTTAACGATGTCTGCCGCGTAAGGAATACCGACCTTTTCAAACACCAGCACGAACGGGCTCTTTTCCACGCCCGCCTGCTGCATCGGGATCAGCGCCGCCAGCACAAATACGGTGCCGATAAAGAAGATAATCAGGCGCGCGATGGTGGTGCGGATCGCAACCGGAATCACCTTGTGCGGATTTTCCGTTTCGCCCGCCGCGATGCCGATAAGCTCGGTACCGGAGAAGGCAAAGTTCACTGCCACCATGGTCATCAGGATCGGCAGGCCGCCGTGCGGGAACCAGCCTTCGGCAGTGATGTTGCTTAACCCCGGCGCGGGGGAACCGTCCTGCATCGGGATAAAGCCAAAGACCGCCGCCCCGCCAAGGATAATAAAGGCGATGATGGTGATGACTTTGACCAGAGAGAACCAGAATTCGCCTTCAGCAAAGAAGCGCGTCGAGATGACGTTCAGGCCAAAAATCACCACGCAGAAGACCACGCACCAGGCCCAGACGGGCACCTGCGGGAACCAGTACTGCATACAGAAGCCCGCGGCGGTGAAGCTGGAGCCAAGCGCCACCGTCCAGGTGAGCCAGTAGAGCCACGCCACGGTGTAGCCCGTCGCCGGGCCAAGATAGCGGGCGGCATAGACGTGGAACGCGCCGGTTTCCGGCATCGCCACGGAAAGCTCACCCAGACACTGCATCACCAGCCAGACCACCAGCGCGCCTATCAGGTACGCCAGCAGCGTGCCCGCCGCCCCGGTCGTGGAAATGATGTATCCGGTATTGAAGAATAACCCTGTCCCAATCACGCCACCCAGCGAGAGCATAATCAGGTGGCGTGTTTTCATGGTGCGCTTAAGCTGCCCATTTTCTTGTTGTGTTTGCATATTACCTTCTATACGTATGGACATCTAAACATCCAAAGAAGGTGTGTTATACCGCGATTGTTAATAAAAAGCTAGATGACCAGACGCAAACGGGCACGCCTCGCGCTGAGTCTGGGGTGGGTGGTGAGGATCACATAGAGAATCGGACGCCAGGCCATAAGCACCTCCGCAAGCAGATACTTACAGCATGGTGCGGGAAAAGGCGATCTTCGGTCAGTCGAAAGTGGTATCCGTGAAGAGCAGATTCATACCGCAACACTGCCCGCAGGACGGTTAAGGCGCAGCCGCTAACCGGCGCAAGGTTGGTAATTCTCACAATCAGTTCTATAGTCGACACAGTTTCTTAGTAACCAGGACTGACTGATGCGCTTTAACGGACTGACCAAAGGTTTCTTTATCTTCATTCTCGCCCTTGTGACCTGGGCCTTCTTCGACGTGCTGTCGCCCTACTTCTCCGCGATACTCTGGGCCGCCATTCTGACCGTCATCTTCAACCCGGTAAAAAACAGGCTGCGCGCCGCGCTGGGGGATCGCAACGGGCTTGCCTCGCTGTTGACCATTGGCATTATCTGCCTGATCGTCTTTATCCCGTTGATGGTGATCCTCTCCTCGCTCGCCATTGAGCTGAACATGGTGTACACGAAGCTCCAGGAGAACAACACCCAGTTTCCGGAAGTGGTGGCGAGCATCTTCAACCATCTGCCTGACTGGGCCAGCGGCTTCCTGGCGGATCACAACCTGACCAACGCGGCGCAGATCCAGAAAAAACTCTCCGACGTCGCCCTGCAGGGCGGGCAATATCTCGCCGGCAGCGCGTTTCTGATTGGCAAGGGCACGTTTGGCTTTGCGATTAGCTTCGGCATCATGCTTTATCTGCTGTTCTTCCTGCTGAAAGACGGCCCGTATCTGGTACGCCAAATCCTCGACTCCCTGCCGCTGTCTGATTTCGCCAAGCAGCACCTGTTCGCCAAATTCGTCGGCGTGTCGCGTGCCACGGTAAAAGGTACGGCGGCGGTGGCGGTGGTTCAGGGCATCCTCGGGGGGATTGCGTTTGCAATTGCCGGTATTGACGGCAGCGTGCTCTGGGGCGCGCTGATGGCCTTCCTCTCACTGGTGCCCGCCATCGGCTCGGCGATAGTCTGGGTGCCCGCCGCCATCTTCCTGTTTGCCACCCACCAGCTGTGGCAAGGGCTGTTTATTGTCGGCTTCTTCGTGATTATCGTCGGGCTGGTGGACAACATTTTGCGCCCGCTGCTGGTGGGGAAAGACACCAAAATGCCGGACTACCTGATTCTGATCTCCACCCTCGGCGGCATGGAGCTGTACGGCATTAACGGCTTTGTGATTGGGCCGCTCATTGCCGCGCTGTTTATCGCCTGCTGGAACCTCTTCTCAGGGCGCGATCACGAAGGTAACGCCGAAGAGCTGGACCCCGACTTCATCGAAGAAGGAAAAAATCCTCCAGAATTGTGAGGATGTGACGATATAGACCACACCAGGCGGCGCTGTGCCGCCTTTTTTTTCGCCTTAAATCAAACGTTTTCTATAATTTGAAAGAACGCCATCCTACTCATGTCGTAAAAGGATCATCAGGTGCGAATCGCAACGATTACAAACTGGGCCTATGGTGCCACGGTCTGCCTGACCATCGCCTCCGGCATTATCATGCTGATGGCGTCCAGTGCTGACACTGCTGAACGTCAGGCCGTTGAACAACGCCAGCGTTTTGATGAGCTTACGGAAGATATCGAAACCGATGCCTGGGCGCAGTCGGATTTAGCACGCCTTTACGTCATCAAAAAAGATCCGCAAACGTTAAAGGAATATAGCCAGTCAGAAAACAACCTGAAGAGCGTTGAACTCCGGCTTGAAAAGCTGCGGGACAACGGCGCATCGGATGATGAGCTGTCCCTGCTGCGCGAAGGCATAAAAATTATCGATGAGCTGCAGGACGAACAGCAAACCGCCCTCTCGAGCCTTGAACGAGGAGAAGACGCACAAGCCGTTGCGCTGCTCTACGGTGCGCCCTATGAGCAGGAGCTGGAGCGCGCGCAGAACCAGATCGATCACTTCCGCCAGATACTCGACAAACGCGTCATCGCCTCCGTTCAGGACGCGACAAAAAAATCGAAAGCGCTGCGTACGGCCTCTGAGCTGATGGTCGGCCTGACCGCCCTGCTGTTCTTGTTTGTTCTCGGCTTTATATTGAAGCGCCGCGTGCTGCGTCCCGTGGTGCGCCTGAGCGACGTGGTGCACCGTCTGGCATCCCAGGATTACGCGGTTGAAACGCCCAATTTCAACCAGATTGATGAGATTGGCGATATGGCCCAGGCCATCCGCATCTTCCGCGAAAACGGCCTGGCGCGACAGCGTCTGGAAAGAGAACGCGATGCCGACTGGGCCATCCGCGAGCTGCTGGCGCGCATGACCCAGCGGCTGCAGGGGTGTGAGAACTTTAACGATGTGATTAACGTGGCGGAGCTGTTTGCGCCTAATATCGCGCCGGGGATCGCGGGCCGACTTTACGTCCTTGACCGGGAGCCGTGGCAGATGCGCTGCGTCGCGCAATGGCTTTCACCGGTTGGTGAAGAGACGAGCTTCCACCCTGACGAGTGCTGGGCCGTACGCCGCGGGCAGAGCCACCCGCCGGTAAACGGTGAGCCGGATATCGCCTGCTATCATCTTCCGCCCCCCCAGGCGGATAGCTCGCTGTGCGTGCCGCTTATCGCCCAGGGCGAGGCCATTGGCCTGCTCTCCTTCCAGAATATTACGGCAGACAACGCCCCTTCCCGAGCGTATCTGGAACTGATGGCCGAAGCGCTCGGGCTGGCGCTGGCCAACCAGCGTCTGCGCGACGCGCTGCTGGAAAAAGCCTTGTTCGACCCGCTCACCGGCCTGCGTAATCGTCATCATCTGGAAGATACCCTGCAAACCCAAACGGCACAGGCGATGCGTACCGGCGAGCCGTTAAGCTGCATGATGATCGACATCGATCACTTCAAGAGCATCAATGACCGCTTCGGCCATGAAGCGGGCGATCAGGTGATTAAAAGCGTGGCGTCAATTGTTCAGCGGGCCGCACATGATAACGGGCTCGCATTCCGCTACGGGGGAGAGGAGTTTCTGGTGCTGCTTCCCGGTGCCGATGAACCAGAGGCGCACGCCTGCGCACAGAAGATTTACAATAGCGTGCATGAGCTGTCGCTTCGCTACGGGCTGACCGAGATTGGGCCGGTGGATGTGTCGATTGGCATTGCCAGCTACCCGCAACATGCCCAGACTGACAACCTGCTGCGCGCCTCGGATGTGGCCTTGTACCGGGCGAAAGAGCTGGGCCGCGCGCGGATTGTGAGCTTTGGGATGCTGGAGGCGGGTTAGCGGATTATCGCGCCAATCCCCTCCCTTGGTTCAGGAGCGCGTGATAGCCCAAAGCACCACGATCCCCAGTGCGTTACTCCGCTTTTCCACGTACAGGGTGGTATCGGCATAAAAATCACCCTGCGGGTTACAGATGCGGATCTCTTTTTTTAATTCCGGCTCGTAGACTGCCGCACCCGAGCAGCTGTGGCGGGTACTGGATTCATACCGGTAAGGTTTGCTCCAGGCCGAATAGTCCCCATCCAGTAGCCAGGCCGTTGTAAAGACCACAAACGTGGCAACCGGCAGGCTGCAAATGAAGAAGCCGAGGTAGATTTTTACCGCGTCAGCAAGGCGTTTTCTTTTCAGTCTCCCCTTTCTGATGAAATTAACCATCAGAACAAGGGCCAGCAGCAACGCTCCACAGGCAAGGACATGCTCCCCGCGGATAGTAAGAAATGTCACGCGGTAAACGTTGACAGACCAGACCACAAAACCCGATATCAGTACTATCCCGCCCGCGATGAGTGGGATCCAAAAGGAATAACGCTCTTTTTTCATGGTGGGCACGTCCTTGTCATTCTTGCAGGGTCTGCGGTACCAACCGCGATACTGAGGCAGCCAGCTTCAACCGATGCGCAAATCACCGAACAGATCCGCGATTTGGGTACAGTGGGTGGCAATACCGACGGTATTGTGACAGATGAAAAAGGTAACCTCTACATTACCGATGTCACACGCAATGGTATCGTCAGATACGATCCTAATACCCTTTCCATGTCGCTGATTGCAGCAAGCGAAGACGTCCACTGGCCAGACACGCCGGCAATCCGTCCGAATGGGGATCTAATATTTACCTCGAGTAGCCTCAATGACCACTTCGCGGGAGCCATTAAATCCGGAGAGGAATGCTATGATTTATGGCGTTTGCCTCTCAGTGCTTCAAAGGATTAGTCGCGCGTTACCTCAGTAATCAACATCGACAATCCATTCATGTAATGACTTTTTTTAGCCTGCTCGCGGTATTTGGTTGGGGAGAGCCCATATTGATTCGAGAACGCTCTGCTGAATGTTGACGGCTCCTCGTATCCTAACATCGTGAATATATCTGAAACAGAGAGCTGCGTATGTCTGAGCATATGCGCGGCCTTTTCAAGTTTCCGGCTTCGGATATAGAGACCTATACTTATGCCACACTCCTGGCGAAAGTTCCGTTGAATGTAAGCCAGTGAATAACCGGATTTCCGCGCCACATCTAAAACGGTAATGGGCCGGTATAAATTCGAGTCAATCCAGTGAGTAAGAGACTTAATTACAGCTTCACGATCTTTTAAGAGAGTAAACTTTATACACATAAGTATCCACGAAATTTTATTTACAAGAAGGCCGCTGGCAAAGTCATCCAATGACAATTGAAAATAAATATTCCCAAAAGAAAAATCACCCTAATAATAGGGTGAAAGAACACTTACTGTATTTTATAAAGATGTCTTTGCTACATCTTCAATTTTTTCAGGACCATACAGTTTCATAAATGCATTAACGGAGGCTTGCGCCTTCATGACGATTTCACTTTCGTCAGGCTGATCCTTTCTTGCTTTTAAAAGCAAGGGTTCCAGTATGTCGGCCTGGAGAAGAGAACGAAAATACTCAGCCGCCAGCACAGGATCATCTTTTCTTAAAATATTTTGATTCATTAAATCGGTAAAAAGCGCCGAAACATTTGAACGCAATTTTTGCATTCGCGCATAATATAATTCTCCGATACCCGATCTTCCGGCCTCGGAAATCATTAATCTTTGCAAATCCACAATATCCGGAGAGCAAATATAGCGTAAAAAGGCAACGGCAAATTGCTCGATGACCAGCTGTGGTGATTTTCTGAAAAGGCGCACCTGCCCCGCAGTTTCAATAGTCATGCTCTTTATATACTGTTCAGTTTCTGAAGACATGCATTCTACAAATAGCTCTTCTTTCGAAGAAAAGTGACTGTAAATTGTCGATTTTGAGCCACCAACAATCGCGTTAATCTCTGAGATAGATGTGGCATCAAATCCTTTTTGTCGAAACAGTCCGGATGCGACTTCCAGAATCTGTTGCCGTTTAAGCGCTCTTTTATCCATATGTTTCCTCGTTAGTTTAGGTGCCTGGCCGGGGCCAACACTTTTTGTTCTCTGATTTCGGAATCACGTCAGATAGTAGGGTTCGTAATCGTACTGACGAGTACATTTTCATTTGACGGCGCTCAGAAGTCAAGATATAAAGTGTACCGTACTGTACGGTACTGTATTTGGACTACTCTATGAACAGCATGATGAGCGTACTGATGAAAGGTTTTCAGGAGACACTTCCGAGGTGTCGCATTTCCGGTTTAACCCGGTCCAGGATAGTGATGGGCTGTGTTGTCATTTCCGCCATCAGTATGAGCGGATGCGCCATAATCCCCGATCTTGGCACCCCACCGTCTATGAAGACGGTCTCACAACTTAAAAGCGATCAAAGTTTCCCACACCAGAACGGCCAGTGGCCGAAAGATTACTGGTGGAAGAAATACGGTGACGAGCAGCTCAACGGGCTGATTGATGACGCGCTTAAAAATTCCCCTACGCTTAACATCGCCGAAGCTCGCGTGAAGCAGGCGCAGGCGATGACGCAAAGCGCGAGCGGTTCGCTTTTCCCTGAGGTCACCGCAAACGCCAGCTTTATGCGGGACAAAATGAGTTACAACTATGTGACGCCTGAAAGCGCAACGCCTCAAAACTGGAACAGCTACGGGCGCACCACGCTTGATATGAGCTGGGAAATTGATTTTTGGGGTAAAAACCGCGCAGCGCTCGCGGCTGCGACGTCTGGTGAAATGGCGGCTGTAGCGGAAGAAGCACAAACAAGACTGGTGCTCTCTTCTTCTATTGTTACCGTTTACGCGGAGCTGGCGCATTTATACACCGTTCGCGAAACGCTTAACGACACCCTCACTATACGAACCAGTACGCTCGCGTTGTTCCAGCAACGACATGACGCGGGGCTTGAAGATTTATCCAGCCTTCAACAGGTCGAGACGCGTCAACTCAACGCAAAAGCAAACCTGGTGGCAATAGATGAAGCTATTGCGATCAAAAAACATGAGCTCGCGGCACTGATCGGCGATGGGCCTGACAGATCGCTGGCAATCACCGCGCCTAAGGCAACGCTTTTAGCGCATGAGGAACTTCCTCCGAATATTGCGTTGGATCTGATTGGTCGCCGTCCTGATATTGTCGCGGCGCGTTTACGCGCCGAGGCGGCAGCAGAGCAAATCAAACAGAAAAAAGCCGGTTTTTACCCAAGCGTTAATCTGGTTGCCTTTGCCGGGTTCCAGTCACTGGGTATTAACAACCTTACCCGGAGTGGCTCAGCAATTGGCAGCTTTGGCCCAGCCATATCGTTGCCAATATTTAATACGCAGAAGCTCCAGGGTGATTTGAAATACGCCAGCGGTGAATATGACATTGCGGTGCAGGTTTATAACGACACGTTAACGAATGCACTTCGGGAAGTGAGCGATGCGCTCACCAGCAGAGCCTCTCTTAAAGACGAGATGCTTTATTCCCAGGGAGCAGTCACGTCGGCAGAAAAAGCGTATTCCCTCACCAAACAAAGATATGAAGGAAAGGTCGCTGATTATCTGGACGTGTTGTCCTCGGAAGATGAGCTGGTCGCGGCCCGCCGAAAATTAGCCGATGTAAATTCTCGCGCCTTTACGATTGACGTCGCATTAGCGCGCGCATTAGGCGGCGGATATACCTCGAGCAAACAGTGATTTTTTAACACCAGGTTAATTACTAAATAGTGGAAAGAAAGGAAATAAAATGAGTCATTCTGCAGCTATTGAAAATCAAAATATTGAATCATCCGATATCAAAAAGAAAAAAAGAAAACGTTTATTCTCTTATCTCGCATTAAGCATAGCGCTGGCTGGCGCAGGCTCGTTCGCATACTGGGAATTAGTGGGTTCCCGATATGTTGAAACCGATAACGCCTATACCGATGTTGAGTCCGCTCAGCTCTCTTCCGCGATCACCGGTACGGTCAGTGCCATCCTGGTCACGGATTCTCAGGTGGTAAAAAAAGGCGATGTTCTGATCCAGCTGGATCCTACTGACGCAGAGTTAGCGCTTAATCAGGCGGAAGCAAACCTGAACCTGGCCATTCGGCGGGTAAATGGATATAAGGCCACCGACACAAAACTCGGCGCAGAAGTTGTGGCGAATGAAAAAGAGCAAAAACGCCTGCTGGCCCAGGTTGATGCCGCAAACGCTGACTTCCAGCGCGCGACGGTTGACCTCAAGCGACGCGAAGCGTTAATGCAGACGGGCGCGATTTCAGGCGACGAACTGACGCGTATTCAAAACGTTTATGCTTCCGCACTGGCAAACCTGAATGCCGCTAAAGCCGCCGTGGCGCAAGCAGATGCGGCAAGACAGGCGGCGGTGGGTGCAAGACAAGCGAATGCCGTGATGATTGAGGATGCAAATACCGAAACCAACCCGGAAGTTGCTCTCGCCAGAGCCAAGCGCGATCAGGCCAGACTGGATCTGGAAAGAACCGTGATCCGTTCGCCTGTCGATGGCGTGGTTGCTCGTCGCCAGGTCGAGCTTGGACAACGCGTCCAGCCTTCCACACCGTTACTGTCCGTGGTGCCGGTGCAGCAAATTCACGTCAATGCCAACTTCAAGGAAGTTCAGCTCCAGCATGTAAAAGTGGGACAGAAGGTAGAACTGGTAAGCGATCTGTATGGCGATAGCGTGCCTTTCCATGGAACGGTAGAAGGCTTTGATGGCGGCACCGGCGCAGCGTTTTCAATTATTCCTGCGCAGAACGCAACGGGTAACTGGATTAAGGTTGTTCAGCGTTTGCCGGTGCGCATCAAACTCAATGCTGATGAGCTTGCAGCGCATCCGTTGCGGGTTGGTCTGTCCATGAAAGCGACAGTTAACTTAAAAAGTGAATAACGGAAACCAGGCCATGTCTACATTAGTTATCGATAATCAGCCGCCTTCGCTGAAAGGCGGTATGTTATGGATTGGTGCCCTGGTACTTGCAATGGCTAACTTTTTAGCCGTGCTCAACATGACCATTGCAAACGTCACTCAACCCAACATGGCTGGTGCCCTGGGCGCAGGAACCAGCCAGGGCACATGGATCATAACGGCCTATGCCGTGGCTGAAGCCATCACGGTGCCGCTATCAGGATGGTTAACCACACGGTTCGGCGGCGTGCGCGTTTTCTCCGTTTCCGTGTTCATGTTCGGTATTTTCTCTTTGCTTTGCGGCCTTTCCACTTCGCTGGGAATGCTGCTGCTGATGAGGGTTTTTCAGGGCATGGCGGGAGGCCCCCTGATGGCCTTATCACAAACGTTACTGCTGCGTATTTTCCCGAAAGAAAAATCCATGCAGGCGACGGGACTATGGGCGATGACAACATTGCTCGCGCCCGTAATAGGCCCGGTGCTGGGTGGCTGGATTTGCGATCATTACAGCTGGTCGTGGGTGTTTATCATCAACGTTCCGATGGCAATCGCTTTTTCAGTCGTGGCGTGGTCAGTACTGAAAATCTTCGAAGATACGCTGGTTAATAACTCTATTGATATCGTTGGGTTTATTTTATTGGTGATCTGGGTTGGTGCCCTGCAGATCATGCTCGATGAAGGGAAAGACCTTGACTGGTTTGCCTCAGAGGAAATTTGCGTTCTGGCGATTATTGCCTGTATTGGCTTTTTAAGTTTCTGCATCTGGGAGCTGACCGCTGAGCATCCGATCGTCGATATCAGAGTGTTTCGCCATCGCGGTTTTTCGGCCAGCATGTTTGTGCTCGCACTCGCGTTTGGATGTTTTTTTGGTCTGAATGTCCTCACGCCTTTGTGGCTACAATATAACTTAGGGTATACAACAACATGGGCAGGGATTGTGGTGGCCTGGGGCGGACTTCTGCAGGTGGTATTTTCTCCGGTTGCCGCTAACCTTTCTAACAAAATCGATCCGCGCATTCTTATCTTCTTTGGCTGCGCCTGGCTGGGTCTCGACACCTTCTGGCGATCCTATGCGACGACCGATATGGACTACTGGTCCATCTGCGTACCTTTGTTATTCATGGGCGTTGGCATGCCGCTGTACTATGTCCCTATTACGGGGCTTGCAATGGGCTCTGTAGATGAAACGGAAATGGCTTCAGCCGCGGGGCTAATGAACTTTGTTCGAACGTTATCGGGTGCGTTTGCCACATCGCTCGTAACGACGTCATGGCAGGACCAGCGCTATATAGCACATGACAAACTGGCGTCCGTCGTCGACCCTACTGGCGATCTTTCGCACTACATTAGTTCGGCCCCTCAGCAAGGTGGACAATTTGTGCGCGAGCTTTTTGACAAGATGGTAAACAGCCAGAGCATGATGCTGTCGACTAATAATCTGATGATGTCGATCGGCGTGATATTTTTTATCGCTGCATTTGCAATTGCATTAGCACCTAAACCTTCGCGCGTGGTGGATGCCGCGTCTGTAGGACACTGATATTTATTCAGCACAAGGACGTGAGTATCAAAAAAACAGAGAAAATCTGATGGACAGTAAATCATATACGCCGGGCAGCCGGGATATTCTGTACAAGAAAATATTCCTTTCAATTTCCGAAATGAAATACCTTGAAAGGGAAATAAAAAAGTTCAACTGGCTAGAACGTACTTTTTTAAGAAAAAAAGAGTTCTATAAAATGCAATATCACAAAAGCAAATGTGACAGCAATTTCTTTAGATTTATCAACAGCGGACAGGACAACCAGAATACGTTAATTCATATCCTTGAACAATTACCTGAAAATCATCCTGACAGAACATGGCTGACGGGCTTCCTGATTTGAAACCATCAGGCAAATAACGAAATAAGCCACAAGCCGTATCCCGGCTGATTAACATTCCGGATGTGACATATATAAAAACTCTAAATTCAGGTTAACATCATGAAAATGAGTGACTTTCAATGTCTTATTGAAAAGAATAGCGATTATAAGGATGTTTGTCTTACCATTCTTCTAATACTGCAGGTTTTAACCATTTTTATCATTTCACCCGTTACGGAGAGCGAACATAAAAACTATCACTGGCTTAACAATGCGCTGTTCTCAGCAATGGCCTTGATTTCGGTATTCATTGTTTCGAAGGATATAAAAAGGTATCTGGCTATCCTCAGTTTTTCTTTTTGTCTGGTCGGGTTGGCCGTCGGGTCAACAACGACCACGCACAAAACCACAGGAGTACTGGTTCTCCTGTCAGGGATTTTTTTCTGTCTCAACGTTAGCTGGATTGTGGCGAAACAGGTTTTCGATGAGGGTGTTGTGACGCTGCATCGCATTCGCGGCGCCATGGTTATCTATCTGAATATCTCACTTTTGTTTGCGCTGCTGGACTGTTTACTGGTGGGATTCATTCCAGATGCATATACAGGAATATCGGACGATAACTCAATTGAAACGATGCTTTACTTCAGCCTCACCACGCTAACCACCCTTGGCTATGGAGATATTCTGGCAATACATCCTTTTGCACGTAATCTGGCGATGCTTGAAGCGGTGATGGGTCAATTCTATATGGGAACAATGATCGCTATTTTAGTAGGTTTACATATAGCACAGAGGACTCCTGCGTCAAAAAAGTGAATAAACGCTATTTTTAACATGCCGGACATATATCATTTTGCTGGCAGAAAAAAGTGGACGCTTCCCAGCGGAAGAAGCGTCCAAAAATCAGGCAATTATTCAGACACAGATTGAAACCGTAAACTGACGATCTCATCGATAATATCTCACACCCCCTTCTCTTCATTATTTACATTTTCTGCCATGGCATAAGAAAAAACTCATTCTGCAGGCGTTAACGTTTTTAGCAGGCGTGTTGCCCGCGCAAACCGGCAGGATAGTATTCATCCCGTCGGGAGCTGCGTAACCAGTGGCTTTTCACGTGAGGTGGACGAATTGTGCACAGCGCCGGCCGCACCGCTTGTAGGAGGGCGATACCCATGCTGAGCGGTTGCACGCTCGCCGTTTCATCACGGGTAAAATCAGTGGTGTAAGATGATTACAATCAATTAAAGCGATCATTTTTTAAACACATGAGAGCTTATGCAAGCAACTTTAGCTTTTCTCAAAAAGTTAAGCGTCGTCAGAGTGTCCTACACCCTCTCAACACCAATCACTAAGCGATTGATTTAATTGAAATTAAATCAGTAAAAATTCTAAAAACCATTAGTACTCAACAAAATATATAAACTAGTGTGATATCTAAATTATAATTCTTATACTTCTGTTAAAAAGTGGAGGCCAAAATGCGATTAACCCTACTGCTGTTATGCTGTCTCGTACAAAGTGTAACCTGGGCTGGCGAACTGCCAAAACCAGTTGGTAAACCCATTTTAACGATTTACGGTAATATAGAAAATACCAATGAAAATGGAAAAGCAGTGTTTGATCTCGCCAGCCTTGAAAAACTGGGTGTGGTGAGTTTCGAGACGACATCTCCCTGGTATAACGGTCGTACGAAGTTTGAGGGTGTTCCCATGAATAAACTCATGGATTATGTGGGTGCGAAGGGAACTAACGTTAATGTTATTGCGCTCAATGATTACTCTACCGTGATCCCTCTAAGCGACTTTAAAAAATACAACGCCATACTTGCCCTAAAGATCAATGGCGAATATATGCGCATCCGCGATAAAGGCCCATCATTCATTGTATACCCCTATGACAGTCTTCCTGAGTTGAATAATCAGATTTATTACTCGCGTTCAGCATGGCAGGTTAGCAAAATGAAGATTGAGTAGTCGTTCAGGAGAACATAATGAACAGGATACTGGTTGGTATCATTTTTTCTCTTTTTATCACGACAGGATATATTGCATTTCTTGTTTACGATCGACAGCAGGAATTGCAAAAACTGACTCAATACACCGAGTCCTGGTCCGTGGCACAACTGGTATCAGAGTATTACCGTTTTGAATCATGGCTTGGTCTATACGCAACCGATACCGATGACGTTACGATAGACCAGGTCCGCATGCGTCTAGAAATTATGCTCAGCCAGAGCGATTTAATGAAAGGGGGAGATTTAGGTCGCTATATTGACAGCGATAAAGCGCATCAGGAGCTTGCTTTGCGCTTAGAGAAAATACTGACCTATCTGGATAGCCATCTTGAAAAAATGAGCCATCCAGAGTTACAGGCATACCTGACAAATATGCATGCTCTCGACGCGCCGCTGAGCCAGCTTTCTGCAACGGCACTGACGAAAGATATTAACACGGTTAATGAATCCAACCATAAAATACAGATCCTTTACTATATTTACTCCGCACTTTCATTACTCCTGGTGATATTAAGCTTTATTCTTGGTTTCTTAATGATCTACCAGAATAAAAACATTCTCAAAGCACACATGCAGGTTAAAAGCCTTGCTGACGAACTGCAGATATCAAAAGAAACGCTGCAAATTCAGAACTCGAAGCTTGAATATGATGTTTATCATGACTCCCTCACCGGCATGAAAAACCGCCTCTTCTTCTGGGACGATCTCAACAAAATTAATCTTCAGGCAGATAAAAATCATATCCCCGTCACGGTGATGTTATTTGATTTAGACCGCTTCAAAGAGGTCAACGATACCTATGGCCATGATGCCGGAGATTTGCTGTTGAATCAGGTATCCAGACGCCTCACCTCAATGAGCAGCGCCACGGATACATTTTACCGTTTGGGCGGAGATGAGTTCGCCCTTCTGTCCAGTGGCCTCACCGAAACAGCAGCCGTTTCGCGCGCCAAAGAAATCAGCGAACACATCAGCCAGCCCTATACGATTAATAACCAGCTGATAAAAATCGCCACCTGCGTGGGTATCGTATTATCTGATAATGAGCGGCGCTCTGACTATCTTTATAAATTTGCCGATCTGGCGCTCTACGAAGCCAAAAAAGAGGGTTCACAGCAGATAAAAGTCTTCCGTCAGTGGATGCTGCAAAAGTTGCAGGAAAGCAGAACTCTTGAACATGATATGGCACTGGCGATCGATAACCATGAATTTGTTGTTTATTACCAGCCTATTGTCGATTCATTCAGCAATGAAATTTACGGCTATGAAGCGCTTATTCGCTGGATACACCCGGTGAAGGGGATACTGTCACCTGATTACTTTATTTCTGTCGCGGAAAAAACGGGGATGATCAATCAGATCGGCAAAAATGTGCTTGAGCTGGCCTGCCGGGAAGCGGTTTCCTGGGCGGTTCCAGCAAGGATCTCTGTGAACGTCTCACCCGTTCAGCTGGGCACGAAATCATTTACGGCGATGGTACAGTCCATCCTGAAGGAGACTGGACTTCCGGCAAACCGTCTTGAATTAGAGGTTACGGAGTCATCGCTCTTCAGCGACAGCAACACGCCGCTCACTATTCTCAAAAAGCTGAGAACGCTGGGTGTAAGAATTTCAATCGATGATTTCGGAACGGGTTATTCGTCGCTCTCACGTCTGAGTGAACTGAATTTTGATAAAATTAAAATCGATAAATCCTTTGTGAACCCGATATCCACGCAGGATGATGCCCTTAATATCGTTAAATTGATAACCGGCATGGCGAAGAGCCTCAATATGAGGGTAATTGCAGAAGGTGTTGAAACCGAAGCGCAGCTTGAACGTCTTCAGGCGCTTGGCTGCGATCTCGTGCAGGGATATCTGTTCGGAAAACCACAGGCTGAGATTGACAGGAAGATTAGATACGGTTGAAATGGTTGCGCGGCTTTTTCTGGCCCAAAACCCTTTAGGCGATTGATAATCAAAGGTTAAACAATGAAAAAAACAGCCCCGGAATATACGCCTGTTGATTTATCTCGTTGGGCCAGGAAGGAGCATTTTGAAGTATTCCAGTCATTTGCCGAGTGTACAATTAACCAAACGGTTCTGATCGACATCACCGCGCTGCGAAAGCATATCAAAAAGGTCGGCTGGAAGTTTTATCCGACGATTATTTTCCTCCTCTCTAAAATCATGAACCGGCATCCGGAATTCCGTATGGCCATTAAGGACAATGAGCTTGTCATATGGAATGAAATTCATCCCAGCTATACCATTTTCCACCCTGAAACAGAGACCTTTTCATCATTGTGGAGCCATTTCGACGGCAATATTCAGCACTTCCAGAACACGTATGCAGAAGATGTTGCGCGCTATGGCAATAACCTTTCTTACTGGCCTAAGGAAGAGTCCCGGGAAAATGTCTTTTTCGTATCGTCTATTCCCTGGGTAACGTTTACGAACTTTACTATGAACATTGCGCACATGAAGAACTTCTTTTCTCCTATGTTCACGTTTGGGAAATACTACGAACAGGATGGGAAAGTGTTGTTGCCTATGGCGGTGCAGGTACATCACTCGGTATGCGATGGTTTCCATGTGGCAAGGATGTTTAATGAGTTGCAGGAGTTGTGTGATGAGTTACCAAACCAATCTGGGGAAGTTAATGGTTGACTCACCAAATGTCTCTTTGAAAAGGAAATTTGAGGAACGTTTTATAAAATGATGCAATAACAGGGGTCGAACCAAGTCGGTATAATCCAATACTTTGTAGGTGTTTGATTACTCGGCCGTCTCCTCTGGACCAATTTTATTCAGCACCAGACCGTTGTCGAGCGTGATCACGTCCCGTTTATTCACGCTGGTAGCCATCTGTTGCCGATTGCTGCATGACGTCGAGACATTCGGAGTTAGAGATATTACTGCACCCGACACTTTCGATGATATCAGGAAAGGTGTCGACACCGACGCGCTGATTTTAAATGATTAAGTATCAGGTCGGCACCGGAAACTAACGCTATGGTAAATCACCGCCTTTTAACAAGACGATTGCATGGTCAAGGTGCTTGTAGAGTTTATACATGAAGATTGTTAAGCTCACTCGCCGCTGCATTACCACCGAGCTGCTGCGCGGTCTGATGGAATCCCTCGATATTGCCGTGATAGATCCCGCCCGTGGCCAGCAGTCGACCTGCAGTTTTGCTGTTGATGGTTTTTGCGGGCTGGGCATGTTGGGCCGGTGCCGCCTGGCGGACCTGATATCGCGGGAGTTTCAACTGCCGGGACAGAATGTATCGGAGTCGGGTTTGAAGGGACAGAGGCAGGTCATTGCGAAGGTCACCGGATGTCGTCAGCACGCCCGAAATGGCATGGCCGGCTGTGTGGCTGTAAGCAACGGGTTCTGCACGCTGAGAAGAAAGCACACTGCTTGCGGAAGATGACAGACAGCCCACATTAGCGCCCCATCCGAACGCAATGGATGGCGAAAATCTGTCGGTTGTCGAACCACGGACCGGGCAGGCCGAACAGACATACCGCAAACAACCTGCAGGTAGCGGCCGGAGTCTGCAAACGCTGCGTAAAATTATCGACGTGAAAAAGTGGGAAATAAATCAGGCTGCCGGGCGAGATATTCGCTCGCATGAGGGGATGCAGCGCATCGGCATAGTGTTTAAAAGCAGGTTGAAACAGTGCGATAGCATGAACATAACAAACAACATAAAACCATTGATAAACATGCATTTTTCTTGTTTCATCTTTATAAGCCCCCCCCTTTTGTGCCCCCATCTTGTTTTTTATGCGTTCACAGACCGTACAAATCTTCTCGGCTCTTAAATTCCACCTCACTGCCGCGATCGGCTAAGAACAATATGACTTACTTCCCGATACGAATGCTCTCCTGGCATGAAGGATATCTGTAACGGTCAAATATGGCACTTGTACGGTATCTCGATAGTCATTGCCAGAGGTCTGGCGAATCAGTAAGCATTATAGGACGTCCTGCTTCTCGATGCGCTTCCGCAGACGCACATCACATTTGACCCGCTATCGCAGGTGGTGGCCCTGATAAAGCGTACCGGTGCGAAATGATGGAAAGAGTACGCTCGGCGTTTTACCGGCCTGCGGCGGATGAGACCGTCTTATCGGCTCGGTTTCGCTTCAAAAAGGCAGATAATTTCTACGCCACCACACTACATGAGCTGGTTCACTGGGCGGGAGCGGCGCACAGATTAAATCTTATTCATCCTATCCGCTTCGAATCAGAGGAATATGCTTTTAAGGAACTGATTGTCGAGCTGGACTGTGCATTTTTAATAGCCGACTTAGGCGTGACGGGGGAAATGCAGCATGAGCGCTATCATGCGCCATGGCTGATTTCCTGTATCCTTTTTGTAATAAATGTAGAGTTCCACCTGAACAACAGACCGGCTGCGCGGTGTATTGATCCCCTGCGCGCTGAAGGAAAACTGATCCTGCAGCACCCAACGTTCAGCTCCATTAACTGCGTATAGACAAAATTTAACGCAAGTGTAATAGGTGGAAAGTATGCGCCTCTCCTGAGTTTGACAATGTAAATATGCTGCCTGGGTAGCTGCGACAGGTCATTTACAAACAAGCAATTCACTACATGCCTTATGGCAACTCTTTTGCCCCAGCAAATACAAGGTCGCGTGATGCTTCTGCGATGCGGATCCCCTCATTGAATTTTGCACTCCGCTCAGCGCGTGCCAGCGAACCGATTTTGAACTGACCAACCCCCAAGCCTACCGCAAGGTGCATTACAGCTGTATCCTCGCTGTCAATAGAGCGCCCTGCCATGATGGCTCCCCAGCCTTTGCTTCGCGCATGACTTAACGCCGAAATCGTCTTTGTTAAGGTGCCAGACTTTGCCGGCTTGATCATGATGGCATTGCACAGTAAAGCTGCATCCTCGGACTGCACCAGTCGCGGATCGGAATCCAACAGATCGTCGCTGATAATTTGTACTTGCTTGCCTGACAGCTGCATCAACTTACGATATCCCGCCCTGTCTTCTACCGCCAGCGGGTCTTCAAGTGACATGATCGGAAATTCTTTGATCAACGAAGTCAATGTTGCAATGTAGTCATCTGAAGTCTGACCGCTACCTTCATTTCCGTTCAGCCAGTAATGGCCTGTCTCGTAAAAACCATCTGCTGCGAAATCGATTGCTATGCCAATATCTTTACCAGCCGTAAGACCCGAATGCGCAATGGCTTCGCTTACCATCTCTAAAGCATGGCGAAAATGGTCGTAGCTTGGCCAAAGTCCCCCTTTTTCACAGAGCCCTGTGGGTTTTCCTGCCTTCACCAGCTGATTTTTAATACGCTGAAATATTTCTGCCCCGATGCAGAGTGCATGCTGATAGTTTTCTGCGCCGGGGGCAATCACCATTACATCCTGTACTGTTGAAGCATAAGATGCATGAGCACCACCGCCGAATATTTCAATTTCTGGCAACGGCATAACGGGTTCAATATATTCTTGTTGAATGTATTTCCATAACGGAATGGCATAATACCTGGCAGCAAGGTCCGCAACCGCAATAGAAATTGCTGCAGTGTCAGCATGCGAGAGTTTATTATTTTGTGTACTTAAGCTCAAAATAGAGTCAATGATAAGTTGGTCGTCGATACGCTGTCCCAGCAACTGCGGGGTGAGTATTTTGTCAATGTATTGGATTTTAGAATCCAGCATTTTATGTAAGTTGGTGCATATGTTTTCGCTATTTAATATTGGGTCAACATAACCACCTGACAGACCCGACTGCGTTATAGCTCTGGCTGAGATCCGTTTATCAATAAAAACCTCAATCTCAAGCGCGGGCAAGCCTGAAGAACTCCAGACCTTACGTGCTATTAATGCAGTGATAGCTGTTTTCACCATGGCTATTGGTCTCGTTGTAACTTGCGGTTAGATAAGTAAGTTCATATGGGAAATGTTTGCCAAAAGAATGCTAAAAGAAAAAGGCTATTAGTCAAAAGATTAATACCTATGAAAATTAGGAGGGTCCCATTAACACCAGAGTTAAAGTGATTATGTTCACATTTAATTTCATAATTAAAAATTATGACCAAAATATATCTTTTAAAAAAATCATAAAAAACAGCAGGCTGCATTTGCCCCCTACTATTTTTGGCATAAGACAATTCTTAAGTTTTTTTTGCACTTTAAAGAAATGTAAATAAAATGCTTTACATGTTAAATATCACCTTGTAGATTCAAATTCGCTCACTGATACAGCTTGTAAATAACAAACGCCAAAATCCAACCGGACAACGTTATGGCTCTAATGGATACCGATATGCCATTTCCCCAGGCTGGGGGAATTGTAGAAATTGATTCTGATGAAGTTGATTACGTGCTTGAGTTAATGAATGGCACTGGCATTGAATTGTTTTCCAGCCAAAATGTAAGACGACTTCAGGGAGGAGTTTCCTCCGATGTATGGCTTATGGATTGCCTGCAAGGGAATAATCTTAAGCGTTATGTTATTAAACAGCCTTTAGCAACATTACGGGTTCAGAAGAACTGGTCAGCCCCGCTAAAACGAGCATTTTATGAGAATTTATGGCTGGAAATGGCCAGCCGTGTGTCAGCGGAAAGTGTTCCTCACGTTTATTATTTTGATGAAAAAAAACCGCTGTTAGTGACGCAGTACATAGACGTTACTGAAGCTGAAGTCTGGCAAAGGCAGCTGTTCTCTGGGCGGTTCGACTTGCTATTTGTTCAACAATTAGGTGAGCAAATTGCCATTTTTCACGAGATGACGGCAGGTAGCCAGAATTATGCCAGAGAGTTTAATAGTGCTGACATTTTACGTGCGACGCGCATTGAGCCATATATCTTTGCACTGATCGACACATTTCCAGACATGAGTGAACGCCTCGTTGAGATTGGCGAGTCGGTTCTGGCGAATCGTATCTCGGTGATACATGGGGATTTGAGTCCAAAAAATATTCTTAATCGTAATTCGAAACCCGTTTTTTTAGATGCAGAATGTGCCTGTTATGCTGATCCGGCTTTTGATATCGCATTTTGTATTAATCATTTGCTATTAAAATTTTATCGGTTAGGGGATGCCCGTTTTATCTTGATGTCCAGACTGCTTGCTACGTCATATCTGCAAAAAGTGAACTGGGAAGATCGTACGGGACTTGAGAAACGGATAGCGGCACTCATTCCAGTACTGATGCTGGCAAGAATTGACGGGAAGTCAACGCTGCACTATCTGAATGAGTGCCATAAAAAAACAATTAGAAAGAAAGCCCTTAACCTTTTAACTAAGAATCTGTTTTCTCTTGATTTCATTTTTAACGAAGTAGCATTCACACATTAGTTTTCATACAGGAAGGATTAAATATGAGCTTAAAACGTAGTGCTGATAAAGCGCGGACTATTCTCCGTGATAATGGTTTTCCTTTTTCTGATGATGTGACCTTAGAGCCTTCGGGGCGTTCATTTCCGAAGGGGGGGCAATATGGTGTAGAAATACCTGCAGTCAATAATCTGATGATGCTGGAAACAATAGTCTCGGCACTGCGCGAAAGCGAAATCTATTGTACCCGGTTTAATGAAACGCATGGCTCTTTTTTGCGTTCCGACCGTGAAATTAAAGAAATGCTACAACTGTGTCATGAAAATAACTATGGCATGCTCTTCGGTCTGGGACCGCGCCCGGAATATGATGTTAAGTCCTCTTTTTACCGTACCGAGTTCGGAATGGAACAGGGTCGCCAGCTCAATAACAATGATGCCATTTCGCACTCCATTGAAGAAGCGCTGCGCTTGAGTGAGCTGGGCTGCCGTGGCCTCATCGTTTACGATCCGGGTGTGCTGTTTATTCTTAATGAGCTTCGTAAAAAAGAGATCCTGCCTGCAAATATGAAGTTTAAAACGTCCTCACATTGCATGGTAACCAACGCTATTATTGCTCGTCTGATGGCTGATGCGGGGGCTGACAGTATTACTACAGCCCATGATCTTTCTCTCGCTACGATGTACGAAATCCGACGTTTCAACCCGGACCTGGTGATTGATATTCCGATTGATGTCTATGCATCAAAAGGTGGGTATCTGCGTTTCTATGAAGTGGGTGAGCTGGCTCAGATTGCTGCCCCGATGTATCTGAAAGTCGGCGCGAGCGCTCAATCCCATCCTTATGACAGCGTTGGTGCGCCGGTTGCCAAAGAACGTGTGCGTCGCCTGGGCCTGGTACTGGATCATCTTCAGCAGGTTGCACCTGAACTACAAAAAATTGATCACGCAGATCCTACGGTTTGCTTACCACAGCAGATGTAATGGTTGCATCGTAATGAAAGTATCTCATGCCCGCGAGAGCTCCAGCAGTGCTGGGCTCTACGAAATGATGCAAAGAGGATCGGTGTACGTCGACATATTTGGGCCTGAAAAGCCAGGAGCAGACTACATTGAGAAGGCGGTAAGAGAGCTGGCGTTGGCAATGCCACAGCATAAGGTTAACAGTTACTTTATGGCCAAGCCTGAAACCATTGCCAGGACTGATCTGTGCTTATTTTGCTATACAAAAGAGACAAATGAATGTTGTGGTTTTTTAAGCTGCAACGTCGCTGAGATCGCCGGTAAAACATGTATCATGCTTTACACATTGCTGATATCGGAAAAACAACATGGAACCCGCGTCACTTATTCCATATTGCAAAGTCTCTTTTCGACATTGTCTCAAAAAATAGGCCTGGATTATGAGTATATTATTTTGAAAACCGTTAACCCTCGTTCTTTCAAAATACTTGCTTCTTTTTCAGACATTCAAAATTCTGCTTTCTTTCCGCAGATACTACTGAGCAATGATAACGAACTGGCTGACTTCTCTATACAACTGGCTAACTATCTGCATCCTGGATTTAGATATAATAAAAAAAATGGTGTGATATATAACGCAAGTGGTGAAGTGCCTGATGATTTCTATCAACAAATGCCACAATGCCGTGATGCTGTTGTTAATGAGTTTTTCTCCGCCAACCTGACACTGTCAGACCGGATGATCTGTATATTGCATCTTTCTGATGCTAATGCGAGAGCACAGCTATACAGCCGATTCAAAGTCATATAATGATTTTTGGAGAGCGAGTGAAAATTTTTTTCTTTGGAAATATGGCCTGCTACTTGAGCCGCCAGATGCATTTGTGTGCAGAAAAGCACGTTATGACCTTTTTGGATGAGTCTGCGACAGACGCGGAGATTGCCTCTCATTGCCAGAATACAGATATTTTAGTATCCATGGTATTTGATCAGCGTTTTGTAACCAGTAGTCTTAAAAAGGTTCTTGTTCCTGGAATTGGCGTTGATAAAATTAATTTTTCACAATTACCTGAGAATGTTGAGGTTTTAACTTGTGCAGCACACGAGATGGCCGTATCGGAATATATTCTCAGTTACGTCATCTCATATTTCCGAGAACTGGATAGTATTGGGGAAAGGTTTAAATCCAGCTATGACTGGCGGGATTGTTCACGGCTGGGAGGCATTGCGCGAAAACAACTCAATGAACTCACTGTTGGTGTTATCGGTGGTGGGAGAATTGGTCGCAAGGTGATTGAGGTTTTTTCGTTCTTTGGCTCATCCTGTCGCTGCCTGACTCGTTATCCATACGAAACCTCAGGTTCAGTTTTGTTTTTCCCACGAACTGAACGGGATGACTTTATCCGGGGATGTGATGTCGTAATTGTCGCTTGTGGTGTTGATAAAGATACCCAAAATATTATTGACCAGCACGCCATCACTATGATGGAGCCGGATACATTACTCATTAATATCGCCCGGGCTGAATGTGTAAATTATGAGGCCCTGGCCGCTGCCTGCCACGACAGAAAAATCGGTCGAGCTGTCATCGATGTATGGCAGTTTTATCCTCAAAAAGGAGACCAGGCATTAAGACCATCAGCGGCAGATTTTAGGCAACTCGATAATGTCGACATGACTCCACATATTTCGGCCTGGACCAGAAAGGTCATCGCCGATCGGGCCGCGATCCTTGCGCGTTATATCAATGAGGAGTCGTGCAATAGTGCTGAAGACGTATTACAGGAGAACCAGGCGTGAAATCTTTATCCCAACGTTCAGATATCTCACCTTTTGTTGTTATGGACGTTATGCAGGCAGCTGCCGAACGTGAGGCCCACGGCAAGATCGTATGGCACCTCGAGGTGGGGCAGCCTGGTACCTCCGCCCCGGCCTCCGTCATTGAGGCATTAAAAACCGCATTACCGCAACAGACGCTGGGTTATACGGTCGCTGCAGGGCTGAGTGCACTGCGTGAAAATATTTCTCAGCATTATGCTGATTTTTACGGGATCTCAGTCCCAGCTGAAAACATTATTGTCACCCCGGGCTCATCGGCTGCGTTTATCCTGGCATTTTTGTCAGGCTTTGACAAAGGGGATCGGGTTGCTGTACCGGTTCCGGGCTACCCCTGTTATCGCAACATTTTATTAGCACTAGATTTAATCCCGGTTGATATTCACGTCACCGCGGAGACTGATTATTTGATTACTGCGCGTCATCTCAGGGACCTGACGGAGCCGGTAGACGGAATCATTGTTTCATCACCGAATAATCCTACCGGTACCATGTATGACGCTGCTGTGCTGGATGAACTGGCGGTGTATTGTGACAGTAACGCTATTACTCTGATTTCAGACGAAATTTATCATGGTATTACTTTCGGTACTAAAGCAACCAGCGTACGTCAATATTCCGAGAAAGCGATTGTGGTCAATAGTTTTTCAAAATACTTCTCGATGACAGGCTGGCGCATTGGCTGGATGATTGTACCGGATAACTGGCTGCGAACCGTTGAACGACTGATCCAGAATCTGTTTATCGCTACCTCAACGCTGAGCCAAGTGGGCGCCATTCACGCTTTTAAAGCGTATCAGCTTATGGACGAATATGTATCCGGATATCAACAAAGAAGAGATATTCTGTATGCAGCATTGAAAGAGTGTGGATTACAAAACATTACCTACCCTCAGGGGGCTTTTTATATCTACGCTGATGTATCACATTTAACCCATGACAGTGTGGCTTTCTGTAAACAGTTACTTGAGGAAACGGGAGTTGCCATCACTCCGGGTGTTGATTTCGACCCTTATAATGGACACAAATTCATTCGTTTTTCCTTTGCTGCAGATTTAGCGACGATAACCTCAGCATCTGAGATTCTTATTTCCTGGTTCAGTCGGAGGTAAGTGATGTCCTTAATGTATAATACCGGTGAAGATATTATTGATGAGGTTGGTCATGATAGTTGGGAAGGTTTAACTGTCATGCCCGAGAAAAAAACATTTTATTCTCGAGATGTATACTTCAGGGAAGCCTGGAGTGACGCGCGGAAGGTTTTTGGTGAAAATACCGTCTCTTTTTTGCAAAATATTGCTGTTCTGGTATTCAAACCCGATGCATTCATGGCAAGGAAATGTCAGGCTGCGCTTGATTATTTGCAGCGCCAAAACTTTACGCCGATTACATGGCGAGAGTTTCGCTATAATCACTGGACAATGCGAGAAGATTGGCGCTATCAGCTGAATCAGTTTTCACTGGACCGAATTTTTCTTAATGAAAAGCTGCTTACCAGTGACGACTGCACTATGGTTGTATTTCGTGATAATAGCCAGAAGCGTGAGTTGCCGGGCACGGTACGCCTTCAGTCCCTGAAGGGAAGTTCTTTACCAGAATTACATAAGCCAGAGCAGTTACGAGCGATTTTGAAGAGTCATAATCGTTTATTTAAATTTGTCCATACCACAGATGAGCCTGCTGATATTATCAGGGAATCTGGAATACTGTTTAGTTCAGAGGAACGCCACAATTTTTTTCAGGAGATTGTTGATAACTTTCATGAAAATAAATCGGCACAACTTGCTGATTATTTGGATGGAAAAACATCACGCTTTTCTGAAAATGATTTCAACTGGCCCACTGCGCTGGAAGAACTACGATCTTCAGTCAGCACTTGCCCGTTTCCGAAAGAGGCTAACCTATTGCTTGCTGACATTGAACAGTGGCTTTTGCATGGCATGCCCGCGGGTAAAGCGTTATCCGTGAGGGAACTGGAGAACAAGCTTCACAAGCTTGATATCCACCTCAGCAATGTTGCATTCATGATTATTTGTACCAACTTGATTCATCACAGTTACTCGCTGGAGTTTGCATTAATGCGGGGTGATGGACTTGATGACTGGCTTGCAGGTAAAGGTAAACACGTTCCATTCAACAGTTCAATGCGTAACACGACTGAGGGGTTTTATGAGTAATAATCATAGTGAATTCAGACAGCGGGTCGATAAATTTATTGCAGATCGTGTAAATAAATTTCTTACTACTGTGCCTGGCGCATCACACCAGAAAGACGCCAAAAATATTAATCTCGAATATTACAAACGTAATTTAATTGAAATAATTCTGCGTTTACGGATGAAGCGCACGATTGATGGTTTAACTATTCATTATTTTACAAAAACCGATCCGCGACTTGCCAAACGCTGGTGCGAGTATACGGGGGATGAAATGCTACATGACTCCATGTTTGCTGCTGATTTGAAGAAAGTTGGTGTGTCACCAGATGAGATTTATTCAACCGAGCCACTTTTATCCACAAAGTTGCTTCAGGGATATTTCTATTACGGTCTTGAACATGAAGGTCGCCCGTTAGCATCACTCTGCAGTTCGTATTTTATTGAATCAGCATCTGAAAAAACGCAACCCGATATTATTGACAATATTGAGCAGGTTATGGGCAAAGAGTATGTCAGAGGTCAGCGCGCACATGTTGATCATGACGATGATGATGATCATGTCGACTTTGTCTGGGATGTGTTGGTCAAAACAGCGAATCTTCCTGAAGATGAAGAGAAGATCCTTTCGCATATTGATAATGTCTACAAGCTTTTCGTTATGTATTACGAAGAGCTCTATCATCTGACCTTTGATAAATCTGATATCGATAATGTGGCCTGATGGAGTGATGTAACATGAGCATGTATACCGAAAGCAGAGCGCAATTTAGTCGTCTTGCGCAGCAACGTGGAGTAGAAGTAACACAGATCCCCGTGACACTGGGGCAAGAAGGTAGTGCTCTTCATTTAACGTATACGGTGCTCGGTGATCTTCAGGCGAAAACCTGCATTGTTGTTTTTTCTGGTGTGCATGGCGTTGAGGGACTACCTGGTGCACTTATACAGGAAACCCTTCTCAGGGATTTCCCAACGCCAAAACATATTGCGATTTGCCTGGTGCATGCCGTCAATCCCTGGGGTATGCATGAGCTTCGGCGAGTGAATGAGACAAATATCGATCTCAACAGAAATTTTATTGGTGGGTCTGTTCCCCAGCGCAACAGGGATTATGATCGCGCGCGTGAAATAATTTGTCCTGCTGGCTCTGAGCTACCCGACCAGTCGCAGCTTCGATCAAAGTTGCTTGAATGGATTACACACGACGGGCTTCAACGTGTACAGTCGGTGATCACCAGCGGGCAGTATCATCACCCTGAAGGACTCTTTTATGGCGGGGATAAGATCACGCCGAGCCAGATCGCTGTACGCGAAGTATGCCTGACATTATCCCGCCAGTTCCGTCATTTTCTGGTGCTCGATATTCATACGGGGCTGGGTGAAAAGGGACAACTAAGTATCATCCGTGAAGGTGGACGGGGTATCGGCAAAGAGCCTGTTCTCGCTCAGGCCATTAATTACGCCAGCCATAATGCGGTTTCCTCTCTACTCCAGGGCACGCTGACCGGCTATGTCGATAGCCTTTTTCCTGGCGGGCGGGCAGAAGGTTATGTTCTGGAGTTAGGTACCAGTCCAGCGCTGGAAGTCATGATCGCGATGCAGCGTGAGAACTGGTTATGGCAACGGCAGATCAGTTCCGGACCACAATACGACAAGGTTCGAGAGGAATTTCGCGAGGTATTTTTCCCGTCGGATCCTCAATGGCTGGCACTGGCCAGAGAAGCTATTTACCAGACGGTAGAGGGAGCCATCAAAGTTCTGAATGCTTCTTGCCCGGTGCAGGAGGTATCTTCATGACCCGGCTACTCTTGCAATTTACCTATTCCAAAATTATCGCTGTCGGCCTCTCGGTGCTGATTCCCATTTTTCTTGCTCAGCAGATTGCCGATGCTGATGTCTTTGCCACTTACCGTGCGATGGAATACTTTCCTTATATTGTGGTTGGTATTATTGTTGGGGCATCAATTGATTCCTGGGGGGCGGGGATCATTATGCGCTGGAGTCTTTATCTCCATATACTCCCGCTGGGGTTGATGGTCCTGGTCTATAACAAATGGTTACCTATACAGGCGCTTTATGTCGCGCTATTTATTATGTCGGCTGTTGCCTACAGCGTCTCTGCAGGGACTAGCCGTACTGCTTATGATGTGCTGCCAAAAGAAAAATGGGGCGATTTTAATACGAGAACATCACTGTTTGAACAAATTGTTACCGTCGTTATTCCCCTTGCAATGGGGTGGGCGCTAACCTGGTCTTTGCAGTGGACGCTGTTTCTGCTAATTGGTTTCTCTTTTGGGGTGTCGCTGATTACCCCACGTTATGAAAAAAGGGAAAGCGTGCACCAGCCCTGGTATTCGCTGTTTTTCGTACGTGTTAAGGAAGGAATTAAGGCATTCAGAGCGAATCGTGCTTTGATGCATCTCTCATTTATTATTTTGCTCGTGAATGCTGTCGAAACTGTGCCAGCAACATTGATGGTTTTTTACGCTACCCATGAGTTAAAGCTGAGTGCTCTTGATACCGGGAGTATCATTACAGCAGCAGGGGTGGGGGGCATTGTCGGGGCATGGCTGTTAGGTTTTATCAGTAAAAGGCCCTCAATGCTGCTGGGGCTTCTGGTTGCGTCAATGCTCATCAACGCACTGCTCTATTTTCTTGTTTATGAACTAAACAGCTACCCTGTACTGGTGATTTCAATGTTCATCGAATCACTATCGATAGTGATTTCAGCGGTCTCATTTCGAACATTACGCCAGCTCTGTTCTGATCCTGCCAGCTATGGGACCACGCTAGGTATCTCAGGGGCTCTTGTTAAAAGTGGGATCCCTGTCGCGACCTTGATTGGTGGGTATATAGCCTGGCGGATGGGGGTACGGCAGGTCTATCTACTCACAGCAGTCGTTGAGTTAGTGTTAACTGTTCCCGTTACCTTATGGGCACTGAAATCACACAGGGAGTCTGTCTATGAAATTTAATAAAGAATTATTGAGCTTCTACGATTATTTCAGTCAGTATCTTATTTCTGGTCGCGATGCTGTATTACCGTCTATCGGTGAAGAACACTGGGAAGAGCTGTATCGAAATAAATTACTTTATGCCTGGCTTGAATTTTGGTGCAAAGAAAATACACTTTCTTCATGGGCACAAAAAAGACTGGATATTTATCGTAAAAAAAGCTTGCTGCATGAGAAATTACTTGCAAGACTAACACAGAAATGTAAGTCTGATTCTTTGATAACCCTTAAAGGGGAAAGCTTTAAGCATTTTTATCCTCAAGGATTTCAGCGTGAATCTCGCGATGTTGATATCTTATATAAAAATGAAAAAGATTTTATCGAGGCACATGATTATCTATTGTCTCTTGGCTTCAAAGAAATGTTTGTCTGGGTGCGGAAAACGAATAACAGCATTGCAAGTTCTGCCAAGTTTCGACTGAGGAATAATGCTGGCGAACGTGCTCTTGATGATGTATATGTTGAGATTCATTTTAATGCATTTCCTGTGTCAAATTTTTCAAATTTATATTTTAATCAATTATACGTCTTGACAGAAGCAATGAGATTAGTTGTATTATTGATTGCTGAATTTACTTTCCGTGATGGTGTGACTAAAAAATTCACATTGCGTGACATGATGGATGTAAAGCTGACGTTTAATCTGATAAAAAGAGAGGAATGGGATTCTTTAAGCAACTTATTAAAACAGGCTAAACTTGAAGCGCCGTTATTATTGCTGGCTGATTTTTGGCAACAGGAAATCCATGAGTTAATGCCTCCTCTTCTGGCATGGCTGCATGAGCAATACCACGCGGTACGCTGGGATGGGCATTATTCTATTATTGAACATCAATCATGGCCTTATCAGCAACAGTCTGGGATGGCTCGTCAGGATTTCGATGAACTGGTACAGCTTCACGGCTTGCTTTACGATTCACCGAGGCAGACGACAAGAAAATACTCCACCGAAGAAATGACGCAGTGGATGGAAAAAGGAATGCCTGTTGTTGCTAAATATGAGCCAGCGAATGCAGGTTTCACGTTTCTGGAACGTTATAAAATTTGTGACCGTTTTATTTATTAGTTTTGGGTATTTAACCCGAAAATCGGTGTATGAAAACAGGCCCTCTTCGAGGATTATTAACCTTCAACAAGGAGACTAACATGAAAGTTACTCGTCGTGTTATTCCAGTAATGAACGCTCGTCTGTAATAGATCAAACCAGGCACTCTGTTTCGATAGAGTGCCTTTACTTTTTTGAGGGTTTCTTTATGATTTATCAAAACAATCCATGCCTCGCAAAAGATATCACCTTTCGACTCGATCGCCAGCAAGTTATTTTTATTACTCCCAGCGAGAGTTTTACCATTGATTTTGAGAATGAAATAATGGCCCAGGCCGCCGGAGATATTCTTAAACATTTGACGGATGCTGATATTAATGTTCCAGCGCTGAATGAAAGGCTGGGTTCGGCAATGCAGCCATATACGGTTAATGATTTTCTCTCTATGCTCGATGAGCAACATCTACTTTCTGACGCTCAATCTGTAAATGACGTCATTTCAGGCAAGGCGTTTATCTGTGAGATTGAGAATTATTATTACAATATTGTTTTACCTGCTTTTGAACAGGATGAATTTAGCCGCAAAGTATTCACCAAAACTATAGACGACGCGGCGTTAAAGCGCTGGTCCGTTGAATATTACCATGTCACTCGGGCTGCAGAACGGGTACTTACCGCATCTTTGCGCGACTATGGTAATGACGACCTGACGATGGCGATCCGTGACTTCTTCTTTGATGAAGTCGGTCATGAAAAATTACTGCGCCGGTCGTTACTGGGTTTTGGGATGAGCGACGAGGAAATTGAATCTACCAGTCCTCATCTCTGCACTGAGGCTACAATGGCCATGTTACTCAAAGCGGCTCATTTTCATTTGCCGACCTTCGTCACGCTGGTGGCACTGATGGAAGGAACCAGTGAGGAAAGTCAGGCCTATATTGACGTACTGGAGAACTCCGGTCTCGCTCCAGAAGCAATACGTAGCCAGATAGTCCATGAGAAGATTAATATTGAAGGTGAGCATGGTAATGAAGGGCGCGAAATTTTCTCGCATATTAATGCTCTTAGCGTAAATGATTTAGTTATTGCCAAGAAAGCTGTCCGTGAATTTTATGCTATACGCCGGGCTATTACACCCTGGCTCTTAGGCGGCATTAGCTTTGCCGGCGTGGATAAGGTGCTTTTCCTGGAAACACTGAGTGAAATGCTTCCTCAGTTGAAAATGAGCACATTACCGATTGCAATCCCCAGAGCCACGCTGTCACAAAGTGATAAGCTGGTGAAGACGCTGTGCACGCTTAAGCAACTTCCAGTGGTTGAATTTGATATCAATAAAGACGAAGAGTTGTTAATGCTAATGCTGGAGAATGTTCTCTGGAAAACCGCCTGTACAGATCTTGCTCGTTATACGAATACGCTTGAATGGCTTGAACAGCTCGTTCAGGGTACCGTTTCGGACTACCGTGAAGAGGATATCATTGGGTCAATCTGGAATGCATGGCATGCCTTGCCATCATTGCCTCTTGTGGATGCAGGCCAGCTACTGGAGCAATTGTAATTTCTGATGAAAGTGATTTTAGTGCGGCATGCAGAAACAGAATGGAATCAGCACGGTGTTATCCAGGGACACAAGGATAGCCCGTTGACTGCCCGCGGCACGCTGGAAACATCGGCATTACTGACGGCTTTAACGGATGCTGCTTATCCGGTGGAATGTGTCTTTACTTCACCTCTTGGACGCGCGTGGAAAATGGGTCAGGCACTGGCGGGCCATTTTCAGTGCCCGCTGGTGATCGAAGAGGCCCTAAAAGAACAGTCATTTGGTCAATATGAAGGTATGACGAAGGCACAATTAGAGCAGGAATATCCGAGTCAGTTTCTCGCGTTATTTTCACAGAATGCCGCGTTTTGTCCTCCTGGCGGCGAGTCGCTTGCCCACGCTTCTCAGCGTATTATCCATTTTTTGCACGAGAAGATGGCAACCACAACGCATCAGACGTTCTGTGTTGTCACTCACGGACATGTCATGCAGGGTATGCTTGCGTTGCTTAAAGAGGGCAACATCGATCATTTCAACCGCTACGCACAACCGAACGCGAGTTATACCGTGCTGGAGGCGGGCGGAGAGGAGGATATGACCCTCCGTTGGGGGATCGCTTCCCATTTGCTTAAGCTGTCCAGTGCTGAGTGAGCAAATGGGGAAAGACAAGCGCGGTGCGCCAGTATCTGAGAGACGGTTAAGCGTCACCGAATCCTGCTCTCTGGCTGCTTGTAAAAGATAAGCGTGTACGACAGCAATATCAGCAACGCGCGTTGCCCGGTTTCCTGGCCCATTCCGCAGCACAACGCGGCAGGCTCCGCCAGAACATCACCCAGGGTATGGCTTATTGAATGCCTGCAGTGTGCTGACGCGGGGCAGTGCCCGCTTGCGCCAGCTATCGGCATAGACTCCCTCGCCGATCATGGTCTCAAATATCGCCGGAATCACCCGGTCCTCATTCAGGATGATCGTTACGATGTCGTGATTGCGCGTGGCGGCAAGTTCATATCAGGAGATAAGATGCGGCCAGAAAGCGCAGTATACGGGCTTTTAGTTGATTTCGGTAGATTTGGGAAAAGTTTGAAATGGTGCGATAATAGGAGTCAATAAAACAACCCAACCAATTGAATATCAACAAAAATGACAGTTATGAATTACAAAGATACCCCCAAAAGTACCCCCTATCGACTATGTTTTATTGATACCAGTAAAACTATTTCATAGCCATTTAAATATTAATTTATAATCTATTCTAAATTCAAAAAATAAAATCGATGCAGAAATTAATTGAAATTCTGCATCGCTGTACATTAATGAAAAGTTTAAACAAATCTATCTTCTTTTTCGTTCACTCCGCTTTGCAAGCTCTGGCACAGATTCTGCGGGGCTAGCTATAGTCGCTATTGATACACCAGAGTCATTTTTTAGAACAACCGAGAAACAATAAGCTAAAGTTTTCCCGGTTTCTCTTGCCATTGTTAGAGCCTTGTCAATCTGCTCGCCAGAAATCCCCCCTTCTGGCGCTGTAATAATAGATTGCATATGAATTTGTCCATCATCCGGATCAGTTGCGACCAATGAGCTCTCAAGAAATTCTTCATAATTATATTGAAGCTGATCCATTCTTTCTTGCATTCCTATCCCACCGGGGCCGTAAGAATGAACAAAACCTGAATCAGAATCTGATTCTAAATCTATTTTTAATTGGTCATTCTCGGAAAAAGGGATATGAAAGTCATTGAAGTTAATAAATTGCCTTCCATCAATTCTCATTTGAAAATGCCAATGGGGAAAATCTGTCTTCGTACCTTCATGACCACGGAAATCGTTTTTTGAACAATCCAAGGTCCATTCTATATTGAGCCACTTTATTGTTATTTCGAAGATTTTACGCTTATCACTCTCTTCTTTTAAGTTATTTATATTTTTGCTGCCGGCTTCTGCAAAAGCAACCCATCTCAAATAAGCAGATATGGAGTAAAAATCATAGTTTTCATATATTTTAGGAAAGTCATTTTTTTTAAACTTACAGCGCCTTAATAACCAGTGAAGACATGGTGAGTTTGAACTTATCGTTGCGAAAGGTTTTTTGCAGAGATAACACATTTGATTTTCATAGTGCTCTATGAAATCACTATACTCATGCTCATATTGTTCCAACTGATGTTTAGTATGTGCTAATGACTCATCCTCTGTAAGTCTCTTAATTGAGGACTTAATGCCCTCAATTTTTTGTTTGTAATCTTCACTCATTTTAACCCCCTTAATTATTTATTTAATTTTATGATGACTCCCATATTTTTTTGAAAATATCTAGCAAAGAATATAAATCCAATCGATTTTGTCATCTAAATATATTAACGCTTTCATTTCGAACTTCCTCTTTCATTGATATGAAATTGCAAATCAAATATTAGACCATCAACTTTTTTTGAAAGAGATTTATAATCCTCAGTAATTTGCTCTTGACTTTTGTTTGCCAAAAAGAAAAGAGTTGATGATAAGTGTTTTAGCAAGACTGCAATTTCATTATCAGAACTAATGTTATTGGCTCTTGACCATCTTTCAATTGCTTTTTCGGTTAAACTTAACAATGGCTCCTCAAAAAAACTCGAACCATTAATTTCTTTCAAGACAATCCTCTGCGCTTTTATTCTATTATTGAATTCACTCACAATTGTCACCTTCAATATTTTTAATTAAATCATTCATCCATAACTCAACATCATTCAACTGACTCTTGGCTTGAATTATTTCCTTTTCATTTAAAATAATGCCCACGCCTCTTGTAGAAAGCACTCTAGCTCTTTCAAGTATCCTGTATGAAGATTCACTCATCTTCAGACTTTTTTCACCTAAATTTTTTGCTGAATTACGAGAAAAATCAGCACATTCACAGGAACTTAACGAATAACATGTTGCAAAATTTCGCACCGACAAGAAAATCGTCGATAAATCAAACACTTCTGTCAATCTTGAGGATTGAATTGACTCTTTAGCTGATAAAAAGATGTTAAGGAATTTACGGCAATCATCTAATCCTGATTTATATGTACTGGGACATCCGATATCACGCAGAAAATTTTTACCATCAGATGAAAAAACCATCTTTGCCTCTAAAAATAGATGCCAAGCAAAAGGATTACCTTCATTCCAAAGTTTTTTTATCCGGTCGTAAGAATATATTGAGTAGTCATTAGGATTAAACCTTGTATCTTTTCCATTAACAATTGCCAGCATATCAACATCTGAGTGAACGTCAATTTCCCCTCGACATACAGAACCAAAAGCATATATGTGCATTGTTATCGCCTATTAAATCTCTTAATTATTATTGACATGAAAAAACCAAACATCACTAATCTTACAAAGGTTATTAAAGTAATATAAGATGTTGCGTAACCAGAAGGAGTTAAAGTGCCTAATAAAATTTGGGGGGATATCTCGAGCGCATCTAAATAAGATTTCACTAACCATACATCACCATAACACCAAACATGATTTAAAGACATAAGTAATATAATTATCATTACAGCTCTAATCAGCTTTATAGTGGATTCTCCATTCCCCCAAACGATATCCAAAGCTTTAAACTGTATCCATTCAAGATACATATAGAATCTTTCACGCCCTTTATATTTCTGTCGATAATATGATTCATTCGAATCCCATGCTTTATGAAGGTGTGCTTCAGTTGCTTGGAGTTCAATTGCAATTGCTTTATTAGCCGATTTAGAATCACCAATTTGCTGATAATTCACCCGCAAGGAACGTGCAAACTTAAGCTTTAAATTTTCTGGACCAGGGCAACCGACATCGAGAATATCATTATCGATGTGAGTCTTATCAAAGCTAGCATAATCAAATTTACACCCATTAAAACTAGTACCTGTGAAATTACAATTTATGAATCGGCATCCAGTGAAATTGCAATTATCAAAGCTACACTTCCTAATATACGCAGCATCAAAAATACAATAACGAAAATCTATATTTTTGAACTCTATATTTAATGCAACCAAACGTTCAAATAATTTATTAATATAAGTTTCATTACTAATTGATGAGTCAAACTTTTTGTCAGAAATCTTTTCCCTTCCACTGTCAATCATTAACTTTTTCCTTAGTTAGAAATTGTTTTGAAGAAAGCACACTTTCTTATAAAGAATTTTCAGTCTAGCACCTTGATATTAATAATAAAAATCATATTTTTTTATACAAGGGTTCTAGTAGTTACTGTCTTAGTAAAACATGACAAATACCAAATTGTCTTTATCACGCAACTGTAACCTAGAGCGCGCACAGCCAAAAACCCCCGCTAGCGGTGCCTGTGGATGACATGTTTTGACAGGTGCATCCAACGATGCTGTACCTGAAGTTTTCTAAAGGGGGAACTGTCAACCGCTCCCCCTAGTAAGGCATAACAAACCATAACAGGCTGACACCTGCCCTGCTTCGCATCAGGATTAACAAAAGTTAACAGCCAAGGCTCAACAAATCTCAACGCCAGCCCTTTACACTTCTGCTGTAGCTGCTGTTCGTAGGCGTCAGGATCCGTTAGGTTGGGTTGACACTTTTCCCAGTTTCTCGCGAAAAAGTGTCAAGTTTGAGGGGCTGGGGGGTTTACAGTTTTTCGCCGTCCAGCAGGCAGAGCGCCCTTAATCTTGTTTTGCTCCAGTCATCCGGCGTATCGGGGTGCATTGTGGCAACGTAGGCCAGCTCAGAACGAAGAAACCGTAAAGCTCCCGCGGCACGGTCTTTGCCATAGAAGCTGTGGGTTTCTTCATCCGGCCGGAAGAGAATCAGCAATTGTTCATCGGGCTCGTGCTGAACATCAAAACCCAGCTCAGCGGCTGCTGCCTCTATTCGCTGGCCAGCATTAATATCAGCCGGCAGCTCTTTCCCGCCGTCATGCACCCATACCCACGCGGCGGCCTGCGCCCACGTCATTGCATTGTGATGATCACCAGCACCAGCACCAGAACCAGCACCAGCACCAGCACCAGCACCAGCACCAGCACCAGCACCAGCACCAGCACCAGCACCAGCAGAATTTTGTTTAGCCTGCGATGCTTCGACATCCACTTTATCGCCTGAAATTACAATTTCACCGCGGGCTATCCAGCCGTAAACAGTTTGCCGGCTGACGCCCATATGCCTGGCGTAGGCTGATTTACTTAATAGCATCGTGATGTTTCCCTCCGGGCAGAAAAAAGCCGCCCTCAGGCGGCCTGCTTCTCTTCTGAATGTGTCTGCCGCTGGCTGCCTTTGAGCATCGCGCTGACATGTTCGCTTAACTGGTCAAGGCCGGTCATGCGTGGCTGTACGTCTGATGGATCGTCGTTCTTCCCGTACACGAGATTGTTATACCAGGTTCGGACAGCTGTAATTTGTGCGACGTCTTTCCTTACCGCGTCGACCAGATCGGCAACCGCGTTAATCACCTGCCCGTTCTCTGATGCAATACGGGAGAAGCCGAGACGTTTTAGCTGTTCCGTATCGAGTCCCGAACACACTGCGTGCGCCCTTAGTAAGGCGTCCGCCAGCTCCTGATGCTTTCCACTGTGCATCGACAGCAGCATTTTTTCCTGGCTGCGGCGATCCAGTCGGGCGAATGCCTGGCGCATTTCACTGTCACGCATGAATCCCTGAACATCATCAGATGCCAGTGGATTAACCGGAGCGAGCTTGTTCTTCAGGTAATCGAGAATATTTGCGGCCTGCTCGCTTACGGCTGCCACCCCGCGGGTAAAGTCTTTGAGCGTGTCCGGGTTCCGGGCTTCACCTGCCCTGCGATTTTTTGCCTGTTCGTTCAGATCGGGATCGTTGCGGATAACGTCCAGCAAATCCGCCTCAGCTTCGGCCTGCTGCGCCGTTGTCCTCAGGCTGGTGAGTTCGCCCGCCATACCACGGAATAAAGCGGCCATCTGAGTATTTGGCGCAACAACCTTACCGGCATAACCTGCCAGCTCGATGCTGTGTTTCCCAATTTTGATTGAGTAGCTCATTGCCCTGCCTCCATTTTTGACAGCCCCGTATCAAATACCTTGCGCGCAACAGCATGGATTGACGGCGCGATCCCCATGCCCGACTTCTGGCGCTCCCTCTCCTGAATGGTTTTCAGAGCCTGAATCTGTTCCCCGTTCAGCAGAACGGGCTTAACGTTAACCTTGCTCATGATGCCCCCTGTAATAGCAATCGTTAAAGTTTCATTAATCGCAACAATCAAATAATCAATTGCGATTTATGAAACGATATTAATGAAATAGCAGGGGTTCACAACGTGAAAAGAGTGGATGCGTTTTAAAGAATTTGCCCTCAAGGTATACATGGTGTTCACAAAGGCAAAAAAAATACTTATAAAACAATATATTAACCCATGAATACCAGCCTACATTTTGGGATTTCAGGTCTACACGGTATACATCATTCTGTTTAATAAACCATCAGATGATTAATGTGAGAATGAACACCATGTACACCCTGTGTATACCTGAAAACAAGGTATACATGGCTTATTTCACTGATTTATATATAAATTATTCTCTCGATGTATACCATGTATACCTTTCTCCATATTTATCTGAACTTCATTCTTTATGACCGGCTACAGGATGCGTCTGAGGTAACCAGTCTTCCGCACTTTCCGAAAGTTCGACGTTAGTCACCATGCCACGGGCTCTGCGTTCCTTACGGTACTCGTGATTAAACTCCCTCATCGCGCTTTCCATCCCCTCTGCGAATTTATTCAGCGTCAGAGGTTTGTCGAAACCGTTGGCCTCAAGGAATGCCAGATAAGCGTGATAGAGATAAATTCGCGGATAGTGAGGCGGATTACGGTTTCCTACCATCATTCCCGCACAATCAGCCAGCCGCTCAAGGTGAGCGCAGAAGGCATATAGCGGATCTGTTTTCTGCTTCACCTCCAGTGCTTCTTCGCTGTTCCGTTGCTCCAGCAGCAGCGCCCGCGCTTTTTCCGGGTTCGCAAAGTTCGCCAGCAGCCGGCGAACAACCACCGGAATTTCAGCGGATATCTTTTCTGCCAGGTCGGGATCCTTATCCTCTTCGCTGACGCGCCGGTTAAACTGGAAAATTACGCGGCGCCGGGAAACGCCGCCGGCACGTTCGGTGAAAATCATCGGCGTATTGTTTGTGGCCACAACCACCGCCCGCAGAACGGCGGTGTACTGGTGCTCGTGTTTCGGGTCGATCTCCACGGCATCCCCGCCGGTTATCGCTTTTATCCCGGTGCCCTCTCCTGAATATTTGGGCTGATCAGGAAGCGTTATCATGCTTTTCCCGACGAACTGCGCCCGCCCACGCGCGCTGTCGAGCGCCGCCATGTTCCCGCTGGCGGTGTTATGCGCGCCGGCCAGCATCGTGGCGATATGGGTAAAGACACTTTTCCCGCTGCCGCCCTCACCGGTTATCTCGAGGAACAACTGCCAGTCGTACCGGTTCGCCAGCACCATAAAGAGCGCTGCAGCGATACGCTGCATCTTAATTGCGTCTCTATCTGATGCGTAACTTAGCCACTTATGGAAGTTCGGCGCGTGGTCGCGGAGGTTTTCGCCCGGCACCGCCGGCGTGTAGGTCACGCCGTTATGGTTGGTCAGCCAGTTATCCTGGCTGTGTTCGGAGAAAACGCCGGTTTCCATATCGTAAACACCGTTTGCAAAGGGGATCAGGCTGCGCCGCGGCTCCCCCATTACCGGGATAACAATTTTCAGGGCGTCGATAACGTTGTTGATCGCGCGCTTGCTGAAGTTGGTTTTGTTCTCGTTGTAGATAGCCACCATTTCGCGGCTCAGCTCGAGCAGTGACGTTTTCTCCCAGATGCCGGCGCGGTAGACGTACACGCTTTCGCTGTTTTCATTAATCGCAATGCCGGTGTAACGCGCCGCCAGTATGAGCGCCTTTTCGTTATCAGCCAGGTCGCGGAGGTTTACATCCGTCAGCGGTTTGCCGATCACCATGCTTTTGCCGGCTTCCGCATCGGCTTTGAGGCGCGGCAGCTGCGGCGTCCAGTCCTCCAGAAGCTGATAACCTTCAGAGTAGAATTGCGCGCGCTCCACGCCGGCCACCGCCAGCTTTGTAGCGAGAATGGTTATCTGCCTTTCGGTCAGATGCCCACCGCGGCAAACCCGGGCATAGAGCCGGCCATCATCAACAATGCGGATATTCTCCAGCTCCGCCAGCTGCTTTTTATCCAGCACAACCGGCGGCACCGTGTCGCCAATCGGGTTCATTTCCTGCCATGCTTTGGCGAACGTCCAGGCATCAGCGCCGGCAAAGATAATTGACTCCTCCATGAGATCCGCCGGCTGCTTTTTAAGGTTTGGTGCATTCTTCATTTTCTGTTCCCTCGCTCCCTGATGATTTCACGCATAACCCGAATTCGTTCGATGCCCAGCACCCGCATAATCCGATCGATATTTTTTTCGCCGGCGACCGGCGCGGAAGAAACAAATTCAAATTCCCGCACCAGTCTTTCTGGCGTGCAAAAACACGGTGAGCTGTACCCCTCGCGGCAATATGTCACTCTGTCGAATCGGTAACTTTCGATAATTACGATGTTGCCCCGCCCGTCCTTCCATTTATCGCCCGGCCTGATTTCAGGGTGAGCGCGGCCACCAGCAGCTAAGCCGGAATTTTTAATCGTCATAATTTTTTACCTCACGCCGCTGGCGGGATTACCTGATAACCAATTTTCTTCAGAAAGCGCGCGGCACTCTCCACCGTAAAAATGATCTCGTCGTCCATAAGGGGGCGCATCGACTGAAGACCGTTTGACGTGTCCACCAGATAGCGGCCGCCGGCCGGGAAACTGAAAACGTTTTTGCCGTCGGCCCGGCGAACCAGATCGTAAACAGGAGTCATAATTTCTCCTCCCCGTCCCTTAATGACTGGCGGGCAAAACAATATCGCGCGCTATTTAATTGCTCAGATACGTGATCGAGAAAAGCACCGAGACGGCAAAATTGGATAACCATTTTCATACAGATACCTCCATGGCCAGACGGGATTGAATGGCGGAGGCCTTACTGCCTAACTGGAGGTAAGTTCGGGTGATTGCCGGGTTACTGTGCCCGAGCATTTCAGAGGCGACCAGCAAGCCCTGTTCGCCGCCGGCGGACATGAGATTAAAGGCGGCAATCTTGCGGCTGGAATAGGCACTCAGGCGCAGACGCGTGTTTACCACGCGGGTAAACCACAGCATTACGTTGTGCAGTTTCTTCCAGATCGTCTGGCGGCTCACGCTACCTTCCAGAGACTGGCAACGGTTACTTTCAATCTGGCTGCGGGAAAATACCAGGTCGTCACCGATAAGATTGCGCTCCATGCGTTCCCGCAGTCGTTTGATGATGCCCGGCGGCAGCTGTTTGGTGTCGTGCTTCACTTCAGCCTTTGCCACCAGCTCAAACACGATCGCCTGTTCTTCTTCCGTCATGCCGGCGGCCAGCTCGTCGCAGCTCACGCTATCCCAGTGCATGTACCCAATGTGATCGCCAGCAAGCCGGGCAGCGTCCTTGCGCTGCTGGCGAACAATCTCGATCCCCTTCCGGGTCGCTCTGGCTTCCGCTGCTTTGGTCTGCTTCGCCACGATGATTGTTGCTATGCCGGTTTCCCAGTTGATGCAGGAGTAACGGAAGTTGCACACGTCGCTGGTACGCCAGCCGGTAACGGTAGCAATATCCCACCAGAGTAAAACCCATTCTGGCTGGGTCTGCTGGATGCGTTCGCGCAGTTTGCGCTGCTCTTCCCGTTCGTAAACGGGGGTCATGGTGCGGGTACCTTTCGTGGTAGTAGCTCTTACCACGTTGCCGCGCAGCTCGCGGGCTTTAGCTGTCAAGGTCTGGAGGTTAAACATGGCTACCTCCCAGTTTCGCAACATCCAGTTCAAACGCGCCGCTGCTGTACTGATAAAGCGAACATTCAGAGCGAATTTTGGCGGCAAAGATAAGATCCCAGCGGGAATAAAACTCGCGGGCTTCTTGCTCACTGTCGGCAACGATGCGGATAACAACGGGAGTGCAGGTCCGGTCTTTCGGCGTACCGAGGAAAAGCCAGGTGAACTTGGGCAGTTTTTGGGTTGGGGTAGTAGCCATGTGGCAGCCTCCATACAGTGGTCTAGATAACCACCACCGGAAACGCCAATTTCACTGGTGGTGGACTGAGCAGGGTTGGCGTAACCGGACTGTATGGACTCCGGCGCGGATTTCTCCGCCCCCACCCAGCCCACCATAATTTTGCTAGCAGAGCGGTTTTGAACCACAACGCGTGAAAATAGGTGAGACGGATCAACGGCACAAAAAAAGACGCTTGGCGCGTCATGTGTCGCCATACAGTCATTCAGGACGCCAATCCTGGCACCAGATTTTGCCGGTGCTTTTAAAGCATACCCTTCAGCGGAATAACAAGGCAAGGAGTTTTTGGGGTGAGCGAAGCCCTGCCCCAGATGGGCATAAATGTTCTTCATGGCATTAACCTTTTCGAATTGTTTAGTGAGCTGTCGCGACAAACTTATTTTGAGTGCTCAACATCGCAAGAGCACGCAAGTTATTCACGAACTCAATTTTTTTCATCCGTTAAAGGGCGAACTTCAGTAAACGGCTCATGACAATCTTCGCCTAACAGCTCGGGCTGATACTTACGCCATAGCTGGCTCTCCTCCCGCACAAGAGCCTCTTTTACTGCCTTACACTGCTGCAACTTATACCCGCGTTTGCTGGCCTCCTGCTGATAAGCAGCCATGCGCCGGCTGTAGTCATTCAGGAACACGAACGGCACACCATAAGAGCCAGTTTTGCGGATAGAAGGGATAACCTCGCGAAATACCCAATTACTGAAACGATGGGCGAATGTGCCCGGCGTAATAGCTTTACGGCTGCGGGCGATCAGCTTGTAGAAACCAGATTCAGAGACAGCGCTATGATTTGGGTTCCCGCGAATACCGTAAGTTAAAGTTACGGTATTTCTCTCGTCATCATCCAGAGCCTGCAACGCCATGCGCGAATTGGATAGTTCCAGCGCCGCGCAAACATCTTTTGCAACGAACCACGGTTCACCGTTGATCTTAACAATACGGACTTTCGCGGCCTCAAATTTAATGACCGAAATATCATCACTGCTGTTTTCTGGGTGAGCAAGACCCTGCCCGGCACGGGCATTTTTGATAGTCATATTAGTTTTCCCCGGGCTAAGTTACAGTTGTGGCTTTGTGGAAATTAACGCATCACGCTCTTCGATCCTCTGGCTTATCCATTCGTCAATTTCACTTTCAACAAATGCGATAGATCGGGCTCCAATTTTAACTGATTGTGGAAAGCGATTTTCTTTAAGGAGACGATAGATCCACGCTTTGCTATAGCCTGTTCGTTTCTGTACTTCTGCAAATCTAATTAATGAATAAGACATATATACCTCGTGTCGTCTAATGAAGTTCACGAGAATAATTTAATCAGAACTAGAACTATGATTGTGGAAACCGATATAAGATTGTTGGAAGGGATGACAGATAGCCTACAGGCCATAAAATCGTTTTTTTAAGTGCGTTTGGAAATGACTAAAGCATGAACGCGAGACTTTGGAAGTTGAGACCCGCGTTCACATTAACTTTGGAAATGCTAACCATCGCTTTCTGGAAATGTGACTTCCAAAGCCTCCTTTATGAGGTTTGTCATCTGTTTTTCCGTCACTACCATCCCTTGATATCCCAGAGTAGCCAGGTTCTGTGCAACCGCACGAGCAATTGCCAGTTTGTTCAGGCGCTCACCATTTCGATAGCTCTTACTTGATTTTTCGAGGGCGATAGCCATACCTGCAATCATCATCAATGCAGTGTTTTTACCGGGGAACTCCCCCCATTGATCTAGATAGACCTGATTTGTTTGTTCATTTACAGTTGGTTGCTGTAAGGGTAAAGGCCAGTTGAAATTATGTTCTGTAACCCATTTTTCAACCTCACTACGCACGAGCATACAATCACGCCGATCATGATCCATGTTATCGTAGTGGGAAATATCCCTTGCGGTTAGTTTTGAATTATCAATCGCATCCCAGAGAGATTCTTTATAAGCTTCATATTCGTGAGATTTTTCACCTGTAATATTTTCTCTTGGATTTGCGCCAACAATTAAACGTGCAGAGTCACTAAGAGAGATGCTATCTCTTGAAAGATATGGAACAAGCCAACTTGGTAAATTTTTCTTTAACCCAATGTTATATTCCAATAAATTATCATGCAGATTAAGGCCTAACGTTTTCTCAATCTCTGAACGATTAAATCCTATAAAATCAAATGAATTCATAGCATCACCTTAAAATGGAATATCATCATGAAAATTGAGATCTGAAGAGCTAGAGGTTTGCTCTTGGCCTTCTTGTGTCATAGATGGAGTCCATCCCTCGTAAGGAGGTTCATCCATAGTAGGGTTTGCCATAACACTGCTAAGCATTTCATAAGCACTAAAAGAAGGATCACCGAAGGTTGGTCGTCTGGTGATTCCACGAGAGTCTTGTATTAATAGACTCGGCGCGTATTCTTGTTCTTCATCAAGTTTAATGATTATCCAATTTGCGATTTGATCCCTTGTCATATCAGGGAATTTTGCCTCAATTCGAGCAATCAATTCCCTAATGCTTATAAACTGCTGTTTTTTTGCTTTGAGCTCTACTGCTGGATTAAGCATACGCCACCTCGCGTCCTCTATCTGGTGGCATTGCCAGCCCGCAGAGGTGCGCGGGTTTTCGGTGATCAGCCTAGACAATGCCTAATTATTGTTCGTCTACTGAAGTCTACTACTGTCAATTAGCACTGTCTATACATACAGTTAAGCGCTTTTTCCAAACGTTCCATGTACTACATTTTCGCTGTTTTCCAACGCCTCCATATAGTCGGCATACCACTGGAGCATTTCGCGGCGGCCATCCAGATACTGGGCGTGGTTGTACGTTCCTCGAATAGAGTTTTTGTCGACGTGTGCCAGCTGCGTTTCTATCCACGCGGTGTTGTAGCCCTGTTCGTGCAGGATGGTACTCATGGTGTGCCGGAAACCGTGCCCGGTGACTTTTCCGTTATAGCCAATCCGCTTAAAGACTTGGTTTATGCTGGCTTCACTCATTGTTTTTCGCGGATCGTTACGGCCTGGGAACACAAGCGGGTAATTGCCTGTTAGCTCTTGGATCTGACTAATAAGCGTAAGGGCTTGCCTGGACAACGGCACCACATGAGGGCGACGCATTTTCATGCGTGAGGCGGGTATTTCCCAGACCGCCTTACTGATATCGATTTCATGCCAAAATGCCCCACGGAGTTCGCCGGGACGCAATCCGGTGAGAATCAGCAAACGAGCAGCCAAAACTACTAACTCGCTTCCTGAATATCCTGACAACGCATTGAAGAAATCAGGCAATTCTTTAGGTGTGAGGAAAGGAAAATGATTGGACTCGTGCCCTTGCATCGCGCTGGTGAGATCCGGGGCGGGGTTATACTCAGCTCGACCGGTGACTATTGCGTAACGGAAAACTTCCCCACAGCGCTGCCTAACTTTTCTTGCCTTTTCGGTAGCGCCGCGCCCCTCAATGCGCCGCAGCACATTCAACAGTTCAAGCGGTTTGATTTCGGCTATTGGTTTTTTGCCAATGTATGGGAATACATCTTTATTGAAAGCTTCGAGAATGTCTGAAGCATAACCAGCAGACCATTTTTTTAGTTTGCTGCTGTGCCATTCAAGGGCAATATCTTTGAAGGTGTTGTTTAACTGAATTTCACGGGCAATCTTCTCCTCCCGTTTCGCTTCCATAGGATCGATACCCCCAGCGATACCCCTTTTGGCTTCTTCACGTTTTGCCCTAGCATCGGCCAATGTGACTTCAGGATACACGCCAAGCGCTAACAGCTTCTCTTTGCCGGCTACACGATACTTGAGCCGCCAGTATTTGCCGCCATTAGGTTTAATCAGGAGATACAAACCACCACCATCAGCCAGCTTGTAAGGCTTATCTTTAGGTTTGGCGGCATCCACCTGCCGGGCGTTTAGTTTCACTTGGGGGTACCTCCTCTAGACCGAACAGCATATACCCCCATAAGTACCCCCAAACAACCGTAGATTTCAGGGAACTTTAGTAGACGTAAAAATACTAAAAGGGGCTGTAAAGCGCAGAGTATAAGGGGTTTCAGTGAACTTTAGTAGACTTGGGGAGACGTTAGAATGGTGCCGATAATAGGAGTCGAACCTACGACCTTCGCATTACGAATGCGCTGCTCTACCAACTGAGCTATATCGGCCCTGAGAGGCCGGTTACGAGTGTAACCACGGGGCAAAAGGTTAGATCTATCCGGGTGATGCGTCAATGCCCTTTTGAATCAAACGGCTACTTTTGCATCACCCGTGATTATTTACGCACGAATCGTATCGTCGCCGAAGCCGATCCACTTGTACGTGGTCAGCGCTTCAAGCCCCATCGGACCGCGCGCGTGCAGTTTCTGCGTGCTGACCGCCACCTCGGCCCCGAGGCCGAACTGGCCGCCGTCGGTGAAGCGGGTGGAAGCATTCACATACACCGCAGAGGAATCCACTTCGTTCACGAAGCGATCGGCATTGCGCAGGGTGCGCGTCAGGATCGCGTCAGAATGCTGCGTGCCATGTTCACGAATGTGCGCAATGGCGTCGTCGAGATCGGCAACAATTTTCACGTTCAGATCCAGTGACAGGAACTCATCGTCGTACTGCTCCGCTTTTACTGGAACAACGTTAGCCGGGCCATCCTTCAGCAGTGCGAGCGCACTGGCGTCAGCATGCAGCGTCACGCCGCTCTCTGCCATCTGTTTGCTCAAGGCAGGCAGGAAGATGTTCGCAATATCCTGATGCACCAGCAGCGTTTCTACGGTGTTACAGGTGCTTGGACGCTGGGTTTTCGCGTTAAGGATAATCTTCAGCGCTGGTTCAATCTCAGCGCTGTCGTCGACCACGATATGGCACACGCCGATACCGCCGGTGATCACCGGAATCGTCGACTGCTCGCGGCACAGCTTGTGCAGGCCCGCGCCGCCGCGTGGGATCAGCATGTCGATGTATTTGTCCATGCGCAGCATTTCGTTGACCAGAGCGCGGTCTGGGCTCTCGATCGCCTGTACGGCCCCCGCCGGTAAGCCACACTCTTCCAGCGCCTGCTGAATGACTTTCACCGTCGCGGCGTTGGTGCGCCATGTCTCTTTCCCACCGCGCAGAATAGCGGCGTTACCGGTTTTCAGGCACAGAGACGCAACATCCACCGTCACGTTTGGACGGGCTTCATAAATAACGCCGATAACGCCGAGCGGCACGCGGCGGCGCTCAAGGCGCAAACCGCTGTCGAGCAGCCCGCCGTCGATCACCTGCCCTACCGGGTCAGCCAGATTGCAGACCTGACGCACATCGTCGGCGATGCCTTTCAGGCGTGCCGGATTCAGCGCCAGACGGTCGAGCATCGCTTCGCTCAAGCCGTTTCGACGCGCTTCCAGCAGATCCTGCTCGTTGGCGAGCAAAATTTCCTGAGACTGGGATTCCAGATAATCAGCGATTTTTTCCAGCACGCGGTTTTTCTCGCGGCTGGAAAGGAGCGCCAGTTTGTAAGAGGCAGCCTTCGCGGCAGCGCCCATTTGTTCCAGCATGTTCTGGCTCCTTAACGAATAATCATGTCATCGCGATGCACGGCAACCGGACCATATTCATAGCCCAGAATGGCGTCGATCTGCTGCGAGTGGTGACCCGCGATGCGGCGCAGGGCATCGCTGTTATAGCGGCTTACGCCGTGGGCGATGTCGCGGCCTTCGAGGTTACGGATACGGATCACTTCACCACGGGAGAAGTTGCCTGTCACGCTTTTAATTCCTTTAGGAAGTAATGAACTTCCTCGTTCCAGAATCGCGGCGGTTGCCCCTTCATCAACGACGAGTTCGCCAGCAGGAGGCGCGCCAAAAATCCAGCGCTTGCGGTTTTCCAGCGGGGATTCCTGGGCGTGGAAGCGGGTGCCGACGGAGATGCCTTCCATCACGTCACCAATCACGCCAGGGCGGCTGCCCGCCGCAATGATGGTGTCGATACCGGCGCGGCACGCTACGTCAGCGGCCTGCAGCTTAGTTCCCATCCCGCCCGTTCCGAGGCCTGAAACGCTGTCACCGGCGATGGCGCGCAGCGCATCGTCGATGCCGTGAACGTCGGTAATCAGCTCGGCTTCCGGGTTAGAGCGCGGATCGGCGGTGAACAGCCCCTGCTGATCGGTCAGAAGCAGTAATTTATCGGCACCGGCCAGAATCGCGGCCAGCGCCGAGAGGTTATCGTTATCACCCACTTTGATTTCAGCGGTAGCAACGGCATCGTTCTCGTTAATGACCGGAACAATATTGTTGTCCAGCAGCGCGCGAAGGGTATCGCGGGCGTTCAGGAAGCGCTCTCTGTCTTCCATATCCGCACGCGTCAGCAGCATCTGCCCGACGTGGATACCATAGATGGAGAACAGCTGTTCCCAGAGTTGAATGAGTCGGCTTTGGCCCACGGCGGCCAGCAGCTGTTTGGAAGCGATCGTCGCGGGGAGTTCGGGGTAACCCAGGTGTTCACGCCCGGCGGCAATCGCCCCGGAGGTCACAATCACAATACGATGCCCTGCGGCATGTAACTGAGCGCACTGACGTACAAGCTCAACAATATGGGCGCGATTTAGGCGGCGCGATCCGCCTGTTAAAACACTGGTACCGAGTTTTACCACCAGCGTCTGGCTGTCACTCATGATTCTCTGCCGTTCAACGATAAGGGAAAGTAATGTCGAACGAACGTTTTAACAGGAGTCAGCCCCGTTGCCAACTGCCTTAGCACATCGCGAAACACTTTGTTGCGCGGGATCAGGAAGCCTAGCGGGAAAGTTTGACACTTTTATTACCGAAATAATAAATCACAGTTTTTTAAAATTATTCTTAGTTTGTCATAAAAGTTTCATTCCAGAACGATAAAACCCTTTCTGTTTTTTCACGGGACTTAAGCATGAGCTTATCGTCCAGCGAATTTTTTAGCGCGTTTATAAGACAGGATCGAAAATGAAAAAGAGCACTCTGGCATTAATGGTTATGGGCGTAGTGGCTTCTGCATCCGTTCACGCAGCTGAAGTTTATAATAAAGATGGTAATAAACTGGACGTGTACGGCAAAGTGAAAGCCATGCACTACATCAGTGATGATGCCACCAAAGATGGCGATCAGACTTACGTTCGTTTCGGTTTTAAAGGCGAAACGCAGATTAACGATCAGCTGACGGGCTATGGCCGTTGGGAATCTGAATTTGCAGGTAACAAAGCTGAGAGCGACTCCTCTCAGAAGACGCGTCTGGCGTTCGCTGGCCTGAAGCTGAAAAACTTTGGTTCACTGGATTACGGCCGTAACCTGGGTGCCCTGTATGACGTCGAAGCATGGACCGATATGTTCCCTGAATTCGGCGGCGATTCTTCCGCGCAGACCGATAACTTCATGACCAAGCGTGCTACCGGCCTGGCCACCTACCGTAACACCGACTTCTTCGGCGCGGTTGACGGTCTGGACATGACGCTGCAGTACCAGGGGAAAAACGAAAACCGTGACGCCAAGAAACAGAACGGTGACGGTTTTGGTACCTCTCTGACCTATGACTTCGGCGGCAGCGATTTCGCCGTCAGCGGTGCCTACACCAACTCTGACCGCACCAACGCTCAGAACCTGCTGGCGCGTGGCCAGGGCCAGAAAGCAGAAGCCTGGGCAACCGGTCTGAAATATGATGCGAACGATATTTATCTGGCTGCAATGTATTCTGAAACCCGCAATATGACGCCAATTTCCGGCGGTTTTGCAAATAAAGCGCAGAACTTTGAAGTTGTCGCGCAATATCAGTTCGACTTTGGTCTGCGCCCTTCCCTGGGCTATGTCCAGTCTAAAGGCAAAGATATCGAAGGTATTGGTGACGAAGATCTGGTGAAATATATTGACGTTGGCGCGATCTATTACTTCAACAAAAATATGTCCACCTTTGTTGATTATAAAATCAACCAGATTGACGACAAAAATAAACTGGGCGTGAGCAGCGATGACATCGTTGCACTGGGTATGACCTACCAGTTCTGATGATGCGGAATAAAAAAACCGGCTTGAGGCCGGTTTTTTTGTCGGGGATTAATGCGGTCTGGTGCCCTCACCCCGGCCCTCTCCCACAGGGAGAGGGAGGAGAAGACTATCAGGCAGTCAGCTTCACCGCTTCGCTGGAAAAGTCATCCGCGGGTTCGAACTTGAGATCCAGGGTAGCCAGCAGCGCGCGTGCCTTATCGTGGAACTCTTTTAGCGTATATTCCAGGCGGTCAATCACTTCCTGATCTTTAATGGTGGTCGCCTGCCAGTTGCCGTCTTTATTAAACAGGCCAAACTGGTAGCTATACGTAAAGCGTTTTTCCTCTGCTTCCATTTCCATCCACCAGCCCCAGAATTCACGTTTTTCGGGTGCAGGCTTCACGTTGACGCATACAGCCAGGCAGTCGAAAAAAAAGCGATTCTCTTCACACTGCTCTTCTCGAATATACGGGCCGAGAGCCATAAACTTCTTAATCAGTCTACTTTTCGGGTGTCCACTCGGTAACGTCATTGCGATCTCCTTTTGTGAAGCCACTGTTTTACCAAACCAGCGAAATTTAGCAATCTATTAACACAATCTCTGAGCGATCCAGCGCGTAATCTCTTTCAGTGATTTGTCGAAATTCTGATAGACCGGGCTGAACGGCACCTCAAGCAATTTGCCATCCGCAGATGACGAAGTGATTAATCGCGACTCTTCTTCCGGGCTGAACGGATCGTTTTTCCAGAAGCCAGAGAGCATCGGCGTTGGGCAGCGACGTCCCAGCAATCCCTGCGTTTTTAACGAGTAGCGATTGAGCTCAACGCGCAGCGCTTCGTCTGATGCATCATGCATGCCAAGGCGGCTGGCCAGCACATCAAGGTACATTTCAGGTACGCTCCCCTGGCGTGCAGGATCGCTGAGCAGGGCGTGAACGACCGGGCCGAGGCAGGCGACGGCTTTCAGACGAGAAGATTCAAGATAAGCCAGACGCACCGCGACGTTCGCGCCGAAACGGAAGCCGAATGCCGCCACGCGGGTGTGGTCAACCCACGGAATGTTCTCCAGCGCTTTGAGCGCATGCTGGTGCAGCAGGCTGGAATCCTGAGTCAGTTTCCATTTGGATGAAAAACCAATTGATGGCATATCAAGCGTCAGCATCGCGATCCCTTTTGGTGCGAAGTAACGCTCATACAGGCTGTAATAATCAATTTGCAGCGAATCCAGCCCGCCGCACATGAGGACGGTCGGGAACGGACCTTCACCTTCAGGCATATGCAGGAACCCGGTAACGGACGCGCCCCCTGAAATGGTGAACTCAAGTTCACGCATCCGGCCCGGCAGACGTTGAGCCGCCTCCTGATAGGCGCGATTGGCCAGCGCCTGAGCCTGCTCTGCCAGTTCATCCCCTTTTAAATGAGGGTATGCGGCAATGCCGTAAAGGTTAGCGGCGTGCAGCCATTGCTTGCCGCTGCGCGTGGCATCCTCTTCCTGGCTGGCTTTTTGCTGCCAGAGCATCGCCTGTTTAGACCACTCGTAGATCCAGTTTCCGCCGCGGTAGCCCACCACCGTGTCGTAGAGTTCGCTGTCGGTACGTTCGGCTTCACTCATCACGATACGTGCCTGCACATCAAGGATTTCACGGGGGTCAATACCGCGCCAGATCCACATCAGGCGGTTAATCATGCGATACCAGTGAGGCACGTTTTTACCGTCTAACGCGGACTGGACGGCAGGCTGGGTACCCGGATTAAAGCGACGCACCAGCGTCGACGTTTCAGGGTGTTTGAAACGTGGTTTGAAGAGAGTCTCGGTGAGATTCGCCTGCGTCATTGCGTTGCCTCCATGAATACGTCGTATAGAGACTATTGTAACGCGCGTCAGACTAAAAAAAACAACGCCCGGCATCACCGGGCGTTAAAATAATTGCGGAACGTGATTAACGACCAGAGATTGGCGGTACGAAGACCACGCCCATATCCCATGGCTGTTCAATCCAGGTGTCCTGCGGGATATCAATCACGTAATCGTCTACCAGCGGGCGGCCAGCAGGCTTCGCGAAGATAGTGACGAAATGTGCTTTCGGATACATTTCGCGGATAGCAACCGCAGTACCGCCGGTATCCACCAGGTCATCAATAACGATGAAACCTTCGCCGTCGCCTTCCGCACGTTTCAGCACGGTCAGCTCGCGCTGGTTGTCATGGTCATAGCTGGAGATGCAAACGGTATCGACATGACGAATACCCAGCTCACGTGCCAGCAGCGCCCCCGGTACCAGACCGCCACGGCTGACGGCAATAATGCCTTTCCACTGTTCGGAAGGCATCAGACGCGCAGCCAGTTTGCGTGCGTGAATCTGCAACATGTCCCAGGTGACGACGTATTTTTCGCTCATGTGAAGTGTCCCAGCCTGTTTTTATACGGCTTAAAAAGTGTTCGAGGGGGAAATAGGTTGCGCGAGATTATAGAGATCTGACGCACTAAAAACCAGTGTTTAGCGCCCTCTGCCTGAGTTTTTACATGCTTTATGCTACCAGCCAGCAGAGAAAGTGGTATTCTCAGTTTCATCTCGCAAGCCTGACTTGTGGTAACTATTAACCTGCTAACCCTGTGACCTGCAACCCTGTTTGCAGCGCCTCGACAAGGAGACTTATCGTGTCTGAACTGTCTCAATTATCTCCGCAGCCGCTGTGGGATATTTTTGCGAAAATCTGCTCCATTCCACACCCTTCCTACCATGAAGAACAGCTTGCCGAACATATTATGGGCTGGGCGAAGGAAAAAGGTCTGCATGCTGAACGTGACCAGGTTGGCAACATTCTGATCCGCAAACCGGCTACCGCAGGCATGGAAAACCGCAAACCGGTTGTGCTGCAGGCGCACCTGGACATGGTGCCACAGAAGAATAACGACACCGTTCACGACTTCACCAAAGACCCGATTCAACCGTACATCGACGGCGACTGGGTGAAAGCACGCGGCACCACGCTGGGCGCGGATAACGGCATCGGTATGGCCTCTGCGCTGGCCGTGCTGGCCGACGACAGCGTTGAGCACGGTCCGCTGGAAGTGCTGCTGACCATGACCGAAGAAGCAGGCATGGACGGCGCGTTCGGTCTGCAGGCGAACTGGCTGCAGGCGGACATCCTGATCAACACCGACTCTGAAGAAGAAGGCGAGATCTACATGGGCTGCGCGGGCGGGATTGATTTTATCTCTACCCTGCCGCTGTCGCGCGAAGCGATTCCTGCTGGCTTCCAGACCTTCAAGCTGACGCTGAAAGGGCTGAAAGGCGGCCACTCCGGCGGCGATATTCACCTGGGTCTGGGTAACGCCAACAAGCTCCTGGCGCGCTTCCTGGCAGGCCATGCGGCCGAGCTGGATTTGCGTCTGGTGGACTTCAACGGCGGTACCCTGCGTAACGCGATCCCGCGTGAAGCCTTCGCCACCGTAGCGGTTCCAGCGGCAAAAGCGGACGAGCTGAAAAAACTCTCCACCGTATATCTGGATATCCTGAAAAACGAACTGTCGGCGAAAGAGAAAAACCTGACCGTGGTGCTGGAATCTGTTTCTACAGATAAAGCCGCGCTGACCGCGCAGTCTCGTGACACCTTCGTTCAGCTGCTGAACGCGACGCCAAACGGCGTGATCCGCAACTCTGACGTGGCGAAAGGCGTAGTGGAAACCTCACTGAACGTGGGCGTAGTGACCATGAGCGACGACAGCGCGGAAATCATCTGCCTGATCCGCTCGCTTATAGACAGCGGTAAAGAGTACGTGGTGAGCATGCTGGAATCTCTGGGCACGCTGGCGGGCGCGAAAACGTCTGCAAAAGGCAGCTACCCGGGCTGGCAGCCGGATGCAAGTTCTCCGGTGATGGCGCTGGTGCGTGAAACCTATCAGCGTCTGTTCAACAGCACCCCGAACATTCAGGTGATCCACGCCGGTCTGGAATGTGGCCTGTTCAAGAAACCGTATCCGGACATGGATATGGTGTCCATCGGGCCAACCATTACCGGCCCGCACTCGCCGGATGAGCAGGTTCATATCGAAAGCGTCGGTCACTACTGGACGCTGCTGACTGAGCTGCTGAAAGCGATCCCCGTTAAGTAATACCCTCACCCCAGCCATCTCCCACAGGGAGAGGGTGAAAAACGTAGGCCCGGTAAGCGTAGCGCACCGGGCTTTTTTACAATCCCAGAACCAGCTGGCGCTCTAACTGCGGATCCAGCAGCGTGACGTGTAAACCCACCAGCCTGACCCCTCGCCCGCCCCGGCGCTCTTCCCATGCCTTTTTCGCCGTCGCGAGAAGATCGTCTTTATTCAGACGCGGCCAGACGTGTTCCTGCGTGGTCTGCTGGAAGTCATTGAATTTTAATTTGATACCCTGACGGGCAATGAGCAGGTCCGGCTTCACCTTGCTTAAGCGTCGTTCCAGCTCAGGGTAAAGCTGTTCCGTGATAATGGTTTCGCATTCGGACCAGTCATGAATATCTTCAATGAGGGTGCGCTCAACGCCGACGGATTTCCGCAGCCGCTCGCTGTTCACATCGCGATCGTCAATTCCCTGGCTGCGCTCCCACAGCACGCGGCCAAACTTTCCAAAGCGCTTGAGCAGCATGGCGAGATCGCTTCGCTGCACATCTTCGCAGGTGCGTAGCCCCATGCTTTCCAGCTTTGCGGCGGAGACTTTTCCCACGCCGGGTATTTTGCCAAGCGGCAGCGTTTTCAAAAACGCCGGCACCTCGTCAGGCGTGATGACGTACTGACCGTTGGGCTTATTTAAATCGGAGGCGATTTTGGCAAGGAATTTAACGGGCGCGACGCCCGCCGAAGCCGTCAGATTCAGCTCGTTGAAAATCGTCTGGCGGATCTCCTGCGCCATCAGCGTGGCGGAGCCGTGACAGTGCACGCTGTCGGTCACATTCAGATAGGCTTCGTCCAGCGACAGCGGCTCTATCAGAGAGGTATAGCGGGAGAAGATTTCCCGAATATGAAGGGAAGCCTCTTTATAGGCTTCAAAACGGCCTGGCAGAAGCGTGAGATGAGGGCAAAGCTTTAAGGCCATCGCCGTCGGCATGGCGCTGCGCACGCCAAATTTGCGCGCAGGATAGTTGGCGGTGCTGATGACACCACGCTGAACGCGGCTGCCGCCAATGGCGATGGGAATATCCCGCAGCGCCGGGTTGTCACGCATCTCCACTGCGGCAAAAAAGCAGTCCATATCGACATGGATTATTTTGCGCATAGTAAGCCCTCACTTATCACTGGATAAGTATACAGTAAACAAATGAGGGTTGAGAAGTGTGGGTGGGAATTGTCGGGAGACGGCTTCGCCTTACCCGACCGACAAGACTAAATAATGCGCTGCTGTTCGCGGGCCATCCTTTTCTTCCGCGCATCGCACGGTTCCGGGCAGTCGCAAACCTTTTCCATCCCAATAGAGGAAATACCGCCGCAGCTGCCCTGAATGCTTTTCCGCTTAACGATCCAGCCTAACGACATGCCGAAGATGACAAGCACAAAAACCACAAAGGTTGCCAGAAACGTCAGCATCATCAGCCTCCAAAGTCATCGAGCAAGATGTTCTCATCTTCGACACCGAGATCTTTCAGCATCTTAATCACGGCGGCGTTCATCATCGGCGGACCACACATATAGAACTCGCAGTCCTCAGGCGCCGGGTGCTGTTTGAGGTAGTTTTCATACAGCACGTTGTGGATGAACCCCGTAAAGCCCGTCCAGTTATCTTCCGGCTGCGGATCGGAAAGCGCCACATGGAAGGTGAAGTTCGGGTTTTCACGCGCCAGCTGTTCAAACTCATCTTCATAGAACATCTCGCGCAGCGAGCGCGCGCCGTACCAGAAGCTGATCTTACGCTGGCTACCCAGCCGCTTGAGCTGGTCAAAGATGTGCGAGCGCATCGGGGCCATTCCGGCACCGCCGCCGATAAAGACCATTTCCGCATCGGTATCTTTCGCGAAGAACTCCCCGAACGGGCCGGAGATCGTCACCTTATCGCCAGGCTTCAGGGACCAGATGTATGACGACATGACGCCCGGCGGTGCATCCGGCACATTCGGTGGCGGCGTGGCGATACGCACGTTGAGCATGATGATGCCCTTCTCTTCCGGGTAGTTGGCCATTGAGTAGGCGCGCAGCGTCGGCTCTTTCACCTCAGATACAAAGCGGAAGAGATTGAATTTGTCCCAGTCGGCGCGGTACTCATGCGGCACGTCAAAGTCCGCATAGGCCACAGCGTGCTCAGGGCATTCAATCTGAATGTATCCTCCGGCGCGGAACGGGACATGCTCGCCTTCCGGCACCCGCAGCTTCAGCTCTTTAATAAAGGTGGCTTTGTTATCATTAGAGATAACCTCGCACTCCCACTTTTTGACGCCGAAGATCTCTTCCGGCAGCTCAATCTTCATGTTCTGACGCACCGCGACCTGGCAGGCCAGACGACAGCCCTCTTTTGCCTCACGCTTTGTGATATGCGCCAGCTCGGTTGGCAGAATATCGCCACCGCCCTCTTTTACCGTCACGCGGCACTGCCCGCAGGAACCGCCGCCGCCGCAGGCTGAGGAGACAAAAATGCCGTTACCGGAGAGCGTGTTGAGCAGCTTGTCTCCCGCCGACGTGCGGATCTGATTCTGCGGCTCGTCGTTAATATCAATGACCACGTCGCCGGAATTTACCAGCTTCGCGCGCGCCGCCAGAATAAGCCCTGACAGCACCAGTACAATCAGCGTGAACATCACCACGCCAAGGATAATTTCCATCTGTTTGCCCTTATAGCTGCACACCGGAGAAGGACATAAAGCCCAGCGCCATCAGCCCGGTGGTGATAAAGGTGATCCCCAAGCCACGCAGACCCGCAGGCACGTTGGCATATTTCATTTTCTCGCGGATCCCCGCCATGGTGACGATCGCCAGCATCCAGCCGATGCCGGAACCAAAACCGTACACTACGGATTCGCTGAAGTTGTAATCACGCTGCACCATAAACGAGACGCCACCAAAGATGGCGCAGTTCACCGCGATCAGCGGCAGAAAGATCCCCAGCGCGTTGTAGAGCGACGGGAAGTACTTATCGAGGATCATCTCGAGGATTTGCACCAGCGCCGCGATCACCCCGATAAAGGTGATGAAGTTCAGGAAGCTGAGATCAACCCCTTCCACCAGCGCGCCGTCCCGCAGCACAAAGTTGTACACCAGATTGTTGATCGGTACAGACAAGCCGAGCACCACGGTGACCGCGATACCGAGACCAAATGCCGTCGACACTTTTTTGGAAACCGCAAGGAACGTACACATGCCGAGGAAAAACGCGAGCGCCATGTTTTCAACAAACACCGCCCGCACAAACAAACTCAGGTAATGAGCCATCGTCGGTTACTCCTTTTCCTGCTGTTCTGGCTTCAGCGTACGAATCAGCCAGATCAACAAACCGATAATGAAAAACGCGCTAGGGGCCAGCAGGAACAGGCCGTTTGGCAGATACCAGCCGCCGTTCTGCACCGTGTCCAGCACCGTGATGCCAAACAGCTTGCCGCTGCCAATCAGCTCACGCAGGAACCCCACGGTCAGCAGGACCACGCCGTAGCCCAGGCCGTTGCCGATACCGTCCATAAAGCTCGCCAGCGGCGGCATTTTCATGGCGTAGGCTTCCGCACGCCCCATGACGATACAGTTGGTGATAATCAGCCCGACAAACACCGAGAGCTGTTTGGAGGTTTCATAGGCGAAAGCGCGCAGCAGCTGATCGACCACGATCACCAGCGAGGCGATGATCGCCATCTGCACGATGATCCTCACGCTGTTGGGGATATGGTGGCGGATCATCGAGATAAACATGCTGGAGAACGCCGTGACCAGCGTTACCGCCAGCGTCATCACAACCGCCGTTTCCAGCTTGGTCGTCACCGCCAGAGCAGAACAGACACCCAGCACCTGGAGCGTGATCGGGTTATTGGCGAGCAGTGGGCCAATGAGCACTTTTTTAACTTCTTTCAGTTCACCGGTATCAGCCATTGTTCAGCGCTCCTTCACGTACGTTTTTCAGGAAAGGACCAAAGCCCAGCTCGCCCATCCAGAAATCAAAACTGTGCTGCACGCCTTTTGAGGTGAGCGTAGCGCCGGAAAGCCCGTCAACGGCGTAGTCGTCACCGGGACGTGCCGCCCCTTTCATCACCTTCAGCGCAGGCAGGCCGTTATCGTCGAGCACTTTCTTGCCGACAAACTGTGCCCGCCAGTTAGGGTTTTCAACTTCGCCACCCAGCCCCGGCGTTTCGCCCTGGTCGTAATACGTAATGCCTTTGACCGTGCGGCCATCGGTATCAAGGGCCACAAAGGCATACATCATTGACCACAGACCGTTACCGTAAATAGGCAGTACCACTTCCTGAATACGTTTTTGGGGGTCGCGGACCAGATAGATTTCGGCCAGGTTGCTGCGACGCTTAATCCCGGCGGGATCTTGCGATGCCTCCAGCGTCAGGCTCATCTGCGGATCTTTTAGCGCCAGCGCCTGGTTGAATTTTGCCGGGTCTTTATCCAGCAGTTCACCCGTTTTTAAATCCACCAGACGCGCCGAAATACGTTCAGCAAAGACGGCCGAAACGTCGTCTGCGCTCATTCCTTCCTGCATCAGCCCGGCGACGGCCAGGATGTTGCGCTGTTTATCCAGCGCACGTTGCTCCTGCTGCAGGGGTTTTAACCCCACGGCAGAACCGGCCACGACAATAGAACAGACCAGACAGAGCACCAGCACCACCAGCAGCGTTTTGCTGATGCTGTCGTTATTTTTAACTTCAGCCACGCGCCTTCCTCCGCTTAATGTTGGCCCGCACCACCAGGTAATCGAAGAGTGGCGCAAACAGGTTGGCAAACAGAATGGCCAACATCATCCCTTCCGGATACGCCGGGTTGACCACGCGGATCAGGACACACATCGCGCCAATGAGCACGCCATAGCTCCATTTACCTTTGTCTGTAAACGAGGCAGAGACGGGATCCGTCGCCATGAACATCATGCCGAACGCGAAGCCACCCAGCACCAGATGCCAGTACCACGGCATGGAGAACATCGGATTGGTGGTCGAACCGATAACGTTAAACAGGGTGGCGGTCAGCACCATGCCGATCATCACGCCCGCAACGATCCGCCAGGAGGCCACGCGACCAAAAAGAATGATCGCGCCGCCAAGCAAAATCATCAGCGTAGAGACTTCTCCGATGGAGCCCGGAATGTTGCCCATAAAGGCATCAAACCAGGTGACTGGCTGACCTGTCGCGTTGTTAACCAGCGTTTCGCCGCCGTGTGCCGCCCACTGCGAAAGCGGCGTCGCGCCGGAAAAACCGTCTGCCGCCGTCCACACGAGGTCGCCCGAGATTTGCGCCGGATAAGCAAAGAACAGAAACGCGCGTCCCGCCAGCGCCGGGTTGAGGAAGTTCCGCCCGGTGCCGCCGAAGATCTCTTTGGCAATCACCACGCCGAAACTGATGCCAAGCGCCGCCTGCCAGAGCGGTAGCGTCGGGGGAACAATCAGGGCAAACAGAATAGAGGTCACGAAGAAGCCTTCGTTGATCTCATGTTTACGGATAATGGCAAACAGCACTTCCCAGAAGCCGCCCACGACAAATACCGTGATGTAAATTGGCAGGAAGAACACCGCGCCCAGCGTCATCATGCTCAGCCAGCCCGCGTCTGCGGCGAAGCTCACCCCTAACGACTGGGCCAGACGGTAGTGCCAGTCGGACTGGATCACCTGCGCCAGCTGCTGGGCATCGTACATGTGGTGCAGCGCCGGAATGGTCTGCAGGCCGACGTTGTACATTCCCCAGAACATCGCGGGGAAGACTGCAAACCACACCAGGATCATCATGCGTTTCAGGTCGATAGCATCGCGAACGTGCGCCGCCCCTTTCGTCACCAGGCCCGGCGTGTAGAAAATGGTCGTCGTTGCTTCATATAACGGGTAGTACTTTTTGAGCTTCCCTTCGGTAAAGTGCGGCTCAATTTTTTCAAAGAGGTGTTTTAAGCCCATCGGTTATCCTTCCTGCTCAATGCGGGTTAACACCTCGCGCAATACCGGTCCATATTCGTATTTGCCCGGACAGACATAGGTACAGAGCGCCAGATCTTCTTCGTCAAGCTCCAGACAGCCCAGCGCCTGCGCGCCGTCGGTATCACCGGCAAGCAGATCGCGCAACAGCACGGTGGGCAGAATATCCAGCGGCATGACGCGCTCGTAGTTGCCAATCGGGACCATGGCGCGCTCGCCGCCGTGCGTGCTGGTTGAGAAGCTGAACAGCTTATTACGCAGGAAGTGGCCCAGCGTGGTTCGGGTGACGGAGTATTTTTCTGCGCCTGGCAGAACCCAGCCAAACAGCTCTTTCTCACGCCCTTCCTGCACAATGCTGACCTGCAAATGGAAGCGTCCCAGGTACGCGTGCGCATTGGCAGCATGGCGTCCGCTGAGGACCGAACCGGAAATCAGGCGGTTTTCGCCCTCTTTCGTTTCCCCCACCAGCAGTTCGTTGATATCTGCCCCCAGCAGCGTCTTCACCAGGCGCGGGTTTGCGGCCTGCGGTCCGCCGATGGCGATTATCCGTTCAGCGCAGAGTTCACCCGTAGTAAAGAGCTTACCGATGGCGATGACGTCCTGATAATTAAGATGCCAGACCCGCTTCGTCAGGCTTACTGGCTCAAGGAAATGGATGTGCGTCCCGACCAGACCCGCCGGATGCGGGCCAGCAAACTCATTAAACGTGACCTGCCCCTGCGGATGCCCGCCGAGCTTGCCGCCGCCAGCCTGGCAAACGTGGACTTTTCCGGACGTGAGGCGGGTTAAAACGGTCAGTCCGGCATCGAAGGCTTTTCGCTGCGCCAGGATAACCGGTTCCGGGTCCAGGCTGAGCGGATTGGTGTCGATGGCCGTGACGAAAATCGCGGCCGGCTCCGTGCCCGGAACAGGGGTTTTGCTGAAGGGACGCGTACGAAGCGCGGTCCATAAACCGGACGCCAGGAGCTGATCCTGAACGGCGTCACGGTTCAGCGACGCGATTTCTGCGGTGTCGTAATGGGCAAATTCACGCTTGTCATCGCCCTCAATGCGGATAACCACCGACTGCAGAACGCGCCGTTCGCCACGGTTGATGGCCACAACGGTGCCGCTCGCGGGGGCCGTGAACATCACGCCGGGATTTTTTTTGTCCTCAAAGAGCGCCTGTCCTTTGATAACGCGATCGCCCTCCTGTACCAGCATTGAAGGACGCATACCCAGGTAGTCTTCGCCCAAAATGGCGACATGACGGACACTTGCGCCTGTCGAAACGTGCTGCGCTGGCACGCCTGCAATCGGCAGATCAAGTCCTTTTTTAATTTTAAACATGTGGTTAGCAGGTTTCCATGAACAACAATCCAGTGGGCGCAAAGTGTAACATTTTCCCCTTCCCGCGGGCAGGGAATCCGCCGTCGCGCGCGCCAAATTGCGACGTAATGCGCAAAGTTCCTGGAGCCATCGCAATTTTGATGGTTTATAAAGTAAAACTAATTTGTAAACTCACCGCCCGGCTCTTGCGAAAATCTATAGCGGTGCTAATGTGAGCGCTCCTAACAGAATAATCTGATTTCGGGTCTCTTTTGCCGTCCTGGCAAGTTGGTCATGGTTTTATCAAGGAACTAGTAGTATGCGTAAAATCGCATTGTTCATTGCGATGCTTCTGATACCGTGCATGTCGTTTGCCGGGCTGCTCAGCAGTAATAGCTCAACGACGCCGATCAGCAAAGAATATAAACAGCAGTTAATGGGATCGCCGGTTTATATTCAGATCTTCAAGGAAGAGCGCACTCTCGATCTGTTTGTCAAAATGGGCGAGACATATCAGCTGCTTGATAGTTACAAAATTTGTAACTACTCCGGCGGACTGGGGCCAAAACAGCGTCAGGGCGATTTCAAAAGTCCGGAAGGGTTCTACAACGTTCAGCGCAGCCAGCTCAAGCCTGACAGCCGCTTCTATAAAGCCATTAACATCGGCTTCCCGAATGCCTATGACCGTGCACACGGTTATGAAGGTAAATATCTGATGATCCACGGTGCCTGCGTGTCTATCGGCTGTTATGCGATGACCGACTCCGGCATTGACGAGATTTTCCAGTTCGTGACGGGCGCGCTGGTCTTTGGGCAGCCTAACGTACAGGTTAGCATCTATCCGTTCCGCATGACGGACGCCAACATGGCGCGTCACAAGTACTCATACTACGCGGATTTCTGGAAACAGCTGAAGCCTGGTTACGACTACTTTGAGCAGACCCACAAGCCACCTGTGGTCTCTATCGTCGATGGCCGTTACGTGGTCAGCAAACCGCTGAGCCACGAAGTCGTCCACCCGCAGCTGGCGTCAAATTACACGGTCCCCGAGACAAAATAGCACCCACTCGCCTGGCATAATCTTTTGCCAGGTTTCGTTGCCCGTCAGCGGCTGCGTTGCGATAACAGTGACCACATCGTTCGGTGTGGTCTCCTTCTGAAAGTCTATCTCCACATCCTGATCGAGCAGCGTTGCAACGCCAAACGGCGCACGGCGGGTGATCCAGAACAGATTCGTCGAGCAGAACGCCATCACATAGCGGCCGTCAGAGAGCAGCATGTTGAACACGCCTTTTTCACGCAGTTCAGAGGCCAGCGTCGCGATGTATTTGAATACGGCGGCCATGTTGCCGGGCGTGCGGGGATAGCGCTCCGTCAGCTTGTGCAGCAGCCAGCAGAAGGCTTTTTCGCTGTCCGTCTCGCCGACCGGGCGGAAATTGCCCGTCTCAAGCGACTTATAGCCCGTGAGCTGCCCGTTGTGAGCATAGGTCCAGTTACGGCCCCACAGTTCACGGGTAAACGGATGGGTATTTTCCAGCGCCACTTCGCCGCGGTTTGCCTGACGGATGTGGGCGATCACCGAGCGGGACTTGATGGGGTAGTCCTGCACCAGTTTGGCAATCGGTGAGTTAAAGCTGGGCTGTGGATCTTTGAACGTGCGACACCCTTTGCCTTCGTAGAAGGTGATGCCCCAGCCGTCTTTATGCGGCCCGGTTCCTCCACCGCGCTGAACCAGCCCGGTGAAACTAAAGCAGATATCGGTTGGCACATTAGCGCTCATCCCGAGCAGTTCGCACATACAACACCTCCACAACAGCGGGGGGCACCGGAGCCCCCCAGCGAAGTATTACTTAACCATCTCTTTTTCGATCAGCTGGATCAGGATGTGGATCACTTTGATGTGAATTTCCTGAATACGGTCAGCATAACCGAAGTGCGGAACGCGAATTTCGACATCCGCCGTACCGTCCATCTTACCGCCATCTTTACCGGTCAGGGTGATGACTTTCATCCCTTTTTCACGCGCGGCGGCGATCGCTTTGATCACGTTGCCGGAGTTGCCAGAGGTAGAGATCCCCAGCAGCACGTCGCCTTCACGGCCTACCGCTTCAACGTAGCGGGAGAAGATGTGGTCGTAACCGAAGTCGTTGCCTACGCAGGAGATGTGGCTCACGTCTGAAATCGCAATCGCCGGGTAGCCCGGGCGGTTTTCGCGATAGCGTCCGGTCAGCTCTTCTGCGAAGTGCATAGCGTCGCAGTGGGAACCGCCGTTACCGCAGGAGAGCACTTTGCCACCGGCTTTGAAGCTGTCGGCCAGCAGGACCGCTGCGCGCTGAATAGCGTGAATATTGGCATCATCTTTCAGAAAGTTCGCCAGCGTTTCCGCCGCTTCGTTCAGTTCGTTACGAATAAGATCCTGGTACATGAGGATAATCCTTCAGTATTGATGAAATAACACAGTGGAGTGTACCGGATAGCGGGAAAAGCGAGAAGCTAAAGCCTTGCGAATCGTCTGGCGTTTTGATTTTTTGTGCCGGCTAAAACGCGAACAATGTGAACCAGGTTGTAATTATTTTGTAAACACATTGCTAAAGGAAATAACATCAACTACAACCATATCATCACAAGTGGTCAGACCTCCTACAAGCAAGGGAGCTTTTCTTTATGATGATTTTGAGCATTCTCGCAACCGTTGTTCTGCTCGGTGTGTTGTTCTATCACCGCGTAAGTTTATTCCTGAGCAGCCTGATTCTTCTGGCCTGGACGGCTGCGCTTGGCGTCGCAGGCCTCTGGAATATCTGGCTTTTAGTTCCTCTTGCCATCATTCTTCTGCCGTTTAACCTGGCGCCGATGCGTAAATCAATGATCTCTGCGCCGGTGTTCAAAGGCTTCCGCAAAGTGATGCCGCCAATGTCGCGTACCGAGAAAGAAGCGATTGATGCGGGCACCACCTGGTGGGAAGGCGACCTGTTCCAGGGCAACCCGGACTGGAAAAAGCTGCATAACTATCCGCAGCCGCGCCTGACCGCTGAAGAACAGGCCTTTATTGACGGCCCGGTGGAAGAAGCGTGCCGCATGGCAAACGACTTTGCCATCACCCATGAAATGGCCGATCTGCCGCCAGAGCTATGGGCGTATCTGAAAGAACATCGCTTCTTCGCGATGATCATCAAGAAAGAGTACGGCGGACTGGAATTCTCCGCTTACGCTCAGGCTCGCGTCCTGCAAAAGCTGGCAGGCGTCTCCGGGATCCTGGCGATTACCGTTGGCGTGCCTAACTCCTTAGGCCCGGGCGAACTGCTGCAGCATTACGGTACCGAAGAACAGAAAGATCACTACCTGCCGCGTCTGGCACGCGGTCAGGAGATCCCTTGCTTCGCGCTGACCAGCCCGGAAGCAGGCTCCGATGCGGGTGCGATCCCGGATACCGGCGTAGTCTGCATGGGCGAGTGGCAGGGCGAGCAGGTGCTGGGCATGCGCCTGACCTGGAACAAGCGTTATATCACCCTGGCGCCAATCGCCACCGTGCTGGGTCTGGCCTTTAAGCTCTCTGACCCGGAAAAACTGCTGGGCGGCGAAGAAGATCTGGGCATTACCTGTGCGCTGATCCCAACCTCTACCCCAGGCGTTGAAATTGGTCGCCGTCACTTCCCGCTGAACGTGCCGTTCCAGAACGGTCCGACCCGCGGTCAGGACATCTTTGTGCCGATTGACTACATCATCGGCGGTCCGAAAATGGCCGGTCAGGGCTGGCGTATGCTGGTGGAATGTCTGTCCGTGGGCCGCGGCATTACCCTGCCGTCGAACTCAACCGGCGGTCTGAAGTCGGTCGCGATGGGGATTGGCGCTTATGCTCATATCCGCCGTCAGTTCAAAATCTCCATCGGCAAGATGGAAGGTATCGAAGAGCCGCTGGCGCGTATCGCGGGCAATGCCTACGTGATGGATGCCGCTGCCTCTCTGATTACCTACGGCATTATGCTGGGCGAAAAACCGGCCGTGCTGTCCGCGATTGTGAAGTACCACTGTACCCACCGCGCGCAGCAGTCGATCATTGACGCAATGGATATCGCAGGCGGTAAAGGCATTATGCTCGGCGAAGGCAACTTCCTGGCGCGCGGCTATCAGGGCGCACCGATTGCCATCACCGTGGAAGGGGCAAACATCCTGACCCGCAGCATGATGATCTTCGGTCAGGGCGCAATTCGCTGCCATCCGTACGTGCTGGAAGAGATGGCCGCCGCGCAGAACAACGACGTGGATGCCTTCGATAAGCTGCTGTTCAAACATATCGGTCACGTGGGCAGCAACAAGGTGCGCAGCTTCTGGCTGGGCCTGACGCGCGGTCTTACCAGCGCGACGCCGACCGGCGATGCGACCAAACGTTACTACCAGCATCTGAACCGTCTGAGCGCCAACCTGGCTCTGCTGTCTGACGTCTCCATGGCGGTGCTGGGCGGCAGCCTGAAGCGTCGCGAGCGTATCTCTGCCCGTCTGGGGGATGTGCTGAGCCAGATCTTCCTGGCCTCTGCGGTCCTGAAGCGCTACGACGATGAAGGCCGTCAGGAAGCGGATCTGCCGCTGGTGCACTGGGGCGTTCAGGATGCGATGTATCAGGCTGAACAGGCGATTGACGACCTGCTGGCGAACTTCCCGAACCGCTTCGTGGCGGGAGCCCTGCGCGCGGTGATCTTCCCGACCGGTCGTCACCATCTGGCGCCGTCCGACAAGCTGGACCACAAGGTGGCGAAGATCCTGCAGGTACCGAGCGCAACCCGCTCCCGCATCGGTCGCGGTCAGTATCTGACGCCGACGCCGCATAACCCGGTAGGCCTGCTGGAAGAGGCGCTGCTGGACGTGATGGCTGCCGATCCGATTCACCAGAAAATCTGTAAGCAGCTGGGCAAAAACCTGCCGTTTACCCGTCTGGACGAACTGGCAAAACAGGCGCTCGCCGGCGGCATTATCAATAAAGATGAAGCTGCTCTGCTGGTGAAAGCCGAAGAGAGCCGTCTGCGCAGCATTAACGTGGATGATTTCGAGCCGGACGAGCTGGCGACACAGCCGGTAAAGCTGCCGGAGAAGCACCGCAAACCTGAAGCGGCATAACGCGTTTCGCTTATACAAACCCCGCCTCGCGCGGGGTTTTTTATTGCCACATTTTCTCGTTATGTCGTGCTACAGTGTCAAAAAGTGGTCGTTTGAGGAGTCTGAATTGTGCCTGGTCTGAAGATTTCTATTTTGCAGCAACCTTTAGTGTGGATGGATGGCCCCGCCAACCTGCGCCACTTTGATCGTCAACTGGAAGGCATTACCGGGCGCGATGTGATTGTGTTGCCGGAGATGTTTACGACCGGCTTCGCCATGGAAGCGGCACAACAGTCAATGCCGCAGGATGAGGTGGTCGCCTGGATGCATGTCAAAGCGCAGCAGACCAACGCGCTGATCGCGGGTAGTGCTGCGCTGCAAACGGATCGCGGGCCGGTGAACCGCTTCCTGCTGGTGGAGCCGGAAGGGAAAGTGCATTTTTACGATAAACGCCACCTGTTCCGCATGGCGGATGAGCATCATCACTATGAAGCGGGTAACGAGCGCGTGGTGTTCGAGTGGCGCGGCTGGCGTATTTTGCCGCTGGTCTGCTACGACCTGCGCTTCCCGGTATGGTCGCGCAACCGCAACGATTACGACCTGGCGCTGTATGTTGCCAACTGGCCTGCACCGCGCTCCCTGCACTGGCAGTCGCTGCTGGTAGCGCGTGCAATTGAGAACCAGGCGTACGTGGTGGGCTGTAACCGCGTGGGAACCGACGGCAACGGGCATCACTACCGCGGCGACAGCCGGGTGGTGAATCCGCAGGGCGAGATCATTGCCACCGCCGAGCCGCATCAGGCGACGCGCATTGATGCCGAGCTGTCGCTGACGGCGCTGCAGGAGTACCGCGAGAAGTTTCCGGCGTGGCAGGATGCGGATCCGTTTAGCATTGGGTGAAATTTTCCCCTCACCCCGCCCCTCTCCCAACGGGAGAGGGGGGATAAAACATTAACTCACCAGCGCCTGCCCGTCTTTGCGGCTTTCCGTCGCGGCGACGTAGTGGCCTTCCGGCAGGCGGTAAATTACCTGCGCACCGCCGAAGTTGTAATCCTGAAGCGGATCTTCCACCACGATCTGATGCCCGCGCTCGCGCAGCGCAGCGATGGTATTGCGATCGAAGGTCGATTCAACGATCACCTCCCTGCCCTGCACCACGCGCCAGCGCGGGGCGTCGATTGCCGCCTGCGGGTTTTGTCCGTGCAGTATAATGCGCAGCGCCATCTGCATGTGCCCCTGCGCCTGCATCGGGCCGCCCATCACGCCGAAGGACATCAGCGGCTGGCCGTTGCCGTCCATCGCAAAGCCCGGAATGATGGTGTGGAACGGACGCTTGCTGCCCGCCAGCGCGTTCGGGTGATTGGGATCCAGCACAAACCCGCAGCCCCGGTTTTGCAGGCTAATCCCCGTATCCGGCACCACGATGCCTGAACCGAAGCCCATATAGTTGGACTGAATAAACGAGACCATCATCCCGCTGGCGTCGGCGGTGCTGATGTAGACCGTGCCGCTCTGCGTCGGGGAACCGTAGACAAAATCTGAGGCCTTATCGTGATCGATAAGCGCCGCACGCGACTCCAGATAGTGGTCGCTCAGCAGCTCTTTCGCCGCGAACGCCATGTGTTCTTCATCCGCCACGTAGCGGTCGAGATCCGCCAGCGCCAGCTTCATCGCCTCAATGGACAGGTGCAGGGACTGCACGGAATCCGGATGATGCTTCTCAATGCCGCACTGCTCCAGAATGCCGAGCGCAATCAGCGTGGCGATCCCCTGGCCGTTTGGCGGCAGCTCCTGCACCGAACCGCCCGCGAAGTCTCGCGACAGCAGCTCTACCCAGTCCACGCGATGGTTTGCCAGGTCCTCAGCCGTCAGGTGCGCGCCGTGTTCTTTGGCGAAAGCGGCAATTTTCTGCGCCAGCTCGCCGCGGTAAAAGGCTTCACCGTTGGTGCGGGCAATCAGCTCCAGCGAGTTCGCCTGCGCCGGGTTACGGAAGATTTCCCCCACGCGCGGGGCGCGGCCTTCCGGCGCGAAGCAGGCGCTAAAGCCCGGCTGATCTTTCAGCTTGCTATAGCCGCGCTGCCAGAGATGACCAATCAGCGGGGAGACAGGGAAACCGTTGCGCGCGTAGTCAATGGCAGGCTGCGCCAGGGTGGTCAGCGGCAGCGTGCCGAAGCGTTCCGCCAGCGCGACCCAGCCGGATACCGCGCCCGGCACGGTCACCGCGTCCCAGCCAACTTCCGGCACCGCCGTTTTACCGGCAAACAGATCCGCATGCCAGCTCGCAGGCGAACGGCCGGACGCGTTCAGTCCGTGCAGCTTTTCACCGTCCCAGACGATGGCAAAGGCGTCGCTGCCGATCCCGTTGCCGGTCGGCTCAACCACCGTCAGCGCCATCGCGGTGGCAATGGCCGCATCAACGGCGTTGCCGCCCAGCTGCAGCATCTTCATTCCCGCCTGCGCCGCCAGCGGCTGCGACGTGGCAACCGCGTTATGGCCCATCATTGGCGGGCGGCGTGAGGCGTAACTGGACGTAAAATCAAGCGCTTTGGTCATCATGACTCCTTAGTCGTGGCGCGGATCGAGCGCGTCGCGCAGCCCGTCGCCGAGTAAATTAAAGCCCTGCACGGCGAGGAAAATCGCCACGCCGGGGAAAACGGACATCCACGGCGCCTGCTCCAGAAATCCTTTCGCGGTGTTGAGCATGGAGCCCCAGGACGGATTTGGCGGCTGCTGCCCCAGCCCTAAAAACGACAGGCTGGCTTCGGCGATAATCGCCGAGGCAATTGCCAGCGTGGCCTGCACCAGGATCGGCGACATCACGTTCGGCAGGATGTATTTAATGATGATCCAGCGGTCCGGCAGGCCAATCGCCCGCGCGCCGTCGATGTACTCTTCGTTGCGAATGGCGATCACCTGGCCGCGCGTCAGGCGGGCGAAGATCGGCATCGCCGAAAGACCGATGGCGATCATCGCGTTGGTCAGGCTCGGGCCCAAAAATGCCCCCAGCGCGATCGCCATGATCAGGAACGGACAGGCCAGCAGCGCCTCGATAAACCGCGAGATCACCCCGTCCCACATCTTCTGGAAGTAACCCGCCACCAGCCCCAGCGGCACGCCGATGACCACCGCGATAACGACCGACATACAGCCCGCCATCAGCGAGGTGCGAGCCCCCCAGATAATGCGGGATAAAATGTCGCGCCCCAGCTCGTCGGTGCCGAACCAGTACATCGCCGACGGCGCTTTGCGCACCGCCAGGAAGTTGGCTTTGACCGGGTCGAACGGGGCAATCCACGGCGCCAGCAGCGCCACCAGCACAAAGAATCCCACCACCACCGCGCCAATCACCGCACTTTTGTTGGCAAGGAATTTCTTCAGCACCCGGTTCTGCGCGCGCGGCAGCGCGGGCGTAACGGTTTGCGTCGTCAGTTCCGCCATGGTTAACCTCGCATTTTCGGGTTGATAAGGACGTAGAGCACGTCGGCCAGCAGGTTGAGCATCAGGAAGCCGATCGCCACGATCAGCACCACGCCCTGCACCACCGCGTAGTCACGGTTAAATACCGAGTCGACGATCATCTTGCCGAATCCCGGAATGGTGAAGACCTGCTCGGTCAGCACCGCGCCGCCCAGCAGCTCGCCGAACAGCAGCGTGGTGAGGGTGATGACCGGCACCAGCGCGTTGCGAAACGCGTGCTTCAGAATCACCGCCTTCGGCAGCAGCCCCTTAGCGCGTGCGGTGCGGATGTAATCCGCCTTCAGGACCGCAATCATCGAGGCGCGGGTATGGCGCATCAGCGTCGCCGCGAGGCCGGTTCCGAGCACGGACGCGGGCAGCAGCAGCATGCGCAGGTTCTGGAGCGGATCTTCACTGAACGGCACGTAGCCGGACGCGGGCAGCCACTGCAGGTTCACCGAAAAGACCAGAATCAGCAGGATCCCCAGCCAGAAGTGCGGGATCGAGATCCCCGAGATCGCCACGAAGTTCGCCCCGTGATCGACCCAGCTGTTTTTGTTCACCGCCGCGAGGATCCCCATGCTGATGCCAAACACCAGCGCGATAATCATCGCCAGCAGCGACAGCTCCAGCGTGACCGGCAGCTTGCTGGCAATCAGCTGCGTCACCGGTTCGTGCGTGCGTAAGGAGACGCCCAGATCGCCCTGCAGCGCCCGCGTCAGCCAGTGGAAATACTGCACGGGGATCGGCGCATCGAGGTTCAGCTCCGCGCGCAGCTGGGCGATGACCGCCGGATCGCGCTCCTCCCCGGCCATGGCGATCAGCGGGTCGCCGGGCAGCAGCTTTTGCAGCCCGAAGACCATCATGCTCACCAGCAGCAGGGTTGGTATAGCCAGCAGCAGACGTTTGCAAATCAGTTCCAGCATGGGCTCTCCTCAGGACCTTTATTTCGCCAGCGTCAAACCCGCCAGACGCACGATGCCGTCCGGGTACGGCTTAAAGCCCTGCACGCTTTTGTTCAGACCGAAAATGCGCGGCTCAAAATAGAGGTAGGCAATCGGCATGTCGGTTTGCAGCTGTTTCACCACCTTGTCGTACAGCGGCTGGCGTGCGGCCTGATCGGTGCTCTGGCGCGCCTGGGTCAGCCAATCATCGACCTGCGCGTTGCTGTAGCGGCCGTCGTTAAGCGTGCCTTTGCTGTTGATAAAGCCGTAGATGCTGCCGTCCGGATCCGGGCGTCCCGACCAGCCGGAGAAGCTCAGCTGATAGTCACCGCTCTGCTGGCGATCGAGCAGCGTGGCGAATTCGGTCATCTGCAGGTTCAGGTTAAATCCGGCCTCGGCGACCATCGCCTGCAATACCTGGCCCACCTGCTGCGAGGTTGGGTTGTTCGGCACCAGCAGGTTGACGGTCAGCGGCGCGGTAACGCCTGCCGCCTTCAGCAGTGCTTTGGCTTTGTCGACGTCACGCGGCGGGACCGGCAGGTTGACGTGATACGGGCTGACCGGGGAAAACGCCTGGTTTGCCGGGGTGTAAAGCCCTTCAAAGACCACCTGGTTTAACGCATCGCGGTCGATGGCCTGAGAAAATGCCTCGCGCACGCGAGCGTCCTTGAACGGATCGTTCGCCGGCACCTTGCCGTTGTTGATGTTGAAGGTGATGCCCTGATAGCCCAGGCCGGTTACCTTCGCCAGCGCCAGCTTGCTGTCGGCTTCGACGGTTTTAACGTCGCTGGCGGCGATGCCTTCGGTCAGGTCGAGATCGCCCGCGCGCAGGTTCGCGAGGCGCACGGAGGCATCCGGGATCGGCAGATAGATGATTTTGTCGAAGTGGTAGGCGTCTTTGTTCCAGTAGTTGTCGAAGCGGGTCAGAACGATGCGGTCCTGGGACACGCGGCTGTCGAACTTGTACGGGCCAGAGCAGACCGGGTGGGCGGCAAAGTCAGGCTTTTTCGCAGCCTCGGGGGCCATCATCGCGCCCGCGCGGTCGGTAAGCTGCATCAGCAGCGCGGCATCGGGGGTCTTCAGGTGCAGCGCAATCTGCATCGGGCCGGTGACCTCGACCGATTCAACGGAGGAGATCTCGCTCTTACGCAGGGAGCCTTTCAGGGTCAGGGCGCGGTCGAGGTTGTATTTTGCCGCGGCGGCATCGAATTTCTCACCGTCGTGGAAGGTAACGCCTTCCCGCAGATTGAGCGTCAGGGTTTTACCGTCCTCACTCCACGCCCAGTCTTTAGCCAGGCCGGGGACGACCTTCAGGTTTTCATCCACGTCCACCAGCCTGTCGCACAGGGAGGCAAAGACGAAGCGGCCATAGTATGTGCGCGCCAGATGCGGGTCGAGCATGTCCGGGTCAGCGCCCAGACCGATTCGCAGCACGCTTTCAGAATGCGCGGGCAGCGCCGCGCCAAGCAACATAACACTTCCCAGTACGGTCAAAAGAGAATTACGCATTGTCATTATCATGAGTTCCTTGAAGGAAGGGACGAGTGAGTGGCCGCGTGTTCAAACAGCGCGCGGCGGCGCAGAAAGGCGGCGGATGGCGGTGCGATCTGAATAACGCTGCGATCGCGGTTGATCTCCTGCCAGCGATGACAGGCAACCTGACGCCCGCCGTCGAGCACCTGATTGATCGGCTCAACCTGGCGGCATTCATCGGTAACGTACGGGCAGCGGGTGTGGAAACGGCAGCCGGACGGCGGGCTGGCCGGGTTGGGCAGATCCCCCTGCAGCAGCGGCGCGTCGCGTTCAACGCCCGGCTGCATCTGCGGTGCCGAGGCGATCAGCGCCTGGGTGTAGGGGTGCAGCGGCGCGTCAAAAATCTCGTCGACGGTGGCAAGCTCGACGATTTGCCCGAGATACATGACCGCCACGCGGTCGCTCATATGGCGGATCACCGCCAGGCCGTGGGCGACAATCACCATCGTCAGCCCCAGCTGGTGCTTCAGGCTTTCCAGCAGGTTGACCACCTGCGCCTGAACGGAGACGTCCAGCGCGGACACCGGCTCATCGCCCAGCAGCAGCTTCGGTCCCGAGGCCAGCGCGCGCGCAATGCCGATACGCTGGCGCTGCCCGCCGGAAAACTCGTGCGGATAGCGTCCGGCCCAGGCGGCAGGCAGGCCAACGGTTTTAAGCAGCTCGGCAACGCGGTACTGGCGATCCGCTTTTTTCATGTTCTGATGCAGCCACAGCGGCTCCCCGACGATCTGCTCCACCGTCATGCGCGGGTTGAGCGAGGCGAAGGGATCCTGAAAGATGATTTGCAGCTCGCGCCGGAGCTGGTTCAGGCGGACACCGGAGGCGTCGGTGATCTCCTCCCCCTGATAAAACACGCGCCCTTCGCTGGCGGCCAGCAGGCGCAGCAGCAGACGACCGAGCGTAGATTTCCCGGAGCCGGACTCGCCGACGATCGCCAGCGTTTCGCCCGGCATCACGGCAAGCGAAACGCGATCGACCGCCGTGACAAACCGTGCCGGGGTAAAGAGCTTTTTGGGGCCGGGGAAAAGCTTGCTGAGGTCACGGGCTTCAAGAATGGGCGTGGTCATGCGATTTCTCCCAGGGCGATGTGCTGTTCGAGCGGCACGCGGAAGCAGGCGACCTGATGGCCCGCGCCGAGCGTGGAGAGCTGCGGTTTTTCAGCATGGCAGCGCGTCTGCGCAAAGGGGCAGCGCGTCGCGAAACGGCAGCCTTTCGGCATGGATTCCGGGAGCGGGACTGCGCCGGGAATGGTGGAGAGCTGGCCCTTGCGTGCGCCAAGAGAAGGAATCGAGCCCATCAGGCCGATGGTGTACGGGTGCTGCGGATCGGCAAAGATGGCCTCCACGCTCCCCTGCTCCACTACCTGTCCGGCATACATCACCGCTACCTGCTGGGCGACTTCTGCCACCACGCCCAAATCGTGGGTGATCATCAGCACCGCCGTGCCGGTTTCCTCTTTTAAGGCGTTGAGCAAGGCGAGGATTTGCGCCTGGATGGTGACGTCGAGCGCGGTGGTGGGCTCGTCGGCAATCAGCAGTTTGGGATGGTTAATCAGCGCCATCGCAATCATCACGCGCTGGCGCATGCCGCCGGAAAGCTGGTGGGGATATGCTTTCAGGCGCATCTCTGCCGCCGGGATCTGTACCTTCACGAGGATCTGCAGCGCGACCTTCATCGCCTCTGCGCGCGAGACGCTCTGGTGGCGCATCACCGCTTCGCTAAGCTGATCGCCCAGCGTAAACGCCGGATTGAGCGAGGTCATCGGCTCCTGGAAAATCATCGCCAACTCGCTGCCGCGCAGGTCGGCATATTCCCGCGGCGAGAGCTTTCGCAGATCGTGGCGGCGAAACTGCATCTCACCGCTGACAATCTGCGCGCTGGCGGGCAGTAACCCCATCAGCGCCAGTGAGGTGATACTTTTCCCGCAGCCGGACTCTCCCACCAGCGCCAGCGTTTCGCCCGCCCTGACGGTCAGCGAGATACCATCAAGCACGCTAACCGGCGAGCCAGCAAACGTAACGTTGAGGTTTTGCACCCGCAATACGGGCGTGGCGTCCTTAAAGGGTATTGTCGTCATGGCGTGAAGTCGTCCTCAAGGTGGATCGCCTGAATCAGGGCGGTTTGCAGGCTGAGCAGGTGTTCGCGCATGGCGGCCGCGGCTTCATTAGGCTGGCGATGGATAATCGCAGACATGATCTTATGGTGGTGGTCGTTATAGCTGTCGACACGTTCGGGAGTGCGTGCCAGCTCGCGCAGATGCTGCCAGCCCGGTTCACGCCGCACGGCATCAATGGCATCAAACAGGCCGAGCATCAGACGGTTGCCCGCCGCCTCGGCAATCGCCCGATGAAAGGCGCTGTCCCAGAGTTCGTTGAGATCGCGGTCGTCCGGGCTGACCTTGTCGATGCGTTCCAGCATGCGCTGCATGAGCGCGAGGTTTTCCCTGGTGGCACGCAGTGCCGCAAGCCGGGCTAAGCCGGGTTCGAGCTGTAGACGAGCTTCCATCACTTCCAGAAGGTTGGTCTGCTGAACCAATCCCTGAAGGGCCAGCGGTTCAACAGGTGCCGCCGGGCCTATAAAGGTCCCTTTGCCCTGCTTACGCCAGATGCGCCCCTCTTCTTCCAGCACGTCCAGCGCGCGACGCACTTCACGTCGTCCTACGCCGAGAGTGTCCGACAGCTCACGTTCCGTGGGCAGCGGTATGCCTGGTGTTGACTCATGCTGGTTGATAAGCCCGCGCAGCTGCTCAAGCGCGGTGCTGGAATTTGCCAGAGACCGTGACGGTTTTTCCATATTGGTTCGCTCGCTTTCATCATTGCTTTATTTTTATTAACGATAAGTTATTGATATGGAATGAAGCTTATCGTGCTAATGATTAAGCAATAACCAAACCAATACGCAATTGGTTCGGTGTTTTTTTGGAAAGCGGGAGATAACCAAATGATTCTGCGTGAATTATTTTTACAGAAAGAAACATTCTGAATGAGGTATCAAGAGAGGAGCGGCGATGAAATGCACAACCATAGTGCAAATAATGCACTACATGCGTGCAATTGTTAATTAATTGCACCATGTTTATTAACTTTTTGTTAACGCTAAGAAAGGGGATAAGATTACAGAAGGCTGAAACGACGAAGGCCTGAATCATTTCTGATTCAGGCCTTCTGAATAGTGGCGGAACGGACGGGACTCGAACCCGCGACCCCCTGCGTGACAGGCAGGTATTCTAACCGACTGAACTACCGCTCCACTGTTCCCGTTTGGGGAACGAGGCGCATATTACGGTGCGCCTCCGATCTCGTCAACGCTTTTTCTCACGTTTTGAATCGTTTGCTGCAAAAATCGCCCAAACGATGATTTTACAGGCATTCCGGAGTTTTTTCAGGCGCGCCACATGCAGCTGCCGCCCTTCTTCTGGACCAGATCAAGTCGGGATTCGTGGTTAAGAAGCTCTTCATCGCTGGCTAAAACAACCCGCAAGCGGCTTGCCTGGCGGACAACACGCTGAATGCCCGCTTCGCCTTGCGTCTGCTGGGATTCATTTTCCATACTGAACTTCATTGACGTCTGCCCGCCGGTCATCGTCAGATAGACATCGGCCAGGATCTGGGCATCGAGCAACGCCCCGTGAAGCGTTCGCTTGGTGTTGTCTATCTCGTAGCGCGAGCAAAGTGCATCCAGGCTGTTACGCTTGCCGGGGAACATCTTCCTTGCCAGCGCCAGGCTGTCCGTCACCTTACAGAAGGTGTTCGTCTTCGGAATATCACGATTAAGCTTGCTGAATTCATAATCCATAAAGCCGATATCGAACGATGCGTTATGGATGACAAGCTCGGCGCCCTTGATATATTCCAGGAACTCGTCAGCGACATCCGCAAAAGTCGGCTTATCCAGCAAGAACTCATCGGCAATACCGTGAACGCCGAACGCTTCCGGATCCACCAGCCGATCGGGTTTGAGGTAGACGTGGAAGTTGTTCCCCGTAAGACGACGGTTCACCACTTCAACGGCGCCGATCTCGATGATCTTATGCCCTTCGTAGTGCGCGCCGATCTGGTTCATACCGGTGGTTTCGGTATCGAGGACAATCTGGCGAGTAATTGCAGTGCTCATAGCGGTCATTTATGTCAGACTTATCGTTTAACTGAACGTTTCGAATACAGGAAGTCTACCAGAGATGCGTAAACAGGTAGAAATTTTCACCGATGGATCTTGTCTCGGTAACCCAGGACCCGGCGGCTACGGCGCGATTATGCGCTATCGCCAGCACGAAAAAACCTTTAGCGAAGGCTATTTTCTGACCACCAACAACCGGATGGAGTTGATGGCGGCCATCGTGGCGCTGGAGGCGTTAAAAGAACATTGTGACGTGGTGCTAAGCACCGACAGTCAGTACGTGCGTCAGGGGATCACCCAGTGGATCCATAACTGGAAAAAACGCGGCTGGAAAACCGCCGATAAGAAGCCGGTCAAGAACGTCGATCTCTGGAAACGTCTTGATGCTGCGCTGGGCCAGCACCAGATTAAGTGGGAGTGGGTTAAAGGCCACGCAGGCCATCCGGAAAACGAACGCTGCGACGAACTGGCGCGTGCTGCGGCATCCAATCCCGCACATGAAGATGCGGGCTATCAGCCCGACGTCTAATCGGTTTTTTTGTACTGCCGCGTGGCGCCGACGGTCTGGCGGATGGGCGTTTTCGACTTGCTCTGCTTCATAGGGTTAAGCGTAAGGGGAATGGTTCGCTTACGCGCAACGATAAACTGCAAACAGCCCAATGCGGGGAGATGGGTGCTCAGTACCACGCCCCCTTGCCTCGCCCAGGGCAGCACCTGAAAACCTCCGTAGCAGAGCACCTCAAAGTTCAGCAGCGAAAGCCAGTCGAGCTGGCGCATCATGGTGAACATCCGGCTGTTGTAAGGTGGAGTCCGGCGTAGCACCGGTACCAGCTTACGCAGGCCCATCAGGCTTAGCGGATTGAATCCGCTAAGTACCAGCCAGCCGTCATCAATCAGCACGCGATCGGCTTCGCGAAGCAGACGATGCGGATCGCTGCACCAGGGTAGCGTATGTGCGAGCAAACACGCATCGACGGATTTTTCCGCAAACGGCAAATGCAACGGGTCTGCCTTCACCTGAACCGGCGATCCGCCGAGAGAGACGTTAACCTGATGCGAGATAGCGCAGCTTTCGGTATTGATTTCCGCGCTGAGATTGCCAATCTTAAGCAGGTGAAAGCCATACATTTTCGCGAGCCAGGGCTTCAGCTGCTGTTCTAACGCTTCGCGATAGTATTCACCCCAGGGCAATTCCGCCCAACGTTCCGGTGCTGCGACAGTCTGAGGTATCCTTGCCGGTTTCATCAAAACACCCGCCACGCTCTAAGAGGTAATGTATGAATCTTATCAGTATTCCAGCGTTTCAGGACAATTACATCTGGGTTTTGGTTGACGACGATCGCCGATGCGTCATTGTCGATCCCGGAGAGTCCGCCCCTGTACTGCACGCCATAAAAGAGAACGTCTGGCAGCCAGAAGCCATTCTGTTGACGCATCATCATAACGATCACACTGGCGGCGTGCCTGAACTGCGCGCCCATTTTCCGCATCTTGTGGTTTACGGACCGGCAGAGGCACAAGATAAGGGAATCACGCATGTAGTCGAAGAAGGCGAAAATATCCTCATACGCGAGTGGGAGTTTTCCGTATTTGCCACACCAGGTCACACTTTGGGACATCTGTGTTTCTACAGTAAACCTTATCTTTTTTGCGGCGACACGCTGTTCTCCGGAGGCTGCGGAAGACTGTTTGAAGGCACGCCAGCTCAAATGTATCAGTCTTTACAGAAGATTAACGCACTACCCGATGAGACGCTCGTTTGTTGCGCCCATGAGTATACATTAGGAAATATGAAGTTTTCCGTGAGCCTCTTACCCGAGGATCGAGCGATTCAGGATTATTATCACAAAGTGAAGGAGTTACGTGCAAAAAACCAAAAAACACTCCCCGTAATTCTGAAAAACGAGCGCCAAATTAATTTATTTTTACGAACAGATGATATTGATTTAATTAATAAAATCAACCAAGAAACAAATTTGCAACAACCAGAACAACGATTTGCATGGTTAAGGTCAAAGAAAGATAACTTCAGATAATTGCGGGTTGCCTTTTCAAAATTTCGCCGTTATCATCGCTCGTCTTTTAAGCAACTATTGACACACACATGAAGGCAAAAGCGATATTACTCGCCTCTGTCCTGCTTGTAGGTTGCCAGTCGCAAAACGGCAGCAACGTACAACAGCACGCACAGAGCCTTTCTGCGGCTGGTCAAGGGGAAGCAGGGAAGTTTGCAAGTTCGGCGCGATGGATGGACGATGGAACATCTTACGCGCAGGATCAAGACTTGTGGACCTCTATTGGCGACGAGCTAAAGATGGGAATTCCGGAAAATCCCCGGATTCGCGAACAGAAACAGAAGTATTTAAGTAATAAGAGCTATCTCCACGATGTAACGTTACGGGCAGAGCCGTATATGTACTGGATAGCCGGGCAAGTTAAGAAACGTAACATGCCTATGGAGCTGGTACTCCTACCCATAGTGGAGAGCGCTTTTGACCCACACGCGACGTCTGGCGCCAATGCCGCAGGCATTTGGCAGATCATTCCGAGCACCGGGCGAAACTATGGTCTGAAACAGACCCGCAACTATGATGCGCGTCGCGATGTTGTCGCTTCAACGACAGCCGCTCTCGACATGATGCAACGTCTGAACAAGATGTTTGACGGCGACTGGCTGTTAACTGTCGCAGCGTATAATAGTGGCGAAGGTCGTGTACTGAAGGCAATGAAAGCGAATAAAGCACGGGGTAAATCCACCGATTTTTGGTCGCTCTCACTGCCACAGGAAACAAAGATTTACGTACCGAAAATGCTGGCATTGAGCGATATTCTCAAGAACAGCAAGCGTTACGGTGTACAACTGCCAACACCAGACGAAAGTCGTGCACTGGCGCGTGTTCGCCTCAGCAATCCGGTTGATATTCAACAGGTTGCTGATATGACGGGTATGTCGGTAAGTAAATTGAAAACCTTTAATGCTGGCGTTAAAGGCTCAACTCTGGGGGCAAGTGGCCCGCAGTATGTAATGGTTCCGCAGAAACATGCCGAGCAGTTACGCGAGTCTTTAGCTTCTGGTGAAATCGCCGCCGTTCAGTCAACGCTGATCGCGGATGCATCATCAGTTAACAGCCGCAGCTATAAGGTTCGTTCAGGTGATACGCTTTCGGGCATTGCGTCACGTCTTGGCGTGAATGCGAAAGATCTGCAGCAGTGGAATAATCTGCGCAGCTCCGGCCTGAAAGTGGGTCAGACTCTGACTGTAGGTGCAGGTAGCAGCGCACAGCGTCTCGCCAGCAACAGTGATAGCATTACCTATCGCGTGCGCAAGGGTGATTCACTGTCCAGTATCGCAAAACGACACGGCGTAAACATCAAGGATGTGATGCGCTGGAACAATGATACTGACAACCTGAAACCAGGCGACCAGTTGACGCTGTTTGTGAAGAACAGCGCGACGCCAGACTCCTGATAACACGCTCGAAAGATAAAAAGGCACCGATTCCCCTCGGTGCCTTTTTTGTTTATCCCGCTTTTTGCGCTTCGGCCATGATGGTATCGCTGGTAAACGATCCATCTTCCTGCAGTTCAAAGTACGCTTTTACCTCCGCGGACGCACTCTCCTGATAGAGCCTGATCGCCTGGCTTAATGCTTCCGGGGTGCGCATACGCGCGATCCAGGAGCTGAACTCCAGCGGTAAGCGGTCTGTAATCAACGCGCGCGCGATCAGCCCTGCTTCAGTGATAAACGACAACCACTCTCCGCTGGCATAGTTTTGCACGTGTGAGGTATCGCGCAGCGCTTCGACCGTCTGCAGCCAGATATTGCGCACCGGATGTCCAGGGGACATCACATCCATAATAATGAAGATGCCACCCGGCTTCAGAACACGTTTGACCTCGCGCAATGCCTGGCCGACATCGTGCCAGTGGTGAGCAGAATAACGGCTGATAACCACCTCAAACGACGCATCGTCAAAAGGTAAAGATTCGGCATAGCCCTGGCGCGTATCAATGTTGTCCAGCCCCTTTGTTCTCGCCGCCTCGGCAACAACGTCCAGCATCTGGCTGGATAAGTCATACGCGGTAACGTGCGCGACCTGCTGTGCAGCGGCAAAGCTGGCGTGCCCTGCCCCGCAGCCTAAATCAAGCACGTGCGCCTGCGGGAACGCCGCCAGACGCTCACCGAGACGCACCAGATCGCGGCCAGAAGCATGCACGGCGCTGCTCAGATAGGCACTTGCCTGAGAACCAAACTGTTTTTCTACGTTGTCATGATGGGAGCGTGTTGTTGTCATCGTACTGTCCTTTGTTGGTTAAAAATAAAAGGGCAGCACCCGCGCAGGCCTGCCCCACGGCAGACCTGACACACCATTATTTATCAGGTTTGCCGGGACTGAATTCAACTAGTAGAGGATTGTGATCGGAGGCGCGCGTTACCAGGACAGAGGCGTCATGCACGCTCAAACCACGATAGAAGACAAAATCGAGAGGACGACCAAAGGCTTTTTTGCGCTGGTCATCGCTAAAGCGAACTTCACGCAGCGACATTTCACGCGCAAAGCGATACAGCGCATTCATGCGCGGACGGCTCCAGGCGTTGAAATCGCCTGCCATAATGATGGGGCCGCTGTGATGGGCAATCTGATCGCCAATCGGAAGTAGCTGTTTACTGTAGACATCCACGCCCAGGCTGAAATTGACCGCATGGATGTTCACGACCATCAGCATTCGGGTATCCGGCAGCGGATAGACCGTCACCAGCGCCGATTTCGCCAGACGCAGGATAGGCTCACGTTCACGCAGAGGACAGCAATAGACCGGATGTGCTGCTGAAAGTGTCATCACACCCGAGGGGTGTTGTGGCAGGACAAATGCAGGCACCTGGTCGGCGGCAAGATAGTTCGTGGTGGCAAACCGTACCAGCTCAGGAGTAGTTTGCGCCTCCTGAAGCAGAACCAGATGGGCATCTTTTCCAAAATTCTTGAGCACCGATAACCATTCGGCACGCTGCTGCTTAAAGATATTCCACACCAGTACACGGATTTTCTCATCGCTGCTTAACGGTGTGCCGGCGGGTAATGCCTGGCTTATGCTCGCAAATGACCCCGGAGGCAAGATCCTCTCCGCGGGCATTCCGGCAACATAACGCATGGCATAAGTATTTTTTCGCACTTTTGGAAACAGCCTCTGTAACATGAACCAGCCCGGAAAACGGACTGGTTCTAATGTTATAGGGACTTTAGGTCATACTTTCAACGCAATTTCTGAGAAACCGCTTTCCAGTTTTGTAAGCAAGCACTTACTGATGTTAACCCAGTGCGACCCTGGCTGGCTTATCGAGACGTCCACTCAGGCCAATCAGCAGGAAGGCCACCAGGACAATCACCGCGCCAATCCATGGGGTCTGGGCTAATCCAATATGCGCTACGGTTTGTCCGCCAATGATGGAGCCCAGCGCAATGCCGATATTAAATGCGGCAATGTTCAGCCCGGACGCCACATCCACCGCATTTGGCGTATAGAGCTCGGCTTTCTGGACAACGTAAACCTGAAGCCCCGGCACATTACCAAAGGCAAAGATCCCCATGACCAGCACCGTGACCAGCGCGACGTAGTGTACCGAAGCCGTGAACTGGAAAATCATCAGCAGAACAACCAGGGCGGCGAAGATGAATTTCAGTGCCGGTACCGCACCATGCTTATCCGCAAGCTTGCCGCCCCAGATATTGCCAATGGCAACGGAAATACCGTATCCCAGCAAAATCCAGCTCACGGCATTGGGCGAAAAGCCCGCCAGGTCCTGCATCATCGGCGCCAGGAAGGTAAAGGCGGTGAATACGCCACCATAGCCCAGCGCAGTTACCGCGTAAATAATCAGCAAACGCGGATGCGTGAGCACCTTCAGCTGATCGCGCAGGCTGGCGCTTGCCCGGCCTGGAATATTCGACGGTACCAGCAGCAGGCTGGTCACCAGAGCGATGACGCCCAGCAAGGAGACGGCCAGGAACGTTTCACGCCAGCCGAAGTGTTGTCCGATAAACGTTCCCAACGGTACGCCCGTAACGAGTGCGACGGTCAGTCCACCAAACATGATCGCAATGGCTGAAGCCGCTTTCTCTTTGGGCACCAGGCTTGTTGCTATGGTGGAACCAATCGAGAAGAACACGCCGTGTGCAAGGCCGGTCAACAGACGGGCAATCACCAGCGTGGTGTAGTCCGGCGCCTGCCAGGCCAGAACGTTGCCGGCGGTGAACAGCACCATCAGCGCGACTAACAGCTGCTTACGCGGAAAACGTCCGGTCAGGGCCGTCAGCACTGGCGCACCGACGGCGACGCCCAGGGCGTAGATTGATACCAGCAACCCCGCAGAGGGCAACGAGATCGTTAGCTGGTTAGCAATAGTGGGAACCAGACCCACGATAACAAATTCGGTCGTGCCAATTGCGAAGGCACTGATCGTCAGGGCAAGTAGCGCCAGTGGCATAAAATACTCCGTATCATCAGGATTAAGATGACAGGCAGTATGCGCCAGTGCTTAAATAACAAAAATGGTCAAAATCTCAATAGAATTTTGCAGGTGGTGCAAAAATGAAAGCAACATCGGAAGAGCTGACAATCTTTGTCGCCGTCGTTGAAAGCGGCAGCTTTAGCCGCGCGGCCGAACAGCTGGGACAGGCTAATTCGGCCATCAGCCGTTCGGTAAAAAAACTGGAGATGAAGCTTGGAGTGAGTCTGCTCAACCGAACGACGCGGCAGCTGAGCCTGACGGAAGAAGGAGAGCGTTACTTCCGCCGCGTGCAGTCGGTATTGCAGGAGATGGCTGCAGCGGAGACGGAGATTATGGAGACCCGCAGCACGCCGCGTGGATTGCTGCGTATTGATGCGGCCACGCCGGTGGTGCTTCACTTTCTGATGCCGCTGATCAAACCTTTCCGCGAACGCTATCCGGAGATGACGCTTTCTCTGGTCTCCTCAGAGACGTTTATCAACCTCATCGAGCGTAAAGTAGATGTGGCGATCCGGGCGGGAACCCTGACAGATTCAAGTTTGCGTGCCCGCCCTCTGTTTGCCAGCTACCGCAAAATTATCGCATCACCAGAGTATATTGCCGAACATGGTAAACCGGAGACGGTTGAAGAACTGAAGCAGCATCTGTGCCTGGGCTTTACGGAGCCGGTGTCGTTAAACACCTGGCCTGTCGCCTGTCATGATGGTCAACTTTATGAAATTACCTGCGGGTTATCCTCAAACAGCGGGGAAACGCTGAAGCAGCTTTGTCTTGAAGGAAACGGGATCGCCTGCTTGTCCGACTATATGATTGATAAGGAAATAGCGCGGGGTGAACTGGTGGAGCTGATGGCCGACAAACGTCTGCCGGTCGAAATGCCCTTTAGCGCAGTGTATTACAGTGACAGAGCGGTAAGCACGCGCATTCGCGCCTTTATTGACTTCCTGAGTGAACATATAAAAACAGCTCCCGGAGGAGCTGTGTGAGGGTTCAGGTTACAGAGGGCGGGTCAAACTTAATCCCAGTCAGGAGCTAAACCTTCCGGGCTTACCAGGCGATCGTTGCACTCCAGTGCTGCGATCGCTTTTTTATCGTCAGCATCCAGATGAAGATCCGCTGCTAACAGGTTGCTGGCCAGGTTTTCACGCTTAGTTGATGATGGGATCACTGCATAACCTTCACCCATTGCCCATGCCAGAATGACCTGCGCAGCAGTGGCGTTATGTTTCTCTGCGATACGCGTAATCACTTCATCTTTCAGCGCTTTACCGTAGGCCAGCGTCATGTATGAAGTGATGTGGATCCCGTGCTGTTTTGCCCAGTCCACGACTTTGCGGTTTTGCAGGTATGGAGACAGCTCAATCTGGTTGGTCGCAATATTTTCTGCGCCAACAGCAGCAATGGCTTTTTCCATCAGCGGAATCGTGAAGTTGGAGATCCCTATTTCGCGGGTTAGGCCCTGCTTTTTCGCTTCCAGCAGCGCCTGCATGAACTCTTCTACTGAGACGGCATCATTCGGTGATGGCCAGTGGATCAGCGTCAGATCTACGTAGTCAGTACGCAGTTTTTTCAGGCTCTCTTTCAGGCTAGGGATCAGCTTATCTTTGCTGAGATTCTCAATCCAGATTTTCGTGGTGATAAACAGTTCGTTACGTGGAACACCACTCTCTTCGAGAGCTTGTCCAACGGCTGCTTCATTTTCATAGATCTGTGCCGTATCAACTGCACGATAACCCAGTTCGAGTGCGGTTTTAACCGATGCGATAACAACGTCGTCTTTCAGGCGGAAAGTGCCAAGACCAAATGCAGGGAGAGTCATACTATTCCTCAATCATTATGTTCGTAAACTGAGGAAGATTATCGCTGGCGTTGTTATAGAGAAAAAGATCGCAAAACGCAGAGGATTTTTGCTAATTTCGCAATAATTAAACGTCAGATAAGAAAAAAGCCCTGAGCGTGAGCTCAGGGCTTTTAATAAGTGGCGGAACGGACGGGACTCGAACCCGCGACCCCCTGCGTGACAGGCAGGTATTCTAACCGACTGAACTACCGCTCCACCGAAGACTGCTGTAACCACCGGATTTATGCACCGGCTTACTACTTAATTTGATGCCTGGCAGTTCCCTACTCTCACATGGGGAGACCCCACACTACCATCGGCGCTACGGCGTTTCACTTCTGAGTTCGGCATGGGGTCAGGTGGGACCACCGCGCTAAAGCCGCCAGGCAAATTCTGTTAATCTGTATCAAAGCTGAAAATCTTCTGTCTCTCGTCCGCCGAAACAGCTTCGGCGTTGTAAGGTTAAGCCTCACGGTTCATTAGTATCGGTTAGCTCAACGCATCGCTGCGCTTACACACCCGACCTATCAACGTCGTAGTCTTCAACGTTCCTTCAGGACTCTCAGGGAGTCAGGGAGAACTCATCTCGGGGCAAGTTTCGTGCTTAGATGCTTTCAGCACTTATCTTTTCCGCATTTAGCTACCGGGCAATGCCATTGGCATGACAACCCGAACACCAGTGATGCGTCCACTCCGGTCCTCTCGTACTAGGAGCAGCCCCCCTCAATTCTCCAGCGCCCACGGCA